>NZ_JAINFK010000009.1 GCF_019966575.1 Oricola cellulosilytica | reverse complement strand
AAGAGGTTCCGTCGCTTGCGGACCGAAGGTTTAACCGCCGGGGCAGTCGGGACGAGCGATCTCCCAGCGCCAATGCAGGCCCGAACCGGAAGAACGCCGAAAGGGGCGGTCGGAAGATCGCACTACTACAATAGACGAAGCGATCCCCCGACCGCCCGTCTTCCTGATCTTCAATGGCCAGACCGGAAACGGGGCGTGGCGATGAGGAAGCTTGGCTGAATGTTGGAGGCTGCCGTCAATGCCAAAAGCAAAAGTCGTCATCCTCGGGCTTGACCCGAGGATCCATGGACCAAGGGCGCCGTTCAGCCGTAGATCCTCGGGTCAAGCCCGAGGATGACGAGGGGAACACAGGGCACAGCGCCCTTCCTCGCCCCCACGGCGTGGGGGAGAGGTGTCGCAAAGCGACGGAGAGGGGCAATGCGATCGGCGCACCGTGACGAAGTCCATCCACTCTCCCCCCTTGCGGGGGAGATGTCACGGAGTGACAGAGGGGGCGCATGGACGGAAATCCGGAATACTCCGGGCATCCCTTCCCACAAGGGGGAGGGAACCGCGCCCCCGAAATCCCGCAAAATCGCCCCCGAAAAAATACGGGAGGAGGGCGCTGCGGCTGCCGAAAAAAAGTCGGAATTGCGGCGTCGAATCGAAGCCGTCCATCGCGTGCCTGACAGCCAATTCCGGCGGGGGCCGCCGCGACGGACCGACTTGGAAAACCACTATGTCGACACAGGGCAAGCCGTCGCCGAAACCGGCGCAGAAACCGAAACCGGGCAAGTAAACCGGGGCTGGGCGGGTGCGGTCCGGGCCCAGGTTCGGGCCGCATCTCCGCCGCCCGTTCGAGCATCCCGGCAGGCGCGGAATTACGCTAGCGCGTTCACGCCGATTGACGGAACCATTGGCGCGTTGCAGCGTTGCGTTCTCGTCAACACTGATCGGGAGACATTTCCATGCATGGTATTATTTATCTCGTCGGCCTCGTCGTCGTCGTTCTCTTTATCCTGTCGCTCTTCGGCCTGCGGTGAGATCCATGGCAGCCAAACCTGCAGACAAGACGACCGGCGCGGCGAAGACCGCGTCTTCGTCCACCGCACGTCCGCGGTCGAGAACGGCAGCGGCCAAGACCGCGACCGTAGAGACCGTCGCGGCGGCACCATCCACGCCTCCCGCGGCCTCCGGTTCCTATCTGGAGTGGGGTCCGGTATTCGGCGGCGCGGCCATTGCGCTCGCGCTCTCCATGCTTCTGACGCAGTTCGGCGCGGGCGTCGGCCTGTCCGCCGCCGAGGAGGCGACCCTGGAAGGCGGCGGCATTTCCTGGAATGTGCTCGTGGCCGGCCTCTGGGTGATCCTCGTGGCGCTCGTCAGCGCGTCGGCTGGCGGTTATGTTGCCGGGCGCATGCGCACCCGCTTCCATGACGCGACCGAAGACGAGTCGGAGTTCCGCGACGGCACGCATGGCATCGTTGTGTGGGCGGTTTCCTCCATTGTGGCGATGCTGGCCCTGTCGGTGATGACGGCGCTTGCCAGCGCCGGCGCTGCCGCAGAGGCCGAGGCGTCTGCGACCGAGACCACCGCCGAAGCGCTCCGCCACGCGGCGACCGTGGGGGTCGTGTTCAACTTCGCGTCAGCGGCCGGCGCTGCATTGTCGGCGGCTGCGGCCTGGTTCGCGGCGACCACGGGCGGCTCGCACCGCGACGAGGGCACCGTGATTCACGGCGTCGTTCCCGCCTATCTGCGCGAGCGTTTCAAGCGCTCCTGAATGATGCAAACCCCGGGGCGTCCGCTCCGGGGTTTTCGCGATAGCCGCCCGTAGGTTCAGCCGCCCCCGGCGTCCCAGCCCTCTGAAAGGCGGCGGTTCAGTTCGGCCATGTCGGCGAGGATCAGCCCGCCGCGCGAGCGCTCCACGACCTTTTCCCTTTCCATTTTCGCGATCTCCCGGCTCACCACCTCGCGCCGGCAGCCGATGCGCTCGGCCAGTTCGAGCTGGATCGGCGGCGGTGAGATGATGCGCTGTCCGGAAATCCCGTCGCCGGGTGATTTACGCGGTTTCGACAGCCGGATCAGCTCGGAGTAGAGCCGGTATTTGGCGGGCAGGAATGCGTGTTCGGCAAGCCGCGTGTTGAGCGAGCGGATCAGCGCCGACATCGACCGCATGAGCTCCAGCGCCACGTCGGGGTTTTCACGCAGTATTTCGAGAAAGACCGCCTGGGGCAGGGTGGCGACACGGGTGTTGACCATGGCCGTCACATTGGCCGAACGGGTGGTGCCGTCGATTGCCGCCAGTTCTCCGAAACACTCGCCTTCCGCGAATTCGCCCAGGATCACTTCGCGCCCCGTCGCGATTCGCAGGATCACCCGGACCCGTCCCGACCGGATCAGGAAGACGTTGCGCGTTTCGTCCTCGTAATCGACCACGAGTTCGTTCTCGCCGAAATCGCTGGTCCGGGCCATTGCAGAGAAGCGCTTGTCCTGCGCGTCGTTGAGGGAGGCGAAAAGTTCGAAAGATTTCAGCGAATCCATGATTTGCGGCTGGCCCGGCGGCGGTTTCAGCCGATGGTTGCACAGATCGGGAGGGTGTCAAGCGGCGCGCTTCCGGTCCCTGCCCCCGAAAGCGGCGCGCTTCCGGTCCCTGCCCCCGAAAGCGGTGTGGCTTCCGGGGGCAGGGATGACCGGGGCCGGGCGAGGGGACGCCGCCCCCAGCCGGGGAGGTTCGGGTCAGATATAGGGCGAGATGCACTGCCTGCGCGGGCCGTGATAGGGCTGGAACGTGTTGTCGGCGATCCGGTAGCTGCGATACCGCCCGAAACACCAGTCCACATGTGCGTTGGCGTTACCTTGCGGTTGCACGATCACCTCGCGCGGCCGGGTCGCATTGGCGATGGCCGCTCCGGCGATCACGCCGCCTACGATCCCGAGGCCAAGCATTTGATCCTTGCTGAAACCACCCGAGCGCCTCGGAGCCGGAGCAGGCGCGGGTCCCGGTCCTGGTGCGATCGGACGTACGGTCGGGCCGGGGCGGCAGAGTGTCGGCCTGGTCGCGCAGAAGTCCGGCCGCAGCGGGCGCACCCGGTGTTCGATACCCGGAACGAGAATGGTTTCCGCGGAGACCGTGCTGACAGGCATGACACCCGAGGTCAGCACTGTGGCGGAGATTGCGGTGGCTGCCAAGGCGGATTTAAACGTGACGGCTTTCATGGTTGCGTCTCCTCTGTTGAGGCCGCAGAGCTTTCTGCGGCGCTCAGAAGACGTTACAGGCTGTCCGACAGCGTTGATGTGCGGTCGGTCACAGCGGGTGATGATGGTCCCGTCGCCTGCGTTCAGCGTTTGCAACGGCAATGTCCGCCGCAAGGCGGGCATTGTTTTCCACAAGCGCGATATTGGTTTTCAGGCTGCGCCCCTCGGTGATCTCGAGAATGCGACCAAGCAACCACGGCGTCACTGCCTTGCCCGTTACGCCCGCCTTCGCCGCCTCGTCGACGGCCTGCTCGATATGGGTGGACATTTCATCGAGGGGAATCTCGTCGGAAGCAGGAACGGGATTGGCTATCAGCACTCCGCCGTGATGCAGTTCCGGCATGCTGCGCCGCGTTGCCATGAAACCGGCGATATCCTCCGCGCGGTCGAGGCGAAGCGGTGCTTCTCTTCCCGAATGCCGTGACCAGAATGCTGGAAACGCATTCTGACGGAAGGCCACAACGGGCACCCCCCGCGTCTCAAGAATCTCCAGCGTTTTGTCGAGATCGAGAATGGCCTTCGCTCCGGTGCACACCACCGTCACCGGTGTCCGTGCCAGCTCGTCGAGATCGGCGGATACGTCGAAGCTGTTTTCCGCCCCGCGATGCGCACCACCGATACCGCCGGTGGCGAACACTTCGATCCCGGCGAGATGTGCCGCCATCATGGTGGCGGCGACGGTGGTGCCACCGGTCAGGCCTCGCTCCATGGCGAAGGCAAGGTCGGCTCGCGACAGCTTGGCGGGTGCCGCGGCCTGCGCGAGCGTCTCGGCCTGCGCGGCGTCGAGTCCGACGTGCAGCGTCCCCTCGATGACCGCGATGGTGGCGGGAACGGCGCCGTGCGAGCGGATTTCGCTTTCGACCGAACGGCCCATCGCCAGATTGTCGGGATGGGGCATCCCATGCGTGATGATGGTGGATTCCAGCGCAACGACGGCTTCACCGTCTGCCAGGGCAGCGGCGACCTCGTCGGATATCCGGTAGCGCGTCATGATGTGTCCTCAAACTGTTTCGGACACGCCAATGTGCCCACGTATTGAATCAAACTCGGGACCGGTAAGCGTTCTTGCGATCGGGCCCTCGAAGCGGAGGGTCATCTGCGCCGCGGCAACGCCCTCGCACACTGCCTCGACCAGCGTGGCGTCCGGATCGAGAGCCAGACGGGCAACAGTTGCGCCGGCAAGCGCGTCGCCTGCTCCCGTAACGTCAGTGACCTGCTTCACCTCCGGCGGCGAGATTGTCCAGCGCTTGCCGTGGTCGACTACAGTGACCGATCTGCCGGCGTCGGTAATGACGGCGCGCCCGAAGCCCAACTTCCCTAGCGCGGTGAGGGCAGGGGGTATCGCGTCTGCCTTGGTCAACGCCGCCAGTTCACGCATGTTGATAAAGAGCGTGGCGATGCGTTCGGAAATTGGAGCGAGCCGGCTCACTTTCGCCGGGGAAACGCCGATCGCATGGAGCGGTGCGGCGCTCATCCCCGCAATCGTCTCGAGTGCTGCCACCGGAAGATTGGCGTCGGTCATTATCGTGGCTGCGCTGCCGATCGCGTCTCGCAGTTCACGTCTTCGGAGCTGACGGAGCAATGCGGTCTCGTAGAGATCCATATCCGCTAGACCAGTGACGAGATCGCCGTTCTGGTCGAGGATCGCGGTATAGGTTGCCGTTTGGCGATCCAAGAAGACCGCCGACATGTCGGCGATGCCTGCATCCGCCACCGCCTCTTCCACTTGCAACCCGTCTGCATCGCCGCCGCGCGCCGAAATCAGGGCGACACGCTCTACACCGCGAAGCCGGGCGGTGCGAAGCGCGTTCAGCGTACCGCCGCCGACAGTCGTTATCAGACGTCCCGGATTGGAAGCCGCCGGACGGTGATCGCCGCTCACGCGACCGATACGGTCGATATGCGCTCCGCCGATTCCGAGGAGTGTCGTTTCGTGTCCGGCGGAATTCAAAACGGTCTCGCTGCTGACGGTTGATCGATCGGCTCCGGAGGAGCGCCTTATGGCTGTTCTGTGTCTGACGCGAGAATCGCCTCAAGGTCAATCGTCAGGCCCGACGGGATGTCGCGGTACCGGGCTTGCGGCCCGCCAGCCTGTTCCAAGCGGATACATCCGGTTTTGCCCGAACAAGAACAAAAATAAAACAAAACTCATTAATGCTTCGATTTCAGTCGCTTGCAGAAGTTGCCAAAGCGGAACAAATCGCGTACAAGTAGAAACACTGATTTCAAGTTTGCGCGCGATGCGGCGATAACCTAAGGGTGAGGACAAGATGGCTCAAAACAGTTTGCGTCTGGTTGAGGACAAGCAGGTGGATAAGACAAAAGCACTGGATGCGGCGCTGTCGCAGATCGAGCGGACCTTCGGCAAGGGCTCGATCATGCGTCTCGGCGTCAATGAGCAGGTTGTTGAGATCGAAACTGTGTCGACCGGATCGCTTGGCCTGGATATCGCATTGGGCATCGGCGGTCTTCCCAAGGGACGGATCATCGAAATCTACGGCCCGGAAAGCTCAGGCAAGACGACGCTTGCCCTTCAGACCGTCGCGGAAGCACAGAAGAATGGTGGCATCTGCGCCTTCATCGATGCCGAGCACGCTCTCGATCCGATCTATGCCCGCAAGCTTGGCGTGGCGCTCGAGGATCTTCTGATTTCGCAGCCTGACACGGGTGAGCAGGCGCTTGAAATCGCGGATACGCTGGTGCGTTCCGGGGCCTGCGATGTGCTGGTGATCGACTCGGTGGCAGCTCTCACACCGCGCGCCGAAATCGAGGGCGAGATGGGCGATTCGCTTCCGGGCCTTCAGGCCCGCCTGATGAGCCAGGCTTTGCGTAAATTGACCGCGTCGATCTCGCGTTCCAACACCATGGTGGTCTTCATCAACCAGATTCGCATGAAGATCGGCGTGATGTTCGGCTCTCCGGAAACCACGACCGGCGGAAACGCGCTGAAGTTCTACGCTT
Source organism: Oricola cellulosilytica (assembly GCF_019966575.1). GTDB lineage: Bacteria > Pseudomonadota > Alphaproteobacteria > Rhizobiales > Rhizobiaceae > Oricola > Oricola cellulosilytica. Next base: position 67,067 of record NZ_JAINFK010000009.1, on the reverse strand, counting down.
CGGTTCGTCTCGATATTCGCCGTATCGGCTCGGTGAAGGACCGTGATGAGGTTGTCGGCAACCAGACCCGCGTCAAGGTGGTCAAGAACAAGATGGCGCCGCCCTTCAAGCAGGTTGAGTTCGACATCATGTATGGTGAGGGTGTTTCCAAGACCGGCGAACTGATCGATCTGGGGGTGAAGGCCGGCATTGTCGAGAAGTCCGGCGCGTGGTTCTCCTATAACAGTCAGCGACTCGGACAGGGGCGTGAGAACTCAAAGCAGTTCCTGCGGGAAAATCCGGAAATCGCCGACGAGATCGAACTTTCGTTGCGGCAGAATGCCGGGCTGATCGCCGAGCAGTTTCTTGCCGATGAGGCGGGTGCGGCTGGTGAGGATGGCGACAGCAAGGCTGCCGAAGGCTGATGGCGGTAATTTCGTCCGCGGCGACGCGGATTGTGCAGTGAGTTTCTGATCCCGGCGGTCTTGCCGAAGGCTGCCGGGTTTGCCGTTTAGATCTGAACGGCTTGAACCATCCTTCCCTTGCGCTGATATGCTGGACAGGACGCCGCGCGATTGAGTATGGCAAAGCTCATCGCGCGTGCCCCGTCACGTCTCTCTCAGGCAGGTTTTCATGAACAGCGTCAACGACATCCGCAAGGCATTCCTCGATTATTTCGCCCGCAACGGGCACGAGGTCGTGGCGTCGGGCCCGCTCGTTCCCGACAATGATCCGACATTGATGTTCACCAATGCCGGCATGGTGCAGTTCAAGAACGTTTTCACCGGTCTTGAGAAGCGGCCTTACTCGCGTGCCGTGACATCGCAGAAGTGCGTCCGCGCCGGCGGCAAGCACAATGATCTCGACAATGTCGGCTACACCGCGCGCCATCACACCTTTTTCGAGATGCTCGGCAATTTTTCGTTCGGCGATTACTTCAAGGAAACGGCGATCGAACTTGCCTGGGAGCTGATCACGAAGGAATATGGCCTACCGGCGGAGAAGCTGCTGGTCACCGTCTATCACACCGACGACGACGCCTTCGACCTTTGGAAGAAGATCGCCGGTCTGCCGGAAGACAGGATCATTCGCATTCCGACACACGACAATTTCTGGGCCATGGGCGATACCGGCCCGTGCGGCCCCTGCTCGGAGATTTTCTACGATCACGGGGAAGGAATTCCCGGTGGCCCGCCCGGAAGCCCGGACGAGGATGGCGACCGGTTCATCGAGATATGGAACCTCGTCTTCATGCAATACGAGCAGCTCGCCGTTGACGACAGGATCGATCTGCCGCGTCCGTCGATCGACACCGGCATGGGTCTCGAGCGAATTGCGGCCGTATTGCAGGGCGAGCATAACAATTACGACATTGATCTGTTCCGCCACCTGATCGCCGCCTCCGAGGAGTTTTCGGGCACGAAGGCGGAAGGCGAACACGCGGCCAGCCACCGGGTGATCGCGGATCATCTGCGTGCCTCGTCGTTCCTGATCGCCGATGGTGTTTTGCCATCCAATGAGGGTCGCGGTTATGTGCTCCGCCGCATCATGCGTCGCGCCATGCGCCATGCCGAATTTCTCGGTGCCAAGGACCCATTGATGTACCGGCTGGTGCCGGCGTTGGTGCAGGAGATGGGGCAGGCCTATCCGGAATTGTCACGCGCGCAGCCGCTGATCACCGAGACGCTGCATCTTGAGGAGAGGCGTTTCCGAAAGACGCTCGACCGTGGCCTTGCATTGTTGAACGATGCGAGCGCGCGTCTGTCGGAGGGCGACGCCCTTCCGGGAGAGACGGCTTTTAAGCTCTACGACACATACGGGTTCCCGGTCGATCTTACCCAGGACGCGCTCCGCCGGCGCGGCGTTTCCGTCGACATGGAGGGCTTCAATAAAGCGATGGAACGCCAGCGCGCGGAAGCCCGGGCAAAATGGGCGGGCTCGGGTGACCAGGCCACGGAGGCCGTATGGTTTTCGATCCGGGACAAGCACGGTGCGACGGACTTCCTCGGCTACGAGACCGAAAAGGCGGAAGGTGTCGTGCAGGCGATCGTGCGCGACGGTTCGGAAGTCGACAAGGCCGAGACCGGCGAGGAGATCGCCATCGTGGTCAATCAGACTCCGTTCTACGGCGAATCCGGCGGACAGCAAGGCGATCGCGGCGTGATGCGCGGCGAGGGCGTTTCGGTTGAGATATCCGACACGCACAAGAAGGCCGATCGCGTCTTCGTCCACATCGGAAAGGTGGTCGAGGGAGAACTGGCGACCGGTGCCGCCGTCGAAATGGAAATCGACCATTGGCGGCGGACACGCCTCCGGGCCAATCACTCCGCTACGCACCTTTTGCACGAGGCGCTGCGCGAGGTGCTCGGCACTCACGTCGCGCAGAAGGGCTCACTCGTCGCGGAGGACCGGTTGCGTTTCGACTTCTCCCATCCGAAACCGCTGTCGGATAGGGAGCTTGATGAAATTGCCGATATTGCCAATGAAATGGTGTTGCAGAATTCGCCGGTCACCACGCGCCTCATGGCGCTGGACGACGCTCGCGAGACCGGCGCGATGGCGCTGTTCGGCGAGAAATACGCGGACGAGGTCCGCGTTGTTTCGATGGGGACCGCCACCCGTGGCGAAAAGAAAGGCAAGACCTATTCGGTTGAATTGTGCGGCGGGACCCATGTCCGGTCCACGGGCGAGATCGGCATTGCCGAGATCGTCTCCGAAACAGCCGTTGCTTCCGGTGTGCGTCGCATCGAGGCCCTGACCGGCGAAGCGGCGCGCAAATATCTGGAAGAGCAGGACGAGCGCGTGCGCGCCCTTGCGTCAGCCCTGAAATCCGGCCCCGATGAGGTCGTCGCGCGTGTCGAGGCTCTGCTCGACGAGCGTCGCAAGCTCGAGCGCGAGTTGACCGAGGCCAAAAAGGCGCTCGCCCTTGCCGGTCCGTCGGAGAGCGGTACCGGTCCGGAGGAAGTCGCCGGCACACGCTTCGTCGGCCGCGTTGTGAATGGCGTTTCGCCGCGCGATCTGAAACCGATGGCCGACGACGCCAAGCATTCGGTCGGTAGCGGAGTTGTCGCGCTCGCGGCGGCGTCCGAGGACGGCAAGGGCAGCGTCGTCGTTGCCGTCACCGAGGACTTGACCGACCGGTTCAATGCCGTCGATCTGGTGCGCGCGGCTTCACAGGCCTTGGGCGGCAAGGGCGGCGGCGGACGGCCGGACATGGCCCAGGCGGGTGGACCTGATGGCGCCAGAGCCGACGCGGCTATCGAGGCAGTACGGGCGGCTTTGGCTGGATAAAGTCTTCAGTCAATGAAAAAAGCCGCGGAAACCTCCGCGGCCTTTCGCTTTCTCGAAGGGATCGGCTGCCCCTTAGGCGGCCATCGCCTTCTGCAGGTTCTCGTCGATCTTGTCGAGGAAACCGGTCGTGGACAGCCACGGCTGATCGGGGCCGATCAGAAGTGCCAGGTCTTTGGTCATGAAGCCCGATTCCACGGTGTCGACGCAGACCCTTTCGAGGGTCGATGCGAACTTGGCGAGCGCGTCGTTGCCGTCCAGCTTGGCGCGATGCGCCAGACCGCGCGTCCAAGCAAAGATCGACGCGATCGAATTTGTGGAGGTTTCCTCGCCCTTCTGGTGCTGGCGGTAGTGGCGGGTGACCGTGCCGTGCGCGGCTTCAGCTTCGACGGTTTTGCCGTCAGGCGTCATCAGCACTGAGGTCATCAGGCCGAGTGACCCGAAGCCTTGCGCAACGGTGTCCGACTGCACGTCACCGTCGTAGTTCTTGCAGGCCCAGACGTAGCCGCCCGACCATTTGAGGTTGGCGGCAACCATGTCGTCGATCAGCCGGTGTTCGTAGGTGATACCCGCTTCCTTGAACTGGTCTGCGAATTCGGCCTCGTAGATCTCCTGGAAGATGTCCTTGAAGCGTCCATCATAGACCTTGAGAATGGTGTTCTTGGTCGAAAGATAGACCGGCACCTTGCGCTGCAGGCCATAATTGAGCGAGGCGCGTGCGAAATCGGCGATGGAGGCATCCAGATTATACATGCCCATGGCGATGCCCGCGGCAGGTGCGTCGAATATCTCGTGTTCGATCTCGGTGCCGTCCTCGCCGACGAATTTCATCGTCAGTTTTCCCTTGCCGGGAAACTTGAAGTCCGTCGCCCGATATTGATCGCCGAACGCGTGACGGCCGACGATGACCGGCCGTGTCCAGCCCGGGACCAGACGCGGCACATTTTTGCAGATGATCGGTTCGCGGAAGATGACGCCGCCGAGGATATTGCGGATCGTACCGTTCGGGGAGCGCCACATTTTCTTCAGGCCGAATTCCTCGACCCGGTCCTCGTCTGGTGTAATGGTCGCGCATTTGACGCCGACGCCATATTTTTTGATGGCGTTGGCCGCATCCACGGTGATCTGGTCGTCGGTCGCGTCACGCGACTCCATGCCGAGATCGTAATATTTCAGATCGATATCCAGATACGGGTGGATCAGCTTGTCCTTGATGAACTGCCAGATGATGCGGGTCATTTCGTCGCCGTCGAGTTCGACGACTGGATTGTCGACCTTTATCTTTGCCATGAATTGCCTCGAATGATTGTGCGCTGCGAACGCAGCCGGGAGAGTGGCGTGGCTATAGCAAAGCCGATAGTGGGGTGCAAACCATCAGATCGGTATGTGAAGATGACTGGGAATTGACATACCGCATGGCCGCGTCGAAGCGACGTACCCATGGTTAGCAGGCCTAACGGGAGAGGGTCGCGACGATGGCAAAACTGAGTGACGCAACGCCGCTGATCGCGGTCGATGCGGTCGGATTCGATTCCGAAACGACCGGCCTCGACACCAGGATCGCGCGGATCGTTCAACTTGGTGGGGTCGGCTTGCGCAAGGGTGTGCTCGATGAAACGGACACCTTTGAGGTTCTGGTCAATCCGGGAATTGCCATTCCGCCCCAAGCTACCGCCATTCATGCCATCGATGATGCGGCGGTAAAGGAATCCCAGCCCTTTACCGAGTGCTGGAATGCCTTTGAAAATTATCGGCGCGACCGTTTGGTCGTTGGATATTCGCTCGGTTTCGATTTCGCGGTTCTGGAGCGGGAGGCCGAACGCAACGGCCTTTTGTGGCGGCAACCGCGCTCGCTCTGTGTCCGCCTGCTAACGGTACTCGCCAATCCGCGCCTGCCTGATTATTCGCTCGACGCGATCGCGGATTGGCTCGGCGTACCCGTGGTCGGCCGGCATGATGCGCTCGGCGACGCACGCACTGCGGCGGAAATCTTTATTGTCCTGGCTGCGCGGCTCGCGGCTCGCGGCGTCAGGACGCTTGCGGAGGCTGAGGCCGCCTGCGCGAAGCTCGATCATGTTCTTCAGGAGCACGCCCGTTCCGGCTGGTCTGAACCCTTCGAGCGGCCACCTTCGAACGGATGGTTCAGTTCGTTGCGCATTGGCGATCCCTTCGCGTTCAGACACCGGGTCCGGGACGCCATGGCCTCGCCGCCGGTAGTCGGGAAGTCCGACCTGCCGCTTTCCCGAACGATAGAAGAGATGGCGGTGCGCCAGATCAGTTCACTTTTTCTGCACGATAGGGGAGAGGAGGACGCCGATGTCGGCGAGTACGCGATCCTCACCGAGCGCGATGTTTTGCGGGCGCTCCATCGCGATGGCGCGTCGGCAATGACGCGGCCGGCCGGGGAACTGGCGAACCGCCCGTTGAGGTCTGTCCTCGAAGAGGACTTCGTTTTCCGCGCGATTTCGGCGATGCGACGGAACCGAATTCGCCATCTCGCCGTCACCGATGCGACCGGAAGGCTGACCGGCGTAGTCTCTGCGCGCGACTTCCTGAAACTGCGCACAAGCGCTGCGGCCGACATGCATTTTCTGATCGAGACCGCGGAAACCCCGGCGACACTTGCGGAAGCCTGGTCGAAGTTGGCGGGCGTCGCCTCTTCGCTTCTACAGCAGGGGCTCGAGGCCCGGCATATTTCCGAGATAGTGTCCGATGAGCTTTGCGCCATCACGGCGCGCTCCGCCGAACTTGCGGCCGAGACAATGCGCAAAGGAGGTGAGGGAGAAGCGCCATGCGCTTACAGCGTGCTGGTGCTGGGCTCGGCGGGCCGGGGCGAGAGCCTGCTTGCGGCCGATCAGGACAACGCCATCGTTTTCGAGAACGGCGATCCTGAGAGCAACGCCGACCGCTGGTTCTCGATATTCGCGGGGCACATGAGCGACAACCTCCACCTCGCCGGCGTACCCCTGTGTCAGGGCGGGGTGATGGCCCGCAACAAATCGTGGCGCGGATCGCTTGAAACCTGGAAGGAACGTGTCGACGAATGGGTTGGAAGATCCCGTCCCGAGGACATGCTGAATATCGATATATTTTTCGATATGCGGCATGTTCATGGCGCAACGGAACCGGCGACCATTCTGCGCCGATATGCCTATGAAAAGGGTGCCATGTCGCCCACGTTTGCCAAGCTGCTCGGCGAGGGCGCCCGTGCCGTTCCGGCGGCCACCGGCGTGCTCGGCGGCTTCAGGACCGACAATGGCCGGATAGATCTGAAGAAGTACGGGCTCTTCCCGGTCGTGTCCGCGGCACGCGCGATGGCCATCCGCCACGGGATATCCGTTCGCTCGACTGCGGAGCGGCTCGACGAACTTTGCAAACTCGACAGAATGCCGGTCAGCGATATGAAGGCGGTGGCGCAGGCGCATGGCCTGCTGATGACGATGATGCTCGAACAGCAGACGATTGACATTTCTACGGGAATCCCGGTTTCCAACAGGGTTGATATTTCTCGCCTCGACCGGCGGGCGCAGTCGCGTCTCAAGCGAGCACTCGCGGCAGTCCAACGCATTCCGGATTTTATCAGGGATGCGTTGTTCCATTGAGAGGGCAGTTGTGGCAGGTGCTGCCGAATAAATGACAGGCTGAGCATGGCAGGCACCGACAGACAGCGCGATTTGATCGCAGAAGGCCCCTCGATCGTGCTCGTCGAACCGCAACTCGGCGAGAACATCGGCATGGTGGCGCGGGCCATGGCGAATTTCGGGTTGGCTGATCTTCGGCTCGTCAACCCGCGTGACGGCTGGCCCAATTCCAAGGCGCAAGCGGCGGCAAGTGGAGCTTCGCATGTCATCGAGCGCACCAGCGTCCACGACACCCTCGCCGAAGCGTTGGCAGGCGCGCGATACGTCGTCGCCACCACGGCGCGCCAGCGCGACGGATTCAAAACCGTGCTCGGACCGGTCGAGGCGGCGCGCAGGCTTAGGTCGATGCATGCACGGTCCGAACCCGGCGCGATCGTGTTCGGGCGGGAACGTTTCGGACTGGACAATGAAGAGGTTGGCCTTGCCGACGACATAGTGACATTTCCCGTCAACCCCGCATTCGCATCGCTCAATCTCGCACAGGCCGTTCTTCTGATGAGCTACGAATGGATGAAATCCGGACTCGCAAGCGAGACGGCAACCCAATTCGCGGGTCCCGAATTTCTGTCGGCACCCAAGAAAGAATTGTTCGGCATGTTTGCGCAGCTGGAGACTGCCCTGGAAAGCCGGGGGTACTTTCGTCCCCCCGAGCGCAAGCCGGTCATGACCGAGAGCCTTCGGGCGGTGTTGACGCGTCCGGGATTTTCCAGCGAGGAAATTCGTGTGCTGCGTGGAATTATCTCGAGTCTCGATCGATTCTCACCGGCAAGTCCACGCGGATCGGGATCGCCGGGTGATGATCCACGCCGGCGATCCGCAAACGGTCAGCGATCCGGCAAGATGGGCGATGCGAGCGACTCTGATGGGTGAGACCCGATCACGCACGGTCCTGTTCTTTGACAGCGGCATTGGCGGGCTTGGTGTCCTACGCGAAGCGCGCGTGCTGATGCCGGACTGGCGATATGTCTACGTCGCCGACGACGCGGCCTTTCCGTTTGGGGGATGGGACGAAGACAGGCTCCGTGCCCATCTGACGGGGCTTTTTCGAGATCTGCTCGAGGTGCATCGTCCCGCAATGACGGTGATCGCCTGCAACACGGCTTCCACGCTGGCGATCAATCACTTGCGCGAGGTATTTCCCGGCGAGACATTCGTCGGCACTGTCCCCGCCATCAAGCCCGCAGCAGAACGGACGAGGTCGGGTCTTGTTTCGGTGCTCGCCACACCGGGGACGGTGAAGCGGCAATACACCCGCGAACTAATCCGCCAGTATGCGGGCAAGTGCCACGTGCGGCTTGTCGGAAGTGAACATCTCGCCCGGCTTGCCGAGGAGTATGTCCGCGAAGGATACGTCGATGAAGCCGCGGTCCGTCGCGAGATCGCCCCATGTTTTGTCAAGATGGACGGCCGGGCCACCGACATTGTGGTCTTGGCGTGCACGCACTATCCGTTCCTCGTCAATCGCATGCGCAAGACCGCCCCGTGGCCCGTGGACTGGATCGACCCGGCCGAGGCGATTGCGCGCCGAGCGGCGTCGCTCCAGGGAACCCTTGGAGTTCTCCGGGCAGCCGATGGAGTTGATCTTGCGGTCTTTACCTCAGGCCATCCACAATCCTCCGTTGTTCGCCTCATGCGTGGTTTCGGATTGCATTTAGCCGACATTGACAATCCGGAGCGCGTGCCGTAACAGCATCGCCTGTGCGGGGCTTTGCCTCGCATTTTTCTTAGACGTATCCCGTGGACATGGCCGCAAAGCGTGCGCGGCCCGTCCTGTCAGTCGGCGAAAACGGCCGGCAGAGGAGGGTGCGTTTCCTTTGCGCGAAACTCGGTTTCGCGTGCAACGTTGTGAAAGGAAATGCGATGAGCAAGCGCGAATCGTCAAAATACAAAATCGACCGCCGTCTTGGCGAAAATATCTGGGGCCGTCCGAAGTCGCCGGTCAACCGCCGCGAATATGGCCCGGGTCAGCACGGTCAGCGCCGCAAGGGCAAGCTTTCGGACTTCGGCGTGCAGCTGCGCGCCAAACAGAAGCTCAAGGGCTATTACGGCGACATATCCGAAAAGCAGTTCCGCAAGACCTATGACGAGGCGCAGCGCCGCAAGGGCGACACGCCCGATCTTCTGATCGGTCTTCTCGAAAGCCGTCTGGACGCAGCCGTCTATCGCGCGAAATTCGTTCCCACGATCTTTGCTGCGCGTCAGTTCGTCAACCACGGCCATGTCAAGGTCAACGGCAAGCGCGTCAACATTCCCTCCTACCGCTGCAAGCCCGGCGACGTGATCGAGGTTCGCGAGAAGTCGAAGCAGATGGCGCTGGTCATCGAGGCGACCCAGCTCGCGGAACGCGACGTGCCGGACTATATCGAGGCCGACCACAACAAGATGGTTGCGACCTTCTCGCGCGTGCCGTCGCTTGGCGACGTGCCTTACCCGGTGCAGATGGAACCCAACCTCGTGGTCGAGTTCTACTCGCGGTAATTCAACGCAACAGCGTTTCAAAGCCAAGCCGCCCTGGTCTTCCCGGGCGGCTTTTTGTTGACCCCCGGCACGGGCAATGTCTTTCATGCCTGGACCCACACCACGAGACCGGCCATCATGAATGTCAACGCTCCCCGACAGGATGAAATCTCGACCCGGGTCCATCCGCTCTTCGCCGAGACGCCAGGAAGCGTGGAATTCAACAAGCTGCGCAAGCGCTTGCTGCGCAACACGCGGCAGGCGATCGAGGAGTTCGCCATGGTCACGCCCGGTGAGCGCTGGCTTATCGGCCTTTCAGGCGGCAAGGACTCCTATGGTCTGCTCGCGCTGCTTTCGGATCTGAAATTCCGCGGGCTGCTCCCGGTGGAACTGCTCGCCTGCAATCTGGATCAGGGGCAACCGAACTTTCCGAAAGACGTCCTCCCGCAATGGCTCAAACGCCACGGCATTGATCATCGGATCGAGTATCAGGACACCTATTCGATTGTGACCGAGAAGATCGCGAAGGACCGCACCTACTGCTCCCTGTGCTCGCGGTTGCGGCGGGGGCACCTGTATCGCATTGCGCGGGAGGAAGGCTGCTCCGCCCTGGTGCTTGGCCATCACCGTGAGGATATTCTCGAAACTTTCTTCATGAACCTTTTCCATGGCGGCAGGCTGGCTGCAATGCCGCCGAAACTGCTCAACGACGAGGGCGACTTGTTGGTGCTGCGCCCGCTCTCTTATTGCGCCGAGCGCGATCTAGAGAAATTCGCATCGGCGATGCGATTTCCCATCATTCCCTGCGACCTCTGCGGGGCGCAGGAAGGGCTGCAGCGCAATGCCATGAAAGCGATGCTGACCGATCTCGAGACACGCATGCCGGGCCGCAAGGACACGATGATCCGCGCCCTGACAAATGTGCGGCCCAGCCATCTGCTGGACCGCTCGCTGTTCGATTTTGCTGTTCTTTCTGCAGGAACCTAGGCGGCTGCGGAAGTCGCCGTTTCCAGCCGGGTGCCGTCCGCCTCGAGCTTGAACTCCGCGATGAGCTCGAACAGGGCCAACGCCTCCTCGGCGAGCCCGTGAGTTGCCGCATTGGTCTGTTCGACCATGGCTGCATTTTGCTGCGTTGTCCGGTCCATCTGCCCGACCGATGCGCTGATCTCCTTAAGGCCGGTCGACTGCTCGATGCCGGCACTGTTTATCGCGCTTATATGCTCCCCAATCTCGTCCACGCGGGAGGCGATCCGCTTGATCGCTTCGCCGGTTTTGTCGACGAGTTCAACGCCATGTTTCACTTCCTCGCCCGAGCGGCCGATGAGATCCTTAATCTCTTTCGCGGCGGACCCGGAACGGCTGGCAAGCTCGCGAACCTCTTGCGCGACAACAGCGAACCCGCGTCCGGCCTCCCCGGCGCGCGCTGCCTCGACGCCGGCGTTCAGAGCTAGGAGATTCGTCTGGAATGCGATGTCTTCGATGACGCTGATGATCTGGCTGATCTCGCCGGACGAAGTTGCAATGCGATGCATGGCCTTGACTGCGTCCGCAACAGTGTCGGCGGAATCGGCGGCGTCGCGCCGCGTCTCGGCGGTCAGGCCGTCTGTTTCCTGGGTCCGTCCCGTCGACGCCGCCACGGTTGCGGAGATCTGTTCGACCGCCGCGGCCGTTTCCTCCAGCGAGGCAGCCTGACTTTCCGTTCGGCGCGACAGGTCGTCTGCACCTGCGCGCAATTGATCGCTTCCGTCCCGGATGGTGTGCGCATTGTCGCGGATCCGGGATAGCGTATGACGCATGCGGTCCATCGACGTGTTGAGGTTCAGTCTCAGTCTGTCCAGATCGCCCGCGAACGGCGTTTCGATCGTTTCGGTAAGGTCGCCGTGTGCGAGACGGTCGAGGGCCCCTTCCATTGCATTGACTGCTGACTGAAGCTCCTGCTGTGCCCGCTGCTTCTCCCGTTCGGCCGCCTGCGTTTCGGCTGCCGCTCTTTCACGAGCGCGTTCGCTTTCGGTCTCGATCCGCACTTTCTCCACCGCGTTTGTCTTGAACACGCCAAGCGCCCGCGCCATCTCGCCGATTTCGTCGCCCCTTTCGACTCCCGTGACATCGGTTTCGAGATTACCGGACGCCAGATCGCGCATTGCGCTGGTCAGTGCACTGATCGGACGTTTCAGTGCCGCGATTAGCATGACAGCGGCGAATGCGCCGAACAGACCAAAGAGCACTGCCGCTGAAACCGAGAGGCCGCGCGCCTTTCCTTGGGCATGTTCGGCATTGCTGCTCTGACTGTCGGCGAAGGCGATGATATTCGCCCATGCATGGTCGACTTCATCGGCAGCCTCCTCAAAGGCCTTCGTCTTTGCCGTCGCGATTTCGACCAGTTGGTCGGAACTGGCAAGCAGACGCTTGCCGATTGTCCTCAACTCGTCAACGAATGGAAGAAAGTCCGGGTTGTCGATGGCGCTGAGCGCAAAGGTATCGAGATCGGAGGCAAGGACGGACAGGTCATTGGCGAGCTTGGCCTGGACGGCCGGTGCCGGGTTCCCGAGCAACTCGGTCGTGGCGAGCTGTATCGAATTGATGATGTGCAGGAGGCGCTGCGTTTCGTCGTAGAGTGCTCGGGCGCGGACTACTGACCGGTCGAGCGTGGCGAAGCGGGTGGTTGCCTGCCGGGCAGTCTGCGTAGCGAGGCCGCGCAGCTGGATGCCGGCTGGACGGAGCGCGTTTGCGTGACGGTGAATTCGGTTGACGGTCGCGTCGGTCGCGACCCTTGCCTTGCCCAGGTCCAATATTGCGTCGAGATTCTCGTCGATCGTTTGTGCCAGAGCCGCCCGTTCGTCCGGAATGGCCTTGATAAGCTTGCGTTTGACGCGGGCGTATTTTGACTTTCGTTCGCCAATCAGATCCAGCATGGCCTGCGGAACGCTGGCCTTGTTCAGTTCCCGTACGTATGTGGTGATATCATCTGCTCCGGCGGCGAACCGCTCCGCCAGCCGCAGAAGGTCCTTCGCGTCGGCTTCGTCTTTTTCCACGCCTCGCTTGAGCTTCGTGGTTTCGTCGGTCATTCGCATCTTGACCGACAGCAGATGCTGGATATGCGCGTTCATATCGGCTCGCGTCGCCGCATCCGTTTCATGCATGGTCCATAAGCTGGCCATGCCCGCCTGGATCCGTTTAGCGGTTTCACGAGCTGCGGTCAGCGCGCTGGTTTCGGTTTCGTTGGCAGCAAAGTCCATCGCCCGGTCCATCGCCGCCACCTGTTCGTCGAGGCGTTCGATCACGGCGTCGCGGCTTTCTTCGTTCGTCGATGTCAGGAACGTATTCATGCGCGAATAGGCTGACTTGAAGCCACTGAGGGATGAAATGCTGGCGTTCGTCCCGCCCAAGCCCCGGCTCAGCATAGAACCGGCGTAGTAGTTCACGGCAGCGAGGCCAACGATTCCCACGACAAGCGGCAGGACGAATACGAACACTTTCGACTGGATGGAAAGTCCGGCGAGCGTTTTGTCGAAAATCATCGAGGAGCGTGTCCTTTGAGACATGTCGGCGCCATCAGGTTCGCCGAAAGCATTCGGAAGACATGCGGCTGCGCGCGCCATGCCCCCTGTGCTCATGCGGCAACCGGCCTTTCCTAGGCGGATTGCGGGACATGCTTGATAGGCGAACTCTCGCCGGGTGACTTTAAGCGATCGTAAATCGGTCCTGCGAGATTTCGCAGTTTAAGCGGATCGGGCGCTTTATTCAGCCGCTTTCGTGGCCGCACCGTCCTGGGCGACGCCGAACAATCGACCATTTTCGGCGACGAACACCAGAGCGAGAGAGATGAAAGACACGGCAGTAATCCCGGCCATCAAGGGAAAGACCGTGCCGTTATACGCCTGTCCGATCACTGCGCCGATGATTCCGCCGCCGACGGTCTGCGTGAAACCGAGAACGGAGGATGCCGTTCCGGCGACTCGGCCGAGCGGCTCCATTGCGATGGAGTTAAAGTTCGCGCCCACCAGCCCGAATAGCGGCATGATCAGGGCGATCGTGGTGAGAAACAGCCATAGCGGAACGGGTCCGGTCGAAAAGATCAGCGTCGCCGCTACGCTCAGGACGAAATGCGCGACGAGCGCTGCGTGCGAGAGGCGGCGCATGCCGAATCGTCCGACAAAACGGGCATTGGAAAAGGATGTGATAGCCATCAGGACCGCGACCACCGCGAAGACGAACGGAAACCTCGCTCCGAGGTTGTAGATCTCGACGTAGATTGGCTGCGCGGTGTTGAGAAATGCGAACAGCGATCCGAAGAAGAAGGCGGTTGCGAGCGTGTAGAAAAGCGAAATGCGGTTCGACACGACGAGCATGAACCCCTGTAGCACGGTGCTGACTGTTAACTCCCGCCGGTTAGACGGGTTCAGCGTCTCTCTCAGGCGCATGGCGCACCACAGCGACATGAAAGTCGCAAGAGCCGCCATGAAGGTGAAGATGTAGGGCCAGGGAGCGAGGAGGATGATGCCTTGTCCGGTCATTGGCGCGATGATCGGAACGATCATAAACACCATCATAACCAGGGACATCGTCGCTGCCATGTCTCGGCCTGCATGGGTGTCGCGCACAACGGCCAACGCAATCACGCGCGTTCCGGCCGCGCCAATACCTTGGATAAAACGCAACAGCAAAAGCGCTCCGAATGTCGGAGCGAACGCTCCGGCGAACGAGCATGCGATGTAGATGGCAAGTCCTGCGAACAAGGGAAGTCGCCGTCCAAAGCGGTCCGCAATCGGTCCGAAGAACAGCTGCGCCGCTCCGAAACCGAGGATATAGGAAAGCAGGGTGTATTGGATGGAGTTTCCCTCGATGGCGTAGTCGGCCGTGATGTTGGGAAAAGCGGGTAGAATGATGTCGATTGCCAGCGCGTTCAACGCCATGAGGCCAGCCATCATTGCGATGAACTCGGCGCGCGGTATCGTTATCGGCGTCACCGTCTCTTTCATCGCGCTCTCTCATTGTTGACCGGGGCCGCGCCGGAAAGGGTAACTCCGGCCAACCCCTGGGTAACCGCCGGGACTATTGCGTGCCAGTGGCAAGCAGATGCTTTTCCGACTCGTCGCGGTGTTTCTTCAGATACTTCATGAACGGCGTTCCGCCGGTGCCGACTTCCGTGTCGTTCCCCGAGCCCGTACGCGATTGCTTGTGAATGTAGGAGGCGGCATATTCGAGGTGCCGGGTTCGGAACCGCACAACTTGCCGTACAATCTGATTGTAGCCTTCTGTAAGGGGCGCAGATCGCGCGGTCATCACTGCTTCGCGAACCGTGCTGACAGCTCGCGCTGTTTCTATGAACCGGCGGTGTTCCGGCGGCCTGTATGCGTGAAGGTCGTCGAGAAATGCTTTGAGGGGATCGTCCTCGTGTCCGATCTGCAACAATGCGTCCATCGCAGGTACGATCGAGGATTGCGAGCCCGTTTGGCCGCGAAAGGCCATCGGCCTTCCACCGGACTCATGGACACCCTCATAGACGATACCACCGGGCAGAGCCGGATTGTCTTTCCACCCATGAATGTAGGGGCGCACGCGGTTGAAATAGATGTAAGGGTCGCAAGCTTCCGGCATCCGATCGAAGATCGAGTTGATCTCGGTCCAGATCCTGTCCATGTCGGCAAACAGGGTTTCCAGGCGCGTGGCGTCGCCGTCGCGCGCCGCTTCCACAATCGGATCGAACAACCCCAATGCGCGTCCGGCCTCGGCTTCGATCGCGACGTGAACGAGAACGAACCACGCTTCATCCTTGCCGGCGAGGAATTTCTGCACCATGCGAATGTTGCCGAGTTCCGAGGGTCCCGCTTCATCAATCATTGCCCAATTGTCCAGAACGTAGCCGGCATAGAGCAGGAGCGGCTTGCGTCCCAGCCGGCCCGCCAGCCGCCAGATGGGCACGGCTAGACTGGCCGGAAGTGCGTGTGCCGGATCTTCCGCGTCGGCCCAGACGTAGGCTTGCACAAGGAAGGAATAGCGCACCATTAGTGCCCGGAGTTTGTCCTCCGGTGCTTCGCGCAGCAGGGAGTCGGAGACAGGATCGGGCAGCGCGGCCAGTCTCGCCCGCAATTGGTCCGAAACCAGGAGATCCGGCAACACCTGTCCCGCCTCGACGACCGCTTCGCAGACCTCTGGCAGCGGAGTCTCGGCTAAGCCCGGCGCTCCCAGAAAGCCCCGCGCTGGGTCCATCCCGAAAAGACGTATATCAAGGGTACCCATTTATCCTCCCGTTCGTTTCTTCACGGCAAGGACGATAGCGAAATTGCAGCCAGAGGGTAGAACAACGGCGACACGGGACATGACGCCATCGACATAACGTTGAAACGACGCGATCGCCTGGTGCCCGCGATTAATCGGTGTAACCCGCCAATTTGCCGTTTGTGACATAGCGCAGGATTTCAACCACCTGATCCGGTGTCTTGGTGACGGCCAGTGCGGCCGCGTCGACCTCCTTCAGCGCGTGCGCGTGCTCGTCTTGATGCATGACGATCAACGGCTTGCCGAGAGCGCTGGCATAGCCGGCATCGAATGCTGCGTTCCACTGTTTGTACTTCTCGCCGAAGCGCACGACGACGATGTCTGCTTCCGCGAGAAGCGAACGCGTGCGAATTGCGTTGATCTGCGCTCCCTTGTGATCGTGCCAGAATTTGTCGGCCTCCGCACCCAGAATTGCGACCCCGCAGTCGTCGGAGGCTTCATGGTGGGTGACGGGACCGGTAAGTGTGACCGTCAACCCGGCCTTCCTGACGCCGGATTCTATCTGATCGCGCCAGTCAGTGTGAATCTCCCCGGAAAGATAGACGGTCCAGTTCATCGCGCTAACTCCTCTTCTGCTGGCCGCAGATAAGGCTCTGCAGATGGTGATGTCTACCGGCGCGAGTTCTATTCGGCAGCAAGACCGATCGCCGGTTTGATCCATCGGCCATGAAAATCGGCGCGCGCCAGAAGCCGGGTCTTCCCGTCATCTGGGAGGCCTGACCATGTGGTGACGTGCAGCGCTGCTCCGTCCGGATCGCCATCGGTTTCGAGCCGCAGCCATGCCAATGGCGCGTCGCGACTAGCCCGTGCGCCGGCTTCCCTGATCAGGTCCTCAACCCACAGTTGCTCCTCGGCCGGCATGTATTGCCACATGATTGTGTGAAAGATGACGTGCAGCCGCCCCTGCTTTCGCTCTGCCAGCCGCTTTCCTATCCAATCGCACGCCCTCGCCCGATCGACTTTCGGTGGGTGGTCGGCCGCTATCCGAAGCGCGCCGTTGAGGCGTTGGTGACGTGCCGGCTGGTCTGGCCACACGTACGATCTGAGTTTCATGCGGTCGGCGCCACGATCGATGGGAAAGGTGGCAATGTCGCAGCCCCGGCTCGCCCGCACGTCCACCTTTTGAAGATAGTTTCCCGGCGGTCCGGGCCAGTCGCACCTTATCCTCACGGGAGATGACGGATCACCCCAGGCCCAGGAGCCATAGTCGTATCGGAAGCGGTGCCAGTTCTGGTTGAGGCCCGCGCTGGAACCGAGTTCCGACAGCACGAGTGGCATGGGATGGTCCTGCGCCAACCGCAGAAAACCCGGCAGCAGCACAGCCGAGCGCGCCGCTTCATTGGTCTGCGGCGGGCTTCGGAGAAACCTGGCGACCGGAACATCTTGTCGGGTGATGGCGGCCGCGACCGCGTCGAAGAGGTCTTCCTGTGATGCGTTCGTAGGCGGGTAAACGGCTGCGAGTTCCGGGTCGGCGTCGCAGAGCACGAGAAAATGAAGTGCGCCGCAAAGACGCAGAGGTAGGGCATCGAAGCGCGAATCCGCGCGTTCCGGTGGCCATCCGGCAATGCAGTCTCTTGTGGCACAGTCGGGAAGTCCGCGAGAGGCGATTAGACTGCAGAGGGCCGCCGTGAAGGGCGACCCAAGATCGGTGCAGGATTTTGCTTGCCGCTGGAAGGCGACGGCAATTGGAGCGGGGAGGGGTCTCAGGTGTGAGACCGCTCTCAAAAGTCAGGCCGCGCCTTTGACCGAGACGCCCTTTTCCTCGAAATGCCCTTGCAACTCACCTGCCTGGAACATTTCGCGGACGATATCGCAGCCGCCTACGAACTCCCCCTTTACATAGAGCTGAGGTACGGTGGGCCAGTTCGAGTATTCCTTGATACCCTGACGGATTTCATCGTCAGCGAGCACGTTCACGCCCTTGTAGTCCACCCCGAGATAGTCGAGGATCTGGACCACTTGGCCTGAAAAGCCGCACTGCGGAAAGCCTGGCGTGCCTTTCATGAAGAGAACGACGTCGTTCGCCTTAACTTCCTGATCTATGAAATCTTTGATTCCGCTCATCTTTTCTTCCTTTTCGCATCCGGATCAATGGCCCGGCATTTCGTCTCGTGGGTGTTGGCTGTCATTTGGGGGCGGATGTTTGCAGGGCAAGCGCGTGCAACACACCACCCATGTTGCCCTGCAACGCCTGGTAGACCATCTGGTGCTGCTGAACCCGCGATTTTCCCTCGAAGCTCGCCGAAACCACCTCCGCGGCATAGTGGTCTCCGTCTCCCGCCAGATCGCGGATCGTCACCGTAGCGTCAGGGATCGCTTCCTTGATCATGCGTTCGATGTCGGCGGCGTTCATGGGCATCGGAATGGTTCTCCTATTCGGCCGCTTCGGCATGGACGGCGGGGTCCATGTAGGCCGGAAACCAGGATTCGTGCGCGGCGGCCAGTTCTGTGACAGATATGGCGATGGCGACCGGCGCCGTCAATGACAGGCTCTCGCCGCCGACCGTTCCGAGTTGCCGAAAACGGACGCCGGCGCCTTCGGCATTCAGCGCGAAAAACCCGGCGTTTTCCGCCTTCACCGTGACAAGATAGCGGGCCTGATCTTCCCCGAAAAGGAGAGCATGCGGCGGCGCCGTCTCTCCGGCGTCGATGACGGCTCCCTTGCCGGAAGCGATGCACATCTCGGCCAAGGCGATAACCATGCCGCCGTCTGAAATGTCATGGCAGGCAGTGACTTGTCCGTTACGGATCGCCGAACGAACGAAGTCGCCGTTATGTCTCTCGGCGAAAAGATCGACCGGCGGGGGCGGGCCGTCGGCACGACCGTTGACGATGCGGTTGTAAATCGACTGGCCGAGATGGCTGCCGGCGCCGCCGAGCAGGAAGATCGCGTCGCCCTCCTGCATCGCCGATATGCGCGCCATTACCGAATAATCCGGCAGAAGTCCGACGCCGGCAATGGTGGGCGTCGGCAAGATCGCTTCGCCATTGGTCTCGTTGTAGAGCGACACGTTCCCGGACACGATCGGAAAACCAAGCGCTTCACATGCTTCGCCGATCCCCGCGATCGCGCGGACCAGTTGCCCCATGATTTCCGGGCGTTCGGGATTGCCGAAATTGAGATTGTCGGTCGAAGCGAGAGGTTCGGCACCGACCGCCGTCAGGTTTCGCCAGCATTCCGCCACTGCCTGCTTGCCGCCCTCAAAGGGGTCGGCCTCGCAGTAGCGGGGCGTGACGTCGGAAGAGAAAGCCAGAGCTTTCGTCTCGTGTCCGTCAACCCGCACCACACCGGCATCGCCTCCGGGCAGTTGCAGCGAGTTCCCTTGGATCAGGGTATCGTACTGCTCCCAGACCCAGCGCTTCGAACACATATTGGCCGATCCGAGAACTTGCAGGATAGCATCTGCATAATCGTCGGGTTCGGGGAACTGGGAGGCGTCGATCGCCTGCCACGCGCCGGGCTCGATCCAGGGACGGTCATATTCGGGTGCTTCGTCGCCCAGTTCCTTGATCGGCAGGTTGGCGACCTCCTCGCCCTGATGCAGTATCCGGAACCGGAGGTCGTCCGTTGTTCTTCCGACAATGGCGAAATCGAGGCCCCATTTCGCGAAGATCGCTTTCGCCTCGTTTTCCTTTTCCGGGCGCAGCACCATGAGCATACGCTCCTGGCTTTCGGACAGCATCATCTCGTAGGCGCTCATCCGTTCTTCGCGCACCGGCACCTTGTCGAGATCAAGTTCGATGCCAAGATCGCCCTTTGCGCCCATCTCGACCGCCGAGCAGGTCAGGCCGGCGGCGCCCATGTCCTGGATGGCGATGACCGCGCCGGACGTCATCAGTTCTAGGCAGGCTTCGAGCAGGCATTTCTCCGTGAACGGATCGCCGACCTGTACGGTAGGCCGCTTCTGATCGATGTCGTCGCCGAATTCCGCTGATGCCATGGTGGCGCCACCAACCCCGTCGCGGCCGGTCTTGGCGCCGAGGTAGACCACCGGCAGGCCCACGCCCTTGGCTTCCGATAGGAAGATCGCATCCGTTCGGGCGATGCCTGCCGCAAACGCATTGACGAGGCAGTTGCCGTTGTAGCGGGCGTCGAACTCGACCTCGCCGCCAACGGTCGGTACGCCAAACGAGTTGCCATATCCGCCCACGCCTGAAACGACGCCGGATACGAGATGGCGGGTCTTGGGATGTTCCGGCTCGCCGAACCGCAGTGCGTTCATTGCCGCCACCGGACGTGCGCCCATGGTGAACACGTCGCGCAGGATACCGCCGACGCCGGTCGCCGCTCCCTGATAGGGCTCGATATAGGAGGGGTGGTTATGGCTCTCCATCTTGAAGACAACACATTCGCCGTCGCCGATATCGACGACACCAGCATTCTCTCCGGGGCCCTGGATGACTTGGGGCCCGGTCGTCGGTAGCGTCTTCAGCCATTTCTTTGACGATTTGTACGAACAGTGCTCGTTCCACATCGCCGACCAGATACCCAGTTCGGTGAACGTCGGCTCGCGACCGGTCAGGTCTCTAATGCGTTCGTACTCTTCCGGGGTGATGCCATGGGCTTCAACGAGTTCCGGCGTAATGGGAATCGAATTTCGAATTGTCATGATGACTGGGCGTCTCGGGTTTTTCGGAGAAATTTCCTGCTACCATCCGGTCCGTGCGGTGCACAAGCGCCGCAGTGGACTCGCCGGAGGATAGGTGGGGATTCCTCCCTTGCGCGGTGCTATTCGATCGAATCGAAATTCAGTGCCGGCGAGGAGAGCAGGTCCGCCAGTACCGACAGGCCGCGCTCGAATTTGATGTCGGTCAGCGGACCGGTCAGGGAAACACGCACGTTCGGGCATGGATAGTCGAGCGAGGCCACCTTGTATTCGTCGGCACCCTCGACAATAACTCCGGCTTCCTGCGCCGCTTTGCAGAATGTGCCGGGCAGCCACGGTTCCGGCACGGTGAGCCAGACGAACGGGCAGTCAGGGTCGCTCCGCACTCCGGCTTCCGGATGCGCATTCGACAGCGTTTCGGTGGCGAGTTTGGCGCGTGTCGCTATCACCCGACGCACATTGTCGCGAATCTTGTGCGCCTCCCGTGAAAGGACGAGCCGGGTGGAGGTCTCCTTGAGAAGGAAGGGTCCGCCCCCCGTCAGCAACCGGTGCGCATTCACCACGCGCGTGACATAGCCAGGAGGGCAGGAGACCCAGCCGGATCGTAAACCCGCCGATACCGATTTCGAAAGGCCATCGAGCGTGAATGTGCGTTCCGGTGCCAGCGAGGCGAGCGGTGTCGGGGAATCGTTCTTTAGCCCGCCGAAAATGTTGTCCTCGATAATCCAGACATTGTATCTGCGGGAGATCTCGATGATCCGGCGACGGTTCTCGTCAGGGATCGTGCCCAGCGTCGGGTTGTTCAACGTCGCGACAAGGACGACGGCCTTGGGGTGCTGCTGCGCACAGACATGCTCGAAGTTCTCTGGGTCGATGCCGTCGGGCGTCGACTTGAGCCGGGCGATGCGGCGTCCGGTCATCGCTACGGCACGTGGCGTGGCGGGATAACACAGTTCCTCGAACGCGATTCGGTCACCGATGGCGGAAACCGCGGAAACGACGGCCATGATTCCGGCATGTACGCCCAGGACCGGGACTACGAGCGACGGGTCGGGCGTCCATCCGCCATGGGCCAGCCAGACGCTTCCCGCTGTTTGCCATGACGGCGGGACCGACCGGATGTAATCGATGCCCGCGTAGCCGGTATCGACGCTCGCGGCGCTGAACATTTCGGTAATCAGCCGGCCTTGGCCCACATCGGCAGCTGCCGTCGATGTCATTGGGATTGCGGCTTGGGGTGTGGCCGGTCTTTCGCTGCCCGGCATCGCGGGAAGGTATTTCGTCGTCGAGTGGCGAATATCGCCCGAATCGCGCTCCGAAACGTAGGTGCCGCGCCCGACTTCGCCTGAAACCAGGCCGCGCTCTCGCACAATCGAATATGCGCGGCTCACTGTGCCGACGGTGACGCCGAGATCGAAGGCGAGATTGCGCTGTGGGGGCAGCTTGGATCCGGAGGGCAGGGTGCCTGTTTCGATCGCATCTTCAATGCGCCCGGCCAACCGCAAGTACAGGGGGCCGTCTCCGTTTTTCAGATCGGGTAGCCAATTTGTCATGGTGACAATGTTAATATTGAGAGGCAATCCGAGTCAATGTAGGGAGGCAATGTATCAATCTCCAACAGGAAGGGTCAGTACGATGGTGTCAATCGATACAATTGTGCCGCACAATGGCCCTGTACGCATCGGCTACAGGACATTTGCCGGCATTGGCGCAGTGCCACTGCATGTTTGGTTCAAGGTGTTCGTGGTCATTATTCGTGCGCGTCTCGTCAAGCAACGCAGCCGAAAACGACTGCTGGAACTGACCGACGACCAGCTTCGCGATATCGGGGTCACGCGCCAGCAAGCGCGATTCGAGGCGGATAAGCCCTTCTGGTGGTACCGGACCTGATCCTAGCAGTCCTTCCGGCCCGTGGACCATGCGATAACATCGTCGTTGATACGGGCCGAAACGCTCTGATCACTGAGTGGTCCATAGGTCGTGATCTTCACAGGCTCGCCAGAAGCTTCGATCACCAGTTTGGGCAGCCCGCTTGCCTTGCCTCTCTCCACAACGAGCAGGCGCGGGTTGCCCACCCTTGTGTCGAGTTCGGGCACAAGGGCCAGGCGCGCAAAATCCTTTGACTTTGCGCGAAACCAGCAGCGCTGTCCGTTTTCGTTGATCGCCGACAGCACCGCGACCGGGCTCGCTGCGTCCACTTCCAGAGAGAGCGGCCCTCCGATGCGTTCGCCTCCGGCACAGCCGGCGACAAATACGGCCAGCGCGGCTGACGCCCAAAGTCTGTTGCGAGTCACGCGGCGCCGGCGAGGTCGGACAAGCCGAGCGCGTTCTCGAATATTCCGCGCCCGTCAGTGCCGCCATGGGCGGTTTCGATCAGGTTTTCCGGATGGGGCATCAGTCCGAGCACATTGCCTGCTTCGCTGACGATCCCGGCGATATCCTCGATGGAGCCGTTGGGATTGCTCCCCTCGGCATAGCGGAAGACAACCTGCCCGTTTCCGTTCAGACGGGCGAGCGTCTCGCCGTCAGCGAAATAGTTGCCATCATGATGGGCAACGGGACACCGAATGATTTCACCTTGGCGATATGACGCGGTGAAAGGCGTACCGGCGTTCGTGACTTCCAGTTTCACCTCCCGGCACACGAACTTTAGTGAGGCGTTGCGCATCAACGCACCCGGCAGCAAGCCCGTTTCAAGCAGGATCTGAAATCCGTTGCAAACGCCGATGACCCGCACGCCCGCCTCGGCTTTTTTGCGCAGCGCTTCCATCACCGGCATCCGCGCGCCGATTGCACCGCAACGCAGGTAATCGCCATAGGAAAACCCGCCGGGAATCACGATCAGGTCGACATTCGGGATCTCGGTTTCAGTCTGCCAGACCGTCACCGGAGGCTTGCCGGAAATCTTGGTGATTGCCGCGATCATGTCACGATCGCGGTTGAGGCCGGGAAGAAGGATTACGGCAGTCCTCATTCTTCGACTATCTCCACCGCGTAATCCTCGATTACCGTGTTGGCCAGAAGCTTTTCGCACATCGCGTTGAGATCGCTCTCGGCCTTGGCGCGGTCCTTGGTGTCCAGTTCGACATCGAAAACCTTTCCCTGGCGCACCTTGCCGACGCCCTGGAAATTCAGTGTGCCGAGCGCTCCCTCGATCGCCTTCCCTTGCGGGTCCAGTACGCCGTTCTTCAGCGTCACCACTATGCGTGCGGTTGTCATCGGCTCACTTCACCAATACCGGGCCTTTCGGGCGCGGTGCGTCGTTCTCGTTCATGATTCCCAGTCGGCGCGCGACTTCCTGATAGGCTTCGACAAGTCCACCGATATCCCGGCGAAAGCGGTCTTTGTCCAGCTTCTCGTTGGTCTTGATATCCCAAAGGCGGCAACTATCCGGCGAGATCTCGTCGGCGATTACCACACGCATGGTTTCGCCCTCGAAGAGCCGACCGCATTCGATCTTGAAATCGACCAGTTGTATTCCAATCCCCAGGAAAAGGCCGGTGAGAAAATCATTGACGCGAATGGCGAGCGCCATGATGTCATCGATTTCCTGCGGGCTGGCCCAGCCGAACGCTGTGACGTGCTCTTCCGACACCATCGGATCATCCAGCGCATCGGCCTTGTAATAAAACTCGATGATCGAGCGCGGCAGAACGGTGCCTTCCTCGATGCCGAGGCGCTGCGACATTGATCCTGCGGCGACATTGCGCACTACCACTTCCAGCGGAATGATCTCTACTTCGCGGATCAACTGCTCGCGCATATTCAAACGCTTGATGAAATGGGTCGGAATGCCCACTCGATTTAGATGCGTGAATATGTGCTCGGAGATCCGGTTGTTCAGGACACCCTTGCCCTCGACCACATCGTGCTTTTTCTTGTTGAACGCGGTCGCGTCGTCCTTAAAGAATTGCACCAGAGTGCCTGGTTCGGGACCTTCATAGAGAATTTTCCCTTTGCCTTCATAAATTCGGCGGCGCTGTTTCATGAATATCTGCTCTGCCCGGATGAATGATGCCGTGAATTCGGCACCCTGCGTTTCGCGCCGTTTACTCCAATCGGCGGTCAAGCACAAACGTTGCAGTGCAATATCCCGCCATTTTGGGTTAGTGCCCTTCCGTTCGCTGGAAGCGAGTTGATCTTTCGACGGCCATTTGATTTAGACAGGATAAATTCACAATTGTTTTTCGGAGCGTTAGGCCGCTGACGAAACCTGCGAATGGAGACTGGCATGTCGATGAAGGACCGTGAGGACGCTTACGAGAACAAGTTCGTCCATGACGAGCAGCTTCGCTTTAAGGCGGAAGCCCGCCGTAACAAGCTGCTTGGCCTCTGGGCCGCGGAGAAACTCGGAAAATCGGGCGACGATGCCGAGGCGTATGCGAAGGAGGTGATTATCGCCGATATCGAGGAAGCCGGCGAGGAAGACGTTTTCCGCAAGGTGCGCCGCGACTTTGACGCCGCGGGCGTCGATCAATCCGATCATCAGATTCGCCGTACCATGCAAGAACTGATGGCCGAAGCCATCGAGCAGGTTAAGAACAGTTGACGCAATCAGGGCCGCGGCGGGTCAACGATTGATGTTCGACTACACGCTTCAGGCGCGGCTGATCGCTGGCGAGACTGTATATACCGTATGGTCCTCGGTACCCGAGAATGGCCTTGTTGAACTGTTCGCTCAGGGGCCGTTCGGCGCCGTCACGCTCGACATGCAGCATGGCGGTCATCACGAGCATAGCGTCCTGAGCGGGCTGAGCACGGTCATTCATTCAGGCAAGGCGGCTGTCGTCCGGGTTCCGCTTGGTCGCATGGATATGGCGTCCCGCGCACTCGACATGGGCGCCGACGCCATCATCGCCCCGATGATCAATTCGGTACAGGACGCGGTCGCATTCCGCGACGCGGTGAAGTTTCCGCCCCTTGGTGGACGCTCTTGGGGGGCTTCGCGGGCGGTCGCCGTTCGCGGCATTGCCGGTGGAAACGAATACCTTGCGACCTCAAATGTTCGTACCGTTTCATTCGCGATGATCGAAACGCGGGAAGCGTTCGACCGGGTAAGCGAAATCGCCGCAATTGACGGAATTGACGGTTTGTTCGTCGGACCGGCGGATTTTTCGATTGCGTGGACCGGCGGAAAATCGGTGGATCCCGGATTGCCGGAAATGGATGAGGCTGTCGCCAGCATCGCTGCAGCGGCGCGAGATGCCGGCAAGCATGCCGGAATCTTCGTCGCCAATCCGGCCATGGCGCGGAAATACCACCAGATGGGCTTCCGTTTCATGGCGCTCGGCTTCGACGTGGCAATCGTCGCGGAGGGTCAAAAGGCCATTCTTGCGATGGCCGAGGAAGCGTCCGGCGATAACGGCAGCTCGGCTGGATATTGAGCTGCCCGACTCGCTCAGAGCCGCTTCATGAATTCCGCGAAAACCATTAGGCCTTCGGGCCAGGGGCCGTGGCCGGATTCGGCGTTGATGTGGCCTGACTCGCCCGCATCGACGAAGAACGAACCCCAACTCGCAGCGATTTCTTCGGCCGGTTCGAATGCCGAAAAGGGATCGTTGCGGCTTGCAATGACAAAAGACGGAAAGGGGAGCGGGTCACGCGGATAGGGGCCGAATGTCTTAAAGTGTTTCGGGCGGATGTTTCCGTTCTCTAGGTCCGGAGGCGCGACGAAAAACCCGCCCACGACGTTCGGCGTCGAATCCTGCGTGGCGTGAACCGCGGAGGCCACGCCAAGGGAATGGGCGACGAGCACGATCGGCTTTTGGGCGCGTGCAATTTCATCGCGAACCCGTTCCACCCAATCCTCCCGAACAGGCTTTGACCAGTGCTCCTGCTCGACCCGGCGGGCGGTCGGCATTTTTTGCAGCCATCGCGATTGCCAATGGTCGAGATGCGGCTTCGTGTATCCGGGTACAATTAGAATTTCGGCGTCTTTGATTTTCATGCGCCGGGAAGTCGGGTCTCGGACCCGCGATGTCAATCCGGCGCATGAATTCTTTTGGCTCGATCGCGCGTTGGAAGCCGAGTTTTTACTGAGCGGTTGCCGGCGCGGGGGTTTGCGGCTCTTCGATGGGCGCCACGGGAGCGGCCGGTTCGGCGGTCGGCGCGGTCTCCGTTGCGGCGGGAACGCTTGCAGTCGAGTTGATGTCGACGTTGCTAGGGCCATTCGACATGAAGAAGACGCCACCGATCAACAGCGCGATGACGGCCAACGCGATTGTCGGGCCCGTGTAACCCCTGTTTCCCGTGTCCCCGTAAGGCCTGTTCGGGTTGGTATCGTACTGATCCTTGTAGTCGGTCATGATCGTGCTCCTTATCCGTCTGCGGATCAAAGGAATCTGGGCACGAAAAGCGGCGGTTGCAGACCGTTTTCAATCACATCGCTTTTCCGTTCGTTACCATCTTCTAGAACGGCGTGAACGGGTCGTTTTCCCACATTAAAACAACACGTTGTCTACATGTTTCTGCCGTTCAATCCCGTTATTCGAGCGAAACGATACGTGATCGCCAAGCTCCATGCTGACGCCTTTTGCTAAACACTCCGGGATCTGCGTTTCAGGAATCGCACGGCGAAAACGTGAACCGCCAATCCGGCGAAAACCAACAGGGACCCGGTCATGGACAGGGGCGTTAGCCGTTCCCCGAAAACCAAGGCCGTGGACGTCATCCCGAACACCGGAATGAGCAGGGCATAGGGCGTCACGGCGGCGGCCGAGTGCCGCCGCAGGAGAAAGACCCACGCGGCGAACGCGAACACCGTTGTCGGATACGCGAGATAGGCGACCGACAAAACGGTTGCGCCGGAAGGTGCGCTTGGCGGCAAACCGAAGGCGGTCCCCTCGACCAGCATCGAAAGAAGGAACAAGGGAACCGGTGCCACGAGGCTTGACCAGCCTATGAAACCGAGCATGGAGTCCGGTTTTGCCGCCTTGGCGATGATGTTCGCGACGCCCCACGCTGCCCCCGAGGCGATTACGAGCAGGAACGGGATCACCGGCGATACCGATGCATTGGACCATCCGATCAGCACGATACCGCACAGCGCAATGGTCGCGCCGGCGACTTCCGCGCGCGTCGGCTTTTCGCCGAATGCCAGAAAGGCGAAGAACACCGTGAAGAACACCTGCAACTGGACAACCAGCGAGGCGAGGCCGGGCGGCATGCCGAGTCCTATGGCAGTGAAGATCAACCCGAACATGACGCCCCCCTGGACGAGGCCGTAAGCGATAAGATAGGCCGCCGGTATCGCCGGGCGCCTGACGAAGAACACCAGCGGTATCGCGGCAAACAGGAACCGGTACCCCGTGGCCAGCAACGGCGGAATGTCCGTGACGGCCACCTTGATCGCGACAAAGGCCGTTCCGTAGACAGCGCTCACGAGAATCGCGAGCAGGATATGGCCTGGTGGCATGAATATGGTCCCGGCCGGCGGAATGGCCGGCCTGTGGCGCTGGAGAGATGTATCTTACGACTCTCCGAACACCCGTTTGAACGTCGTGTCCACGTGTTTGGTGTGATAACCAAGATCGAATTTTTCGCGTAGCGTGTCTTCCGAAAGTGCGGCGCACACCTCCGCGTCACCCAGAAGTTCCTCGAGGAAATCCTTGCCCTCGTTCCAGACCTTCATCGCATTGCGCTGAACGAGCCGATAGGCATCCTCGCGGCTGACACCGGCTTGTGTCAGGGCAAGAAGGACCCGCTGCGAATGGACCAGGCCCCGGAACTTGTTGAGGTTCGTCATCATGTTGTCCGGATAGACGACGAGTTTCTCGATCACGCCGGTCAGCCGCGCCAACGCAAAATCGAGTGTGATCGTCGCGTCCGGCCCGATCATCCGTTCGACCGAGGAATGGGAAATGTCGCGCTCATGCCACAGCGCCACGTTTTCCATCGCCGGCATGGCGAACGACCGGACCATGCGCGCCAGACCCGTCAGATTCTCCGTGAGCACCGGATTGCGCTTGTGGGGCATCGCCGACGATCCCTTCTGGCCCGGCGAGAAATATTCCTCGACCTCCAGCACTTCGGTCCGCTGCAGATGCCGGATCTCGGTCGCCAGACGCTCGACCGAAGACGCGATTACGCCGAGGGTCGCGAAGTACATTGCATGCCGGTCACGCGGAATCACCTGCGTTGAAACGGGTTCGGGCTTCAGGCCGAGCGCATCGGCCACATGCTCCTCTACGGTGGGGTCGATATTCGCGAAGGTGCCGACGGCGCCGGAGATCGCGCAGGTAGCGATCTCCTCGCGCGCGTTGACCAGCCGGTCACGGCAGCGCGAGAACTCGGCATATGCCTGCGCCAGCTTTACGCCGAATGTCGTCGGCTCTGCATGGATGCCGTGGCTGCGGCCGATCGTGATCGTTTCCTTGTGCTCGAACGCCCGCTTTTTCAACGCGTCAAGAAGCGCGTCCATGTCAGCCAGGAGGATATCGGACGCCCGTGCAAGCTGGACGCTGAAGCAGGTGTCCAGAACGTCGGAAGAGGTCATTCCCTGATGCACGAAACGGGCGTCCGGCCCGACGATCTCGGCGAGATGCGTCAGAAATGCGATAACGTCGTGCTTTGTTTCGCGCTCGATTTCGTCGATCCGCTCGACATCAAATGTAGCCGCGCCGCCCTTTGCCCAGATGGTCTTTGCCGCGCTTTCCGGAATGACGCCGAGCTTTGCCAGCGCATCGCATGCATGTGCCTCGATTTCAAACCAGATGCGGAACTTGGTTTCCGGCGACCAGATGGCGACCATATCCGGCCGTGAATAGCGGGGTACCATGTGAAAACACCTTTGCGGGGATCAAGGAGAGGATGTCGGGCAGATATCAGACCGTTCCGTCGGTCTCAACGTCTCTGGCGACTCAACCACCAGCTTGTTGCCAAAAGGAACAGCGCACCGAGGGGCCAGTAGAGACGCGTGCCGATAACCGCATACTGATATGTGGAGCCGAGCGCCGTGTAGAATTGCTGCCAGAACCAGATCCTGCTTAAGGCCGGACCGTGCCATTGCGCGTAGTAGGTCCGATACTGGAGAAGCAGGATGAGCGCGGTCGCACCGAGCGTGAAGATTCCCAGCAATAAAATAACCAGAAGCGTCCGCAGGAGCGGGCGCGATATCCGGTGCGCAAACCACAGGAACGGGTAGGCGAGCGCGAATCCGCACGCGCCGCCGAGAAAATAGATCGCCAGTATGACGCCGATGCTCGGTCCACCGGAACGCCCGAGACCGAAACGCAGCGCAACGTAGGCGCTCACCGCCATCATCGAGCCCCAGACGAAAGCGCCCGCCACCGGCTTTCCCAAGCCGGTAACGAGCGATCCCGCAGAAATGGGCTTGCCCTCCGACCGGCACATCACGGTCGATCGGCAAAGTTTTTCGTTACCGCCATCCAGCGAAAATCCGGTCCTTCGAAGCCAAAGCTCTCAATCGCAATCAGGACCGCGATGACTGATGGTCCCCGGTGGGATATATAGGTCTGCACCCCGCCGAAACGGTAGCCGATAGGACAACCGCGGCTCGCCGGAACGGAGTGGTCTTCGTGAAGGATGGTGGTACGTCCACCGGCGCTTGCGTCTACCGAGAGAAGTCGGAAGCCGACGTCGCGCTCGCTGATGTCTTGGCAATTTTCCAAGACCGGAAAGAAAACCTCTTCGAGCCTGATCTCCAGGGGCGCATCGACAGGTGGAAAGACGGGCCGCGGATTGACGACCATTCGCGCCGGATCTGCGGACAGCTCCGTAATTGGGTTCCACCCGGCCTGAGATCCGGGCACGAGGCTGCCGTCGGGAACGATGGCTTCGCCGCTTAGTTTCGCCTGGACCCGGGCATCCTCCAGTGTGGCGTTCTCGTCGTCCAGCCGGACACGGATAGGCGATCCGGGCATAAAGCTGTCCGATGCCGTGTCGATGTAGAAACGGTTCGCATAGGGAAAGCCCGAACCGTCCTGAACGCCGTATTCCTCGAACGCGAACGTCGCCCCATCGTCGCTGAATCCAAGCACGTTGAGCGCGGCTATGTCGCCGGCCACGGAAGGGGCCGTGAGCACCATGCTTCCGAATAGGGCGATCAGCGACTGCCGTGCTCCCATGGCGATACTCCTCAGGGGCGGTGTTCCTCTGCGGCCTGGCGGATAGCCTGAATGTTCGC
Organism: Oricola cellulosilytica; assembly: GCF_019966575.1. Classification (GTDB taxonomy): domain Bacteria; phylum Pseudomonadota; class Alphaproteobacteria; order Rhizobiales; family Rhizobiaceae; genus Oricola; species Oricola cellulosilytica. Next base: position 36,672 of record NZ_JAINFK010000009.1, on the reverse strand, counting down.
GCGGTAGCTTTCAACCGTACCGCCCCTGAAAACAGCGGAACCCGCAACGAAGGCATTGGCCCCGGCTGCGGCGCACGGACCCGCTGTATCCGCCGTCACGCCGCCATCGACCTCGATCTCGATCTGACGTTCGCCGATCATGGCGTTCAGGCGGCGAATCTTTTCAAGTGCGCCGGGAATGAATTTCTGGCCGCCAAACCCCGGATTGACGCTCATGACGAGGATCAGGTCGACATCGTCGAGCACATATTCGATTGCGCTTTCAGGTGTGCCCGGGTTGAGCGATACCCCAGCCTTCTTTCCGAGCCCACGGATCGCCTGCAGCGATCTGTGCAGATGCGGCCCCGCTTCCGTATGAACGGTAATAATGTCGCACCCGGCCTTGGCGAAGGCTTCCAGGTACGGATCGCATGGTGCGATCATCAGGTGGCAGTCGAAGGTCGCTTCGGTGTGCGGCCGCAATTTCGCGATTATGTCAGGCCCGTAGGAGATGTTGGGCACGAAATGCCCATCCATTACGTCCAGATGAATCCAGTTGGCGCCTGCTTCGACGACATCCCGAACCTCTTGGCCGAGTTTGGAGAAATCGGATGCCAGAATCGAGGGCGCAATCTTGATCGGACGGTCAGCCATGTTTTCCTGCATGTTTTTGGTGTTCGGTGACCGTTCGGCGGGCCAGTGTCAATGTTTCTGGCTCCATGTCGGCATGATATCCCCATCGGCGGATATCGCCGCATATACCCCTCGCGCGATTGCCCGCGCCATCGTACTCGCCGCAGCGGCGCACAGCTGAATGAACGAATCCGGGTCCTCGCTGAGCTTGCGCCGCCCGGTCGCAAGCGCGAAAACCAGGTCGCCGTCGTGCGGCGTGTGGCACGGCCAGATCGCCCGCGCGAAACCGTCATGGGCCGCTATCGCAAGACGTTTGCATTCCGCCTTTGTCAGCGTGGCGTCCGTCGCGATGACCCCGATGGTGGTATTGGCGATCGCCGGTCCGTCCGTCTCGCGGTGTTTCAGACGAACGCATGAGGCGTCGTCGGGGAAGGGCGAGGCGACCCCAATGCCGCCGAACTCGCCGTTCTGCTCGAAAGGCGCCGCCCAGAAATGGCGGCTCGTGCCGACCGTTGTGGCGCCGAGGGGATTGACCGCGACGAGCGCACCGACCGTGGCGTTGCCGGCCTCCATGACGGAGGAAGCCGATCCGAGCCCCCCCTTCAGGTTTGCAGTCAGTGCGCCGGTTCCGGCGCCATGCGTACCGATCTCGAAATCGGCACTCGCGGCCTTGAGCGCTTTGTAGCCGAGTTCCCGGTAGGGCGGGAAACGCCCCCAGTTCTTTTCGCCCCCGTTGATCATATCAAACAGGATCGCCGCAGGAACGATCGGAATGCGGTGTCCCCCGACATCGAATCCGCGCCCAATCTCCACGAGCGCCGCCTGCGCGCCCGATGCCGCATCCAGCCCAAACGCCGATCCACCGGACAGAATGAGCGCATCGACCGTCTCGACGGCGTTGTGCGGCTCCAGAAGATCGGTTTCCCGCGTGCCCGGCGCACCGCCCAGAACCTGCACCGCTGCTGTCGCCGGACTCTCGCAAAGCACCGCCGTGACGCCCGTCTTTACGGTCGTGTCACTCGCATTGCCGACCCGAATACCGGTGACATCGGTTATGAGGTTCCGGTTGCCGCTCGGCCACATCGTCATTGAATCCGTTCTTGGCTGCCGCCGTTCTGGTCCGGAACCAGCCGACCGTCATCGACGACGAAAACCTCGAACAGGTTGCTTTCCGGGTCGCCATTCGCGTCGAAACTGAGCGGCCCTAGGGCGGTACGGAATGTCCTGGAAAGCATCGGCCCGAAGGAGGCAGGGCTCTCGAACGCGCCTATATCCAGCCCGAACAGCGCCACCTCTGTGGCCGCATAGGCGGGCGCTATGTAGCCGATCTGGGGAATTCCCGACCCTTCGGTTCTTCGGCGCAGTTCCGCTGCTGGTTCGCGGACTGCATAATCCGGTTGCGCCGCGACAATCGTTCCATCCACCAGCCTGCCGTTCTCGGGAGCGGCGACGAGCGCGCTTCCGCCGGCAAGTGTCAGCGGCACATCGATGGTAGCCGCATTGTCCGCGATCACGGCGGCATCGTAGGCGTCGCCGCCGATCAGCACATGCGTTGCGCCCGACCGCTGCAGACGCCGCACCAGCCCCATCTGGTTTTCGAGCTGTGGACGATAGTTGTCGGTGAAGACCGGTTGTAGATTGTCTTCTTCCAGCAGAAAGCGCACCGCCTCCGCGAATTGCCGCCCATACAAGGTCCCGTCATCAATTATGGCGAAGTTCACCGCTCGCCAACGCTCCTTCAGATAGTCGGCAAGCGCCTCCGCCTCGTCTGAGGATTTCGGCCCGAAGCGGAGAATGCGCGCTGCGTCGGGAGCGCTATCCTGCGTGATGCCTTCCGCCTGAATACCGACGGCCATGACTGGGATGCCTGCCTCGGCAAGGATCGGCATGGCAGCATCAAACGCCTCTATGCAGGGATAACCAACTACCACCGCAACACGGGCGTCGGCGAGATCGCGCGCCGAGCGTTCTCCGCCTTCTGCGCTACAGCCGTCGTCGGAGGTCCGGGTCTTGATGTCATCGCGCTTGGCCACTGCGGCCTTCACGCCGGCCTCGATCTGTTCGCCGAGAACCGTGAAATAGCCGCTCAACGGACCGGCGATCCCGATCACCGGTGTTGCGCTCTCTTGCGCCGGGGCGGGTGCAGCCGCGAGAAGGAGGGCACATACGGACAAGCGACCCGCGATCCGCGCGGTCATTGCCGTGGCTCCCGTCTCGTCCATCGTTCTCTTCATGTATCCGTGATGCACGGGTGACTGAAAGAGGGCAAGATGAAACCTTACCTTGTCGACAACTCGCTCCGCGTCACATTGGTTTGATATCCCCATTTGGGAAAATAAATTCATCTATAGCCAAAAAAATATTGCAAAAATCCGTCCGATGGATATTCAGGGCGGCGAGCGGGTGGAGAACATCATTGCAAATGCAGGCTGCGGCGTCGCAAATCGTCGAACTCTATGAACAGCCTTTCGGCGGCAAGCCGCGCGGCCGGTTCCGAATATCGATGAAGCACTTGCGCGAGGTCACTGGCCGCAAGCGGCTGTATGAAAGCGATATCAATGACTTGTCGAGAGCATTGAACGAGTTGGGGTTCGCGCTGATCGATATGGAGACGTTCTTTGTCGTCTTAAGTCATCGCACCTTCACGAGTTACCGGCGTGTCAATGACGCGGCCATTGGGGCGGTGAGTGAATGAGAAACGAAAATCAGGCGCGTGGCGAGCAGCCAGAGCGCGCGCGCAAGAAGACGAGCGAACGCAAGAAGACAGTCGTCGGCTGGAAAGAGGTCGTGCGTTTACCGGATTTCGGCGACTTGACGGTTCACGCTAAGATCGATTCCGGCGCCCGCACATGTGCGCTTCACGTCGAGACAATGAAGATCCTGGAGAAAGAGAACAGGCGGTGGGTTGAGTTCTCGATTCTTCCGGCCCGCGATCCGGCTGCTCGGCTCTTCCAGGCGCCGGTCGTAGACAAGCGCACAGTTAAGTCGTCGTCCGGTCATGCGGAAGAACGTGTCGTCGTGAAGACGCCGATCAGGCTTGCCGGACACCGGAACACAGTCGAGATAACGCTGACCAACCGGGACAGCATGGAATTCCCGATGTTGATCGGGCGCAATCTGCTTCGACGGGGTTTCCTGGTCGACAGCAGCCACGCTTACCTTTCGGCTGCGGACAAGCGCGGCGAAAACGTTTCCACTGGAGAAAAACAATGAAGCTTGTGATGATGGCCCGTAATGCCGGATTGTATTCCCATAAGCGAATTGTGGAAGCGGCGGAAAGCCGTGGGCACGAGATCGACATCGTGAATCACACGCACTGCTACATGGACATTACATCGCATCGGCCGGCGCTCTATCACAATGGCCAGAAACTGCCCCGTTACGACGCCGTCATCCCGCGTATCGGCGCGTCGGTTACCTATTATGGCACGGCGGTGCTTCGCCAGTTTGAGATGATGGGCGTATGGCCGCTGAATGAATCGGTGGCCATCGGTCGTTCGCGCGACAAGTTGCGCTCGATGCAGATCCTTGCCCGGGACGGTATCGGGCTGCCGGTGACCGCGTTTTCGCATGACGCCAAGCAGACCGATGCGCTGCTGGATCTCGTTGGGGGCGAGCCGGTCATCATCAAGCTTATCGAGGGAACACAGGGTATCGGCGTGGTACTGGGTGACACCCGCCGATCGGCGAAATCAGTCATTGAGGCTTTTCGCGGTGCCAATGTAAATATCCTGGTTCAGGAATTTATCAAGGAAGCAGGAAGTACCGATATCCGCGCATTCGTCGTCGGCGGAAAGGTCGTTGCATCCATGATGCGCACGGGCGCGGAGGGCGAGTTCCGTTCCAATCTGCACCGGGGAGGCAGCGCAAAGACCCTGAAACTCACGCCGGAGGAGCGCTCGACCGCAGTTCGCGCCGCAAAAGCCATGGGATTGAACGTTTGCGGCGTCGATATGCTGCGGTCCAATCACGGCCCTGTGGTGATGGAAGTGAATTCGTCGCCGGGCCTCGAAGGTGTCGAGAAGGCCACGGGCGTCGACGTCGCGGGCAAGATCATCAACCTGATCGAATCCAACGCCGCCAAGGGCAACACCCGAACCAAGGGGAAAGGTTGACCGCCGGCATGCTGCAGAAAAACCAGCGTGAACCTTTCGAGATCGCAGATACAGTAATCGGGCCGGGGCAGCGCGCCACGATCGGAATCTCGCTTGGGATGTTGTCCAACCATGTCCCGATGGAATTGCCGATCCGGGTCATTCACGGCAAGCGCCCCGGTCCGACCTTTTTTGTCTCGGCGGCTGTTCACGGGGACGAAATTCTCGGCATCGAGATCATCAGGCGGGTGCTGCAATCGCCGCTGATGGAAAAGCTGCGCGGTACACTCATCGCCGTGCCGATTGTCAACGGTCCGGGCTTCATTGCCCATTCTCGCTATCTGCCGGATCGGCGTGATCTGAACCGCTCGTTTCCCGGATCGGAACGCGGGTCCATGGCTGCGCGCCTTGCGGACACCTTCCTGCGCGAGATTGTGCTGCGCTGCGAGACGGGCATCGACCTCCACACGGCAGCTCTACATCGAACCAACTTTCCGCAATTGCGGTTCGACAATTCCGCGACGGAGCGCCTTCGCGCGCTTGCAGACGCCTTTGGAGCTCCGGTCACCATTGAATCGTCCCTGCGCACCGGTTCTCTGCGCGAGACGGCGAAGAGAAACGGGGTAGAGATGCTGCTTTACGAGGCAGGTGAGGCGCTGCGTTTCGATGAATTCTCTATCCGAATCGGGGTTCGGGGCGTGATGTCGGTGATGCAGCAACTTGGCATGTTCCCCGCAAAGAGCGTCTCCCCTCCCAGACGAAAGCCGGTCCGATCCAAATCTAGCTACTGGGTCCGTGCGCCCGAGGGCGGCATCCTCCGAATGAACAGGACGACCGGTGATCTGGTGGAGACGGGCGAGGCGATCGCCGTGCTGAGCGACCCCTTTGGCGAATACGAGGTTACGATCACCGCGGAAGCTGCAGGTGTGATTATCGGCCGGACCAATCTGCCGACGGTCAACATGGGAGATGCCCTTTTTCATATCGCCCGCACTGGTCGTCTTGCGCAGGCCGGCGGCAAGATCGAGGCCATAACCGATGAAATGGACAGCCACCCGCTGTTCGACGAGGATGAGGTGATCTGAGCTGCGTGGCTTGGCGGGCACGAGCGAGCTTTTCTTCTCCTAAATATCAGCTTGGCCTCGTCCGGGTGCCTGCCTATGTTCGTGGTCTGGCGCTGCCGCCGCAAAAAGATGATGACCATGCCCGATCCAACGCCCGACACGTCCTTGCCGGAGTCGATCGACGAGACCCTGTCGCTCCTGAACAGTCAGGACTACGTCGCCGATCGGCCGCTCGCGACGGTGCTCTACCTCAGCCTCAAGATGGGACGTCCGCTGTTCCTCGAGGGCGAAGCCGGTGTCGGGAAGACGGAGATCGCGAAGGTGCTGGCGAAGGCCCTCGACCGTCCGCTCATTCGGTTGCAGTGTTACGAGGGTCTCGACGTCTCGTCGGCGGTGTACGAATGGAACTACGCCGCCCAGATGATCGACATTCGCATTGCCGAGGCGAGCGGCGAGACGAGCCGCGAGAAATTGCACCGCGACATCTTTTCCGATGAATATCTGATCCGCCGGCCGGTGCTTGAAGCGCTTTCGGGCAAGCCGGGGAAGGCGGCGGTCTTCTTGATCGACGAACTGGATCGGACGGATGAAGCCTTCGAGGCGTTTCTGCTCGAGGTACTGTCGGATTTTCAGGTCACGATTCCCGAATACGGCACCATTACCGCCGCGGAGCGCCCGGCCGTCATCATCACGACGAACCGGACGCGCGAGATCCACGACGCGCTGAAGCGGCGCTGCCTCTATCACTGGGTGGACTATCCGACCGCCGAGCGGGAGTTGGAGATCGTCAGCCGCAAGGCGCCCCAAGCCAATGAGAGGCTGTCGGAGGAGGTGGTTCGCTACGTGCAGAGATTACGCGAGATGGAACTGTTCAAGGTTCCCGGTATCGCCGAGACGATCGATTGGGCAACGGCGCTGACCGAGCTCGACAAGGTTGCGCTCGATCCGGCGACAGTTTCGGACACGATCGGGGTGTTGCTGAAATACCAGGACGACATCGCCCGGCTTCAGGGCAGCGACGGCAAGCGTATTCTCGATGACGTCAAAGCCGAACTCGACGCGGCCTGACCATGAAAACCGTCTCTTCGACTTCCCGAAGCGACCCGCATCCGGAGGGCCGGCTGGCGGATAACATCGTCTATTTCGCCCGCACCTTGCGCAAGGCCGGCCTCAAGATCGGACCCGCTGCGGTCAACGACGCGATCGAGGCAGTGATGTCGGCGGGGATCGGTACACGCGACGATTTCTACTGGACATTGCACTCCGTGCTCGTGACGCGGCACGAGGATACGGTCGTGTTCGATGAGGCTTTCCGGCTGTTCTGGCGTTCGCGCGAACTGATCGAAAAGATGCTGGCGATGTTTTCTCCGATGGCGCCGGACACTCGCGAACGCGAAAAGAAGCGGGCCGGCGAGTCTCGGGTCGCCGATGCGATGTTCGAGGGCCATAAGAAGCGGAAACAACAGGAACAGGCACCCGAAATCGAGGTCGACGCGAGAATGACCTTTTCGGAGCGCGAAATCCTTCGTGACAAGGACTTCTCGCAGATGTCGGCCGCCGAGATCGCTGAGGCTAAACGAGCGATCTCGGAGCTGCGCTTGCCCGCCGACCAGGTGCGGACCCGCCGCCAGAAGCCGTCGAACCGCAAGCGCACGGTCGATCCGCGGCGGACGATGCGCAGCGCCATGCGCACCGGTGGCGATCTTGTCATTCCGCAGTTTCGCGAACCCCGGATGGTGCAGCCGCCGCTTGTCATTCTGGCCGATATCTCCGGTTCGATGAGCCAGTACTCGCGCGTTTTTCTGCATTTCCTGCATGCGGTGACCGAAAAACGCAGGCGCGTGCATACCTTCCTGTTCGGGACCCGGCTCACCAACGTGACGCGGCAGATGCGCGGCCGCGACATCGACGCCGCCATCGACGGCGCAGCCAGGGCTGTCGAGGATTGGTCGGGCGGCACCCGGATCGGCGAGACGCTGGCGACATTCAACCGCCAATGGTCGCGCCGGGTGCTATCCCAGGGCGCCGTCTTGCTGCTGATCACCGACGGGCTGGAGCGGGACGCGGTAGAGGGTCTTGATCACGAGATGGAGCGGCTGCACAAGTCTTGCCGCCGGCTGATCTGGCTCAATCCACTACTGCGCTATGAAGGGTTCCGGGCGAAAGCCAAGGGCGTCAGAGCCATGCTGCCGCATGTCGACGAGTTCCGTCCGGTTCATTCGTTAAACAGCATCGCGGATTTGTGCCTTGCGCTGGGCGAGGGCGGAGCGCCATATCATCGCCCGAGACCGCCGATGGATTGGTTGCGTGAACTCGATAGCGCGGCGTGATCGCAGGGAGCGACTGACATGGAGACGATGCCTCAGAAAACGATGCCCGACAACGATCCGCTTACTGTAGCGGAAGAATGGATGGGGGAGGGCCGGGACGTGGCGATCGCCACCGTAGTGGAAACCTGGGGCTCGGCGCCGCGCCCCGTCGGCAGTCATCTTGTAATTGACGGTGACAGCAATTTCGAAGGCTCCGTGTCCGGCGGTTGCGTCGAAGGTGCGGTCATCTCCGACGCGCTCGACGTGATCGAGACCGGCGAGCCGAAGATGTTGGAATTCGGCGTCGCGGACGAAACCGCCTGGCAGGTCGGATTGAGTTGCGGCGGCAAGATCCGCGTCTACGTGGAAAGGCTTGGCTGAGCCGTGGACCCCGCATCCCTTAAGAAACTCAACGCCGCTCGCGCCGGCCGACGCGCTGTCGCTCTCGTCACCGATCTGGGCGACGGACGCGATCGGGTGGTGGTCGAAGGCGATGAGGTGGCCGCGGCGCTCGGCGATTCGGTGGCCAAGGCGTTCAGGTCCGGCAAGTCGGGTGTGCTGGAACTCGAAAACCGCAGCTATTTCATCAATGTGCATATTCCGCCGCCTCGCCTTGTCGTTATCGGCGCTGTTCATATTAGCCAGGCGCTCGCGCCGATGGCGAAACTGGCGGGATTTGACATTGAAGTGATCGATCCCCGCACGGCCTTCGCCACGCCGGAGCGGTTCTCCGGAGTCAGGCTGGATGCCGAATGGCCGGAGGCCGTGCTGTCCGGGCGTCCGCTCGACCCCTATTGCGCGCTTGCCGCGGTTACGCATGACCCCAAGATCGACGATATTCCGCTCAAGGCGGCGCTGGTGGCGGGCTGCTTCTACGTCGGCGCGCTCGGAAGCCGGAAAACCCACGCAAAGCGCGTTGAACGCCTGACATCCATGGGAGTTTCGGCTGACCGGATCGAGCGGATCGCTTCACCGATCGGGTTGGATATCGGTGCATCGAGCCCCGCCGAGATCGCCGTCGCAATTCTCGCCGAAATCATCAAGGCATTACGTACCCGCTCAGCCGTCAGCGCGGAAAGGGCCGCCTGAAACGTGTGGTTTGGAGAACGGAAACTTGACGATTCGACGGAGCTTGCCGGCGCGATCCTCGCCCACTCCCTGAGACTTGCCGACGGCCGCCGCATGAAAAAAGGACACGTGCTGACCGATGGAGATCTCGATGCGTTGCGCCAGGCCGGAATCGTCGAGATCACCGTTGCCATTACCGGTGATGACGATCTTTCCGAGGATGTGGGCGCTGCCCTGATTGCGACCGCGCTGCAGCATTACAGCCTCCGCCGCGACGATGTGGGCACGGGACGGGTCAATTTCCACGCAGTTGCCGATGGTGTGATGGTTGTCAATCAGGCGGCCATTGACGCGCTCAACGGAGTCGACCCAGCGGTAACAGTCGCCACGCTTCCCAATCAAGCGCTCGTCAAGGCCGGACAGATGGTTGCCACGGTCAAGATCATTCCATTCGCGATTTCGCGCTTTGTGGCCGAGGGCGCTGCGGCGAAGGTGGCTGCGCCGAATTTGATGGTTGTCCATCCCCTTCGCGATGGGCTGCGTGTGTCGCTTGTCCAGACCCGCGTGGCGGGAACGAGGGAAAGTGTACTCGACAAGACGGTTCGCGTCACCGGCGGTCGGCTCTCCGAGCTGCACGCGGTGCTCGCCTCAGAGACGCGCGTCGACCACACTGTTGGTGCTGTAGCGGAAGTCCTGAAGCGGGACGTGCACGGATCCGACCTTGTCCTCGTGTTCGGTGCATCGGCGGTCACGGACCGCGGCGACGTCGTCCCGCGAGCCATTGAACTTGCCGGCGGGACGGTTCGTCACCTCGGAATGCCGGTCGACCCGGGCAATCTCCTCGTTCTCGCCGAGATCGGCGGCAAGCCGGTGATCGGCGCTCCGGGATGCGCCCGCAGCCCGAAGGAGAACGGCTTCGACTGGGTGTTGCAGCGGCTGTGCGCCGGGCTTGATGTCGACAGCAGCGATATTGTGGCAATGGGCGTCGGAGGGCTGTTGACCGAGATTCCCTTGCGACCCCATCCACGCGAGACCCGTAAACGGCCGGTCGTTGAATGACCGCGCCTTCGCCATCGAGGGCCGCCCTTTCTGCGATTATCCTCGCAGCAGGCCAATCGAATCGGATGGGCGCGATGAACAAACTTCTGCTCGAATGGGGGCAGGGGGGGACGATTGTCCGCGAGGTTGCGGAAAACGCCAGGGCCGCCGGCGTTGACGATCTGATCGTCGTGACCGGCCATGAGGCCGAACGCGTGAAGCGGGCGCTCGAGTGCATGGAATGCACATTTGTCGACAATCCGAGCTATCGTGATGGGCTCGCTTCATCCCTGAAGGCGGGTTTCAACGCGGCCATCGGTTCGGGTGCCCCCGGAGCGTTGATCCTGCTCGGCGACATGCCGCTGGTCACCGCTGCGGTGATCGGACGCGTGATCGAAGCCGCTGCCGCAAATCCCGAATGCCTGGTCCAGCCCGTAGCGGAGGGAATGCCCGCCCACCCGGTATGGCTTCCGAAGCGGATCAAGCTAGCGATTGACCGGCTTGAGGGAGACAGCGGTGCCCGCGCCTTGATCGCGGGCGAAGGGGACAACGTCGTTAACGTCGAGGTCCCCGCCTCCGCCTCCGTCGATCTTGATACGGTGGATGACTACAGAGACGCTATCGGCACCCTGACGTGAGGACGATTCCAGCGGGGATTTCAGATCCTGTTTTCGATTCTCCGCCGGCAGGTTGGGATATTGATCGACCCTGTGTCAGAAATGGTGCATGGCGAATCATGATCGAAGAACTCGGCGAGGAAATGGACGTCCGCAGAAGCGTTCTTTCCCATACGCGCGAAGCATAGCCGCTGCGGTTGGGGTTCTGTGTTTGGCATCACCGGCCTGGGCTTTTGAACTCGCACCGTTCAAGGATCATCTGTTCGCCTATCCGGGGATCATTGACAGCCGTGATGGTGGCGACCGTCTGGTCGTCGATTATCGGGAAATGCGGGACATCAACGGCCGGGATCAAGTGCCAGAGCGGCGGGTCAAGCGGCATTACGTGGATTTCGCTCCCCGCCGCCAGGAGAACCCTAACAGCATCGATACACCCCATGGAGAAATCAGCTTTGTGTCCGTCGGTCGGGCGACCGGTGCAAGGCTGGTGACGTTCTATATCCATGGACGCGGAGGTGATCAGAAGCAGGGCGTCAACGATTACACGTTTGGCGGCAATTTCAATCGGATCAAGAATCTGATGGTCCGCAATTCGTCGTTGTACGTGTCGCCGGACGCCGGCGCTCTGGACGAGGCGGCGGTAGAGCGCGTGCGCTATCTCATAGCCGCTGTGTTGCGCCAGGCGGGCGAGGCGCGCTTGGTGCTGGCTTGTGCATCCGCCGGTGGAGCGGTCTGCCACGCGCTCGCCGACGACGCGTCGCTTGTAGGCCGCATGGAGGGAATCGCCTTTCTTGGCTCCTACGGTCTCGACAGCTATTTCGACTCTGCCGCCTACCGCCGTGAGGTCCCGCTGTTTCTCGCCCACGGCAGCGCCGATTCTGTCATTTCGTTCGAGGGAATCGCCGCATTCTACGAGCGGGTGCAGAAGACCCCCGGATATCCGGTGCGCCTCGTCCGCTTCGAGACTGGCGGGCACGGTACGCCCATTCGCATGACGGATTGGCGCGACATGATCAACTGGATGCTTCGCGCGGGCTGAAGCCCAAAATCGATAATGGGGGAAGTGGCACGCCCTAGGGGAATCGAACCCCTCTTTCCAGAATGAAAATCTGGCGTCCTAACCGATAGACGAAGGGCGCGTAGCCGAGTGAACGGGTCTATAGAAATATTCCCTGCCGACCGCAAGACGTGAAGACGGACTTTTCTCGCTTTTTTTCAACAGGCTGAAATGCGTTGGCGCACGTTTCCAACACGCTCTGTACCACTCCCTGCGAAGGCAACGGCAGGTAAAAGAAATCAAAAGCTTGTAGTCACTTTCTGCGGCGGCAACGCCAGTTCCAGTCGCGCTGGGGGCCGACATCCACATGCACTGACTCGGTATGGCAGTAGGTTCCGACGCCGCCGCGGCCGGGCATCGACCGGACAAACTCGGCAAGCTCCCACTTCGACACGTCTTCGACCTGAATGTCGGCCGCCGAACAGTACATATGGAGCGAGTTCTTCGCCCCCCGCGCGCGCTTGTTGCGTGACGGGCTGCGGAACCCGGAGGTCACGACGACCCTACGGCCATAATGGCCCTCGATCTGCTTGAGCACACGCACCAAAGCGGGCTTCAGGCATTTGACGTCCACGCCTTCGTTCTGAACTCCGAGGCCGTTGGGGGCAAGGCGGGCAAGTCCCGCGGCGGACGCGACACGAAAGGGCGTCCCGGCATCGATCAAGGACGCGCTAGGTGCGGGACTGCCATTGAGCCCGAATCCAAGTGCGCGTTCGCGATCGACTCCCGGGAGGGCGTCTTTTGTTCCACCCGCCGATGCGACCGCCACGACAGGACGTGGGGATGCGGTCTCGGTCCGTGGCGCAGTGACCCCGGCACGGCGGGGTTCGCTGTCCGTGACGGCTGCCTTCGGGCGCGGGGCAGCGCGCGCGGCGCCCGATCGGTTGTTGCCAAAAAGAGAAAGTAGGCCGCCAGGGCGTTTCTCGTCCGTGACAGTCGTAATTTTAGATGCAACCGGCGGCTGCCTCGCGGGGAGGACGCCTGACGCTGCGTCGATGCGCGCAGTGGCCGGGTCGGGGGGGGCATCGGTGGCCGAATCGCTTACTCCGATCGAAGCGGTTTCAAGATTCTCCTCGAGATCGGTGATGGGATGCTCGTCGCTTTCTTGCACGGACCCGATGGCTGCCATGGTCATTTCGGCTTGTGCCGAGGACGTGCCCTCGATCGCGATCAGCGCATTGGCTGTAGCATCGCTGTCGACCAGCGGCTCCGTCGATCCCGCTGAGGGTGTCGCCACGAGAGCTGACGGCGTGGACGGATCGCTTCCGTTATAGTCACTCTCCGCGATTTCCTCCGCCTCGGCGACAAGGTCGTTTGCCGGACGGGGAACCGCTGATGTCTCATTTGACGCCAGCGCGAAACCTCCGCTGTCGGCCTCATCGAAAGTTGCGGCGGAATCGAGGGCGGAAGCGACACATCCTGATAGAGCCGTGGCCGCCAATAGCAAAATCGCAATGCGCGGTGCGCTGCGTGTAAATTGGTCCCGGCTGACTTTAATCAATGCCCCGCCTCGATCCCCTGGCTGTATGCGAAAAGTCCGCTGCTAGCCCTTCATCGTAAAGAAACGATTACGCACAAATGCTAAACCCCTGACCGCGGCTAACCGTCAAATAGGGCCAAAACATGATTCTTGCCCGATTTTCAATCGGTTCACCAGGTGCCGGTGTTCTCCATTGACGCCCAGGGTTCCGTTTTCTCCAGCGGTTCGCCCTTCTGAAGAAGTTCGATCGAAATACCGTCCGGAGACCGCACGAACGCCATCCGGCCATCGCGCGGAGGCCTGTTGATCGTGACTCCGCTCTTTTGGAGGCGCGCACATGTCTCGTAGATATCGTCGACGGCATAGGCCAGGTGACCGAAGTTCCGGCCGCCCGAATAATCCTCCGGGTCCCAATTATAAGTGAGCTCAACCATCGGTGCCTGATCGGCCAGCGCGCGCTCCTTGTCATCCGGCGCGGCGAGGAAGATCAGCGTGAAGCGGCCGCCCTCGTTTTCGTGACGGCGTATCTCCTCGAGTCCGAGCTTCTTGCAATAGAAGTCGAGTGACTCGTCGACGTCCTTGACCCTTACCATGGTATGCAAATAGCGCATTTCGGTCATACTCCCTGCGTTGGCATGCTTCTAACGCGGTACGCCGCTATGGCAACCGTCTCGCAAAGATGCCGCGCGGCAGGGTCTTGCCCGTCGGGCGAGAACGATGTGTGCAAAACCGGATAAGTGCCTTGTGGTTTTCGGGACAGCCAGTGTTATCCTTCGGAACAGAATCAGTGTCCTGTCCATTGGAAAAAGCGTGCGTCATGGGGGAAAGAGAGTTGCCTGAGAAGAGGCTGGAAAGCGCCGAGGCGCAGTCCCAGGCGACCGATGTCCTCGAGATTTCCGGCACGATCAAATGGTTCGACGTTTCCAAGGGGTTCGGCTTCATCGTTCCGGATCAGGAGGGCACGGGCGACGTGATGCTGCATGTGACCTGTTTGCGCCGCGACGGCTTCCAGACGGCACTTGAAGGTGCACGAATCGTTTGCCAGGCTAAGCAGGGCGAGCGCGGGCTTCAGGCCTTTCACGTTGTTTCAATGGACAACACGACTGCCGTTCACCCGGGGGAGGTTGAACAGAAAACCCACGTTCAGGTCACGCCGACCAGCGGCCTCGAACGGGTGATTGTCAAATGGTTCAATCGCACAAAGGGCTTCGGCTTCCTGACGCGCGGCGAGGGGACCGAAGACATCTTCATCCACATGGAGACGCTGCGGCGGTTCGGATTGACCGAGTTGCGCGCTGGCCAGATCGTCATCATCCGTTTTGGCGACGGCGACAAAGGGCTGATGGCCGCGGAGATATATCCCGACCTCGGCACACAAATGCCATCATCCCATTGATCCTGCGGTCCGTTGAACCCGAACAGCGTGACCATGCCGCATCTCCTCCGCAAATTCGTCGCCCCGCTTGTCGTGGTCATTCTCGGCGTGGTTGCTGCCGCGCCCGTGATCTCGCAGGAGCGATCCGGCTCCCCGATGCTGCTCGGCGTCGATCCCGCGGCGTTGCAAATAGTGCGCGACTCCGAACCTGTGACGTCATTCGATGTTGAGGTCGCCGACAGCCCGGACGAGCGGGCGAGGGGCCTAATGTTCCGCGACGACTTTCCCGACGACCGTGCCATGCTGTTCGTTTTCGAGAACGAGCGGCCGCTCTATTTCTGGATGCGCAATACGCCCCGTCCGCTCGATATACTTTATGCCACATCGGATGGAACGGTGAAGACGATCGCCAGGGACACGACACCCTTCTCCGACAGGCCGATCCCTTCCGGGGCGCCGGTACGCTTTGCGCTTGAAATCAACGCCGGCGCGGCCGACCGCCTCGGTCTTCGGGTCGGCGATGTCCTTCTTCATCCGGTTATTTCAGCTATTGCCGATTGATTAGGTTGCCGTTCGCAAAGAGCCGTTGTATGCGGTCGGCGTTCGCCTCGTGTCGGGGGTCGAAGAACGGAGCGTAGCGCAGCCTGGTAGCGCATCTGGTTTGGGACCAGAGGGTCGCAGGTTCGAATCCTGCCGCTCCGACCACATTCGGTTCTTGGCCAATGCAGAGGAGGCCGCGTTGTCAGCCCGTATCTACAGCCCCTCGAAAACGCCGATGCAGTCGGGAAAGGCGAAGACCGACTACTGGGTCCTCGAGTTCGACCGCGCAACGGCCCGCACGATCGATCCGCTGATGGGGTACACCTCCTCCAGCGATCCGCTGGCCCAGGTATCTTTGAGATTCGATACGCAGGAAGCCGCCGTCGCCTATGCCCGCAAGAACGGCATCGCCTTCCGCATCGAGGAAAAAACCGATCCGAAACGTCGCGCCATGGCCTATTCGGACAATTTCAAGTTCAACCGCAAGACGCCCTGGACTCATTGACCGTCTCTTGACGGCAACAGCCCATGTCAGCAGAAGGGGTGGGCCGTGGTCCCGTAGCTCAACTGGATAGAGCACCTGACTTCTAATCAGGATGTTGC
Organism: Oricola cellulosilytica; assembly: GCF_019966575.1. Classification (GTDB taxonomy): domain Bacteria; phylum Pseudomonadota; class Alphaproteobacteria; order Rhizobiales; family Rhizobiaceae; genus Oricola; species Oricola cellulosilytica. The sequence continues at coordinate 20,815 of NZ_JAINFK010000009.1, read as the reverse complement.
AGGTTCGAGTCCTGCCGGGATCGCCATTACCCGGGCCTACGCGTCTTTCGCCGCCGCCAGCCCCCGTTCGATGTCGGCCATGAGGTCGGCGACGTCTTCGAGACCGATCTGCAGCCTGATCACCGGTCCTGCATAGTCTCGCGCCGAGACGGTCCGGTCGGAAAGATCGACGTGGACAGCGAGGCTTTCGAAACCGCCCCAGGAATAACCGAGGCCGAAAATCGACAGCGCGTCGAGGAAGGCATGTGCTTCGCGTTCACCGCCGCCTTGCAGCACGATGGAGAAGATGCCGCTCGCGCCCCGGAAGTCGCGCTTCCAGATCGCATGGCCGGGATGGCTTTCCAGCGCAGGGTGAAGGACCTCCGCGACCTGCGGATGATTTTCCAGCGCACCCGCAATCTCAAGCGCCGACGCCTGGTGCCGGTCGAGGCGGACGCCCATGGTGCGAAGGCCCCGGAGCACCTGGTACGCGTCGTCGGGCGCCGCGCATGCGCCAAGCGTAAGATAGCCGTCCCACAACTTCTTCCAGCAGCCCGCATTGGCCGAAACGGTGCCGAGGAGCACGTCTGAATGGCCGGCAGGGTATTTGGTCGAGGCATGGATCGAGATATCGACGCCGTGCTCCAATGGCTTGTAGAACACCGGCGTCGCCCATGTGTTGTCGAGCATCGTGATGATACCCGAATCACGCGCGACCTTTACGATTGCCGGAATGTCCTGCATCTCGAACGTGTTCGACCCGGGCGTCTCGGTGAAGATGACCTTCGTGTTCGGCCTAACCAGATCGGCGATCTGCGCTCCGGCGTCAGGCCGGTAATATTCGACCTCGACGCCAAGGCGCGCCAGCATCGAGTCGGCGAAACGGCGGGTCGGATTGTAGATCGTGTCGACGAACAACGCGTGATCGCCCGCCGAAAGAAACGAGAGCAGCGGCACGGTTACTGCCGCCAGCCCGGACGGCACCGCAATCGTCCCGGCGCTGCCTTCCAGCGCGTCGACCGCTGCGCAAAGCGCGTCAGAGGTCGGCGTCCCGCGCGTTCCATAGGTGTATTTCTGCGCGCGGTCCTTCATCGTCTGCGCGTCTGGAAACAGAACCGTGGAGGCATGCACGACCGGCGGGTTGACGAAGCCGTGGAAATCCCGCGGGTTGTTTCCTGAATGGGTCAGTCGCGTGTTGATACCCGTCGTTGCGGGGTCGTGCCCGGCGGCCATTCGCTACTCCTGCAATCGTTTGTTCCTGCGATTTGAGCCGCATGGGTGGCCGAATTCTTGCGCAAAAACAAGGAAGGCGCTAGTCGCCGACATCATGGCGCGGGCGAGCATCTTGCCTGCTGAGTACGATGACGGACCGGGAAGTATGAATGACTCGGAAAAAACGCGGCGTCACGGTCTTTACAGCCGGGGCTCAGCGACGACGCAACGGCTGATCTTTCGGCTTCGCCGGCCCGTCGGTCCGGCCGCGCCCCCGGTATGGTCGTCGCAGATGAGCGCGCTTTTTGCTGTCGCAGTGTTGCTCACGATCGCGGCAGGCGTATTCGACCCGCTGGTCCAGCCGTTCGCCCTTCAATCACAAAATGCGTTTTTGCGTTTTCTCGGCAACGTTACCGATGCCGCGCAGTCGGGATGGTACATCGTTCCGGCTATCGTCATCATCGCCATCATCGGATTGATGGACTGGACGGCGATTCAGCGCGGTTCCCGCAGAACCCTGATGCTCGCTTACGGACGAGCCGCCTACATTCTGGCGGCCATCGTGATTCCCGGCATCGTCACGAACATCATCAAGCAATTCGTTGGCCGCGCGCGCCCGCGCGCCATGGACGAAGCCGGAGTGTACGGTTTTTCGCCGTTCGAGTTTGACTCCCTGTTCCAGGGGTTCCCATCCGGTCACGCGACCACGGCAGGCTCGCTTGCGGTCATCCTCATGCTTTGGCACCCGCGACATTGGTGGCTCTCCTTGATCGTCATGGGTGTGCTGGCTTTCGCCCGCGTTCCCGCAGGCGCCCACTATCCGTCGGATGTCGTCGCGGGATTTTCGGTGGGTGCCATCGGAGCATTGCTGATCGCGCGTTGGCTGGCGCGTCGCCGAGCGGTCTTCGTCTTCCGGAAGTCGGGTTTGCTCCCGCTCATGATAGGATGAGGCGGTTTCCCTAACGTTCATTTACGTTAACTTTTCCGATTCATCCTGCTCGCGACAAATCTTTCATTTGGCCTTGACGCTGCAGGCGTTTTGGCCTTGTCTGGCCCGCGTGGAGGGAGGCGTCGGTGACATCCTGCAATGGGATGCCGCCTTGTGGAGGTTTACCTGTATCTCCGTGAGCCGATGCTCATGCCCATCTGACGAAACGTGAGCAACAAAGAGGTTTACTCAATGAAGAAACTTATCCTTACGAGCGCGCTTGGCGCGGCTGCAGTGGCATTCGCCGGCAGCGCGGCATTTGCGGCAACGCTCGACGATGTGAAGGCGAAGGGATTCGTGCAGTGCGGCGTGAGCCAGGGGCTCCCGGGCTTCTCGAATCCTGATGCCGATGGCAACTGGAGTGGTCTCGACGTTGACCTTTGCCGCGGTGTCGCCGCGGCGATTTTCGGCGACGGCGAAGCAGTCAAGTTCACCCCGCTGTCCGCCAAGGAGCGCTTCACGGCCCTTCAGTCGGGCGAAATTGATGTGCTCTCGCGCAACACCACCTGGACGATGAGCCGCGACACGCAACTCGGCCTGAACTTTGCTGGCGTGAACTACTATGACGGTCAGGGCTTCATGGTCCGCACGTCCATGAACATCAACTCTGCGCTCGAACTGTCCGGCGCATCGGTCTGCACCAACACCGGTACGACGACCGAACTCAACGTTGCCGACTACTTCCGTGCCAACAACATGGAGTATGAGCTTGTCGCCTTTGAAAAGGCCGACGAGGTGGTTGCCGCGTATGATGCAGGCCGTTGCGACGTCTACACGACCGACCAGTCGGGTCTGTATGCCCAGCGCCTCAAGCTCACCGATCCCGGCGAGCACAAGGTCCTTCCGGAGATCATTTCCAAGGAGCCGCTTGGCCCGGTCGTTCGCCAGGGCGACGACCAGTGGTTCAACCTCGTGAAGTGGGTGCACATCGCCACCGTGAACGCTGAAGAACTCGGCGTCACCCAGGCCAATGTCGACGAGATGATGGCTGGGGACAATCCGTCCGTGAAGCGTCTGCTCGGTTCCGAGGGTGAATTCGGATCTGCCATTGGTCTCGAAAATGACTGGGGTGCCAACGTTATCAAGGCTGTCGGCAACTACGGCGAGATCTTTGATCGCAACGTCGGTCCCGACACCCCGCTTGGCATTGCGCGCGGCGTGAACGCCCTCTGGTCGAAGGGCGGTCTGATGTACGGTCCGCCGATCCGCTAACGGAAACTTCCTCTGCCCGGCCGCATGTATGCGGCCGGGCGGTTTTTGATCTTCGTGTGAAAATCGCGGGTGGGCTCTTGCCGTTGACGGCCTCTTGGCCGGATACTTGGGCGCGCGCGGCAATCATGCGCATCAGGTGAATGGGCGATATGGCTGTTACTGACGTGACACCGAATGGCGCCGGGGGGGACGACGACCAGGCCCCTCGAGTAGCGCTTCTTAACAACCCCGAAATTCGTGGCTGGATATTTCAGATCGTTCTGGCGATCCTGATTGTCTATCTGGTGTATGCCGGGTGGTCGAACATGAACGCGAACCTGCAAGCTGCGGGAATCGCGTCCGGTTGGGCGTTTCTCGGCAATAATGCGGGCTTCGCGATCAGCCAGTCGCTGATCGAATACAGCCAGGCATCGTCGTCCTATGGCCGGGTCTACGTGATCGGGTTGCTTAATACGCTGATCATTGCGTTTTTCGGCATTATCTTCGCGACGATTATCGGGTTTCTCATGGGCGTTGCGCGCCTTTCCAAGAACTGGCTGGTGAGCCGGTTGGCGACCGTCTATGTCGAAGCACTGCGAAACATCCCGCTGCTTTTGCAGATATTCATCTGGTATTTTGGTGTCCTGCGCCTGCTGCCGCAGCCGCGCCAAGGGTTCGATTTCGGCTTTCTGGGCCTCCTGAACAATCGTGGCTATTTTGCGCCGAAACCCGTCTGGGGGGATGGGGCGGAATTTACGCTCTACGCATTTATCATTGCTTGTATCGCCGCATGGGCGCTGGGGCGCTGGGCACGCGCTCGTCAGATGGCGACCGGCCAGACATTCCCGGCATTCTGGACGGGGTTCGGAATGATTGTTTTCCTGCCGCTCGCCGTCTTCGTCATTACCGGTTCGCCGTTGAGCTGGGATATTCCGGTTATGGGCGGTTTCCGGCCTTCCGGCGGCATGACGGTCATTCCGGAATTCATCGCAATGCTGGTGGCGTTGGCGATGTATACCGCCGCTTTTATCGCTGAAATCGTGCGAGCCGGCATTCTCGCCGTCAGCCGGGGCCAGACAGAAGCGGCGAATGCCCTCGGGCTTCGCAGCGGACCGACCCTGCGGCTCGTGGTCATTCCGCAGGCCCTCAGAATCATCATTCCGCCCTTGACGAGCCAGTATCTTAATCTGACCAAGAACTCGTCGCTGGCGGTCGCCATCGCCTATCCCGAACTAACGTCCGTGTTTGCCGGAACGGCCCTTAACCAGACCGGTCAGGCTGTCGAGATCATTTCTCTGACTATGCTGACCTACCTGACGATCTCGCTTCTCACGTCGCTGTTCATGAACTGGTACAACAGCCGCGTCGCGCTGGTGGAGAGATAATCGATGAGTGACCAGCCGAACACCCTGCAGGTGGCCTATGTCCGCCGCGAACTGCTGAATGAGGAGCCGGCCCCGGCGTCGTCCCGGGGCCCGGTGGCCTGGCTCCGTGAGAGTCTGTTTTCGTCGATTCCCTATACGATCCTGACACTGCTCTGCATCTATATTCTTTACGTGATTATCCCGCCGGTCGTGGACTTCATGGTCACAAATGCGGTCTGGACCGGGAGCGATCGGGCGGTCTGCGCCACGGAGGCTCAGGGCGGCATCCAGCCCAACGGCTGGTTTGGCGCGTGCTGGGCCTATGTCGACGCTTACGCGAACCAGTTCATTTACGGTCGCTATCCCGACGCCGAACAGTGGCGCGTCAATATTGTAGCCCTGCTGTTCTTTGGTGGCCTTGCACCCCTGTTGATACCGGCCGCTCCGTTCAAGCGTGAGAACATGCTCTTCATGGTGTTCGTCTTCCCGCTGGTTGCCGTGGTGCTCCTCACGGGCGGCGACATCGCTGTCAGCCACCTCTACATCCCGCTCGCCGTTCTGGCGGTGATCGCTCTTGGTGTGGTCTATGCGTTCGCGAAAGGCTCGGAGTCCGATCCGCTTCCGGGCTTGAAGACCACCGCGGCCATCTTCGCCGGCTTGTTTGTCATGCTTTTCGTTCTCGGCTTTGATTTCGGCCTCCGACACGTGGAAACCGAAGTGTGGGGCGGTCTGCTCGTGACGCTTGTCATTGCGGTGACGGGCATTGCGGCATCGCTGCCGCTCGGCATCGCGCTTGCGCTCGGACGCCGCTCGGCGCTTCCCATCGTGCGCTTCTTTTCGATCGTTTTCATCGAGTTCTGGCGCGGTGTGCCGCTGATCACGGTCCTGTTCATGTCCTCGGTGATGCTGCCGTTGTTCCTTCCCGAAGGTGTCACCTTCGACAAGCTTTTGCGGGCATTGATCGGCGTTGCGCTTTTCTCGTCGGCCTACATGGCCGAGGTCGTGCGCGGCGGGTTGCAGGCACTGCCCAAGGGGCAATACGAGGGCGCGATGGCGCTCGGCCTGAACTGGACGCAGATGATGCGCATGATCATCCTGCCGCAGGCGCTGAAGCTCGTGATCCCGGGCATCGTCAATACCTTCATCGGTCTGTTCAAGGACACCACGCTCGTCCTCATCATTGGTCTGTTCGACTTCCTCGGCCAGATCCAGTCATCCTTTTCGGATCCGGCCTGGTCTTCGCCTGTGCAGTCGCTGACCGGCTACTTCTTCGCCGCCATCGTCTATTTCATCTTCTGCTTCGGCATGTCGCGCTATTCGATGTACATGGAGCGCCGCCTTGACACCGGGCACAAACGGTAAGGAATAAAATCATGACAGAAAACGCCGTCACCGCGGAGGATATCCACGCCGACCGCAGCAAGATGAAGGTCTCGGAAACCGAGGTCGCCGTCGAGATCATCGGCATGCACAAATGGTACGGTGATTTTCACGTGCTGCGCGACATCAATCTCAAGGTGATGCGTGGCGAGCGGATCGTGGTCTGCGGGCCGTCGGGCTCGGGCAAGTCGACGCTGATCCGCTGCGTCAACCGCCTGGAGGAGCACCAGAAGGGCAAGATAATCGTCGACGGGATCGAATTGACTAACGATCTCAAGAAGATCGACGAAATTCGTCGCGAAGTCGGCATGGTCTTCCAACACTTCAATCTGTTTCCGCACCTGACCATCCTGGAAAACTGCACGCTGGCGCCGATCTGGGTCCGCAAGATGCCCAAGAAGGAGGCGGAGGAGCGGGCGATGCACTTCCTCACGCGCGTCAAGATTCCCGAACAGGCGCACAAATATCCGGGGCAGCTCTCTGGCGGCCAGCAGCAGCGCGTCGCGATCGCGCGGTCGCTGTGCATGAACCCGCGCATCATGCTGTTCGACGAGCCGACCTCCGCGCTCGACCCGGAGATGATCAAGGAAGTGCTCGACACCATGGTGAGCCTGGCCGAGGAAGGCATGACGATGGTCTGCGTGACCCACGAGATGGGGTTTGCGCGCCAGGTCGCCAATCGCGTTATCTTCATGGATCAGGGCCAGATCGTCGAGCAGAACGAACCGGACCAGTTCTTTGACAATCCGCAGCACGAGCGCACCAAGCTGTTCCTCAGCCAGATTCTTCACTGACGCCTTCGGATCAGCCCGGTTGATGCTTCGGCGTACGTTTGGCGTGCTTGTTGCGGTGCTTGCCCTGTTCGTCGCGGTCGTGATCGCCGGCGCCATCCCGGTTCCCGCCGCCTCATCATCGGTAGACGGGCGACCCGGCGGGGAGGTGGTGCGCATTTATGTCTTGTCCAACGGGTTTCATTCCGACATCGCACTGCCTGCGGACGGCGGCGAGACGCTCGGGAGCCTTGGCTTGAACGGATCCGATTATCCGGTCGAGATCGAACGCGTGCGATATTGGGCGTTCGGATGGGGTTCTCGCACCGCCTACACCAGCCTGCGTGAACTAAGCGACCTGTCTATCGGAATCGCGCTGCGCGCCTTGGCCTTCGACGAAACGGTGATGCATGTTCTGCCGCTCAAGGACCTTGAGGTCGGCCCCGGCGTCTACGCTTACGATCTGACGGGCGACGCCTATGCAGCCTTGCTGGAGCGCATCCGCGAGGCGTTCGGCGAGAACGCGCAAATCATCCCCGATATCACCCAGGGGTTCGGAGACCGGTTCTATCTTGGCAGTGGCAGGTTCTCGCCGTGGCGGGCGTGCAATGTCTGGACCGGCGAGCAACTCCGCGCGACTGGAATCGGCGTGGGTCTTTGGACGCCGTTTGCCCAGTCACTCGAATTCGGGCTTGAGAGGACCGCAACTCAGACCCCGTCCATGCAGTAGCCATACAGCCAGTCCAGATCCCTGAGGAATGCTTCGCCGGAGCGCAGGCGCATCAGCCGGTCGCGCGCCCAGCGTCCGGGGCCGGACTGGTGGTAGGTCCAGCGGTTAAGGGAAGTGCGGCGCGCAACACGCCGGATTCGGTCGATGCGCATCGCCATGAAGCGCTCGAACGCCTGGCCAGGGTCACTGGTATGTTCCGCAAGGCAAGCCGCCGCGGCGTATCCATCCTCGATCGCCATGGCCGCGCCCTGGGCGGCAAACGGCTCCATTCCGTGCGCCGCGTCACCGATCAGCAGCACCCGCTCACTATGCCAGGCCGCCGATGGGTCCATTCGGTAGAGCGGCCACATCGTCCAGTCCGCCCTCTTCAGCGCGATTGGATCGATAACCGTGCTTTCGCCTTCGATGAGCCGCTGCAGTGCCTTTGCATCCGCCTGTTGGTCCCAGCTTTGCGGACCCGCATTGCCCGATGTGATGGCGACGATGTTCACCGTCGACATGTTGCGGACCGGGTAGGTGATGATGTGGCTGTTCGGCGCCATCCATGCGGTGACACGCGCGGCCGCGCCGCCGGTGGCGGGCCCCGTGGCGCGCCAGGCGATGCGTCCGGTCGGGCGAGGGCGGGCGGAACCGCGGACCAGTTCGCGGGCCCGCGACCATATTCCATCAGCGCCGATGAGAATTCCGGTAGTGATCGCCCTTTCACCGTCACCGGTTTCGAGCGCAAGCTCGATCCGTCCGCCGTTCTCCTTGCCGCCGGTCAGCCGATGTCCGGTCTTCAGCGTGATCGCCGGATCTGCAATGGCCGCATCGTAGAGAACGCCGTGCAGTGCGGCGCGCTGCGCGGTCAGATAGGGCGCGCCCATCCGTTCCAGCCACGCGGTCGTGATCGGCATGTCGAGGAGTATCTCGCCGCTTGCCGCATTGCCGAGCCGGATCGCTTCAGGCGCGATAGCGCGTCCGGCAAGGGCGTCGAGCACGCCGAGCTTCGCGAGCAGCCGCGACGCGTTGGGCGCGAGCTGCAAACCGGCGCCCACCTCGGACGGCTTCTCGAAGGAGTCGACAACGGTCACCGCGAGACCGCGCTGCGCTAGCGCCAATGCGGTTGTGAGGCCGGCGATCCCCGCGCCGGCGATCAGGATGTCTTGGTGTTCGCCCAAAAGAAGGCCGCGTCAGGCCCAGGTCGTGGTGGCATGGTAAGCACAGCCCTCGGGTTTTGTTTCGAACGCGCCGAGTGCGGCGTTGTACACGTACAGCGTGGAGCAATACGGGCAGACCTTCTCGCTGTCGTCGCCCATGTCGAGAAAGACATGTGGGTGATCGAAGGGTGGATTCGCGCCGACGCACATGAACTCCTTTACGCCGATCTCGATCTTCGCGTGCCCGGCATCGTTGTGGAAGTGGGGTGTCGGATGGCCTGCCATTGTAATTCCCGTGAAGACAACTGAGATACGGCGCGGTCCGCCGCGAGATCGGTCTAGCGCCTCGCGGCCGGAATTGGTAGCCAGCGCTGACCAAAAATGCCGTTCGCGGCGCAGCACGTCCGGGTATCCGCCATGCCCTCATTTGAGAACGAGAACCTGACCCTCTCCTATCTGGACGAGGGCGACCCGGCCGGCGCGCCTGTGCTTCTCATTCACGGCTTTGCCTCCAGCAAGACGGTCAACTGGATCGGGCCGGGTTGGGTCAAGACGCTTGGCGAAGCCGGCTACCGGGTAATTGCGTTCGACAATCGCGGACACGGGGAGAGCGACAAGCCGCACGACGGGGCAGCCTATGTGCCGGAGAAAATGGCCGGCGACGCGGCCGCGCTGCTGCGCCATCTGGAGATCGCCAGCGCTCACGTGATGGGCTATTCGATGGGCGCCCGGATTTCCGCGTTTCTGGCATTGCAGTCGCCGGAAATGGTGCGCTCGGTGGTCTTGGGCGGGCTTGGCATCGGAATGGTCGAGGGTCTGGGCGGATGGGAAGGCATCGCGGATGCGTTGCTCGCCGAGTCCATCGACGACGTCACCCATCCACGCGGTCGCATGTTTCGCGCGTTCGCCGACCAGACCGGCAGCGATCGCGTCGCGCTTGCCGCCTGCATCCGCACGTCCCGCAAGAAATTAACGGAAGAGCAGGTCGGCAGCATCGACGCGCCGGCACTGATCGCGATCGGCACGCGCGACGATATTGCCGGCTCGGCGGGGGAACTCGCCCGGCTCATGCGCGATGCCCGTGTGCTCGATATTCCGAATCGCGATCACATGCTTGCCGTTGGCGACCGGGTCTTCAAGAAGGGTGTCCTGGAGTTTCTGGGCTGAGCGCCCGGCGCGCAAATTGCGGCCGTTGGCGGGGATTCATTTAAATCGAACCCCTAATGCCCTATGTTAGGCCGATGACCGAACCGGCAGACGGAGAATATCATGCCGCAACACTTGGGAACACCGACTCCCGCACCGCTGGAGACAGTTGATCCGATCTGGCGGGAAGTGCGGCGCGAGGCGGAGGCGGCCATCGGCAACGACAGGGCGCTCGGAGCGTTCATGTTGTCGACGATTCTCAACCAGTCGACGCTCGAGGATGCCATAATTCACCGTATTTCGGAGCGTCTCGATCATCCGGACCTGCGATCCGATCTCATCCGCCAGGCCTTCAGGGCGATGCTGGACGATGATCCGTCCTGGGGCGCGGTCGTCCGTGTCGATCTCCAGGCCGTCTTTGACCGCGACCCTGCATGCACGCGTTTTCTCGAGCCCCTGCTTTACTTCAAGGGTTTTCACGCCATCCAGACTCATCGTCTCGCGCACTGGCTCTACACCGCCGGAAGACGCGACTTCGCGTTCTACCTTCAGAGCCGGTCATCCTCGGTTTTCCAGACGGACATCAATCCGGCGGCCCGGATAGGGAAGGGGATTTTCCTCGATCACGCAACGGGTCTGGTTGTGGGCGAGACCGCCGTCATCGGCGACAATGTCTCGATCCTTCACTCGGTGACCCTTGGCGGAACCGGAAAGGAGGGCAGCGACCGGCATCCGAAAATCGCCGACGGAGTATTGATCGGCGCCGGAGCCAAGATTCTCGGCAACATTGTCGTCGGCAAGTGCAGCAAGGTCGCCGCAGGTTCGGTCGTATTGGACGCGGTCCCGCAAATGAAGACGGTTGCCGGCGTCCCGGCGAGGGTGGTCGGCGATTCCGGCTGCAGTGAGCCCTCGCGCGCGATGGATCAGCTGATCGGCGCCCGCCCTGCCGGGGATGAGTGATTTTTCTGATTGCGCTGGCGACACGCGCCTTGCGCGTATCGGGCAATCATGATTTGGCTCGGCGCATGCGATCCGAAAGACAGATACGAACAGAGGGGCTCTAGGTGACATCCGAAGAACTGTCGCAACTCACGCGATTTTTTCGCAAAACCTTTGAAAATCAGACGCTTGCAGTAAAGGCGCGTCCACGCATTGCCGACTCCGCCGAACTTTACGCCGGCGATGAATTCCTCGGCATTGTGACCAAGATCGAGGACGAAGGTGAGGTTTCCTACGATCTCTCGATGTCGATCCTGGATTTTGACCTCGAGGACTGATCCTCACTTTTCACCAGCATTCCCGAAAGAACTCTCGGAAGCGCGCGATTCAGGTCCTTCCATTCTGCGAGCAGCCGCCCGGGAAACCGTATCCGTGCGGTCAGGGTTTCGCCGAGGTGAATATCCGTTTCGCATGGCGCGAGCAGGGTCTTTTCCAGCGTGGTTGCGTCCTGGCACCTCGCCACGAACCGGCCTTCCGTCCCCGTGTCGGAGGGACCATAGACGAGATGTTCGCCGATATAGCCGTGGTCGCGTGACAACAATTTGCCCTCGAGACCCGCGCCGAAGCTGGTTGCGGGGCCAGTCATGATCTTGCGGTAGACGGCATCGAACCGCCCGGTCATGTCGTGCAGGGTAGTTCTCGGGACTAATGTTACGAAAATGATGGCATTCGTCTCGGGTGCGATGTCGTTAAAGGCAGGCGCAAGGTCGCGCTCGAAACCCGAACGTGTCGGCCAATACATGTAGAGATCCAGCGAGGCGGCGGGGCCGTTGGCGCGCTGCTCCTTTTTGCGGATCATGTTTGCTGGCACCGAAACGGTGTCATTTCCGATGATGATTTCGAAAGGTTCCCGTGACGCCGTGTGACCGGCCAGGATCAGTGTTGAGCCGTAATATTTGCCGGCAACGACAATGGCGATCGACAAGAACGTCAGAACGGCGAGGCCCGCGAGGATCCGGTAGGCAAAAATCGGCAGCCCGCGCTCGAAATTGAACTCTTGGTCGGCCGCTGCCGCAGCATTTGCCATTTTCATCCGCTCCATCGACCCATAACGGCACACCAGATCTGGCATCCATTATGCATCACTGGATATCGTTAGGGTGAATAATCCGTTAAGCAGGTGAGTTATGGCGTGGTTCTTGGTTATCTTGACGGGCGCAGCCGTTGCGCTCTCTTCCTGGTTTTTGGCATCGGAAATCGCTGGTCTGGCTCTGGATTTCGACCGGCGCACGGTGGAAGCACTTGGGGTTACAGGTGCTTTCCTCGCCTATTGCTGTGCCGGGCCTGTCCTTGTCGTTCGGGTTTTCGATCGGGCCGTGCGCGAAAAGTCGGGCATCGGGCCAGCAATGGCGGCTGGCACGGCAGTAATCTTGTCCGTGTGGACGGTTGCTCTCGGCATTGTCGCGGTGGAAAGCGGAAGCGCCCTCTTGCTGTAGGGAACCTCCGCATGACAGCGTGAATATCATGCTGGACGGAGGGACCGGATAATGGCGATGATGAAACTCGACGGGGTGGCGCCGGAACGGCTTGGCGCGGGTCCGGCTTTCGTTGCCGACGACGCCAAGGTCATCGGCAAGGTCACGCTCGGCGAGGATTCGGGAATCTGGTTCGGGTGCGTCCTGCGCGGCGACGGCGAACGCATTACCATCGGTGCGCGGAGCAATGTGCAGGAACACTGCGTTTTCCATACCGATCCCGGATTTCCGCTGGAGGTCGGGGAAGGGTGCACGATCGGCCACAGGGCGATGCTTCATGGCTGCACGATCGGCGACAACACCTTGATCGGAATTGGCGCCATTGTCATGAATGGCGCCCGAATAGGCAGAAATTCCCTCGTCGGAGCGGGTGCGCTCGTCACCGAAGGCAAGGAATTTCCTGATGGAAGCCTGATTGTCGGCTCGCCGGCGCGCGCGGTCCGGGAACTGGACGATGCGGCGATCGCGGGTTTGCGAATGTCGGCGGAGCATTATGTCGCCAACGCGAAGCGTTTCGCTGCTGGACTGGAGTGACACGCTGCATCCCCTGAGGAAAAAAAGAAGCCGGCCATCTGGGATGGCCGGCTCCGGACCCGGTCGTTGGGGATGGGATGGTTTGGGGACCCGACCGGGAACCCGTGAAACGGTTAGAAATTGTGGGCGACGGTTGTCCTTTCGTCGATAATGGAAACCCAGCGGCCCGCATGTTCTGATGCCTGGCGCTTGAGATAGCGGTATCGCGTGTCGCGCCAGTCGAGCACCTCGCCTACGAGATTGTCGAGGATGAAGTCGCCCTTGTCGGTTCGGACGGTCAGTACCGCATGGCCCTCTCCATTCGGTTGCAGAACGACTGTGATGAGCAGATTTGAAGGGCTGAAGCCTGCCTTTATCAGTTCATATCGCTTGAGAAGAACATAGTCCTCACAGTCGCCATACTTGAGCGGGTAGGACCAGAGCTCCTCGATGCCCCACATCTCCTTATCGGTGCGCGGCGCGATCGCCCGATTGATCGTTGCGTTGACCTGCACCATCTTGCGCCAGGTGTCCTGGGTCAGGCGACCCGGCGCCGACTTCCCGGTTATTGGATTGCATTCGAGCGGAACCTGTTGACAGAATTCGTAGTGACCGACCGGCTGGCTGGTCAGGTTCCCGATTTGCATCGGTGAGGCCTGTGCTGAACCGGCAACCAGAAGAAGCCCGGCGGTTGCAGCGGATATAAGACTGAATTTTTTCTTGAAGGTGGTCATGCCATCGTCTCCCCAATGGGAGAACAGTGGCATACAATACTTGAGTCATCGCGAAGTAATGAACTTGTATTTGGCTCAAAGAAAGATCAAATATAGATCAATACTTATAAAAGATTGAGTAAAATGTACCGAAAATTTGATCCAATTCGGCGGTTTGCGAGAGTCGCCGATCGCGGTGGTTGTCCGCCGGTGCGCCTGAAGATCTTGGAATTTCATTCTCGCGCCTGTGGCCGCCACTGCCGGTTGGCTCTCCCGCCCATCAGGCGAGCAAAAAAAGCCCCGCGGGATGCGGGGCGTCTGGAGCACGTGGCTTTTTTGTGTGGTGCTAACCGAGATACTCTTTGAGCGACTCGCGCCGCTGAACGACGGCGAACTCGATCGCGATGCCCTCTTCGAAATGACGGACCACCTGGCCCCGCATGTTTCCGAGCGTGATCTGCGCACCGATCGCGGGACGCACGTTGATCTCAACGGCTGCGCCCGAGAGCGACAGGTCGATGATCCTGCAGCGATATTGCCGTCCGTCGTCGAGCGTAACCACGCCCGCGGAGTTGCGCGGGGCGATGCGCTCGTGCCGGCGGTCTTCCGGCAGGTCGAGTTCGCGTTTGTTGGCGAACCAGGTCAGTTGCGCCGCCAGCTTCGCCTTCTTGCGAGGCGTCGTGTTCAGTTCGAGGGCGAATCCCTCGGGCATGAGTCGTGAGACAGTGCCTTCGATCCGGCCGATGTGATCGATATAGGCGATCACTCGTTCGCCCACCTCCGCCGCGCCTTCAGTGGCGACCCAGGCGCTGCCGGGCGACATGTTGTTAACCTGGCACCGGTGCTCAGAGCGATCAGCGAGCATCAGACGGCCATGCAGGATGACCTTCACCCGCTGGAATTGTCGGCGGTCGTGATCGAGGTGCGGGTCTTGTGCGCCAAGCATGGAGTCGTCCGGTTAAGGGGCCATATCTGCGCAGCATACGGATTGGCTGGTTAATGCCCGGTTATTCCCCGGCGGTTCCGGATCGCGATCACGCGCACGTTTCGGGAAGCTATTTTTTTCCGCCATCATAGACGCGAAACCCGTGCAGGGGCCGGTTGTGTCGACGTTCGCCTTCGCCTGCAATTACCGACAATGACGGTGCCGGAGCTGCACCCACCGCCAGTCTGCTGCGCTTGACGGGGATCGACGGGCGATTCTGCAGGAAGACGAGGTCCGCCTCAGGGTCGATGGTTCGCACCCCACGCAAGGCGAGAGAAATTCGCTCGGCGCCGAGCCAGATCGGCAGTGAAAGCGGGTTGCATATCCCGATGAGGTTGGTGTCGCTGCCGGCGAGCGGAAAGAAGGCCAGTTCGAACGTCACCGTCCGTCCGCTGGCTCCCGCGCCCAGTGCGTCGAGCAGGGCGACCGAATGATCCCGCTCCACCGACCGGATAAAGGAACGGACCGTCTTGCGGTCGGCTTCGTCGAACATGCCGCTAAGCGGGTCGCCACGCAGTTCGCGGCCGGGGATCGCACAAACGCGTGTGCCTGCCACCCGGAAGACCGCATCTCCGTCCGTGGTGGATTCCAGCAGCATCACCGCGGGCAGAATGTTGGCGAGCGCGGCCGGGGCGACCTGCGAACGCAGGGGCGCGCTCTTCCCGGCGCGAAGCCCGTTCCAGTAACGGTACAATTCCAGTGTATTCTTGTGACGCATTTCTTAACGCCTCGGCCCCGAATGCAATCCCAGCGTCCCGAAACGGGACGAAGGGTCGCCAATTTCCCTTTCATGGGAGGACGATGCAGACGGCGGGCCAGTTCGGGCCGGGGTGCCGTTAAGGTTAATGAGTGGTTTAGATTGTCAGGCCGGGGCCGATCTGCCATCGTCGCGGCAACGGAGTGAACTCCGGTCCAGCAGCGCAGAAATTTCGGGGATGGGATTTGGGACCCGGCAGGCCATTCAAGTCAGAACTTGAATGGCCTCTTTTCTGACCGATATCCGGTTCTTCGCCGTTCCTTTCCCTCGCATCAGTGCGGAGTTCGATGAACACCCAGCCCGACCACTCGTCCCCGCAGGGCCCGGCCAAGGGCGGAAATGTTCCGCCGGCACGCGCGCCGGCCTTCAACCTGCACGGTTCTATCGTCCTGTTGTCGGTACTCTGCATCGCGGTCCACCTTGTTCGCACCTCGCTCTTGTCTGAGGCGGCCGACACCAGGCTCCTGGTCGCCACGGCCTTCTTCCCGATCCGCTACATGCCGGGCATGTTCACGCTGGACCTGCCCACGATCTTCTCCCCGTTCACCTACGCATTCCTGCATGGCGACTGGGTGCACCTTGCTATCAACCTGATCTGGCTGGCAATTTTCGGTTCACCGCTCGCCTTCCGGATTGGCTGGGCGCGCAGCGTGCTGTTCTGGCTCGTGACTGCGGCGCTCGCCGCCGCCACCCATCTGGCGATCTATTTCGGTGACGCCGTTCCGGTACTCGGAGCGTCCGGCGCTGTCTCCGGCTTCATGGGGGCCGCCGCCCGGTACGGACTTCGCGCCAACCGCGCCCATCCGCGCCGCGGCTTCGACGGGCCGCTGCTCTCGGTTCGCCAGACCTTCGCGCAGCGCGGCGTCGTGCCGTTTCTCCTCGTCTGGATCTTCATGAATGTCGCCATCGGCGCTGACCTGTTTGGGCTGGCTGGGGGCCGCGGAATTGCCTGGGAGGCCCATATCGGGGGATTGATCGCCGGATTCCTGCTCGTGCCGTTCTTCGATCCGGCCGTCCGCCGGAGCAGGGGAACTCCATTCTTGCATTAGCCGGACGTGCAGAGCATTCTGCGTGGGCGACGAGCAAGCAGGAGTAACCGCCCATGATGGTCAAGCATATTCTCGCCGACAAGGGACAGGACGTCTTCACCCTGCGGCCCGACGCCACGATCATGGATGCCCTTAGTTCCCTCGCGGAGCACAATGTCGGCGCGTTGATTGTTACCGACGCGGATATGGCGGTAAAGGGCATCCTTTCTGAACGCGACATCGTCCGGGCTATCAGCCGTCACGGCCGCGCGGCGCTCGACAGATCCGTTGCGGAACTGATGACAAGCAAGGTGCGCACCTGCACCGAGGAATCGACGGTCCCGGAATTGATGGAAACGATGACGACAGGTCGCTTTCGTCACCTGCCGGTGGAACGCGACGGCCGTTTGATCGGCGTTGTCTCGATCGGCGATATCGTCAAGCGGCGCATTCAGGAAATCGAGCGGGAGGCCGAGGAGATTCGGTCCTACATCGCTTCTGCGTGACCGCGGGAAGGGGCTCTAGGCCAGTTCCGTAATACGTTTCAGGTCGGTCATTCTCGCCATCGCGGCCTCGTATCCGCGGTCGATCGCTTCTGACGCTCTGTGAAATTCGGCCATTCCGATATCCGCGAGACGCGGATGAAGGGCATAGTCCGGCGGGTCGCCGGCAAGCCGGGCGCGCGAGATCCTGTCCTGGATGATGTTGTACGATTCAACCATCACGCTGGTAATTCCGACACGCACCTGCTGCGGTGTCGGAACCTGGTGCGCGGGCGGCCTGCGGGTGTCCAGTTCGGCCTTGTCGTCCGTCGCTTTGACGTTCATCTCGGCGCGCGGCGCGCCGTGCTTGACCACGCCCGAACGCCCGAACAGGTCGTAGTTGAGATTGACTGCGACGACGCGCGGCTGCTCGTAGGCGCGGCACACCGACACCGGAACCGGATTGACCAGCGCGCCATCGACCAGGATCTTGCCGTGGCAGTCCACCGGTTCGAAAATTCCCGGCAGCGAATAGGAGGCGCGCATTGCGGCGATCAATTCGCCATGGGTCAGCCAGATCTCATGTCCCGTGGCAATCTCGGTGGCAACTGCCACGAAAGGTTTCGGCAGCGATTCAATTTGCACGTCCCGCATGTGTTCCTGCATTTCGCGGTTGAGGCGCATGCCGCCGAACAGGCCGCTTCCGGCGAACTGGATGTCGAGGAGGCCGAGCACCCGCCGGCGCGTGAGCGAGCGGGCAAATCGCTCCAGTTCGTCGAGCTTTCCGGCAAGGTAGCATCCGCCGACCAGCGCGCCGATCGAGGTGCCGGCGATCATGTCGATCTTGAGGCCCATTTCGTCCAGCGCCCGCAAGACGCCGATATGCGCCCAGCCGCGGGCCGATCCGCCGCCGAGCGCCACGGCGATTCCCGGCTTCGCGCGCTTGTCGAGCTCATCGGCAAGGTCGATCGGCGGCGCCTTCTTGATGGATTTCCTCCAGGAGAGAGTTGTCATGTTCATGTCGCATCACCCAAGCCGTTTGCGGCTGTCCCATTGGAAGTGTGCGTCGAATTGGTATCCAATCCGTGAACCTGCCCTCTCAGTCCTCTTGCACATCACTTTCGTCAGGATCGAAGCGCGGTTGATCGTTCTTGTCAAACGCCAGCGAGGCCCCGCCGGTTCCGGTTTTCTCGATGATCCGGTAAAAGCAGCTTCGCCGGCCGGTGTGGCAGTTGGCGCCGTTGCCCGCCGTCTCGACTTTCAGCACCACGGCGTCCTGATCGCAGTCGATGCTGATCTCCCGCACAGCCTGACGGTTTCCGGACGTTTCGCCCTTCTTCCAGATTTCTCCGCGCGAGCGCGACCAGTAATGCGCGATCCCCGTGTCGAGTGTCAGCTGCAGCGCCTCGGCGTTCATATGGGCGACCATCAGCACGGCGTTATCGGCGGCGGCCACGGTCACGGCCGTGATCAGCCCGTCGGCGGAAAACCGTGGCGAGAGAACGGAGCCCGTTTCCAGCTCGTATTTGGACCCGGGAGCGGGGAAGGGATTTTTCGGGGATTTTTCCATGCCGCCGCTCTACGCGGCTGCGGGCCGGCGATCAAGCGGCCCCGCTTCCGCGCAGCATCGACATGAAGCGCCCCTGCTCCTGCACGTCATCCAGGAAGGCACCCGTGAAGGTCGTCGTCAGCGTGGTCGAACCCTGTTTCCGAATGCCACGCATCGCCATGCACATGTGCTCGGCCTCGATCATCACCGCCACGCCGCGCGGCTGCAGCGCGTCATCGATGGCACCGGCAATCTGCGCCGTCATCGCTTCCTGCGTCTGCAAGCGTTGCGCGTAGATGTCGACGACCCGGGCGATCTTCGAAAGCCCGAGAACGCGGCCGTCGGGCAGGTAGGCGACATGCGCCTTGCCGATGATCGGCACCATGTGGTGCTCGCAGTGCGAATGGAACGCGATGTCCTTCACCAATACGATGTCGTCATACCCCGCGACTTCCTCGAACGTGCGGCCGAGGACCTCGTCCGGATCCATGCCGTATCCGGCAAACATTTCCTGATAAGCCTTGGCGACGCGCGCGGGTGTTTCCAGAAGACCTTCGCGGTCAGGGTCGTCGCCAGCCCAAAGCAGCAGCGTGCGGACGGCTGCTTCAGCCTCTTCCTGTGTCGGGCGCTCGAGGTCCCGGCGTTTGTTTTCCTCCGAGCGTTTGGCGAAGGAGGTGATGACTGCGTCCATGAAGACGTCTCCCGTAGTTCCGATCTATGCCGGAACGAGTTGAACGGACCATTTGCGTGTCATTCGCGCAAGGCAGCTTATGCCCTGTTTTCGCGTTGCGTTAAAACATATATGTTACCGGACGCCAAAAAACAGTTCGGATGATGAACGCGCCGTTCGGTTGTCATTGCGCGCCGCACGGACAGACGCCGGAGCCACCCTTGATCGACGATATATACAACGCCAAACTGCTGGAATATGCGGGAAATATCGGCCGCACCCAACGGCTGGAAGATCCCGACGCGTCGGCCAAGGCGCATTCCAAGCTATGCGGGTCAACCGTCACCATCGACTTGAAGATGGATGGCGACACGGTCTCCGATTACGGCCAGGAGGTGAAGGCCTGCGCGCTCGGTCAGGCGGCCTCCTCCATCATGGCTGCGAATGTCGTCGGCGCGAGTGCCGGGGAGTTGCGCAGTGTGCGAGATGAGATGTTCGCCATGCTGAAATCGGATGGTCCTGCGCCGGGCGGGCGGTTCTTGGACCTCAAATACCTGATGCCGGTTAAGGACTACAAGGCGCGCCATGCGTCGACCATGCTCGTTTTCGATGCGGTCGTTGATGCGCTCGACCAGATCGCCGCGCGCAGGGCGAGCGCGGCCTGAAGCCATGTGCGCGGACGGCAAGGTGCAGCATGGGCGGGGTGTCCCGAATTCGCCGCCGACGGCGCGAAGCCGCAACTGGCAGGGCGACTGGCCCCGCACGCCCGGCCGTTTGCTCGGTACCGGCCTGATCCGCCTCTATCAGCTCACCTTGTCCGGCTTTATCGGCAATTCCTGCCGGCACATGCCGACCTGCTCCGAATACGGTTATGAGGCCATTGCCCGCCATGGACTGCTGTGGGGAGGGTGGCTCACCTTCCGCCGGGTGCTGCGCTGCGGTCCCGGCGGCACGTCGGGCATCGACAATGTCCCGGAGAACCTGCGTTAGCGCCAGGCGCAGGCGCCCCGGCGGACCGTGTTTTTGCGTATCTTGGCAGGAAATGATAGGCGAGACCGCCGCCATCCATCTGTGATAGGATCCCTCCCGGTGAGGCGCCGGAGACGTGCCGATGACCGGTAAGACATTGGCGGACGGCTGGGCCGGAACGATCCGGGGACGCCCCGAAGTGGGGGCCGCCGCCGAGCGCTCGCGCACCACCAGCTTCGACGACATATCGGCCTTTTCGGCCATGACCGGCGACATGAACCCGCTCCACTACGACCGCTTGGCCGCCGAGAAATCGATTTTCGGCAAGCTCATCGTTCAGGGCGGCGTGACTTCGGGCATTCTCAACGCGCTCGTTGCCGAGGATCTGCCGGGGCCGGGCACTGTCTTTCTCGAGGTCAACTGGAAGTTCAGAAAGGCGGTCGGAGTCGGCGAAACGATCACCGGCCGGGTTCAGGTGCTGAGCGTCCGTCCTGACAAGCCGATCTGCGAACTGGAGACCAGTGTCCGGGACGACAGTGGCGATATCTGCCTTGAAGGCCGTGCCATGGTCTACACCGTCCCGCTCATGGTGCCGTAACCCGCTGTCAGGTGGTGTGGATAAGTTTTTTCTCCGCGACCCGCCAACCTGTTGTTTCCATTCACAATTGGAATTTTTTCGCGCGATTTTTATCCACACCTCCGAAACCTCCCGGATAATCCGTCCCGTGTTTGTTGCCGAAGGAGGCGGGAATGGGTTTCGACTGGGAAGGGTCGGT
>NZ_JAINFK010000008.1 GCF_019966575.1 Oricola cellulosilytica | reverse complement strand
AGGCTTCCTGCGAGAGACGGGAACAGTATGCGCCAAGCTCGGGAGGTGTTGATAAGTTTTTGGCGGAAAAAATATAACAACCAGTCAGGGCAACGGGTTAGCGAGAACCGGGCAAAAAACTTATCCACGTTTTGGCTCTTCCACGCCCTTGAGGCTCCGTCTCCCTTCTCTCTGACACGTTGAACACCCGCCGCGAATTCCTCCAAGTCAAATTGACCAAGCGAGGGATCAGGGCGTTGCTCCGGGGCCGACTTTTGCTTTCGGTCAACCCAGGTCGAGCACGATCTTACCGATATGGTCGCCCTGCTCCATGCGCTCATGTGCGCGCCAAGCCTCGTGCAGCGGATAGAGCATGTCCATCACCGGCTGAACCTTCCGGTCGGCAAGCAGCGGCCAGACCTTCTCCTGCAGTTCAGCGGCGAGGCCGGCCTTGAATTCGACCGGCCGGGCGCGCAACGTCGACCCGGTGTGCACGAGCCGCTTTACCATCAGTTGCGAGAAATCCGCCTCCGCGGTTCGTCCGTGCAGAAAGGCGATCTGCACGACGCGGCCCTCGATTGCGGCCGCAGCGTAATTGCGCGTGATGTAGTCGCCTCCGACCATATCCAGAATCACGTTCACGCCCTCGCCGTCGGTCGCCTCGCGCGCCGCTTCGACAAAATCCTCCTCGCGGTAATTGACCACCCGGTCGGCGCCGAGTCTTCCGCAAGCCGCGCATTTCGCGGCGCTGCCGGCGGTGGCGATGACCTTCGCACCGAACGCCTTCGCGAGCTGGATCGCGGTGGTGCCGATTCCCGACGTGCCGCCATGGACGAGCAGGCTTTCTCCCGGCTTGAGCCCCCCGCGCTGGAAGACGTTGTGCCAGACGGTGAAGTAGGTTTCCGGAATTGCAGCGGCTTCCGCGAAGGTGAACCCGGTAGGGATCGGCAGCGCGTTGCTCTCGTGAACGCAGACATATTCGGCATACCCGCCCCCCGGCACCAGCGCGCAAACCGCGTCGCCTTCGGCAAATCGCGTCGCGCCGCCGCCCGTCCCCTCAACCGTCCCCGACACTTCGAGACCGGGGATGTCGGACGCACCCGAAGGCGGCGGATAGTTTCCGGTCCGTTGCAACACGTCCGGCCGGTTGACCCCCGCACACTTCACCTTGACGAGAATCTCGCCCTCGCCCGGCGCGGGCCTGTCGCGTTCGGTCAGTTGCAGGACGCGCGGCCCGCCGGGTTCGCTGATTTCGACTGCCTGCATCTTGCTCATGCGTGATCCTGCCCGGTTCGACTTTTCTTGTCCGCGGGCGAACTGTAGGATTGCGACCATGGCGCGGCAAGCAGGAGGCCACGATGGACGAAGACCTTCCGGTCGAAAAGCCCGTTTACCGCATCGGGCAGGATGCCTCGCTCATGTCGGCGGAGGAATTGCAGGAGACGATCGACATCCTGAGGGCCGACATTGCCCGGCTCGAGCGCGAAATCGAGCGAAAATCGGCAAGCCGCAACGCAGCGGAGGCTTTCTTCAAGGCGTGAGTTTCGGTGGTCGGACGAAATTGTTGCATTTCGGAACGAGGGCTTAACGCGTCATTAAGCTTTACAGGTGTTTACTCTTCTCGTCCGGATTGTTCCGGACTCATCCAGAGCGACATCGTTGCTTTGTTTGACGCCTCCCTGTTTAACTCCTGAGAGCCGCTTCGCGTGGCTCTTTTTTTTGCCTTGCGGTTCAGCCGGGGACGGAGACGCGACCGCCGTTAACCCTGCATTAAGCATGTTGTTGCGCTGAGCTGTGAACAGCCGCAATATGGCGGTGTGCGAAGACGCCACCGCACATACACCAGTCACAATAAGTGGCGCGTCGAGTCAGGGTAGCGGGTATGTCGAAATTGCTGGAGCGATCCAACACAATCAATTTTATCGAACGCAAGGCTTCGTCGGCGGCGTTCAAGAAACTCTACGCTGACGGCATGGGGCTGGTGGAGGAGACCGCCGCCTATCTTGACGGCGACGGCAGGACCGCGGCCAAGCAGCTGGGCCGCGTAGCCGCCACGCTCTACGCCGCCGAATCCATGCGCCTGACGACCCGCCTCATGCAGATCGCATCATGGCTGCTGCTGCAGCGCGCGCTGAACTCCGGCGAGATGAGCCGCGAGCAGATGATGTCGGAAAAGCAGAAGATCCGGCTCGACACCTCATCGGCGAAGGCCGACGTCGTCGGCTGGAATGAATTACCCGACCCCTTCAAGTTGCTGGTGACGCGCTCGCTGCGCCTGCAGACCTATGTCCACCGGCTCGACCGGGATCTCTTCAGTGAGGACGAGACGGTCGACGAGGAATACGCGTCCGACGAAAACCCTGTCGGCTCGCAGCTCGAACTTCTGCGCACGGCGTTCGCGCACCGTTAGAGCGAAGCGATCAACAAAAAAGCCCGGACGAGACATCCGGGCTTTTTTATTTTCGCGAAGAACATCGGATCAGACGCCGAGACCTTCGTAACGCTTTTTGAACTTGGAGACGCGGCCGCCGCGATCGACCAGGTTCTGCTGGCCGCCGGTCCAAGCCGGGTGAGACTTGGAGTCGATATCGAGGTTGAGCGTGTCGCCCTCCGATCCCCAAGTCGAATAGGTCGTGTATTCGGTGCCATCGGTCATGACGACCTTGATCATGTGATAATCGGGGTGGATATCAGCCTTCATGTTCCTGTCCTGCCTTGCGCAAGGAATGGCTGGCGCCGCGCCGCCATCCCTGTTCCTGAAACCAGTAAAGCCGCAGACCCGTCGTCCACGGCTTCCAAAAATGATGGCGAGCCTATACATCACCCAGGGCTGAAGCTCAAGAGCACCACAAGAGACAATGAACACCACCACAAAAGACGATGGCGCCGGGAAAAAACGCAAGAACCTGCGGCCGCTCGCGCGCATGTTCCCCTATCTCCTGCGTTACAAGGGGCTCGTCAGCGGAGCTGCCGTCTTTCTGGTGCTCGCAGCGGCGACGACGCTGACGCTTCCGACCGCCGTTCGCCGGATGATCGATTACGGTTTCAACGACGACAACACCGCGCTGATCAACGATTATTTCGGAATGCTGGTGGTGATCGCCGCCGTTCTCGCACTGGCCAGTTCCATGCGCTACTATTTCGTCATCACGCTGGGAGAGCGTGTCGTGTCCGACATCAGGCGCGACGTCTTCGCCCATGTCATGACCCTGTCATCCTCCTTCTACGACACCGCGATGTCCGGCGAGATCGTCTCGCGGCTGACGGCCGACACCACGCAGATCAAGTCCGCAGTGGGAGCGACTGCCTCGCTAGCGCTGCGCAACACCATCCTCGGCCTCGGCGCGATGATGATGATGATCTTCACCAGCCCGTCGCTTTCGGCCATCGTCATCGCCGCCATCCCGATCATCGTCCTTCCGCTGGTCTGGTTCGGCCGCCGGGTCCGGACCCGCTCCCGCGCCGCGCAAGACATGCTTGCCGACGCCACCGCCTATGCCAGCGAGGCGATCGGCTCGGTGCGCAGTTTCCAGGTGTTCACCAACGAGGCGCTCGCAACGTCGCGGTTTGCCCGCGCGGTCGAACGGGCTTTTGACGCGGCGCGCACGTCGGTGAAGGCGCGCTCGGCGCTGACCGCGTTCGCCATCTTCATGGTCTTCTCGAGCGTGGTCGCGGTGCTGTGGATCGGGGCGCAGA
Organism: Oricola cellulosilytica; assembly: GCF_019966575.1. Classification (GTDB taxonomy): domain Bacteria; phylum Pseudomonadota; class Alphaproteobacteria; order Rhizobiales; family Rhizobiaceae; genus Oricola; species Oricola cellulosilytica. Next base: position 122,089 of record NZ_JAINFK010000008.1, on the reverse strand, counting down.
ATGTTCTCGCGGGCACTATGTCGCCGGGCACGCTCGGCCAGTTCCTGCTTTACGCGGTTTTCGCAGCGGGTGCGCTCGCCGCGCTGTCGGAGGTCTGGGGCGAACTGCAGCAGGCCGCCGGCGCCGCCGAGCGGCTGTCGGAACTGCTGTCCGAGACCCCGGCGATCCAGTCTCCCGCCGATCCGATCGCCATGCCCATCCCCGCCGAAGGCGCGGTGGCTTTCGACCAGGTATCGTTTTCCTATCCGACGCGGCCTGAGGAAAGTGCGGTAACGGGCCTCGACTTTGAGATCGCGCCGGGCGAAACGCTTGCGGTGGTCGGGCCGTCCGGCGCGGGAAAGAGCACGCTTTTCGCGTTGCTGCTGCGGCAATACGACCCGAACGAAGGCACCGTGCGCATCGATGGCGTGGACCTGCGCGAGGCCTTGCTCGACGAGGCGCGCGCCCGTTTCGCGATCGTACCGCAGGACGTGACGATCTTCTCTGGCACGGCGGCCGACAACATCGCCTTCGCCAAGCCCGGCGCATCGCGCGAAGCGGTGATCGAGGCGGCGAAGGCGGCGCAGGCGCACGACTTCATCTCGGCGCTGCCGGACGGCTACGACACCGAGGTCGGCGAACGCGGCGTCACGCTCTCCGGAGGTCAGCGCCAGCGCGTGGCCATCGCCCGCGCCATCCTGCGGGACGCACCGATCCTGTTGCTCGACGAGGCGACGTCAGCCCTCGACGCCGAGAGCGAGAAACTCGTGCAGATGGCGCTGGAGCGGCTGATGGAAGGCCGCACGACCATCGTCATCGCGCACCGCCTCGCAACCATCCTGAAATCCGACCGCATCCTCGTCATGCAACACGGCCGGATCGTCGAGGAAGGCACCCACCAGTCGCTCTCCGGGATGGCGGACGGCGTCTATTCGCGGCTGGCGAAATTGCAGTTTGACGCGGGCATCGAGGAACTTGCCGGCGCCGCCGAATAGGCACCTATCTCTCTGTGAGCTTCAGTTCTATGCGGCGGTTCCGCCCGCGCGCCTCGTCGGTGTCGGCGGTGTCGAGCGGCTGGAACTCGCCGAAGCCAGCGGCAACAAGCCGTCCCGGCGGCACACCCTCCCGGATCAGGAACTTGACGACCGACGTGGCGCGCGCCGACGACAATTCCCAGTTGTCGGCGTAGCGCCCTGTGCCCGACAGCGGAATGTTGTCCGTGTGGCCGTCGACGCGAAGCACCCAGTTGATCTCTTCGGGAATCTCGCGTTGCAGGTCGATGATGGCGTCGGCGAGCTTCGCCATTTCGGCGGCGCCTGCGGGATTGAGTTCCGACGAACCGGAATTGAACAAAACTTCGGACTGAAAGACGAAGCGGTCACCGACGATGCGGATGTTTTCCCGGTCAGAAAGAATTTCCCGCAAACGCCCGAAGAAGTCCGAACGGTAGCGGTTCAACTCCTGCACGCGCTGCGCGAGCGCGACATTCAGGCGCTTGCCGAGATCAGCGATCTTGGCATTGGATTCGCGATCGCGCGCTTCCGAGACCTCCAGCGCGTCCTCAAGCGCGCCGATCTGCCTGCGCAGAGCCGCGATCTGCTGGTTCAGAAGCTCTATCTGGCTGAGCGCGCGCTGGCTGATCTGGCGCTCCTCGTCAAGACTTTCCGAAAGCGTTCCGATCCGCTGCTGCGCGGCCTCGCTGACGCCGCTGCCGGCCGCGAGCAGGCTTTCCAGCCGGGAACGCTCATCCTCGGCGCTGGAGAGCGAGGCGCGCAGGCTGACAAGTTCGTCCTCGACATCCTGCCGGTTTGACTGTTCAAGCGCCAACAATTGCGTCAATTCGTTGATCTGCGAGTTCAGGCGATTGAGAACGGCGTCCTTGCCGGTAATCTCCTGACTAAGCAGGAACTGCGCCAGCACGAACACCGACAGCAGGAACATGATGGCGAGCAGCAGCGTCGAGAGCGCGTCGACGAAGCCGGGCCAATAGTCGACCCGCCCGTCACGGCGCCGGTTTCGCGCGAGAGCCACGGTTAGCCCTTCCCGTCATTCTTCTCGATGGCTGCGGTCAGCTTGTCGAGCGTGTCGCGGATCGCTTTCTGGTCTCTCGCCTGGGATTCGACCCAGTCGCGCATCATCTGCTGCTCGTTGCGCATGTTGCGCACCAGACCCTGGATGCCCTCGGCGAGATTGGCCATGGCGGCAGTCGCGCGCTGGCCGCCGCCCGACCCGCTCTGCATGGTCTTCAGCGTCTCGGCGACAGTCTTCATGTCTTGGCCCCCGTCCAGCGATCCGGCGGCGGTGGCCAGTCCCGAATTCACGTCGGTGACGGACGCAAGCCAGTTTTCCAGCTCGGTATAGAAGCGGTTCTGCGCGCGCCCGGCCTGCAGATCGAGAAAACCGAGGACGAGCGAGCCGGACAGGCCGAACAGCGACGACGAGAACGCCGTCCCCATGCCCTCGAGCGGCGAAGATAGCCCGGCCTTCAGCGTGTCGAGAATGTCGTTGGCATCGCCCGATCCCGGATCGAGCGACTGGATCGTCGCACCGATCGATCCGATGGTCTGCAGAAGACCCCAGAACGTGCCCAGCAGACCGAGAAAGACGAGAAGACCGATGAGGTAGCGCGACGTGTCGCGCGATTCGTCGAGCCGTGTGGCGATCGAGTCGAGGATCGAACGCGTTGCCAGGGGGGACAGCGTGTCGGCCTGCTGCCGGCTGAGGAGCGCACGCATCGGCGCGAGCAGGACCGGATCGCGCCGCGCCGCCTTCAGCGTGTCGCCCGAGCGGAAGGTATTGATCCAGCGAACCTCGCGGAACAGACCGATGACCTGCAGGAAAACCAGCACGACCCCAACGGTAAGAACGCCGAGAATCAAGCCGTTGAGACCCGGATTGGTGACAAACGCTGAGGATATCTGACGATACAGTATGGCGGCGACGAAGCCGACAATCACCAGGAAGATGATCATCGACAGAAGAAACACCTGCGGATTGGACAGGCGATAGGGATCGAACCGTCCGCTTCTCTGCTCGTTCGCCGTCTTTTCTTCCGTCTCACCAAACGCCATGCATGTCCTTCCCCAGCGCTCCGCGCTCACATGTCGCCGCGACCTTAACCCCAAGTATGGCAGAAATAAATGAAGCCCGGCCGCCCGTCCCCTGCTCGATTAATCCGTTCCGGACAGCGGCCTTTTGATGGCCGCCAGAAGCGCCTTCTGGACCACCTCGTTGCCCGCGACGATGTCGCCCCGCCCCAGAATGTCGGCTCCGCCGGAGGCATCCGTGGCGAACCCTCCGGCCTCGCGAATCAGCAACATTCCCGCCGCCATATCCCATGGCGACAAGCCGTCCTCCCAGAAGCCGTCAAAACGGCCGGCCGCCACATAGGCCAGATCGAGGGAAGCGGCCCCGCTCCGGCGAACGCCGATCGCCTCGCTCATCACATGGCGCAACTGCACCAGGAACCGGCCGTGATCTCCACGGCCGAGATGCGGCAAACCACAGCCGATGACGCAATCCGTCAGCTTGCGCCGTCCGGCGACGCGCAGCCGGCGGTCGTTGAGATAGGCGCCCCCACCCTTCTCGGCCGTATAGAGCTCGTCCGAAACCGGATTGAACACGACACCCGCGACGATCTGCCCCTGGCGCTCGAGCGCGATCGAGATTGCGAAATGCGGTATGCCGTGCAGGAAGTTGGTGGTGCCATCGAGAGGGTCCACAATCCAGCGGTGCTGATCGTCCTCGCCTGCAATCGCACCGCTTTCCTCGAGCAGGAACCCGTATTTCGGCCGCGCCCGCTGAAGTTCGGTGCGCAGAACCTCCTCCGCGCGGTGATCGGCCTGACTGACGAAATCGCCCGGTCCCTTGACCGACACCTGGAGGTTTTGCACTTCGCCGAAATCCCGCGACAAACCGCGGCCGGCCTTCATCGCGGCCTGGACCATCACGTTGAGAAGTGCGGAGCGCGCCATAAATCTTACCCGTTTCTAGATGTACCGCTGGATGAAACCGGAAGCTTCAGTCGGCGCGGCGCAGATATGCAATCTCATTGGTGTCGACGAGCACCCGCTCGCCTGCCGCGATGAATGGCGGAACGAGAATGCGGACGCCGTTCTCAAGAACGGCAGGCTTGTAGGAAGAAGCCGCCGTCTGGCCCTTGACCACCGGATCGGCTTCCGAGATTTCGAGCACCACCTGATCCGGCAGCGAAATGCCGATCGGACGCTCTTCGTGCAGTTCTACGGTCACCGTCATCCCGTCCTGCAGGAACGCCGCCCGGTCGCCGACGAATTCCTTCTGCAACTCGAGTTGCTCATAGGATTCGGTATCCATGAACACGAGGGCATTGTCCTGCTCGTAGAGAAACTGGAAATCCTTCTGCTCGAGGCGGACCTTTTCCACCGTCTCGCTCGACCGGAACCGCTCGTTCAGCTTGGTGCCGTCGATCAGGTTCTTGAGTTCGACCTGGTTGAACGCGCCACCCTTGCCGGGCTTGACCGCGTTGCATTTGACCGCGACCCAAAGGCCGCCATTGTGCTCGACCACATTTCCGGGCCGGATTTCGTTTCCATTGATTTTCATGCTTGATCACCGATGCGTGCGCCCGCCAAGGGGCGATGAGATTGGCGGTTCAAGACCACAAATGCGGTAATCTTTCAAGCGTTGCAGTTCGACAGGCCTCTCGGCGAACCGATGGACACCGGCCCGTCCGGCCGTTGCGTGATTTACCGCAATGCGTTGGCGCGCTCGATCGCGGCGCGCTGCTCCCTGGCCGTCAACCCCTCCCAGAAATCGTCCAGCGCCCTGTCCCGGAGCCCGGCACGGCGCGAGACGACGTACCATGCAGCGGCCTCCGCCTCATCCGGCTCAACCCCGAGACCGCCCCAATAGAGGCGGGCGACCTTGGCCTGGGCGGCCACGTTGCCGCCGCGTGCGGCGCGAATGGTCCACGCGAAGGCCCGCTTGAGATCGCGATCTCCCCCAATGCCCTTCAGATACCACTCACCGAGTTCGATTTGCGCCGTGTCAAAGTTTTGCCGCGCTGCCTTAATCAGCCATTCGCGGGCCTTTTCGAGATCGCGCTCTATTTCGCCCGGCCCGGACGAAAGATATTGGCTGACGGCATATTGCGCGTCGGGAATCCCCTTTCGGGCAGCCCGGAGGAAATAAGGATAGGCTTCGGCGATCCGGTCGCTGCCACGGCGCTCGCTGACCAGCATCTGCGCATAGTTGAATTCGGCGTTTCCGTTTCCGGCGTCCGCCGCCGCCTTCATCAGTTCGCGAGCGCGAGCGGTCTGGTCGTCGTCCGCACCCTTGCGGTTGAGGATAAGGGCATATTGCAACTGCGCTTCCGGAACGCCTTGCTCCGCCGCTTTCTTGTACCACTGCGTTGCCGCGGCGGGATCGCGCGCCACGCCGAGCCCTCGCGAATAGATCTCCGCAAGCAGGGTCTGCGCAGCGGCGTCACCCTCCTCCGCGCGCGGCAGAGCAAGATTTCGGGCAGTCAGGTAGAGACCGCGCTGGAACGCGCCAAACGCTTCGTCGGCGGGCCGTACGCCGAACCGCGAAGGCGCAACCGTCATCGGATCGGGTTCGCCTTCGGACTCCGGTTCGGGTTTTTCGCGGACCATTTCGGATATGTCCGGATCTCCCGGTGCGGCAAACGCTGAACTGGTGGCGGCGAATGCGCACATGAAAGTCGCCAGCAGAACCGCGGCCGGGATCAGCCTGTCGCCTGCCCCGCCGCGCATCACGCTTCCTCCGCAAGGGGGTGCTTTTCGAGAACATCGTTGGCGGCGGCCACCGCGGCGCCCGCACCGCGCACATCCTCGAAGATTGCCCGTGAGAGCGCGACGAACTCGACGCCCGTCCCCGCTGCCTGGCCGAGCGTCGCGAGATCCGCGCCGCCCATCACCACGCCCGGAATCTCCACGATCGCAGACCACCACTCGGCGAGGGCGAGATTTTTGCGATACGGTTCGGGATGGGTGTCCTGTCCGAACCGCCCGAAGAGCAGGTAGTCCGGACGGGCCTCGCCGATTTCGAGCGCGCGGTGGCGGGTATCGCCTGCGCTCGCGCCGACAATGTGCCTGCCGGCAGATTTTTCAACGGCTTCGGCGACTTCGGCCGGACCGCCGCTCAAATGAATGCCATCGGCGCCGACCCGTCCGAATGCGCGGGTATCCTCGGCGACGATTGCGGCAGCTCCAGCATCCTGCGCGATGGGCACGCAGGCCTCGAGTTGGCGCTGGAAGGCGGCGTCGTCCAGATCGTAAGCGGGCAGAATCACCGAGGCCACGTCGCCCCCCGACAGCGCATCCTTCAACGCGGCGCCGAGATCGGCCCCGGCGAGTCCTTTGGGCACCACCAGCACCAGGCGGCAGCGATCGGTAACCGAATGTGTCATATCCACGTACTATGGGTCGCAGCGTCAGCCTTCAACCGCAAATTCGACCGCTTTGGGGCAGCCAGCACGGCGGCAGCGCGCTTTCACTCGCACGGCGATTGGGATAAGCGGACTGATCCAAACGGAACTCCCGCCCGATGCCGCTCATAACCGACCCCGTGTTCTACGCGCTGGCCGTTCCGGCCGTGATCTTCGTCGGCATGTCGAAAGGCGGCTTCGGCGGCGCGATGGCCCTGCTGGGCGTGCCGATGATGGCGCTCGTGGTCTCGCCGGTCGCCGCGGCGGCAATCATGCTGCCGATCCTGATCGTGATGGACATGGTCGGGCTGTGGACGTGGCGCGGCCATTTCGACCGGCAAACGCTGAAGATCATGCTGCCGGCGGGAGTATTGGGCATCGGTATCGGCTGGCTGACAGCAGCCTGGGTGACAGCGGACCATGTCCGGCTTCTTGTCGGCATCGTCGCGTTGGCCTTCGTCGCCGATTACGTGCGCCGACGGATGAAGTCGTCTCCGACGACGGCAAGTCCGCACAATCCGGTCAAGGGCGGATTTTGGGGAACCATTGCCGGATTCACCAGCTTCGTTTCTCACGCAGGCGGGCCACCCTACCAGTTCTACACGCTCCCGCTGGGACAGGATCCGAAGCTCTTCACCGGAACGTCGGTGGTTTTCTTCGCCGTCATCAACGCGGTCAAGCTGATCCCGTATTTCGCGCTTGGACAGTTCGATGCCACCAACCTCGGCACGTCGGCGGTTCTGATGCCGATCGCGCCCCTGGCGACGATCGCAGGCGCCTGGCTGGTCAAGCGGATGAACAGCGCCATCTTCTATCCGTTCATGTATGCGATGGTCATGTTCGTCGGCATCAAGCTGGTCTATGACGGCCTGGCAGCCATTATGCCCTAATAACAGCCCAGCTTGACGCAACGTAAGTAATAGCTTACGAAGAACAATGTCCGGAGCCGACCCGTTTCACGCCATCGCCGACCCGCACCGGCGCACGATGCTGGAAGCGATGCGGCGTTCGCCGTCAACGGTGGGCCAATTGGCGGAGATCCTACCGGTGTCGCGGCCCGCCGTCTCGCAGCACATGAAAATATTGCTCGATGCCGGGCTCGTTTCCGCGAAAGCGGAAGGAACCCGGCGGATCTACAGTGTGAACGACGCAGCCTTCCTGCCGCTCAACATCTGGCTGGACCAGTTCTGGAGCGGAGACTGAGGTCCCGAGTCTAATGTCCGAAGAGCGGTACCTGTCAGTGGCGCGTTTCGACCTTGATACGTTCGATTTCTTCCTTGAGGCGCAGTTTTTCGCGTTTCAACTGCATAAGCTCGACTTGATCGGGCATGGGCCTGGTAAGGATTTGCGAGATTTGGGACTCCAGATCACCATGTTTGCGCACGAGGGTTTCAAGGTGAGCTTCAATTGACATAGAGATGCCTCCTTTCGCAATGTCCGGCGGGATCGGCCGGACTTGCCATGCTGGCACGAAAAGCGGTTTCTGTCGAATGCCCATCTGTGGAAATGGCGCAAGAAGTGTTGCAAAGATAGACCAACTAGCGGCGCATGGGGAAAGGCGGCGCCGACGGCAACGGAGGCGCGGAAAGGACGGGGCATGTCTGAACAGGACCAGGCGGATTTGCGGCTGGCTTTTGCGCGACTGAAGCAGGAGCATGCCGACTACGATGCGGCGATCGACGCGATGACGAAGGCCGGGTGCAGCCCCTTGCAGATTCAGCGGATGAAGAAGAAGAAGCTGGCGATCAAGGACAAGCTACAGGACATTGAGGACCAGATCATCCCGGACATCATCGCCTGAAGCGGAGAAGACCCAGGTCGAAGACATGCCAGCAGACGTCGCCATCATCATGGGCAGCCAATCGGACTGGCCCACAATGCGCTTTGCCGCTGAGATTCTCGACGAGCTGGGGGTCAGCCACGAGGCCAGGATCGTTTCCGCGCACCGCACGCCGGACCGCATGGTCGAGTTCGCGAAATCCGCCAAACAGGCGGGGTTCAAGGTGATCATTGCGGGCGCGGGCGGCGCGGCGCATCTTCCCGGCATGACCGCCTCGATGACCCCGCTTCCGGTATTGGGCGTGCCTGTCCAGTCAAAGGCGCTCTCCGGCGAGGACTCCCTGTTGTCGATCGTGCAGATGCCGGCCGGCATTCCGGTCGGAACACTTGCGATCGGCAACGCCGGCGCGACCAATGCGGGGCTGATGGCGGCGGCTATTCTCGCCCTTCAGGATGAGGCGCTCGCGGCACGGCTCGACGCCTGGCGGGAAGGCCGCACAGCATCCGTGGCCGAAAAACCCGAAGACACGGAAACCGCGGCAAAATGACACTTGCTCGCGGCGCGACCATCGGCATTGTCGGCGGCGGACAGCTCGGACGCATGCTCGCCATCGCGGCTGCCCGGCTTGGATTTCGGACATGCGTGCTCGATCCGGCGGAAAATTGCCCGGCGGCGCAGACCTGCAACGAGCACATCGCGGCTGCCTACGACGACATGACCGCACTTGCCCAACTGGCGCGCCGATGCGACGCGATCACCTACGAATTCGAGAACATCGCCCTCGGGGCGGCCCGCTGGCTCGAGAAAAATGCAGTCCTGCGGCCCGGCGCGACCGCCCTGGAGACGGCGCAGGACCGGCTGATCGAGAAAACGTTTCTCAACGCCAACGGAATACCGACCGTCGGCTTTCGCGATGTCGCCGATGCGGCATCGCTTGCGGACGCTCTCGCCGCGTTCGGCGGGCGCGGCATCCTGAAGACGCGGCGTCTCGGCTACGACGGCAAGGGGCAGATCCGCTTCCGCGGCGCCGCCGGCGATCCGAGCCCCGAAGAAGCGCTGGGCGAGATCGGCCATGCGCCCGCGATCCTCGAGGCGTTCGCCCCTTTCGAAGGCGAGATTTCCGTGATCGTGACACGCGGCGGGGACGGCACGACCGTGTGCTACGAACCGGCGCGCAACGTCCATGCAGAGGGCATCCTCTCGACATCGACGGTGCCCGCCGGCATCGCAGAACCTGTCGGGGAGCAAGCCGTTCGCACAGCGGCGAAACTTGCGGATGCGCTCTCCTATGTCGGCACGCTGGGGCTTGAACTCTTCGTCATGGCGGACGGCACCCTGCGCGCCAACGAGTTCGCCCCGCGCGTCCACAATTCGGGCCACTGGACGGAAGCGGCCTGCGCGGTTTCCCAGTTCGAGCAGCACATCCGCGCCGTGGCCGGATGGCCGCTTGGCGCCCCTGACCGCCATAGCGACTGTGTGATGGAAAATCTGATCGGGGACGATATCGGCCGGATGCCGGAGCTTGCCCGGGCGCCGAACGTGGTTCTGCATGACTACGGCAAGGCGGAAAGCCGCCCGGGCAGGAAAATGGGGCATTTCACGCGGCTGCGTCCACGCCTCGGTTGACATTTGCCGGGGTTCTCGGTTATCCACCGCCAATCTGGTTTCGCGCGCCTTCCGGCGCGTTTTTGTTTGAGCCCCCAAGGGCCGCATAGGCTGAAAGATGAAGATCAAGAACTCGCTCAAGTCGCTGAAAGAGCGCGACCGCAACAACCGGCTCGTTCGCCGCAAGGGCCGTGTTTACGTGATCAACAAGCAGAACCCGCGTTACAAGGCGCGTCAGGGCTGATCGCGGCGACGCGGACATGCGTCGCGATTTCACACAAAATTGCGTTTGACGTTTGCGTGGCGGGAAATACCTTACCCGCATGCGAACGTATTTTTGCATCCTTGCGCTTGGCGCAACCTTGTTGACGGCAAGCGCGTATGCGCAGGGCCTCGACGAACTCGAGCCTGAAGAGGCGCTTCCCGTTCCAGAAGAAAATCTGACCGCGCCGCCGCCGGTCTCCGACGACGTGCCGACAGCAGCCGCTCCAGAGCAAAGCCGCCTCGACGAGTTGTTCGCCCGGCTCAAGCGTGCGCGCGATCCCCGTCATGCAAAGACCATCGCGGACGGCATCTGGGCCCAATGGTTCCGCTCCGGCAGTGCGACTGTCGACTTGATGATGGGCTGGGCGAATACGGCCTACGACGAGAAGAAATACAATGTGGCGCTCGACTTCCTGGATCAGGTCGTGACGCGCGCGCCCGGATTTGCCGAGGGATGGAATCGCCGGGCGACGCTTCACTATTCGATGGACAATTTCGCCAAGTCGATGACCGATATCCAGAAGACCCTCGAACTGGAGCCACGCCACTTCGGCGCGCTGGCCGGCATGGCAACCATTCTCGAACGCGTCGGCCGCAAGGAGGCTGCGCTCCGGGCCTGGGAGCGCGCATTGGCCGTCTATCCGGCGATGGAATCGGCGCAGCGCGCCGTCATCCGTCTCACCGACGAACTTGCCGCCGAACCCGCCTGATCACCTCCGCTCCTCTCCCTGCCATCGAAAAGCTGGCCGGCAAGCCGCGCGATCTGCAGGAAATGGCGCGCGAGCTGGAGAAACGTCTGGTCGGCGACCGTTTTGGTCCGTTCGAACGCTGGCTGAGGTAGCGTCGGCACCGGCCGCGGGATCAGATTCCCGACATTCCGTCCGAGCCGATATAGGCGATCCGGAGCATGTTGGTTGCACCGGGGGTGCGCAATGGCACGCCTGCCGTGATGATCACACGGTCGCCCGGCCTGGCGAACTCCTCACGAAACGCGATCCGGCAGGCGCGGTCCACCATGTCGTCGAGATCGCTCGCATCGTCCGTCACGACGCAGTGAAGTCCCCAGACCAGAGCCAGCCGGCGCGCGGTCTCGATGACCGGCGAAAGCGCGATGACCGGCGTCGAAGGCCGTTCGCGCGAGGCGCGCAGCCCGGTCGTGCCGGATGCGGTGTAGCAGACTATTGCCGAGAGTTTCAGGGTTTGCGCGATCTGGCGCGCGGCGGCGGATATGGCATCCGAGCCCGTGGCCTCGGCTTCCGGACGCTGGGCGTTGATGATGCCCGGATAGTTCATGTCCCTTTCGACCTTTTCGGCGATGCGCGACATGGTGGCGACCGCCTCGACAGGATAATCGCCCGCGGCGGATTCGGCAGACAGCATCACCGCGTCCGCACCCTCGAACACGGCAGTCGCGACATCCGACACCTCGGCGCGGGTGGGCACCGGCGCAGTGATCATTGATTCGAGCATCTGGGTCGCGACGACCACCGGCTTGCCTGCCCGCCGGGCCGCACGGGTGATCTGCTTCTGAATACCTGGAACGGCTTCCAGCGGCACCTCTACTCCGAGGTCGCCGCGCGCCACCATGATGGCGTCCGACAGTTCGATGATCTCGTCGATGCGTTCAACCGCCTGGGGTTTCTCGATCTTCGACAGGAGCCCGACCCTGCCGCGGGCGATCTTACGCACCTCGGCGAGGTCGTCCGGTCGCTGGATGAACGACAGCGCCACCCAGTCGATCTCCTCCTTGAGAATGGCGTCGAGGTCCTTGCGGTCCTTTTCGGTCAGCGCGCCGACGCCAAGCGTCGTATCGGGGAGGCTCACGCCCTTCCTGGACGAAATCTTCGTGCCGGAGACGACCTTGGTGACGATCGACCTTCCATCGGCCTTCTCGGCAATCAGCGCCAGCCGTCCGTCGTCGATGAGCAGGCGATGGCCAGGTTGGACAGCTTCGAGGATCTCCGGATGCGGAAGATAGACGCGCGTCTTGTCGCCGGGTTTGGCGACGCCGTCGAGAGTGAAGGTCTGTCCGGGCTCGAGTTCGACCGCATCGTCTTCGAAAGCTCCAACGCGCAGCTTCGGGCCCTGCAGATCGCCAAGGATGCCGATCGGTCGCCCCGCCTTTTTCTCGACTGTCCGAATCCGCCTGACAAGATCGCGCATCACGTCGTGGCTGGCATGACTCATATTGATCCGGAACACGTCGGCCCCGGCGTCATAGAGCTTCCGGATCATCTCCTCGGACGACGAGGCCGGTCCGAGCGTGGCCAGAATCTTGACTTTGCGGCCGCGCTTCACTGGCCTTCCCCCTGCGTAATCAACGGCTGCGCCTGTCCGCCGCTCAAGGCCGGATCCGGATCTTCGACAAGCTGCACCATCCAGTTGGACTGGTTGCCGGTGTCGTATTCCCGGAACCCTGCCTTTTGAAAACCCCTTGCGTAACAATCATTCACGCCGGTGATCTTGAACTGCAACTCCGCGATGCACATGCTGATTGGCCCGTCCCACCGGCCCCCGCGCACGCCATCCTCGGCATAAAGATAATAATAACGGGACTCCAACGGTCCCTCGATCAGCGTTTTGCATGTCGATCCCTCGACGGCCCACCAGCCTTCGGTGATCCATCCGGCCCGCGCCCGATAACCAATCGCGACGCCAACGAGATCCTGGGTGGCATTACAGACGCGGAAATCGGCCCGGGCAGAGGGTGTGGCGGCTAGCGATGCCCCGACAAGCATCGCGAACATACACAACACCTGTATACAAATCGATTTATTTTGCTGGATTTTGAGCATTTTCAATGACTGTGGTGTGACGCGGGAGAGATCGGCGCTCCTTCGAGGTTTGTCGCATTGTGTCGCTCGATGTCAATGCAAAGCTACCGCGATCCCGAACTTGATTGGTCGGTGCGACGCTCCCCTGAAGACGGGTCTTTTAAAGACCACATCCCTTGAAGAGTGCGCAAATGATCGCATTATCTGCATCACACACCCAACCGGAGCATTTTATGACCGAAATTCCATCGACCAAGCAGATCGAACTCGAAGCCGCCGCCTTTCGCCGACTCGTTTCGCATCTGCGCGCGCGAACCGATGTCCAGAACATCGATCTGATGAACCTTGCGGGCTTTTGCCGCAATTGTCTTTCCAACTGGTACAAGGACGCCGCAGACGCGGAGGGCATCGACCTGACGAAGGATGAGGCCCGCGAGATCATTTACGGCATGCCGTATTCCGAATGGCGCGAAAAGTATCAAACCGAAGCAACCGAGGCGCAAAAACAGCAGTTCGAACAATCGGCGCCCGACCATCATTGAGCTGTCGCACCAGCCGTGACGCTCTAGGGTCCGGACCCTAGGACGGCTCGACCGGTTCGGCCTGCGGTTCATCCTCCGGCCAGGTGAAATCGTTCGCGCGACCGGGCATGGGCGGTGGCGGAACCCCGTCCTGCACAAGCTTTCGGCGGATCGATTTTGCTTGGAGAGGGTTGTTTCCGGCTTCGCGCTCGCGGCGCGTGATGTCGCCGAGAAGGGCCGCACCGCCATCGAGCTCGGGATCGGTGAGCGGGATCGGGTTTATCCGAACAAGATCCGTCTCCGGTTGCAGCGGCGGCAGCCGCATGGTCGAGAAGCTCTCCGGCGCAAGCGTAGTCAGCAGCGGCGACGCGGCGTCCCCGAGCATCTGCCGGATCTGTCGCTCGACATAGAAGGCCAGCTTGCGTTTCCCGTCCTTGGTGAAATTTATGCCGTCGGACGCCCGCAACCGCACGGTCTGCCCACTGACCCCCGATCCGCTGGCGACGAAGGCGCCATCCTCGTCGACAAAACCGTCCCAGATGTCGACAAACGTGCCGCCAACCGCGGTGGCCGCATCGCGATAGAACTCGTTGAAGGCGAGAATATCGGCCGACATGCTCTTGAAGCGGAATGGCGGGCCGCCGACCCAGACGAGCGGAGTGTTGGTTGCCTGGACGGCAGCCGCAAAGCTGTTGACGCGAGAGATATATTCACGGTCCCACGCCCCGGTGCGAACCTCCTCGCTTCGGCCGCCTACACGCATCGCCTGCCGATCGTTGGAGCCGATCATCACCACGACGACCGCTGGTGAGACCTCCTCGATGATCGCACCGACGGATGCGGGCCAGTCGTAAAAATCATCGCGTACGAAGCCCGACGAGCCATTGGCCCGTGACACGATCCGTACCCCGGCCACGTCGGCGAATGCCTCTTCCAGCCCCTGGGCGAGCCCGCCGGCGATGAAATCGCCGACAACGAGGACAGTCCGGGCGCTATCGAGCTTTTCGACCGTCTCGCTCTCCGCGACCGCCGGCGCCCGCGGCGCGGACGTTGTGACCGTTCGCTTGACGGTACGGTTGCTTCGCCTGGATGTCTTGCGGGTCTTGGTCGTGCGCCGCGTGGCGCGTTTCGGCGCCTTCTTGACCTGCGGCGCGACCTGCTGCTGCTGGTTCCCTTTCAGCAGTTCCAGCAGGGTACGGCGCCGGGGCTGCTGCTGCTGCGCCTGCGCTTCGCCGATGCCGTCGAGCCTGGATGTTTCCGGAGGAAAGCCGGTCAGAAGCAACGCGACCGCCACGGGAACCGCAAAGAGACAGGTACGCAGGCGACTGAATGACAACACGTGGATGGCTCGCTTCGGGAGTCTGGCGGACTATCGCCGCCGCAGGACTTGTAGCAGTTCCATCGATGCGAAACCATCCTGTTCGAGGCCGTAACGGGCCTGATACGACTTGATCGCGGTCCGCGAGGCCGGTCCGATCTTGCCGTCGACCTCGCCGTCATAGAACCCGGCCCGTTTCAGACGGGTCTGCAGTTCCTCGCTTTCCGCGATGCTCAGCTTGGTGAAAGGCCGCGACCAGTCGCGCGCGGGAGGCGCACCGCCGCCAATCTGATCTGCGAGCAGGCCGACGGCGAGCGCATATTTGTCGGCATTGTTGTAGCGTTTGAGAACGAAGAAGTTCTTCACCATCAGGAAGGCCGGGCCGTCGCGTCCCTGCAGGACTTTCAGTTCCGCCGACTGTCCGGGCCGCGGAAACGAACTGCCATTGGTGCGGCGCACGCCAATGCTTTCCCACTGCGAAAGCGACATAGACCCGCCGGGGAACTTCCGGCCCGCAGGCAGCGTCACCTCGTAGCCCCAGGTTTCGCCGGCGCGCCAGCCATTGCGCTTGAGCAGGTTCGCCGCCGTCCACAACGCATCGGGAACCGAATTCCAGATATCCTTGCGCCCGTCGCCGTCGCCGTCCACCGCGAAGGCAAGATAGCTGGTCGGAATGAACTGCGTGTGCCCCATCGCGCCGGCCCATGACCCGACCAGCCCGTTGCGCGATACATCGCCGCGCTGAAGCATCTGCAGCGCGCCGATCAACTGGCCGCGCGCATATTTGGAACGCCTGTCGTCGGCATAGGCCAAGGTCGCCAGCGCCTGCGGCACGTAATGCAACCGGTCGGTGCGCTTGAGGAATTCGCCGTAATCGGACTCCATCGACCAGATGGCGAGAACGATATTGCGGCTAACGCCCGTCTGTCGCTCGATCCGGTCGAGCAGCCGGCCATATTTGCGGAGCATCTGGCGGCCGGTCGCGACCGAGCGCTCATGTACCCGCCCATCAATATACTGCCACGCCTCGTCCCGGAATTCCGGTTGAAACCTCGCCTTTTTCAGCACTTCGCCATCCGGCGCGTTCACACCGGCAAAGGCCTGGTCATAGACCGCTCCCGAGATGCCGTTCTTCGCGGCGGTCGAGCGGAAGTCGCTGATCCAGCGCTGGAACCCGGCGTCCGCATGGGCGACCGATCCTCCGAGCGGAGCGAATGCCGTGGCCGATGCGACGAGTGCTCCGGCAATGTGCCGATGGAATTTGAAGTCTGTCACGGACACCCCCTTTAGGTGCGATATGCATGCTTTAGCTACGATTTGCATGGCGTGGACGATGAAAATCTCACGATACGGCCGGTCCTGTTCTGGTCCGATTCGATGGCGATTTTTCGACAGCCCCCCGCTAGTGTTGCAATCTCAGGCCGACGAACGCGCTCGTGGTGGTAGAACGCTCGAGCGGATCTGAACTGTAGGTCTCTTCGTGCCTGAGGCGCGTGGTTAGGCCGGCGAACCGGTTGAACCAGTAGGTCAGGCCTGTCTGGCCGGCGACTGTGGTTTCGTCGGCCCCGCCCCGGACATCCCGGAAATCTGCGCCGAGCGAAGCTTCCGCCGACAGGTTCGCGCGAATCCGGTGTGTCACTGCCAGATCGCCGGAATAGAGCAGCGCTCCGCTCTCGCCGCCGACGCTGCTCGTCTCGGTGGTCGTCGCCAAGCGCAACGTCACGTCGGTTTCCCGGCGCGGTGACCAATTAACCAGGGCATCGAGGGCGATACCGTCGATATCCTCGAGCAGGGGGTCGGCAACGTCTTCGCGCAGATAACCGATCGCAACTTCACCGTTCAGCTTTTCGCCAAGATCGATCCCGGTTCCCGCCCGCGCCGCATAACGGACAGCATTTCTATCCATGCCGCCGCTGTCCGGCCGCTCGTCCATCCTGCGGATGCCGTAACCGACTTCGACGAAGGGGGAAAACACAGGCGACAATTCGAATCCGGCCCGAAGGCGGCCATCATAGACGGTATTGTCGAGATCATTTTGCGAGATCGACGAACCGTCACTTAGCTCGGCCGCGCCATGAAGGGTGCGTTCTACCGACACGCCGGCCTCTCCGAACAACGATCGGAAGTCCTGCCGGAGCGAAAGCGATCCGTCCAGCGTCTGCGTCGGCGGATCGTTGGTGCCGCTGACGGCGGGCACGAGCGCCGGATCGGTCGCCGCGTAAAATGCCGCCGACTGCGCATCGTCAAGCCGGTAGGCGTACCCAGCCGTTGCCGTCACCGTGGTGCCTTCGCGCACATCGATGCGGGCAACCGCGTCGAGCAGGACCTCCGGCTCGATCTTTCGGTCGCCGTCATCGCTGATGTCGCGTTGCAACCGGCCAAGCGCGTCGACATTCAGCGCGTGCCGGCTCCAGTCCGAATCGAGGTCGAGGCGCAATGCCCCGTCGCCGAGAACGGAAATGCTCGTGGACTCAGCCGCTACGGGGGGCGTTCCGCTCGCAAAGGTCGTCGTCTCGCGCGAGCTGGAGAGGCCGAGGTCGAGCGTTGAGCGCAGGATGAAGGAACCTATGCGGGTTCCCACCGGCGCATAGGGATCGCTCTCCGGCTGCCCTCCACCGCCCTGGACGGAAGGGATAGAGCCGACCGAGCCGACCCGCCCGGGAACGGAGGATATCCTGCCGTCCGACGCTGTGGTTCCATCGCTGCCCGCATTCGGTCGGGCAGCGTTCTCGCCGTCTTCACCGGTGTTCATTTCAAGCGGATCGAATGCGATCCCGTCCCGACCGGCGGCCTCGCCATCGGGGGCCGTCCCGGTGCCCAGCGGACGATATTCGGGCACGCGAATACCGCCCCGATCTCCGGCGTCATCGGGGGCGGAACGGCCACCTGGCTGATTCAGGACATCCTCGGCAACCCGCCCCCGTAGCGTGCCGAATTCCTGCGCAGAGGCGTCCGCCGCCCCCGAAAGCAGGAGCAACGCCAACGCAAGGCACCCCCCCGGGCCGCCTCGCATAATCGCACTGGTTTTCATGGGGCCAATCGGCACGACCCGTCACCTCGTTTTCGTTACCGGAACCTAAATCGCCGTGGTTAACGAAAGCTTAGGAAAGCAGCGCGTTTCCTGTGCAATCGCAGTCGTTTATGTGAAGCCGTGGAGAGCCGGTTCATGGACAAATCCAGCGGACTGGAGTAGCGGTCTGCCATGAGTGAACGTGCACACAAGATCGAGCCGGCCGAGACCGCCATTGCTTCCGCGCTGAATACGCTTTCCATCGAAAGCAAGGGGCTGCAGGCCCTCGCCGAGGCGCTGTCGAACAGCCTCGGCGGGCCTTTCCGGAAAGCTCTCGACGTTATCGGCAACATCAGCGGCAGGGTGATCGTCACCGGCGTC
The DNA here is from genome assembly GCF_019966575.1 of Oricola cellulosilytica. Classification (GTDB taxonomy): domain Bacteria; phylum Pseudomonadota; class Alphaproteobacteria; order Rhizobiales; family Rhizobiaceae; genus Oricola; species Oricola cellulosilytica. Next base: position 104,030 of record NZ_JAINFK010000008.1, on the reverse strand, counting down.
GGCAAGAGCGGGCATATCGGCTCGAAAATCGCCGCGACTTTGGCGTCGACCGGCACACCTGCCTTTTTCGTGCATCCCGCCGAGGCCAATCACGGCGACCTGGGCATGATCGCCCGCGACGACGTAATCATCGCGATGTCATGGTCCGGGGAATCGAGGGAACTGGGCGGCATCGTCCGCTACTCGCGCCGCTTCGAGATCCCTCTCGTGGCGATGACCGCCGGAGGAGAGTCCACCCTCGCCCGCGAAGCAGATATTGTTCTCCTCCTGCCGAAGGCGGAGGAAGCCTGCCCGCATGGGCTGGCGCCAACGACATCCACGCTGATGCAACTGGCGCTGGGCGACGCGCTCGCGGTCGCGCTTCTGGAAATGCGCGGCTTTTCCGCGCTCGATTTTCGCGATTTCCACCCGGGCGGCCAGCTCGGCGCGAGCCTCACCAAGGTCGGCGAGGTCATGCATACCGGCGACCGGGTTCCGCTGATCCGCGCCGGCGCCAGCATGCGCGACGCGATCATGCGGATATCCGAGAAGGGATTTGGTTGCGTCGGCGTCCTGGCAGAGGATGGCCGACTGTGCGGGATCGTGACGGATGGCGACCTTCGCCGTCATATCGACGCCGATCTTCTGGCCATGACGGTCGATCAGGTAATGACGGCAACGCCGAAAACGATCGGCAAGGAGACGCTCGTCGCCTCGGCGCTGACGATCGTCAACGCCTCCGCGATCACCGCCCTGATGGTGGTCGAGAACGGTGTCCCCGTCGGCATCGTTCACCTGCACGACCTGCTAAGGGTCGGCGCGGCCTGACGGGGGGCGTCCGCCTCAGATCCAGCCCTGCAATTCGCGGCGTACCATCGCCTCGATAACCGCCATTCCTTCGGGACTGTCATTCAGGCACGGGATGTGGGTAAAGTTCACCCCGCCATTCTCGCGAAAAATCTCGCCGCCCTCGCCCGCGATCTCTTCCAGCGTTTCCAGGCAATCGGAAACGAACCCCGGGTTGAGCACGGCTACGCTCTTCACGCCGTTCCGGGGAAGCTCCGCGATGGTCTTGTCGAAATAGGGCTGTAGCCATTCCTCGGGCCCGAACCGTGACTGGAAGCATGTCATCAGACGGCCCTTTTCCCAGCCGAGCCGTTCCTCGAGAAGGCGCGATGTCTTCTGGCAATGGCAATGATAGGGATCCCCTCGCTCAAAATAGCTCTGAGGAATGCCGTGATAAGAGGCGATCACCTTCTCGGGCTCGAAATCCAGCGTTGACAGATGCTGCTCGATCGACCGCGCCAGCGCTTCGATATAGACCGGCTCGTCGTGATAGGCGGATACGGTGCGAATGGCCGGCATGAACCGCGTTTTCATCAGTGATTCGAACGCTTTGTCGTTGACGGTGGCGGTTGTGGCGGCCGAATATTGCGGATAAAGCGGAAAAACCAGGATGCGGTCGCAGCCCTGCTCTCGCAGTGCGGCGAGGCGCGACTCTATCGACGGGTTGCCGTAACGCATGCCCCAGTCAACGACGATCTCGTCATGCGCCCCGAGTGCTTCCGCCAGCTTGTCGGCCTGCGACCGCGTGTAGGTGCGCAGAAAGCTCTCGTCGAGTTCCTTGTTCCATATTTCCTCATACGCCTTGCCGACCTTGCCGGGCCGGGTGTTCAGGACAATTCCGAACAGGATCGGATACCAGATCGCCCTCGGCCATTCGATGACCCGCTTGTCGGTGAGGAATTCCTTCAGGTAGCGGCGCATCGACTTGTAGTCGGTCGCATCGGGCGTCCCGAGGTTAACCAGCAGCACGCCGACCTTTTGGATTTTCACCGGCGGATGCTCCGGCGGGAGCGGTCCCACCTGCCTTGCACGGGCGCGATCGATAGTCGTCGAAATATTCATGATCGAGGTCCTTTGGGCCGAAATTAGCCCCGCCGCCGCCAAATTCAATGGCGCGGGATGCGGCAAAACGGTCCGCCCGACGCGGTTGGGCGCGGAAAGACTCCGCGCCCGATTCCGGTTCCGTCCCGAGCAGTCAGTTCGGAATGACCAACTCCGCGCCGACTTCAAGCGCGTTCGGGTTTACGTCGGGATTTGCGTCCCTGAGCTTTGTCCACATTTGCGCGTCGCCGAGATAGGTCTTCGCCAGTTCCCAAAAATTGTCCCCGCGGACGACGATGTGAACGCTCGTGCTGTCCTTCTTGTCCATCGCCGCATTCTCCCCGGCGGACACCATGGGAGCCTCGGAAGCGATCGCTCCCGCCGCCAGTCCGGTCTCCGGAACCTTGACGGCGGATTCCGCTTCTGCGTCAGCTTCCATCGCGCCCTCCGCGGCGACGGGCGGCGCCTCGGTCGATAATGATGTCGCGGCGAGACCCGTCTGCGGGACGTCGACGGTGACATCGGCAGTTGTTTCACCTTCCGATTCGACCGCGGCCTCTTCGGCGGGCTTCTCCTCGCTCATCGCCTTGGCGACCTGGATGCGGCCATCCGTGTAAGGCGTGTAGGGATTGTTCTCCGCGAGATAGTCTGCCACCACCTGTTCGACACCCGGGCCGTAATCGTAGGCGTCGATCGCGTTGTCTGCGAAGACCGAATACCCATCCCCGCCGCCACGCATGAAATTGTTCGAGGCCACGCCGTACGTTGCATCGGCCTCGATTGGCGCATAACCGCCATTGCCGTCAGCGACCATCACCTCCGATATTCGGCTGCCCGGCTCCGTGGACGGATCGACGGTATACTTCAGACCGGCGACCTGCGGGAAACGGCCGGCACCTTCCTCAATCTGGCTGACGCCGTTCTCGAGAGCGGCGACGACATCGGAACCCTTCAACTGGAATGTGGCGAGCGTGTTCTGGAACGGCAGGACCGTCAAGACCTCGCCCATCGTCACCTCGCCGGCGTCGATGGATGCGCGAAGACCGCCCCCGTTCTGGATGGCGACCTGAATACCCTGATCGGCGACGCGCTCCAAGATGGCATCTGCGACGAGGTTACCCATCTGGCATTCCATCGCCCGGCAGACGTCGCGGTTTCCTTCGATCGCCTCGGTTGTCTCGCCGATGACTTGGCCTTTCAGTTCCTCGATCGGCGCCGCCAGTTCGGCGATGCGATCGAGCGTTTCCTGATCCGGTGTGACCGAAGCGTCGAGAAGCTGCGGTTCACCGGTGGCGCTGGTTACGACACCCTCGTCATCGAACACGACCGTGAGGTCGCCCAGATATTTGCCGTAGGCATAGGCCTGCACGACCGGCACCTGATATCCGTCCGGATTGTCGACCATTGTCGGATAAACGTCGACGGCGTTTTCATCCGTGTTCGACAGCAGCGTGTTGGTATGCCCGCCGACGACAACATCAACGCCCGGAATCTTCGCAATCGCTGCAAGATCGCGCGGGTAGCCGACATGGGTCAGGGCGATGATCTTGTCGACACCCTCCTCCTGCAAAGCCTCGACAGCGGAGGTGATCGAGGCGACGTCATCCGCGATTAACACGTTCTTTCCGGGGGAAGACAGTTCGTCGGTATCGTTAGCGACGGCGCCAACCACGCCGATCTTTTCGCCCCCGCGTTCGAGCACAACATAAGCTTTTACCCGGTCGCCCAGCTCGGATTTGTAATCGGCGAGAACGTTCGCGGACACCACGGGAAACTCTGCCTTTTCCAGGAAAGACGCCAAGCCCGGTTCGCCATCGTCGAATTCGTGGTTGCCGACAGTCATGACATCGGTGCCCATCTTGTTGAGAAACTCGGCTTCTGCCTCGCCCTTATAGGTCGTGTAGAAAAGCGAACCCTGGAAATTATCGCCCGCGTTGAGAAACAGCACATTGCCGTCCGCCATCTTCTCGCGCGCGGCCGCAACCGCCGTGACGAGCCGCGCGACGCCGCCAAAGCACTTACCTTCGGCCTCGTCCTCGCCTCCGCAGGTGGAGTCGTACTTGTTGATCGACTCAATCCGCGAATGCAGATCGTTGATGTGTAGAATGTTGAGTGTGTATTCGGCGGTTGCGATGCCGGTGCCGAGCGCCAGGACCGACACCGTGGCCATGGCAAGAGTTGTCAAACGTTTCATTCCAGTCTCCCTCATCGATCGATGCGCCGGCATCGCCCGCGCGAACAAGGACCATGTCGCTTGCGCTGCTGTGCAACCGACTGTCAGGAGAGGATGTTTTCACCCTCCACGGCGGAAGGCAAGTTATCTTCGGGGCAAAAGCCGGGATGTAGAAATCCCGACCATCCGGCTACGTGTCAGGCGCGCCGGACGAGCGTGAATTGCGACCCGGTGTTGCTGGTGCAGTTCATCTGGGTGTTGTTGACGAGCAGGCAATTGGTGCGCACCTGCTGCTGCCGGACCAGCGACGTGAAATTGATCTCGATCGTGCGCGAATCGACATACCGGTAGGACCCTTGCGCGAGCGGATTGCCGGTGTCGTTGGCGTAGGAGGTGAACGCTCCGTTCCTGAACCTCGATGTGGCGACACCGCCCGTATCCCCCCAATTCCCCTCGACCGCACTAGCTGTCCTACGTGGCGTCAACCCCCCGCCCGGCGCCGGTGCGTCGATGACGCATCCGGCCAGGAGTGTCAGGCCTGCAAAGCTGCAGGCGACCGAGGCTGTCCTAGTGAGTGTTCTCGAAAGCATCCGCATATTCCCCCCTTAGTGTTAATGGTGAAAGCTTACGTCACTTTCGCCCGACGTTGAAGTCACTATGCTCGCAAACGCGGGAACCGCCATCCGGTTCCGGTAACCCTGCATTAATGCACAAGCACGTTGCGGAACTGCCACGGATCGGCTGTGTCGATGTCTTCCGGGAACAGGCCCGGGCGTCCTGTCAGCGGCGTCCAGTCGGTATAATATCCCCTGACCGGGCCGAGATAGGGCATCTGGACTTCCAGGCAGCGGCGGAAGTCCATCTCGTCGGTCTCAACAATTCCCGCCTCCGGGTTTTCCAGTGCCCAAACCATTCCTGCGAGCACCGCCGACGTGACCTGCAGCCCGGTTGCATTTTGGTAAGGTGCGAGATCCCGAGTTTCCTCGATCGATAATTGCGAACCGTACCAATAGGCGTTCTTGCCATGTCCGTAGAGCAGGACGCCGAGTTCATCGATCCCGTCCAGTAATTCGTTCTCGTCCATGACGCTGAAAGTGGACTGAGGCTTCCCCGCCTGCCCGAACATTTCGTGCAGCGAAAGAACGGCGTTATTGCATGGATGGTAGGCGTAATGGCAGGTCGGCCGGAAACGGGCCTCGCCCTGCGCATCATACACGGTGAAGAAGTCAGCAATCGAAATCGCCTCGTTATGCGTCACCAGGAAGCCGTATTGGGCCCCCGGCGTCGGACACCAGGTGCGCACCCGCGTGGCCGCGCCGGGCTGGTCGAGCCAGATCGCCGCCCTGCTGCCCTTTGTGTGGTTATGGGCGTTTGGGGGCATCCATTTTTCATGGGTTCCCCAGCCTAGTTCGGCCGGCTGCAGGCCTTCCGCGATAAACCCCTCGACCGACCAGGTATTGGAGAAATTATCGGGTTCCTTTGGAGTCTTGGAGCGCTGTGTGTCGCGTTCCGCTATGTGAATCCCCTCCACACCCACCTTTTCCATGAGGGCAGCCCAGCCTTCCCGGTCATCGGGCGCGGGTTCCTCGAAATCAAGACCGAGGTCGCCGGCGAGATTGACGAGCGCCTGCTTGACGAACCAGGACACCATGCCCGGATTGGCGCCCGAACACGACACCGCGGTGGTGCCACCCGGGTTGCTGCGTTTTTCGCGGCGGACGGTCTCGCGCAGCGCGTAATTGGTCCGCGCCGAATTGTCGGCCTCGTCGTCGAAATAGAACCCGAGCCACGGCTCGACCACCGTGTCGATGTAGAGCGCTCCGAGTTCGCGGCAGTATTTCATCAGATCGAGCGACGACGTATCGACCGACAGGTTGACGCAGAACGCCTGCCCGCCGCCCTCGGTCAGCAGCGGCCTTAACACATCCTTGTAATTGGCGGCGGTGAGCGCCTCGCGGGTATGCCGCAGACCGTGCTTCTTCATTAGCGCGCGGTCGTTTTCGTCATCGTTCGGTTCGATCACGATGAAGCGATTTTCATCATAGGTGAAATGGCGCTCGATCAGCGGCAGCGTGCCCCGTCCGATCGAGCCAAAACCGATCATCACCACCGGTCCGGTGATTTCGCCGTAAACCGGATACTCTGCTTGCGCCAATTTCCAACTCCCCGAAACAGCCGATCCCCTGGGTTCGCGATCGGCTAAAGCACGACTGAAAAGGGAAGAAAAGGGCTGGGGACGACTTTAGCCCGACACCGCCCATCTCCGGAGATGGGCGACAAGCGCGTCGCGCGAGGCGGCAAGCCCCTTGTAGGTGAGACCGTCCGCATCTATCACGGTGAGCCTTTCGGCGAGGCTGGCGCACATCTCCGGCGACGCTTCCAATGCCTTCAGCGAGCCGGTGCGCACACGGATCGTGAACAGCAGATCACCGGTCTCGGGAAGCTTGGTCAGCGTCTGAAACTCCCGCCGCAGGAACAGCCTGGCCAATGCTTCCGTCGTATTTGCCGCGGCAAGATTCCCGTGCGGTTCGTAGTGATGCAACGCGCCGTCGGCATGAACCGACCAGTTCGATCGCTGCACGGTATCGTCTGGCCGGAGCCGGTCGAAAATCCGCTCGACAAGCGCGGCGTTCCGCGTTCCCCGACCGAATGCGGGAACAGGTTGGTGGATTTCGGTGATCGGTCGGCCGAATTTCTCCGGAAGTTTCCAGAATGTGGGAAAACACAGCGACGCGGCAACGAGCGTCCAGCCGTCCGGTTTCCGGCGCATGATCACGAGGTCGTCGGCAACAAGCCGCGCCGCGTCTTCCAGAAGCCGCGGCGCATCGGTGGCCAGCCGGACCCTTCGGCCTGTCCCGGCGAGCGAAACGGTATCCCCCTCGCGCGCATAGACGTCCGCAAAGGCGCTCGTCAGATGGTCGCGCAGCCGTACCGCAACCTCGCGCTGTGCGGTCTGGGTGCCCGGCTCGGCCATGAAGACACGCGTCGGATAGGCGGCGATCAGCCGATCCTTTTCCGCCAGAACGAAATGCAGATCATCTTCCGGTGCTAGCCATGAGGCCGGGTCGGAATGCGGTGTCAGGCCGATCGAGAACGGAGGCGGCAGGCTGTCCATCGTCGCTCAGCCGTCCATCGACTCCAGTTCGTCGATGATGCCCTCGATGACCCCGAGTCCCTTCTGCCAGAAGGCGGGATCCGACGCATCGAGACCGAACGGTGCGAGAAGTTCGGAATGGTGCTTGGTTCCGCCGGCCCGAAGCATCTCGAAATACTTGTCCTGGAAGCCCGCTTCCGCGTTCTGGTAAACGGCATAGAGCGAGTTCACGAGACAGTCGCCGAAGGCGTATGCGTAAACATAGAACGGCGAGTGGACGAAATGCGGGATATAGGCCCAGAAAGTCTCGTAGCCCTCGACCAGATGGATCGACGGCCCGAGGCTTTCAGCCTGGACTTTCATCCACAATTCGCCGATTTGTCCGGAGGTCAGTTCGCCGTTCGCGCGCTCGGCATGGACAGCGCGCTCGAAGGTATAGAACGCGATCTGGCGGATGACAGTGTTGATCATGTCCTCCGCCTTCTGCGCCAACATCGCCTTGCGCTCGCGCCGGTCCGTCGTCCGGTCGAGCATGGAGCGGAAGGTTAGCATCTCGCCGAAAACGGAGGCGGTTTCCGCGAGTGTTAGTGGCGTTTGCGACATCAGCGCACCCTGCTCGGCCGCGAGAACCTGATGAACGCCGTGACCCAGTTCATGCGCAAGCGTCATCACGTCGCGCGGCTTGCCCAGATAGTTGAGCAACACGTAGGGGTGAACAGACGGAACGGTCGGATGCGCAAAGGCGCCAGGCGCCTTGCCCTCGCGGGCCGGCGCGTCGATCCAGGACTGGTCGAAGAACCTGCGCGCGATCGACGCCATGTCCGGCGAAAATCCGTGATAGGCCGACAGAACCGTATTACGCGCCTCGTCCCACCCGATGATCGCGTTCGGGGTTTCCGGCAATGGCGCATTGCGGTCCCACGGCTCCATCCGGTCGAGGCCGAGCCATTTCGCCTTCATCGCGTAGTAGCGGTGCGATATCCGGGGATAGGCCTCGCGAACGGCCGTTGTGAGCGCATCCACGACATCCCGTTCGACGCGGTTGGCAAGGTGACGGCTGTCGGCGATATCCTCGAACCCGCGCCAGCGGTCGGAGATTTCCTTGTCCTTGGCAAGCGTGTTGGTGATCAAGACGAACGTTCTCAGGTGTTCCGAGAACGTCGCCGACAGGGCGCGAAACCCCTTCTCGCGTTTGGCCCGCTCGTGATCCTGCAGCAGGTTCAGCGTTGGTTCGAGCGGAAGGCTCTGGCCGTCGACTTCGAAGCGCAGCGCCGTCATCGTCTCGTCGAACAGCCGGTTGAAGGCGGCGCGGCCGGTCAGCGATTTCTCGTGAAACAACTGCTCGATCTGGTCGTCGAGCTGGAACGGCTTTTCCTTGCGAAGGTCATCGACCCACGGCCGGTAACGGGCAAGCGTTTTGTCACCGGCATAGGCGCGGTCCAGCTCGTCCTCGCCAAGCCGGTTCAGCTCGAGTGCGAAGAAAAGCAAATGGGAACTCGCGTCGGTCAGCCTCTGCTGCACATCGCCGTAGAATTTCGCCTTGTCCGGATTGGCGGTCTCTCCCGCATAGGTGAGACTGGCGAATGCCATGATCCGTCCGAGAAGCTCCTCGAGCGTCTCGAACTCGACAATCGCCTGTCCCAGTTGCCCGTTTCCGGCGGCGATCTGTAGTTTGCCCTTCCATTCTTCCGAGAACGCTACGGACGCCGCCTCGGCCTTTTCCAGATCCCGCTGGAGCTCGGGCGCATCCATCCCGGGATAAAGATCCGCGAGATTCCACTCGGGCAGATCGCCATAGTCCGGTCGCGTTCCAGCCGCCGCAGGTTCGCCGGCCGCAAGGACCGGCCGGCCGCCGACACTCCACCCGTTGAAAAAGCTCATGTAGCTGCCATTCCTTGCCGTATCCCCGGCGCAGACCCGGCGATCGTTAAACTTGTCGGGAACCGTTTAGCCCGCGCTTCAGAAAAATGTGCCAACTTGGCGCACATGTCGCACGACGGAAATTTCTGCCCCCGGGACAATAACGAAGGCACATGGCTGATCAAGCGATGAGTGCAAACATCCTCATTGTCGACGACGATCCGGTCCAGCGCAGGCTGCTCGATGCGGCGGTAGCACGGCTCGGCCACGTCGCCCACCCAATGCCCGGCGGCAACCCGGCCCTCGCCGCGCTTTCCTCCGGGAAGGTAACTTATGACGCCGTGCTGCTCGATCTGATGATGCCCGACATCGACGGTCTGGCGGTGATGCGGGCTATGCGCGATCGCGACATCAACATCCCGGTTCTGGTACTGACAGCACAGGGCGGCATTGACGTGGTGATCTCGGCGATGCGCGCCGGCGCATTCGATTTTCTGGTCAAGCCCGTCTCTCCCGAACGTCTCGCGGGCGCCCTCTCCGACGCGCTTGCGGTTTCGAAGAAGCAGCCGCAGGCGTCGCCCGCCATCCGTCGCGAGCAGTCGGCCGCCGTTCCGATGATTGCCGAGAGCGAGGCGATGGATCGGGTCAAGATGCTCATCGGCAAGGCGGCAGCAAGCGACATCCCCGTGCTGATCGAGGGCGAAAGCGGCGTCGGAAAGGAACTGATCGCCCGCGCTATCCAGGCCGGCAGCGCGCGCCGCCGCAAGCCGTTTGTTGTGGTGAATTGCGGAGCGATACCGGAGAACCTGATCGAGAGCATTCTCTTCGGTCATGAGAAGGGCGCGTTTACCGGGGCGACCGAGAAACACGCCGGCAAGTTCGTCGAGGCGAATGGCGGCACGCTGTTCCTCGACGAAATCGGCGAACTGCCGCTGGCGGCGCAGGTGAAACTTCTGCGCGCCATCCAGGAGGGCGAGGTCGAACCCGTGGGTGCGAAGTCGCTGAAAAAGGTTGATATCCGCATCATTTCGGCCACCAACAGGGACCTTATCGCCCGCATCAGGGAGGGGCGGTTCCGGGAGGATCTGTTCTACCGGCTTAATGTGTTTCCGATCCTCGTCCCCGCATTGCGGCAAAGAGCATCCGACGTTCCACTGCTCGTCCAGCATTTCATCAGCGCTTTCCGCTCGGGAGAGGCCTCGCCGACCGCGCGCAGGATCTCGCCAGAGGCCCTGAAGCTGCTCTCGTCGCATGACTGGCCGGGCAATGTCCGCCAGCTTCAGAACGCCGTTTTCCGCGCCATGGTCCTTTGCGACGGCGATACGCTCGGAACTGCCGACTTCCGGCAAATCGCGGCTCAGGTTCATGGCATAGATTCAGCGGAACTGATGGCCGAGGACGACGAGGCGGCGGCCTCCCGCCAAGACATCGAGGCCCCCGGTCTTGTGCCGGCAGGCGACCCGACCGGTGGCAGCTGGGTCGCATCTTCCGATGACGGACCCGGGCTCGACATCCTAGATGACACCGGAAATGTCCGGACCCTGGCGGAACTGGAATGCGACGCGATCATCTTCGCGATAGAACATTACAAGGGGCAGATGAGCGAGGTCGCCCGGCGTCTCGGAATAGGACGCTCGACCCTCTATCGCAAACTCAAAGAATACGATCTCGGCCCGATCGGAGTCTCCACCGGATAGGTCAGGCGCCACGCACTATCCAACATCGCAGCCAGGTCGCTTATGCATTTGGTAACCAACGATCATTCTGGAACGCCGCAGCGCTTCCAGCGCCATGGTATTACCGCATTTCGTCGTCATGAACCGGTTACGTTAGGGGATCGATGGGGAATAATCGGTGAAGGTCCGCTCTTCCGGCCAAGTTCAACTGGATTTTTTCGGCATTCGGTGCAATCACCTCGCTAAGAGGCGGTTAACCATGCACCCGCTATTGTCTGGGGAGATGCTGTTCTTACAAGTTGGTGCAAATTGACATCGTCGACGTCAAATTCCGTCGGATGCGGCTTGCGTCGCCTGTTCGCCGGACTTGCCCTTCGCGGGGCAGTTCTCTCGGCGCTGTTCGTGCCGCTGTCGTTCACGGCCATGCAGACCGCCGAGGCGGAAACCCGCACGCTGAAGCTCTACTACGTTCACACCAAGGAACGGGCGGAGATCACCTACAAGAAGAACGGCCGCTACCTGCAAAGCGGACTAAACAAGCTCAACCGCTTCCTGCGCGATTGGCGGCGCAACGAACCGACGCGCATGGACCCGGAACTGTTCGACGTCATCTGGGAAGCCTACCGCATGGCCGGCGGGCGCGATTACATTCACGTCGTTTCGGCCTATCGATCACCTGCGACCAACGAAATGCTGCGGCGGACGCGCGGCGGGCAGGCCAAAAAGAGCCAGCACACCCTTGGCAAGGCGATGGATTTCTACATCCCGGGCGTCAAGCTGAGCAAGTTGCGCGAGATCGGCTTCAAGCTCCAGGGAGGCGGCGTTGGATATTACCCGAAATCGGGCTCACCCTTTGTCCATTTCGACACCGGAAACGTTCGCGCATGGCCGCGCATGAGCCGCTCCGAGCTTGCCCGCATCTTCCCCAAGGGGGGAACGTTGCATCTTCCTCCGGACGGCAAACCTCTTCCCGGCTATGAGCAGGCCCTGGCGTCCTACCAGTCTCGCAAGCGCAAAGGGCAGGCGACAGCCATCGTCAGCGGCGGCAGCGATGACTCCCGCAAGGGCGGCACCTTGCTCGCCGCCCTGTTCGGCGGTGGGGCGGATGACGAGGAGGACAGCGTCGAGGCCGCTTCACCGGCGCCACGTCCAACACGGGCGGTCGCCCCGCAGCCACAACCGGCGGCGCCAGAACCCGAAACCACGACACCCCAGACGTTGATTGCCGCGCTTACCACGCGCGCCACGCCCCGTCCCAGCAGCGCGCCACGGCCGCAGGCGGATATCCCGGCGCTTGCCGAACAGCCTGTCGCGGTCGCGGCAGCAGCGGCCCCGGCCGGAACAACGGAGCCCCCGAGGCCGCTTGCGCTGGTCCCGGTGCCGGACGCCAGGCCCGAAGCGCTGTTGGCGCGCGCAGACGCCCGAACGGACCCAGGTCGCCGGACGGCTTCGGAAATAGTGAACGCGCTCAATTCGGCAACGCCCCAAGAGGACGTCAAAACGCTGGTCGCGTCGGCTCCCGAGGCAACTGCAGCCGAAGCGCTGCGCATTCCGCTGCCGGTTGCCGCGCCGCGCGAAGATCAGCGGTCGGCGCCCCGGATCGAGATCGCTTCCCTGCCGGTTCCCGCCTCGCGCGCGGACGGTTCGCACAGCACCGCAGAGGGTTTGATCTCCGTTGCATATGCTCCGGCCGCTTCACCGACCGCAATACTGGCAGATCCGGCACCCGGATCGCCGCAACCGGCCGCAACCGCGGTGACCGGCCGCGTCGCGCCGCTTAACGAGCCAGACCGCCGAATTCTGGCCGCCTATGACACAGGAGTCATCACCACCGGGAAATCCGCGCGCCCCACGGCGACGGAGGCCGCGGACCGACCCGACCGTGACCCGTCCAGCGAGCTCATTCCCGCCGACCAGATCGATCCCGGTCGGTTCGGTTCCTGGACAACCGCATCGCTGAGCATTACCGACTATGGACGCCCGTCTGACAGGCCGCTGTTCATACAGAACGCGCTCCGCGGGGCTCCTACCGAGGTATACACGGACGGGTTCCGCAAGGACGCCGCTCCTGACCCTCGCCGTTTCAGCGGAAACGCTGTGACATTTCTAGCCTTCGCACGTTTCGAAGGCGGTTCCGGCGGCGACGGACAACCGCTCACCCTGCAACTGCCTCTGGCAAACTAGGCCCGCTCAGCTTTCCGCGGGATTTTCTCCGTCAGCGAGCGCCGATTGGGCCGCCGACTCGGGCGGCGCCGTTTCGGAGGTCCCGCTCTCGCCGGATGAAGAAGAGGCCTTCCTGGCTGCCTTGGCTTCGCGGCGCTTGCGGCGGGCGATGCGCCCGGCGCGATAGCGCACCTTCAGCCACCAGAAGCCCTCTTCAACATTCTCGATTTCACCTGAATACGCTTCGGCGAGGCCCTCGCGATAGGACGAATAGTTCACCATCGCCACCTCCTCGGCACGGCGCATCAACGCCATCCACGCGGGAGAAACGAGGAGAGTGATGGCGGTTACCGCAATCGAAAGGCGGTAGATGTCGTAGCCAAGCGCCCCGGCGGCAAACCCGGCGGCAGCGAGAACAAAGGAGAACTCCCCGATCTGAGCCATCGAAAGTCCACCGACCAGCGCCGTGTCCCGGTCGAAACCCGCGACACGCAAGAGGAATACGTTGAGAAGCGTCTTGATGGCGATAACGAACAAGGCGGCGGCCAGCACCACGCCCAGATGCGCCCGGATGTAATCGAGATCGATTAGCAGACCGATAGACAGGAAGAACACCACGAGCAGCACGCTCTGGATCGGCTCAATGACCGGAATGACCTTGTTGCGCAAGGACGAGTTTCCGATCACCAGACCGGCCACAAACGCACCATAGGCAGGTGAAAGCCCGATCGCGCCGGAAGCCGCCGCCGCGGCGAAGCATGCCGCAAGTGAGCCGAGGGCAAGGAGCTCCACGTTCTCGCCAACCTGCTCATCGAACGGGACCTTGATCTTCGGACTGCGTCCGAGCCACCACAAGAGCGCGCCGAGCAAGCCGACCGCAACGGCGATCTTGAGAAACAGTTCGAGAGCATTCGCCCCTGCGCCACCAAACGAGGAAATCAGAATCAGCATCGGTACGACCGCAATGTCCTGCGCGATAAGGACCCCGACCGTGATCCGGCCCGGCAGCTTGCGCAACGCACCCATGTCGTCCAGCATCTTCATCGCAACGACCGTGCTGGACAGCGCGATGATGAAGCCAAGGATGACACCCTCGGCGACGGTAGATCCGGTGAGCCAGGCGATGCCGGCCCCGATCACCATGGCCGCCGCCAGCTGCCCGGCCGCCACGATCACGGCAGGTCTCAGCGTCGCCACGAAAGCCTTGAGCGAGAGTTCGGTCCCGATAAAGAACAGCAGGACGAGAACCCCCATCTCGGCGAGCGCGGTAACGTTGTCGTTGTTGCTGATAAGGCCGAAGCCCGTTGGTCCCATGACGACGCCCGCCAGGATGAACCCGACGAGAGGCGGCTGCTTGAGCCGCATCAAGCCGAGGCCGGCGAGAACTGCGATCACGATGACCGTAGCTATCTCGACAAGCGGAAATCCGTGATGAATCTCGTCCAAGGCTGTCTCCGCAACGCTACCGAATCAGTAGTATCGCGCAAGGACCGGAACAGCAATTTGGAAGAAGCCGCCGAACTGCCAGGTTCTAGGCATCAGCCGGTTCGTCGGGCGCCGGCGCCATTCCCAGTGCATGAAGATAGAGGTCGAGGACCGCCTCCTGCTCCATGCGCTCTGCCTGATCCTGCTTGCGGATCGAGATCACCTTGCGCAGAACCTTGGTGTCGTAGCCGGTTCCCTTGGCTTCCGCATAGACGTCCTTGATGTCGTCCGCGATGGTCTTCTTTTCTTCTTCGAGCCGCTCGATACGTTCGATAAATGCGCGCAATTGATCGCGGGCGACGCCGTTCACGTCGGACATGTAAACACTCCTGCATTGCCGGAAAACGAGGCAAACGGATGCCGCATCCGCGCGCGCTGGTCAACCGCATCCGCGCGCGGATTCACAGCCAGGACGATCACCGCGGCAGCGTCGTGGACCCCATCAGATCCTCGTCGATCGCGCGAGCGGCCTGCCTGCCTTCGCGGATCGCCCACACGACCAGAGACTGCCCCCGGCGCGCGTCACCGGCCGCATAGACCTTGTCGACGGTTGTCCGGTAATCGAGGTCATTGGCATGTACGGACGTGTTTCCGCGACGGTCCTTGTCGACGGAAAGTGTATCACCGAGTTCGCCTATGAAGGCCGTATCCAGCGGCCCGGCGAAGCCGATGGCGATGAAGGCAAGATCGGCGCGGATGAAGAATTCGGTTCCGGCGATCGGTTCGCGTTTCTCGTCGACCTCGCAGCATTTTACGTGCGTCAGATGGCCGTTTTCTCCGATGAATTCGAGCGTTGCAACGCGAAACTCGCGCTGCGCGCCTTCCGCCTGGCTGGACGACGTGCGCATCTTGGTCGCCCAATACGGCCACACCGCAAGCTTGTCCTCCTTCTCGGGCGGCTGCGGACGGATATCGAGTTGCGTCACGCGCACCGCCCCCTGCCGGAAGGCCGTGCCAATGCAATCGGACGCCGTATCGCCGCCGCCGACGACCACGACATGCTTGCCGCTCGCCAGAATAGGCTCGGAGTCCCACGCCACCGAACCGATATTTTCGCCCGCGACGCGCTTGTTCTGCTGCACGAGGTAATTCATCGCCGGATGCACACCGGCAAGTTCGTCACCTGGAATGCCCGCGTCACGCGGCTTTTCCGACCCTCCGCAGAACAGCACTGCGTCGAATTCGTTCTTCAACTCGGCGACGGATTTGTCGACGCCGATATTAACGCCGGTGTGAAACGTGACGCCCTCCCCCTGCATCTGCTCCATGCGGCGGTCGATGTAGTGCTTCTCCATCTTGAAATCGGGAATGCCGTACCGCATCAGGCCGCCGATCCGGCTCTCGCGTTCAAAGACGTGAACCTCATGGCCGGCGCGCCCGAGTTGCTGCGCCGCCGCCATGCCGGCAGGGCCGGAGCCGACAATCGCTACCGTCTTGCCGGTCCTTCGGGAAGGCGGCTGAGGCACGATATAGCCCCGCTCATAGGCCTTGTCGGCGATCGCCTGTTCAACGGTCTTGATCGCAACAGGCACGTCCTCGAGGTTGAGCGTGCAAGCCTCCTCGCAGGGCGCCGGGCAGATACGCCCGGTGAACTCCGGGAAATTGTTGGTCGAATGAAGGTTGCGGATCGCGCCATCCCAATCGTCATTATAGACGAGGTCGTTCCAGTCGGGAATCTGGTTGTGGACCGGACAGCCGGTCGGGCCGTGGCAGAACGGAATGCCGCAATCCATGCAACGGGCGGCCTGCTTGGCCACTTCGCCATCGTCTGGCGCGATCGTGAACTCGCGAAAATGCCGAATCCGGTCGGACGCCGGCTGATATTTCGGCGTCTGCCGGTCAATCTCGAGAAAACCCGTAACCTTGCCCATGTCCAGCCCTGACCCTAGCGCAGCACGACAGCCGTGCCCGATGCCGATACCATCAGCATCGAGCCGTTGCCGGCAGAGATATTTTCGTAGTCGAGATCGACGCCGATCACGGCATTGCAGCCGAGCCGAGCCGCCTCTTCTTCCATTTCCCAGATCGCGATCTGGCGCGCCTCGCGCAGCGACTTTTCGTATGCTCCGGAGCGGCCTCCGACGATATCGCGGATTCCGGCGAAGAAGTCGCGAAAGATGTTGGCTCCAAGAATCGCTTCTCCGGTGACAACGCCCTTGTATTCGGCGACTTCGCGGCCCTGCAGTATATTCGTCGTGGAGACGATCATGTCTTATTCCTCGTCATATTCGAACAGCACCTCTCCGGACATTCCATCCTCGCGTCTTCGGGAAGTCCGCTTCACCTTCCCGCTCTTGTTGGAAAGGTGCAGGATCTTCTCCTGGCTAAACCCCAGTTCGCGCATCAAATGGTTAACCGTGCGCTTTCCGGTGTCATCCGCAAAGCGCGGATTTGACTTCTCTGCCGCCAGATAGCGCTCCAGCAACCCCATTTCCCGGCGCTCGGCGATACGTCGATGGACGAACCAGAAAAACGAAGCCACGACGGCGGCGATGGAAAGCGCCGTTGCCAGCGTCTCGACCATCCGACCACGCTACTCCGCCGCGAGATTCATGCGCATGCGTTCCATGTCCTCCAGCGCGCGGCGGTATTCGACCGGCATCACCTTGCGGAATTTCGGCCGGAATGCCTCCCAGTTCTCTAGTATTTCGGCGGCGCGGGCCGATGCCGTGAATTGCTTGTGGTTCGATATCATCTGCACCAGACGCTCCTCGTCGTGCCGGGTCATGTCGCCGGAGATGTCGACACGGCCCATGTGGGCCAGATCGCCGCCATGATGGTGCAGCTTCTCGAGGATATCATCCTCCTCCGGCACCGGCTCCAGTTCCACCATCGCCATGTTGCAGCGGGTCTCGAACGTGCCGTCCTCGTCGAGCACATAGGCGACGCCGCCCGACATGCCCGCGGCAAAATTGCGGCCGGTCTGGCCGAGGACGACCACGACGCCGCCGGTCATGTATTCGCAGCCGTGATCGCCGACACCCTCGACGACCGCCGCAGCGCCGGAGTTGCGCACCGCGAAACGTTCGCCGGCCACGCCTCGAAAATAGGCCTCGCCCTGGATCGCACCGTAAAGCACCGTGTTACCTACGATGATCGACTCCTCGGGCACGATACCGGCATTGTCCGGCGGGCGGACGATGATGCGTCCGCCGCAGAGCCCCTTGCCGACATAGTCGTTGCCGTCGCCGATCAGATCAAACGTCACGCCGTTTGCGAGGAACGCGCCGAACGACTGCCCCGCGGTACCGCGCAGCGTCACATGGATCGTCTCGTCGGCAAGCCCCTTGTGGCCGTAGCGCTTGGCGATTTCGCCCGAAAGCATGGCTCCGGTCGACCGGTCGGTGTTGTGGATCGGCGTCTCAATGCGCACCTGCCGCCGGCTTTCCAGCGCCGGAGCCGCCCTGGCAATCAGCTGGCGGTCAAGAATGTCGTCGATCGGGTGCTTCTGACGCTCGGTCCAGTAGATCTCGGATTTCCCGGCTTCCGGTTTGTAGAACACCTTGGAGAAATCGAGCCCCCGGGCCTTCCAGTGCTCGATCAGCGCTTCCTGCTCGAGGAGATCGGTCTCGCCGATGATTTCGTTGAGCGTTCGGTAGCCCATCGCCGCGAGCAGTTCGCGCACCTCTTCGGCGACGTAGAAGAAATAGTTGATCACATGTTCAGGCGTTCCCTTAAAGCGCTTGCGCAGGAC
Organism: Oricola cellulosilytica; assembly: GCF_019966575.1. Taxonomy (GTDB): domain Bacteria; phylum Pseudomonadota; class Alphaproteobacteria; order Rhizobiales; family Rhizobiaceae; genus Oricola; species Oricola cellulosilytica. The sequence goes on along the minus strand of NZ_JAINFK010000008.1, from coordinate 86,019 downwards.
GGGGTCCTGCGTCGCAACGCCTACCGGGCAGGTGTTCAAATGGCACTTCCGCATCATGATGCACCCTGCTGCGATCAGCGGAGCGGTCGAGAAACCGTATTCGTCGGCGCCCAAGATCGCGCCGATCACCACGTCGCGACCGGTCCGCAAGCCGCCATCGACCTGCAGCGCCACGCGAGAGCGAAGACCATTGAGGACGAGGGTTTGATGGGTCTCCGCAAGACCCATTTCCCACGGACTGCCGGCGTGTTTAAGCGAGGTCAGCGGCGACGCGCCCGTACCGCCGTCATAGCCGGAGATGGTGATGTGGTCGGCGCGCGCCTTTGCAACGCCTGCGGCGACCGTACCCACGCCAACTTCCGAAACCAGCTTCACCGAGACGTCCGCCGCCGGGTTGACGTTCTTCAGATCGTAGATCAGCTGCGCGAGGTCCTCGATCGAATAGATGTCGTGGTGCGGCGGCGGCGAGATCAGGCCGACGCCCGGCGTCGAATGGCGTGTCTTGGCGATGGTCGCGTCGACCTTGTGGCCGGGCAACTGTCCGCCCTCGCCGGGCTTCGCGCCCTGCGCCACCTTGATCTGCATCATGTCGGAATTGACGAGATATTCCGTCGTCACCCCGAACCGGCCCGACGCGACCTGTTTGATCGCCGAACGCTCGGGATTGCGGGTGCCGTCAGGCAGCGGCAGGAACCGGTCCGGCTCCTCGCCGCCCTCGCCGGTATTCGATTTGCCGCCAATCCGGTTCATTGCACGCGCCAAAGTGGTGTGCGCCTCGCGGGAGATCGAGCCGAACGACATCGCGCCGGTCGAGAACCGCTTCACGATCTCCGAAGCTGGTTCCACGTCTTCGAGCGGCACCGGAGCACGCCCCGCTTCCTCGGCGGACCTGATGTGGAACAGCCCGCGCACGGACTTGGCGTGACGCGCGTCGGCATCGACCTGCGCGGAAAATTCGCGGAACTTTTCGGGCAATCCCTGCCGCACCGAGTGCTGCAGGGACGCGACAGCGTCCGGTGTCCAGACATGTTCTTCGCCGCGCACGCGGTACATGTATTCGCCGCCGACCTCGAGCGCATTGATGAGAACCGGGTCCTCGCTGAACGCGGACGCATGCCGGCGCGCCGTCTCTTCGGCGACTTCGGCCAGACCTATCCCCTCGATCGTCGTCGCCGTCCCAGAGAAATACTCGTCGACAAATCCGCTCGACAGACCGACCGCATCGAAGATCTGCGCGCCGCAATAGGACTGGTAGGTCGATATGCCCATCTTGGACATGACCTTGAGAATGCCCTTGCCGAGCGACTTTATGTAGCGGCTGACCACCTCGTACCGATCGACTTCCGGCGGAAAGTCGCCCTTTGCGTGCATGTCGAGCAGGGTGTCGAAGGCGAGATAGGGATTGATCGCCTCCGCTCCATAACCGGCAAGGCAGCAGAAATGGTGCACCTCGCGCGGCTCGCCGGATTCGACGACGAGCCCGACCGAGGTGCGCAGCCCTTTGCGGATCAGGTGATGATGCACGGCGGCGGTTGCCAGCAACGCGGGAATCGCGATCCGGTCTGGTCCGATCTGCCGGTCGGAGAGAACAATAATGTTGTAGCCCCCATGGACGGCCTGTTCGGCCCGGTCACACAGACGCTCGAGCGCCGCTGCCATCCCGTCAGCGCCTTGTTCCGACTTGTAGGTCGTGTCCAGCGTCTTGGTGTCAAACAGGTCCTCGGTGTGGCCGATCGACCGGATCTTCTCCAGGTCGCCGTTGGTCAGGATCGGCTGACGCACTTCCAGCCGCTTGCGCTTCGACGCGCCCTCGAGATCCAGAATGTTCGGCCGCGGTCCGATGAACGAGACAAGGCTCATCACCAGCTCTTCGCGGATCGGGTCGATCGGCGGGTTGGTCACCTGTGCGAAGTTCTGCTTGAAATAGGTGTAGAGCATCTTCGATTTGCTCGACAGCGCCGAGATCGGTGTGTCCGTACCCATCGACCCGATCGCTTCCTGACCCGTCGTCGCCATCGGCGCCATCAGGATCCTGGTATCTTCCTGGCTGTATCCAAACGCTTGCTGGCGGTCGAGCAGGCTGACATCCTCCCGAAGAGCACGGGGCGCCACCGGCTTGAGTTCCTCGAGAATAAGCTGCGTATTCTCCAACCATTTGGTGTACGGGTGCATCTGCGCCATGTTGCGCTTGATCTCCTCGTCGGAGACGATACGGCCCTCATCCATGTCGATAAGCAGCATCTTGCCCGGCTGCAGACGCCACTTGGTGATGATCTTGTCTTCCGGCACGGTGATGACCCCGGCTTCCGACGCCATGATGACGAGATCGTCATCCGTGACGATGTAGCGCGCCGGGCGCAGACCGTTGCGGTCGAGGGTCGCGCCAATCTGGCGGCCGTCGGTGAACGCCACCGCGGCCGGACCGTCCCACGGCTCCATCAGCGCGGCATGATATTCGTAGAAGGCCTTGCGCTCATCATCCATCAGCGTGTTGCCGGCCCACGCCTCCGGGATCAGCATCATTACCGCATGGGCAAGCGAGTAACCGCCCTGGAACAGGAATTCGAGCGCGTTGTCGAAGCATGCGGTGTCGGACTGGCCCTCGTAGGAAATCGGCCACAGCTTTCCGATCTCGTCGCCGAACAGTTCGGAGGCCACCGACGCCTGGCGTGCCGCCATCCAGTTGACGTTGCCGCGCAGCGTGTTGATCTCGCCATTATGCGCGACCATACGGTACGGATGCGAGAGTTTCCAACTCGGGAAGGTGTTGGTGGAGAAGCGCTGATGCACGAGCGCCAGTGCGGAAACGAACCGCTCGTCGGTCAGATCCTTGTAGTAAGCGCCGACCTGATAGGCCAGGAACATGCCCTTGTAGACGATCGTCCGCGACGACAGCGACACCGGATAGAAACCGTTGTCCCGGCCTTCGGTCTCGGTATGGATACGCCCGGAAATCACCTTGCGGAGAATGAACAGGCGGCGTTCGAAGGCGTCGCCGGTGTCGATATCCGGGGCCTTGCCGATGAACACCTGCCGGTGCACCGGTTCCGTGGCCACGATCTGCGGCGCTTGGGAAAGCGATGAATTGTCGACCGGGACATCGCGAAATCCGATCAGCGTCTGTCCTTCTTCCACGATCACCGCCGCAATGATCTTCTCGATGTGCTCGCGCATCCCCGCGTCTTGCGGCAGGAAGAAATGTCCGACCGCGTAATCGCCAGCCGGCGGCAACTCGACACCCTTTTCGGCCCATTCGGCACGAAATAGCGCGTCGGGGATCTGCAACAGCATGCCGGCGCCGTCACCCATGAGCGGATCGGCTCCGACCGCTCCACGGTGGGTAAGATTTTCCAGCATCGCCAGCCCGTCGGACAGGATCCTGTGAGACTTCTGGCCCTTCATGTGGGCGATGAAACCGACGCCGCAGGCGTCATGCTCGTTTTGGGGATGATAGAGCCCCTGCGCGACGGGAAGTCCCTGAGCCACCGTAGACCGCGACGAGCCGCCGAGCATCGCCGCTTCGCGCGTCTTGCCGCGTGCGAAATGCGTCTTGCCTTTCATCGCTCAACCCTCCGTCATTGCGCCAATGGCGCGGGAACTACCGCCCTATTTAGCACTTCGTCCGGTCCGTGACATCCTTCACCGCCGATCCGGCGCGCCGCCAACGCACCGGATCGGTCTCCGGTGTGGGTGCCAATTCCGTTCGTCAGGATCGAAACGTTGTCCTGCGCCAGCGGACGCGAGAGCGGATCAGCCGCCGCAGGCTGCGGCGAATGATCCACGCTTCAAAATAGGACAGCATTGCTGTCATATTCCTATGGCAGAAATGTCCAGGTTTCTCAAGATGCAAATGCAAAAAAATTGAACCCGTAATGACGGAAAGTGTCGCGAAAGCCCCCTTTCTGGTTACTTCCTTGCGCAAATCGTGTTTTGTGCGGCTTTTGAAACACTGATCTACGGACCAACATGTTCTTCGCTTCCGACAACTGGGCGGGTGCCCATCCTCGAATTTCAGATGCCCTTCGACATCACTCCAGGGGCTTCGTACCGTCCTATGGGTCAAGCGACCTTGATCACCTGGCCGAGAAGCGTTTTGCGGAAATCTTCGAACACGAAGTTGCGGTTTTCTTCCTCCCCACCGGGACTGCCGCAAATTCGCTGGCGCTGGCGGCCGTGCACCGGACCGGCGGCGTTGCCTTCGCCCATCCCGACGCCCACATCCGGGAAGACGAGGGCGGCGCTCCCGAATTTCTCACCGGCGGAGTGCGTGTGAGACCCGTCCCCGGACCGGATGGAAAGATCGATCCGGAGGCGTTGCGCGCGTCGATCGCACCTTTTTCGCCGGGGTCGGTTAACATGGGCCGCGCCTCGGCAGTTTCATTGACCCAGGCCACCGAGATCGGCACCGTCTATGCGCCCGACCGGATTCGCGAGATCGCTGGCGTCTGCCGCGAGCACAATCTTCCACTGCATATGGACGGAGCACGGTTTGCCAACGCGCTGGCATCGCTGAAGTGCACCGCCGCAGACATGACTTGGCGCGCCGGCGTCGACATGGTCTCCTTCGGCGGCACGAAGAATGGATGCTGGTGCGCCGAAGCGCTCGTGTTCTTCGATCCGGCCAAGGCGCACGACATGCCCTATCTACGCAAGCGCTCCGGACAACTGTTCTCAAAGTCGCGCTTTGTCGCTGCGCAGTTCCTCGCCTATTTCGAAGACAATCTCTGGCTTGAACTCGCCGCCCACGCAAACGAAATGGCGCAGAAGCTCGCCATCGCCATCCAGCATTCAGGTAGTTCCAAGCTGGCATGGTCCCCGGAAGCAAACGAGGTGTTTGCCGTGTTGCCGAAGACCGAGTTCCGCCGTTTGCAGAAAGAGGGTGTCCGGCTGCACGAGTGGCTCGCACCCGTGGGGACTCCGACCGAAATGTCGGATGACGAGGTTCTGGTGCGGTTGGTGACCAGCTACGCCACGGAGCAGGAAGACGTCTCCCGATTCGCGGAATTCCTTGCACGTGGAAACGGGGTCAATTGCACCTCACGTTGATGTGACGTGCGATAACGCCCGCTTGATTTCCGTTTGATTCCTGGGTCTGCCACGTTTCTCCTCGCCGGGACGACTATCGCCCCGGTCTTCCATTTCCCAGAGGAGTCTTCCATGTCCAATGCAACCAAGTCAGCCTTCGGCGGCGCGGCGCTCGCTGGCGCAGTCGCCGTTGCCCTTTCCGGCGCACAGTTAACGACCGCAACCGACGCGGCTGCCGCAAATGTAAAATGTTACGGTGTCTCGCTCGCCGGCCAGAACGACTGCGCGGCTGGACCCGGCACGACGTGCCAAGGCACCTCGACGGTCGATTATCAGGGCAATGCCTGGAAATATGTCGAGGAAGGCACATGCACCTCGATGGAATTGCCCGATAACCGCATGGGTTCGCTCGAGCCACTTGAGCGTGACGTACCCGCATAATCCGAAAACGGGACTTCCTTTTGCCGGCCTACCGGCAATCCCACAGCCACGCCGGGCGGCTGAAGTCCCGGTATTCTCAAGTACGGGAGGAAAATGACCATGTCCAAGACGGCAAAGACAGTCAGCACAGCAATTCTTGCCGGCGCGGTGGCAACCGCGATGTCCTCATTTGCCCATGCGGGCCCCCTCACGGAGGCCGAGGGAAAGGCTGCGATGGAGGCGGGAAAGGAGAAATGCTACGGCGTTTCCCTTGCAGGCACGAATGACTGCGCCGCCGGCCCGGGTACCACCTGTCAGGGCACGTCCACCGTCGACTTTCAGGGCAATGCGTGGACCTTCGTAAGTGGCGGTACGTGCGCGTCGATTGAAGTACCGGGCGGCCGCATGGGCTCGCTCGAGCCGCTTGACCGCGACCTGCCGGCCTGATCCTGACGTCACCAGACGCCGCAAACCGGAGCGCCTCAGACATGGCCGACCCTCACACTGGCCACTTGGCAGATACCCCCTCAACTGCCTCCACAACCCGGTTTGCGGCTTCATCAATGCTTATTCCGGCGTCGGCCGGGGTGAGTTTCAAGCACACTCATCTGGACGATATTCTGGCCGATCGCGATCCGGTTGGCTTCTTCGAGGTCCACGCGGAAAACTACATGGGCGATGGTGGCTTTCCACATCGCGCCCTCGAGCGGATCCGTGAGGACTACCCCATCTCTCTTCACGGCGTTTGCATGTCGATCGGCGGCCCCGAACCGCTGAGCCGGGATCACCTGGCCCGCTTCAAGGCGCTGGTCGACCGATACGAGCCGGGGCTGGTTTCCGAGCATCTCGCGTGGTCGACGCATGACGACGTCTTCATGAACGACCTGCTGCCACTTCCCTATACCGACGAGACGCTTTCGCATGTCTGTGCACATATCGACGAGATGCAGTCCTTTATTGGCCGCCGGATCTTGCTGGAAAATCCGTCGACCTATGTCGTGTTCGAGAACTCCACCATAAGCGAGACCGATTTCATTCGCGAGATCGTGAGCCGCACCGGCTGTGGCCTGCTTCTGGATGTGAGCAACGTTTTCGTCTCCGCAACCAATCACGGTTTTTCGCCCCTCTCCTATTTGATGGATTATCCGCTCGAGCATGTCTGCGAAATCCATCTTGCCGGGCATGCGGTACAGGAAGACGATGAGGGCGAGACGCTGCTGATCGACAGTCACGACACACGTGTCGCCGAGGCGGTCTGGAACCTCTTCGAGATTGTGGTCAAACAGGCCGGTCCGGTGCCGACGCTGGTCGAATGGGATTCCGATCTGCCGGCTTGGCCGGTACTGAAATCGGAAGCAGCGGCTGCGGAGCGCATTCTCGATGACGTCGCCACCACGTTCCTGATGGGTAAACGCCATGCAACCGCATCGTGAGAGGGGAGACCTTGATACGGCCGGCTTTCGAGCCGCTATCCTGAATCCCGCCGCCGAAAGGCCGACATCGATTACCGGACCAAACGGCAAGCAGGCCGTCAGGCGGTTCAACGTTTATCGAAACAACGTCACGGTGAGCCTGATCGACGCACTGGCCGACATTTTCCCGGTAGTCCAGCGCATCACCGGCAAGAGCTTCTTTCGCGACATGGCGCGCGAATTCGTGCGCGCCCATCCGCCATCATCACCGCTGCTGTTCGAGTACGGCCATAATTTCGCATCCTTCATGGAGACATTCGAACCGGCGGCCCGCATGCCATATCTGGCCGATGTCGCCCGCGTAGAACGGTGCTGGCTGACGGCTTATCACGCGGCCGACACGGCGACGCTGGCGCCGGCGAGATTGGGCGAAATTCCGCCTGACCTGCTCGGCGATACTGGTTTTGCGCCGCATCCCGCGACCGGCCTTGTCCGGTCGAAGTTCGCAGTCGTCGAGATCTTCGACGCCAACCGGAATCAAGAAAATGTCGGACGCATAAGGGCCGGCATTCCGCAAGACGCGCTGGTCACGCGGCCGGGCCACGACGTCGCCGTCACCCGGCTCCCGGACGGCCAGGGGGCCTTCTTCGGCCGGTTGATCGCCGGTGGCACACTGGCCGAAGCCGCCGAGGCGGGTGCGAACGAGGCGGGGGGTTTTGATATCACCGAAGCGATCGGCGCGTTGATTTCAACCGGCGCATTCATCGCCGCGGAAACACGGGATCAACAGGACTAAACATCAATAGGATGAAACGCCCATGGCGGAAACAACTCGTATGGACAGCGCCAATACCGGGCGGGCGGGTGGTGCAGCTAGCGCGGTCATTCGGCTCCACTGCGGATTCTTCTCCGCGCTTGAGCGCGCGTTTGCGGGCTGGTTCAACGGATTTGCCGCGCGGTTGGCCTTCACCAGCGTGCTGCTTCTCTATTACCTGAACTCAGGCTGGAACAAGCTCGGCGAGGGCCTGTTCGGATTCCTCGATCCTTCGGTCGGCGCCTTCGCGTCGATCCTGCCGTCGGTGATGGAACAGTACGGTTTCAATCCGGCGGCGGTGCCGTTTTTCCCGTGGCACGTGATCGTACTGCTGGGAACGTGGGTCGAAATCGTCCTTCCGGTTATGATCGTAATCGGTCTGTTCAGCCGCATTTCCGCGCTCGGCATGATCGTTTTCATAATCGTGCAGAGCTATGTGGACGTTGCGCATCACGGCCTCGAGGGCAAATTTGTCGGAGCGATGTTCGACCGGTTCCCCGACGCGATCATCTTCGATCAGCGTCTACTGTGGATTTTCGTGCTATTGATGATCGTCGTCAACGGACCGGGGAGGCTGTCGATCGATCACCTGCTCCGCAGGCGCGTCGGCTGACCATTCAAAACAAAAAAGGCGGGGTTTCCCCCGCCTTTTTGTATCACGCTGAAAGCCTTTGCGGGCTCCGCAGCGGATCGATCAGTTGACCGATTTGGCTTCGATCTGCTTGGCATCCTTGCCGTTCTTGATGTCGATCTTGCGCGGCTTCATCGCCTCGGGGATTTCGCGCTCCAGATCGATGTGAAGCAGGCCGTTCTTCAACTCGGCAGCCTTCACTTCAACATAATCGGCAAGCTGGAAGCGGCGCTCGAAGGCGCGTGATGCGATCCCGCGGTGCAGGAACTCACGCTTCTCCTCAGTCGATTCCTCGGCCTTCGCGCCAGCAACGGTCAGGACGTTCGAACGGGCTTCGATCGTCAGGTCTTCCTCCGCGAAGCCGGCGACTGCCATGGTGATGCGGTAGGCGTTCTCGCCGGTCCGCTCGATATTGTAGGGCGGATAGGTCTGACCATTGCTTTCCGGCTGGGCAAGGGTGTCCAGCATGGAAAAAAGACGGTCGAACCCGACGGTTGAACGGAACAGGGGTGAATAGTCTATGTGACGCATGATTGGTCCTCCAATTGAGCGACATGGTTTGCGTTTGACGCTTCCGGCTGCCCGTTTTCGGCACAACCCTTTCACGCCAGCGGACCCGATTGGGCGTCCGCTTCCGATATCTGGGAATTCAATTTCTGCGGTTCAAGTCCACTGTTTTTCGCCATGAACTGAAGATGAACAGCCTCTTCCGGCTCAGTTCAGGTGAGGGCTGGCACATTGGCCTCAAATTTGAAGACCGATCGAACCGGCCACTGTCACAGAAAAAGCCTTTGGAGCATGAAATGAAATCCAGGATCGCCACAGCCGCCGTCGCAGCCCTTCTTTCTTCCGGCCTGTCGAGCGCCGCGTTTGCCGCGCCCGCCGCTCCCGCGCCCATCGGCGTATCCACGGCATTCGATATCCAGACCATCCACTATCGTGGCCGTGAAGCGCGCCGTTATGGCCGTCAGCGCATCCTCCCACTGCCGAGGATCGTCCGCTCCCTGCGTCACCGCGGCTACACCAGGATTCGCAGCATCGAGCGGGTGCGCGGCGACTATGTGGTGGTGGCCCGCGGGCATCGGGGTCCGGTCCGGCTCGTCGTCGACGGGCGCACGGCGGAAATCGTTTCCCGTCAGCCGCTTCGCCGCTACGGCCGCGATACAGGCTACCGTTTCCGCGGCCACAACGGCGGATTTTCATATTCGTTCGGAATCTACTGAGATTGCCAAGAGTTCTGGCCGGGCTGTAACGTCCCTTCCTGTCCGGTCCGACGCCGGGAGCGCCTTCGTGGCGCTCCCGGATTTTTTTTGATTTCTGCGATGCCCGCCCGTAACACTGATCCCGTCAACGACGTCGAACAGCCAGTCCTCCATGAACCAGACTTCAGAACTCGAAAGACCGGAGCAACCGGCAGCCTATGCAATGGGTCACGTCGAAACGCCGGACGGGTTCAATCTGCGCTACGCGGTTCACCGACAGTCAAAAGCATCGCCCACGGGTACGATCCTTCTTCTGCACGGTCGCAACGAGGCGATCGAAAAATATGCAGAGACGGTCGGTGATTTGGTCAAGTCCGGGTTCGACGTCGCCACATTCGACTGGCGCGGCCAGGGCGGTTCGGACCGGTTCTATACGAATCGTGATCCGGGTTATGTTGACGATTTCGCCCAATACGCGTCCGATCTCGAGACGATCTTCCGCGAAGTCGTCCTCCCGGATTGCCGCCCGCCCTACTTCATCCTCGCCCATTCCACCGGAGCGCTGGTGGCCCTCTACACGGCGCCCGCGATGGTCAACCGTGTGCGCCGGATGGTTCTCTCAGCGCCCCTGCTGGATATCCCCGGCTCCCCGCTCCGGCGAGCACTTTCACGGTTCGCTGCGCGCACGCTCCGGTTTGTCGGGCTTGGGAATGTCTACGTCGCTGGCGGCCCGGCCCGGAAGATGCGCAAACCGTTCGAGGGCAACCGGCTCACGTCCGATCCTGCGCGGTATGCGCGCAACCTTGCAGCGGCGGACAGCGAGCCGCATTTGACCTTGGGCGGACCCACGGCGGCATGGACCGCGGCGATGTTCGAAGCGGTCGATCATGTCAAACGTTCAGAGCACCTGGCGGCCACCGTCATTCCCACCCTGATTGTCATGGCCGGCGCGGACAGCGTGGTCTCCAATGCGGCCATTTCGGCTCACGTCCACAGATTGCGATCCGCATCCTTGCTGACGATCGATGGCGCACGTCACGAAATCATGCAGGAGGCTGACTTCTACCGCGATCAATTTCTTGCCGCATTGAACTCGTTCATCCCGGGGACGGACGACGGGTGATCCGTCAGGCGGTCTTTGCGTTGAGAACTTCCAGCGCGGCTGCGTGGAGATCCGGCGTCGCCGCGGCAACGATATCGCCTCCATCGACCGCGTTCGCGCCTTCCCACGTCGTCACGACCCCTCCGGCCTGCTCGATAAGCGGAATCAGGGCCGCAATGTCGTAAGTTTGCAATCCAGGCTCTACAACCAGATCGGCATGGCCGGCGGCGAGCATCGCAAAGGCATAGCAATCGCAGCCATAGCGGGGCAGGCGAACCCGGCTTTCAAGCCGGTCGTAGGCTGCGCGTTTGTCGTCATTATAAAGCGCCGGCGAGGTCGTGAAGAGCGTTGCCTTTTCGATTGTGCGATTCCCGCGTGTTGTCATCTCGACAGGCGCGCGCCCATGGGCGATGAGCAGGCTACGGCGACCGTCCGCTACGAACAACTCATTGGTAAAGGGTTGCGACATCATCCCGGCCCGCGCCGCCCCGTCAACCCTGAGGCCGGCCAGCGTGCCCCAGACGGGCAGGCCGGAGATATAAGCCCTGGTGCCATCGATGGGATCGATGATCCAGACATATCGGCTTTCACCGCGCACAGTTCCGCGCTCCTCGCCAATAATGCCGTGGTCGGGAAAGCGCGCCTCGATCAACGATCGCATCGCATCCTCGGCCAGACAATCCGCCTGGGTCACCGGATCAAATCCTGTGTCGAGCTTGTTTTCCACCGAAGCGGCGCTTCGAAATAATGGCAGCGTCTCGGCGGCGGCAACCTCCGCGAGTTCCTGAAAAAAGGCAATTTCCGGCAATAATGGTGCGCTCATTGGCGCTAACTGGCCGCGGGACGCCAGGTTTGCAAGAAAAATCTCCGCTCCGTTCCGCAACGTCATTGACTTTTGTGCATTGCAGCATATCATGGGTCCTGGCAGATCTCTGCCACGCCCTCCTTGGGCGTTTCCTCCCTAGACTTGGGCCGTGTCGCAACGCGATGCGGCTTCTTTTTGAGGAGACGGCTACTCTGCAGCGATGGAAAAATCGTGGAAGAGATGGTCCGGCAAGTCCATCAGCCTGGAAATGAACGCGGCGATATCGTCCTGCAGCAGGTGGAAGGACGGTTTGCGCACCAGCGTCTGCTCGTCGATGTAGAGGCCGCGGTTTACTTCCACTTGCAGGGCGTGAAGTCCCTTCAGCGGACGTCCGTAGTGTTCGGTGATGAAGCCGCCGGCATAGGGCTTGTTAGAGGTGACCATGTATCCCATCGATGAAAGAATTTCGGCCACCGCCTCGCTGACGTTCCGGCTGGCGCTGGTGCCGAAGCGGTCGCCGATGATGAAATCCGGGCGCACGCCGTCCGGTCCGTAGCGCACCGAGGCGGGCATGGAATGACAATCAATCAGCACCGCGAAGCCAAAACGGCGATGCGTCTGTGCAAGAAGCTCGCGCAGGGTCCGGTGATAGGGTTTGTAAATGCTTGTGATGCGGGCTTGCGCCTCAGCGACCGGGATGCCCGACCGGTAAATCTCAAGGCCTTCCGAAACGACCCGTGGCACCGTTCCCAGACCACCGGCAACACGGATGGAGCGGGAATTGGCGAACGGCGGCAAGCGCTCCCTGAACATGCGCGGATCAAGTTCGTATGGCTCACGGTTCACATCGAGATAGGCGCGCGGAAAATGCGCCAACAGCAACGGGGCTCCGAGCGGCACGGCGCCAGAAAACAATTCGTCGACGAAATAGTCTTCAGAGCGCCTTATCGACACGCTGTCCAACCGAGTCATGGCCATGAAACGCTCGGGGTAGTACCGCCCGCTGTGCGGAGAATTGAAAACGAAAGGCACGCGCTGCTCGGCCGGTTCCCTGACCTCGAAGGCAGGATGATCCAGAAAATCGGGCTCGCCGTACATTTTCCTCCACGCCCGCGCTCGCGGGATTCGTTGGGTTGCCAATTGATTGTTGACAGGAGCCTCGTGCCCTGTCCAGTGTGCGGCGCCCGGCGATCACGCGAAATTTCAAGTGCGGCGCGGACATTTGGGGATAATAAACCCCATGTTTACCCCATCCTGTGATGACTGGGACACTGATTTTTATTTCGACGGCCGCGAGCCGATAGAACGGGTGCGACATGAACCGCATACTTCTTGCTGAAGACGATAACGACATGCGCGCCTTCCTGGTGAAGGCACTCGAGAAGGCCGGATACCATGTTACCGACTACGACAACGGGGCCAGCGCGTACGAGCGCTTGCGCGAGGAACCGTTCTCGCTACTCCTGACTGATATCGTGATGCCGGAAATGGACGGCATCGAACTGGCGCGCCGCGCCACGGAACTCGATCCGGATCTGAAGGTGATGTTTATTACTGGATTCGCGGCGGTTGCGCTGAACCCGGATTCCAATGCGCCGAAGGATGCCAAGGTGTTGTCCAAGCCCTTCCATCTTCGCGAATTGGTGTCAGAGGTCGACAAGATGATCAAGGCCGCCTAAGGCCACTGTCAGGCCTCGTTTTTTATCGACTGCGCACTATTGACCGCACGCGTCTGTTATGGTGTATGCCCGGCTCGGATGGGCGATTAGCTCAGCGGGAGAGCACTTCGTTGACATCGAAGGGGTCACTGGTTCAATCCCAGTATCGCCCACCATCCGACCCCGGACAGGGCTGTTTTTTGGACGGACGCGGACCCGACCGACGACGCGTTCGGGATCGCGCAGACGACTAAGGATTGGCTGCGCGAACTCGTCCGCCCGCGAGTGCGAAAGCTGCTGCGCTCAAAAACCCATTCGGCTCGAAAGAGCCTTTAGGATTGCCAGCAGCGCCAGACCTGTGAATGCGCCGCCCACCGCCATGACGGCCGCCCACGTCGCGTCGCGTCCGAAGATCGGCAGATGCATTTGCGCGTAATAACCAATGAATCCGCCTGTCATCAGGATCAGCGCATTGATCAAAGTGCCAAATCCGTCCGCGCCCATAACGCCATCCATTGCAATGCCCGCAATGTAGGAGGCCGCGGCGCCAAGGAAAATAATCGACAGGACCAAGGCGATATCAGCGTCTATCCACACGATGGCCTCCATAGTCGACCAGTGACGTCTCGGCCCATGGTGCCCCATGACGATTAACACGACCTTACGTCGGGTCACCCATTCAGTGTCTTGTCTGCATCAGATGCAGGCATCAAACAGCGCTCTGGTGTTTTCGGGCGTCATCCTGACCGGATTTCCGCCCACACTCGGATCCTGAAGGGCCATCTCGGTCAGCTCGTCGATCCGGTCGGCACCGACGCCAAGCGCGCCCAACTTGTCGGGAATGCCGAGCCCGGAGCGCAGTTCGAGAACGTGATCGAAAAAGCCGTCGAACCCGCCATCGATGCCGAGATAGGCGGCGGCCCGAACGATACGCTCCTCGATCGCCGGGCGGTTGAACATCAGAACTGGCGGAATCACCACCGCGTTTGTCGTCCCGTGATGGGTATTGTAAACCGCGCCAACGGGATGACTGAGCGCGTGCACCGCACCGAGCCCCTTCTGGAACGCGACGGCTCCCATGGCCGCTGCGCTCATCATGTGGGCACGCGCCTCGAGGTCGGTCCCGTCAGCGTAGGCACGCGGGAGATATGTATCGACCAGACGCATCCCTTCCAGGGCGATGCCTTGGCTCATCGGATGATAATGCGGCGAGGAAAATGCCTCGAGGCAATGCGCAAATGCATCCATGCCCGTGCCCGCCGTGATCGCCGCCGGCATCCCCACGGTCAATTCGGGATCGGCGATAACCGCCGATGGCAGGACTTTCGGATGAAAGATGATCTTCTTTACGTGGGTCTCGGAATTGGTGATCACGCTGGCGCGGCCGACTTCCGAGCCAGTGCCCGCGGTGGTCGGCACGGCGATGATCGGCGCGATCCCGGCGGGATCGGCGCGGGTCCACCAGTCGCCGACATCCTCGAAATCCCACACCGGGCGCGACTGGCCCGACATGAACGCGACCATCTTCCCGAGATCAAGCCCCGAGCCGCCGCCGAACGCGATGACGCCATCATGCCCGCCTTCGCGATAGACCTTGAGCCCCGCCTCGAGATTGTTCTCATTCGGGTTAGGGTCAACCTCGGCGAACATCGCGCGGCCAAGGCCCCCGTCCTCGACGATGTCAAGCGCCTTGGCCGTGATGGGCAGTGCCGCCAATCCGCGGTCGGTGACCAGAAGCGGATTGCGGATGCCCAGTTCCACGCACGTCCCGGCGAGTTCCGAGATGCGGCCGGCGCCAAAGCGGATCGCCGTCGGATACGACCAGTTGCCGGTCAGGTTCATGAGGTCACCTTTTTGAGATGGTAGGATTTCGGACGTGTTAGGTTCTGATAGCCGATCACCGATAGCGCGCCGCCGCGTCCCGTCATCTTGCAGCCCGTCCAGCAAAGACCGGGATCAAGATAGTCGGCACGGTTGAGAAAAACCGTTCCGGTCTCGATTCGCGCGCCGAGGTGCTCCGCGCGTTCGACATCCGGCGTCCACAGCGACGCCGTCAGGCCAAATATGCTGTCGTTCATCAGGCGGATCGCCTCGTCATCGTCGGAGACCGGCATGATGCCGACAACCGGGCCGAAACTTTCGTCGCGCATCACCCGCATGTCGTGGGTCACGCCGGTCAGGATCTGCGGCGAAAGATATGTTCCGCCATCATCCTCCGGAAGCGGGTCGAGAAGCGCGGTCGCGCCGGCCGCAACCGCTTCGCTGATTTGGGCGCGCACCTCATCGGCGAACCGCCTGTGCGCCATCGGCCCGAGCGACGTGCCGGGATCGAGAGGGTTGCCGAGCTTCAGCGCCTTGGCAGTCTCGACCGCTTTTCCGACGAACGCGTCGAACAAGCTTTCATGAACATAGATGCGCTCGATGCCGCAGCAGCATTGTCCAGAGTTGAACATTGCGCCATCCATCAGCGTGGCGACGGCCGCATCCAGATCAGCGTCCTCCATCACGTAGCCCGGATCCTTGCCGCCAAGCTCGAGCCCAAGCGGCGTGAAGGTGCCGGCAGCAGCCCGCTCCATGGCTTTTCCGCCACCCACTGAACCGGTGAAGTTGACGAAATCGAACGCTCGCGCACCGATCAGCTTTGATGTGGTGTCGTGATCGAGGAACACATTGGCAAAGACGGCCTCGGGCACGCCCGCCTCATGAAAAGCGCGCGCCAGTCTCTCGCCAGCGAGAAGGGTTTGGGTGGCGTGCTTCAGGATTACAGTGTTGCCCGCGATCAGTGCGGGCGCGACCGTATTGATCGCAGTCATGTAGGGGTAGTTCCACGGTGCCACGACGAAGACGACGCCGTGCGGCTCCCGCTTGATCACGCGGCGGAAGCGCTCGCTACCCTCGATCTCGAGCGGTGCAAGTGCCTCCTTGGCAATCCGGGCCATGTGCGACGCACGCTCCTCGACGCCGCCGAACTCGCCGCCGTAGCGTACCGGCCTTCCCATCATGTGCGCCAGTTCCGGCACGATCTCGTCATTCATTTCGCCAAGCCGGGCAACGCCGGCGAGTACAAGTGCGACGCGTTCGGAAAGTGGCCGGGCGGCCCAGTCGGCCTGTGCGTTGCGGGCGCTCGCGGCGGCGGACGAAGCTGCCGCCTCGTCTAGTGTAGGACGTTCGGCATAGATCGACCCGTCGATCGGCGAGATGCATTGGAGTGTCTGAGTCATATTGGAGTACCCCTCAGGCGCGCTCGAAACCGCGCGCGATTTCCCAATCAGTCACCACCGCATCGAAAGCCTCCTGCTCCCATTCGGCGGCGCGGGTGTAATGGTCGACGACCTCGTCGCCGAAGGCTTCACGCAGCATCGTGGACTGGCGCAGCGCCTCGGTCGCCTCCGTCAATGTGGAGGGAATATGTGCGGCCTCTCCCTCGTAAGCATCACCCGCAGCCGGCCCGCCCGGATCGAGCTTCTCCTCGATGCCCCTGATGCCCGCAGCCAGCATGCCCGCGATCGCCAGATAGGGATTCATGTCGGATCCGCCGACCCGGCACTCGATGCGCACGCCGGGCGATGTATCGCCGCAAATCCGGAACGCCGCGGTGCGATTGTCGACCGACCAGACCTTGCGGGTCGGCGCGAAACTTCCCTTCTGGAAACGCTTGTAGCTGTTAACGTACGGAGCGAGGAAGAAGGTGATGTCTCCGGCATATTCGAGCAGGCCGCCGAGATAGTGCCGCATCGTCTCCGACATGCCGAGGTCTTCCCCGGCATCGTAAAATGCCGGTGCGCCGTCCAGCATCTGGAGCGACTGGTGCACATGGCTCGACGAGCCGACCCTGTCAGCGTGCCATTTCGGCAGGAAGCTCACCGCCCGCCCCTTCTGCCAGCCGATCTCCTTGGCGGCATGTTTGGCGATCGAGTGGTTGTCGGCGGTTTCCATCGCCGTTCCATAGCGGATATTCAGCTCCTCCTGGCCGGCCTCGGCCTCCCCCTTGGTTCCCTCGACGGGAACACCCGACCCATAAAGGCCGTTGCGAAGCGCCCGCATCACATCCTCTTCCTTGGTGGTCTGCAGGATGTGATAGTCCTCGTTATAGCCGGAGATCGGCGTCAAGTCGCGAAATCCGTCCTTGCGGATGTCATCGAAGCTCTTCTCGAAGATGAAGAATTCCAGTTCGGTCGCGGTAATGGGGCTGAAGCCCATGTCTTCCAGCCGCGTGACCTGCGCGCGCAGCATGGCCCGCGGTGAATGCGCCATTTCGTGATGGCCATGGTGATCGAGCACGTCGCACAGCACAAGCGCGGTGGCGTCGAGCCAGGCGGCGCGCCTGAGTGTCGACATGTCCGGACGCATCACGTAGTCGCCATAGCCGGCGGCCCAACTTGTCGACCGGTAACCGGCCACCGTGTGCATCTCGAGGTCAGTTGCAAGCAGATAGTTGCAGCAATGGGTTTCCTCCCACGCGCTCTCGACGAAATGCTGCGCGTGGAAGCGCTTGCCCATCAGCCGGCCCTGCATGTCGATCATGCAAGCCAAAACGGTATCGATCTCACCGGATTCGGTCAGTCGCTTCAGTTGATCGAGACTCAGGTTTCCCGGCATTTCGGCATTCCTCTCACATGGCATGGCGAAGCCCCGGGCAGGTTTCCCGGGGCTTCTCTTTGATGGTGTGATCAACTGTTGGTGTAGGGCGGGCCCGCCTGGTTGATCACCTCGTTGTACTCGCGGAAGATACCCACGATCTTCTCCTGAAGTTCGCCCTCCTCGGCGACCTCGTTCCAGAATTCCTTCGCGGCATCTTCCACCTGTGCCCATTCATCCGCCGGCACGGTGCGTAGGTCCAGCTTGTCGCCGCGCGCCCGGAGCCGGGCCTCGCCCCCCCAGTACCACTGGTTGCGGTAGGTATGCCCAGCCTGGGTGGCCGCCATGACAAGTTGCTTGAGATGTTCCGGCAGGTCCGCCCAGCGTTGCTGGTTGACGAACCACGACCCGATCCAGGCACCCGAAATGTTGTTGGTCAGGAAGTGGTCGGTCACATCGGCCCAGCCGACCGTGTAATCCTCGGTGATACCCGACCAGGCCATACCGTCGAGCTCGCCGGTCTGCACGGCAACTTCCGCATCCTCATAAGGGATCGACACCGGCACCACGCCGAACTTGGCCAGGAACCGGCCCGCGGTCGGGAAGGTGTAGAGCTTGAGTCCGTCCAGATCGGCGACCGAGGTAATTTCCTTCTTGGTGTTGAAGTTGCACGGGTCCTGCCCTGCCGCCGAAATCCAAGCGACACCGACCTTTTCGTATTCCGACCGCCAGATATCGGCCAAGCCGTACTGGTTGAACAGCACCGGAACGTCGAGGATATGCTTTGTCGCGAAGGGGAAGTAACCGCCAAACTGGCGCAGCGGCGTCGGCGACGCCATCGAGTCATCGTCCGAATGCACCGCATCGATTGTTCCGCGCTGTAGCGCCTGGAACAATTCGCCTGTGGGGACAATCTGGTCGGCATAGAACAGTTCGATTTCCATCTCGCCATTCGCGGCGTTGTTGACGAAATCCACCATGGGCTTGGTCACATGCTCGCCGAGGGCGGCGCCCGCATAGGTCTGGAACCGCCACTTGATCGGTGCCTGGGCCTTGACGATGGCCGGACTTGCAAGAACCGCCGCGCCGCCGAGACCGGCTGTACGCAAAAATGAGCGTCTTGAGGTCATTTGGAAATCTCCTTGTTGGGGTTGCTGTTGATCCGCTCCTTCCTCGGAGTCTTCTTTCGTTTATTTTCCATAGACATGATCCGGTAGCCACAGGGCGATCTCGGGGAAAACCATGACCAGCGTCAGCGCCAGCATCATCACCATCACGAACGGGATGATCGAGCGATAGATGTCGCGCAGCGAGATCTCCGGCGGAGCCATCGCGCGCATCAAAAACAAATTGTATCCGAAGGGTGGCGTCATGTACGCGATCTGGCACGTGATCGTGTAGAGCACCCCGTACCAGACCAGATCGAAACCGAGCGCACCCACCAGCGGCACGTAGAGCGGCGCCACGATCACCAACATCGCTGTATCGTCCAGAAACGTGCCCAGAAGAATAAATGACAGCTGCATCAGGATCAGGATCATCCACGGGCTCAACCCCAGCCTTTCTGTGAACAACCCTTCGATGGCCTTGACAGCGCCCAGCCCGTCGAAAACTGCGCCGAAGGCAAGGGCGGCCAGGATGATCCACATGAACATGCAGCTGATGCCGAGCGTGTTGCGAACCGACGTCTCGAATACGTCGCGCGTCATTCGCCCCTTGACGACCGCCGCGAAGAACGCGGCCAGGGCGCCAATTGCAGAGCTTTCGACGAGGGATGTCCAGCCATTGACAAACGGCACCATCATCACGGCGAAGATGAACACCGGTAAAAGCCCCGCCCTCAAAAGCCGCAGTTTTTCGCCCCAACCCACGTCCCGCTGATCGGGCGGCAAAACGGGACCAAGGGACGGCGTGATGCGGCAGCGGATGAAGATGTAGATGACGAACAGTGCCGCCATCATGAGCCCCGGAAAGACCCCGGCGAGCCAGAGCTGACCCACTGGCTGTCGCGCGATCATCGCGTAAAGCACCAGAACGACCGAGGGAGGAACAAGAATGCCCAGGCTCGATCCCGCCTGGATGACGCCGGTGACCATCAGCTTGTCGTAGTTTCGCTTCAAGAGTTCCGGCAGCGCGATCGTGGCGCCGATGGCCATGCCCGCGACGCTGAGCCCGTTCATGGCCGAAATCAGCACCATCAGGCCGATCGTGCCCATCGCGAGCCCCCCAGGCATCCCGCCGGTCCAGACGTGAAACATTCGGTACAAATCGTCGGCGATTTTCGATTCCGACAACACGTAGCCCATGAAGATAAACATCGGCAGGGTCAGAAGCGGATACCACTTCATCAGCTTCATCGCTGCGGAAAAGCCCAGATCGAATCCGCCCTGATCGCCCCACAGAAGCAGCGCCGCCACCACGGCCACGAACCCGATCGCGCCGAACACCCGCTGCCCCGTGAACAGCATCAGCATCATGGTCGAGAACATGAGGATTGCGATCAACTCGTAGGACATCAGATCGTGATCCCCCGGATCCTGAGAATGTCCTTGAAGAACTCCGAGACCGCCTGCAGAAGCATCAGGAAGATGCCAAGTACCATGATCAGTTTGATCGGCCACAAATACGGGCGCCATGCCGTCGCACTGCGTTCCATGAATCCGACCTCTTCGGCTACGGCTTCGGCCCCGCCGGTGAAGAATGCTCCGATGATCCCGGAGAAGAAGGTGATCGGCTCGCCCGAGAAATGGCCGAGCGAATAGGAGGCCGAACTGACCCCGCCCCACAAGAGCACGAAAAGGTAGCAGATCAGGAACAGCACGGTGAAGGCGTCTACCCAGGCCCTCTTGCGGTTCGACCAGTTCCCGTAGAACAGGTCCATCCGTACGTTCGATCCGATCTGGATCGAATAGGGACCGCCGAGGATGTAATAGGCCACCATCGCGAACTGGGCCATCTCCAGCGTCCAGAGCGAGGGATTGATGCCGAACCCCATATCGCTGCCGACCTTCGTGAAGGCCGACCAGAGAAGGATCGCCATCATGGCGAAGATGCCATACATCATCACCCGTCCGACCCGGCGATTCAGACCGTCGACGACGCGCACATAGGCTAAGAGCAGACGGTGCATCAGCTTGTCGTCTCCCGGCTTACCCCGCATTTGGCGAACGCCGATTCCAAGAGTGTCGCAAGATCACCGGCGACACGCTCTTGAGCATCTTCCTGCGCAACCAAATCGTTGCGGATCTCGATCATCACATTGAGCAATCCGCGGCTCTCTGCATGCAGCCGCAATGAATGCATGACCCCGTCCCCGGGACCGTAAGGCTGGTTGCGTGCGACCTTCAATTCAACCTTTCCGGACCGGTCGAGCATCGCGTCCGCGAGACGGCTATCCGTGTCATGCAGCAGACCAATTTCGACTGCACGCGGTTTGCCGAAATACACCGGCGTGAAACTGTGCACCGTCACGATCGCCAATGGCTGGGCCTCGGCGACAGCCGTATCCACCGCCGTGCAGAACGGCCGGTAGATAAGATCGACCCGCCGCTGCCGTTCCTGCTCGCTGAGACCGATATTGCCCGGGATCTCGAAGATCTCGCTTTTCGCCGGTACCGCATCCGCAGCTTCCGGCGGACGATTACAATCATAGAGGAGGCGCGAAACCGCACCCCTGACCAGCGGCGCATCGAATGTCCTTGCCAGGTTCTGCGCGACTGGCAACGCACCCGGATCCCATGCAACGTGGCTTTGGCGCACCTCCTCGGTAAGGCCAAGTTCGCCGAAGGATTCCGGAAAGGCGCGTGACGCATGTTCACACAGGAAAAGCACCGGCGACCGCCCCTCCGGTCCCTCGGTCTTCACTGCATCAAATGGCTGGATTTCCCGCGTCATCCTGTCTCCCGTGAAGAAGATCGTTCAGGGGAGGTCAGCGTGTCAATTCCTTTTCTGAAAAATTTTCTTCAGCATTTGAGATGCTGACGCTATGCTTACAAAAGATGCACGACGATGACGGAAGAAGCACGTTGACCGGCACCATTCACGAGCGGATAAAGTCCATCTTCGACGCGCTGACCCGCGCAGAACGCCAATTGACTGACACCATTCTAGAAAACTATCCGATGTCGGGGCTTGGAAGCATCACGCGGTTGGCGGAGAGCGCGGGCGTTTCCACGCCGACCGTCGCGCGTATGGTCCAGAAGCTCGGCTATTCGGGTTTTCCGGACTTTCAGGAAGCCCTGCGCGGCGAACTTGAAGCCCGATTTTCAGATCCGATCGCCAAGCACGAGAACTGGGCGCAAACCGCACCACAGGGACATATTCTCAATCGGTTCACCGAGGTCGTGACGCAAAACATCCGCCAGACGCTCGCCCATGTCGATCCAGAGCAATTCGATCGCGTGACGGGATTGCTGGCCGATGAGCGCCACAACGTCTTCATTGCCGGGGGGCGCATTACGCATGCGCTTTCGGACTATTTTCACATGCACATGCAGGTAATGCGCAAGGGTGTTGAGCATATCCGCTCGACATCGAATGCCTGGCCGCACAGCCTGCTCGACGTCAGCTCCAGCGACGTCGTCGTCATCTACGACATCCGCCGCTACGAAAACAGCACGCTGAAACTGGCGGAAATGGCGAGCAAGCGCGGCGCGACCATCGTTCTGATCACCGATCAGTGGCAATCGCCGGTCCGCGAGTACGCACAATATACGTTCAGTTGCCGGATCGAGGCGCCATCGGCCTGGGATTCGACAATCACGCTCCTGCTCCTCACCGAAACGCTGATCACAGCAATTCAGGAGGCGTCCTGGGAGCGCACGAAGCTGCGGATGAACGAACTGGAGGACATGTTCGATCACACCAGGATTTTCCGCAAATTCGTCTGAACCGCGCGTCAAGTAGCCGCAACGCGCTAAAATAATCGAGGCGGTTTTCCCGCCGGCTGGCACATGGTAGCGCTCCTGTCAGTGACCACCGGCGAAGCGAAACGGCATGAAAACGATAACCCTCGACGACATTCCCGGCGCCATCGGGACCGAAATCGGCCGCTCGGAATGGCGAACGGTGACGCAGGAGATGATCGGGCAGTTCGCCGAGGCGACCGATGATCACCAGTGGATCCATCTGGACGCCGGACGCGCCGCGAGGGAAACGCCGTTCGGCGGGACCATTGCCCACGGGTTCCTCACGCTTTCGCTTCTCTCGACCCTCGCCTACGAGGCGCTTCCCCCACTCGATGGTGCGACAATGGGAATCAACTACGGTTTCGATAGGGTCCGCTTCATGGCGCCGGTCAGGTCAGGCGCCCGCGTACGTGCCCTCTTCAAGCTGGCGAACGCCGATGTCCGTCCGTCCGGGCGGGTGCTGTCGACCTATGACGTGACGCTGGAAATCGAAAACAGCGTAAAACCGGCGCTCACCGCGACTTGGCTGACACTCGCGGTCGTCGAGCCGAGGGAATGAGCGCGGGCTAGCGCGCCCGCGCCGCCTCTGCCAGAAACGCGAAGGCGTATTGGGAGAACGAACGCCAGCATTCGACCCGGAAGACATCCTCGGCCGTGCGGTAGAGAACGATCTCGATCTTGCCAAGCACCGTGCGCGAACAGGCCCCGACCGGAAAGGCTTCGAGAGACAAATCCTGCGGGCAGCCCGCATTGAGGGTATCGGCGGCGGCCGGACCGGAAACAACGATGGCCGTGTTGCGATGGGACACGTCGACCGCCGAATAAAGCGCTTTCGCCCGCCCGAGATCGGCCAGGAGATCGCGCTCCCCTTCCTCGATGACCAGCCACTCGTCCGGCCCCAGCCAGAGAACGGCCCGCGCTCCGGCCCGCGCCGATTGTTTCGGCGTTATCGGCAGATCAACCCCCAGTCCCTTCGAGACTGCCGAAACCGCGTCCGCCGAAGCGCGCAGGGAAACCCGTTGCGCCGTTGGCGCAGGACGGATCGTCACTCTTGGCCCGCTGGATACGCGGCCTTCGAGCGGCAGTGTGCGCTGGAGTGTCGTGGCCTCAACCATTGATACGACCTCCCTCTTCATCAAAGAACACCGTTCCCGTCACCTCGACCTCGATCGCCCGGTCGGGCATCGGCACGTAGAGAGTCCTGCCCATTCGTTCAAAACCGCCCTCGACCAATGCGAGCGCGATCGGGCGGCCGCAATTTTCCGACCAGTAGGAGGACGACACCCAGCCGATCATCTTCATCGGCACTGGCTGGTTCGGGTCGGCGACGATCTGCGCCCCCTCCTCGAGCACGGTCTTGCCGTCCTTCACTTTCAACCCGACGAGTTGCCTGCGGCCATCGGCAACCAGATCCGGGCGCTTCAATCCGCGGATGCCGACAAAATCCGTCTTGTTCTTGCCGACCGCCCATCCCAGCCCCGCATCGTAAGGCGTGACGGTTCCGTCGGTGTCCTGGCCGACGATGATGTAGCCCTTTTCCGCGCGCAGGACATGCATGGTCTCAGTCCCGTAGAGACACATCCCCATGGACTTGCCGCGCTCATACACCTTCTCCCACACCTGCCTGCCATAGTCTGCCGGCACGTTGATTTCGAAACCGGTCTCGCCGGTGAACGACATGCGGAACAATCGTGTCGGCACACCACAGAACGTTCCTTCGCGAACGCTCATATGCGGGAAGGCCTCGTTTGAAAGATCGATACCCTCCACGAACGGCTCGATGATCTCGCGCGCCTTTGGCCCCTGCACCGCGATCACCGCCCACTGCTCGGTGGTCGATGTCAGCCACACCTTCATGTGCGGGAACTCGGTCTGCAGATAATCTTCCATGTGCTGCAGCACCCGTGGCGCGCCGCCGGTCGTCGTCGTTACATGGAACCGGTCCTCCGCCATGCGTCCGACGACGCCATCATCGTAGATGAAGCCGTCTTCCCGGCACATGATGCCGTAGCGCAGGCGTCCGACGCCCAGCTTCAGGAACGGATTGGTGTAGATCAGGTTCAGAAATTCTGCCGCGTCCGGCCCGACGACCTCGATCTTCCCCAGCGTCGTCGCGTCGAACATGCCTGCAACTTCGCGCACCGTCCGGCACTCGCGATTGACGGCGGCATGCATGTCCTCGCCTGCGCGCGGGTAATACCAGGCCCGTTTCCATGGGCCGACGTCCTCGAACACCGCCCCCGCCGCCACTTCCGATTCATGCATCGGCGTGTGCCGCGCGGGGTCGAAGAGCTCGCCGCGCGCATGACCGACAATGGCGCCGAATGTTGTCGGCGTGTACGGCGCGCGGAACGTTGTGAGGCCGACCTTCGGGATTTCGCGCCCCAGTGCCTCCGCCGCAATCGCCAGCCCGTGCAGGTTCGACAGCTTGCCCTGGTCGGTCGCCATGCCGTTGGTCGTGAACCGCTTCACATGCTCGATGGAATGCATGCCCTCCTGCACGGCGAGCCGGATGTCCTTGGCCGTCACATCGTTCTGGAAATCGACGAACGCCTTGATCACCTTGCCGTTTGCACCGTTCGGTCCGGCGCCGAGCATGCTGCCGGTCCAGTCGCCGCCGCCTTCGACCGCGATCTTCACCTTCGATTTCTTCGCCCGCTTCCGCGTTGCCTTTGCCGCGCTCTCGCCGGCGGCAATCGCTTCACTGACGCTTTCCTCAAGCCTGTCCGTGCCGTTGCACGCACCGATGGATACGCAGTCCTGGGCGTAGGTTCCGGGCAGGAAGCGCTCGGTCGCCGCGTCCCATGCCACTTTGCCGCGCGACTGGGAGAACATGTGCACCGACGGCGTCCAACCAGCGCTCATGATGAGCGCATCGACCGGAATGATTTCGGCCGCACCGCCCTTGTTCGGCTCGACGATCATCGAGGCGACCCGCAACTTTCCGCCGGTGCCCGTAACGGCATGGCCCGTCAGAACGCGGATGCCGAACGCGCGCGCCTCGTCGATTGCGGAGCCTTGCGGATTGTCACGCACATCGACGATCGCGGGTATGTCGATGCCCGCCTTCTTCAGGTCGATAGCCGCGGCATAGGCGGAGTCGTTGGCGGTATAGACCCCCACCTTGCGGCCGACCGCGACGCCATGATGGTTGAGGAACGTTCGCGCCGCCGAGGCGAGCATGATGCCCGGCCGGTCGTTGTTGGCGAACACCATGTGCCGTTCGATCGCGCCCGCCGCGATGATCACGCGCCCGGCGCGTACCTGCCAGAGACGCTCGCGCGGGGCATCGGCGGCTGGCGCCGCAAGATGCTCGGTCACCCGTTCGGCCAGTCCGACGAAATTCTGCGCGTAATAGCCGAACGCGGTTGTCCGGCTCAAAATCCGGACATTGTCCATTGCGGCCAGCGTCGCGGCGGCATCCTGCGCCCAGTCATAGCCGGGCTTGCCGTCGAGACGCGCTTCGGCCTCGAAACGCAGCGCACCGCCGAAAGCGGCACGCTCGTCGCACAGGATCACCCGCGCTCCGCTTTCCGCGGCCGCAAGCGCCGCGCTCAGCCCGGCGACCCCGCCACCGATGACGAGAACATCGCAATGGGCGTATTGCGCGGCGTAATGATCGGGATCGGGTTCAGTCGGCGCCTGCCCCAGGCCCGCGGCATTGCGGATGAACGGCTCGTAGACGTGTTCCCACGCCACTTTCGGCCACATGAAAGTCTTGTAGTAGAACCCCGCCGAAAAAAGCGGTGACGCGATGTCGTTGACCGCGCCGACATCGAAGGAAAGCGACGGCCAGCGGTTCTGGCTGACCGCGTTGAGCCCGTCATAAATCTCCTGCACCGTCGCCCGGACGTTCGGCGTGGCCCGCGCCGCGTCCCGGCGCACGCCGACAAGTGCGTTCGGCTCCTCCGGCCCGTCGCTCAGAATGCCGCGCGGGCGGTGATATTTGAAGGACCGCCCGACGAGATGAACGCCGCTGGCGATGAGCGCCGACGCGATAGTATCCCCTTGGAGTCCGGAATAAGCCTTGCCGTCGAAAGTAAAGCGGACCGGATTGGCCGGGGTCAGACGCCCCACGCCCGCGATGCGGTGTTCGCCAGCACTGCTCATTTGCCGCTCTTCCCAGATTTTGCCGGAATATTCATGTTCGCCGCTCCCACGAGGTCGGGTTTGGGTTGACCCGCCTTGTAGGTCGTCAGGAACTTGTCGGAAACGGTGTCGCGCGCTGCGTTGAAGAATCGCGCGCAGCCATGGAGATGGCGCCAGCGCTCGAAGACGACGCCCTTCGGATTGTCCCGATAGAAGAAATAGGCGGCAAATGCCTCGTCGCTGATTTCGGCGATGTTCTTAGGCCGCTCAAGATGCGCCTCGCCGGCATGCCGGAATTCCATTTCCGGACGCTCTTCCTCGCAATAGGGGCAGTGTATCAGAAGCATGTGAAGTCTCTCAGTGCGCCACGGCCGCAGCCGCCGCCTCGTCAATCAGCCGGCCGGAATTGAACCGTTCGATGGTATAGGCGGTATTGATCCGGTGCGGATTGTCATTGGCGATGGTGTGGGCGAACACATGCCCTGAACCGGGCGTCGCCTTGAAACCTCCGGTTCCCCACCCGCAATTGACGTAGAGCCCCGACACCGGCGTCTTTGCGATAATCGGGGAGCGGTCCGGCGTCACGTCCACGATTCCGCCCCACGAACGCAGCATCTTCATGCGGGTGAACATCGGGAACATCTCACAAATCGCATCGAGCGTGTGCTGGATGATGTGAAGGCCACCGGTCTGCGAATAGGATGTGTACTGATCGGTACCGGCGCCGATCACCAGTTCGCCCTTGTCGGACTGGGAGATGTATGCGTGGACCGTGTTCGACATCACGACGCAGGGAAAGCACGGCTTGACCGGCTCCGAAACGAGCGCTTGCAGCGGAAAGCTTTCGAGCGGCATGCGAACATCGGCCATCTCCATGATGACGGATGTGTGTCCAGCTGCAACCACGCCCACCTTCTTGGCGCCGATAAAGCCGCGGGAGGTCTCGACGCCGGTGACCTGTCCGTTGCCCCCGCGCCGGACGCCGGTCACCTCGCAGTTCTGGATCACATGCACACCGCGATCCGACGCCGCCCGGGCATAACCCCATGCGACCGCGTCATGCCGGGCCGTTCCGCCGCGCCTCTGCAATGCCGCTCCCATCACCGGATAGCGCGCTGACTGCGAAATGTTCAAGGGTGGACAGTATTCCTTGGCCGCTTCCGGTGTCAGCCACTCATTGTCGACCCCGTTCAGGCGGTTGGCGTGGATGTGGCGCTTGAACACCTGCACGTCGTGCACATTGTGCGCCAGCATCATGACGCCGCGCGGTGAATACATGACATTGTAATTGAGATCTTGCGACAGGTTTTCCCACAGCTTCACCGCGTGATCGTAAAGCCCGGCGGACTCGTCGTAGAGATAGTTCGACCGGATAATCGTGGTGTTGCGGCCGGTGTTGCCGCCGCCGAGCCAGCCCTTCTCCAGGACGGCGATGTTGGTGATGCCATGTTCCTTGGCGAGGTAATAGGCGGTTGCAAGGCCATGTCCGCCCGCCCCTACGATGATGACGTCGTATTCTTTCTTCGGTTCCGGCGAGGACCACTGCTGTCCCCACCCCTTGTGGCCGCGCATCGCCTCGCGCACCAGTGCAAATCCGGAATATCGCCGCACCGCAATCATGCTCCGTCGATCAGTGTGAGTCCGTCACGCATGCAAGCGTGCTCGCAAACTGTAGCACTAACGCGCGGCGGCGCGACACCCTGCCCTTATTGCGACCCGGGATGACGCCCTGCAGCGGACGAGGGGGAAGGAAGGCAGGGGGATGGGGCGTTGCACCCTGCCTTCCTTTGACGATCCAAACTGGGGGGTCGAGATCGTCAAACTCCAAACGTTTCCGAAGATCGGGAGGGGATCTTGGGGAGCGAAATCACCGTACCCGTCCGCGCGTGTGACAAGCGTGATGCCTGCGTGAATAAGGTCTGCCGATTCGGCTGGCGCATTTTTCGTCGCGCCATGGTGCACGGCAGTGGACATCGGGCGGCAATTCTGCTACCCGGCAGTCCAGATTCTGCGGCGCATTCGTCGCGGGGCGGATTGTTATGTCCGTCAAGGGTGTCAACGCCAAGAGAGAGATCGAATCCACGTGCAAGTTCTCGTCCGCGAAAACAATGTCGACCAGGCACTCCGTGTGCTGAAGAAAAAGCTGCAGCGGGAAGGCGTCTTCCGCGAGATGAAGATGCGCGGCCACTATGAAAAGCCGTCCGAGAAGCGCGCCCGGGAAAAGGCGGAAGCGGTACGCCGGTCACGCAAGCTTGCGCGCAAGCGGGCGCAGCGCGAAGGCCTCCTCGGCGGCGGTCGCTGATCACTGTCGCGATTTCGTCTTTATTTGACACGAAAGGTGGTGCTGGATGAAACGGCGCCGCCTTTTTGCGTTTGAGGCGCGCACGAGAACCCGGGGAATACGAATGATGGCGACACCGGCCGAGACAGCAGAAAAAGCAACCCGCCGCACCGGTACGAGCGGCCGGTCACTCCGCTATCGCCTGTTGGCGAATGCGGCTGTAATCAGCCTCGCGCTCGCCGGCTGTCAGACCGCGTCCGTCGACTCGCAGTTCGGATCGACGATCGAGGAAGACCAGGGCAGCGAACAGAACCTTGCCTCGCTCACCGCTGTCATTCGCGCGAACCCGTCTGATCCGAGCGCCTACAACGTGCGCGGTTCGGCCTTCGGTCGGGCCGGCCGCTACCAGGAGGCCATTCGCGACTTCGACCGCGCCATCCAACTCAATCCACGCTTCTTCGAAGCGTACGCGAACCGGGCCCTGATCTACCGTTTCACCGGGGACCTGGGTCGGTCTGCGGAAGACTACAACCGCGCCATACAGATCAATCCCAGTTACGAGGCGGCCTATATCGGACGGGGCGAACTCTACAGGCGCGCCGGCCGGACACAGGAGGCTTTCAACGATTTCCAGAAGGCGATCCAGCTAGACACGACCGATCCCCGCGCCTATCACCGCCGCGGATTGGTCTATCAGACACAAGGCCAGCATGATTTTGCGATCGACGATTTTTCGACGGCGATCTCTCTGCAGCCGAGTGCACCCGAGCCCTATAACGGACGCGGCATCTCCTACATCGCCACGAACCAGCTCGATAATGCGTTTGACGACGTCAACTACGCCCTGCGTCTGGACGATAGCGTGGCGGAGAGCTGGGCGAATCAGGGACTGATCTACGAGCGGCGTGGCGAGAGAGACAAGGCGCGCAAGTCTTTCCAGCGGGCTCTACAGCTCGACGCCAAATACGAGCCTGCCCGAAGCGGCCTGGCCCGAGTGGGCGGCGCCTGACGCCAAAGTTAGGGTCAAACAAAAGCGCCGGTCGAGGAGACCGGCGTTTCTTGTTCGCGATAGAGATCGCCCTCAGTGCTCCATCGCCTTGACGATTTCCTCCGTCATTTTCTTGGCGTCACCGAGCAGCATCATCGTACCGTCCTTGTAGAACAGCGTGTTGTCGATCCCGGCATAGCCAGAGCCGAGGGAGCGCTTCACGAACAGGCACGTCTTCGCCTTGTCGACGTCGAGGATCGGCATTCCGTAGATCGGCGACGACGGATCGTCGCGCGCCGCCGGGTTCGTGACGTCATTGGCGCCGATGACATAGGCGACATCCGCTTGCGCGAACGCGCTGTTGATGTCCTCCAGTTCGAACACCTCGTCATACGGCACGTTCGCCTCCGCTAAGAGCACGTTCATGTGGCCGGGCATCCGTCCCGCAACCGGGTGGATGGCGTAAGACACCTCGACGCCCGCCTCCTTGAGAGTGTCGGCAAGCTCGCGCAGCGCGTGCTGCGCCTGCGCGACGGCCATCCCGTAACCCGGGACAATGATAACCTTCGACGCGTTCTGCATCAGGAAGGCCGCGTCGTCGGCGGACCCCTGCTTGACGGTCCGCTCGATACCGTCATCCGCGGCCGCCGCTGTCTCGCCGCCGAACCCGCCGAGAATGACCGAGATGAACGAGCGGTTCATTCCCTTGCACATGATATAGGACAGGATCGCGCCCGATGAGCCGACCAGCGCGCCGGTGATTATCAGCGCCAAATTGCCGAGCGTGAAGCCGATACCCGCGGCCGCCCATCCTGAATAGGAGTTCAGCATCGAGACGACCACCGGCATGTCCGCGCCACCGATCGGAATGATGATCAGCACGCCCAGCAACAGGGAAAGGGCAACAATAAGCCAGAACACAAAATGGCTTTCCGTGGCCACGAGCACGACGACGAGCACAACCAGCGCGAGGCCCAACCCCGCGTTGAGCGCATGGCGTCCCGGCAGCATGATCGGCTTTCCCGACATCCTGCCGTCCAGTTTCAGGAAGGCGATGATCGAACCGGTAAAGGTGATCGCGCCGATCGCCACGCCGAGCGACATCTCGATCAGAGCCTGCGCATGGATCGATCCGACCTCGCCGATGCCGAAAGAGGAGGGCGTGTAGATCGCTGCCGCGGCCACAAGCACGGCAGCAAGACCGACAAGCGAGTGAAACGCGGCCACGAGCTGCGGCATTGCGGTCATCGGAATGCGCTGGGCGATATAGGCGCCCGCGCCGCCGCCCATCGCCAGACCCACCAGAATCAGCACCAGGCCGCCGAAGCCCGGGCTGGCGAGGATCAGCGTCGTGCCGATGGCGATCGCCATGCCGATCATGCCGTAGGTGTTGCCGCGTCGGCTGGTCGTGGGGTGCGAGAGCCCGCGCAAGGCAAGGATAAACAGGATGCCGGATACGAGATACAGGAACGCAGCGAGGTTGTGTGCCATGGTTCAGTGCCTCACTTTTCTTTTTTCTTGTACATGGCAAGCATGCGCTGGGTGACGAGAAACCCGCCGAAGATGTTGACGCTGGCAAGCACCAGCGCAACGAAACCGAAGCCGGTCGCAAGACCGCTTGCCGAGATCCCGACCGCCAGCAACGCGCCGACCACGATCACTGAGGAGATGGCGTTGGTGACGGCCATGAGAGGGGTATGAAGCGCCGGCGTCACCGACCAGACGACGTAATATCCGACGAAGATTGCCAGCACGAAGATCGCAAACCGGAAGATGAAGGGGTCGATGGCGCCCCCGGACACCCCCTGCGCCGCAGCCGCCGCGGCATCGCCGACAGCTTCCGCATTCTGTGATAATTCCGATGCGGCCTCACGGACCCCCTCGATCGCCGTTTCGAGGCTCTCCATCGCCCTGTCTAAAGCAGTCTCAGCCATGGCGTCAGGCCCCCTTGTCTTCGGATTTTACGGTCGCGTCTCCGGCGTCTGGCTTCTTCGCCCCCGCCGCCGCTTTCTTTGCGGCCGGTGTCTTTTTCGCCGGGGTCTTGCGGGCGGAGGCCTTCTTGGCGGAGGGAACTGTCTTCGCCGGAGCCGAACCGCCGAAACGGTCATGCACGATCGCGCCATCGTGGGTCAGCAGCGTTGCCTTGACGAGTTCGTCATCCCGGTCGATTGACAGCTTCCCGGCTTCCTTGTCGATCATCGTTTCCAGAAACGCGAGCAGGTTTTTCGCGTAGAGGAGCGATGCCGAGGCGGCGATCTTTCCGGGCATGTTCAGGTAGCCGGCCACTCTGACGCCGCCAATCGTAACGACTTCGTCGGGTTTCGCGCCTTCGACATTTCCGCCGCGCTCCACTGCAAGATCGATGATGACCGCACCCGGTCTCATCGATTCGATCATCGCCGTGGTCACCAGTTTGGGTGCAGGACGACCGGGGATGAGAGCGGTGGTGATGACGATATCCTGCTTGGCGATATGTGAGGCGACGAGCTCTGACTGAGCCTTCCGCTCCTCGGCAGTCAATTCCCGCGCATAGCCGCCCTCTCCCGAAGCATCCTTCAACGCGTCCGTCATGATGAACTTGGCGCCAAGCGACTGCACCTGCTCGCCCGCCGCCGCCCGCACATCTGTTGCGGTCACCGCGGCGCCCAGCCGCCTGGCGGTCGCGATGGCCTGGAGGCCGGCAACGCCCGCCCCCATGACAAAGGCCTTTGCGGCCGGAACTGTCCCGGCTGCCGTCATCATCATTGGAAGCGCTCGGTCGTACAAATGGGCCGCGTCAATCACCGCCTGGTATCCGGCGAGGTTTGCCTGCGACGACAGAACGTCCATCACCTGGGCACGCGTGATGCGCGGCATCAGTTCCATCGCAAAGGCCGAAACCCCCGCCTTGGCCATCGCCGCAAGTTCCTTGTCGGCCTCGAAAGGATCCATGATCGCCAGGATCGCGGCACCCTTCTTGATCTGGCTCAGCCTGCTGTCCGGACGGCGCACGCAAAGCACGACGTCCGCCTTCCTAATGTCGGAAGCGGCCGCAATCTTTGCCCCGGCCTTATCGTACTCTTCATCGGAGATGCGCGACATCTCGCCGGCCCCTCTCTCAACGAGTACGGAACAGCCGAGTCCCGTCAGTTTCTTGACGCTGTCGGGCGAAGCGGCGACGCGTGGCTCATCCGCGCCCGATTCCCTCGGAACAAAAATTGTGATCGACACGCGCACCCCCCTCAATCAGTCAGTCGTTCGTCCGGAAAGGTCGTCACGACGAATCCAGAGCCACGGCGCGGACATGCCGCCATATGGTCAGAGAATGAAATAGGCCAGAATGATCAGCGCAGCAAATGCGATAACGCCCCCGAACAGTCCACCGCCGGCAAAGAAGCCAAAGGCCATCGCAATGAGAAGCGCTACGCATGCGATGACCCCCCACTTGCTCATCGCAATGAACATTCCATACGTCCGTTCGTGTTCTGGATAGTCCATGTCGGCTCCGGTTTCGGCAGTACCCGACGGATAATCTTCGGCCATTTCGCTCGCTCCGCTACGCAATTCAGTATCGTTGCTGCGATTAGCGAAAACGCGAACCGACATCAATGCCCCGCACTACCTATTATGGGATCACGCTGCCTTCGCGGCTACCTTCGCGGTCGGAACGACTACAAGAGGCAAAGCACCGCTGGCCGGGGTCTCGAACATCAGTCGCCGTTCGCTCTCGGTATAGCAGAACAGCGGATAACGCCGACAGATGTCTGCTTCGTTTTGACGAGGACTCGCGAAAAGAACCGCAGGAAACGCAAATAAGTCGAACTGTTCCGGTCCGGCAAGCGCCGTAGAACGGAACACTCGCCGGTAGAATGGTGCATGGCCCTCCTTGACAAGCGAAAGGCAGAAATCCGCTTCGAAATAGGTCGTCGCCATGACGGCCGTGCGGAGCATAATGAGTGGCAATCCCGGAACGAGGTGAGAAATGCGCTCATCTACCGCCAGACGCGTGGGATCAATGAAGCTCATACCTTGTTCTATCAGCGGCTTCAGCGTGCTGGGAAAGAGAGAAGTGGAAACAGAGGTCGGGTACTCTTTCGATACAACCTGAAGGCGAACAGTAGAAACCAGCTCGCCGTAGTAGTACATCCCGAAGACATAGGCGTTCGGCGCACGGTCCGTCTCGTCCACGGCAGAGTTCGCCATTCCCTTTGCGTAGATATAACGCGCGTCGAAAGCTTGGCTCCGGAGTCTCCCTATCGCCTCAAAATCCTCGGACGCCGTGATTCGCCGGTACTCGACGTGTTCCATCACATCTAGGATGCGTCGGTTCAGTCCACCATCGCCGCTAGATTTATCGTTTGACCCCAGTCCCATCGAAGTGCCCCATCTCGCGAGTGAGGAAAGGTAAACAACCCATTGATTTTGTAAATACACCTGTCCCGATTTAGATTTCGTAAACGGTGTTTATTGCCCGACATGGTTAAGGGCGCAAACTGCCGCCTGTAGCTGCACGAGAGGCAGCGTGAAAGCGGAAGCCTGAAGCTGCCGGATCAGACAGCGGAAGTCATCAGGCTGGTTTCAACCCGGGCCGGGGACACCGGCAGCAGCGTGTGCTTCGCCAGTTCGAGGATGGACGAGCGCGGGAGAGCCGGTCCCAGCGCGTAGCCCTGAATGCGGCTGACGCCTTCGGTCGCAAGGATGAGGTCGATCTGGGCATCTGACGATACTCCCTCGATCGTCACCTCGAGACCGAGCGTGTTGCAAAGGTTAACGACGCCACGGAGCAACGAGATCGGCGTCTTGCCACTATCGATGCCCTCCACGAAGGAGCGGTCGATTTTCACCTTGTCGAGCGGCAGGCGATGCAGATAGCTGAGGCTAGAATATCCTGTTCCGAAATCGTCCAGCGAAATCTTGATCCCGCGCTTGCGAATCTGCTCGAGCACGCAAAGCATTTCCTGCTCATTGGAGATGACTGCGGTTTCGGTCACCTCTATCTCAACCCGGCTGGGCGAGAGGCCGGACACGGCCAAGGCCTCGTCGATTTCTTCCATCAGGCGCGAGCGGCGGAAATCGATTGCCGAAAGGTTGATGGAGATATTTACGCTTTCGGGCCAGTCGGCGCAGTCGCGCATAGCGGTCTTGAGAACCAGCCGGCTCACCTTGCCGATCATTCCCATTTCCTCCGCAAGGGGAATGTATTCGGCCGGCGAGACATCGCCGAGGTCGGCGTCGTTCCAGCGACTAAGCGCCTCGCACGCGACCAGCTTGCCGCTCTTTGCATCCGCGATCGGCTGATAGCGGACACCAAGTTTCTCGTTTTCGATCGCCTTGGACAACTGGGTCTTTATCAACTGGCGGCGCTTGTACTCGGCGTCCATGCTGTCTTCGAAGACCGACCAGATGCCCTTGCCACCGGCTTTCGAGCGGTAGAGCGCCAGATCGGCCTTTACCATCATCTTGGTCAGATCAAAGTTTGAAACGCTCGAGGTTACCGCGCCGATGCTGACCGTAACATGGATTTGTTCGCCTTCCAGATCGTAGACGCCAGCCAGGCGCGACCGTAGCGTTTCGGCGATCTTCGCGGCAGACGTTTGATCCGTCACTTCAGGCGCGAACACCATGAATTCGTCCCCGCCCTGGCGCGAGACCATGAAGCGTTCGCCGCGGAGTTCCTTGAGGCGCATCGCGACCGCCATCAGGAGCGCGTCGCCGAGCGCATGGCCGTGGGTGTCATTGACGTGCTTGAAGTCGTCCACATCCAGCATAACCAGGACGCAATCGGCCTCTCTCTCCTGCTGGCGAAGCCGTTCGATGATCTGGGTGGAGAAATAACTTCTATTTGGCAGGCCCGTCAGAGCGTCGTAACGCGCCATGTTGACCATCTGCTTTTCGGCGTTGATCCGGTCGGTAATGTCATCGAAAGTAAGCACCGCGCCGGAGAAGGCGCGAGGGTTGGACCTGAACTCGACATGCCGGTCGCCATTTAGCGTGAAACGGCGACTTCCGCCTTCGAGAATCATCGCTCCGAGGCTGCTTTTCAAACGTTGCGCCTGCTTTCTGCTGAACGCACCGCGCTGCGCGCCGTACCGCAAGATCGCCTCGAACTGACGCCCTTCGAGATTGATATGCGCGGGAATGTCGAACAGACGTCGGGCGGTCCTGTTGGCGACTAGCACTCGCAAGTCGCCGTCGAACATGATCAGTCCATGCGACATGTTGTTGAGCGCCACATCGAAGCGTTCAGCAATCTCCTGATTTTTCCAGCGTCCGTGAATGGCATCGAGGACCGAAGAGCGAATGTTGCGAACGAGCGATTGAATCAACAGAACGTAGGGCGGGCACAATAAGGCGATCATCAGATGTGCAGGATCGCCGTAGAAAACCGCGCCCAGGGCGGTAGGCGCCAGAAGGGAAATCACTATGACGGAAACGAGGCGCTGCGATCCGTACAGCCTACCGACCACGGTCGGTAATGTTGCGAAAACCAGCGTGGTTGCGGAAATTATCGAGTACTCGCTCGAAGCAATTCGCAAGGCCACGTACGCGTACAGGCCGATCAACATCGAGCCTGCAGCGCTGAGCGCCATATACCGGTTTTCCCAGCGTGTCGCCCAGCGTACACGCGATTCCATATCGGGATGCTGCACCCGAGCCTGGTCTGCGTGATAGGCCTTCGCCTGGCGCAGCCGCAGGAGTGCGGTGGCAAGCATGGTCGTGAGCAGGACAAGGTAGATCGGATGTCCGGTGTCGAACCATGCGGCGCCCACCACGACAGCTTGAAGCGCCGCCCCCATGACAAGGGAACGCTTGTCGGAGAAGAACGTGTCCACAAAGGACGTGTAAACTTCTGCCGTGATCGCTTTTGACGTGACCTGCTTCAATGGACTTTCATATCCCCACGCAAGCCGGGAAGCTATCACGCCGCGCTTAATGAAGCGTTTAGTGCAAAATCACCCGAGAAATCCGGTTTACGGGCAATTTCAAACCTCTATCGGGTGATTTGGGTCAGATTTTCGCCTTGAACGGCACGGCTTGGGACGCCCGCAGAGCCAGAGCCGCGTTGATGCTCTTTTCTCGGATATGTCCGTAGCCGGCAATCTCCTCCGGCCATGCGGCAAGTTCCGCAGCCGCGGCTGCGTTCTTGCCGTCCAGCATCGCCGCGATCCGGTCGATATCCTTCTCGTAGGTATCCAGTGTCGCGCGCTCCAGCTTACGCTCGGCGGTCCGTGCGAACACGTTCAGCCGGGTGAACCGCAGCCGTTTCAGCCGTGCAAGGACCTTGAAGGCTCCCATCATCCAAGGCCCGAAAACCGACTTGCGCGGATGGCCGGAAGCGTCCTTTGCGCCGAGAATTGGCGGCGCGAGGTGAAACTCGAGCTTGTCGAACGTCTCGAATTCGCGCTCAAGCTGCGCCTTGAAAGAGGACGTCGTGTAGAGCCGCGCGACCTCGAACTCGTCCTTTATCGCCATCAGCTTGAACAATTGGCGCGCTACCGTTTCGGTGATGACACCCGGTTTTCCGGAAATCTCCGTCTCGCGCGCCTTCACGGCGTCGATCCGCTCCAGGTAGCGTCCGGCGTAAAGAGCATCGTGATAATCGGTAAGAAACTCTGCGCGCCGGGCGATGACGTCATCCAGTGTCCGGGCGATCGGACTGCGGTCAGCTGTCGACGATTTCGTCTCGAGTAATTTTGTGATCGCGGCGGGGTCATGTGCTGCGCGCCGACCCCAGCGGAATGCCGCGATGTTCATCTCGATCGCCTGCCGGTTAAGCCTGGTGGCTTCCTCGACCGCCTCGCACGACACTGGCAGTCCTCCGAGTTGGGCAGCATGTCCAAGCATGAACATGTTGGCGGCAATGGAGTTGGCGAAGAGCGCCTCGGCGGCCCGGCTGGCATCGAGGAAATGCAAACGCTCGTCGCCGACCGCCTCGCGGATCGACTCTATCAGCCGGTCGGTCGGAAGCCGGAAC
This sequence comes from Oricola cellulosilytica, assembly GCF_019966575.1. Classification (GTDB taxonomy): domain Bacteria; phylum Pseudomonadota; class Alphaproteobacteria; order Rhizobiales; family Rhizobiaceae; genus Oricola; species Oricola cellulosilytica. The sequence continues at coordinate 48,153 of NZ_JAINFK010000008.1, read as the reverse complement.
TCGCGATGGCGCGCGAAATCGCCCGGCATCACCTCCGCCTTGTTGACGAGGCACAGCGTTTCGTCCCTGCGGATCGCGGACAAGATCTTTCGGCTGCCGGTCACGACGATGTCGCAGCCGAGCACGAGATCGGCCTTTCCCGGCGACACGCGAATAGTCGAGATCGCCTCAGGCGTCGTGCCGATGCGCATATGGGTGAAGACTGCGCCGCCCTTCTGGGCCAGACCGGCCATGTCGATGATGCCGACACCCTTCTTCTCCAGATGCGCCGCCATGCCGAGAATCGCGCCGATGGTCACGACGCCGGTACCTCCGATGCCGTCGATCAGGCCGGCCCATTCGGGACGGTTCTCGTCAAGCGCGAAAACTGGCGCCGCCGGCACGCCTGCGAGAGGATCCGCCGGCTGATCGGCAGGTTTGGGCTTGCGCAGCTTTCCGCCATGAACGGTCACGAAGGAAGGGCAAAAACCCCGCAGGCAGGAAAAATCCTTGTTGCATGCCGTCTGGTCAATCCGCCGCTTGCGGCCGAATTCGGTGTCCACCGGCTGGATGGCGATACAGTTCGACTTCACGCCGCAATCGCCGCAACCCTCGCAAACGAGCTCGTTGATGATCACGCGCCTGTCAGGATCCGGATAGGTGCCGCGCTTGCGGCGGCGGCGCTTTTCCGCGGCGCATGTCTGGTCGTAGAGCAAAACGGATACGCCGGGAACCTCTTGCAACTCGCGTTGAACGGCATCGAGATCATCCCGGTGATGAACCGTCGAACCGTCCGGAAACGTCACTTTTCCGGGATACTTCTCCGGTTCGTCCGTAACAACAGCGATCCGCTCGACGCCTTCGGCGCGCACCTGTCTGGCGATTTCGTCGACGGTCAGATCGCCTTCGACATGCTGCCCGCCGGTCATCGCGACCGCGTCATTGTAGAGAATCTTGTAGGTGATGTTCGTACCTGCTGCGAGCGCGAAACGGATCGCCAGGGAACCCGAATGGTTGTAGGTGCCGTCGCCGAGATTCTGAAAAATGTGGTCCCGCTTCGAGAACGGCGCCTCGCCCACCCAGTTGGCGCCTTCGCCGCCCATTTGGGTGAAACCTTCGTGCTCGCGCTCCATCCAGACCGCCATAAAATGGCATCCGATACCCGCTGACGCGCGCGCGCCTTCCGGGACCACCGTCGAGGTGTTGTGCGGACATCCGGGACAATAAGTTGGCATCCGGGACGCCACGTCCTGGATTTCGGCAAAACGTTTCTGGGTCTTGCGGATATTTGCCACCCGCGCGGCGATTTCTTCGTTCTCGCCGCAGATCGCCAGCACCCGCTCGCCGACCGCGATGGCGATGTCGTTGGGATCGAGCGCGCCCATGATCGGGAAAAGCGTCCGATTCTGCTCGTCACGCTTGCCAATCACCATGGGTCGTTTGGAAAAGCCATAGAGTTCTTCTTTGATCTGTACCTCGATGAGGCCTCGTTTCTCCTCCACCACGACGATCGTGTGCAGCCCGTCGGCGAACCGGATCAGATCGTCGGGATCGAGCGGCCAGGGCATTCCAACCTTGTACAGCCGGATGCCGAGCCTGGAAGACATCACCTCGTCTATTCCCAGATCGTGCAACGCCTCCCGCAGATCGAGATAGTTCTTTCCGGCCGCCACGAGACCCAGTCTGGGCCTCCGCCCGCCACTCCACACGACATGGTCGATCTTGTTGGCGCGGTTGTAGGCGACAGCCGCTTCGCGCTTGAACCGGTGCAGGCGTTGCTCCTGGCCGACAAAGTCCAGATCCATTCGGCGAATGTTGACCCCGCCTTCAGGCATCTCGAATTCCGGAATGATCGGATTGATCCGGTCGAGCCCGGCATACACCGACCCGGTGGACTCGATATTGTCCTTCACGCACTTCATCGACGCCCAGGTGCCGGCAAAGCGGCTCATCGCATAGGCATGAAGTCCGTAGTCGATAATTTCCTGCACACCCGCCGGATTAAAGATGGGAATCAGCGTGTCGACAAAGGCAAATTCCGATTGATGGGCGTTGGTGGACGATTCGGCCGTATGATCGTCGCCCATCAACGCGAGAACGCCGCCGTGTTTGGATGAGCCTGCCAGATTGGCGTGCCGGAACACGTCGCAAGTGCGGTCGACGCCTGGACCCTTGCCGTACCAGAGCGCGAAAACGCCGTCGTATTTTCCGTGTCCTCCGAGTTCCGCCTGCTGCGTTCCCCAGCAGGCCGTCGCTGCAAGTTCTTCATTGAGACCGGGCTGAAACCGGATATTGGCCTTCTTAAGCACGTCGCCGGCTGCCCAAAACTGCTGATCCAGTCCGCCAATGGGTGATCCCCGATACCCTGACGCAAACCCCGCCGTATTCAGCCCGGCGCGGCGATCGCGCTCGCGCTGCATCAACATCATGCGCACGATTGCCTGCGTCCCCGTGACGAACACCTCCTCACAGGAAAGGTCGTACTTGTCCCCGAGCGTTACTGTTCTCAGCGCCATCCAAATCTCCCGGCACGGATTGCGAAACGTCACTGCAGTGTTGGTCCGCGGAACCGGCAGGTCAAATCATTTCGATTGTGCAACGCGAAGGTGAAACATTGAGTATTTTCAGGGGGTTCAGAGGTAACAATCCGTCTTGCGATGCCCTTCCGCAGCAATTTTCAACCGGCTGCGGAAAACCCGCCGTCGACCGTGATGACCGTTCCGGTCATGTAGCGCGACGCATCCGATGCCAAAAGCAGCAGCGCGCCGTCGAGATCAGGAGCCTCTCCGAGTCGCCTCAAGGGAATTCTGCTCTTCAGCACCCCGTCGAGACCTTTTTCAAAATGTGGCTGGGTCATCCCGGTGAGAAACCACCCTGGCGCGATTGCATTGACCCTTATCCCGTGCCGGCCCCACTCCGCCCCTTGCGCCCTGGTCAAGTGCTCCAGTGCGGCCTTGGACGCGGCATAGCCTGAAAGACCACTCATCGACCGGCCGGCGAGCACACTCGTGACATGGATGATCGCGCCACCGCGCCGGGCGGAGCGCATCCGCTTAAATGCCTCAGCCGTTACCCGCGCAGTGCCGACAACATTCACGTCCAAGAGATTAGCCAAGTCCTCGGCACGTGTTTCTTCAGCGCGCGCGAATTGAGATACTCCGGCATTGTTGATGACTACGTCGATCGGTCCGAAAAGCCGCTCGGCAGCATCAAAAGCCGCCGAAACGTCTTCCTGATTCGTAATATCGCACGGCAGGTGATGCAGATTTTCGTGATCTGTCTCGGCGGCCGAACGGCTTGCACCGATCACCTTGGCCCCGCGCCGTGCGAGAAGTTCGGCAAAACGCGCGCCGAGGCCGCTCGAAGCACCCGTCACCAGGCACACCCGCTCACTGACGCTGAAGAGGTCACTGTCCATGCTTTTTCCCGCGTGATCGCGGACCCCTTACAGGCCGCGCGGCGGGCGTCAACACCAAGGTACTGCGCCGCCAGAAGTGGTAAAGAAAGTTTACCAATCAATTGTCTTCATCGCGGTCCGGTGTTAGCAGGACCACAAGAGGTTTAGGGCCGTCCCCGCGATTGTGCAGGTTGTCCCGTTCGTGCACAAATGCGGGAGGGATACGGTGCCGATCATTTCGGGTCGCTCATATTTGGGGAGAAATATGGCTCCATTACTGAAGTTATCGCGCGCTATCGATGCCGTGACCGCCTTTATCGGCCGGTCGGTCTCGTGGCTCATTCTGATCGCCGTGCTGGTAAGCGCCGGCAATGCCACTATCCGCAAGATTTTCGACACCTCGTCTAACGCATGGCTCGAACTGCAGTGGTATCTTTACGGCACCGTGTTCATGCTGGCCGCAGCGTACACGCTTCAGCGCAACGAGCATGTACGCATTGATATTGCTACGTCAGGCCTTTCCAAGAAGACGCGCGACTGGATCGACCTGCTTGGCCACATCTTCTTTCTCATGCCGTTCTGCCTGATCATGGTCTTTCTGGGGTGGCCGTTCCTGACCACCTCGTTCACCTCGGGAGAAATATCGGTCAACGCCGGTGGTCTCGTTCTCTGGCCGGCGAAATCCATGGTCTTCCTCGGCTTCCTGCTGCTAACGGCGCAGGGTATCTCCGAGATCATCAAGCGCATTGCGGTCATCCGCGGCATTATTGACGATCCGACCCAGAAACATGAATTGCCGCCGTTGGTGGAGGAACTCGAGTCGGCGGCCGATCTCAAGACGAGGATCAGGCCATGATTGAGATTGCCCACAATCTCGCGCCGATCATGTTCACGTCGGTTATGGCGATGCTGCTGCTCGGCTATCCGGTTGCCTTTACGCTCGCCGCGGGCGGCCTGATATTTTTCTTCATCGGCGTCGAGTTGAGCCAGTTCGCGCCCAGTGAAATCCGGCTTTTTCCCAACCTGATTCAGGCCAACCCGAACCGAACGTTCGACATCATGCGCAACGACACGTTGCTGGCGATCCCGTTCTTCACCTTCATGGGCCTGATACTGGAACGATCACGCATGGCCGAGGATCTGCTCGACACGATCGGGCAACTGTTCGGTCCGGTTCGGGGCGGCCTCGCCTACGCTGTCATCGTGGTTGGCGCGCTGCTCGGTGCGACCACGGGCGTGGTTGCAGCCTCGGTCATCGCAATGGGCCTGATCTCACTGCCGATCATGATGCGTTACGGGTACGACCGTTCGCTCGCGACAGGAACGATCGCCGCGTCGGGAACGCTCGCGCAAATCGTCCCCCCGTCACTCGTTCTGATCGTCATGTCCGACCAGCTCGGACGGTCGGTGGGCGATATGTATGTCGGCGCGCTGCTGCCCGCCGTGATGATCATCGCGATGTACTGCGCGTACATCTTCTTCGTCACGCTGTTGCGCCCGCGAACGGCCCCCGCCCTGCCGGCCGAATTCCGCACCCTCGGCGGTGGGGTCTTGTCACTGCTCGTAATGATCGCCGTGACGGTCGGTATCCACTATGCGCTCTACGAATTCGCCTTTGCCGATATGCGCTACGAAACAAGGTTTGTCTGGTCCGCGACCATCGCCACCGCGGCCGCGCTCGGCTTCAGCCTGATCAACCGTCGGATGAAACTCGGCATCATTTCGCGGTTGGCGGAGCAGGTTGTGATCGTCCTGATCCCTCCACTGGCGCTGATCTTCCTTGTGCTTGGAACGATCTTCCTGGGTATCGCGACGCCCACCGAAGGCGGGGCGATGGGCGCAACCGGCGCGCTCGTTCTTGCCCTCGTGAAACGGCGGCTCAACCTGCCCACCCTGAAGGAGGCTCTCGATTCGACGACCAAGCTGACCGCCTTCGTGATGTTCATTCTGATCGGCGCGCGGGTGTTCGGCCTGACGTTCTACGGAATCAACGGCCATATCTGGATCGAGGAGTTGCTCCTCGCGCTTCCCGGCGGCGAAACCGGTTTCCTGTTTGTGGTAACCGTGATCGTCTTCATCCTCGGCTGTTTCCTCGACTTCTTCGAAATTGCCTTCATCGTCGTACCGCTGCTTGTCGGTCCGGCGGAATCGTTGGGAATCGATTTGATCTGGCTGGGCATTATCCTCGGCATCAACCTTCAGACATCTTTTTTGACCCCGCCCTTCGGGTTCGCGCTTTTCTATCTGCGATCGATATCACCGAAACAAAGCTGGGATGACGAGGTCACCGGAGAGCGTATCGAAGGCATCAGGACAGGCCAGATTTACAAGGGAGTCCTGCCCTATATTGTGATCCAGTTCATCGCGATCATGATCGTCATCTTCTTCCCCCGCCTCGTCACCCACTACAAGGACGAAGTTGCGCCGGTGAATCTCGATGAATTCCAGATACAGCTTCCGAATTTGGGCGGCACCCAGAACGATGGCACTGGTGGAGGGCTTCCCGGACTCGGACTTCCAAGCGGGCTGGGTGACCAGAACGGCAGCGGCGGCACCCCCGGCCTTCCCGGACTCAGCCTTCCCGGCGGCCTGAACCTGAACGGCAGCCCGCCGCCGAACGGCCCGGGCGGGCAGGATGCGCCGCAAGAACCGGAGCAACCGGCCGATCTCAGCCAACCTCCTGTCATTCAGTGATCCCGATTGAACGCCCCGACCCTCGGGGCGTTTTCCCCTTCATGCGCAACCACCACGTTGCATTCCTGCGCCGAGCGAAAAGAACCCCGACCTGTCGACACGGCGCGTCCGGCAGACCAGGGCAATCGGATGCGCGTGAGGCGTGTGCTCTGGCGCTGACGCCAAACGGTGTTATGCATCTCCCGTGACGGTAAGGCCGGAACCAGGATTCGCATGACGACTCGCGAGAAGCCGCAAATCCATCTACGCATCCGGCTCGACGGCGAGACCGCCATCGGACCCGGCAAGGCGGACCTGCTCGAAGGCATTCGCGAAACCGGGTCTATCGCCGGGGCGGGACGACGCATGAATATGAGCTATAAGCGCGCGTGGTTGCTGGTCGAAAGCATGAACCGCTGCTTTCGTGAGCCGGTCGTCGAGGCGGTGCGCGGCGGAAGGGCGCGCGGCGGTGCGACGCTGACCCCGCTGGGCGAATACGTGCTTGCGGCCTACCGGCGCATGAACGAGGAAACGAACCGCGCTATCGGCGGCGAGATCGAGGCCCTGCGCGGAATGCTCGCCGACAACGGCGATTGACCCACTTCGTGGTTCCGATATGTTTCAATGACTATTTCGGAACGATGAGGCCGCTGTGACTGGGATCTTCGCCCGACGCGCCGTCGCGATGCTGGCTCTGTTGACGGGCGCGTTGCTGAGCCCGTCAACAGGCTCGTCGGAAACGCTGAAGTGCGGCGACCGGCCGCTTCTTGTCTTCGCCGCCGCCAGCCTTACCGATGTCATTGAGGCGGCAGCCGCAGCCTTCACCGCGGCAACCGAATGCCCGGTCGCCATCTCCGTTGCGGGAAGCTCCGTGCTGGCCCGGCAGATCGAGGCGGGCGCGCCCGCCACGCTTTTCCTGTCAGCGAATTCCGAATGGGTCACATGGCTCGAAACGAACGCTGCCGAACGAATTTCTGGGCCGCCGCGTGTCCTTGCCCGAAATCGACTCGTCGTTGTGGGACGGGCCGACCCGGCCGAGATTGCGGATCTTCTCTCAACGCGCTTCGCGATGGCCGATCCGGCCCATGTTCCGGCCGGTATGTACGCGAAAACAGCACTGGAGGCACTCGGCGTCTGGACGGATGTCGCATCCAATGCGATTTTCACCGAGAATGTCCGCCTTGCCCTCTCCCTCGCCGAGCGCGGCGATGTCAGCACAGCGATTGTCTATGCGACTGATGCCCGGATGGAACCCGGCCTGAACGTTCTTTATCGCTTCGACGATGCAAACTACCCGGAAATAAGATACGAGGCCGTCTTGCTGACCGGCGCCGGCGAAACGGGCGGCGCGTTCCTGGATATGCTGGCCGGACCGGAGGGTCAGGAAATTTTGGCGAAATACGGCTTTCTGGCCCCTGACGGAACACCGTGACCGTATGCTCACCACCGAGGAACTGACGATCATCGGCCTGTCGTTGAAGGTCGCCGCGGCTGCGATGGCGGTCGCTCTACCCGTTGCGTTTTTTACCGCATACGCGCTCGCTAACTGGCGTTTTCCCGGACGCGGCCTGCTTCAGGCGGTGACGACACTGCCGTTGGTGCTGCCACCCGTCGTCACCGGATACATCCTTTTGATCTGGTTCGGCGCCAACGGGTCGGCGGGCGCCTTTCTGCGCGATACAATTGGCCTGGAATTCGCCTTCCGCTGGACCGGCGCTGCGCTCGCTGCGGGGGTCATGGCGTTCCCCTTGCTCGTGCGTCCGATGCGCCTTTCGCTGGAAGCCATCGATCGCGGCCTTGAGGAGGCCGCCGAAACCCTTGGCGCAGGCCGGCTCCGCATTCTCGTCACTATTGTTGTCCCGCTGGCAATGCCCGGCATCCTTGCTGGCGGCATTCTGGGTTTCGCCAAGGCGCTCGGCGAATTCGGGGCGACAATCACCTTTGTGTCCAACATTCCGGGCGAGACGCGCACCCTGTCGCTTGCCATATATTCGCTGCTACAGAGCCCCTCGGGCGATGCCGCGGCGCTTCGGCTGATCAGTTTTTCGGTGGTGCTGGCCCTGGGTTCCGTTCTGCTGTCGGAATGGATTTCGGCCCGGCTCCCGGCAAACGGAAAGGCACGGGATGAGTGAGCTTGCCGTCGATTTCCGCACACGGGCGGGCTCGTTCATTCTCGAAGGCGCGTTCGAAACGGACCGGGGGATCACCGCCATTTTCGGTAAGTCCGGCTCCGGAAAATCCACCCTTCTCCGGACTGTGGCGGGCCTTGTCCGTCCGGAGCGTGCCCGCATAAGGCTTGACGGCCGCTTTCTGGACGATACCGCGGCGGGGATCCGGATTGCCCCGCGCCATCGCCGTATAGGTTTCGTCTTTCAGGATGACCGGTTGTTTCCGCATCTCTCGGTGCGCGGCAACATTCTCTATGGTGCAAGGAGAAATGAGACACTCACGGAGCCGGCCTCGCGCCACGTCATAGACATGCTGGGCCTCGGCGCTCTGCTTGACCGCCGCCCGGGCACGCTTTCGGGTGGGGAGCGAAAACGGGTTGCAATCGCGCGCGCCTTGCTGTCGTCACCCGACATCTTGTTGATGGACGAGCCGCTTTCGTCACTCGACCACGCCCGCCGAAATCGCGTGATGCCTTATCTCGAGCGGGTCCGCGCCGACACGGGAATCCCGCTCCTCTATGTCAGCCACGAGATTGACGAGGTCGCGCGGTTGGCTGACACGCTGGTTATCCTCTCGGACGGCAGGATCGCCGATTATGGCGAAACCGCCGATCTATTCTCCCGGCTGGACCTCGGGCCGGCGCTCGGCCGTCATGAGGCGAGCGTGCTGCTCGACGGCCAGATCACCGGTTACGACCGGCACTACGACCTCCTGTTGGTGTCGGTCGGCGCCCACACGCTGTTTCTGGCCTCGCGCGGCAATAATGCCGAAGGCGCCCGGCCAGGCCAGGCGCTTCGCCTGCGGGTTCGCGCGCGTGACGTCGCCATCTCGCTCGCCCGCCAGCCGGACATCAGCATGCGCAACCAGCTTCCGATGACAATTGACTACATCCGTCAGGAGGGAGGCGCATACGCCGAGATTCGCGGCCGGATAGGGAAGCAGTTCCTGCGCGCACGCGTCACGCGCAAGACAGTCGATGATCTTGCGCTCACCGAGGGCATGGAGGTTTGGGCGCTGATCAAGACGATTTCGTTTGACCAACGGCTTGTCCAGCCCCGTGTCCCGCCGGTAGAAGGCGCCTGATGAAGACGATGAGCGGCGTACAGCAGCGCAACAGCCACCGGCGATTATTCGGCGCGGTGATCGTGGCTGCGTGTATCTGTCTCGTTGTGTCGGTCTATCTAGCTCGCGAATGGGCCGGCCGGCGTGCCTACGAGGATTTGCGTACGGCGGCTGAGGAAAGCCTCGCCTTGCAGATCGAGGCGTTGACCGGCGTGATGGAAAAATACCGGCTCATTCCGGCCCTTCTCAGCCGCCGCCAGACCCTCCGCGGTTTTCTCGACGGATCGTCTACGGCGGACGAAATCGAGGTCGTCGAGATGCTGAGAGGCATCGCCGCCGCCTCGGGTGCGCGTGATATCGTCCTCGCCGATCCGGCGGGCAAGGTCATCGCGTCTGCGCGTTCGCTCACCGACACCGGTACAATCGAACGATCGAAATTACCCGAGGCGACAATGCAGCGCCGTCTTGGCAGGGCCGCGCTGGAGTTGGATGATGGCACGCGCGCTTACGCCTTTGCCTCACATGTTGCCGGAGCGGACGGCGCCAATGCCGGAATGATCGCGGTCATGGTTCCGTTCGGTGCGATCGAGGCGAACTGGTCGCTATCCAGCAATCCGATTTTCGTCACCGACACGCGGGAATTCGTGTTTCTCTCCAACCGTCTCGACTGGCTGGGGAAGCCTTGGCAAGCTTCGGCAAGCGCGCCGAATGTAGAGCCTCTTTCCTTTGCAGCGGGTGACTTCGTGCGGGTCCCCGCAGACCGGACGGTGCGTTATATCGAGGCGGCGCGGACAATCCCGAATCTCGGCTGGACGATGCACGTGCTGATCCATGCGGAGCCGGTCGCGACGGCGCGCCGCAATGCGGGCTGGCTCACAGCACTGGCAATCATTCTCGTGACGGTCAGCGTTCTCATTCTGATCGGACGACGGGAAATGAACCTCGCCCGAGCCCGGCTGGAGAAAGCCCAGAATCTCCGTCTCGAGCGGTTGGTTCGCGACCGCACCGCAGAACTGTCGACAGTCAATGCGGCGCTGCGAAACGAGGTTGAGGTTCGCCGCGAAGCCGAGCGCCAGTTGCGTGAAACGCAGGACGAACTCGTCCATGCGGCAAAACTCGCCGTGATCGGTCAGATGTCGGCCACCTTGAGCCACGAGTACAATCAGCCGCTCGCCGCGATCAAAACATATGCTGCGAATGGCGTCCGAATGATCGAGCGTGAGAAAACCGACGGACTCCCCGACGTATTGGCGCGAATTGGCCAGATGGTCGACCGGATGAGTGCGCTCTCCAGGACCCTGCTGGCCTTTTCGCGCAAACCCGGCACAAAGCTGCAGCCGGTCGCAATCGACGAGGTGGTGAGCGACGCCCTGATTCTGATCGGTCAGCGCGCGCGAAAGGCTGGAATATCGATCGTCAGCGACGTGCCTGCCGGCGTAACCGCGCATTCGGGAAAGCTTCGCCTTTCGCAGGTGTTGGTCAACCTGGTGGGCAACGCGATCGATGCATTGCGCGGCGAAAATGAAACTGCGCCCGCCGGGGCCGTCATCCGCATCTGTGCAGCGATGGAAGGCGGACGCGTCGTCCTGTCGATCGAGGATAATGGTCCCGGCATGGGTGCCTCGGTCCGTGACCGGATATTCGAGCCCTTCTTCACGACCAAGCCTGTCGGTTCCGGCCTCGGGCTGGGCTTGTCCGTGGTCGACAACATCGTGCGCGACCTGAACGGTACGGTCCGGGTGGAAACACCCGGACCCGGCGGGGGCGCACGCTTTGTCATTGAGCTTCCAGCAGAGGCGGCTGCCGCGGAGGCAGCGGAATGAGTGCCGAAGCGTCCAGCCGCCCCGACATCGTTCTGGTCGATGACGACGATGATCTGCGCCACGCCCTGCGGCAAGGCCTGGAACTTGAAGATCTCGCCGTCGCAGACTTCAAGTCTCCGGGCGACGCGCTTCTGAAGCTGAGCCAGGACTTCGCTGGCGCGGTTATCAGCGACATCCGGATGCCCGGCATGGATGGCATGCAGTTCATGGCTAAGGTGCTCGAGATCGACGCGGCGATCCCGGTAATCCTCGTCACCGGCCATGGCGACATAACCCTCGCCGTCGATGCGATGCGCGAGGGCGCCTACGATTTCATCCCCAAGCCGTTTCGCGTGCAGGACCTCGGAGCGGTAACGCGCCGGGCCCTTGAGAAGCGGCGGCTGGTGCTGGAAAACCGGGTTCTTCGCAGTGAGCTCGAAACGGGCAGTAGCATGGCCGAACGCATCGTCGGCCGGTCTCCGGCAATCAAGGCGTTGCGCGAGGAAATCACGGTCGTCGCCGATACGGGCGCCGATGTGATCATCTTTGGCGAGACCGGTGCGGGCAAGGAGGTGGTTGCGCGCGCTCTGCACGACTTTTCGCCGCGCGCGGCGGGAAATTTCGTTGCGCTCAACTGCGCCGCGCTCCCCCCGGAAATATTCGAATCCGAGCTTTTCGGCCACGAAGCCGGGGCGTTCACCGGCGCGCAGAAACAGCGTATCGGCAAGCTGCAACACGCCGATGGTGGCACCGTCTTTCTCGACGAGATCGAATCCATGCCGCTCGACCTGCAGGCGAAACTGTTGCGCGCCATCGAGGACCGCACGATCGTCCGGCTCGGGTCGAACCGGCAAATTCCGCTCGACGTGCGGTTCATCGCCGCCACAAAGTCCGATCTGGACAAGGAATCCGCGTCCGGCCGCTTTCGCGCCGATCTCTTCTACCGGCTCAATGTCGTCACGCTGACCATTCCCCCCCTTCGGGACCGGCGCGAGGACATTCCGCTACTCTTCGTTCATCTGGCGCGGCAGGCACGCGCGCGATACCGGCGCGAAATGCCCAACCTCACGCCCTCGCTCGAACACCAGCTTCTGGACCACAAATGGCCCGGAAACGTGCGCGAATTGAGAAACATAGCCGACCGCTGGGTTCTGGGCCTGTGGAACGGGTTTTCCCCGGAAGGCGATGCCGGGGCACGGACCCTGGAGGGTCCCCTCGCAGATCGCATTGCGGTATTCGAAAGAACGGTGATCGAGGCTGAGATCAGAAAATCCGGCGGACGGCTGAAGGACGTTTACGAGGCGCTCCAGATTTCGCGAAAGGGACTTTATGACAAGATGCGCAAGCTCGGCATCTCGGCAGGCGAGGCCGACGGGTAGCTGACTACCCAAAGCGGACTGGAGATGGGTCAATCACTGCACGTCCGAACGCCCCGGCACCTGTCTTCGCCCTGCATCTCGCTGATATGCGAACTGGCACGACACATGCTAACGTCACTCATCGAAGGGCCGTCGTGCCTTTTGAGGGAGGAGACGGGGTTCCGGCGATCCATGGGATCGGCACGGCCCGGATGTTCCCTGTCACCAGACGATCCGGGGATCGACCCCCGACGAGACAAGATAGTGGAGGCAATACTCATGAAAATGCTGCTTGGCGCCGTATCGGCGCTTGCGATCTCGCTCACCGCGACCCAAGCGATGGCGCAGTGCGAGGATGGCGAAATGGTCATCAAGTTCAGTCACGTCGTGGCTGCGACCGGTCACCCGAAAGGCGACGCGGCGACGATGCTCGCCGACCGGGTCAACGAGGAAATGAACGGCACCGCCTGCATGGAAGTGTTCGCCAACTCGACCCTTTATGACGACGACAAGGTAATGGAAGCCTTGCTGCTCGGCGATGTGCAGCTTGCGGCCCCGTCCCTGTCGAAATTCGAGGCATACACCAAGAAATATCGTCTGTTCGACCTGCCGTTCCTGTTTTCCAGCCTCGATGCCGTTGACGCTTTCGCTGCGAGCGATGCCGGCAAGGAGCTGCTCAAGGCGACCGAGTCGTCCGGCTACACCGGCCTCGGCTACTGGTCCTCGGGCCTCAAGCAGTTTTCGGCGAACAAGCCGCTTGAGGTGCCAAGCGACGCAAACGGCTTGAAATTCCGGGTGCAGACTTCCGATGTGGCTGTCGCCATGATCGAGGCCATGGGGGCTTCCGCCCAGAAGCTTGCCTTCAAGGAAGTCTATGGCGCCTTGCAGACCGGCGTTGTCGACGGACAGGAAAACACCTGGTCAAACATCTACACCCAGAAATTCTTCGAGGTGCAGGACGGGATTACCGAGACGAATCACCAGCTGCTCGCCTATCTGCTCGTCACCTCGACTGAATGGCTCAACGGTCTCGATCCGGCCGTGCGCGATCAGTTCCTGGCGATCGTCGACGACGTGACGATGAAGGCCAACGGGCAGGTTGCCGAGAAAGAAGCCGCCAACCGGCAGAATATCATCGATGCCGGCGCGACGGTTCGCGAACTGACAGCCGAGCAGCGTGCGGAATGGGTCAGCACGATGAAGCCGGTTTGGCAGAAATTCGAGGGCGACATTGGCAAGGATCTTATCGACGCCGCTGTTGCCTCCAACGGCTCGTAACGGTCATATTGAATGTGCCAGCCGGCGGTTTCACCGCCGGCTGGCGGATTTGACGAGGGAGCGGCGGGGATCGACGCGTTTCGTCGCCGCGGGGGGATTTTGGCGTGGAATTGCTGTTACCATCCGTTCTGCTGGTTGGGATGATCGGGGCCCTGTTTGTCGCCGAGCGATGGAACAGGGAGGCTGTCAACACGCTAGAGGAGAGCTTCATCGCTCTCCTGCTCGCGGCCATTACCATCATTTCGTTTTCGCAGGTTGTCGCCCGCTACGGTTTCAACTCCGGCTGGGGCGGCGCGCTTGAGCTGACTCGCATCCTGTTTGCCTGGCTGATCCTTTTCGGGATGGCCTACGGCGTCAAACAGGGAATGCATCTGGGCGTCGATGCGCTCATTCGCATGTTGCCGAAAAGTCTCTTCAGGATCGTCGCGCTGTTTGGCGCACTGTGCTGTCTGCTCTACGCGGCCATGCTGCTTCACGCTGGATGGCTCGCCTTTTTCGGGGGCAAGGACGTGACCAATTACCGGCAGTCCGGAGCACTCGGGTACTGGACACTGATGTTCAATCTCGGCACTGGACTGGACGACCTCCGTTATCCGGTCTGGATGCAGGAGACCTTCGGTGTTCAGGAGCGTGTGCAGCGCTGGGTCGCCTATCTGATGCTGCCCGTCGGCCTGGCGCTACTGGCGTATCGCAGCATTCAGGCATTCATCGATATCTGGCGCGGCAACCGCGAACTGATCATCGCCGGTCACGAAGCCGAAGAGCTTGTGGCCGAAAACAAAGATCTGCTGAAGGACTAGCGCACGATGGAAACCGGAATCCTGTTCGCGCTGGTCATCGGCCTTCTGTTCCTTGGCGTGCCGGTCGCGGTCGCCCTCGGCCTGTCCTCCATCATCGTGATCGCCTTTTTCTCTGACGACTCGATGTCGTCGGTGGCGTTGCAACTGTTCACCGCCTCACAGAACTACACCCTGCTGGCGATCCCGTTCTTCGTCCTTGCATCGGCGTTCATGTCGACTGGGGGTGTGGCGAAGCGCATCATTCGCTTTTCGATCGCGTCCGTCGGCCATTTTCGCGGCGGTCTCGCAATGGCGTCCGTTCTCGCCTGCATGATGTTCGCCGCGCTGTCCGGCTCGTCGCCGGCGACTGTGGTTGCGATCGGCACCATCGCCATCGCCGGAATGCGCCAGGTCGGGTACACGAAGGAATTCGCGGCCGGCATTATCGCCAATGCCGGCACGCTCGGCATTCTCATCCCGCCTTCGATCGTCATGGTCGTCTATGCGGCGGCGACGAACGTTTCGGTCGGTCGCATGTTCCTTGCCGGCGTTCTGCCGGGCCTGCTTGCCGGTTTCATGCTGATGATCGCCATTTATGTCATCGCCCGTCGCCGCAATTTGCCCGCCGAGGAATGGAAGGGCGTCAACGAACTGCTCAACGGCGGCAAGGAGGCAGGCTGGGGCCTGTTCTTGATCATTATCATCATCGGCGGCATCTATGGCGGCGTCTTCACGCCGACCGAGGCCGCCGCCGTGGCCGCGGTTTATGCGTTCTTCATCGCACTGTTTGTCTATCGCGACATGGGTCCGATGAAGGACCGGCGGTGGCTCGGCGCCGACGACGTGCGTGGCACACCCGCTCACATCGGCTTTTCCGCGACCGTCTATGCGGTCGCCTTCTTTTTTGTCTGGGAAGTGCTGTCTTTCTTCGTCACCGCCGATTGGGAGAACGTCACAGCCGCGGGCCGCGCCTGGACGGGACTGGCCCTGTCGGTAGCCGTCCTGATTGCCTACTCGGTTTGGCGTGATCCCGCTTCGAACCCGGCGAACATTCCCCGCTTCGTCGCTGCCGGGCTCCCCGTCTGGGGTCGCAATCTGGGGCTGATGGGCAGGCACCTGTTCGGCGCCTTCGCCCATGAGGATACGCGCAAGGTGATGATAGACTCGTCGAAGACGATCATCATGCTGATGTTCATCATCGTGAATGCGCTTCTCTTTGCCCACGTGCTGACGGCGGAACGCATACCTCAGGCGATTACCTCGGTGATGGTCGATGCCGGCTTTACCTGGTTCACCTTCCTGATTGCGGTCAATCTGCTGCTTCTGCTCGGCGGCCAGTTCATGGAGCCCTCGGGGCTGCTGCTCATCGTCGCACCGGTGGTGTTCCCGATCGCCATGGAACTCGGCGTCGATCCGATTCACCTCGGCATCATCATGGTGGTGAACATGGAGATTGGAATGATCACCCCGCCGATCGGCCTCAACCTGTTCGTCACCTCCGGTATCACCGGCATGAGCCTGATCCAGGTGGTGAAGGCGGCGGCGCCATTCGTCGCAGTGCTTCTCGTCTTCCTGGTGATCGTCACCTACGTGCCGATCCTGTCGACCGCGCTCCCCTATGCGCTGATGGGCCCGGAAATCATCACACGCTGACCCGGAGTCACGACACGTGCGAAGGACGCCGCCCCCTGGCGGCCTCCCTCGCTATTCTTCCCTTCGTTTCCACAGGATGCCGGAGGCGCGAACCCCCTGGTCCCGAAAGTGGTCCGGACTAGATACTGCACCGGAAAGCGCCTGGAGGCTCCTGTGTACCGCATCTTGATCCTGTTTTTTCTTCTGGTGACTGTCTCGGGCTGCTCCGGCGCCAGTATCCTGAACGCCCTTTCCCGAAGCCCGGACGAGGTTGAGCGGGATATCGCCTATGGACCCTTGGCCCGCCAGCGGCTTGACGTGTACCGTCCTCGCGACGCCGGCGGGAACACGCCTGTTCTGCTTTTCATCCATGGCGGCAGCTGGCAGCACGGCTCGAAGGAGGATTATCCCTTCCTCGGAAGCGCCTTGGCGCGGATCGGCATTGCGACTGTCGTCGCGGATTACCGGCTTCATCCGGAGGTTATCTATCCCTCCTTCGTTGAGGATGTTGCTGCGGCAATCGCCTACACCAAGCGGGAAATCGCCGGGAGTCGCCCGCTTTTCCTGATGGGACACTCCGCCGGCGCGCACATCGCGGCGCTTGCTGCGGGCGATCCGCGGTTTCTGGAGGGCGTCGCGAACATCTGCGACCTCGTGGCGGGTTTCATCGGTATAGCCGGGCCCTACGACTTCAAGTTCACGGAGGACGTCTACAAGCGCATATTCCCGGAGCAGATCCGCGAAACGGCAAAGCCGGTGAACCATGCGTCGGGGTCGTTTCCCCCGGCCCTGCTGCTGCACGGGACCGACGACGACACCGTGCCGCCTCTTCGAAGTGTTCAGATGCAGGAGGCCCTGCGAACCGCCGGAAACATGGTCGATCTGAAGCTCTACGAGGGCGTGAATCACCTGATGATCGTCGGCGCTTTGGCGCCGATCTTGCGAAGCAGGGCGCCCACGCTTGAGGATATTCGGGGGTTTGTGAACAGCCTTTCACAGGGCTCATCGGCCGCATGCGACTAATATTGGCTGGAATTTCAATAATGTACCGGGAATTGTGGCAAGTTCGCCACAGTTGCCGCAAATCCTTCCGGGAAAGGGTCATGTGGACTGACGAGTATTAACGAAGATGTTAACTATTGATTAAGCGATTCGTGCCAACATGAAACAGTGGTGGCATAAAAGACCGACAGCTCCTCCCTCTGCGGTCTTTAAGAAGCCGGGCGATCTTTCTCAAAAAGAAGGTCGCCCGCTTTGTGTCGGAACCGCCGAATCATCCCTCATACGGAATGCGCTGTCCGGCAGGGCGCGCCGCATCAGATCTTCGATCACGCCGCGCTGTTCGTCGAATTCGAGCGTCGCCACGAACCCCATCCTTCCGGAAATCACCAGCTGCGCATAGCCGTGCACCATCGACCAGCACGCCGCGACATCGCGCCAGCCCTCCTCCGACTTGAACACGTGTCTGCCCCGAATGTGGCCCACCGCGTTCACCAGAACCGAGAACGCGGCCTCGGCGTGCCGCGCGAGATCCGGATGGTCGCCGTCCGTGCGCGATCTGCCGAACATGAGCTCCAGCATTTCCGGATTGTCGATCGCGAAGCGAACATAGCCCACCCCTGCGGCGACGAACTGCTCGCTCTTGCCGGGACCAGCCAACGCCTGCTCCCCCCGCATTGTGTCTGCCAGCCGTGAAAATCCAACGGCTGCGACTGCGTCAAGAAGGGCAGTCGCGTCCCGGAAATGATGGGCAGGCGCCGCATGGCTGACCCCGGCGCGCTTGGCGGTCCCGCGAAGCGAGAAGGAATCCACGCCCTTCTCAATGAGTTCGGCCTCGGCCGCTGTCAGCAGCGCGGCGCGCAAATCCCCGTGATGATAGGGCTTTCCCTCCTTGCTTGCCGCCACCATGCCTGCCTCCGCCCCGACGAATCACAAGAGGTTATCTTTTCAGTGGAAAGTACTCAAGCATCCGAGATTCTTGACGCCGTAAAGACCAACTTCCTCCGCCGGGATTTCCGTATTCAACGTTCCAGAAATGCGCCGATCCGCTCGATCGCCCGTTCGATATTCTCGGCCGAGTTGGCGAAGGACAGTCTTATGTACCCCTCTCCGAGCACGCCGAAATCAGGCCCGCCGATCAACGCCACGCCCGCCTTCTCGAGCAGCGCCGAAGCCAGTTTCTTCGCCTTCCATCCAGTGTCCTTCACATTCGGAAACGCATAGAACGCACCTTTCGGCGTCACACAACTCACGTTGGGCAACGCGTTCATCCGCTCCACGACGATGTGCCGGCGCCTGTCGAACGCCGCCATCATCGTTTCCACCGCGTCCTGCGGACCGTCGATTGCCGCTATCCCGGCATATTGCGCCGGCGCGTTCACGCAGGACCAGCAATTGACGGCGAGCTTGCGAACCTTGTCGATCAGCCCGTCCGGCCAGATCGACCAGCCGAGCCGCCATCCCGTCATCGCCCAGGTCTTCGACCAGCCGTTGAGGATGATCAGCCGGTCATGCAATTGCGGATAGGTGAGCAGGGACGTATGGCGTTCGCCGTCATAGGTCATGACGTCGTAGATCTCGTCCGACATGATCGCCACGTCCGGAAATGCCTCCAGCCCCTTCACCAGCGCGTCGATTTCGGACTTCGGCGTCACGCCGCCGGTCGGGTTGGCCGGCGAGTTGAGGATCAGCAACCGGGTCTTCGAAGTGATGAGCGACAGCGTTTCTTCCGCCGAGAACGCAAATCCGTTCTCCTCTCGTATCGGCACGGGCACCGGTGTCGCGCCGGTGAACTCGATCATCGAACGATAGATCGGAAAGCCCGGATCGGGGTAGAGGATCTCCGCGCCCGGCTCGCCGAACATCGTGATCGCTGCATACATCGTCGGCTTGCCGCCCGGCATGATCATGACGCTTTCCGGCGAGACTTCGACGCCAGTCGTCGCCAAGGTCCGTCGAACGACCGCCTCGCGCGCGGGCAGGATGCCGGTGGCGGGCGTATAACCATGATGCCCGTCACGAAGCGCCTTGATCGCGGCCTCGACGATATGTTCCGGCGTTTTGAAATCCGGCTGGCCGATGCCGAGATTGATGATGTCGCGACCCTCGGCGGCGAGGCTGGTGGCGCGGGCGAGCACCGCGAAAGCGTTCTCCTCGCCCATCCGGTCGTAGGCGGCAACCGTTTGAAGCATATTGTTCCCCGGACAATTTCAAGCGTGAACCTCTCTCGCATTGCATCTAGAAAAACGCAATCTGCACGCGCGGAGGGACATTGAAATGGAAGATCTTTCGGCATGGACACCGCGGCCCACCCCGACCAATGCGCCTATGTCCGGATGCTATTTCGCCATTCATCCGTTCGACGCCGAAAGCCATTGTCTTGCACTATGGGAAGCCTTCGGCGGTGAACGGACCAACGAATATCTGTTCCACTTCGGCTGGCCGAAAATGACGTCGTGGCGGGATCTGGCCGGCGAACTCGAACCCCGCAACCAATCCGGTGCTTTCGTTACCTGCGTTTTCTGCGACCGGGAAACCGGCGTGCCAATGGGCATGGCGAACTACATGCGCATCGACGAGAAGAATGGCGTGGTTGAGGTTGGCGCGGTGGCCCACGGCGCGCCGATGGCGCGCAGCCGGGCGGCGACCGAAGCGCATTATCTGATGGCCCGGCGTGTCTTCGACGAGCTCGGCTACCGCCGTTACGAGTGGAAGCTCAACAACGCCAACGAAGCGTCGCACCGAGCCGCGCGCCGTTTCGGCTTTGTGTTCGAGGGAATATTCCGGCAGGCCGAGGTCAAGCCCTATGGCAACCGGGACACGGCTTGGTATTCCTTGATCGACAAGGATTGGCCAGCAGTCAGGCTCGCCTTCGAGACTTGGCTCGCGCCGGAGAATTTCGATGGGCATGGTGGGCAATTGATGTCGCTGTCCTCCCTGACGGCCCGCACGCTCGCAACCGGCGATCTTCGGCTCGTGCGAGCTGGCTCCGATAGCCGGACCATGGTCGAGGAGTTCCAGGCAAAGGCCTATCGGCGCACCCGCGAGGCGATCGGCGGAGAACCCATGCCACTGGAATGGGATTATGGGGACATTTTCGCCCAATGCGAGGTCTGGCTCGCCTCCCGTTCCGAAAAGCTGGTTGGCGTGCTGATCCTGCGGCCCCGCCCGGGCGACCTCTATCTGGAGTCGATCGCCACCGCGCCGGAGGCCGCCGGAACCGGCCTTGGCGCCGCCATGATGACGGCGGCCACCGAACGCGCCCGCGCGCTCGCAAGGCCTGCGGTCCGCCTCGTCACCAATACGCGGAACCCGGCTCAGGATTGGTACAGGCGTGTCGGCTTCGAGGAGGAAAGGGAAGAAGTGCTGTCGGATCGCAAGGCCTTGCATATGGTACTGCGGCTTTGATGAGTGATAGGTTGGACGCGCAGAGGGAGAATCTGAATGGCAGGACAGCTTGAGGGAAAGGTCGCCGTCGTCACGGCGGCCGGCCAGGGGATCGGGCGGGCGATCGCCGAGGCCTTCGTCAGAGAAGGCGCGACAGTCCACGCCTCCGATCTGGACATTGACAAGTTGGAAGGCTTGGACGTCTCCAAGGCTGCGCTCGACGTCACCGATACAGATGCGGTCAAAGCCTATGCAGGTACGGTCGGCGGTGTCGACATCCTAGCAAACGTGGCCGGGTTCGTGCATCACGGAACGGTGCTCGAATGCGATGAGAAGGCCTGGGACTTTTCCTTCGACCTGAACGTCAAATCCATGCACCGGACGATCCAGGCGTTCCTGCCCGAGATGATCACCCGCGCGGAGGCGAACGGCACCTCAGGTTCGATCATCAACATGTCGTCGGGCGCCTCGTCGATCAAGGGCGCCCCCAACCGCTATGTATACGGCGCGACGAAGGCTGCCGTCATCGGCCTGACCAAATCGGTCGCCCAGGATTTTATTCGCCGCAACATCCGCTGCAACGCGATCTGCCCGGGCACGGTTGAGTCCCCCTCATGGCACGCGCGCGTTGAAGAACTGGGTCAATCCGTCGGTGGAACGGACAAGGCCTTGCAGATGTTCGTCGAGCGCCAGCCGATGGGGCGCGTCGGCCGTCCGGAGGAGGTCGCGGCGCTGGCCGTGTATCTGGCGAGCGATGGCGCGGCATTCACCACGGGCACCGCCATTCCGATCGACGGCGGATGGACCTTGTGACGGCTCCAAACGACAACGGCCGGTACGATCGCAAGACCCTCGTCACTGCGGCGCTCCTGCTCGTCGGGTTCGGGGCACTCGTCTATTTTCTCCCGCCGCTGATGCTGATGCTGGGCGGGAACAACCGCTGGATCGCCGGAGCCGTCCTCGCCGCGGTTCTCGTTCTGCCTTTCGCGGGGCTTTGGCTGCGCGGCCGCTATCGCCGGAAGAGAGACTGACATGCGCATTCTGATCACGGGCGCGGCCGGCATGATCGGCCGCAAGCTGACCGCACGCCTCGTCGCCGACGGGATGCTGCGCAAGGAGCAGATTGTCAGCATCCACTTACACGATATCGTCGCGTTCGAGGCGCCCGACGCGCCATTCGACATTACAGTTTTGGCAGGAGACCTTGCCTCCGAAGGCGTAGCCGGGGCGCTGGTGGCCGGAAGGCCGGACGTCATTTTCCATCTTGCCGGAGTCGTATCCGGCGAAGCCGAGACCGATTTCGACAAGGGGTACCGGGCAAATCTTGACGGGACGCGAGCGCTTTTCGATGCCGTTCGGAAAGCGAATGGTTACGTTCCGCGCCTGGTCTATACGTCCTCCATCGCCGTCTTCGGCGCGCCGTTTCCCGAGACGATTGGCGACGATTTCGCGCCTGTGCCACTGACGTCATACGGAACGCAGAAGCTGGTCGGGGAGCTTCTGCTGAACGACTACACCCGCCGCGGTTTCATGGACGGAGTCGGATTGCGGCTGCCGACGATCTGCGTGCGGCCCGGAAAGCCGAACCTTGCGGCATCCGGCTTCTTCTCCTCGATCATCCGCGAACCGCTCGCCGGCAAGGAGGCAGTGCTGCCTGTCTCGCGCAATATCGTTCACACCCATGCAAGTCCGCGTTCGGCCGTCGGTTTTCTGCTTCACGCGGCGGCGCTTGCGGGCGATGCCATCGGACCGCGCCGCAACATCACATTGCCGAGCGTGGCGGTCTCGGTGGCCGGACAGATCGAGGCCCTGCGAGAAATCGCAGGCGACGAGACCTTCCGCTTGATTCGGGAGGAGCGCGATCCAGCCATCGAGGCGATCGTCAATTTCTGGCCGACCCGTTTCGACGCGGCCCGTGCACGTAAGCTTGGCTTCGTCGCCGAGACCGATTTTGCCGAAATCATCCGCGCTCATATCGAGGACGAGTTGGGCGGCTAGGTGGAGGATAAGCTCAGGCGAGCGCCCCGCCGAGCAGCAGCAGCCCGAGCAGCAGCACCAGCGCCGCCCCGCCAATTTCGACCGTCCGATGAACCCGGGCCGACATGGCGCCGGAGCCGGAGACTTTCAGCGCCACATTCTTTGCGGTCACCGCCAGTGTCGCCAGCGCAGAGACGGTAATAGCGGTCCCGAGGGCCATCGCGAAGACCGACAGAACCCCGCCCGCATAGAGGCCGTTCAGGAGCGCGAAGGTCAGCACGATCAGCGCGCCGGAACACGGCCGCAAGCCGACTGCGGCGACCGCTGTCCACGCGGAACGCCAGTGCAGCGGTCCGGCAAGATGTTTCGGGTCAGGCGCGTGAGCATGGCCGCATGTATCGCAACTCCCCCCCTCCCCGTGGTGATGGTGGTGGTCGGCGCTATCTGCCATCGCAGCCACCGGCGACAAGGCCCCCGCCTTCGACGGAACGCGGAGCTTTGTTAGCAGTAGCCACGCTCCGAACAGCGCGATCAGCGCGTAGCTCGCCACTTCCATGAACCATGTTGCATCCGTCATCGAGACAGCGGTCCCGCGCAGCACCAGATAGGCGGCGCCAACCAGCACGATTGCCGAAATCGCCTGAAGAAACGCCGAAATGAAAGAAAGCACGACACCTCGCCGCAGCAGGATCTCGTTGGCCAGCATGTAGGATGAGATCACCGCCTTGCCGTGCCCCGGTCCGGCGGCGTGGAAAATTCCGTATGCGAAGGAAAGGCCGACGAGCAGCCAGGCCGCTCCGCCATCCTCGCGCATCGCTTTCAAGGCATTGGTCATGGCTCGATAGAAGCCGCGCTGCATCTCGTTGATCCAGGCAAAGAGTCCGGCAAAGACGCCGGAGGGCTGCACTGAAACCTCGTTGGACCCTATGCCGAGAGAAGATTGTGCCTGTGCCGCCGCGACCCCCAGTAACAGGATCGCAATCACCGCGCCGAGGCGGGCGGACTTCGCACGGGTCAACTGCACGAGACGTCCATCCGCGTGGCGAAAAGTTTCGACATGTCATTGCCGCCGGGGTCGTTGAAGAACGCCTCGGTCAACTTGTCCTGGTTCTGCGCGATGGCTTCATCTGGATCGGGAATCACCATTTCGTGCCCGCAATTGGCGGGCGCCCCTTCCAGTACCATCTCCTTTTCGTCGAGAAACTCGATCGCTGTGTAGAACGTCGGATCGAACACGCCGAAGGAGGGTTCGTCGGCTATCGCGACCGTCTCGGCCGGAACCGCAGTGAAAAAAATGATCATCTGGCCGTCCTCGAACAGGACCTTGAGATCATCCACCGGCGCGACGCCGACCTCGTTGCCGCTCACCTCGATGCGCTGAAAATAACCGAATTCGGCGATCGAGCCGGTCACCACGCCTGCAACTGTCTCCCGCTCCGCGTCGTCGAGCAGGAGATCGGAGTTGGCGTCGAACTCCAGCATCACCGTCGAGGAAAAAAGTTCGTCAAAACGCCACACGTGACGCAGCCGGTCCACCGTTCCGTCCGGCTTGATGGTGACCTCCAGCCGCGCTTCCGCAAACACATGGGGGTGGGCGCGCGCCGCTCCTTGCGGCAACAGGACACCGGATGCGCAAAGCGCGGCAATGATCGCGGATCGTCTCACGTTGATAAACCTGTCCCACCCGAGTAGTCGAGGCGTGATGCAAGAGCCGAAAATCCCGGCGGCATTATGGCGTCAGCCCTCATGGTTCTTGAACCAGTCGGCCAGGAAATCGACCAGCGCCCGCACCTTGCCCGGCAGATAGCGGCGATGCGGATAGACCACATGGATGCCGGCATCGGTTCTCACGCATTCGGGCAGGACATGAACCAGGGCACCGCTGGCGATCTCGTCGCGGACGATAAAATCCGGCGAAAACGCGAAGCCGAGATGCGAAAGCGCGGCAGCGCGTGCCGCGAGCGGGCTGTTGACTTCGATTGGCCCTGAAACGGTGATCGCCGTGGTTTCGCCGTTCTCGGGCTTCATGACCCAGGTATTTCGCCGCCGCGCATTGGTGTCGACGATGCAGGGCTTGTCCGCCAGATCCTCCGGCTTCTCGGGCATACCGTGCCGTTTGATCGTTTCCGGCGTGGCGACGACGAACACCCGAAAGGGCGCGAGCCGCCGCGCGATCAGCGCTGAATCCTCGAGCGCCGTGATCCGGATCGCGACATCGAACCCCTCCTCCACCAGGTCGACGAACCGGTCGTCGAGGTGGATATCGAGCCCGATCTCCGGGTTGGCGACCACGAAATCGATCAGCGACTGGCCCAGATGGGCATCAGCGAAGGTGCGCGGCGCGGAGAGCTTTATCCGGCCGCGCAGTCCCTCGCGGCTGTCGCGCACCATGTCCTGCAACGTGTCAATGTCGCGGACGATCTCGATGGCACGCCGGTAGTAGGTATGCCCCATTTCGGTCAGCGAAAACTGCCGCGTCGTACGGTTGAGGAGGAGCGCCCCCAACTCGTCTTCCAGTTCCCGCACATATTTCGACAGCAGCGCTTTCGACCGCCCGATCTTGCGCGCTGCCGCGGAGAACCCTTCGTTTTCGACGACCGCGATGAAGGCCCGCATCCGCGTCAGTGTGTCCATCCGGTGGTTCTCCGCTGACCGCTAGCATTTTGCCGGGTGGCAGTGATTGCGTTCGCGCGGAAATCTCCACGCCGATGCTGCCCGGGCGCAGCCACGTATCCCGATTTGCAACTCGGTCGTCAATCCCGGGACGGCGATGCCGAAATTGCCTGATCGGCAGGGCCGGGCACCGTGCAAGGGAAGGATCAGGCGGAACGGATCTCCGCATTCTGCCGCAGACGGCCGGCCAGTCCTTCCGCAATTGCGATCACCGCCCGGTCGCTTCCCTTTGGTCCGAGCACCGAAACGCCGAACGGCGCGCCGTCGACAACTCCCGCCGGAATGCTCATTTGCGGAAAGCCGGTCAGGCCGGAGACGCAGAGCAGCCGAAGCGCCTGCTCGCGATAGGCCTGCCGCGTCTTCGGGTCGCCCGCCGCGAGCGGTGCGGGCCCGGGCATTGTGGGCATGACCAGCATCCTGCGGCTTCCGAGAAAGGCGGCCAGTTCATCCCGCAATGCTGTGCGCGTTATTGTATCTGCGGCGGCTTCTCCGCACGAGATCGGCTCGCCGAAACGGAACCGCTCGGCGATATCCGCCGACACGCGACTGGCGGGATCGCTGACAAAGTCGCCATGCAGTGCCCACGCTTCATAGGCCTGCAGCCGGCGAAACAGCATGTAGTTTTCGTCCACTGCATCAAGGCAGGAGACCGGTTTCGCCGACAGCCCGAGTTTCGTCTTGATTTGATTCCAGTGCGCCACGCTCTCAGCCGCGAGCAGCGCCTCGGCGAAGGCGGGAACCACCAACTCCGGTGCGGCAAGAGCCACCGTGTCCGGCGGCAGGACGACGTCGGCGACACGCTGGAAAATATCTACGTCACGGGCGAACCATCCGAACGTGTCGAAGGACGGAGCCAGCCCGCGCGCATGGTCGAGCCCGATGGCGCCATGCGTCGGTCGCAAACCGAAAAGCCCGCAGAAGCTCGCCGGCCCGCGCACCGAGCCGCCGGTGTCCGATCCGATTGCGAAATCGCAAAGCCCGGCCGCGACCGCCGCTGCCGAGCCGCTCGACGATCCTCCGGTCACCCGATCCGGCGCCGCGCTGTTGATCGGCCGCCGGTAGTGGGCATTCTCGCCCATCAGCGAAAAGGTCAGTTCGTCGCACTGGGTCTTGCCGACCATCCGCGCGCCCGCGTCCAGCAGCCGCTGGATAACCGAATTGGTCTCGGTTGCCGGCTCGGCCCGCTCGAGAATGACCGGATTGCCGAAGCCGGTCCTCAATCCGGCGACGTCATACATGTCCTTGACCGCAAAGGTCAGTCCGGCAAGCGCGCCAGCCTCAGCATGCGCGACCGGACTGTCGAACCCGTGCGGCATGAATGCATGCACCGCGTCCCTGATCGCGTCGTCCATCGCCGTTCCTCTCCTTGGTCGTCGGCCGATGTGACATGCAGAAAAAAATTTCTGCAATGCCGAATTATTCATTGATCCGAAACCTGTATGCGATTATCTGCGCTTCACCCAAAGTCGCATGTGCCTGTGGGTGTCCGCCGATCCCTCGAATGGTGAGGGATGGGTAAGGTACCCGGAGCTAACCCCTCCGGTCGCTTCCCGGCCAACCGGACGAGCGAGGACATCTTGAAGCAACGACGGTCGGGTCTATCGATCACTCGTCTGGCGGTCCAAACGCCGGGGTAGTTGAGAGACACTTACCATCCTTGCCAAACGTGCGGTCGGGCGATCCCACCAATCAATGGCAAATCAAGGCCGGTCAGACCGGCCTGAGATTTCACGCGGTTCTTGCCGGCCGGCGCATATGCGTCTGTCGTGACAGAACCGCAAATTTTGACGCGGCACGCGCCGCACGGAATTGCCGATTGGGAAGAGACATGACGACTGCTCGCATCCACGACTTCTTCGCCACCCGCCGTCCGGCCTCCCCATGCCTGGTCGTCGACCTCGACGTGGTTCACGACAACTACAAGGCATTCGAGAAGGCGCTGCCCGACTCGCGCATCTATTACGCCGTGAAGGCCAACCCGGCGCCGGAGATCCTGCGCCTGCTGGCCACGCTCGGCTCGTCCTTCGACACCGCCTCCGTAGCGGAAATCGAGATGGCGCTCGAAGCCGGTGCCACGCCTGACCGCATCTCCTTCGGTAACACCATCAAGAAGGAGCGCGACATCGCGCGCGCCCACGAACTTGGCATCTCGCTGTTTGCGGTCGACTGCGTCGAAGAGGTTGAGAAAGTCGCCCGCGCAGCTCCCGGCGCCCGCGTGTTTTGCCGTGTCCTGACCGACGGCGAGGGTGCCGAGTGGCCGCTGTCACGCAAATTCGGTTGCGTTCCGGCGATGGCCGTCGACGTGCTGGCGCAGGCCGCCCGTCTCGGTCTCGACGCCTACGGTGTGTCCTTCCATGTCGGTTCCCAGATGACCAATCTCGACGCTTGGGACAAGGCGCTAGCCGATGCGCGGATGGTCTTCGAGGCGATGCTGGAAAAAGGCATCCAATTGAAGATGGTCAACATGGGCGGCGGCTTCCCGACCCGCTATCTCAAGGACGTGCCGTCGGCGCAGGCCTATGGCCGGGCCATCTTCGACGCCTTGCGCAAGCATTTCGGCAACCGCATTCCCGAAACCATCATCGAGCCGGGCCGCGGCATGGTCGGCAATGCCGGTGTCATCAAGTCGGAAGTCGTTCTGGTCTCGAAGAAGTCCGACAACGACAATGTCCGCTGGGTCTATCTGGACATCGGCAAGTTCGGGGGCCTCGCCGAAACCATGGACGAGGCGATCCGCTACAACATCGTCACCGATCGCGACGGCGACGCGTCGGAACCCTGCGTCCTCGCCGGCCCGACCTGCGATTCCGCCGACGTGATGTATGAGAAGAACCCCTACCCCCTGCCGCTCACATTGACGGTCGGCGACGAGGTTCTGATCGAGGGCACCGGCGCCTACACGACGACCTATTCGGCCGTCGCTTTCAACGGCTTCGAGCCGCTGAAATCCTATGTCATCTGACTCCGCCATCGGGATTACGCACATGGAACCGCTTGTTCAAGACGGCGAAGCTGTCGCCATCGAGCAGGAAGCCCCGGGGGACGTGGCTGCGCGCGACATGCTGCTCGACCGCGCCATGGGCCCGCGCTGGAGGAAAAAGACTTCGCAGAAGATCCGCCAGGGAAGGCGCCCGG
Organism: Oricola cellulosilytica; assembly: GCF_019966575.1. GTDB lineage: Bacteria > Pseudomonadota > Alphaproteobacteria > Rhizobiales > Rhizobiaceae > Oricola > Oricola cellulosilytica. The sequence goes on along the minus strand of NZ_JAINFK010000008.1, from coordinate 19,853 downwards.
CGGACGGTCTGGCATTCGTTGCGAGGAGCGCCGACGGTGGTCTCGCAGCGACTGTCCGGCTGTGGAACATCGAGGCCGGCATCGACCCCTTCGGCCGTCCGGTTCCGGCGCTTCTGCTCGGCCCGCTCGCCATTGACCCCGCTCTGAAGGGCTGCGGCGTCGGCGCGGCGCTGATGCGCCACGCGATTGCCGAAGCCGCCCGCCTTGGCCACGGCGCGGTCCTGCTGGTGGGTGACGCGCCCTACTACGAGCGCTTCGGCTTCACCTGCGCGAAGACCGGCGCCATCGCGCTGCCCGGACCGGTCGAGCGCGAACGGTTCCTGGCGGTCGAACTCGTCGAGGGCTGGCTCGACGGTGCTGCGGGCATGGTCGTGCCGACCGGCCGCTACGTGACGAAATCAAGGGTACGGGCGACGGCAATCGCCGCCTGACCGCCTGCCTCTAGTCTCCGACGGCGAGGTCGCGCTGATAGCCCCTCGCCTTCCCGCCGCCGGTTGCCCCACTCCCGGGCATCGCCTCAAACAGATCAGCGATACATCATTCCCGGACCGTAGCCGGGCCCGTACATACCGGGTCCGAACATCCCCGGACCGGCTCCCATCATGCCCATGCCCATCATCGGCAGCACAAGCTCATCGGCGGCCTTCTTCTGGTCATCATCGAGAACGGCATAGAGCGTCTCGACGGATACCCTGACCTTCTTGATTTCCTCAAGCTGCGCCGACATGTGCTTTTCCTGGAATTCCAGGCGCGCCGGAAGGCCGCTCTTCAGATAGGTCCCGTCCTGCAACTGCCGGAACATGTCGCGCATCGTCTTCGTGTGGCTCTCGAGCGACTCGCTGACGGTTTTCGCGGTTTCGTCCCAGGCGTCCGACTGTTCGGCGGTGATTTTCAGCTCGGTTTTGAGAAATGCGAGCCTCGCCTCGATGCCGCCGTACATTCCACCCGGGCCGAATCTCCCGGAGCCGTCGCCCCAACCCCAGCCGGGCATCATGCTGCCCGCACCATAACCCGGTTGCCAGCCGCCTCCCTCATAATGGGCCGCGGCAGGAACGGCAGCCATGGCCGCCACTGCGCCTGCAATCGCCAATGTCTTCAATGCGCGATATGTGATTTTCATCGTCTTCGCCTCGCTCTTCATGCGAAAGGCCCCAAGCCTTTCGACCGAAGCCGATCATATGCTTCGGCCAAGGGCCCGCTTTGATCGGCGTCAACCCGCTTCGCGACGAGCGTCCCGGCCTGCCAGCCAGTCACGCGCTTTCATCAGGTCCTGGGCCAAATTCGCGCGTTCGCGCGCCTTGCCCGCCTGATCCGGAATGCGCAGCAGAAACGAGGGGTGATAGGTTAGCAGAACGGGCAATCCATCCGCGGCGCGCGGCTGAATGGAGCCGCGCTCCCGCATGATCCCGCCCCGACGGCCGAGCAGCGCCGCGGCCGCGGTCGCGCCAAGCGCGACCAGCAGCTTCGGCCCGACCAGTTCGATCTCCTTTTCAAGCCACCAGCGGCACTGTTCGACTTCTCCCGCATTCGGTGTCTGATGTATGCGGCGCTTGCCGCGCGGCTCGAACTTGAAGTGCTTCACTGCGTTTGTGACATAGGCATCCGACCGATCGATTCCGACCTCGGCCAAAATCTGATCGAGCAATTGACCCGCCGGCCCGACGAACGGGCGACCCTCTATATCCTCCTGATCACCAGGTTGCTCGCCTACGAAAAGGAGATCCGCGTCCGCCGGGCCCTCGCCGAATACCGCCTGTGTTGCGCCTCGGTAGAGCGGACAGCGGGTGCAGCCGGCTGTGGCGGCTCGCAGTTCCTCAAGTGTCTTCGCCTCAGGCGTATGCGCGGATTCGTCAGCCATGTCCTTCACGCTGTTCCAGTACCGCGCCTGAACCGACCTGTGGCTTGGCGGGGGTAACGTCGGCGCCCTCTCGATCATCGCTTCATGCGCTTTTCCCGCGCCGGCGATCAGGCCGGGAATGAGATCGGCTTCCGGCATGTTCTTCCAGTACTTTTTCGGCATTTCCGCCTGCATCGCCTTCACTTTCAGGCGCGCCGGATTGAAAATGGAGGAGAAATACGTCTTCCAGAGATCTTCGGTCGCATCGTCGGGCGGCAGATCGGCTTTCTTCGCGCCGGGCCCGACGGACAGGGTCTCCCCGTCCCATCGCGCAGATCGGTCGGGCGTCAGAATTGCCCATTTCATGCCGGTGAACCGTTTAACGAAAAACTCCGCATTCCGCTGGACGATGTGATGCTCCGGTTCGAACCATGCGACAAAGCGCTCCTCGGCGCCCTCGCCGATTTTCCGAAACCGCACGAACGCGCGCATCTTGTGAACGTCGCGACCGATGGATTTCTCCATCGCCTCCATCTGACGGACATCAGGGTCGGTCGCGAACTTCAGCAGTTCCTTGTTTTCAGCGAGCCGCAACAACATGCGATACATAAACGCGAACCGCTGTGGGTCGCGGTGGCAGACAAGGCTCCCTGCCCGTTCCACGAATTCCCTTGTGATATTCAGAACAGCCGCATTCGAAGCGGGCGGGACCGGATCGCCGCGGATGCCGAACAGATCCTCGTCGGCAGATCCCTCGACCTGCCAAACCACCTCCGCCGGGGCGATGCCATTTAAAGCGAGCGCGCGCGCCGCCCTCCGCCATCCGTCGAAATCCGTTTCATGCTCGAGTCTGGCGGTGATCATCGGAAGAGCGAAAGTTGCTCCTCGCGCCCGACCAGGCGCGATCGAAGGTCGAGCCGGTCGATTGTGCCGCCAGGCGACCATCCTTCCGCGACGATGAAGGAGCGCACCTTGTCGATCGACTGGCAGACCCGGCTGACGTCTTCAAGTCGCAGCCTCGCGTACCGGCGGCTCGACAGGATGCGTGTCACAGCCTTGCTTCCCAAGCCGGGCACGCGCAAAAGCGTCTCGCGGTCGGCGCGGTTTATGTCGACCGGAAATTCAGCGCGGTTGCGCAGCGCCCATGCGAGCTTTGGATCGATGTCGAGATCGAGCATCCCCGTTTTCGCTCCAGCCAGGATTTCCTGCTGTTCGAACCCGTAGAACCGCATCAGCCAGTCGGCCTGGTAAAGCCGGTGCTCGCGCATCAGCGGTGGTCTGACCAGCGGCAATCCTCTGGACGCATCGGGAATGGGCGAAAAAGCGGAATAGTAGACCCGTTTCAAGTGATACGATCCGTAAAGCCGGGCGCTCGTCTGCAGGATCGTGTTGTCGTTCGAATTGTCGGCGCCGACGATCATCTGGGTCGACTGCCCTCCCGGCGCAAACCGCTGTCTGCGTCCCGTGCGCTCTACCGGCTCGCTCTTCTCCTCGATGAAGCTGCGCAGCCGCGCCATGGACTTGCGAATCTCGCCGGGACGTTTTTCCGGCGCCAACACGTTGATGCTGGCGTCCGTCGGCAATTCCACATTGATGGAAAGCCGGTCCGCATGGCGGCCGGCCGCTTCTATCAAAATCGGATCACAATCGGGAATTGTCTTGAGGTGGATATAACCGGCGAATTTCTCGTCCTCGCGCAACCGCCGCGCCACCTCGACCATTTCGCCCATCGTCTCGTCGGGCGAGCGGATGACACCGGAGGACAGAAAAAGCCCTTCGATATAATTGCGCTTGTAGAAGTCGAGCGTCAGCTTCACCACCTCATCGACGGAAAACCGCGCCCTGCGCGTGTTCGACGACGAGCGATTGATGCAATACCTGCAGTCGTAGATGCAGAAGTTGGTCAGCAGAATCTTCAGCAGTGATATGCAGCGCCCGTCCGGCGCGTAGGCGTGGCAGATTCCGGCCCCCGTGACGGATCCAATTCCACCGGAAGCTCTGGAGTCGCGCCTTGTCGAACCGGACGACGCGCAGGACGCGTCGTATTTGGCCGCATCCGAAAGGATCTCGAGTTTCTGAATGACGGAGAGTTGGCCCATTTGTTCATCTTATGTTCCAATCTTCTCCCGCGCCATATACTTTGACACATCGATTAGGAAAAAGCCGGCGCTGATCCTTACCCGCGAATGTCGATCACACCGCAATCCCCGGCTTCCGACCCGAAGGCAATGCGGTAGCCCTTGTCGTCCCATGTCATCGAGGTGATCGGCCCTTTGCCGCCGCGGCGCAGCAGAATTTCCTTGGCGTCCGTGAAGCGCACCGCAAGCACCATACCGTCCGCGTAGCCGATCGCCACGATGTCCTCGGTCGGGTGGCAGACGACGGACGACACCAGCGAATCGCCCCGTGTGCCGAGTTCCAGCGGCGCCTTGCCCATCGGGCCATCCTTGCCCTGGAACGGCCAGACGATTGCGGCGGGCGCTCCCGAGGTCGCCAGCCATTTGCCCTTGGCCGACCACGACCAGCTCTTGACCTTGGCCGGATAGCCGGACATCCGCATGTGCTTCATGTCGGCGAGCCGCCAGCCGTGGAGTGCGTTCTCCTGCATTGTGGTGACGACATATTTGCCGTCCGGCGAGAACATCACGGCGGTATGCGCGCCTTTCCATTCGAGATCGATTGGCTGCCCTGCGGCCGTCACCCAATGCAGCGTCCCGCCATTGTACCGCGCTGTCGCCAGGCGCAGTCCTTTGGGCGCAAAGGCTAGTCCCTCGATCGAGCGCTCCTCGGCAAAGTCTTTCACGGTGCCGTCATTCAGGCGCACATGGGCGTTCTTGCCTGCGGAAAAGCCCACCGCGCCTTGCGGCCCTGCCGCGAGCGCCGACACCCACTTCCTGCCGACCGAACCGATCTCGGCGGCCGTTCCGCCTGCATTCAGCGCCCGCACCAGCCCGTCCTCGCCACCGGTGATCAGCGCCTTGCCGTCAAGGGTCCTGACCGCACATGTCAGGCCATCATGCATCTCGACCGCATGATGGCCGTGATCGAGCCGGTGCACCGTGCCGTCGGCCAGCGCGTAAACCGGAACCTCGCCTATAAACGATGCGAAGAGGCAATATCCGTCGAGATCGAGGGGCGCGACTGTTGGCATGGGGCTGCAGGTACTTTTGTGAAGATGAGGATGCGGCGAACGACTTCTCCGGAATGCGGGGCCGCGTCAACCCGACATATCCTCAACTTAGATCGGTGCCCGGGTTTCATTTGCCGGCGAGTTGACTAAAGTTCGCCTTCCGTAAGCTTCAAGAGGGAGGGTTCCTTGCCGCACCGTTTCAAGATTGTCAGCCGGAAGAACGGCCAGTTCGCAGCACAGTTCGTGTACAATTCCGAGATCATGTTTTGGTCGGAAAGCTATGCCGGCAAGGCAAGCGCCCAGAACTGCATCGATTCCCTCAAGAAAAACGCCCCCGGCGCGGCCACGGCCGATCTGACCAAGGACGAGAAGGGGTCCGGTTACCGTTTCGAGATTGCCGGCTCCAAGGATGGCCAGACCTTCGTGCGGTTTGTCGCTTCCAACGGCGAGACGATGGTTCGCACGGAGACCTACAAGTCCAAGTCGAGTTCCAAGAACGCCATTGCGTCCCTGCAGAAAAACGGTCCCCGCGCCGAGGTCGTCGACGAGACCTGACGCCCGCTTAGGGGCCCGCGCGGGTTACACCGCGCAGGCCTGAAACGTCCGCTCCAGTTTTTCGCGGTCGAGTTCCCGGCCGATGAATACGATCCGGCTTTCGCGCTTTTCGCCGTCCTTCCATGCGCGCTCGTGATCGCCCTCGACGATCATGTGCACGCCCTGCACGACATAGCGCTGCGGCTCGTTCGGAAACGCGATGATGCCCTTCAGGCGAAGGATGTTCGGCCCGTCGAGCTGCGTGATCTTCTGGATCCACGGCATGAATTTCTGCGGATCGACCTCGCCCGTGCGCAGCGAGACGGACTGGATGGTCGTTCCGTGGATGCCCGGCCCGTGATCATGGTGACGATGGTGATCGCCATCGCCGTGGTGATGATCATGCCCGTGGGCATGATCATGATCGCATTCCGGGCCGCAGACATGATCCGGATCGTCGTGATCGAGAAAATGCGGATCGCTCTCCAGCGCCCGCTGCAGGTCGAACGCGCCGCGGTCGAGTATTTCCGGCAAGGCGATTCCCGCCCGTTCGGTGCGGTGGATCCGCGCATGCGGATTGATTGTCCGGATCGCGTGCTCGAGACCGTGCAACTCTTCCTCGGACACGAGATCGGTCTTGTTCAGAAGGATCACGTCGGCAAACGCGATCTGGTCCTCCGCCTCGCGTGAATCCTTCAGCCGCATCGCCACGTGCTTGGCGTCGACGAGCGCCACCACCGCGTCGAGGCGGGTCTTCGCACGAACATCGTCGTCCATGAAGAATGTCTGCGCGACCGGCGCCGGATCGGCGAGTCCGGTGGTCTCCACCACGATCGCGTCGAAGCGACCGGGCCGGCGCATCAGCCCTTCGACGACGCGCACGAGATCGCCGCGCACCGTGCAGCACACGCAGCCATTGTTCATCTCGTAGATTTCCTCGTCGCTTTCCACGATGAGGTCGTTGTCGATGCCGATTTCGCCGAATTCGTTGACGATCACCGCGTAACGCTTGCCGTGATCCTCCGAGAGGATGCGGTTGAGAAGCGTCGTTTTGCCCGATCCGAGGTAGCCGGTCAGCACGGTTACGGGAATGGATGTCTGGGTGTCGCTCGATGGGGTGTCTGACATGAAGGCCTCGCGAAAATCAGCCCCGCATATAGGCGGCCTCGGCTTCGCCTGCCAGCCGTTCCCTAACGAGAAATTCCGCGGCCAGCCGTCCGCTGTCGAACGCCGCTTCCGCGCGCGCGCCGATGCACCAGTCGCCGCAGGCGATGACCCGCCCCCGGCAGCCGGCAAGGAACGGCTCGCCCACCGGCCTGTCCACCCGCGCATATCGCCATCGATGAGCGACGGCATGGACCGGCGATAGGGCCTCTCCGCCTGCGGCACCGCGCAACGCGGTGAGAACCGCATCGAGAACCGCTTCCGGCGTTTCCTCCAGATGGTCGCGGCTCCAGTCCGTCCCGGCGTGCACGACGATGTTCTCCAGCCCCTCGCGACCCGGTTTCGAACTGTCGCGCGCGATCCAGCCGAGAACATCCCCATCATTGCCGCGGCGGATATCCGGCAGCCGGTCGATCCGCTTTCCGAATGCCAGCATGACCGACCAGCACGGTGCCATCTGCGCCTTGGCAATTTTCGCGAACGCGCCGTCGATATCCTTGAGCAATGCAAGGCTTTGCGGCGCTGGCGCGGTCACCAGCGCCACTTCGAAATCCTGCTCCCGACCGTCTTCCAGTTGCACCCGAATTGCATCGTCGCCGGCCTGGATCGCGGAAACGCGGCTGTTGGTACGCACATCGATGCCGCCGAGCAGCGGCTTGACGAAACCGCTCATGCCCGGGTGGCCGACATGCCATTCGTCCTCACGGTCCTTGCCGGCGGGCGACCAGTTCATCGCCCCGCCTTCGGCGACGAGCCGGTAGACCGTGTCCAGGAAGGCGTCCCCGCGCGCCGAAACATACTGCGCGCCGTGATCAAAGCTGCCGTAGTCGGTACGCCGCGTTGAAAGCCGCCCGCCCGTTCCGCCGGACTTCTCGAAGACTGTCACCTTCGCGCCGGCGCGCGTCAGCAGCCTGGCGGCTGTCGCGCCCGCCAGACCGGCTCCGACGATCGCGATTCGTGCGGTCATGCTTCGTCGTCTCCTTTGGTCCGTCATCCTGCTCCAACCTAGCGCGCTTCACGTCCAGATTAAGGTTTCCCCGCCGACCGGGGTGCTAAAGCCCGCCCTCCGGCAGTGGCGCAATGCCCCGAAGGGAGGCCTTTCACTGCTTGATCCGTGTCAACGCAAGGGTATGCTGACACTCTAGGATCGCCTCGAACAGCAGGAGAATCCGCAATGCCGCTTTACAATGTCCGCCTTGAAATGGCCCGCGAACCGGGCTTTCCGAATGGCAATCCCAATCGCGGATATGAACTCGTGCTACCGCTCGACAACGCCATGAAGATCGACGCGGAGCAGTGGAAAGAAAATCCGAAGGCATGCACCGTCGAGCGGTTCTGGGACGGCGAGCGCACCGAACTCGGCTATCTGGAACAGCACCGCAACGGCCAGTGGGTTTTCGATTACGATTTCGAGGACGAAGAGGACGACGAGACCGGCTTTCGCCTCGGCGAACACAGTTTCCACCGCGGCGAATATGTCTCGATTGCCGGCCATGACGGCCAGATGCACACGTTCTCGGTGGTCGCGAGCACGCCTGTGCGCTGAACACCGGAAGCGGCCTCAAAATCCCGGATGTCGCTCCACGTCCCGCAGCAGTTCGACCAGCCCGTTCACGGCATGAGCGAGAATCGCCTCGCCGTTCTGCGCCGATGCGCGCGACGCGTCGCCGGCGACACCGCTCGCCGACAGGTCCGACATCTGCCAGCCGAACGAATGCGGGCCGTAGGCGCGCAGATGGGCATAGGTCTCGATGAATTCCGACTGGCGCGAATCGAAGTTCGCCGCGTGCCGCATGTCCACCCGATCCGGGTGGAGCGCCAGCATCACCGACGTCTCGATAAGGCCGCCATGGATATCGAGATGCTTCTCCTCCGCCGAGAGAATGCCGTCAGGCAGCCCGAACCGGGTCCAGCTCGTCGCCACCGCCAGCATGTTGAACCGGACCCGCAGTTCCGTCGCGACGATTGTCATTAGCGGCGAGTTTCCACCATGGGCGTTCAACATCACGAATTTGCGGATTCCCGACCGATGGGCCTGCTCGCCGATACGCACCCATCGCCGGATCGCCTGGTCCCATTCGAGCGTCTTGGTCCCCGGCACGAACATGTGCTCCGGCGAGTAGCCTATCTCCTCGACGGGCAGGAAAACGACCGGTGCCGAGTCCCCCAGTTGTTCGCCCAGCCGCTCGACCAGGGCCTCCGCGATCAGCGTGTCCGTCTCGAAGGGAAGGTGCGGTCCGTGCTGTTCGGTCGCGCCGAGCGGTAGGACGGCGATCCATTTGGCCGCGTCCCCGGGCGCGGTTCCGGTCTGGTGAAGAGCATCCAGCCGCCGCTTTATCTGCCGGTTGGTTTTGTCCGGCTCGTCGGACATCGTTACTGGGCTCCTGCAAACTTTCGTGCGATGGCCCCATGTTCGTGGCGCAGGCGCTCCACGTCAACGTCTGTCGGTAGGCCGTTTTCGATCGTCCATCGGCCCTTGATCATCACCCGGTCGGCCCGATGCGCCCCGCAGAGCACAAGGGCCGCGATTGGGTCGTGCGCCCCGGAGAAACGCAGTTCGTCAAGCTTGAACAGCGCGAGATCCGCCTGCCTTCCCGGCGCAATCGCGCCAATATCGGTTCGGCCGAGACATGCCGCGGATCCCTCGGTCGCCCATCTCAAAACGTTCTTGTGGCTCACCGTTGTTCCGTAACGCAGCCGGTTGACCATCAGCGCGTGGCGAACGGTCTCCATCAGGTTCGATGAATCGTTCGACGCCGATCCGTCGACGCCCAGACCGACACTCACGCCGGCTGTCTCCATGTCCCGCGTTCTGCAGATGCCCGACGCGAGAACCATGTTGGATGTCGGACAGTGACAGACACTTGTCCCGGCCCTGCCCATGCGGGCGATCTCCCCGTCATTGAAATGGATGCCGTGCGCAACCCACGTCTTGGGTCCCAGCCATCCGTTTTCTTCCAGATAGTCGAGCGGGCGGAAGCCGAATTTTTCCTGGCAGAACGCATTCTCGTCCTCGCTTTCCGCCAGATGGGTATGCAGCGCGCATCCGCAACGCCCGGCGAGCGCGGCGGTCTCGCGCATCAGTTCCGACGTGACCGAGAACGGCGAGCACGGCGCCAGCGCCACCTGCAGCATCGCCCCATCCGAGGGGTCGTGGTAGCGCCCGATCACGCGTTCGCAGTCCGCAAGGATGGTGTCCATGTCCTGTACCACGGCATCCGGCGGCAAGCCTCCATCGCGCTGCGACAGATTCATCGAGCCGCGATTGAGCACCATCCGCATTCCGAGGGCGGCGGATTCCTCGGCCTGCACGTCCATGGCGTCCTCGATCCCGTCCGTGAACAGGTACTGATGGTCGGAAGTGCAGGTAACGCCGGACATCATCAGTTCTGCAAGCGCGAGTCGGGTTGCGAGTCTGAAGGCGTCCGGGCCGAGTTTCGCCCACACCGGATAGAGCGCCTTCAGCCAGTCGAACAGTTCCTTGTCCAGGGCCTCGGGATGCGCGCGCGTTACGGTCTGGAAAAAATGATGGTGGGTGTTGATGAGGCCCGGCAGAACGACATGTTCGCTTGCATCGAATGTCACATGGTCGCCGGACGGCACGCCGCCATGCCCGACAAGCTCCGTGATACGTCCGTCCTCGACGACGATGCCGCCGGAGGCATCCTGTCCCTCCTGCGCAAGCACGGCGAGAGGGCGTTTCAGCCACAGGCGTTTCGAAGACATGCCGGCGAGATCCCCCATCACCCAGCGTGACTGTTTTGCGGAAATACCTCCGATACCGAGGCCGCGGAGCGCGTCACTACCTTGAACCGCACACCTTTAGCCGGTTTTGCAACGATCACAACCTGTGGTGACGAATTCAAGCCACCGGGTCGAGCGGTGGAGGAGTCGGCTTCCAGCTTGACGCAGGATTTTTCGCCAGCTTAACTTTCCCGATGAACCGCTACTATATTGAAGATGACGCCGGCGACGCCGCGCGGCTCTTCGCCGGTCTTCAGAACACGGCACGCGCCGGCCGCACCCGCATGGCGCAACTTCTTCTGTCGACGGGCCTCTACGCCGGACAGGAAGGCGTAATGGAACTACTGAGCAGGCGGGACGACTACACGCTCGGCGAATTGGCGCATGCCCTTGGGGTCAAACCGCCCACCGTGACGCGGACCATTACCCGGCTCCAGGAGCAGGGATTCGTCGAACGCTACGCCTCCGATAATGACGGCCGGCAGATCCATGTTCGGCTGACGGACGACGGCCGGGCGCTGCTGTTGCGCATGAACGCTGCAATGGCGGGGGCGGAAGAACACGCCTTCGGGACGTTGAAAAAGAAAGAGCGCAAGCAACTGGCGAAGATTCTGGAAAAGATTGATGCCGCCCTCGCCGCGGATGCGCCCCCGCCCGGGCGTAAAAAGTCCGGAGGCGCAGGCAAGAAGCGCAAGAAATCCCGCAAGAACGGAAAGCCTTGACGGCCCCCCAGCGGCTCCAAAGCGGACGATCGCCCTTCCGCTGCGGCCCGCGCGATCTCTTAGACAATAGACGCACTGCCAGATATCGCCCTTCACATTCGAGGCTCAACGCGTTTAAAGCATTTTAAACGCGTTCAGTGGGGGGTTTCTTGGCGCAGAAAATCAAGCTTTCTACGATCGGCGAGGCACTCGGCGTCTCAACGGCCACGGTCTCTCTCGCCCTTCGCGACAGCCCTCTGGTGGCCGAAGCCACAAAGGAGCGTATCAAGACGCACGCCCGGCAGATGGGGTATATCTACAATCGCCGCGCGGCCAGTCTCCGCACTTCGAAATCGGGCATTATCGGCGTCGTGGTGCATGACATCATGAATCCGTTCTATGCGGAAATCCTGAAGGCGATCGAAACCGAGCTCGACCGTTCGCGGCAAACCTTCATCCTCTCCAACCACTACGACAAGGTCGAGAAACAGCGCGATTTTCTCGACACGCTGATGCAGTTGGGCGCCGACGGCGTGATCATGTCGCCTGCGATCGACACGCCGCTCGACGACATCGACCTTGTGCTGCGCAATGGATTGCCGGTCGTGCTCATCGCCCGCTCCATCCCACGCGCCAGCCTGCCGGTCTTCCGGGGCGACGACGCTTTCGGCATCGGACTGGCCACCAAGCATCTCATTTCACTCGGTCACACCCGCATCGCGATGATCGGCGGCACCGACCAGACATCCACCGGCCGCGACCGCTATCAGGGCTATATGGCCGCCATGGAAAAGGCCGAACTCCCGGTCAAGCCTGAGTGGCGCATCGCCGGACCCCGCACCAAGCAGGCAGGATTCGAGGCTACCGGGGAATTTCTCGCATTGCCCGACAAGCCGACAGCCGCGGTTTGCTGGAACGATCTCGTCGCCATCGGCCTGATGAACGGGATTGCGCGCGCCGGGCTGGTTCCGGGAGTCGACATTTCGGTGACCGGATATGACGATCTCGAGGAAGCCGCCATCGCCACGCCCGCGCTCACCACCGTCTGGAACGGCCAGACGGAAGTCGGCCGCCGCGCGGCGCGCGCTTTGCTCGACCGGATCGACGGCGTCAAGGATCAGTCGGGCAAACTCGACCTGATCCGCCCGGAACTGCATATTCGCCAGTCGACGACTCCCGTGAAGGAACGCAGTTGAAATGTCCAACGCCACAAAGCCGATCAGCATCGTGCTGCCCGAAGGATTCAACCAGCGCGCAACCGACCGCATTTGCAAGGAATTTGATCCAGTCATCCTGAAGCGGCCGGATCCGGAGCTTGTCCCGGCTGAAAAGCGTGAAGAAATTCGTGGCATGGCCGCATGGCTCGATCCAGCCTGGATCCCGCTCATCGACGCCCTCCCGAACCTTGAGATAGTTTCCAATTTCGGCGTCGGTTATGATCCTGAGTCATCGCTCCATGCGATCGGGAAGGGAATCCCGGTCACGCACACGCCATCCGTTCTCGACGAGGAAGTCGCAGACACCGCGCTGGCGCTGCTCCTCAATACTGTGCGCGAATTGTATTTCGCCGAAGAATGGCTCCGCGGCGGAAAATGGAAGAACGAGGGCAATTACCGCCTCACCCCGCTGACGCTGCGCGAGCGCACTGTCGGCATATATGGCCTTGGCCGCATCGGAAAGGCGATTGCCCGCCGCATCGAGGCGTTCGGCCTGATGGTCCACTATCATAATCGCAATCCCGATCCGGAAGCCGGCTACAAGTATCACGATAGCCTCGCCTCGCTCGCCGCCGCGGTCGATACACTGATCGTGGTTGCGCCGGGCACACCGTCCACACGCCACACCGTTAACGCCGATATCCTGAAGGCGCTTGGACCGGAGGGCGTTCTGGTCAATATCGGACGCGGAACTGTAGTGGATGAAGCCGCGCTCATCCGGGCGCTCGCAGACAAAACCATCGCCGCCGCCGGACTCGACGTGTTCGAGGACGAACCGCATGTACCCGCCGATCTGATCGCAATGCGCAATGTTTGCCTTCTGCCGCATGTCGGCTCGGCCTCGGTGCACACCCGCGGAAAGATGGGCGATCTGGTCGCCGACAATCTGGTCTCATGGTTCACGCAAGGCAAGGCGATTACGCCTGTACCCGAGGCCCGCGACATCGCCCGCAGGAGGGAAAATTAACAACCCGTTAACCTGCCTGGAGCGATACTGAGGCCATATCGAGGGGTACGGACTCATGGTCGGAACATTTCTGCATGCCGTCAACGGGGTGGTCATTATCGGCATCACCGGCCTGGCAATCATTGCCCAGCCTGTAAAGCCCGGTGCCGCCCGTGACGAAGCGGCTGTAAGCGCAGCCTTTTCGGACGTGGCTGCAGATCGCTTCACCGTGATCGATCATAGAGCCGGCGAAACCTGCGTGATCGCCATCCACAGGGCCGAGGGCTACGGCGCGCGCCGGGTCGAACCAGGCGATTGCGGAGCGGTCAATGGGGGACTCGTGGCCGCGAGAACCTGGCAGGACACGGCCGCCGGCGATGTCCGGATCACCGACAGCGATGGCAACACGCTGATGAAACTCGCCGCCAGCGACGGCTTCGCGTGGGAAGTCATGGAGCCGCGCAACGTCGCCCTGTCCTTCGAGGCCCGCTAAACCCCGCTCGGATCAGTACTGCGCGTAAACGATGCGGGCGAGACCGAGCAGGATTTCGCGGTCGAGGGCGCCCGACATCGCATAGCCGAAACTGTCGTCGGTCCAGTAGAACGTGCTCACCCCGTCCTGCGACGCGAATCGAAAACCCGTACCTTCGTGCTGCGGATTACTTCCAATCAGCACCGTCAGGCGGTCACTTCCCGCATTTTCATACATCAGCATTGCCCCTGGCTCGTCGACGAATGGCACGAGGCGCCCTCCGACCAGTCTGAAGCCCTTCGAACTCAGATCGGGCGCAAAGAGTTTTCGCCCGACCCGCGCTCCTAGCCAGTTCACCAGGTGCTCCTCTTCATCCGCCCTCACCTCTACCGGGTGGCGCACCTCGCTCGCATAAATCAGATAGTTGGTCTTTGACGCTTCGGGGAGAACCTGTGCGAACGCCGCCTCGCCTCCGCCGTCCAGCATTCTGGTGACAAGCGCACCGGCGCCGGTGCCGGCCAGAAAGAACAGGGCAAAACCGGCGGCGATTGCCGGTGATGTCCACCGGGAGCGCCGGGCGCCCAACTTTCGGATCATCATGCGGTCCGTCGCTCTCTCGGGAAGCGGCGCCTCTCCGAACATGCCGCGAATCGCGGTATTCTGCGCGCGCCACTTTGCGACCAGCGCGGCCGCCTCCGTATCGGACGCGAGAAACGCCTCCACCTCCGCCCTGCGTCCGGGATCGAGTTCGCCATCGACATAGGCGTGGAGTTCGTCGTCTCCGATATTTTTGCCGGATTGATCCGTCATCTGCTTCTCCGGAATTCGACTATGTTGTCGGTCTCGAGAGACCGGGCGAGATTTCGTCTTGCCCTGGAAAGCCGCGACATCACGGTTCCGATGGGGATCTCCAGCATCGCGGCAACCTCGGCGTAACGGTATCCTTCCACCACGATCAGCATTAGGACCGCCCGCTGGTCGGCGCCGAGCCGGTCCAGCGCCGCCGCCAGCCGGTCGCGTTCGAGCGGGTCGGCCTCCACCTCCGACACGGCCGGTTCCCCCGCCTCATCCATCGAAATCAGGTCCGGTGTCCGCCCCTGCGCCCCTATCCTGTCGCGGTTGAGATTCGTCAGTATGGTCATCAACCAGGCTCGCAGGTTCACGCCCCGCCAGGTGACGCGCTTGGAAAATGCCCGTTCAACGCAATCCTGTACGAGATCCTCCGCCTCTTCGCTGTTTCGCGAAAGGCTCCGCGCATAGCGCCGCAACTGCGGCAGCACGCTCAGCAGTTCTTGTTCGAAACGGCTCATCCGGCGCTTCCGAACGGGACGCCGGAGCGCGTCCCGTTCGCCGCGGCGGGGTTACGGCCGCGCGACATGCCAGACATCGTTGACGCCGTCACCGGTCGTGTCGCCTGAATTCTCATCCTTGATCCAGAGATAGAGCGGCATTCCGTCCTTGGCCCATTGTTTCGTCCCGTCCTTGCGTTCCACAATCGAGTAGGTGCCGTCTGCCATATCGCCGTCCGAAGCGGCTAGTGGAGGCCAGTTGACCGCGCATTTGTCGTAACAGTTCGAGGTGCCGGTCGTATCCTTGTCGAACGTGTAAAGCGTCATGCCGTTCTCATCGGCGAGCACGTCGCCATTGTCCGTCGTGACTGTGGTCACCGGGGCGGCCGCGGCGGCTCCGGCGCCGATGAGCGCCAGCATCATGGTTGCGGTTGCGAAAGCGTGTCTCATGGGAATTCTCCTTGGTGGTGTTCCATCGAAAAACGGAAAAGTCCGTTTCCGAAAAGAAAGACACCGCCGGGAGCCGGTTTATTCCCGCCCGCGCAATTTTCTATGCGGCCAGCTCGCGATTTTCCGCGTAGGCGCGCACGGCGTTGCCGAATGCTTCGAACAATGCGCGCGATGGCGTATCGGTCCTCGCCCAGTATTCCGGATGCCACTGCACCCCGATCGCAAAGCCCTTGGCGTCGGTCACCGACACGGCCTCGATGGTGCCGTCATCCGCGGTTGCCTCGATCCGAAGTCCCGGTGCCAGCGTATCGATCGCCTGCCGGTGCAGCGAGTTGACGTCCACCCTGCCGGCGCCGGTGATTGACGCCATGCAGCTGCCCGGCTTGACGTTCACGCCATGCGCGATGGCAAACCGCTCGGCCTGATCGTCACTCACCGGTGCGCGATGGTCGTCGATGCCGTCCTGCTCCTGGATTTCGGTGGCGATCGAGCCGCCGAGCGCCACATTCAGTTCCTGCATGCCGCGGCAGATCGCGAACAGCGGCACGCCCGCCTCGACGGTTGCGCGGATCAACGGCAGCGCCGTCGCGTCGCGTGCCTCATCGAACGGTTCGTGACCCGCGGATGCGGGTTGTCCGTAGCGCTGCGGATGGACGTTCGACTTTGACCCGGTGAGCATCACGCCGTCGACGCGCGTGAGCAGGTTCGTAAAGTCGATCCGCTCCCCCAACGCCGGCACCAGCACCGGCAGAACGCCGGCAACCGTCATTGCCGCCTCGAGATAGGTGTCGGGCGCCGCGTGCCAGCGGTATTTCTCGAACTCGCGCACATCGGCGACCACGGCGACGATCGGCTGCATGACGAAACCTCCATTGATCACCGCGTATATGAGCCGGAGCGGCGGCCGATGCAACGGGTCGCGCGGCCAGCGCGGCCTCACCGCATCGGCTCTGATCCAAGTGGACAATAAAATTTACCAATTCAGGCATTTAGGCGTCTGAGGCTTCTGGACAGCCCAAGGCAAAACTGTAAGGTAACGCAGGGTTCCGCCGGCCGGACGATCGCAGGATTGCCGGGTTCTGGCGGCCCGTTTTGTTTCATCTGGGAGGATCGTATGGATCGTCGTTCGTTTATCAAGAAGACCGGCGCGGTGGGTGCCGGTGCTGCTGCGGCTACCGCGCTGGCCGCTCCGGCCATCGCACAGTCGATGCCCAAGGTCACGTGGCGCTGCTCGTCGGGTTTTCCGAAGGCGCTCGACACCATCTATGGAGCGGCCGAGGTGTTTGCTGACGCGGTGGCGGAAGCGACCGACGGCAATTTCAACATCCAGGTCTTCGCGGCAGGCGAGATCGTCGGCGCGCTCGAAGGGGCCGACGCCGTCACCAACGGCACCATCGAAATGGCGCACACCGCCTCCTACTATTTCTGGGGCAAGGATCCGACATTCGCCTTCGGCACCGGCGTGCCGTTCGGCCTCAACCAGCGCATGACCAATGGCTGGATGTATGAAGGCGGCGGTCTCGATCTTCTCAACAAGTTCTACGCCAAGCAGAACATGATCTGCTATCCGGCGGGCAACACCGGCGCCCAGATGGGCGGCTGGTTCCGCAAGGAGATCAACTCCGTCGAGGACATGCAGGGCCTCAAGATGCGCATTGGCGGCTTCGGCGGCCGCATCATCGAGAAGGTCGGCGTCGTGCCGCAGGGCCTGCCCGGCGGCGACATCTATCCGGCGCTCGAAAAGGGCACCATCGACGCGGCCGAATTCGTCGGTCCGTATGACGACCAGAAGCTCGGCTTCAACAAGGTCGCGCCCTACTTCTACTACCCCGGCTGGTGGGAAGGCGGCGTCGCGCTGATGAACATGATCAACCTCGACAAGTGGAACGAGCTTCCGAGTGCCTACAAGGGCGTCGTCAAGAACGCCTCGGCGCTTGCCAACTCGGTCATGATGGCGCGCTACGACACACTCAACCCGATCGCCCTGAAGGAACTGGCGGCATCGGGCACGCAGCTGCGCCCCTACAGCCAGGATATCCTCGAGGCCTGCTTCGACGCCGCGCAGGAAACCTATGCGGAAATCGGCGCCGAGAACGCCGACTTCAAGGAAATCCACGACAGCTACATGGGCTACCGCCGCGACAGCTATCTGTGGTTCCAGCTGTCGGAGTACAACTTCGACACCTTCCTGATGCTGCAGCAGCGCGCCGGCAAGCTCTAGGCCGCGCCGCCCTTGAAACGAAAGACCCGGGATGGACCGCCATCCCGGGTCTTTCATTGGAACGCTTGTTGCGGCAAGGCGCTATCCCAGTCTCGCCGCTTCCTTCGACAATTCCGTGATCCGCTCCCAGTCACCGGCCGAGACTGCATCCTTCGGTGCGACCCATGAGCCCCCGACGCACAGCACGTTCGGCAGCGACAGATAATCGCCGGCATTGACGGCGGAGACCCCGCCCGTGGGACAGAACCGCACCCCGCCGAACGGCGACGACAGCGATTTCAGATAGGCGGCCCCGCCCGCCTGCTCGGCGGGAAAGAACTTCAACAGCGAGTAGCCTTCCTCCAGCGCCGCCATGATTTCGCTCGATGTCACCGCGCCCGGAAGCAGCGGAACCGCGCTGCCGTCGGCTGCATCGACCAGCTCCGGGGTAAGGCCGGGGCTGACGATGAATTTCGAGCCAGCCTCGACCGCCGCCTTGAAGTCTTCCGCGTTGAGGATCGTGCCCGCGCCGACGATCGCGTCCGGCACCTCCGCGGCGACCGCCCGGATCGCGTCCAGCGCCGCCGCCGTCCGCAGCGTGATCTCGATTGCCGGCAGTCCGCCGGCGACCAGCGCCTTCGCCAGCGGCACGGCGTCCTTCGCGTCATCGATGACGATCACGGGAATGACCGGCTGCCCGGTCATGATGGTGTGAAGCGTTTCCGTCTGCTGCGGCATGGGAGGTTCCTCGGCTGTTCGGTTGCCTGTCAGTTAAATCGGTTTAGCCGGTGCGTCCAGCCCATCGGATGCGCAGGCGCTGCAGGAACCGCCCGATATCGCCCGCGATACCCGCGACCCGCCCGGTAAGGGACGGTACGGCATTCTCGCCCGGAGCCTCGCGCAGCGCCGCCATCGTCGCCGGCCCGGCGATTCCGTCGGCCGGGAGCCCCTGATCGCGCTGGAACCGCTCGACAGCGCGCGCCGTTGCCGGTCCGAAGCGACCGTCCTGCGTCAGCGGATAACCCGCCGCGGTCAGCGAACGTTGCAGTTCCAGCACCCCGGCCCCCCGCGCCCCGCGCCGCAATGGGCTCACGGGCGGCGGCGTTTTCTCCCCTCCGGCATATCTGGCGTAGGCTGCGGCCATTCGGCTGTCATAACGATTGCGCCTGAATTGGGGACCGTTGTAGCGCCGGGCGAACCCTGCCCAGTCGCGCGCCTTCAACAACTTCCCCAGCCCGTTTTTCTTCAGAAAGCGGATCATCAGGGCGATCTGCCCGGCAACGCCCGATCGGGCCTCTGCAGCAAGCGAATCCACCGAGCCGTAGCCGAGATCGCACCAATGCGATCCCATCACCTGGCCGATTCCCCATGAGACGGATTGCAGGGCCGCGGCCCGGTCGAGTGCCATCGCCTCCCCCAGCAGTTTCCAGCGCGCCGCCTGCGAGGCAGGATTCTTTACCGCCCCCGCGCGGGGCGACGCCAGCCCCTTCGCCCGCGCCCTCTGCCGGTCCGCATCGTCGAGCAGCCGGTCGAAATAGTGACCCTCGAAACGGATCAGGGGCTCCTTCCGGCCATTGATCATCGCGAAGGCACGCCCGCCGCTTTCAACGTCCGCGATTGCCAGCAGCGCCGCCGGCTCGAGGCCCTCCTCGCGCGCTGCGCCTTCTATTTCCTTGATTGTCTGTCTTGAGAACACCTTGCCATCTCCACTGTTGTCGCCGTCGCCTCCATTGTGCGCCCGAATTTCACTGGGTGGATAAGTTGGCTGCGGCGCAATGCGGAACGGGCGCCGCGGATCTCTCCGCGACGCCCGTTTCTCCTGCTCTCTTAAGGGCCTGCGCCCTACCGTTTGAAGCCTTAGAAGTCGGACCATTCCTGAGTGACAGCCGCATTGCCCGCAGCGCCACTGCCAAAGGCCTTGCGGACCTTGGTCATCATCGACTTGGCCGGAGATTTGGATGGCGTGCGTTGGTCGTCATTCTTGCCAACCACGGTGAGCGCCGGAGCCGGTTTCGCCCCGCGCGAACCGCCGGCCGAAGGAACGGTGAAGCGGCCGACCAGAGCCGTGAGCCCGTCGGCATCGCTTGCGAGGCGGTGCGTGACGGCGGTGGTTTCTTCCACCATCGCCGCGTTCTGCTGGGTCACCTGGTCCATCTGGCCGACGGCCGC
>NZ_JAINFK010000007.1 GCF_019966575.1 Oricola cellulosilytica | reverse complement strand
GCCCACACCTTCTTCTCGGCCATCTGCATCGCAGCCGCCGTCATCTTCTGGCTCTGATCAATGAGTCCTGACCCTAGACAATGAATCACTCCCAGCAATATCCCTTTGGCCGCTCTATAGTCGCACTGTCTTTCTGCGGCAAGTTACAATCTGGCGTTTCTTTCCGAACTCAACAAACCGCTGATTCCACGAGAAGATGTGTCCCCCGGTTTCACGGCGGTGCGACAATTTGGACGACGATATTCGCCGTCCGGTCGATCCCCGGACGTCATGCCGCAACGCCGGTTTGCGATGTTTCGGCATGGACTGAGGCGTCTTCCCACAATCGTATAATTTGCGAACCAAGGCGTGCCGGGTTAATCGCGAATCCGGACAGCCTCATTGGGAGCGTGCGACTTGGCCCGACTTTTTCTGTTTCGCCACGGCAAAGCGGCCTGGGCCGAGCCGGGAATGCGTGATTTCGACCGAAAACTGGATGACCGAGGCCTCGAGGAGGCAATCGCCATGGGCAAACTCATGGGAAAACGCCATCTCGTGCCCGACTTGGTGATCTGTTCTACCGCCGCAAGGGCGGTTCAGACCCTCGACGGCATCAATGAAACGCTGCATCTCAACGATGTCACCCGCTACGATCAAAAGCTGTATGCCACCGACGCGCCCGGATACCTCGAAATAGCGGCCGCAGCGGAGAGCGACGGCGACATCATGCTAGTGGGACACAACCCGATGATGGAAGATGCCGCCATTGCGCTGTCGCGGACCGGCGAGGATCACGCCTTGGACGCGCTGCAAATGGGGTTCCGAACCGGCGGTCTGGCAGTGATCCGTTTTGACGGTCCCGCATCGAGCTTCACGACGGAGACCGGGCATTTGGAAGCCTATCTCACCCCGAACGACGCCTAGGGCAGACCTGACGCGAAACGACGACGCGTTTTGCAACTCTTCGGTCGGCGCCTATATCCCGCCTAATTGATAATCGCGCGGGGCTCCAGAGATTGGCTCGACTGGTATCGATCGGCGATGAAGCGCTCATCGCCCTAGAAACAATTGCCGGCCGGGCGGCTGGCATTTTCGCACCTAATGTGCGGGTTGGGGTGACGGGACTTTCGCGCGCCGGAAAGACCGTCTTCATCACCGCACTGGTTCACAATCTGCTTCACGGCGGCCGTCTTCCACTGTTCGACCTGGTGCATTCCAGTCGCCTCTCCAGCGCGGCGCTCGAGCCGCAACCGGATGATGGCGTTCCGAGATTTGCCTACGAAAGCCACGTCCGCGATCTGGTTGAAAAGCGGGTCTGGCCTGAATCCACGCGAGCGATTTCCGAACTCCGGCTGACTGTCGAGTACGAGTCGGCAAGCGGTTGGAACCGGTTGCTTTCCGGCGGCCGGTTACACATCGATATCGTAGACTATCCGGGCGAGTGGCTGCTCGACCTGCCACTGCTGGGCCAGAGCTTTGACGAATTCTCCGCAAAGGCCGTGGCACTCGCACAAGCCGGAAGCCGCGCCGCCCTCGCTGCGCAATTTCTCACGCTCGCGCGCGAGGCCGATCCCGAAGCGCCCGCCGATGAGAAATTCGCTGCGGAACTTTCCGACGCCTACAAAAAATACCTGCAAGCCGGTCGTGACGATGGCTTGGCGCTTTCCACCCTTCCTCCCGGGCGCTTTCTTATGCCCGGGGATCTCGACGGTTCGCCAGCGCTGACCTTCGCTCCCCTCGTTCAGCGGGCATCGCGAGCCCGAAGCGGGTCGCTGCAGGCGATGATGGAGAGACGTTTCGAGTCCTATAAAGCACTCGTCGTAAAACCCTTCTTCAAGGAACACATCACCCGCCTCGACCGTCAGATTGTCCTGATCGACGCAATGCATGCGATGAACGCCGGACCCGAGGCGGTTCACGATCTCGAGCGCGCCCTGGGGGACATTTTGGCCTGTTTCAGGCCGGGGGCCGGCAACGTGATTACCGGCCTCTGGCAACGGACCATCGACCGACTGCTTATCGCCGCAACGAAGGCCGATCACCTTCACCATGAAGATCATGCCCGGATGGAAGCCATTGTTCGCCGATTAGTGCGCGGCGCAGTACAGAAAGCCGGCAGCGCAGGCGCTTCGGTGGAAACAATGGCAATCGCGGCTGTGCGCGCCACGCGCGAAGCCACCGTGATGGACAACGGCGAGAGACTTCCGGTAATCGTCGGAACGCCGGTAGCGGGTGAAAAAATCGGCGAAGCGACCTTCGACGGCGAAAGCGAAACTGCCATATTTCCCGGTGACTTACCCCGGGATCCGGATTCTATCTTCAAACCCGGCACCATACCCACCGATGAGGCCAACCGCTTCGTTCGCTTCCGGCCTCCCCGCCTGGAGAAATCCGCCAAGGGCGTGCAATTGTCGCTGCCCCACATCCGGCTCGACAAAGCGCTTCAGTTCCTTCTGGGAGACCGGCTGACATGAGCGAACAGGACCGGACGCGCAGGCCCCGCGCCTTTGCCGTCAAAGCGCCGGAGGCTCCGGCGACAGCAGCGAAACCCAAGACCAAGCCAGCAGGCAGTATGCGCAAACCTCGCGCTAAATTGCCGGGACCTTCTGTCGAGATGGACGCGGAGGATTATTTCGAACGCGATGGCAACCATGCAGACGAAGCGGTCGTCACGGCGGTCGAGCGAAAGCGCCCGCGGTTGTCATTCGCCTCGATCGCGATCGCGGCGTTCGCCTTGTTCGCCAGCCTCGCCGCCGGACTCTGGGTTGATTCAGTGGTGCGCGCGCTTTTCGAGCGAACTCCCTGGCTAGGCGGAGCCGGGTTGACGCTCACCATTGTATTCGCAGCAGCCTTGGTGGCAGTCATATTGCGGGAAGTCGGCGCTCTTTTTCGCCTGCGCAAGGTCGATCATTTGCGAACCGCGATCGAGGAGGCACTGGCCTCGACCGACAATCGGGCGCTGGCGCACACTACCAGAAGGCTGATCGCGCATATGGAGCAGAACCCGCTGACCGCGGCCGGCCGCGGTGTTCTTGCGCGCCAGGAAGGAGAGATCATGGACGCGCGGGACCGCTACGAACTTGCCGAGAAGGAGCTGTTCCGCTCCCTCGACCGGGACGCTTTCATCCTTGTGATGGGGGCATCGAAACGGGTGTCCGTTGTCACCGCGGTCAGTCCTCGTGCCTTTCTCGATATTCTCTACGTTCTCTACGAGAATTTCCGCCTCGTCCGGCGCCTTTGCGAACTTTACGGCGGACGATCCGGCGCGATCGGGAATTTCCGCTTGTTCCGCAATGTCATCGGTCACCTCGCGGTTACTGGCGTCGCAAGCGTGGGCGACGGACTCGTCCAGCAGGTGATCGGTCACGGGATGGCCTCGCGGCTTTCGGCCCGGCTCGGTGAAGGCGTCCTAAACGGCTTGATGACGGCGCGCGTCGGTATTGCCGCGATGGAAATATGCAGACCCGCGCCGTTTCATGCAGTGCGCAGACCCCGGCTCTCCTCTATCCTCTCGGTGCTCACGTCTTCGGAGCCTGCAAGGCATGAGGAAAACGAAAACTTGTAAGTCGTGGCGAGCGCGATGTAGGTTGGAGCGAACGGAGGGTTTCAATACACAGTGTTAACCATTCCCGTTAAAGATGCGCTCATCTTTCTCGAACCGTGGAAGCCACCCTATATGTCGATTCGTCCCTTGGCACTCATCACCTCCCTCGCCCTGCTTCCTGCAGCCGGCTTGTCGACCGATGCCGCCGCGAATGAGCGGGACGCCCGGTTCTTCCAGCAGATCGAAGGGAAATGGCGAGGGCCGGGCGAGATTGTGGCCGGAAAGTATAAGGGCACGAAATTCACCTGTGAGTTCAGCGGCTTGACGCCTGGGGACAACCTGGGGATGACCCTCGACGGGGGCTGCAGAGTGGGCATGTTCTCGCAGAAGATGAAAGCCACCGTCGAGCGCTCCGGCCGTTCCTATACGGGAACTTTCCTGGACGGCGCGCAAGGCGAAGGTCTTGATGTGATCGCCGGAAATGTCAGCAAGGACAACGTCGTCCTCACCCTCAAGCGCAAACAGTTGAACGGCGCAATGCTCGCTCGCCTTGCTTCGAAGGACCAACTGAACATCACGGTGTCGGTCAATGTCGGTGATACGCTGGTCCCCGTGATCGGCATGAAGCTGGACCGGCTTGATCGCGTTACGGTCGGCGCCGTCAAGTAAATCAGGTCAGGCAGTCAGTCTGATTTCGGTTTTTTCCAGCCCCTCGTTCTCAAATCCGGATGCGTATTCGCTAATCGTTCGTCCATCCAAAAGGCGGCCGCCTGCAAGCTCGGCTAGCGGCACCATTACGAAAGCTCGCTCTTTCATCCGCGGATGAGGAATCGTCAGGTTCTTATGACGGACCGGTTCATCGCCATACAGAAGAATATCGATATCGATGGTTCTGGGTCCCCAGCGCTGTTCACGCACCCTCCCGAGACTGCGTTCCGTCGCGAGCACGAGTTCCAGCAGGCTTGTCGCTGACAGCGAGGTCGCGATTTTCACGCACGCATTCAGGTACCAGTCTTGCGCGACGGGACCCCACGGCGGTGTCCGGTAAACCGAAGAAGCTGTCATTACCCGGCAGGCGTAATCGTTGTCGATGCGGTCGAGCGCGGTCCGCATGGTTTCCGCCACGGGACCGACATTCCCGCCAAGTCCAAGATACGCGATAACCGGATCAGTCACGATCTTCGCCGTCCGCCTGGTAAACGATGCGGACTTCGACGTGGTCCAGAACGCCGGGCACCGGCGCGTTCGGCTTGCGGACGGTGATGTCCGCCGTGACGATCTGCGAAAACCGCCTGCAGAGCGCCTTCGCGATCTCAAGACCGATCGCCTCGATCAGATACCGTCGTTCGCCAGTGACAATTCGCTCGATCTCCTGAAATGCAACGCCATAGTCGACGGTTCCGGCGATATGATCGTCTTCGAGCGCATCACCCGCATCCACTGTCAAAACGGCATCGACATAGAAGCGCTGGCCAAGAAACTCTTCCTGATCGAACACGCCGTGCCGCGCGAAGAAGGCGCAGTTCATCATTCGGATCTGATAAATCAAGGGAAACTTCCTGCCTTGCGCGCCTGGGTTTTATCGCTGTTGGGCGATCATAGCATCAGCTATGGCCAGCGCATCGCGGTTGATTGCGACATCGTGGACCCGGAAAACCGCCACACCCGCGGCTCGCAGCAGCGCCGTGGTCGCAGCCGTGCCAACCGCGCGCTCGGTGGTAGGCCGCTCCGTCGCATGACCGATAAACCGTTTCCGGCTCGTGCCGGCGAGAATCGGAAAACCGATAGAGTGCAACTCCCCGATACGCGCCATGAGCGCAAAATTCTCCCTCTCGTCCTTCGCGAAGCCAAACCCTGGATCGATGACGATCTGTTCGCTGCGCACGCCAGCCTTGGCTGCAATTTCGAGGGATCGCTCGAAAAAGGCGACTTGGTCGGCAATCACATCCTCGCGTTTCTTGCGGCCCCGGCCGGTGTGCATAATGCAAAGGCCCGCCCCGGCCGCCGCAGCAACATGCGCGATGTCTGGTTCACGCTGCAATCCAGACACATCGTTGACTATGTGCGCTCCTGCGGCCACAGCCTTTTCGGCCGTCCCCGCACGGTAGGTGTCGACGGACAGGAGGGCATTGGGCAGAGCCGCCCGCAACTTGGCAAAAACCGGCAGAATTCGGGCCTGCTCGGTCGTTGCGTCAATCGGATCCGCGCCGGGCCGGGTGCTCTCGCCGCCAACATCGAGAATCGAGGCACCCTGACTGAGAAATCCGCGCGCGCGCGCGGACGCGTCGTCTATCGACGTAAGCTCACCCCCATCCGAGAAGCTGTCCGGCGTCACGTTTAGGATACCCATAAGGAGACCGCTGGGGCCGAGGGTAAGACTGCGCCCTTGCGCAAGTGCCCAATGTCTCGGCTCGAACAATCCCTGCGGTGCCGTGGTTACCTGCATCCAACGCTCCGCGAAGCGTCAGGCTTGTCTTTCAGGCACATGAACAACTAAGCCATCGAGATCATCGGACATCTTGATTTGACACGACAGTCGCGAAACCGGTTTCGGTTCATATGCGAAGTCAAGCATGTCCTCTTCCATGACGTCCGGCTTTCCGACTGTCTCGGACCACTCGTCGTCAATGTATACGTGACAGGTGGCGCAAGCGCAGGCCCCGCCGCATTCGGCCTCGATTCCCGGAACACTGTTCTTGACGGCATTCTCCATCACCGTCGAACCGCTCTCAGCGTCGATCTCAAATCGGGTGCCGTCAAAGGAGACGACAGTCAGTTTCGGCATAAGACGCTCCGGCGGGTTGGGAAGTGCGATTTACCTGCCGCGAATTAACCCGGCTCCCGGCAATGTCAACCCGGCCGTTCTGGACATCCGCCCGCGGGGAGCGCTAACGCAAGAGCGAGGCGATATAGTCGCGAACTGTTTCGACTTCTCGAAGCAGTTCGGTCACTGGTGCCGGATCGTCCGGGGCGGTTTCGATGCGCGATGCGCATTCGGCAAGTCCGAAGGCGCCAATGGCACGCGCTGCCCCTTTCAATGTGTGAGCATTTCGCTTTCGCGCGGCGCAGCTCCGGTGTCCGGTCAAATCCTTTCCGAGTGATGCCGCCTGCCTAGAAAAAAGGCTCAGCACCTCCTCTTCGAGTGCGCGATTGCCACCGGTTTGTCTGGAAAGGAAGACAAGATCGACCGGCCGCTTATCACCGCGCAGTTCGCATGGCGTGTCCGGCGAAGCGAAAATTGGAGGGTTTTTCGAATCCATGGTGATATCCCCGTTGCTCCCTCAGACAGATGATCCCATCCAAAAGTGGCCGGGGAGTTAACCGGCTTCATTTACGTCAGGTAAAAAAATCCGTCATTTGAGCCCGCTCGCCATCGCGTTAACTTTATCTTTAAACTTTTGGGAATTGCCGACATATCGAGTTTCAATCCGGCACCTGTCCCGTTACGATACGGGTAGGTCTTGGTGCGCAAGATGAACACAGTTGCGCCCACATTATGGTATGTCACGGATTGTGGTGCCGTTCGGCGAGTCCGCCATGACGGTTTTATGAGTGAGGCGGGGTATGGCGGTAAACAAGAACGCTGCGAACATCGATTTGGATATGGAAGCGGCGCTGGAGGAAGCACTCGAAGTCGGACTCGAGGACGATCTGGATTTCGACGACGAATTGTCGCTCGATGATTTCGAGAAACAGGTCGCAGCCGCCGCGAGTGAACTGGCCGAGGACTCCACAACAGATGACCACGGGGCAGAAGAGCCTTCTTCGACGGGGTCGAAGTCGGTCGCTGCACAACAGCCGGCGACGTCCACTTCCCCGACAGCTGCAGCCGAAACTTCACCTCCAGTTTCACCGACCCCGACCGCCGATCCGGCGTCCCGAGAGACCACCTTCAGGGCTGCTAATGATGACGATGCACAGCGTGACTACGCCGCGCTTCTTTCGCGGCTGCAAGGCAAACCGTTGCGCGGCCCGCACATAACAGCGTGGATTGCCAGCGTGCTCTGGGCCGCAGGCGGAATGGTTCTCGCGCATCTCCTATACGCTCCAGATGTTTGGCGGATCCGCTCGATTGAACAACTTCGCGAGATGCCCGGTGTCATCGCCATCCTTATAGGCATTGTCGTACCGGTTGTCGTGTTCTTCGGCGTTGCAGCACTGCTCCGGCGTTCCCAGGAGATGCGTCTCACCGCGCGGTCGATGAGCGAGATCGCCCTGCGCCTCGCCGAACCCGAAAACCTCGCCCAGGAACGCATTGTGACCGTCGGTCAGGCTGTTCGCCGTGAGGTTGCCGCTATGGGCGAAGGTATCGAACGGACCATAGCGCGGGCAACCGAACTCGAATCGCTCATGCAGACAGAAGTGTCGGAACTCGAGCGCGCCTACACCGACAATGAAGTGAGGGTGCGGTCACTGCTGACCAATCTCAGCAATGAACGAGAGGGAATTATCACGCACTCCGAGCGCTTGCGTGCTTCGATCGCCGGTGCGCATGAGCAATTGCGTGACGAACTGACGGATTCGGCCGAGTTCATTCGCGAGAATGTGCAACATGCGTCGACCCAGCTCAGCATCTCGTTAAACGATGCGGGCGCATCGCTCATAGCGAACCTTAACGATAGCGGAGCGGAAGTAAATCAGACGATCGCGGCGCGTCTTGAAGAGGTCTCTGGGCAGATTCGCGACTCCGGCGAAATATTTGCCAATCTGATCGATACGCGGATCGCTAATTTGAGCGAGAAGACCGACGACGCCAGTCGGCGTCTTTCGGAAAGCTTGGAAGCACGGGCGACAAACCTCGTCGCCGTACTGGGAAGCACCGCCACTAATCTCACCGACGAGTTCGACGAACGCATGGAGTTGATGCGCCGTACGCTCGACGAACGCGGACAGCAGCTCATTGGCGACTTTGAAACACGCGTCCAGTCGATCAATCAGGGCACCGAGAAACTCAACGCGGCACTCGATGCGCGTGCCCGTCAGATCAATGAAGTGCTGCTCGAGCGCACCCGCTCGATCGCCGATACATTCGCGCATGGCAACGCGCAGGCAGGTGCCATTGCCGACAAGGCAGGAAGTACCTTCGCCGAACAGGCCGGCAAGATGGAGACGACGCTCTCGGCCATTCTGGAAGAAAAGACATCGGCATTTAATGCCAAGCTGAACTCGATAACCGAGGGCATAGCGGGGAGTGTCGGCGACAAGACCGATGAACTGCTCCACAAGCTGGACGAGAAAACTTCAGCAATCTATGGCGCGGTCGGTCACACAACCGAGCGCATCTCGACAGCATTCGACGAGCAATCGGCTAAGATTGGCGAGACGATCGACTCCCGCACGCAAATGCTTGCCGACGAACTCGCACGCAGGTCGGAAGACATGGCGGCTTCGCTCGATTCTCGTTCTGACGAGTTTGCCCGGACTGCAATGCAGTTCGGTCAGACATTCGATTCGCAGACGGGTTCGCTGATCGAGCAGGTGTCCAGTCACGCCGACCGAATCGCCGCGACACTCGACGAGAAATCCAGTTTCCTTGATTCTACCGCCTCGTCTTTTGGCCAAGCTATTGAGGGCCGGATCTCGGCGGTTACGACGGCACTCGAAAGCCGCGCCGCCGAATTCGAAGGCAAGGCAGAGCATTTCGAGCGGTCGTTGGACGACAAGACTGCGGCAGTTACAGGCGCGCTAGACGAGAAGACCGCATTCCTCAGCGAAACGCTCGATGAGAAGACGATGCGCTTGAGCGCTACGCTCGGACAACGGACCAGCGCCCTTGCTGACAGCATTTCAGGCGCCACGAACACGATGGAGAAATCACTCGCGGATACGCAATTTCGACTTGAGGCCTTGCTCGCCGAGCGCACAGCCGGTCTGCAGTCCGCAGTGGAAGACAAGACCAATTCAGCCGTTATCGCACTCTCGCGAAGCACCGAGGCGCTCGATCAGCTGTTTTCCGAGAACTCCGGCATGGTCGAAGAGCGTACGGAAACGATGAAGAAGGCACTGTCGATGGGGATCGACAATGTGCGTCAAACCCTCGAAGAAAGTGCGGGTCTCCTCGCCCGTTCTCTACGTGATAGTGTTGCCACGGCGCGGGCCGATCTCGAGGCCGAAGCAGCCAAGACTGGTCAAGCGCTCGGCGATCAGGGCGACGGATTTGTCGCGCAGCTCACCGAACAGCTCGCACAGAATCACGCCCGGATTGCTGCCGACCTTGCAGCAAACGAGCAGCGCCTCGCCGAGCAAGCAACGCGCCTTAATGAGCAGGCTGGCGAGATGCTGGACGCGCTGGAAAAACGCGCCATCGATGCCACCGGAAATATCAGCGAGGCGACGAGCAGTGCCGTTAAGGCGTTCAGTGAACGCACTTCGGAACTCTCCGAACTCCTGTCTTCACGGACCAGCGACATCGAGCAACTTATCGAAGGGTCGACGAAGCCGCTGATCGAACGGCTCACCAGTGACGGTCGCATGCTTGCCGAACAACTCGAGGAAGCTACAAATGCGGCAACCGAACGCCTCAAGGCAGAGAATGCGGCCCTCATCAGCGCGATTGCCAATCGCACCGCCGACACTGTAATGGCTGTCGAGAGCGCCCAGTCGAACCTTACAGACAGTGTTGGGAGACTGATCGACCGTCTATCTCATTCGAACCAGTCACTCAGTTCGCTGATTGAGTCGGCGACGTCGAACTTGAGCGAACTCGACAACCGGCTGGAGGACACGACGTCGACCTTCGCGCAGAAGGCGGGACGTGCAGCCGAATCCATCGCGACCTCGGTGAGCGTTCTCGACAGCAATACCTCCAAGCTCGGCGACGTCTCTTCGCGGACCTTGGGCGAGGTCGCTTCCATCGCCTCGCGGTTCGAGGAACACGGCAAGGTTCTCGCATCGGCATCCGACCTGCTGAACGTCGCGCAATCCGGTCTTTCAAACACCCTCGACGATCGCCGGGAGGCATTGGAGGCATTGTCCGTGGGTCTGGTCGGCAAATCGGAAGAAATTCAGAAATTGATGCGCGCTTTCGAAGGCATGGTGACAAGCGCCTTCGGCAACGCCGAGGAGCGCGCGCGCAATTCGGCGGAAGAACTGTCAGCGAGTGTTCGCCGCGCCGCCGAAGAGGCAGAGGGCTATGCCCGAACCTCGGCGGAAGCCGTCGCGCAAAATGTCCGCGAGGCAATCGAGTCGGCGCTCCACCGGTCCACCGGCGCAGCCGACCAGATCAACAGCACAATTGGCGAGGCTGTCGAGGAATCGCTGAAGCGTTTCGAGGGCGCCACGGGCGAGATGCGTCGCATCGCCCAGGACATGCGCCAGGATCTGACGGAAGCACGGGAGGAGGTTCGCAAGGGGATATTCGATCTCCCGGAGGAAACCCGCGAATCGACGAGCGCGATGCGCCGCGCTGTATCCGAGCAGATCAACGCTCTCAAGGACCTTTCCCGAATTGTGGAAAGTTCCGGACGTGCATTCGATATCGGTCGTCAGGGGGCCCAAGGCGAAAAAAAGCCCGAGAGCGCGGCGGCGGGGTCGCGTTCTGATCCCGCGTCCAGGCCAGTCGCGCCCGCCCGGCCCACACCGCAAAGCCATCCCTCTTCCTCTTCGTCCTCCGGTGAAGACGCGCTACGCAAGGCATTCGATTTCGACCGTCCGGAAGCACTGAAGAGGTCTGACGCGGAACGCTTCGAAGAACCGTCCCACACGGGCGGATGGGTAAGCGATTTGCTTCGCCGTGCGTCGACGTCCGATGATGAACCGGCGCCGCGATCGGCGCCGCGTGTCGAAACTGAACGCGCGCGGGACCCGCTCCACACGGTTGAATCCCTGAATTCCCTTTCGGTCGACATTGCACGTGCTATCGATCATGAAGCATCGATTGAACTGTGGGACCGCTACCGCCGTGGCGAACGCAATGTGTTCACGCGGAAGCTCTATACGCTCAGAGGGCAGCAAACCTTTGACGAGATCAAGCGGAAGTACGAGAGCGACAGCGCATTCCGCTCATCGGTCGATCGTTACATCGGAGATTTCGAACGTCTTCTGGGCGACGTGAGCAAGAATGACCGGGAAAACATCATGACTCAGACCTATCTCACCTCCGATACCGGAAAGGTCTACACGATGCTCGCCCACGCAGCCGGGAAGCTGCGCTGAGATCTTCAAGTAAAAAAAAGCAGAGGGGCCCGTGGGACCTAATGTCCGACGGGCCTCATATTTTTGAGGTAGTCCACGCCACGATATCGCGGGTGACCGCCTCGAACGCACTATCGAGCGCTGCGACGTAGGCGCTATTGCTTCCACTACTGCTGACCACGCGACTCTCGAATACGCGCTCGCTCGCAACGACACCATTTCGGTCGTTGAGTATCTTGACTGCGACAGCCACCCGTGCGGTGTTGGTCAGCGCTTCAATGCCGAACGCGCGGATATCCGTGACAATCTGATAATCAATCGCCAGACCCTGCCCCGGCAACCCTACCCCTTTGAAGCGGTCAGCGTTCTGGAAGGCCTGCGCCAGGCGAACCTGAACCAGCTTGGGTAGTCTGTCGCTCCATTGCGACTCGTCGAGATATCGAATCGTCAATGGATCGGTCTGAACAACGATATTCTGCGAATCGAGCGCCTTGAGCGCTGCTGGTTCAGCGATGAGGATTTGTGTTCCCCTGCGAACAGGCGATGTCTCCGAAATGGTCGGAATGTTTATTTCGTATGTATCCGCGATCGGCTTCGCTCCGCCAATTGCGGCGCAGCCACCCAGCGCGACCATGCAGACGCCCGATATTCCGATTCGAAATGACCCCATCAGATTGTGCACTTTCCTCAAGAAGGCCCACTCCGGCCTCGCCCGCGCTCGCGTACGACTGATATCCGGAAGCCACTCACAGTCAACGCCTCTGGCGGCCATCAAAGGTCTTCACGTTACCTTCTCCCCCGAAGATCAGACGCTGCGGGTTACGCTCCAGATCGGTAATCGACTCCTCGATACGCGAGACCGACCGGCGAGTATCGTTAATCAGGCCCTGAACGTCGCGAAGTCCCTGGTCGGAAAACCGCTCCAAGCCATTGGCAATCGAATTGATCCGGGCATTCAGAGTGTCTGCCACCTGCCGGAACGACCGGAGGGTTTCCCTAGCATCAACCATGAGCGATTCGCCTTCGTCCGATCCCAAGAGATTGTCGACCTTCTCCAGTATTCCGTCCACTCGCACTGAGGCGGCGTTCAAGCGATCGGCCAATTGCTGGGTATTGGAGATGATTCCCTGAATATCCTCGTTGCGCTCTCCGAGGCCAGCAGTCACCTGCTGGACTTGATCGAGCGCTGCCCGCGCCGACTCGCCCGCCTTGGATATGTTTTCAACTGCCGCCGTGACCTGCTCAGGCGGTATCGCATCCAGCAGCGAGTCGACGCGGTCGAAACTCGTACCCACCCGTGAACCGACCCCCTCGAGATCGGCCAGAAGTTTGGAGGCGTTCTGGCTGATTTCATCGAACTCGCCCGAGGCTGCGCGCGCATTGGCCATGAACTTTTCGGCATCCAGCGAAATTCTGTCGATGCGCTTCATGACCGCCTGGACATCCTCGTTGCGGTCGCCAAGGCCTTCGGTGACTGCGGCAATTTCCGCGACCGCTTTGCGGGCCGACGCGCTGGTTGCGGTAACATCGTTCAAGGTGGCGTTGAGTTGATCGGGAGGCAGTGAATCAAGAATTGCATCCACACGATCAAAGGACCCGTTCACGCGGGCCCCAATACCCTCCAGATCCGTGACAACAAGCGACACCGACTTGGTCACCTCCTCGAACTGGCCTGACACGCCCTTAAGACTCTCCGTGAACCCTTCGACATTGCTGACGATCGACTTGATCTTGGCAGGATCGACCGCGGCAAGGAGGTTTTCGACGCCCTGCAGGGTTCCATCCAGTTTCCCCGAGACGTCTGCCAAGGCGGCGCCGACGCCGCCAACACCTCGGAGAAATTCATCGATCTGATCCGAGTTGTTGCCAAGCGCTTCGCTGAATTTCGAGGCGTTCTGCAACGTCACCGAGAGCGGCTCGCGCACATCCTGCACAAATCCTTCAAGCTCGCTCAGAACCCGGTCCGTCCGATCGAAGATGTCCTGCGCAGTGGCGAGCAGATTGTTGACCGCGGACGGATCGGCGGTGATCGTCGGCACCGCTCCTTCCTCGAGCGCCTGCTGAAAAATGTTTGGCTGTTGTGTGTCGCCGCCCTCAAACTCGATATGCGCAATTCCCGTCAACCCCGTAAAGCCAAGCACGGCTTTTGTCGACGCGGTAATAGGCAGGTTCCGCCTTACGACGGTCTCGGCGATAACGACACGTGGGTTCTCCTGATCGAATCGCAGCTTCGTCACCTTACCGACGTCGATACCATTGAACTTGACCACACTTCCTACACCAAGACCCGTGACCGACCCCTCGATCACTACGTTCAGTCTGGTTGTTTCCCCACCGGTATCGACGCGGGCGATCCAGTAGACAAACGCAAACGCGGCAGCGAACACAAGAAGCGTGAATGCGCCGACAGTTACGTAATTTGCCTTGGTTTCCATTCTTCAGCGTTCCATACAGGCGATTCGCGTTTCTTCAGGCAGGTCAATCCGGCGCGCCCGCTTGCCTCTGAAATATGATTTCACCCAAGGCTCGTCGGATTTAAGCATTTCGGTGATTGTTCCGGCCACCAGAACCTTCTTGTTTCCAAGTACGGCGATTCGATCGGCCACCGTGAAGAGGCTGTCCAGATCATGAGTGACCATATAGACAGTGAGGCCCAAAGTATCGCGCAACTTGGCGATCAGTTCATCGAATTCCGCTGCCCCTATCGGGTCTAGTCCTGAAGTGGGCTCATCAAGAAAAACGATGTCCGGATCGAGCGCAAGCGCGCGCGCAAGCGCGGCGCGTTTGATCATTCCTCCCGACAACTCAGAGGGGTATTTGTTCGCGGCTTTGCCGGACAGGCCAACCAGTTCGAGTTTCAGTATCGCCAGTTCGTCCATAAGCCCCTTTGGCAGCGTGAGGTACTCACGCATGGGCACCTGAATGTTCTCTTTAACGGTCAATGAGGAAAACAGCGCTCCATGCTGGAAAAGAACCCCCATCCGCATGTCCACTAGAATGCGCTCTTCATCGCTAATTCTGTCGAGATCACGTCCCAAAACGACGATCTGGCCGTTTTGTTTTGGGTTCAATCCTAGAATGCTTCGCAGCAGTACTGACTTTCCGGTCCCCGACGCTCCAACGAACCCCAGGATCTCGCCCCGGTAAACGTCGAGGTCGAGATCGTGCAGGACGACATGATCGCCGAACTGCACATGAATGTCGCGCACACTTATGATCGGGTCGTTTTCGGCCATCAGAAATCGATAGCTGCAAAGAACATCGCGAAGGCGCCATCCACGACAATAACAATGAAAATCGATTTCACGACCGAGGCGGTTACCCGCGCGCCAAGCGACTCGGCGCTTCCGCCCACCTTCATCCCTTCTACCGAAGCAATGATCCCTATGATGATTGCCATGAAGGGGGCCTTGATCAGGCCGGCGTAGATCGTACTGAGATCCACCGCATCGCGGACCCTCGTAATAAACGCATCAGGCGAGATCCCCGAATAGGTTTGCGCAACAAACATTGCGCCGGCCAGCGCGGCAAGGTTGGCGATGAAGGTCAGGAGTGGAAGCGCAATGACCAGGGCCACCAGGCGCGGGAATACCAAAACGCCGACAGGATTGAGGCCGATAACCGTTAACGCATCGACCTCTTCGCGCATTTTCATAGAGCCGATTTCTGCGGTGATCGCGCTTCCCGAGCGGCCCGCAATCATGATCGCCGTCAATAATACGCCGATCTCGCGAAGCACCAGAATGCCCACAAGATCCACAACAAATATCTCGGCGCCAAAGTAACGAAGCTGAAATGCACCCTGTTGCGCGATAATGGCGCCGATGATGGTCGACATCAGCAGGATGATGGGAATCGCGGTAACGCCGGTACGATCGATCTGGTTTACGACTGCCGGAATACTAAGCCCGCTGCCGTGGCCTAGCTTCATTTGCGAGCCGCGTACGGCCGCGCCCAGGATGTGAAGTCCCATTTGCAGATCGTTGCGAAAGCCGTAAACGGCTAAGCCTATGGTCGACAACATGCGGTTCAAAATCGAAGCGCGAGTTCCGTTGCTATCGTCCTCATCGATGTCTTCCATCGCACGCGCTATCGCTTCGAGAAGCACTTTGTGCGATGTCCGCATTCCGTCGATCGAAGCTTCAATCCCGCGAACCTTGGCCGAACGCAACAACCTATAGATCATCCACGCACCTGCGGTGTCGAGGTACGAGATGTCGCTCATCTCGATCCTGAGACGTTCTCCGGACAACTTGTTCTCGAGCAAGCGCATTTGCTGATCAATCGAGCCAACGCTGTATGTGGCCCACACACCTTCGAAAATCACCTCGGTAAGGCCGGCATTCTGTCTTGTTTCAAGACGTGGTTTCGCAACCGTCCGTCCGAGCGGGAGCGCATCGATTTCCGGAGTGTTCTTTTCCGTATGCACCGCGTTAGCCATGACGTTATTACTATCGGTCGTAATGTGTTGTGTCTGCGGCCTTCGCGCCACACCACACCCAATTTCCGTCGCTACACCGAGGTTGTCGAGGAATGAAATTCTCAGGGTGCCAGATTGAAGCGTGGTCGGAAGAATATCCGATCAATGGCGTGTTTCGAATATCCCGCGACAGCAGGAAGACGGCGCAGGTTGTGGTGTGCCGAGTGATCTGCGACGGTCATTCTGGTGTCGCGGAGTGCGTCCCCTACCCCCGTTATGGCGAGTCGGTCGAATCAGTTCTTGCCTCGATCAAGGAAGCGGCGACGGCGTTCAATGGCTCGGTCGATGGCGATACGCTCGACGAAAAAATGAGGCCGGGCGCGGCGCGCAATGCTCTTGACTGCGCCCTATGGGATTTAAGAGCAAAAATGACCGGGCGACACGCTCACACGATCGCGTGCACGCTTCCTCCACGGCCGGTCGAAACCGCCTTCACCATCTCGCTCGACGATCCCGACAGAATGTCGGACGCCGCGCGCGCAGCGTCCAGTCGGCCAGTGTTGAAGATCAAACTTGGCGGCAATCACGACATTGCAGCGATGCATGCCGTTTCCGCAGCCGCTCCCAACAGCCGTATCATCATCGATGCAAATGAGGCATGGACGCCGGAAGCGTTGCCGGAGCTCATGCGCGAGGCCGCCGGGGTACATATCGCTTTGATCGAACAACCCCTCCCAGCCACCGAGGACGCATTCCTGCATGAAATCCCTCATTCGGTGCCAATTTGCGCTGATGAAAGCGCCCACACGACGGACGATCTCGAATCCTTGCGCGGACGATACGACATCATCAATATAAAACTCGACAAGGCGGGGGGACTGACCGAAGCGCTCAAGATGAGGAACCGGGCTCGGGAGCTGGGCTTCGGGGTCATGATAGGATGCATGGTTGGAACGTCTCTGTCCATGGCTCCAGCCGTGCTGCTTGCCCAGGACGCCGATTATGTTGATCTTGACGGCCCGCTGCTGCTCGCGAATGACCGAACACCAGCTTTGCGCTATGCCGGAAACACCGTATCACCGCCGCGTCGCGACCTGTGGGGGTAACACACAAAGAAGAACGATCAGATTGCGCCTGACCCACGAGGCGTCCGGCGCGAGCGGCCTGGTCATCAGCATAGGAAGACTACCATGGACCTTGGACTCAACAGGCGCAAAGCAATCGTCTGCGCAGCAAGCCGCGGGCTTGGCAAGGGCTGCGCAACAGCACTGGCCGAGGAAGGTTGCGACCTTACGATCAACGGTCGAGACGCCAACGTCACCGACCGCACTGCCGACGAGCTTCGCGAACACGGTGTCAATGTCACAGTCATTCTCGGCGACATCTCGGATCGCGACGTTCAGGCGCAACTCCTTGAAGCCTGTCCGCAGCCCGACATTCTTGTAAACAACAATGGAGGCCCGCCGCTCCGCGATTTCCGGGACTTGGATCGCGAGGCAATCATCGCTGGCGTCACCCAGAACATGGTCACGCCCATAGAACTTGTGCAGGCGGTGATCGACGGCATGGCAGAACGCGGTTTCGGACGGATCGTCAACATCACGTCCTTATCGGTATATCAGCCAATTCTCGGCCTTGATCTGTCCTCCGGCGCGCGCGCCGGCCTCACCTCGTTTCTTGCCGGGGTAGCACGCTCGGTTGCAAACAGGAACGTGACCATTAACAACCTCCTGCCAGGCAAGATCGATACCGATCGTATTCGCACGACGATCCGTTACGCCGCAGATAAGGCGGGAACCCAAGTAGAGGCGGAAAAATCACGCCAGGAAAAACTTATCCCCGCTGGCCGATTGGGTAATCCCGAGGAGTTTGGAAAAACCTGCGCGTTCCTCTGCTCGGTTCACGCAGGCTATATCACCGGACAGAACATTCGACTCGACGGCGGATTCTATCAAAGCGCGTTCTAGGGGACGGCACGTTTGCATGATCGCGACCAGCCCTGTTCAGGGATCACGATAGTCGCTAGCCTCTGGAAACCGACAAAATCGACGGAAGAACTGCATGGAAGAAGTCCCACCAGATCAGGCCACCCCGACAACCCCCAGCCTGGAAGACGCCGCGCTTTTTTTCCACCAATATCCTCGCCCGGGAAAGCTTGAGATTCAAGCCACCAAACCGCTTGGAAATCAACGCGATCTCGCACTGGCGTATTCGCCGGGGGTGGCAGCGCCATGTCTTGCGATTGAAGCGGACCCGCTAAAGGCAGCGGACTATACGGCGCGCAGCAATCTCGTGGCGGTGGTATCGAATGGATCGGCCGTCCTTGGGTTGGGGAACATCGGCCCGCTTGCCGCAAAACCGGTGATGGAAGGCAAGGCGGTTCTGTTCAAGAAGTTCGCCGCGATCGATGTATTCGATATCGAGATCGACGCTCCAAATATCGATTCAATGGTGTCCGTGGTCTCCGCACTCGAACCAACCTTCGGTGGAATTAATCTCGAAGATATCAAGGCCCCCGAATGTTTCGAAGTCGAGGCACAGCTGCGGGAGCGCATGAAAATCCCGGTCTTCCACGACGATCAGCACGGCACAGCCATTATTGTTGCTGCAGCGATCACCAACGGGCTCGATCTTGCCGGCAAATCGCTCGGCGAAGCCAAGATCGTTACATCCGGCGCCGGTGCCGCCGCGCTCGCCTGTCTCAACCTTCTGGTCTCGCTCGGCGCGAAGCGAGAAAACATCTGGATCACCGATATCGAGGGTGTCGTTCATGAAGGTCGGAGCGAACTTATGGACCGTTGGAAATCGGTTTACGCACAGAAAACCGACAAACGGA
The DNA here is from genome assembly GCF_019966575.1 of Oricola cellulosilytica. Lineage (GTDB taxonomy): Bacteria > Pseudomonadota > Alphaproteobacteria > Rhizobiales > Rhizobiaceae > Oricola > Oricola cellulosilytica. The sequence continues at coordinate 183,690 of NZ_JAINFK010000007.1, read as the reverse complement.
CCCTCGCCGAGGTCATTCCGGACGCGGATGTGTTTCTCGGACTCTCTGCTGCCGGTGTGCTGAAACCTGCATACCTCACCGAAATGGCGGAAAACCCCCTGATTCTTGCGCTTGCAAATCCCACGCCCGAGATCATGCCTGATTTTGCGAGGAAGGCCCGCCCGGACGCGATGATTTGCACAGGCCGATCTGATTTCCCCAATCAGGTCAACAATGTACTATGTTTTCCTTATATTTTCCGGGGTGCCCTCGACGCCGGTGCGACTACGATCAATGAAGAGATGAAGGCCGCAGCCGTAAGAGCAATCGCACAACTTGCGCGGGAAGAACCATCCGATGTTGCCGCACGCGCCTATAGCGGCGAAACGCCGACATTCGGGCCAGACTACCTGATCCCTTCACCCTTCGATCCACGACTCATCCTGCGGATTGCCCCGGCGGTTGCCGAAGCAGCGCATGCAAGCGGCGTTGCCGCTCGCCCGATCGAGGACATGGCAGCCTACTGCGATCGCTTGAACCGTTTCGTCTTCCGTTCGGGCCTGGTGATGAAGCCGGTTTTCACGGCGGCCCAAGCGTCCCAGAACAAGCGGGTTGTGTATGCCGATGGAGAAGACGAACGGGTGCTGCGTGCCGCACAAGTTGTTCTAGAGGACAAACTGGCCGAGCCCATTCTCATTGGCCGTCCTGAAGTGATCGAGGCTAGGCTGCAGCGCTACGGACTGAAGATTCGGCCAGGCGTGGATTTCGAGCTGATCAATCCGGAAAACGATCCGCGATATCGCGACTACGTGGATGAACTCACCCAAAAATCTGGTCGTCGCGGAATCACGACCGACGTAGCGAAGATGCTGGTCCGCACCAACACCACGGTCATCGCTTCGATAGCGCTATCGCGCGGTGAAGCTGACGCCATGATTTGCGGTCTCGAAGGGCGCTATGAAAGGCATCTCCGCCATGTTCGGGTAATCGTTGGACTAAGGGATGGAGCGCGTGATCTTTCGGCACTTTCAATGCTGATCGCGCAGCGCGGAGTGACGTTCTTTACCGACACCTACGTGACGGTCGATCCCTGCGCAGAGGAGATCGTCGAAATGACGGTCCTCGCGGCACAGGAAATCGAGCGCTTCGGCATCGAGCCGAAAGCAGCACTCCTGTCGCACTCCAATTTCGGCTCGCGCGACAGCACGTCAGCCCTCAAGATGCGCGAGGCGACCGCAATGCTGCACCACATTGCGCCGGGACTGCAGGTGGACGGGGAAATGCACTCGGACTCCGCTCTCGACCCGACTTTGAGGCAGCGCGTCTACGCCCATTCGACGCTTGATGGAGAAGCCAACCTCTTGGTCTTTCCCAATCTCGACTCGGCCAACATCACGTTGAACGCGGTCAAGACGATGACGGATGGCCTCCATGTGGGTCCGATCCTTCTCGGGACCGCCAAACCGGCACATATACTCACACCATCCGTAACCTCCCGCGGCGTGGTCAACATGACGGCGCTGGCGGTTGTCGAGGCAGCGCAGCGCCAAGCCGGCCTTCCTGAGGCTTTGCGGGCGTGAAGTCGGGGGCCGCGTTCAGCTAGTGTTCACCGCGCATCCATTAATTACGTGGCGAGTTCACGCGCTGGACGTTTAGCATTCAGGTGAAACACTCGGTGGCCGTGGTATCATGAGATCTTGGCTGACCAGCTAACGGAGTATTCGGGGCGTGTCTGGCGTACATTTCGATCGGAGCAATCTGACCGCCCGATTATTCAAAATCGCTACCCGGGCGGTTTTGGCCGCCGTGCTCGCCACCTTTGCCGCCACGCCCGCCCTTGCTGACATTTGCAGCGACCTCCGAGCTGAATTACGCTCGGCGAGCCGCCCTGACGCCAGATCGTCAACCCGGTTCCGACGCTACGCCAAAGCAGCCCAACGCCAAGAAGGCGAACTGCGCAAGGCAATTGGGGTACAGCGGGCAAACAAATGCGCGCGGAGTCCTTCGGCAAGGTGCCAATCCTTGAACCGAACGATTCAGGACATGCGGGCGAACCTGAACAAACTGGAACGAACCCGCGACCGGTCCGCGCCGGTGCGAGACCCCCGCCGAATCCGGGAGATCAAGGCGCGGATTCGCGCCAGTGGATGCGATTCGAGACAGCAGGTCACTCGGCAGCGATCGCTCGCCGTACCTCCGGCTTCCAAGCGCCGGGATAAGGTTATCGTTCGCGAGGGGACCCGGCGGGTCAAACCGCGAGAGAAGGTTTCAAACGCGGCCGGAGTGCGCAGCAAGATTATCGCGCCGCCGCCGGCAGACAGCTTCCGTACAATGTGCGTGCGTCTCTGTGACGGTTACTATTTCCCGATGTCGTTTTCGACAGGACCCGAATACTTCGAGCGCGACAAGCAAGCCTGCAGCGCTATGTGCCCGGCGGCAGAGACGAAACTCTATTATCACCGTGTTCCCGGTGAGGAGAGCGAGGCTATGATCTCGCTTGAGGGAGAAGCCTACACGGCGCTGCCAAACGCGTTCCTTTACCGGAAGCGTGCACAAGACAAGACCGATTCTTCATGTACCTGCGGAACGCCCGTGACGCTCGCAAACCTGCCAACGGAAGAAAAAGCCCCCCTCGAGCTATCGGCAATCCCCACGCCGGCCGAGAGACCGGACGCCTTTGCCGACCCGGAATCGCAGATGGACCTCCAGACCGGACTATCTAAAGGCGCGGTGCGCGAACTTACCGGCGCCGTGACGCACGGCAAGGTTCGCTCGAGTTCTGAGGGGAACCGGGAGGTCAGGGTCGTCGGGCCGCAATTCCTTCCCGACCCAGAAGGGGCAATAGATCTGCGATCTCCGGACCGGAGGAACGGCCGGTAAGCGCGATCCGCAACGGCATGAAAAGTGCCCTTCCCTTGCGGCCGGTCTTTTCCTTGACCGCAGAGGTCCAAGCAGACCATGTGGAGGCGTCAACGTCACCTTCGGGCAGCAAGGAAAACGCCGTCCTCGCATAATCCAGATCGTCTCCGTCCAGGACGATATCCCTGGCGGGCCCGTCCGTGATGATGGGCCACCAGTCACCAGCCTGCCGTACCTTTTCGATATTCGCCCGGATCACGTTCCAGAACTGCCCCGCTCGCGGGTCATCGACATTGACACCGGCAGCTTTCAATCTCTCCGACACTTCCTCAAACGGCAATTGGTGGACAATCTGCCTGTTCAATAAATCGAGTTCGGTCGGATCAAACTTCGCCGCGGACTTCGAACTGGAAGAGGGGCGGAACGTCTCCGCCATGACTTCTATTGAGGCCGAGGGCGCAACGTTCTCCGACGTGCCGATCAGCACGGCAAGAGCAGCAACGGCCGCCGGTTCGTAGCCGGCCTCGCGGAGCGCCTTGATCGAAAGCGCGCCGCTGCGCTTCGACAGACCCTCACCGGTTGTCGTTGTCAGCAGGTTATGGTGGCCGAACGCGGGAGCGTTGGCTCCAAGCGCCTCGAACAGCGCGACCTGCGCGCCCGTGTTGGTCACATGGTCGTCGCCACGGATGACGTGGGTCACACCCATGTCGATGTCGTCAACGACGGAGGGCAACGTATAAAGATAAGACCCATCCTCGCGTACGAGAACCGGGTCGGACATCGAAGCGAGATCGACGGTTTGCGGTCCGCGCACAACATCGTCCCAGTGGATTTCGGTGCGCCGCGTCGCGAAGGGATCGACGTCGAAATTCGGCAGCAGGAAGCGCCAGTGCGGCTTGTGGCCTTCGGCCTCGAACGCTGATCGTTGCGCCTCTGTTAGCTTTAACGCCTCGCGCCCATAGACCGGAGGGAGACGACGGCTGAGCCGGATCCTGCGTCGGCGTTCGAGTTCCTCGGGCGTGTCATAACAGGGATAGAGTAGCCCGGCCTTCTTGAGCCTTTCCACGGCGGCATCGTACGCTTCTGTCCGCTTTGACTGGTATTCGACCCGGTGGGGGCGTACCCCCAGCCATTCGAGATCGGATGCAATCTGCTCGGCGTATTCCCGCTTCGAGCGGGCACCGTCCGTATCATCGAACCGCAAGATGAACTTACCGTCGTGTTTCAACGCGAACAGCCAATTGAAAAGCGCAGTGCGAACATTCCCGATATGAATGTTGCCGGTCGGCGAAGGCGCGAAGCGAACGGTCACGGACATGAAACGAAATCTCGATCTACAGATGTGGCTGACAAGTTGTGCTAGCGGTTAGCCCTGCGCTCCCGCGATTGCAACCGAACCTCGAAGACGCGCGCGCAGACGCGCAGACGCGGCAAAGAGCACCACGCTTGCCATAAGGCAGTAAACACCGAACGCGAGTATCTGACCCGAATAGGGAACGCCCATATCGATCAAAGTACCGGTCAATCCCGGGCCGACCGCGGTCATGAAGACCATTACGGCAACGATCATGGAGCGAATCGAGCCAAGATGCGCGATCCCGTAAACCTCGGGCCACACGGCACCAAAAAGTGTCCCCGAAAAACCATAGGAGAGGCCGAGTAGAGCCATAAAGAAAAAAACTCCATATTGTTCGGTAACGGCAGCGAGCGTGATGCAGGCGACTGCTAACGGGATCAGGAAAAAAGGCAGCAGGCGCAACGCGCTGAATCGGTCGACCAAGTGGCCGCAGACGAGCGCGAAAATGACCGTCATCGAAGACATTAGGACAAAGGAGGCTGCGAAAGCCTCCTGCGACCAGCCCCGCAATTCGACAAGGTAGACCTGGTGAAAGAAGATCGTCGTGCCGATGAAGGGCGGAGCGAGAACCCCGGTCAATAGCACGTAGAAAAACGGATCACGCAGAACCTCGCTGCGAGTCCAGTTGTGCACGGGCGGCGCATTGATGTTGGCGACCACGCTCTGCGGCTCGCGCTCGACGCGCATTAGTGCGAAAATCGCAGGAAAGGCCACCAGCAGCAGGACAAGACCCGCAGCGACCCAGCTGTTTCGCCAACCAATCAAACCAGCGACGAGAACGAAGGCCAGCGGGAAAAGCGCTTCGCCGAAATTCACCCCGATCGCCGAGAACGACACGGCTCGTCCACGCTGTGCGGCAAACCACTTGCCCATCGCGGTCATGGCGATGTGGGTCATCATTCCTTGGCCGAACAGGCGCAGACCGTAGATCGCAACAGCCAGCAAAACCAGCGAGTTGGAAAACGCCAAGGCAAAGCAGGCTAATGCTAGCATCGGAGCCGTCAATGCGAGCACATGGACCACCCTGAAGGTGTCGACGGTCTTTCCCAATCGCGGAAGCGTAAGCGCGCTAGCTAACGTTGCAAACATGTAGAGCATGCCGAAGCCGCCATGACTGAGATCATATTCGGCTCGGATGTCCCCGGCGGAAAGGGCGATGAAAAACGTCTGCCCGAACGAGGAAAAAAATGTCAGCAGGAAACCGCCGGCAACCCAGCGTGCATTGTTGACCAGAAAATTGACGAACCGCATCGCTGTTGTGCTTCTATGCGTTTGTGGGCGGTATCGGGCCGCAGCCGTGAAAGGCGGGAACGCTCACCCGTGGCCATGCGTCCGCTTCACACATTTGTCCGGATTTGGCAATCGGGGTTGGTGCGGCGTTTCTACGGCGGACGCCCTCCCCGGCGTAGCCAAAATCAGAACCTACCCGCGGAAAACAGGGGCCATAAGCGCCGGAAGTTATACTGGTCGCGGTCACGGTTAGCTGCGTGCTCAGGGGGCGGCCCCGCTAATCGGCTGGAAACCGGTTAGCTGCGGTCTCGGAAACGGTTGGTAATCGGATACCGCCGGTCGCGACCGAAATTCTTGCGGGTGATCTTCACCCCCGGCGCCGACTGGCGGCGCTTGTATTCGGCGATATAAAGTAGGTGCTCGATCCTGTGTACGAGTTCACGGTCGTGGCCGCGCGCGACGATCTGATCGACCGACAGTTCGTTCTCGACGAGGCTTTCGAGGATGTCGTCAAGCACCGGATAGGGTGGCAGCGAATCCTGATCGGTTTGGTCGGGACGCAATTCGGCAGACGGCGCTTTGTCGATGATGTTTTGGGGAATGACCATGCCGGTCGGCCCCAGCGCGCTGGGCGGTGTATGCGCGTTTCGCCAGCGCGACAACGCATACACCTGCATCTTGTAGAGGTCCTTGATGGGATTGAAGCCGCCGTTCATGTCCCCGTAAAGGGTGGCATAGCCGACGCTCATCTCGCTCTTGTTTCCGGTGGTGACGACCATCGAGCCGAACTTGTTGGAGATCGCCATCAGGATGGTGCCGCGCGTGCGGCTTTGCAGATTTTCTTCGGTGATGCCCTCGTTGGTTCCGTGGAAAATATCGGCGAGGGAGGCCAGGAAGCCTTCCACCGGCTCGAAAATCGGAATCACATCGTAGCGGCAGCCGAGAAACCGCGCGCATTCCTCCGCATCCTTCAGCGAGTCACCGGAGGTATAGGTGTAAGGCATCATCACGCAGCGCACCCGCTCCTCGCCGAGCGCATCGACGGCGAGTGCGGCGCAAATGGCTGAGTCGATACCGCCGGACAGACCTAGAACCACATTGGAGAACCCGTTCTTGTTGACGTAATCGCGGAGGCCCAGCATGCAGGCGCGATAGTCGGCCTCCTCGGCCTGCGGAATGCGCGACATCGGCCCCCCCGCGCAGTGCCAGGTTTCGCCGTTTCTTCTCCAGGTCGTCACTACCACCTGGTCCTGGAACTGGCTCATCTGGAACGCCAGTTTCCGGTCGGCATTGAAGGCAAAGCTGGCGCCGTCGAAAACAAGCTCGTCCTGCCCGCACAATTGGTTGGCGTAGAGGATAGGCAGGTCGCTCTCGATGACCTGACGGATCACCACCTGGTGGCGCACGTCGACCTTGCCCCGATAGTAGGGAGAACCGTTGGGGACCAGAAGCAGTTCCGCGCCGCTTTCCGCAAGCGTTTCGCATACGCCGAGATCGCCCCAGATATCCTCGCAGACCGGAATGCCGATCCGCACACCGCGAAAGTCGACGGGGCCCGGCATCGGACCGGCCTGGAACACGCGTTTCTCGTCGAATTCACCGTAATTCGGTAGGTCGACCTTATGCCGCTCGGCGATCACCTCACCTCCATCGAGCACCATCACCGAGTTGTGCTTCAGCCCGCCACGGGCCAGCGGTACACCCATCACCACACCTGGCCCGCCATCGGCGGTATCCCCCGCAAGGTCGCGCACAGCCTTCTCGCAAGCCGCCAGAAAGGCAGGCTTCAGGACCAGATCCTCGGGAGGGTAACCGGAAATGAAAAGTTCGGTGAAGAAAACGAGATCGGCACCATGGCGGGCGGCTTCAGCCCGGGCTTCGCGCGCTTTCTCGAGATTTCCGGAGATATCGCCGACTGTTGGATTCAACTGCGCGACGGCTATGCGCAGAACGTCTGGTTGCTCGCTCATGGCCGAGCATTAGCCCGCGTGGTCGGCGGTGGCAATCGACCGCCCGGCAGTTCATTTAAGTCGGAATGCAACACCGCCGATCCCTGCCGGGAAAGGCCCCCATAAGACCACGAAGCGCACGGCGCGAACGGGAAATGGGTGGAGGAGACTATTCGTCCTTGAGCGCAAGGCTGCGCTTCGCGCCCGGAACGGCTTGGCGTTTCCTCACCGGAACCGGCGCTGCTTCTTCCCGTCCGCTCTCGCCACCCTCTGCTTCGAGCCGCATCTTGCGCAAACGCTCGGTCTTCTTGCGTCTGGCGTTTTCGTCAGCGTCCATCATCGCGCGCGAAACGGAGTTCGTCTGTTCCCATTTGTCTTCGGCGCGCGAGGAACGCTTGAACAATGTATCCTTGGTGAGATTCGGAGCAGGCCGTTCCTTTTCCATCCGTACCGCCTAACGTGCCGGGCCGGTGGGGCGCGGCTTACGCTTCGGGCCGGGAAGCAACCCCTCGCGTTGCGCCTGCTTTCGAGCGGCCTTGCGACTCCGGCGCACGGCCTCACCTTTTTCGCGAGCCCGCTTTTCAGACGGCTTTTCATAAGACCGACGCGCCTTCATTTCGCGAAAGATGCCCTCGCGCTGCATCTTTTTCTTCAAGACGCGAAGCGCTTGGTCGACATTGTTGTCACGTACGAGAACTTGCAATGGATATCCTTTCCTGATGCGATCCGGGGCATTCTACCGCTTAAGGCTCCGGCCGCACCCACCACCATTAATGCTTTAGAGCGGGGATTGACCCCGCTCTGCAGCCGCATAGGTATGCGGCCTAAAATCGCAATCGACCTGCAGCGCTTACAAGGGCGCTTGCGGCCAGCAATTCAGAGAAGCTTGAGATTACCGGCAGAACTACGGCCGTCACGACCCTGCTCGACTTCGAACTGAACCTTGTCGCCTTCAGCAAGCCCTCCAACGCCAGCGCGCTCGAGTGCGCTAACATGAACGAAGACGTCTTTTCCACCGTCTTCCGGCTCGATGAAGCCATAGCCCTTCTGGCCGTTGTAGAATTTCACTGTACCTGTCGGCATTCGTATCTTCCTTAGACATATCTGTCCGCGCCGCGACTATCGCCGGCACGATTACATATCGAACATTGGAGAGGAAATGGCGGGTCGAAAGCAGTTGACGCCGCGAAAAGCCAAACCTGGCCAAATCAACGATATCTCTATTTACTCGCAATGTCAGGCAATTACAAGTTCGCTCCCGAGTCGGCATGATGTGTTTAGTGGGAGTGCCAGTCGCCGCCGCATGGCACGGCTTCGGAATCGGAACTCTAAGCGGAAGGCTGAATGAGCGAAGAGAAAATTGCTGTGATCGCCAGGGTTACCGGTCGGGTTCAGGGGGTCTCGTTTCGCGCATGGACGCAAGCCGAGGCACAACGGCGCGGTCTGACAGGATGGGTTCGAAACGAGACCGACGGTTCTGTCACGACGCTTCTATGCGGACCGAAGTATCACGTGGAACTGATGATCGAACTCCTACATGACGGGCCAAAGGGGGCGTGGGTCTCCGGTATCACCACAGACACCGTCCAGTTGCCGGAGGAATGCGCACGTTTCGAAATCAAGCGTTAGGGTCCAGAAACTCAAGAGATTTTCAGTGCGCATTTCCCGCGATCAAGTATCACGGGAACAATCAGATCTTCCTTGTCCTCGAGACAACGGCAATAGAGTTCGGCGGGCAGCACACTTCGCTCCTCAAGAGAGTTCGGGCGGGTTTGTCGTCGTGGGTCATACTGCCTTCCGAAAACGGGAGCTGCTGCGGCAAAAGTGATTCCTAGAGGAAGAACCAAGAATCCCACGCGAAGAAACCGTATTGGCGGGAGTGGTGCGCAAGTTCCGCCTCCGCCCCTTCACCCGCAGCGCCATAGGCAAAGAACAGCGGCATCAAGTGCTCGTCTGTCGGATGGTTCTCGGCGATGAAGGGCGCGCGGTTCCTCCAGTCGAGGATGGCCTCACGGTCGCCCTTTCCAAACTGTTCAGCAAACCACCCGGTGAACGCCTCGATCTTTCCAGACAACTCAGGATCCGGCGTACTACCGTGACGGATCGACGCGAAAATGGCCCGCAGATTGTGCGTGATATGCCCTGAGCCGAGCAGCAATATCCCTTCTTCACGCAACGGCGCGAGCGCCGCGCCCAGTGCGTAATGGTATGCGGCATCGCGGCGCGGATCGATCGAAAGCTGCACGACCGGGATGTCGGCATCGGGATACGCCAGGATCAGTGGGTTCCACGCGCCATGGTCGTAGCCGCGCTCGGCAGTGGTCCGCGGCGAAAGCCCGGAATCTGCCAATAAGTTCGCGACGCGCATTGCCAGTTCCGGCTCCCCGGGCGCCGGGTAGACTTTCTCGTAGAGTTCCTGCTGAAATCCGCCGAAATCATAGATCATCGCCGGATTGGGATCCGTCACCACGACCGGCCCGTCCGTCTCGAAATGCGCCGAAACGATCACAATCGCCTTCGGCCGCGGCACCAGTTTCCCGAGCGACGCGAGGAAGTCATGAGCCTCCGACGGTTCAATAACGACATTGGGTCCGCCGTGGGAGATGAATACGCTTGGCATGTTGCCCATAGGGATTCTCCTTTGCCGCGGACATAATACGGCCATGCCCCGCATGCGAGAACCGGGACATAGACTTATCGTTCATCGATCGGAGACGAGGCGGGCGGCGCCCAAATCACAATCGGGCTTCCCCGGCTGGGTATTGCGGCAACCTATCGGCGATTTCGTAGTAATCGCCCTTGTCGGCGACGAAGATGTGGTGGCTGGCCTTCAGACCGGACGGAATATCGAACGAGCCGGCCATGATCGAGGTCCGGCCGCTTTCGTTCCGTTTCCAAAAAAGCGCTGCTCCGCACGTACGGCAAAACCCCCGCTTCGCTTCCGCGGACGCCGCGTACCACGTCAGATATTCCGCGCCCTCGATCGACAATTCGCTGTCGGCGCAACTGGTTGCGGCGACGAAATGGCCGCTCTGTTTTCTGCACTGGGTGCAGTGGCAATAGATGATATCTCGCATCGGGCCATTCGCCCGAAATGAAACCGCACCACAGTGGCATCCGCCGGAGATCCCATCGGTCATTTTCACACTCGCCCATCAAGAGAAACAGGGACGATCATCGACCGTCCTCGCGCTCGGGAATTGCCGGTGGACGACGGCAGCCGTCGCAATATCAGGCGTTGACCGCAACCTTCTGATCGCCGCTTCCACGCCCATTCTTCAGGTTTTCTGCGACCAAAAACGCCAGCTCAAGCGCTTGATCCGCATTGAGCCTTGGATCGCAGTGGGTATGATAGCGATCCTGGAGGTCCTCAGCGCTGATCGCGCGCGCGCCGCCCGTGCATTCAGTGACGTTCTTGCCCGTCATCTCGACATGAATGCCGCCCGGATAAGTACCCTCGGCGCGATGGATCTGGAAGAAGTGCTCGACTTCCGAAAGCACCCGCTCGAACGGTCGTGTCTTGTAGCCGTTCGCCGTGATGGTGTTGCCGTGCATCGGATCGCAGGACCAGACGACTTTCTTGCCCTCCCGTTCTACTGCACGGAGCAGTCGTGGGAGATGGTCCGCGACCTTCTCGTGCCCAAAACGCGCGATCAAAGTCAAACGACCCGGCTCGTTCGCCGGATTGAGGATATCGATCAGGTTGATCAGATCATCAGCTTCAAGCGACGGTCCGCATTTCAGTCCGATCGGGTTCTTGATCCCGCGGCAGAACTCCACATGTGCGTGATCCGCCTGCCGTGTGCGATCACCGATCCAGATCATATGTCCGGAAGTTGTGTACCAGTCGCCAGAGGTTGAATCGACACGGGTCAGCGCTTCCTCGTAGCCGAGCAGCAGCGCCTCATGGCTGGTGTAGAATTCGGTTTCGCGGAGGCGCGCATAGTGATCGGCAGTGATGCCGATCGACCGCATGAAATCCATCGTCTCGGATATCCGGTCGGCAAGCGCGCGGTAACGCTCGCCTTGTGGACTGTCGCCGACAAAGCCTAGCATCCACTGATGGACGTTTTCGAGGTTCGCATAGCCCCCTTGTGCGAAAGCGCGCAGAAGGTTGAGCGTGGCCGCTGACTGACGGTAGGCCATCTCCTGCCGATTTGGATCTGGAACGCGGGACTGTTCGTCAAAGTCGATTCCGTTAACGATATCGCCGCGATAGGATGGAAGTTGCACACCATCCTTGGTTTCGATGTCGGAGGAGCGCGGCTTGGCAAACTGCCCGGCAATGCGTCCGACCTTCACGACGGGCTTTGAACCGCCGAATGTCAACACAATCGCCATCTGCAGGAAGACGCGAAAAAAGTCGCGAATGGTGTCGGCCCCGTGCTCAGCGAAGCTTTCGGCGCAATCGCCGCCCTGCAACAGAAAGCCCTTCCCTTCACAGACCTCGGCAAGGTGACTGCGCAATGCCCGCGCCTCGCCCGCGAAAACGAGCGGGGGATAGGTGCGCAGACGCGACTCGACATTCTCCAGAACCGTTTGATCCGGATAGGTCGGAACCTGCATGATCGGCTTGCTTCTCCAACTGTCAGGTGTCCACGTCTGTGCCATCGTACTTCGCTCGCATTCGTCTCTCACAGGTGATCTCGGCGGGACGGTGGCCCAGCCCCTGCCCGACCGATGCGCCCATATAGGCCAATCGATCCCGCGTTACCAGCATGGATTGCCCTATGTTCTCAGGCCTCGACTTGCGAAACTCCATGTTCTCGCAGCATGCTGTCGATAAATGCGCGCTCCTCTGCCTCGAGCAGGACATGGCGCGTATAACGCGGTACGTGCCGATCTTGAATGACTGGAGTATCAAAGGCGTGCGTCTCCAAAATGAAGCGCCGCACATGGTCTTCTCCATACTCGCGAAGGTAACCCTGCAACACCGCATCAAGATAGCTTTGCAGGATTGAGTGATGGGCGTCACGACGGGCCGGCGGGCGGGCTTCGTAAATAAAGACGGGGCCGTCGAACTCGAAATCGCCCGAAAACACGATCGCATTGCGTGCGACGACTCGCCGATCGTATCCCAACTCACGCCGGTCCAGCGCATCAAGATTTTCAATATGATCGAAAACCAGCAGACCAGGCAAATCGTGCCCCGCTTCGACATCCGGTTTCACACTGAGGAACGATAGGCCCTCCTCCGATGGATCGGGACGAGCCTGCCAATGACGCCTCCAGCCGCGCACTGACGCCTTCGCCGCACCGAGGATACGGGTACGGTGGGTGGCGCGGTTCACCAGCGATCCATACCCAAAATAGGCAAACAGGTCGCCCTTCGCGGCCGCTCGACCGATTTCGTCCCACATATGAAGATCAGTTTGGTTCAGCATGCGTATTCTTGGAGTTGATTTTGACGTTTACGTAAATGGTAACTTTCTCGGCGGACTTCCATTCAACGGCACGGGAGAATCGATGCCAAGCGGACTTCAAACCACGAACGCAAGCGGTTTTCTGTCTGCCGAACCGATAGAGCGCGGTGTTAAATTCAAAGCCGACGACGGATTTCCCTTAACCGGAACGTTGTTCGAAAACCAGCAAGAAACCCCTGCCAAGCCGCTTGTGCTCATATCGTCGGCCGCAGCCGTCCCACGAGGGTTCTACTCGCACTTCGCACGCTTCCTGATCAAGCTGGGATGCCGCGGGGTGTTCACATACGACTACCGCGGACTTCCCGGTTCCCCAGAGCCTGCCAAATGGGCGAGCCGCATAAATATGATCGATTGGGGCCAACTCGATTTCCCCGCCGCGATGAAAACGCTGGATGCCGTCGACCCCGGCCACCCCATGGTGGGCATCGGTCACTCGTACGGTGGGCAGGCGCTGGGCATTTCTGGATGCTCGTCCCGCTTCGCTCGGTACGCCGCCGTCGCCACGCTTTCGGGTTACTGGCGCAACACTGGTGAACCATGGTCCGTGTTATTTAAGATGAACGGAATCGGCGTTCCCGCCACATGGCTTTTCGGCAAGACCCCGGCTTGGCTCGGAACCGGAGAACCAATGCCAGGACCGGTGTTCCGCGATTGGGCCCGATGGTGCCGCTCGCCACGCTATTTCTTCGACGACGCGGCGCTCAAGCTGCCGGAGCGCTTCTCCGCGGTCGAAACGCCGATCCTCTCGCTGGGATTCGCCGATGACGTGTGGGGCACGCCGAAAGCCAACGCCGGCCTAATGGATTACTACGATAGAGCACCTGTGGAGCAGCTTTGGCTCGGTCCCGAGGACGCCGACGGGGCGCAGATAGGCCACCTCGGGTTCTTCCGCAGACGGTTCGCCGACACGCTATGGCCTCGCCTTACCGACTGGCTGCTCGACGGCTAGGCTGCCTTCTTGCCGGATTTAACCCGATAGGTCGGTTCATACATCGTCACAAATTCTTCCGCCGCTGTCGGATGGACCGCCATGGTGGCGTCGAAATGCTCCTTCGTGCAGCGCGCCTTGAGGGAAATTCCCAGCAATTGTGCCATCTCCCCGGCAGCCGGCCCGACCATATGCGCACCGACGACGACGCGGCTCTGCACGTCGACTATCAGCTTGACCAGCATCTTTTCCTGGCGATCGGGCAGCACGTGATGCATCGGACGGAACGTCGCCTTGTAGATCTCGAGATCGCCATACCGTTCCGCCGCTTGCTCCTCCGTTAATCCGACGGTACCGATCTCCGGCTGCGAGAATACAGCGGTGGCGATGGTTTCGAAATCAGGCTTCGTGGGGTTACCTTTAAATGCCGTTTCGAGAAAACACATGGCCTCGTGGATCGCGACGGGAGTTAATTGCACCCTGTTGGTGACGTCCCCGACCGCCCAGATATGGTCGACATTCGTGCGCGAATAGTCATCGACAGTGATGGCTCCCAGGATGTCGGTGTGAACGCCGGCGTGATCGAGACCTAGCCCCCCCGTGTTCGGCACCCGGCCAAGGGCAAGCATCACCTGGTCCGCCGTTAACATATCTCCGTTGAGGAGATGCGCGTCGAGACGGCCGTCGGCCCGCCTTTCGACCTTGTCGAAAATCTGGTGGCAGATAACGTTGATGCCCTTGGCAATCATCGTCTGCTGAAGATGATCGCGCAGGTCGTCATCAAACCCGCCGAGTATCTTCTGGCCGCGATAAACTAGGGTCGTCTCTACGCCGAGACCATGAAAGATATTGGCGAACTCGACGGCAATATAGCCGCCGCCGGCAACAATGATTGCCTTGGGCAAGGCGTCCAAGCTGAAAGCACCGTTCGAGGTGATGCAAAACTCGTGGCCGTCAAGCGCTTCGTGCAAATTCGGCCGCCCTCCAGTCGCAATCAATATCTGGTCGGCGGTGACCGTCCTGCCGGAGGCCTCGAGCAAAATTTCGTGTGGCGAAACCAGACGGGCACGGGTGTCGTGTATCTCTACCTTGTTCTTTTCTAGGCCGCCCCGGTAAAGCCCCTCGAGCCGCGCCACCTCGCGATCCTTATTGGCGATCAGGGTTGGCCAGTCGAACGAAGTTTCGGCAACCGTCCAGCCATAACCGGGTGCGTCCTCGAAATGTTCTGAAAATTGAGACGCGTAAACGAACAGTTTCTTGGGAACGCATCCGCGTATCACGCACGTTCCGCCCATGCGGTATTCCTCGGCAAGGCCGACCCGCTTACCCATGCCCCCGGCAAGACGCGCAGCGCGCACGCCGCCCGATCCTCCGCCAATCACGAACAGGTCGTAGTCTCGCGTCGCCATAAATCCAATCTCCTTGCGGGGGCGGTAAGCCATTCCCGCATAGTGGAAGGAACGAAAAAACGAAAGGCCCGGCGCAAGCACCGGGCCATCCCATAAATTCGCGTAGCTGTGGTGATCAGTTCTGGGTCGCGCCCTGTGCCGGTGCGCCTTCCAAAGGCGCGGTGCTTCCGCCCGGGGCAGCGCCTTCGACATTTGCCCGCAAACCGGCCTCGTTCATCTTGGCAACAACGTTTTGCAGCAGATCGCGCTCAATGCCCCGCGCCCAGACCGAAACGGCCCCGTTGACTTCGCGTGATACGATAGGACCGTTCTGTAGAAGCTTCTGCCCGGCCTCGGTCTCATAGAACTCCGCGATCATCTTCAGATCCTCTTCCGTGAAGGCTGACGCATAAATGCGGGCCGCCTCTTCCTCGAGAGCTGAACGGCGGGAGACCATCGCTAACGTCTCGGAATCCACGATATCGGATATTTGGTCCTCGAGATCCGGGTTGTTCGCGATGAGACGGCCTTTGAGGCCGAGCGCAGCGGCAGGCAGTATGTCATCAAAGGGATCGGTTGCGCCAAGAGCCGAAATCGCGTTTCTGGCCGCGGCGATATGCGCGTCGGATGGCTCCTGCGCATGCGCGGCGCCCGGCATTACGGCGGAAACGACCGCAGCCGCATATGCGGCCCTGCGAATTCGGTCTTTCATCGATAACATCATTTTCTTGTTGAACTCCAGTTCCTCAGATTCCGTAGTGGCCTGACATCAGGCGCCCGCCGCGACAAGTGTTCTGACCCCATCCGCGCCGGCAACGATCGCTACCGTCGTCATGCCGATGAAGAGCCCGTGCTCCACCACACCCGGAATGAGGTGCAGCGCGTCAGACAGTGCCTTTGGGTCGGAAATGTGGCCGAATGATGCGTCGAGTATGAAGTGCCCGCCATCCGTTTCGTACGGCTGACCATCGCGAACACGGAGCCGCAATTCGCCGGAATATCCCAGGGAGTCGTATGCGCGTTGAGCTGCGCCGCGGGTTGCCTCCAGTCCGAACGGATTGACCTCAATCGGCAGGGGAAATGAGCCCAGCGCCGGGACCAGCTTGCTCTCGTCAGCAATAACGATGAAGCGCGACGACGCATGGGCGACGATTTTCTCGCGAAGCAAAGCGCCGCCGCCCCCCTTGATCAGATTGAGAGAGGCATCGATCTCGTCGGCGCCGTCGATCGCCAAATCGAGACTCGGGGATTCGTCGAGGCTGGAAAGGGGCACGCCAAGTTCGATGCAAAGGCGCGCTGATCGCTCCGAGGTTGGAATGCCGGTTACATGAAACCCATCCCCGACCCTTTCGGCAAGCAAGTGGATGAAAGCTTCCGCCGTGCTTCCCGTGCCGATGCCGATCTTCATGCCTTCGCTCACGTATGACAGAGCGGCCTGCGCAGCGGCGCGTTTCAATTCGTCTGACGACATGGACAGTTGTATTTCCCCGATTTCGGCGCCTCGGTTAACACGCCGCCTGGCACAGGCCAACCGGCAATGCGCCTCACATCCGTTGCAAAGAGATTGTCCGACAGCTAGTGCTTCGCCGAGAATTCAAACGGAAAATGTCAATGCCCCCTCCGATCGTGGTTTTTGATCTTGATGGAACGCTAGTCCATACGGCACCCGATCTCATCGACAGCCTCAATCATGCCCTCGCATCCGCTGGCGTCGGAGCGGTCAATGCGGAAGGTTTCCACCGCTATGTCGGTCAAGGTGCCCGCGCGATGATCGAGCGGGCGTATTCGTCAACCGGCAGGGAAGCCGCGACCAAGGAAATCGACGCTCTTCTCGACCGGTTTCTGGTACACTATCGCCAAAATATGCCCGGCAAGTCGCGCCCCTACGATGGCGTTCTGGCAGCGATAGACGATCTGAAGTCCGCCGGATTTCTTGTCGCGGTCTGTACGAACAAGACAGAACACAACGCCGTAGATCTGCTGCAGGCCCTCAAGATCGACAAGATCTTTTCCGCGATCTGTGGCCAGGATACGTTCACTGTGCGAAAACCCGACCCGGCTCATCTGACGGGCACGATCGACAGGGCTGGCGGAGACCGGAACCGCGCAGTGATGCTGGGAGACAGTGAAACCGATATCGTTACGGCGAAAGCCGCCGGAATTCCTGTTGTCGCCGTCGATTTCGGCTACACGGAGCGCGACGTCTGCGAATTCAAGCCCGACAGAATCATTTCGCACTATGCTGCGCTCGATACCGAACTTGTCAACGAGTTGATCAACGCTGCCGTGCAGCCCTGTTGACTTCCGCAAAGCGCGAAGCCTATACCCGCGCGCCTGCGCCAAAGGCAGGGCGATTAGCTCAGCGGGAGAGCACTCCCTTCACACGGGAGGGGTCACTGGTTCAATCCCAGTATCGCCCACCATTTTCTCCGCGAAATGTAATGTTTATGCCGCGCTTGCACTGTCCTCGGTCGGCTGGGCGAGCTCATCCGCTTCAATGCAGTCGCCACCATTTGCGCCAGCGGTTTCCGCGAGTTTGTCCGCACGTTCCAAGATGCTTCTGCCGTCGCAGTTACGCCTGTTTCCGAACGCCAGACCTATGCTGACGCGATAGTCCGGCGCGTCCCCAGCCACCCGGGACGCAGAGGTTCTCAATGCCCAGAGCAGGCGCTCGCACGCCCGGTTAGCCGTCCGCGCGTCGGTATTGGGCAAAATCAGCCCGAACCGATGATCCCCCGTGCGACCAACAGAATCATATGCTCGTGTCTGTTCGGTAATCAGCCCGGCCAGCTTCCGCAGTAGCCCGTCGCTTGCCGCGTGGCTATTGAATTCATCGCTTGGGAAAACCTCGATCGTCGCCACCGCCAATGGGGACTGGAAGCGCCTGTAACGATTGAATTCATTGTCGAGGATGCCGAGAAAATGCCGCAGATTGTGCAATCCGGTGAGGCTGTCCGTCAGAGCCTGGGCACGGAGACGCCGGTGTGCATTCTCAAAGTCACGAATGCTGAGCATTCCGTACATCCGCCCCTCTTCTACGACGGGGATGTGGCGTATTTGCTTCACACTGAGCACTTCATAAACGTCTTCGGTAAGATCGTCCGGACCACAGGTGATCACCGATCTGGTCATGACCTCGTCCACCCGTTTCGAGAAAAACTCCGTCCGGCAATTTACGATCGATCGAACAATATCGCGCTCGGAGACGATCCCAATAACGTCGCCTTGATCTCCGATGACGGGAAGCGCGCCGATGTTGTTCGCGCATAATATTTGCGCAGCCGAAGCCAGTTCCATGTCCGAGCGAGCGGATTTGAGATCCGGCTGGCTCATCTCTGAGAACAGTTCTCGAATTCGCATCTGGCCCCGCCTCCCCAATCGCCTAACACTGGACGATCGTATCAGTCGCACCTTAATATTTTATGCACCAGCTCGTTTGATATCGGGTTGATTTTGCGCCATTCTGCGGTGCGCCTTCAACTTGTCGGATCTCGTGACGAACCGCCTTAACGATACCTATTCGATCGATGAATTGCTGAAAGAGCGCACAAGCGCCATTGCAATTTGCCGGACATGTGGCACACGGGCCAGCGTCGATCTCCAGCGCTTGCGCAGCAGCTTTGGCGGGAGCGTTGCGCTCCGCCGCATCGCCTTTCGCATCATTTGCACGGGTTGTGGCGCAGCCGATTGCGGCACGACCGTCTTGCCGCGGCCACCCAATTGACAAGGGATGCGGGCTCGGATCACGCCATTGCCATCGGGCGCCGCTGCGGTATGAAGCGACCTGCCCATAACGCTCAAGGAGCAAACGAATGGCATCCGAGCTGAATACACTCTTTCCCCTCCGGGAGGCCGATACACGGTGGCGCAAGCTGACGGACGAGCACGTTTCGGTCGACACGTTCCGCGGCGAGGAAGTTCTCGTAGTCGAGAGGGAGGGCCTGCGGCTCCTGTCGGAAAGGGCGTTCGGCGACATCAATCACCTGCTCCGTCCCGGCCATCTGAAGCAGCTTGCGGCAATCCTCGACGACCCGGAAGCAACGGACAATGATCGCTTCGTCGCCTACGACCTACTGAAGAACGCCAATATCGCCGCCGGCGGGGTGCTGCCGATGTGCCAGGACACCGGTACGGCGATCATCATGGGCAAGAAGGGGCGAAAGGTCTGGACCGATGGCGGTGACGAGGACGCCCTGGGCGCAGGCGTTCTCGACGCCTATACCAAGCGGAACCTGCGCTATTCGCAGCTCGCGCCGCTGTCGATGTTCGAGGAGAAGAACACCCGCAACAACCTGCCGGCCCAAATCGATATCTATGAGGAGGGTGAGGACGCGTACAAGTTTCTGTTTGTCGCCAAGGGCGGCGGGTCTGCCAACAAGACTTTCCTCTACCAGGGCACGCCGTCGTTGCTGACGCATGACCGGATGGTCGGGTTCCTCAAGGAGAAGATCCTGACGCTCGGTACTGCCGCCTGTCCGCCCTATCACCTCGCCATCGTCATCGGCGGCACGTCCGCCGAAATGAACCTTAAGACGGTCAAGCTCGCCTCGACGCGTTATCTCGACACGCTGCCGACAGAAGGTTCGGAATCGGGCCACGCCTTCCGCGACCTGGAGATGGAAGCCGAGATCCACAGGGCGACACAGGCGACCGGGGTTGGCGCCCAGTTCGGCGGCAAGTATTTCTGCCACGACGTGCGCGTGATCCGCCTGCCCCGCCACGGCGCATCCCTGCCGATCGGTCTCGGCGTCTCGTGCTCGGCCGACCGCCAGGCGCTCGGCAAGATCACGAAGGACGGCATTCTCGTCGAGCAATTGGAAACCAATCCGTCGAAGTATATGCCGGATATCGACGAGGACACACTGTCATCGAATGTCGTGAAGGTCGATCTCAATCGGCCGATGGGAGAAATCCTCGCCGACCTGACAAGACACCCGGTTAAAACCCGCCTTTCTCTTTCCGGCTCTATCATCGTTGCCCGCGATCTGGCGCACTCGAAGATCCGCGCCCGGCTCGAGGCTGGCGAACCGATGCCGGACTATTTCAAAAACCACCCGATCTACTATGCCGGGCCGGCAAAGACGCCGGGAGGCTACGCGTCCGGCTCGTTCGGGCCGACCACAGCCGGCCGCATGGATTCCTATGTCGACCAGTTCCAGTCCTTCGGCGGATCAATGGTGATGCTCGCCAAGGGCAACCGGTCGCGCGCCGTGCGCGAGGCCTGCGCCCGGCACGGCGGTTTCTATCTGGGCTCGATCGGCGGGCCGGCCGCCCGTCTCGCCCAAGAGTGCATCAGGAACGTCGAAGTCGTCGAGTATCCCGAACTCGGCATGGAGGCGATCTGGCGGATCGAGGTCGAGAACTTTCCCGCCTTCATCGTGATCGACGACAAGGGCAACGACTTTTTCAGGGAACTGAACCTCGGATGACCGCTCACCACATGGTCTTTTCCGCGCGGCCCGCCCATTCCCTGTCGTAGGTTTCGGAATCGAAGACGCCACGCGATTGCGCCCTGAGAACGTCGCCCGGCGTCGGGAGCTCCTTCGGATAAACATGATGCGCCGGATTCCACAATTCGGCGCGCAGCACCGCTCTGCCGCATTGCGTGTAAACCTCGTTGACGCTGACAATTACCGCCGAACGCGGCCTCTTGCCATCCCTCTCGAAACTCGCCAGAAGGCCCTCGTCCACCGTCACAATGGCCGTGCCGTTCATTCGGATTGTCGTCTGCGATCCGGGGATAAGCAACAGCAGCGCCACCCGCGGATCGCGCACGATGTTGCGCAGGCTGTCGATCCTGTTGTTGCCGCGCCAGTCCGGGATGATCAGCGTCTTTTCGTCCGCGATCCGGAACGCGCCGCCCAACTCGCCGCGCGGCGAGCAGTCGATCCGTGCCGGCCCGACGGTCGCAAGCGCGAAAAAGGGCGAGGCTTCCAGCAACGCCCGGTATTCCGGCGTGATCCGGTCGGCGATCTTCAGCAGCGACGCCTCGCCCGGAGCGCCGTAAATCGATTCCAGCTCCTGAAGGCCGGTCACGGGCTTGAAGGATGTCATCGGGTGAGGCCCTTTTCCTCCAGTTCCCTTAGATGCGCGGCCCAACGTTCGCCCTTCTCGCGGCCGAGTTCCAGAAGATAGGACCATGAGTATATGCCGGTATCGTGCAGATCGTCGAAAACGATGCGGACAGCGTAATTTCCGACCGGCTTCATCTGCATGATTTCGACATTTTTCTTGCCGCCTACCGTAATGCGCTGATCGGGAGAGTGGCCCTGGACCTCCGCCGAAGGAGACAGAACGCGCAACATCTCGGCAGTCAGTTCGTGTTTCTCGCCGGTGTTGAATTTCACCGTCAGCAGCCTGCGGTCCTTGGACACACGCAATTCCCTCGGCCACACACTTTGTTCCGCCATGATTGCTTTCCTTCCCGACTGGACGAATGTCGGCCTTCCCATCCCTTGACGGATTGGGCTATGACATCAACACTGAATAAGGACAACATCGCTTCGAATTGCACATGCAGGACCACATCAAACTACCGAACCTGCCGACGATGACCGACCCGTACGGCCGTGACATCACCTATCTGCGCGTGTCCGTGACCGACCGCTGTGATTTCCGCTGCACATACTGCATGTCGGAACACATGACCTTCCTGCCGAAGAAGGACCTGCTCACCCTCGAAGAACTGGATAGGCTATGCACCGCCTTCGTCGAGAAGGGGGTCCGCAAGCTGCGGCTAACCGGTGGAGAGCCCCTCGTTCGCAAGAACATCATGCATCTCATCCAGCAGCTCGGTCGCCACTTGCGCTCCGGCGCTCTTGAGGAACTCACGCTGACGACCAACGGATCGCAGCTTTCTCGCTATGCCGACGAGCTTTTCGCCCATGGCGTGCGCCGCATTAACGTTTCGATCGATACACTCGACCCGGATAAGTTTCGGCAGATCACCCGCTGGGGTGACCTGTCGCGCGTGTTGACTGGACTTGAGGCAGCCCGCGCCGCCGGTCTGAAGGTCAAGATCAATGCCGTCGCCCTGAAGGGCTTCAATGACGAGGAAATCCCGGAGATGATGCGGTGGGCCCACGGCCAAGGCATGGACATGACCGTAATCGAGACCATGCCGATGGGTGAAATCGACGAGGACCGCACCGACCAGTATATGCCGTTGTCGCTTCTTCGCGCGCAATTGGAGGAACATTTCACGCTTCACGACACTCCCTACAAGACTGGCGGTCCGGCGCGCTACGTGCAGGTAGAGGAGACAGGCGGCAAGCTCGGCTTTATCACACCGATGACCCACAATTTCTGCGAGACTTGCAATCGCGTTCGCCTGACCTGCACCGGCACGTTGTACATGTGCCTCGGCCAGGAGGACGCCGCCGATCTGCGGGAGCCGCTTCGCGCGTCCGAGGGCAACGAGGCCCTTTCCAACGCAATTGACGAAGCCATCGGACGCAAGCCGAAGGGGCACGATTTCATTATCGACCGCAGAACCCGGCGCCCTTCGGTATCAAGACACATGAGCGTAACGGGCGGCTAAGACAGTGCAACGGCTTGTCTCAGCGGGAATGATGCTCTTTCTTGGAGCCGTGGCGGCTGACGCCGACACGCTCACCTACGAAAACGAACGCTTTGGCACAAGCATCTCGTTCCCCGCTGACGTGTTCGACAGGATCGATCCAGCACCATCGAATGGAGACGGCAGGACCTTTGTTTCATCTGACGATGCGGAACTCATTGTGTTTGCACGCAGAAAGGCCGATGGCGTTACCGTGCAATCACTGCTGAAGCAACTTGTCGATGTCGCTTCGGCGAACGGCATTCCGGCAACCTACAAGGCATCCGGCAAGAACTGGCTCGTTGTGTCGGGCTATGACGACAATATCATTTATTACGAGCGCCACGAATTTGGTTCCAACGGCGTAATCCACACAATGACGATGCGGTATCCTGTGCGGTTTCGCGACAAGTACGATCCGTTTGTGGGGCCAATCGCGCGCTCGCTGGACGGCCCGTGATTTAGACATCGCACGTACCGGGGGCGAGTTCGATGCCGCCCCGTCGCACAGAGCACGAATTTTGAAAATGGTGGCGATCAGGCGACTCGTATCCGGGCAACGGCACACCCTGAGAGAAGGGTCGGTCTGCTCGAAGATTTGTGAGATCAACGATCCATTCGATGGTGAAATCAGACCATTAGCGGGGTGGGACTCCGCGCTGGACTGAGGCCAAATTTTCGTCTCTCACACTTTCTCGGGAATTTCTTTATGCCCCTGTCTGCGAATACGCGCGCATCATTGCTGATGGCTGGGTCGATGGCGGGCTTCACCATCAACGATGTCTTAGTGAAATCGCTCGGAGAAACGATCAACGCCGGACAGGTCATGTTAGTCCGAGGCCTTATCATGATGGTGTTTCTGGTTGCTTTCGTCCGTGCATCTCGAACAAACATGCCCATTAGAGCGGTCCGAACGAAGCCGATGATGATACGCGTCGCGGCAGAGGCCCTTGCCACCATATTCTTCCTAACTGCCTTGTTCAAAATGCCGATCGCGAACGTGTCGGCAATTCTGCAGGCGCTACCTTTGGCCGTAACCCTCGGCGCCGCGTTATTCTTGAGCGAGCCGGTCGGCATAAGACGTATTTCAGCCATCGGTGTCGGTTTCGTCGGCGTTCTCGTTATTATCCGGCCGGGTCTGGAAGGGTTCAACATCTTCGCTTTATCCGCCATGATGACGGTTGTGTTCGCCGCCACGCGAGACCTCGCCACACGGAGGTTGCCGGTCGAGGTCCCTTCCGTTGCCGTCTCGCTTGTCACGACGATTGCGGTGGCAGCTTGCGGAGCGGTTCTAATGGAGGTTCTTGGTGGGTGGACGCCGATGGATCTGAAAACGTTTGGCGTTCTGGCGATCGCATCGATGTTTCTGTTTGTCGGCTATCAAGGTATCGTTGTTGCCATGCGTGTCGGAGAGGACATTCACGTGGTCGCGCCCTTTCGCTACACCAGCCTGCTGTGGGCTATCACGCTCGGCGCCCTCGTGTTCGGCGAAATCCCGGACGCACTGACCGCTTTCGGGGCGTCGATAATCATTGCAACAGGTTTGTATACGCTCTACCGCGAGCGGCTTGTCTCGCGGAGAGCCGCATCAGCCAATATTTCCGCGGCATCGGTGCCTCCCGCGCGCGGCACCTGAAGCTGATTGACCCGCTCCGACGGGTTGAATTGCAACCATGGCAATATTGCATGGCTGATGTCGCTTAATAGCGTGGCGGACGCGTTGATTCGCACACGTAAAACTCACATTTTCGGTCTAGCTAAGAACGGGGGATCCGATCTGGACTCCCGTCGAAATAAGGAAAATCGAAAATGTCCGGCCAAAATCGGAACAGTCACACCTTCGCCCCTCGTGAAAGCGATCGTTTGATCGCGGAAGCACGCCGACAGAGACGGGCAGCCATCCGCAATATTTTCGGCTCAGTCTTCGGACGCTGATCCGAGCTCAGCTACAGTCGCGCGACTTGGCAACGAGAAGGGCACCTTCCTCGCTTCAACATCGTGTTTAAGGAAGATTGCTCCAACATACACTTCGCTATACCCGTGTCCTTTCGCGATAATCGTCTCGCGATAATTGTCGGCCGAAATGATGAGAAGGACGCCGGGGCGCTCCGGACACGTCGGTTCCTTTCTGATTATCGCAGGCAGCTCAAATCGACGGTATTTTCGGTCCCCTCATCGGCGATCGGGGGAGGCAAATTTTATGGCAAGCCGGGAAATCCCTGTTGCGGATCCATGTCAGAATGTCGAGTGGACAGGACCGCGGCCGTCGATTTTGACATTGGTTCTGTTGACCGCTGTAAGTCCACTGGCAATCAACCTCTTCGTTCCCTCGATGCCAAGCATCGCAGCAGATCTGGGCGCGCCTTACGCAACGGTGCAACTTGGCCTGTCTCTTTACCTGCTCATGACGGCTGCCTTGCAGTTGGTAATCGGACCATTGTCCGATCAGTTGGGACGCCGGCCTGTGATCTACGCCGGCATGGTGCTTTTCCTGATTGGAACGGCAATGTGCGTTTTCGCCAGCAACGCTGCGATGTTTCTAGCCGGGCGCGTTTTCCAGGCAGCGAGTGCGAGCGGTCTTGTCTTGTCCCGCGCCATAGTGCGCGACGTTTATCCGCGCGAGAAATCCGCCAGCATGATTGGTTACGTCGTGATGGGGATGGCCATCGCACCGATGGTAGGTCCTGCGATCGGGGGCTTCATCGACCAGATATCAAACTGGCGCATGTCATTCGTAGCCCTCGGCGCATTCGGAATGATCGCAATCTGCACTGCGCTACTCACTCTACCCGAGACAAACCGATTTCGCGGCGCGCCATTACGTGACCAGATCGCCAGCTATCGTGCACTTCTGCGCCTTCCACTTTTCTGGGTCTATTCGGGCGTTGCCGCATTCACTTCCGGCATTTTCTTCGGTTTCCTTGGCGGTGGCCCGGCTGTCTCCAGCGTCTATCTTGGATTGGGACCATTTTTCTATGGCTTGTATTTCGCCTTTTGCGCTTTCGGCTATTCAGTGGGGAATTTTCTTTCCGGCCGTTTCTCCGAACGACGCGGGCTCGAGCGGATGATGCTTGACGGCGCCCTCATCTCCGTCACCGGTCCGCTTCTCACGATTGTCCTGTTTTCCGCCGGTCTCGAACATCCGCTATCCTTCTTTCTGCCGCTCGCGCTTGTCGGCGTTGGCAACGGCATGACGTTACCTAACGTCACGGCAGCCGCGATCGGTCTGCGCCCTGAGGCGGCCGGTGCCGCCTCCGGCCTCCTCGGCGCACTGCAGATCGGTTTGGGTGCATTAGCATCGGTCGCCGCCGGCGTTATTGTGGGAAAAACGGGCCTCCCAATCCCGCTTTGCTTGTTCCTCGCCGCCTGCGGCCTGATCGCGATCGGCTTTACGCATCAGGCAGTACGGATGACGCGACAGGCCTAATACCAAACGCCCGTTGCAGCCTGAGCGCGAATTGATCACTATCTGACTATGAACAGACATGCACATATTCCCGAAGATCGAGGCTCGGGCATGCTTGTGGCGCCTGACCCGATGGCAGAAGGTCTCTCGCGCGCGGTAGAGGGAATCGACCATACTGGGCGGCCGGTCTCCACGCGGGTCGTCGCCGAGAAACCCCTTACGCTCTACCTGAACCGCCAGGAAATCGTTACAATGATGACGATTGGCGATCATCCGGACCTGCTTGCAATCGGATATCTTCTCAATCAGCACATGCTGGAGCCCCAAAATCCGGTCATCGGCGTCGATTACGACGAGGATCTTGGTGTCGTTGTCGTTCGAACCCAACGCGAGACCAATTACGAGAACAAACTGCAGAAGAAAGTGCGCACCTCCGGCTGCGCGCAGGGCACGGTTTTCGGCGATGTCATGGAGGGTTTCGACGGTATTAAGCTGGACAGGTCGGCGCGACTCAAGACATCCTGGCTTTACGCACTCACCCGCGCGATCAACACGACGCCAAGCCTCTATCTTGAAGCCGGGGCGATCCACGGATGCGTTTTGTGTCACGAAGATCGCCCGCTGGTCTACATGGAGGATGTCGGACGTCACAACGCTGTCGACAAGATTGCTGGCTGGATGCACGTCAATAACGTCGATCCGGAAGATAAGATTTTCTACACGACCGGGCGTCTGACCTCCGAGATGGTGATCAAGACGGTGATGATGCGCATTCCCATTCTAGTGTCACGCTCGGGGTTTACGGCTTGGGGCGTGGACCTGGCCAAATCTGCTGGGCTTACACTGATCGGACGAGCGCGGGGAAAGCGTTTCATCGCTCTCGCCGGGGCCGACCGGATCGACTTCGATCTCGACCCTGACACGATTGGTGACGAAGACCGGACCACCGTACGAAAAGGTGCGCGCAATGGTTGACCGGCATGGTGTTCGCGTTGTCGGGGTGATCCTCGCCGGGGGGCTCTCGCGGCGGATGGGCGGCGGCGATAAACCATTGATGGATCTCGGCGGCCGCCCGATGCTTCAGCACGTGATCGCGCGACTGGAGCCCCAAGTCGAGGCGATCGCCATCAACGCCAATGGCGATCCGAAACGTTTTGCTGAATTCGGAAAACCGGTCGTCGAGGATACGGTGGAGGGGCACGCTGGACCGCTCGCGGGAATACTTTCCGGAATGCTGTGGGCGCATCGATTGGATACCGGTGTCACCCACGTCCTTACCGCGGCCGCGGACACGCCATTCCTTCCCCCTGATCTGGCTGCGCGCCTGACGGAGGAAGCAACCGGCCAAACAACGATCGCGATGGCCGAATCGGATGGACATCGGCACCCGGTTTTTGCGCTCTGGCCGGTTGCGCTCGCGAGCGACTTGCAGGCGTGGATGGCTGCGACCGACACGTACAAGGTCATGGCCTGGGCACGGCGGCACACGCTGATTATGTGCAACTTTGCGCTACTTTCCGATGGCACCGATCCGTTTTTCAACGCCAATACACCCGAGGAACTTGCAAGGGCTGAGGCGATATTGCAGAAGGCGGCGTAATGACAGTTCCGCGCATATTCGGTGTAACCGGCTGGAAAAACTCGGGAAAGACCCGCATGACGGCCGCGCTTGTGCGCGAACTTACGGCCCGCGGCTGGAAAGTGTCGACCGTCAAGCATGCCCATCACGCCTTTGATATCGACCGCGAAAACACCGACAGCTGGAACCACCGGCAGGCCGGCGCACGCGAGGTGGCAATCGTCTCGGGCAAGCGCTGGGCGATCATGCATGAAAATGCCAAGAGAGAGCCAGAGCCTCCGCTGGCTGACATTCTTGCACACCTTTCGCCCTGCGATCTTGTTCTCGTCGAGGGGTATAAGGGCGAGACGCATGAGAAGATCGAGATGCGCAGACGCGAATCCACCACCAAGGCCCGCCTTGCGGATACGGATTCGCACATCGTCGCCGTAGTCAGTGACGAGAAAAAGAGCCGCGGCGAATGTCTGCCGTTTTTCGATCATTCCGAGATCGAAGCCATCGCGAGCTTCATCGAGCGGCGAACCGGCCTGAACAAAGAGAGCGCCGCATGACGGACCGGGGCGGCCGTCGCAAACTGCTGGACGATTGCTTCCTGCACGATACCGACCGGATGCGCCACGCTGACGTTATGGCCCTTTTGCGCAAACGCCTCGCTTGTGTCGCCTCAGTCAAGATCGTTCCTCTCGCCGTGGCACACCGCCGAATTTCCGCACGCGACGTGGTAGCTAACCGGCCTGTACCCATGCATGAAAATTCAGCTGTTGACGGCTACGCTTTCAACCATGCCGATTATGCCGAAAATGCCGGTAAACTCTCTCTGGGCGGGCGCCTTGCCGCGGGCGATACGGAAGCCCGAGATCTCAAGCAGGGGGAATGCGTGCGCATCTTCACGGGAGCCGTCATGCCGGACGGAGCCGACACGGTAGCGATGCAGGAGGATTGCCGGATCGAGGGCGAGATGATCCTGATCCCGGAAGGACTAAAGGCAGGCGCCAATTGCCGCCACAGCGGCGAGGATCTCGCCACCGGCGAGACGGTGGTTCCGGCTGGACAGATCATCCGCGCCCAGGATATTGCCGCCCTTGCCTCGATGGGCCTCGCCGAGATTCAAGTCAGATCGCGCTTGCGAGTAGCCGTCATGTCTACCGGAAACGAGCTTGTGGCGCCGGGCGGTACCATCAGACATGGCCAAGTGTTCGATTCCAACGCGATCATGTTGCGAACGCTCGTCGAATCGCTCGGTGGCCTCGTGACCGATATTGGTATTGTCGAAGACCGTGCGGAGCGCATAGAGAGCGCCTTGGCAGAAGCCGCCAAGAGCCATGATCTCGTCATTACCAGCGGTGGCGCCTCACGCGGCGAGGAAGACCACATGCTCGCCGCACTGGACAGGCTTGGGAAGCGCCACCTCTGGCAGATCGCCATAAAGCCGGGCCGGCCGATGATGTTCGGTCAGATTGGCGACTGCGTGGTACTCAGTCTGCCCGGCAATCCGGTCGCGGCTTTCGTCTGTTTCCTGCTTTACGTCCGAACCGCAATGGATGCTTTGGCTGGCGCCGACCATAGAGACCCGGTGCGTTATCCGCTGCCGGCGGCCTTCGACATTCCGAAGAAGAAGCGCGACCGCCGCGAGTTCCTGCGCGGCCACTTGGTGCCAAAGACCGCCGACGGAGCGCTGACCGTGGCAAAGTACCCGCAGGACGGCTCGGGGCTTATTTCGGGGCTGCGTGCGGCCGACGGCCTTATCGAGCTTGGGGAAGAAGTTACGAGTGTGCGCCGTGGCGATATGGTCGATTTCATTCCTTTCGCCGAATTCGGGGTTGTATGAGCGTTGAAACTTGAAGCCCTTAACAGGCGCGATCGGTACGCCGGTTATTCGCTGATCTCGATCGCAGCGCATTGGACCACAGCAATTCTGGTGACCGCCCTTCTCCTCCTTCGTCAAGATGACGTTCGCCCGATTCACGTCGGGATCGGGCTGATTGCCGCGCCAGTACTTCTATTCCACGCCTGGTGGCGGTTTCGGAGGGGGTTTCCGCGTGTCCCGGATCAGCCCGCGCTCCTCAATCTGGTGGCGCGGCTCGTCCAAATCGGCTTCCTCCTGAGCATTCTCGCCGGGGTTGCGGCGGGTCTGCTAATTCCGCCGCTAGCCGGAGAACCACTGACATTCTTCGGGTTGCTAGAACTCGGGATTCCATCCATCGACTATCCGCCCGCGCTGGTTTTTTTCAAACAGGTACACGCCGTTGCAGGTTACGCCTTCGTGCCGCTCCTCGCGCTCCATATCCTGTTCGCCGCAAAACACGCCATTATCGACAAGGACGCGTTGATATGGCGCATGTTGAAACCCGTTCGCGGCGGACATTAACGCCGAGTTTGAGGCGACCGGACGGCGATTTAACGGTTGCAATTCTTGAAGAAACAATGGGAATATCAGCCCTCAAGCCCGGGAGGATTTTGAAGGGCTTTCATTGAGGCATGACAATGCCTTGCACGAAAAGATTGATACAATGAGGAAAGTAACATGCGTTTGACGAGCGGACTTCTTGCCGCAACTGCGGCGATTGCGCTGACGATTGGCGGCGCACAAGCCGACAATCATGCCATGAAGATCAAGATTGGCACGGAAGGCGCTTATCCGCCCTTCAACAACCTGGAAGCTGATGGATCGTTGGTCGGATTTGATATCGATATTGCCAAAGCGCTCTGCGATGAAATGAAGGCCGATTGCGAATTCGTCACGCAGGATTGGGACGGAATCATCCCGGCCCTCCTCGCAGGCAAGTTCGACGCAATTATCGCATCCATGTCCATCACCGAGGAACGCAAGGAAAAGGTCGACTTCACGAACAAGTATTACAACTCGCCGCCGGCAATCGCCGTCCCGAAGGACAGCGACATCACCGAGGCGACCGATGCCGGGCTTTCCGGCAAGACGATTGGAGCCCAGTCGGCGACGACGCATTCGAACTACGCGGAAGAGAAGTTGTCGTCGGCAGAAATCAAGCTTTATCCGACGCCGGACGAATACAAGCTCGATATAGCCAACGGCCGCATCGACGCGGTGATCGACGACGTCATCGTCCTCTCGGAATGGCTTGCGACCGAAGACGGAGCCTGCTGCAAGATTCTCGGGACGCTGACGCCCGATCCGGTGATCAACGGCGAAGGTGCGGGCATCGCAATCCGCAAGGGTGAGGACGAACTGCGCGAGAAGTTCAATGCCGCCATTGACGCAATCATAGCCAACGGCACCTACAAGGAGATCAACGACAAGTATTTTGACGTTGACGTGTACGGCGGCTAATTGACTGTCTGTTTGCCGGGCGGCACTTGCCCGCCCGGCACTTCCTCCGGCAAAACGTTGTTTGCGGGTGGAATGAACGGTAAGCGAGTTGGATGGATAAATATCTGACGTTGCTCAGCTTCGGCAATGAGGGCTGGGGCGACGAGATCTTGTGGGGCGTGGTCATCACCATTTCCCTAGCCCTTGTGACGCTGCCGCTCGGACTTTTCATCGGTTTTCTAATCGCGCTTGCAAAGCAGAGCAGCGAATGGTCGCTGCGAACGGCAGCCGATGTCTACACAACCATCTTTCGTGGACTTCCGGAGCTCCTGACTCTGTTTCTGGTCTATTACGGCCTGCAGATCGGACTTCAGCAGGGGCTCAACGCAATCGGCGCGCAGACCAGTGTGGAAATCAACTCGTTTGCGGCGGGAGTTGTGGCACTTGCCCTCGTTTTTTCCTCATACGCCAGCGAGGTGTTCCTGTCGGCCTTCCGGGCAATCCCGAAGGGACAATACGAGGGCGGATATGCGCTCGGAATTCGGCCGCGCAAGGTCATGCGCCTGATCATCCTTCCGCAACTGGTCCGCATCGCACTCCCCGGCCTGGGCAATCTCTGGATGATTCTTCTCAAAGACACGGCTCTCGTGTCCGCCATCGGACTCACTGACATCCTGCGCCAGACCGGCGTGGCGGCCCGCGTTACCAAGGAGGCATTTCTGTTCTTCGGTCTCGCATTTCTGCTTTTTCTGGCGCTTGCTTTGCTGTCGTCAGTGGCGCTGACCCGCATCGAGGCGTATGGCAAACGAAGCGAGCAGGCCCGATGACTTCGGTAATCGACGCGTATGCGCCCTCGGAACCGGCACCGCCCGTCCCGCCAAGGCCATGGACACGCAGCCGCATCGCCGGGGTCCTCATTATGGCTTTCTGGATTGCCGCTGGAGCGGGCTTGATTTTCTATCTCGCGGCTGCCTGGGATTCCGACAAGGTCGCGCGATACGGCCCGCGACTTTTCTCCGGTCTCCAAACGACACTTGCACTGGTGGGCATTTCCGTCGTCGCAGGCGCCATTCTTTCCGTACCGGTTGCGCTCGGTCGCCTGTCCAAAAACCCGGTCTTCAGCCGCCTTGCTTTCGGCTATGTCTACCTGTTCCGCGGCACGCCACTGATCGCCCAACTTTTCCTGATCTATTACGGCCTCGGCTCGTTCCGGCCGCAACTCGAAGCAGTCGGTCTCTGGGTCTTCTTTCGCGATGCATGGAACTGCGCCGTTTTCGCATTTTCGTTGAACACAGCGGCTTACCAAGCCGAAATTCTTCGCGGTGCGATAGAAAGCGTTCCAACGGGTCAATGGGAGGCTGCGAAAGCGCTCGGGTTATCCCGGCTGCAGACATTCCGGAAGATCATTCTGCCGCAGGCTTTGATCGTGGCGCTGCGGCCTTACGGAAACGAACTCATCCTCATGATCAAGGGATCTGCTATCGTCGCTCTGGTGACGGTGTTGGACCTGATGGGAGAAACGCGGCGTGCCTTCTCTCGCACATACGATTTTCAGGTCTATATCTGGGCGGCCGTATTTTATTTCGTCATCGTTGAAGCGCTTCGCAACATCTGGAATGCGCTGGAAGCAAGGCTTACTCGTCATCTGGTCCGTTAGCGGATGCTAGCCGTGGAATCGCGCGTGGCGCTTGAGCCATGAGACAAACGCCTTGAGCGGAGGCCGCATCATCCCGGGACGGGTCACGATATAGTAACCCGACCCGGGTCTTTCATCTTCAAATAACACTCGCAGATGGCCCGTCTGGATATCGGTCTCAACAAATGCTCGGGCGGTCGCTGAAATTCCGTCACCACGCCGCAGCCCATCCAGGACCATGTAGCCCGGCAAGTGAGTGACATTCAGCTTGCGCGCTGCAATCACGCCCTGCCTCTGCATCCACATCGACACCTCGTTCGTGCCAAGTTCCTGCAACCAGGGAAATTGGAGTAACGACTCAGGATCCTGGAATTCGTTGTCTCCCACGAGCGAACGCGCGGCCACGACGACGAAATTCGTCGCGAGCAACTGCTCGGCTTCTACACCCGCCCATTCACCGCGTCCAAAGCGTATCGCGACATCAGTGTCGCCGGGTCTCAGGTCAACAACTTCCGCTGTGGGATTCAGCATTAGTTCGATATCCGGATGATCGAGCCGGAAGTCCGAAATGCGCGGCATCAACCAACTGACGGCAAAGGTCGGCGTCATCGTCACCTTGAGTGGACGTGATTGTTCTTCCTCGGCAAAGAGATCGACCGCTCGACGTATGGATTGAAAGGCGTCTTCCAGATGGGTGGCGAGAAGCGCACCTTCGGCGGTCAACGCCAAGCCGCGCCCGTCCCGCGTAACCAACGTTGCGCCCAGATGCTTTTCGAGCGCCCTGACTTGCTGGCTGACGGCAGCATGACTCACATTGAGCGCACGGCCAGCATGCGAAAAACTCAGCGCGTCAGCAACTGCCGAAAAGGCCCTCAAACTGTTCAGCGATGGAATTCCCCGCCAGTCCATATGAAAGCTCATCTAACATATCTGAATTATTCCTGACTGGCATTTCCGATGCCAAAGGTCAACATTGGGAACCACCAGAACTGACCAGGAGCGGTACGATGCTGAACATTTTTGCCGACACGCTGAAAACTGCAGTGCTTGCAGATCGCGGCGCTTATGAAAGCGGCGTGAAATCCCGCGGCTTTGCGTGGTCGGCGCGGCGTTCGGGCCCAATCGTCAGAAAATTACCGAACGAAATGAGAGCGACCTCATTCACCTGCGCGGGCAAGAGCTACAAGATCGCGACCTCGGCGCCACGGCATGCCCTGCCACGCCATAGACCTCGATTTTTCAGTTTTTGAGCGTTCACATCCGGGCAGTTCGTAAATCGGCCTGATCGGTCTTTGACCCTCTCCAGCGATCGTCTATGTCAAAGGACAGTTCTTGGAGAGGATCGAAGGCATGGCAAAAGTAACGTTCATCGGCCTTGGTGTAATGGGCTATCATATGGCCGGTCATTTGGCCGCAAAAGGCGGGCACGACGTCACTGTCTACAACCGCACCCAAGCCAAGGCACAGAAATGGGTCGATCAGTTCGGTGGAGCGATGGCGGCGACTCCCAGGGAGGCTGCCCGAGACTGCGATTTCGTATTCTGTTGCGTCGGCAATGACGACGACCTCAGGTCGGTTACGCTTGGCGAAGACGGCGCCTTTTCCGGAATGAAAGATGGCTCGATTTTCATCGACAACACGACGGCTTCGGCCGATGTCGCACGCGAATTGCGCGCAGCTGCTGATGATAGCGGTTTCGGCTTCATAGACGCGCCGGTTTCAGGAGGTGAGGCCGGCGCAGTGAACGGGGTTCTCACCGTAATGTGCGGTGGTGATGATAAAGTCTTCGAGCGCGCCAAACCGGTGATCGAGAGCTTCGCGCGCATGGTTGGCCTGATGGGCCCGACCGGCGCAGGCCAATTGACCAAGATGGTCAATCAGATCTGCATTGCCGGCCTCGTTCAGGGCCTTTCCGAAGGCATCAATTTTGGCCTCAAGGCGGGCTTGGACATGGCAAAGGTGATCGACGTCATTTCCAAGGGGGCGGCCGGCTCATGGCAAATGGAAAACCGTCACAAGACCATGATTGACGGCAAATACGATCACGGCTTCGCTGTCGACTGGATGCGCAAGGACTTGGGAATCATCCTGTCGGAAGCCGACAATATCGGCGCGGCCGTTCCTGCAACAGCCCTTATCGACCAGTTCTACAAGGAGGTCCAATCGATGGGTGGCAACCGGTGGGACACCTCCTCCCTGCTGGCGCGCCTGCAGAAATTCGACGGAGACCGAAAGCCCTGAACCACCTCGAAAGCCCGGAGGGCGGCAGCGGTCCGCACGGGTGATGGCGAGAAACTCTCTTAATCAGACCTGACCGCCCGATATCGCTAAATGCCAAATGGAAAGGAAAGGCTAGAACCCCTCGGCACCCTCTTTGACGATTTCGCTCAGCATCGCATTGACCTCATCGCGCGGCCCGCCTTCGGGCAAACGGCGAAAGCCGACTTTCACCTGCCCCGGCTCGTCCGCTCTTTCGTAAACGAAAACCACGTAGGGACAGTAGGCGATGTCTTCAGGCTCGACCTCCATCACCTTGCGCGAAATCACGGCAGAGCAAAACGTGAAAAACTCCGCATCGGTATAGATCTGCTTTTCCGCGCCCACATCCTCGGCTGTCCGCTTGAGCATGTCGCCAATAAAGCCGTGGTAGTCGATCTTGTAGCCGCGATTGACGATCGCGTCCTCGACAGCTTGTGAGACATCTTCAAACGAACTTGTACTGACGTTCGTCTCCACATCTTCGGCAGCGATCGCCGCGCCGCAAAAAAGCGCACCAGCCAAGGCGGCTCCAAGAAATTTCAATGTCATTGAACTTCTCCCTGTTTGAGACGGAGCAAACATAGCAGCCGAAGGCGCCTGGCAAATTGATCGCCATCAAAACTGGAACGGTCTCCGGCTGAAGGATCAGGCCTTGCCGAGCACCATGTAGTCAAGGGGCAACTCGGTCGTGTACTTGATCTGCTCCATGGCGAAAGCAGACGAAACATCGCGAATTTCGATCTTCGAGATTAGCCGCTTGTAGAAGGCGTCATATGCAGCGATGTCAGGAACGACGACCCGCAGCAAGTAATCAACGTCGCCGCTCATTCGGTAGAACTCGGCTACTTCCGGAAACTCCACAATGACCTCGGAAAACCGCCTCAACCATTCCGTCGAGTGCGAATTGGTGCGGATCGAAACAAATACGGTGACCCGGGCATTGATCTTTTCCGCGTCGAGCAGTGCCACCCGCTTCCGGATAACGCCCTCTTCCTCGAGCTTCTGGATGCGCCGCCAGCAGGGCGTGGTGGAAAGTCCGACCTTCTTTGCCAGGTCAGCGACCGCGATAGTGGAATCCTCCTGCAGCAGCCGCAGGATTCGTCGATCGAGCTTGTCCATTTGGCAACCTCTTGGAAAATTTTTTCGTTTTCCTCCAAATATCACCTAACATGTAAAAAACAATTCCTGCAATGCGCAAAAATTACGCCGCGAGCCGTGCGACCTCCGCTCGCAACACTGGCAGAATCTCCGTATCGAACCACGGGTTTCTCTTGAGCCAGGTGTTGTTGCGCCACGAGGGATGCGGCAGGGGCAAGATGCGCGGACGAGTCATGACGTCAGATTTTGCAGCCTCGAACACCGCGCGCCAATTGTTGACTGTCTCGGTGAGCGTCGGCCTTACCTGGTCGCCCATGTGATAGGTCTGCGCGTAGCGTCCAACGGCAAGGATCAGTTCGAGTTGAGGCATGGCGGCAAACACGGCGTCATGCCAGTGCTCACGGCACTCGCGCCGCGGCGGAAGATCGCCGCCCTTCTTGTCGTGACCGGGGAAACAGAAGCCCATCGGCACGATCGCCACGCGACCCGGATCGTAGAACACGTCCTCATCGATACCCATCCAGTCGCGAAGCCGGTTTCCCGAGGGATCGGTGAACGGTCTGCCCGACTGGTGCACGCGTGTGCCCGGCGCCTGACCGCTGATGCAAATCCTCGCCGTGGTCGACGGAACGCAAACCGGGTTGGGTTCGTGCGGCAGCGCCGCCCCGTATCTCGGCGTGTCGCGGCAGATGCGACATCCGCCGATACTGCGCGACAACTGGCTGATCGTCTCGTTCATGCGGAATAGCTTGGCCGCTCGCGAATCGCGGCATACCAGCGGTGGAGGTTTTCAAGCTTTCCGGGAATCTCGATCCGCGCCGGCTTGCAGAAATCCATGGCGATGACTGCCGTGATATCGGCGACGGTGAAAGCATTGCCGGCCGCAAAGGGCCGGTCAGCGAGTTCTCCGTCAAGAAAGCTCATGAAGTCGAGCGCCTTCGGCTTGTTGGCTTCACCCCACTCGCCGACCTGCGGAACTTCCCATTCCTTCATGGCCGGATGAATATGGCGGAAAGCCTGCGCAACCGGAAAGAGAAGATGGAGTTCGATGCGCCGCTGCCACATTTCGACAAACGCCTGGTCGAAAGGATCCGTTCCGAGCAACGGGGGCTCGGGGGACAGCGACTCGAAGTACCGGCAGATCGCCATTGATTCGCTCAGCACCCGCCCGTCACCCAGTTCGATCACAGGAAGCCTGCGCATCGGGTTGCGGGTGGTCACTGCTTCTTCTTTGTGGCCGAGAGCCCCCATGTCGACAGGCACGATCTCGACCTCGATATCCTTTTCCGCCAGGAACATCCGTACCCGTCGCGGATTGGGCGCACGCCCACCATCATAAAGCTTAATGTCTGCAAATTTGCGGGTCGTCATCAGATGCGCTCTCTTTTCCTGTACGCCGCGCAAACATTCTCCGCAGCCCCAAATGCGAATGACCACATCGCTAAGACCGATGTCTACCGCCGTCAGCGACTATTTCAGGACGCGCCCTTGGGCCTCAGTCATCGTCTGGAAGGGAGTTCTTAACGTTCCGGCAATACTGTTTGTTCACCAATTCGTTCAGTCTGCGTCGGCCGTTCGTTGTGTAAGCTGTTGGAATCATGAGTCATTTACCGTCGAACGCGCCCGACAAGACGATCGTTGATCGGCGCAAGTCTTATCGCAACAGTGATGTTCGAAAGGCCGTACGGCGCACCCGCGACCGGCTTGCCGAACAAGGCATTTCAGACTCTGACTTCGACGGCGAACTTCTGGCCATAAATGCCCGAGCGGTCAAGGCGAGCACGATTGCCACGCTCGCCCTGACGACGATGATCGCGACCGCCGCGCTGCCGGTCGGGATCGGCGCTACAATTTTCCTTTGGGCCGCCATGATGGCATTTGTTTATGTCGCCATGAGTTTCGCAGCACGTAAATACCTTTCCATTTCAGTGAGAAAACGGACTCCGAAACGCTGGGCAAATATGTTTCGCGGCATCCATTTCGCTTTGGGACTTGGCTGGGGGTGGTTCGCCTATACCGACTGTGCCAGCTGCAACGAGATCGACCTCCTGTTTTTTAAGGCGATGGCCCTCGTCATCGCCATGGCTGCGACGGTGACAATCAGTCACAACCTGCGGGGAGCCGTGTTTGCGGAATTTTCCGTCCCGGTATTGGTTTTCGCAATCTCGCAAGAAGCGCTTGTCTCAGGACGCTCAGCCGCTGCGGCCGCTGCGCTCCTTCTGGCCATGCTCTTTTTCGCATTCATTGCAGTGCGGCTGCAACGAGCGAGCCTCTCCTCGCTCAGTTTCAGAAACGAAAACAACTCGCTGATTGCCGAACTCGAGATGGCACGATCCATCTCTGAAGAGGCGCGAAGGCGCGCCGAAGATTCCAATCTCGCGAAATCACGTTTTCTGGCTTCGATGAGCCACGAACTGCGCACGCCCCTCAATGCCATCCTCGGGTTTTCCGAAGTCATGGCGAACGAGGTTCTCGGGCCAATCGAGAACGAGAGCTACCGCTCCTATGCCCACGACATCAATCAATCGGGTACGCATCTTCTCAAGCTTATAAATGAGATCCTGGATCTGAGCCGGATCGAAGCGGGAAAACAGGAACTCCAGGAAGAGCCTTTGCATCTGGTCCGGGTGATCGACGATTGTATTGGTCTTGTGCAAATGAAAGCCGACCAGAAGCGCATCGGAATCGAACATGTCTTCGAAGAGGAAATGCCCCGCCTTTTCGCCGACGAGCGGTCCCTCCGCCAAGTGGCACTGAACATCCTTTCGAATGCCGTGAAATTCACGCCGGCGGGCGGCTCGATCCTCGTGAAGTCCGGATGGACTTCGTCAGGCGGGCAGTATGTCTCCGTCCGAGACAACGGTCCGGGCATCTCCGAGGAGGAAATTCCCATTGTTCTCTCAGCGTTCGGACAGGGTGCAATCGCGATCAAGAACGCCGAACAGGGGACGGGTTTGGGCCTTCCAATTGTTCAGGCCCTTATGGCCATGCACGAAGGAACCTTCACGCTTAAATCCAAGCTGCGCGAGGGAACGGAAGCAATTGTGATCTTCCCGGCCGCGCGCGTGATGGATGAACTTCCGGCCGAGCCCGTACGCCAGCCAAGGATGGCAAAGCCGGTCAAGAGTGACTCTTCGGTCGTTGCGGCCTCTTGAGCGGCCCGCGCCGTTCAGCTTTCTTTTTCGCTTACGCCCGCCTGTTCGAAGGTCGCCATGCCGCGATGGCAAAGCGCGGCCGCCTTGACGATGCCGGCAGCGAGAGCGGCCCCCGTTCCCTCGCCGAGTCGCATGCCCAGCGACAAAAGCGGCTCCTTGCCGAGTTCATTTAGCGCCCGCGCGTGCGCAGGCTCGGCGGATACGTGGCCCACCAGACAATGGTCCAGCGCCGATGGATTGGCGACATGCAGCACCGCGGCAGCCGCCGTTACGACGAACCCGTCGATAATCACCGGAATTCGCTCCATCCGAGCCGCAAGAATGGCGCCAGCTACGGCGGCAATCTCTCGCCCTCCCAGCCGGCGCAGAACTTCCAGTGGATCGCCGATATGATCACGATGAAATTGAACCGCCTGACCGACGGCTTCGATCTTCCGCTCCAGCACCGGGCCGGCCGAACCCGTACCCGGTCCCACCCAGTCGGCGGGTTCACCGCCGAAAAGAGCATGGAAGATAGCCGCGGCGACCGTCGTATTGCCAATTCCCATCTCACCGAGACAAAGAAGATCGGTCCCGCCGGCGATTGCCTCCATCCCAAACGCCATCGTTGCAGCGCAGGTCTTCTCGTCCATTGCCGAATCCTGCGTGATATCGCCAGTCGGATATTCCAAGGCGAGATCGAAAACCTTCAATCCGAGATCGTGCGCCACGCATATCTGGTTGATTGCAGCGCCCCCAGCAGCGAAATTCTCGACCATCTGCGCGGTGACGCTCGCTGGAAAAGGCGCAACGCCGTGTTGCACCACGCCGTGGTTCCCGGCAAAAACGGCGACCAGCGGGCGCGTTACAGCTGGCGGCCGTCCAGTCCATGCAGCGAGCCATTCGGCGATGCTCTCAAGACGCCCCAAGGCGCCGGGGGGCTTGGTCAACTGGATATCGCGCGCCCGAACGGCCGCGACTGCGTCTTCGTCGGGACCCGGCAAGTCCCTCAGCAGGTTACGAAAATCGTCAAAGGGAAGACCGCTCGTCACTCTATGCTCCGTTCCTGAACGCTATGGCCTCTTGCTGACCCCTGCCCTATACACGTCCAAAGCCGAAGACGAGCCTTGCACACGCGCTCACAACCACTTTTTCTGTCCAAGGCCGATATGAACAACGCCTTTAAAGTCCTTTTCGGGCAGACAATGCGCTCGATTTCCTTTCTCAGCCGCTTGCCGGTGCCCCAACGCTACTTTCTCGAAGGTGAAGAACCGCATTCGATGCATCAAGATTCGGCTGCGTTTCCCTTGGCCGGCATTGCCATCGCGTTACTGCCGGCGTTTCTCCTTATGGCGCTCTCGCTGATCGGCTTGCCGCCCTATCTTTCGGCTAGTTTCGCAGTGCTCACCTTGGTGGCCGTATCTGGTGCGTTTCACGAAGATGGGTTGGCAGACGTCGCCGATGGGTTCGGCGGCGGGTCAACGACGCAGCGCCGGCTGGAGATCATGAAGGATTCGCGCATTGGTGCTTTCGGCGCCCTCGCCCTTACCGGTGGCCTCCTGCTGCGCGTCGGAGCTGTCGGCTCCATCTTGGAATACCGCGGCGCAGTCGCCGCGTCCCTCACCATGATCGCCGTCGCGGCCGGTTCCCGCGCCGCGATCGTTTGGTTTTGGGCAAACCTGCCGTCAGCACGGCCGGATGGATTGGCGGGCAGTCTGGAAACCCCCAGCACGGATGCGGTCCGTCGCGCCGGCATCGTCGGCCTCTCGATCTTTGCTATCCTTGCGACGACTGCGAACGGCTTTTTAGCCATGGCGACCGCCTTGGTGCTTGCATTCGCAGTTTTCCGGGGGTTCGAGTATCTTTGCCGTCAGATGATCGGGGGACAAACCGGGGATACGCTCGGCGCTTGCCAGCAACTCGTTGAGATCGCTTCTCTCGCCGGGCTTGCTTCGCGCATCACAATCCCCACCTGAGGAATGAAAGGATCGTGATGAACATGATCGAATCGCCCTGCACCCTCGTGTGCTCGATCGACCGGAATTCAGGGTATTGTTTTGGATGCGGGCGTACGAGCGACGAAATTGGCGCCTGGACGCTCTACTCCGCCGAGGAGCGCGAACGGATCATGGAAAAATTGCCAGAAAGGCTTGAGACCGTCGAGCGAAGGCCGCGCCGCGAAACCCGTCGCCGGCGAGTGGCGCAAAAAATCGCCAAAACATCGCCGAGCAAAACGTAGCAAGCCATGAACGGACTAGCGCTCATCGTATTCGGAATTCTCGGGGCAGGTCTGCTGATTCTCCTGTTCGATGGAAACACCGGCATGATCGGGCCCATCACTGACGAACAGTTCGCGAGCACCATCTATCTCGGCCTTCTCGGCATAGTTCTTGCTGCCGGCCTTTTTGCATCCGGACAACGGTTTGGCACGTTGGCGCGCCAGGCCGGCGTATGGCTCGTCCTGCTGATCGTCTTCGTGACTGGCTATGAATATCGTTTTGAACTACAGGAGAGCGCCAGCCGCGTGACTGCGGGATTACTTCCCGGGCAGCCGCTTTCCTCGCAAAGCGCCGAGGGCGAATTATCAGTCATCCTCAACCGCCGCGGCCGCCACTTTGAAACTGTCGGACGAGTGAACGGCTCGCGCCAGTCGTTCATTGTCGACACCGGCGCTTCCACTGTGGTTCTGACCCAAGACAATGCCCGTCTTGCAGGCTTCGATCCCGCCGAGCTCGATTTCAACATTCCCGTGGCGACCGCAAACGGAATGGCCATGGCAGCGCGCTTGAACGGAGTCGATATCGCGATCGGCGATATCGAACGGCGAAATATGGTCGTGCTCGTAGTTGGTGACAACGCGCTCGAGACCAATCTTCTTGGGATGAATTTTCTCGACACTTTGTCTTCGTTCGAGGTCAGCCGCGAGCGAATGACCCTACGTAACTGACGGATCGCGCGTGCAGGAGCTCTTGTGTCCCGCTACAGATAAATCGGGCGGCTGAAGAGCGTCATAAAGGTGTCGTTCAAAACACCGCCGCCGATGCCCATCCGCGTTGAAAGGAAACCGATCAGTACACCTGCTCCGAATTGGGGAGCGCCCGCGGTGGCCGAAGCAGCCGCCAAGGCGACAAATTCGGTCAGTTGAACATCAATAATGCTGCGGCATCCGCTCGCTGGCCGTCCAATGGATGACAGTAGGGTGGCAAGCAACGGGAAAACTCAGGCCGCCGCTCGGAGTCCGTTCTCGACGGACGCAAAGGCGCGGCGCAGCACATCTCCGTTCGCGCCGGGCAGCACCGCATCGCGCGAAAGGATCTGACGCCAGGAACGGGCGCCGGCAACGCCGTGGAACAGGCCGACCATGTGGCGGGTTACCTGGCTTGCCTTGCCTCCGTCGGCGACGTGCTCATCGGTGTAGCGGGCCATGGTTTCCACGACTGTCTCGATATCAGGCGCCACATCGCCGACCCCGCAGAGCGCCATGTCGGCGTCTGTCAGAATTCGCGGTGTATGATAGGCCGAACGTCCCAGCATCACGCCGTCGACCTTGGAAAGGTGAGTTGCCGCCTCTTCAAGCGACTTTATTCCGCCGTTGATCCCGATGAAGACGTCCGGGTGCGCCGTCTTCAGCCGGTAAACCACCTTGTAGTCCAGCGGCGGAATGTGCCGATTTTCCTTCGGGCTCAGACCATCGAGCCATGCCTTGCGCGCATGAACCCAGATGGCCTCCGCCCCACCCTCGATTACCTGACGGGCAAGATCAAAGAGCGCGATTTCGGGATCCTGTTCGTCGACTCCAATACGACACTTCACGGTCACCGGCGGACCGGCCGGAGCCGCAGCGGCCATCGCCTCGATACAGCGGGCAACCAACATTGGCTCCCGCATCAAGCACGCGCCGAATGCGCCGGACTGGACACGGTCGGAAGGGCAGCCGACATTCAGGTTGACTTCGTCATAACCGAAATCTGCAGCAATCCTGGTGGCCTCGGCGAGTTTTGCCGGGTCGCTGCCGCCAAGTTGCAGCGCTACGGGATGTTCGATCTCGTTTAACCCCAAAAGCCTTGCACGATCGCCATGGATCACCGCGTCGGCGACAACCATCTCCGTATACAGCGACGCCCGGCGCGTCAGCTGCCGATGGAAGAAGCGGCAATGACGATCTGTCCAGTCCATCATAGGGGCGATGGCCAATTGTGGCCCGGAGTAGTTCAAATCCGCGGGCATATTCGTCCTGATCTCTCTTTTACCGAATGGAGCATCCAGCTGGTTGCACCGGATATATCAGCGACACCCTTCGCCGGCCAGTTTGTTCAGGCCAAATAGCGCAAGCAAATCGGAGAACCAATGGCGCCGAACTCGCTTTCGGTCGATAACATTGAAAATAAGCGTGCATCGCATGATCCCATTCAGCAGAGTTCTGTTTGCTGTTTTCGCTGAAATAGAAAGACTGTTTCTACGTTTTCTGGCGCGAATAGTGAGCTGCGGACAATCCAACCGCCACAGCTATCGCGTCACGCACGGGTTGTCTTGCATTCGGGTGCAGGGTTTAGTTGCGGGTGAGTTTCCTCCATTCCAACGATCAGCCAGAGAGCTGAGGCCCCCATGGCAAGGCCGGTGAACAGGAACCCGGCCTCGAGTACGCCGGTCGCGTCGGCGATTAGCCCCATCGCAAGTGCACCTACGGCGTATCCAAGATCGCGCCAAAAGCGATAGACGCCAAGCGCCGAGCCCCGCCAAGAGGGGTACGCGATATCCCCCATTGCAGCAATGAGAGTCGGATAGAGAAGCGCCATGCCGATGCCGATCACGGCAGCCGTAACGGCCCATGACGTAACCGAGGCGAGAAAAGGAAAGACGAGCACACCGCTCGCGCAGAGAGCGAAGCCCGTAACGATCGGCCATTTTCGCCCAAAAGTATCTGACAAAGGGCCCGTCCAGAGCTGGCTCCCGCCCCAGACGAAACCATATGTGCCAGTGACCCATCCGATCTCGATCAGACTGGCGCCCTTCCCGACCATGAACACCGGCACGAGCGCCCACATCAACGCGTCGACGAATTTCTCCACACTACCCGCCTGCGCCAGCGCCATGAAGGTGCGATTGCGCCATGTGACGAGAGCGAAGATCTCACCGGGCGCGGGTTTATCTGGGCCCTCCACGTAGCGCGGACGCGGCCCGGAAGTCTCGCCGGACTTGTGCCGGTCGGCCTCTGCCCGCGCATAAGGCAGCGTCTCGGTAAACGCGACGAGGCCGGCCACCAGAGCCACAAGGACGACTACGAGGCCGAAGGCGAACAGGCTCAAGCGCGGGTCGAAATAGCTGGCCAGATAGCCAGTGACGAGACCTGCCAGAG
This sequence comes from Oricola cellulosilytica, assembly GCF_019966575.1. Classification (GTDB taxonomy): domain Bacteria; phylum Pseudomonadota; class Alphaproteobacteria; order Rhizobiales; family Rhizobiaceae; genus Oricola; species Oricola cellulosilytica. The sequence goes on along the minus strand of NZ_JAINFK010000007.1, from coordinate 139,265 downwards.
CCACGCCTCCATAGCCTGAAAACTCGTTGAATCCGGTGGCAAGTCCTCGTTCCGTACCTTTCACGATGTCCATCTTCGCGGTCACGGTCATCGACCAGCAGAATCCCTGATTCACGCCCAGAAGCACATTGGCAGCGACGATCCAGCCCCAGCTTGGTGCATAAAGGATCATGAACGGGATCGGCAGCGCCGCGAGCCACCCCCAGATCAGCACCTTCCGCCGCCCCACCCGCTCCGAGACGCGGCCCGAGACGAAGTTCATTGCACCCTTCACCAGCCCGAAGGAGACGACGAATGCGAATATCGCGGTCATCGAACCCTGTATTACTCCAAATTCCGTCTCTGCGAGCGCCGGGAGAACTGTTCGCTGCAGGCCGATCGTCAGGCCCACGAAGAAGACTTGCACGAGTTGCTCCAGGAAGGGGCGCAGGTTCTCTCGGATGCCAAGAGCATAGGTCATGAGCGGGCCACTCGGGCGCCGAAGATGAGATCGATTGACGGTACCGACGTCACGAGCACAGCCTGGAACCTGCCATGAAGGGCGACGAGGCGCAGCGCAGATTTGACTGCGAGGTTGGCAGGGGGCAACGGGCGGGCTCCGGGATTGTCAAATAGGTAACAAGTGGTATCATTCAATTGATCACTTGAATGATTTAGTGTCGGATCATCCCGCGTGTCAAGCAGTGCCAAGTCAACCCTCCTTGAAGAATATGCGATGGTTGCGCGCGCGCTTTCTGCGCCGGCGCGGCTCCTGATCCTCGAGCAACTGGCGCAGGGCGAGCGCGGGGTGGAAGCGCTGGCTGGGAAAACCGGCCTCGCCATAGCCAACTGCTCCCAGCACCTCCAGCAGTTGCGCCGCTCCGGGCTTGTCACCAGCCGCCGGGATGGCAAAGGGGTGATCTACAGACTGACCGACGTAAAGACGCTGGCGCTGATGAACCTCCTGAGTGTGGTAGCGGAACGAAACCTAGCGCAGGTTGAGCGCATTCTGAGGGGGCTCTCAGGTGGAGAAGATGCGCCCGAGCCACTGAGCCGTGACGCTCTGGCGGAACGGCTCGCAGACGGTACAGTCACTGTCTTGGATGTCCGCCCCGCCGACGAGTTCGCCGCCGGCCACATCCCGGGCGCAGTGAATGCGACCTTGGCCGATATCGGGCGTACAATCCCCGAACTCGACACTGGCTCGCAGATCGTTGCCTATTGCCGAGGACCGTATTGCATCTACGCACATCAGGCGGTCGCCATCCTGCGCGAACACGGCCTTGATGCGCGGCGACTGGAGGGCGGCCTGCCAGAGTGGCGCGCAGACGGGCGCCCCGTGCTTGCAGTTGCGCGCTAAACTTCGGACAGGGCACCGATCCCACTTTGACAACCAGAACAGACAGATCGCGGCTCACATGGCCATGTTTTTGCGCATGCGAACAAATTGTGCAATGCAAGATCTCCATCAGGATCATCTCAATTGCGAATGCTTGGCGAAGTCGGCTCTCACCGGCCAGCACGTTCGGCGGACGCCGCCATTTTTCGCTGCCGTCTCCGGCGCTGCTGGACGATTTCGGCGAGGATGGAGAGTGCAATCTCCTCCGGAGTGATGGCGCCGATGTCCAGGCCCGCGGGCGAAACCAGCGCCGCGAGACGATCCTTGCAGACACCTCTCTCGCGAAAACTGTCCGACAGCGCGGCGGCTTTTGCCTTGCTGCCGACAAAGGAGACGTAATCCGAACGCACCGCCAGAGCTGCGCGCAGCGCGGCTTCGTCGCCTCGTCCCTGAGTTGACACGACGACATTCATCTCACGCGGTTGCGCGGTGTCGAGCATGTATCCGTCGATGCGCATGTCTGCCGATGCAAAAGCCGCCTGCTCGGGTTCCGGCGCGCAGACCGTCACATGAAAACCGAAGCGCGGGGCGAACTCGGCCAAGGCGATCGCGACGGGACTTGCCCCCATGATGACTATCCCAGGCGCCGGAAGCACCGGCTCGATAAAGACATCCATCGCACCCTTGCTCGGACACATGTTGCGCGCAAAGCGGACTCCTTCCTTCTCGCTTCCCGCCAAAACGCCCTGCTCTGCCAGCAGGTCCTCCGGTTGCACGGAAACGAAGCGCGGCTGGCCGTCGGCGATGGCGTCCCGGGCGGCCTTAAGCACGGCACCGCGCGCACAGCCGCCGCCGATCCACCCCTCGAGCACCGTCCCGTCGGCGCGGATGATCGCCTTGGCACCAGCCTTCGCCGCCGTCGCCGCAACCGTGCGCACCACCGTTGCCAGCGCGAAGGATTCGCCTGCACTGGTCAGATCCGCCACCTGTTTGAGAATGTCCGACTTCTGTCCCATCGCGGTTTCCAATCAGATCCGGTTCAGCCAGGGTTCGAGCGCAGCAAGGTCGCCAAGTGTGTTTGCCGCCGCGAAGTGATCGAGATATGGCAGCGCTGCGGCCATGCCTCGCGCAACCGGCCCATAACCGGCCCAGCCCTTTAGCGGGTTGAGCCAGACAATTCGAGCGCCGCGCCGTCTCAACCGCGCCAGCTCGGCTGCAAGCAGTTCCGGCGGATCAGTGTCGTAGCCGTCCGACATGATGATGACGACGCTACGTCGGTTGACCGACTGCGCCGCGTATTGCGCGTTGAACAATTTGAGGTTCGCGCCGATTTTCGTGCCCCCGCCAAAACCCTGCGCCATGATCGAGAGCCGATTGACGGCGCGCAGGGTATCGGTGTCGCGCAACGCATCGGAGATGCGGACCAGCTGCGTATGGAAAAGATAGGCGTCAGTCGTCTGGTCTGCAGATACTAGTCCTTTGAGGAAGGCCAGGAAGACCCGCGCATAGACGGTCATCGAACCCGAAACATCAAGCAGCGCCACCACGTTGACCGGGCGGTCCGGCTTTTTTCGGCGGAAAAGCTCTATCGGCTCACCACCCCGGCTGACGCTTCGGCGCATAATCTTCCGCATGTCGAAAACGGCGCCACGCATTGCCGCCTTGCGGCGACGCGAACGACCGTCGCTGATGCTGCGGGCAATCTGCTGGGCGACACGTTCCGCCCGCTTCAGATCCTCCTGTGTCATCAGCTTGCGCAGGTCGGTCTTCTCAATATTGGTGACCTTGGAGGCGACGAGCCGCCCGATACCCGAACGACCCGTCGCCCCCTCATCTCCGTCATCCGGCATGTCTGCCTCGCCGGTCTCGTCGCTCACACCCGAAACAAGCCGGCTCGTGCTGCCGCTTCGCGCCTGCATGTTGTGCGCGGCGGAAGTAGCGGATGAGCCGACGCGCTTGCGGCCCCGGCTCAGCCAGTAGGCATCGAACAGATCATCAAAACGGCGCTCCTGATCGGCATCGCCGACGCAGATTGCCCGCAGCGCGGACCGGACTTCACCAGGTTGCCCCGCATCCACTGCCGCGAGCGCCTCCAGAGCCGTCTCCGTCTCGCTCAAACCGGCCGGGATTCCGTTGTATCGCAAATGAGCCATGAAACCAGCCAGCCGGTCGGCGGGGCCCTTCGCGCCTTCGCGAAACCGTGTGACCTGCATTAGGCAGCTCTCCCGACAAGACGCTGCTGTACCTCCTTCGGCACTGCAGCGCGGTCGCGCTCGGTTTTCAGGAGGCAGACCAAGGTCGCCTGGGTCTGTTCGGGATCGTCTGCCAGATCGTTGACCCCTAGGCCGGCCAGTGCAGCGGCCCAGTCGAGCGTTTCGGCGATGCCCGGTCTCTTTTCGAGATCTTCCCTGCGCAACGCTTGCACAAAGCCGACGATTTGCTCCGCCAGCCGGTCCTCCAGTGCCGGGCATCGCTTTGCGATGATCGCCATTTCGGTATGCCGGTCGGGATAATCGACATGGTTATAGAGGCAGCGGCGGCGTAGCGCGTCAGACAGATCGCGCGCACCGTTCGAGGTCAGGACCACATAGGGCCGCGATGTAGCGGTGATAGTTCCGATCTCTGGAATGGTAATCTGGAAATCCGACAGGATTTCCAGCAGATAGGCTTCGAACTCCTCGTCGGCCCTGTCGACCTCGTCGATCAGCAAGACGGCGGGCTTTTCCTGCCGGATTGCCTCCAGAAGCGGTCGGGCGAGAAGGAACTTCTCGGAGAATATGTGCTCCTCGACCTCCTCCGACGGCTTGTGGTCCTCGGCGGATGCCCGGATCGAAAGCAACTGCCGCTGGTAGTTCCACTCATAGATCGCGTGGGACGCGTCGAGGCCTTCGTAGCATTGCAGGCGAATGAGCTTGGTTTCTTGCAGTTCCGCCAATGTCTTGGCGATTTGCGTCTTGCCGACGCCCGCCGGCCCCTCGAGCAGCAGAGGCTTGCCCAACGTCACCGCCAGGAAGAGCGCCATCGCCAGATCGTCGGAGGCGACATAGCCGGTTTCGGACAGATCGTCCTGCAGGGATTGCCAGGTCATGGACATCTCCGGCGGCACTCGGGATTTCTTCCCGGATGCCGGTGAGTTTGCAACACGCTCAGCCGTGCAGCCCAAGGTCGTGCGCGATCTTCCAGATCCGCCAGTGATCGTGCGGCATATGCGTATGCGTCAGGCCGAAAGTCCGGAACGCGTCGTGCACCGCGTTGGAGAATGCCGGAACGCCGCCGACATTCGGACTTTCACCCACGCCCTTTGCGCCGATCGGGTGGTGCGGGCTTGGGGTTACCGTGTGATCCGTCGTGTAGTACGGCGTCTCCCACGACGTGGGCACGAAGAAGTCCATCAGCGTGCCAGTCTTCACATTGCCCAGTTCATCATATGCGATCTCCTGGCCCATGGCGATCGCCAGGGCCTCGGTGAGCCCGCCATGGACCTGCCCTTCGATGATCATCGGGTTGATGCGCGTTCCGCAATCGTCCAGCGCGTAAAATTTGCGGATGTCAGCCTCCCCTGTGTCGACGTCAACTTCCATCACGCAGACATAAGCGCCGAAAGGATAGGTCATATTCGGCGGGTCGTAGTAGCTTACCGCTTCCAGCCCCGGCTCCACGCCGGGTATCGCCTGATTGTAGGAGGCGAATGCGATTTCCTTCATGGTCTTGAAGCGCTGAGGGGCGCCTTTGACCACGAAGCGGTCAACGTCCCACTCCACGTCGTCGTCGTGCACTTCGAGCAGATAGGCGGCGATCATCTGCGCCTTGGCGCGGATCTTGCGGCCGGCCATTGCCGTCGCCGCCCCGGCAACAGGTGTGGACCGCGAGCCGTAGGTGCCGAGACCATAGGGCGCGGTGTCGGTGTCGCCCTCCTCCACCGTGATGTCGTCGGCAGGAATACCGATCTCGGACGCCAGTATCTGAGCGAACGTCGTCGCATGCCCCTGGCCTTGGCTGATGGTTCCCAGACGCGCGATAGCCGATCCGGTCGGGTGAATGCGGATTTCGCAGCTGTCGAACATGCCGAGGCCTAGAATATCGCAGTTTTTCACCGGACCCGCGCCAACAATCTCGGTGAAATGCGTCAGGCCGATGCCGATGAGCTTCCTTGTTTCCCCACGCTTGAACGCATCTACCCGCTCGGCCTGCTCCCTGCGCAACCCCTCATAGTCGACCGCCTTCAGCGCCTTGTCCCACGCGGTTTGGTAGTCGCCGGAATCATACTCCCAGCCGAGTGCGGACTGGTAGGGAAACTGCTCCTTCCTGATAAAGTTCTTCGCACGCAATTCCGCCGGATCCATGTCGAGCTTGAGTGCCAGAATCTCGATCATCCGCTCGATGAAATAGGCCGCTTCCGTCACCCGGAACGAGCAGCGGTAGGCTACCCCGCCAGGCGCCTTGTTGGTGTAGACACCATCGACCGCAAGATAGGCCGTTGGGATGTCATAGGAACCCGTGCAGATGTTGAAGAACCCGGCCGGAAATTTGGTCGGATCGGCGCAGGCATCAAACGCGCCGTGATCGGCGGTGACATGGCACCAGAGGCCGGTAATCCGACCGTCCTTGGTCGCCGCGATCTTGCCCTGCATCCAGTAATCGCGCGCGAACGCCGTTGCCATCAGGTTTTCCATCCGATCCTCGACCCACTTCACCGGGACCCCGGTGACGATGGATGCGACGATCGAGCAGATATAGCCCGGATAAACACCGACCTTGTTGCCGAATCCACCGCCGATATCGGGCGAAATGATGCGGATGTTATGCTCTGCGATGCCGGAGATGAGCGATGCCACAGTGCGCACCGCGTGCGGCGCCTGGAAGGTTCCCCATACCGTTAGCTTGCCGTTGACCTTGTCCATGGAGGCGACGCACCCGCAGGTTTCCAGCGGACAGGGGTGTGTGCGATGATAATACACCATCTCCTCGGCAACCACGTCGGCGGAGCCGACAACCGCTTCGGTGGCATCCTTGTCGCCCTGCTCCCAGGTGAAGATGTGGTTGTGGTGGCGGCGCGGACCGTGCGCACCTTCCATATTGCCTTCCAGATCCTCGCGTAACACAGGCGCGTCGGAGGCCTGCGCCTTGAACGGATCCACGACGACCGGAAGTTCCTCATAATCGACTTCCACGAGCTCGACCGCATCTGCGGCGACGTAGCGGTCTTCCGCAACGACGAAGGCGACCTCCTGGCCTTGGAACAACACCTTGCCGTCGGCCAGAACCATCTGCTTGTCGCCGGCAAGCGTCGGCATCCAGTGCAAGTTGAGCGGACGGAGGTCGTCGGCAGTCAGAACAGCGACGACACCGGGTATGGCCTTGGCCTTGTCCGCGTTGATCGATTTGATCCGCGCATGGGCGTATGGCGAGCGGACGAAGTCGCCGAACAACATGCCCGGCATCTTCAGATCGTCGACATAATTTCCTTTTCCTTGCGTGAACCGCGCATCCTCGACGCGCTTGCGTGCGCTGCCGAGCCCCTTGAGGGCGGCGGCGCGTTCGGTTTTCGGGGGTGTCATCTCGTTCATTGTGCGGCCTCCTTGGCGGCATTTAATTCCGCTGCGGCGGCGAGTATTGCCTTGACGATGTTCTGGTATCCGGTGCAGCGACACAGATTGCCCGCCATGCCGAACCGCACCTCTTCCTCGCTCGGGTTCGGAATTTCCTGCAGCAACCGGTAGGCCCGCGTGATCATGCCCGGCGTGCAGAAGCCGCATTGCAGGCCGTGATGCTCCTTGAACATCTGCTGCAGCACGTGCAGTCCATCGGGACCTCCAAGCCCCTCGATCGTGGTGATGTCGGCGCCGTTCGCCTGCGCGGCAAACACCGTACAGGCTTTCACTGACTTGCCGTCCATATCGACGGTGCAGGCACCGCAATGCGAGGTATCGCAGCCGACATGTGGGCCAGTGACTCCCAGCCGCTCGCGAAGGACGTGGATCAGCAGTTCGCGGGGCTCGGCCAGAAGTTCCTGCTTCTTGCCGTTGACGGTGATGTTGATCTGCATCTTGCTCATGGAATGCCCTCCTCAGGCGCGCGAGGCGGCGCGTTCGATCGCCCGGCGCAAAATCACGCCAGCGACATGGTTCTTGAATTCGACGGGCCCGCGATTGTCCTCCTGCGGATCGATGGTCTCCAGCATCGCTGCAACGGCTGCATCAATCGCTGCCTGGTCCAAGGAAGAGCCAACCAGCGCGTCGGCGGCCGCCTCGCACCAAACCGGCGTATCGGACAGATTAGTCATCGCAATGGAAGCGAAGGAGCAGGTCGCGCCGTCCTTTGCGATCAACACGGCGGCGGCGGCTGTCGCGTAATCTCCAATCTTGCGCTTCTGCTTCTCGTAAGCGTAGCCGCCCGTGGTAGCCCTGAACTTGATCGAAACAAGAATTTCATCGTCTTCGCGCGCGGTGAAATAAGCCGCCTCGTAGAAATCGCGCGCCGCGACCTCCCGTGTCCCGTCCCGCCCCGCAAGGGTGTATTGCGCATCAAGGCATTGCATCAGCCCTGGCAAATCATTGCCTGGATCACCATTGGCGACGTTGCCACCGATCGTGCCGACATAGCGGACCTGCGGGTCGGCAATTTGCAGGGACGCCTCGCGGAGGATTGGCGCGGCACTGGCAAGTTCCGCGCTGCTGATCAGTTCCTGCTGTGTCGTCATTGCACCGATGATGATGGTGTCACCTTGAACCGTAATCCCCTTTAGATCGGCGATCGCTTGCAGGTCGACCAGATGACCGACATCGGCCATTCTCAGCTTCATCATCGGAATGAGGCTGTGCCCGCCGGCGATCGCTCTCGCTTCATCACCGTATTCGGCGAGGATTTCGAGTGCGCTCGCAACCGAATCCGGACGGTGGTATTCAAATGAACCCGGTATCATGCATCTCCTCCCAGAGCGGACCTGCTCGTGCTGATGTCGGTTTCATTGATCATAGACAGGCCGGATAGCCGCGCGAGCGGCACCGCACGAGCATCCAGTGGATTTCACGAAATGCGAATTGGCGGCACCAGATGCGAAAGCCTGGACCCGGCCTATAAACCGAGCGCCTCGCGAACACCCGCGACATTGCCACGGCTGACAGGCGCGATCTTGAGCGACTGAGCTCCCTCGAAATGACACGAGCCCTTGTCCTTGTGCCGCTCGAAAGCCGTGACCTGATTGAGATTGACGAGATAACTTCGGTGCGTTCGCAGGAAAACTGACGGGGGCAAGCGTTTTTCGGCCTCGGAGATCGACCATGGACAAAACAGTTTGTCGCGCTGGGTGTAAAGTATGGTGTAGTGCCCTTCGGCGCGAAGCGCGATGATCTCGTCGGCGGAGATGAAATGACTGCGCTTGTCCCGTTCATACGGCAAACGAAGTGACTGCGCGCTGGCTAGCTGAGGGTATGGCGTTTCAATTGGATTCGCGCCGACGACGGGGGGCGGTGCGGCGCCGAGCCCCCCTGCGCCGGCCGCAACCGAACCGGACCGACCGTGCTCCATGAAAACGAAGCTCGTAGTGGACAGCAGAAACATCCCGCAGATCACGAACGCCGACGACATTACGATGAGCGCCAAGGTCCCGTTCTCGATCATCGGGGTAAAGCCCTTCTGCGTCGCCGACAGATCGAACCCGGTCCATGCCATGGCGGTGAAATGCACCACAACGACCGACAGTCCAAAAATGACGGTGCTTGTCAGGATGTGTGCGGAATCCCTGTGGGAATAGGCCACACCGATCGCAGCGATGCCCATCGCGGTTGAACCGGCTACCACCAGCGCCACGCCCATCGGATGGAAAACCGGAAGAACGCCGCGAATCGCGGACATGCCGACATAGTGCATGACGACGATCCCGTTCCCGAGAATCGCGCCAGCTATAACCGTGCTTGGCCGGGTTCTGGGCGCGAAGTGCATGATCAGCAGCGCCACACCCGCCATAAGTATGGCAATCAATGCCGAACCGAGTGTGTAGAGTGAATCGTAGCTGATTGGCTGGTCGAAGCGCATGGCCAGCATGGCGACGAAATGCATCGACCAGATCCCGCCTCCCAGAGCCGTCGCCGCCATCACGATCCGCACCTTGCGCTGCGCCGCAGGCAGCGCGGAAATGCCGCTTGTGATCGACAATCCAGTGAAGGACGCCATCAGCGAAACGAGAATGGATGCGATGACCAGCAGGTGGTCATGTGTTGGCATTGTCATGCGAGTGCGATCGGCCCCTTGAGATTCATACGGCTCTCAGACCCGATTCATTTATTGCAGAAAATACCTTCGCGGCAACTTTCAACAGACGCTGCAGAGGGATTCGAATGCGCAACTGGTCATTCTGCTCGACGAGCCGAGCGCGCTAAGGCTGGACGACGAGTCAGACAGTTCCGCCCAAGGAACCTTCAAGTTCGGCAAGTTCCTGCCCGCCGGCCATGAGGTCCTGAAGTTCGTCCGGCGTGATCTGGCCACGCTGTGCCGTGCCGAGCGTCTTGCCGCGGTTTAGCACCGTAAAGCGGTCCCCCACAGCCAGCGCATGGCGGACATTATGGGTAATGAACACCACCGCGATGTTTTGCTTCCTCACCTTGTCGATCGTCGCAAGCACGTTTGAGGTCTGCCGCACGCCAAGCGCCGAAGTCGGCTCATCGAGGATCAAGACCTTCGCCCCGAAATGGACGGCCCGGGCAATCGCCACGGTTTGACGTTCACCACCCGAGAGCGTTCCGACAGCCTGATCGGGACCGCGAAGGTTGATTCCCATCTCGCGCATTTCATCCATCGTTACCCGATCGGCGTGATCCTTGTCGTAGAACGGAATCCCGGCGATTCTTTTGATGGGTTCATTGCCCATGAAGAAATTCCGCGCGACGCTCATGAGCGGGATCATCGCCAGATCCTGATAGACCGTCGCTATACCCGCCGAGATCGCATCGCGCGGATCATCGAAATGCATCGGCTTGCCTTCAAAGACAATCTCACCATGGGTCGGCTTGTGCACACCCGACATCGTCTTGATAAACGTTGACTTTCCGGCCCCGTTGTCGCCGAGGAGGCAGTGGCATTCGCCGGGAAAAACGTCCACCGAGACACCGGCAAGCGCAATGACGCTCCCGAAATGCTTCTCGATATCCCGCATCTGGATGATCGGTTCGTGGGTTGAGCGGGTGTTCATGTCAGCGCTCCCCCGTGATCATTCGCCGAATATATGTGTTGAGGATCACCGCAAAGAGCAGGATGACCCCCAGGAAGACCCGGAAGAGAGAACTTTCCACGCCGGCAAAGAAGAGCCCCTGCTGAACGACACCGAAGATGAGAGCCCCAAGTGCCGCGCCAATGACCGAGCCGTAGCCGCCCGTAAGCAATGCGCCGCCGATCACCACCGCGATGATCGCCTCGAACTCCTTCAGCAGTCCGCGATCCGCGCCAGCGGAACCGAACTCCATCACCTGGCATGTCGCAAAAACGGTCGCGCAGAAAGCCGTGAACATGAACATCAGAATCTTCACGCGATTCACCGGCACGCCGACGTAGCGGGCGGCCTGTGCATCGCCGCCGGCCGCGAAAATCCAGTTGCCGAAGCGCGTCTTGGTTAGCAGGACGTGCCCGAAGATCACGAGAACGATCGCCCAGACAATCAACATCGGAATGCCGTCCACCACCGGCTGCCCCTGACGCGTCCCCCGCTCGAATGTGTCGATGACCCCGACGTCCCCGAGCCATTGAAAAACGGGCTGGCCAATCTTGCCGCCGAAAATCGGAGCAAGCCAGTCGCCCTCGGCGACATCGCGAATTCCGCCGATAATCGTTTTCCGCTCGATCGTCTGAGGGAAATAGATGGTGAAGCCCCGAAGGATGAACAGCGAGGCAAGCGTCACGATGAAACTCGGCAGCCCTGTCCGGATCACAATGAAGCCGTTGATGGCGCCGATGGTTATGCACATGGCGAAGGACAGGATGATTGCCAGCCAGGTCGGCCAGCCAAGAGTGACCGAGAAGATCGCAATCATCATCCCCGCAAAGCCGATCATCGAGCCGACCGAGAGGTCGAACTCGCCGGCGATCATCAGAAGGCAGGCGCCAACGGCGATGATCATGAACTGTGCTGAGACAATGGACCAGTTGAGCACGCCTTGGGCATTGAACATGCCGCTGTCATAGGCAAATAGCAGGAAGAAGGTGAAGACGGCCACTGTGCCGACCATGCCTCCCAGCTCCGGACGGATCAGCGCCCGCCGCAGCGCCGACATCTCCTTGATGCGTTCGTCGGATAAATCTGTGACTTGCGCTGTCTCGGACATCGCCCGCCTCCGGCCTTTCGCTATCGGTTGTCTGCAAGAAGGACGGGCGGCCCCTCGAAGGCCGCCCGCCGGATGGTTACCGGTACTCGCCGGCGAACTGTTCGACCTTTTCGAGCCCGTCGGCGGTTACGAAACCAGGACCCGAATTGATGTTGTTGCCGGGAAGAACACCGTAACGGTCGTAATTGGCGAGAACGACGACCGGCAGGTACGCCTGCAGAAACGGCTGCTGGTCGATACCCCAATTGATGATGCCGTCCTTGATCGCCTGAACGATTTCAGCACCGAGGTCGAATGTGCCGAAATGAATATCCCCTGCCATGCCGTTTTCCTTGAGCGCGGCAATCGTCGGGTCCGCCGAAACCGGGCCGAGGGTGAGAATGCCATCGACATCCGGGTTAGCAGACAGATAGGCAAGGACCTTGTTCTTGATCTCAGCCGGGTCGGTGCCGCTGTCCATCATGGCGTCGCCGAGATCGATGCCCAGCCCGTCGGCGTAGCCGCGGCAGCGCTCTCCTACAGTTGGCTGCTGGATGGCATGGTTCACGCAGAGGAACTTGGTCACCCCTTCGTCCTTGGCCCGCCGGCCTGCGGCCAGACCCGCATCGTATTCTGGCTGGCCGACATACATCAGCGCGCCGACTTCGCGTGCCTGCTCGGGCGTTCCCGTGTTCATGATGATGACGTCAATTCCTTGGTCAACCGCATCGGAAATCGGCCCCTTCAGAACGTCGAAATCCGCCAGCGTCGTGATGATTCCATCAGGAGCCGAAGCAGCCGCCTGCTCGATGATGCGCGCCATATCGGCGATATCTCCGGTCGGCGGATTACGATATTCCACTTCCACATTCACATGTTCGCCGGCGAGTGCGATGCCGTTTTTGATTGTGTTCCACCAGCTATCGGAATCCGGTGCGTGGCTGACCAGAACGTAGCGTTCTCCCTCGGCCCACGACGCCGACACAAAACCGGTTAGTGCAACAGCTGCGGCAAATGCAGCGATAAGCGCCTTTTTCATAAATTCCTCCCTGAACAGATTCCCTTTAGAGACGTCGGGAGCTCTCTCGCGCGCGTCTCTAAGTGGCAGAAGAACACGAATATCAAGTTTTTGCAACCGGTTGCAAAAACAATTTGGAATTCTCGAGAGCACAGCGTTTAATGGGGACGGCAGGAGTATACCGGAGCATCATATGAGCGTCACACTCAAGGAGGTCGCGGAGCGCGCCGGGGTCTCACGCTCCGCGGTGTCGCGGACGTTCACCGACGGCGCCTCCGTTTCCGAGAAGACGAGGCGCCGCGTGAAGAAGGCCGCCGACGAGTTGGGTTACCGTCCAAATGCCTTGGCCTCCAGCCTCACCACGGGACGCACGAAGCTGATCGGACTGGTGTCCAACAACTTCCACAACCCCATCTTCCTCGAGGTGTTCGATCTCTTCACCAGAGGGTTGCAGGACATCGGTCTCCGTCCGCTGATCGTGAATCTGTCGGATGAAACCAATCCTGAAAACTCGGTCCACATGATGCGGCAATACTCGGTCGATGGCGTGGTCGTGGCTTCATCGACTCTGGCGCCGAGCTTTGCGAAAGCTTTTTCGGACGCCGGCATTCCCGTTGTTCACTGCTTCGGACGGAATTCAAGCTCTCCCCAGGTGCACGTTGTGGGGATCGACAATGTCGAATGCGGCCGCATGGCTGCGCGCGAATTGCATGCCCGGGGGTATCGGAAAGTTGGCTTTATGGGCGGCCCTGAACTGGCGACTTCAACCCAGGATCGTTTGAACGGATTCGCTAAAGAAGTCCGCCGCATCGGCGGGATGGAAATGACTTACAGTTATGCTCGCGAATACTCGTTCGAAGCCGGCCGCGCAGAAATGGAGCGTCTGCTCCAGGAAACGTCCGGCGAAGCATATTTTTGCGGTGACGACGTTCTGTCAATCGGCGCCCTCAGCGCCATTGCCGACGCGGGCCTTTCGGTTCCCGGTGACATTGGCGTCATTGGCCTGAACGACATGGAAATGGCGGGCTGGCAGAACATCAACCTGACCACCATCCACCAGCCGATCCGCCAGATCATAAAGTCGGCGATCGAACTAATGCACGCATCCCTGACCGACCACGATCGATACCCCGAAGCGCGGCTGTTTCCGTGCCGTGTCGTAGAGAGGGGGACGCTCCGCCCCCGGCTTGAGAATTAGCGAAACATCGGGGGGCGCGCATCCACCCACACGCCCTCTTCCTTCCCCGATTTAGCGACAGCGAAAACTGCTGCCATGGATCGCAACCCGTCTTCCGCCTTCGGATAGAGGTTCGCAGCCGGATCCACGGAACGGCGCTCCTTGCGCGCCCGGATCGCCTCAGCCAGATCGGTATAGATGTTGGCGAAAGCAAGCGGCATGCCCTCCGCATGCCCGATGGTCACCCGCGTCGCCCTGTCGGCCTCGGGTGACAGGTTCGCTTCGCCACGCTCGATCACCTGAAGACGTTCATTGAGCGGCATGAAATAGAGTTGGTTTGGCTGCTCCTGCGTCCAGCGCAACCCGCCCTTTTCGCCGAACACCTGCAGCGTCAGTCCGTGCTGACGTCCGATAGCTATGGATGATGTCCACAACCGCCCGACGGCCCCATCGGACATCCGGAAATTCACCATGGCATCATCTTCCAACTCACGGCTGGAAATACACGAGACGCAGTCGGCAGACAGCGATTCGACCTCCTGACCGGTGACAAAGCTTGCCATGTGCAGAGCGTGAATGCCGCAATCGGCAAACTGCGCGGAGACCCCGGCCTGTTTCGGATCGTAGCGCCAGCGCACGCGTGGATTGTCGGCATCCGCTGCATCGGCGTGGTGTCCATGGGCGAATTCAGCCTTGACGAGGCGGATCTTGCCGAGATCACCGCGCGCGACCATCGCCCTCATGTGACGTACAAGCGAATATCCGGAGTAGCCATAATTGACCGCGCATATATTCCCGGTTTCCTGTGCCAGGCGCACGATCTCCTCGCCCTCTTCCACCGTCATCGTCATCGGTTTCTCGCACAGCACGTTAAAGCCCGCCTGCAGAAACCCCTTGGTGATCTCGAAATGTGTCGCATTGGGTGTGGCGACCGTCACAAGGTCGACCTTGTCCGCACGCTTGCTCTCGCCCTCAAGCATTTCATGCCAATCGCCATAAGCGCGGTCGGGCGGCAATCCGATCCGGCGTCCATATTCACGGCCAGCATCCGGCCTATGGTCAAGCGCGCCTGCCGTGAACTCGAAAAGGCCGTCCAGGCCCGATCCGAGGCGGTGGGCCGGTCCAATCTGGCTGCCCTCGCCGCCACCAATCATTCCCCACTTTAGTCTTGGCATCGGAGTGTTCCTACTTGAATCCGATTGTTTCAAGATGTTCGCGGTTGGCCCGCGCATCCCCGAGCGGATCAACGTCCAGCGTTGGATCGCAATCCTGTTCGACAGTGCACCAGCCTTCGAAGCCGGCTTCGACCAGCACCTGCCGCACGGCCGGAAAATCGACTTCGCCCTGTCCGAGATTGCAGAAGATGCCTTGGCCGCAAGCTTCGTAGAAGCCCGTCTGACTTGCGATCACGTCAGCTTTGACGGCCGGGTCTATATCTTTGAAATGCATGTAGGAAATTCGATTCATATGCCGCTTCATGAACGCCACGGGATCGAACCCCGCATAGGCGTGGTGACCGGTATCGAAGCAGATCTTCAGAACCTTCTCGTCGACCTCGTCGAGCAGCCGTTCGAGTTCCGGCTCGAAGTCGATGAAACCGGCGGCATGCGCGTGCATCCCGACGGTGAGACCATATTCCTCGGCGCCCATCTTTGCGACCGTTTCGATACGGTCGCGAAATGCCGCCCACTCGTCGGCATCCATCTGCTCGGCTTGGCTCGCCCGGCCCGCCGTGGGCGCGCGGCGCGGCGAGATGGAGTCGATCAGCACCAGGTGACGCGCTCCATGCGCAATCAGTGCCTTGCAGGTGCGTACCGCGCCATCCATGACGTCGTCCCACATTCCCGGATCATGAAACGCCCGAAAGACCACACCCCCGATCAATTCGAGATCGTGGTCCGCCAGCGCTTCGCCCAGGATCGCCGGATCCTCCGGCATGAAACCGACGGGTCCCAGTTCGATGCCCTTGTAGCCCGCCGCCGCGCATTCGCTCAGCACGGTGCGCCAGGACGGATTACGCGGATCGTTAGCGAATTCGACCCCCCACGAGCAGGGTGCATTGCCAATTCGGATACTCACTTCGTGCCTCGCGAAAACTCAAAAATCATTGACGGAAACCCAGCTTTTTGAGCGGCTGGATTCTTGCGATGCGGCAACCACCTGATTCACCGCAAGGCCATCCCGAAAGGTCGGCCAGACCGGCTCACCGGTTTCGATTGCCTTCAGAAAATCGCGCGCCTCGATGATGATCTGGTCCTGATATCCGGTACCGTGGCCCGGCCCCTCGCAAAATGCGCCGTAATCTGCGTGGGCCGGTCCGGTGAGAATCTTGCGGAAACCGCGCTCGGGCTCGGCGTCGCTCGCCTGATACAGCCAGAGGGTGTTCTGATCCTCCTGATCGAACCTGATCGCTCCTTGCGTACCGTTGATTTCGTAGGCGTAGCCCATCTTGCGTCCGGTCGCGATGCGGCTGAAGAACAGATGGCCCATCGCGCCATTGGCGAACCGGCACATGAATTGGCCCTGATCGTCATTGGTAACCATCTCGCCGCCGCGCGTCCCGTGAACCGTCTCAACCTCGGCTACCAACGCTTCGATCGGCCCGAGAAGGGCAAGGGCGGCATTGATCATGTGCGGCGCCAGATCGCCCATCGTCCCGTTGGCAGCGTCTCGCGTCCTCCAGGAGGCAGGCATGTCCGGATCGGCGTAAAAGTCTTCGGTATGTTCGCCGCGAAACCAGGTCACGTCGCCGATTGCACCATCCGCAACAAGCTTGCGGGCATGCTGTGAGGCGGGTGTCCGGATGTAGTTGAAGCCGACCATGTTGGCCGAGCCAGCCTTCTCTGCGCTGGAGACCATTGCGCGGCTGTCCTCGACCGACGCGCCCAGCGGCTTCTCGCAGAACACCGGTTTTCCCTGTGCAAATGCGGCTTCCGCGATAGCACGATGCGTTTCCTGAGGCGACGCGATCACTACGGCTTCGACGCGGTCGTCGCCGACCAGCGTTCGCCAGTCCCCGGTCGAACGCGCAAACCCGAACGCATCCCTGTAACGGGCCGCGGATGCCTCGCTGCTGGCGCAAACCATCTCGAGACGCGGCCTCAAACCGGTCCCGAAAACGGCGCCCACCGCCGACATGGCGACGGCATGCGCCTTTCCCATATACCCGCCGCCCACAATGCCGACACCAATCTCGGACAAATTTCCAATCCTCCCGAATATCGCTTTGCAACCGGTTGCAAAATTTGTATCCTTGTTGTTGGATAACGGTCAAGCCGTATTGTTACGCCGAGCCCCAACGACAATGGATCGCCTCCGATGACATCGAAACCCGAGACCGTCAGATTGACCGTTGCGCAAGCCATCGTTCGCTATCTGGCTGCCCAGTACATCGAGATCGACGGCGAAAAGACTCGCCTTTGCGGCGGCGGCTTCGGCATTTTCGGGCACGGCAATGTAACATGTCTCGGTGAGGCGCTTTATGCGCACCGCGACATTTTCCCGCTTTACCGCGGACAGAACGAACAGGGCATGGGGTTCGCGGCCGCCGCTTACGCCAAGTATCACCTTCGCCGCCGCTTCATGTTCTGCACGGCATCCGCTGGCCCGGGAACCGCCAACCTGCTAACGGCCGCAGCGCTCGCACATGCCAATCGCCTGCCGATGCTGATGTTGTGCGGCGACACATTCATCACCCGCCTGCCCGACCCGGTGCTTCAGCAACTTGAGCATTACGGCAACCCGGCGCTTGGATTGAACGACGCCTTCAAGGCCGTCAGCCGCTTTTGGGACCGCATCACGCACCCGGCGCAGATCATCCAGTCCCTTCCCTCGGCCATAGCCACCATGCTTGATCCCGCCGATTGCGGTCCGGCATTCATCGGCCTTCCGCAGGACGTGCAGGGCTGGACCTTCGATTACCCATTGGCTTTTTTCGAGGAGCGCGTTCACCGGATCCGCCGTCAACATCCCGACACGGAAGAAATCGCACGAGCCGCTGCGATCCTGAAATCCGCCGAGCGGCCGATGATTATCGCCGGCGGCGGCGTCCAGTATTCCGGCGCGGTGGAGGAACTGACGACATTTGCTGAAGCCCGCGGGATCCCTGTCGTGGAGACCATCGCCGGACGCGCCAACATGGTCGCCACCCACGATCTCAACATCGGCCCGATCGGCGTCACGGGATCGAACAGCGCCAATTCGATTGCCGAAAAGGCGGATGTCGTTCTGGCCGTCGGCACCCGCCTGCAGGATTTCACAACGGGATCGTGGACGGCGTTCGACAAGTCGGCCCGGATCATCGGTCTGAACGCCGCCCGGCACGATGCCGCCAAGCATATGTCCGCGACGGTGGTCGGCGACGCGAAACTGGGCCTCGCGTCACTGAACAAGGCGCTTGACGGTTACGTTGCGCCCGGAAAATGGACCGCGTCGGCCCGCGGCGAACGGAAAAAATGGGACGAGTATGTCGCGGGAAACGTCTCGCCGGGCAATCGCCCCAATTCCTACGCACAGGCGATCGGCGTCGTGAACGAACTCTGCGATCCGCGTGATCGTATTGTCACGGCGGCGGGCGGCCTCCCGGCAGAGGTCACCGCAAATTGGCGGACCCTCGACATCGGCACGGTCGATGTGGAGTTCGGCTTCTCGTGCATGGGCTACGAAATCGCCGGCGGCTGGGGCGCGCGCATCGCGCAGTCGGAGCGCGAGCCCGAGCGGGATACGATCGTGCTGGTCGGTGACGGCTCTTACCTGTTGATGAACTCCGATCTCTACTCATCTGTTTTAACAGAGAAAAAATTGATCGTCCTCGTGCTCGACAATGGGGGCTTCGCGGTGATCAACAAGCTGCAGAACAACACCGGAAACGAGAGCTTCAACAATCTGATCGAGGACTGCCCGACCGTCCCCTCGTCCTTCGCCGTCGACTTCGAGGCCCATGCGGCATCCATGGGCGCCATTGCCGAGACGGTGTCAAATCCGTCCGAACTGGGCGACGCCTTCAAACGCGCCAAGGCAAGCGACCGGACTTTCGTTATCGTGATGAAGGTCGATCCGTATGAGGGCTGGACCGCCGAAGGGCACGCGTGGTGGGAAGTCGGCACGCCGCATGTGTCCGAGAGTACCAGCGTGACCGCCGCTCACGAGGACATTGAGAGCGCCCGCGCTCGCCAGCGCAGGGGAGTGTAGGATGAAGATCGCCGAGGGCCGGGCATGACCGCATCTGCGCATGTGATCGACGGTATCGCACGGAACGACTTTCTCGTCATCGGCCGCGTCGGAATGGATCTGTCGCCGCAACCGGCCGGTGTGAGAACCG
Source organism: Oricola cellulosilytica (assembly GCF_019966575.1). Taxonomy (GTDB): domain Bacteria; phylum Pseudomonadota; class Alphaproteobacteria; order Rhizobiales; family Rhizobiaceae; genus Oricola; species Oricola cellulosilytica. The sequence goes on along the minus strand of NZ_JAINFK010000007.1, from coordinate 120,140 downwards.
AAGACGCCGCCGAAATGACCGTCGCGATGGGCGGCTCGTCCGCAAACATCGCCGCCGGCATCGTCAAGCTCGGCGGCAAGGCAGCGCTGGTGACCTGCGTGTCGGACGATTCCATAGGCCGCTATTGTCTGAACCAGCTCGACGCTTATGGCATTGACCGCAAATCCGTGCGTTCCGTCGGCGGGGAATTCCGCAATTCACTGGCGGTTTATGAAACGCGCGTCGACGATCATCAAAGCGTCATTTATCGCAACGGCGCGGCCGATTTTCAGATGTCGCGCGCCGATGTCGAGGCCGTCGATTACCCGGCCTACGGCGCGCTGATCACGGCGGGAACGGTGTTTGCCGCCGAGCCCTCGCGCGACGCCGCCTTTCACGCCTTCGATCTCGCGAGAAAGGCCGGGCTGCCGATCATCTTTGATGTGGACTACCGACCCTATTCCTGGCCCTCGCCGCAGGAGGCAGCCGACGTTCTGTCGCGCGCCGGCGCATTGAGTGACGTGATCGTCGGCAACGACGAGGAATTCGGCTTCATGGCCGGCGGCATCGACAAGGGCCTCGCCCATGCGCGAAAGCTTGCCGAAACCGCGGCAACCATCGTCGTCTACAAGATGGGAGACAAGGGCGCGATCACCTTCGCCGGCGGCGAGGAGACACGCACCGGAATTTTTCCCGTTACCGCGCTCAAGCCGACCGGCGCGGGCGACAGCTTCATGGCCGGGCTGATGGCTTCCCTTGCCGACGGGTTCGCTTTGCATGAATCGGTCCTGCGCGGCTCAGCTTGCGCGGCGATTGTCGTCGGAAAACCGGGCTGCGCCCCGGCGATGCCGGACAGATCCGAACTCGACACTTTTCTCGCGGATCACGCGGGCCCGCGGGAACGTGAAAGGAAGCCCGATGCACATTCCACCCTATGAAAACAACAACACTCCGATCGTCGACGTCGATCATGATCGCGTGCCGCTCAACTACTTCAATATCGTCAAGCTGAAGAAGGACGAGGCATTCGAGTACACGGTGCCGGGCTACGAGACCTGTATCGTACCGGCGACGGGAACGGTCGACGTGAACGTCGAACGCTTCCGGGCCGAAGCGTTGGGAGGCCGTGGCGTCGACGTCTGGGACGGCGACCCGGAAGGCGTCTACGTTCCGACCGGCGCGAAGGCCGAAATGGTTTGCAGATCCGATACGGCTGAAATCTTCATCGCGGGCGCGAAATTTGACTGCGTGCTGGAGGCCTTCGCGGTCCGCAAGGACGAGTTGGATCTCGTCCAGTACGGGTCGGACGACACCAAGACGCATCGCAAGATCAAGCACATTCTTGGCCAGAAGCAACACGGCAAGGTGGGTCGACTTCTCGTCAGCGAGCTCTACACGGTTGGCCAAGGCGGGTGGTCGGGGTTCCCGTCGCACAAGCACGATACGGACCGCCTGCCCGACGAAACACGCCACGACGAAACCTACAATTTCCGTTTCCGACCCAATTACGGTTCCGGCCTGCAGATGCTGCAGCGCCAGGACAACGAGCCGGGCGACGCTTATCACATCGTCGACGGCTCGACGATCTGCATCGACAAGGGTTATCACCCCTGCGCCGTTCTTCCCGGTTACGAGATGTACTACTTCACCATCCTCGGCGGGCTGTCTCAGCGCTCGTTGGTACAGTACTTCCAGCCGACACATGCAGATCAGTTGCACACGATCCCGGGCATCCTAGACATGGTCGCCAAGTTCAAATGACTCTCGCGACGCTTTCGGACGTGCTGCAACCGGCGCTGAAGGGCGGATATGCGGTGGGCGGGCTCGTCTGTCTCGGCTGGGAGGACATGCGCGCCTTCGTCCTGGCGGCCGAGGCCGAAAACGCTCCCGTCATTCTCCAGGCCGGCCCGTCCTGCAGGGTGCATACGCCCCTCCCCGTTCTCGGAAAAATGTTTCGTCACCTTGCCGAAAGCGTTTCCGTTCCGGTCGTCGCGCATCTCGATCACGGCTACACGCTGGAGGAGTGCCGCGAAGCGCTCGACAGCGGTTTCACGTCGCTGATGTACGATGGATCGCGCAAGCCGCTGCGTCAGAACATCGACGAGACTGCGAAGATTGCCGAAATGGCGCACGCGGCCGGCATCTCCTGCGAAGGCGAGATCGGCTTTGTCGGTTACGCAGGCGGCGAGAATTCCGACGGCACCCATCCGGGTGAAGCGGCCGTATTCGCCAGGGAAACGGGCGTGGACGCGATGGCGATATCCGTCGGGAACGTGCATCTGCAGCAAGACAAGCAGGGCGGGCTCGACGAGGGGCGCATTCGCGCGATCGAAGCGGTGACCGATGTCCCGCTTGTGATCCACGGTGGATCGGGGATCCCGGTCGAACAGCGCACGCGCCTAGCGACAACGACGAAGATCTGCAAGTTCAACATCGGGACGGAATTGCGCATGGCGTTCGGCGCCGCGCTGCGCGAGGCCGTCAACCGCGATGCGAGCCGCTTTGACCGCGTGACAATCCTGAATGAAACCCACGATCCGGTCTTCGCCGCGGCACGGTCCGTCATCCGGGCGTTCGGTGCACTGCCCCAGACCTGACCATCGCTCTCCGGCGCAATGTGTTTAACGAGGCGGTTTGACCCATGAAGCGCTTTGCGCCGCCCAAGCCGCGAATGGCTTGAGATGGGTCACGCTGTCATCCAGCCGCAACGCTCACCAACTCAAATCTTGGGCTTCGGCAAGACCGCTGTCGCTTCGATTTCGACCAGCGCCTCGTCCTCGACGAGCGCCGCAACTACGATCATGGTCATCGCCGGAAAGTGCTTGCCCAGAACCCGGCGATAAGCCGCGCCGACCTCTTTCTGACGCGCGACATATTCCCTCTTGTCGGTAACATACCAGGTCAGCCGCACAATGTCCTCGATCTTGCCAGACGCTGCCTCGACAACCGCCACGATATTTCGAAGCGTCTGCTCCATCTGGCCGATGAAGTCGTGGCTCTCGAAGACCTGGTTGGCATTCCAGCCGATCTGCCCACCTATGAACAGCCGTCCATCTTCCGTAAGGACGCCATTTGCGTAGCCTTTCGCGGGACGCCATCCCTCGGGATGTATGATCCGGTTCGGCATCAACTTTCTCCGATTTCCCTGGTAATTCTTTCGCGCAATTCATCGGGCCAGCGCTCCGGCCGCCCATGCGCGTTGATGTAGACAAGCGTTGAGCGGGCGATGAACCGCACGCCGTCCGCGCCGGCCGCGACGAACTCCAGCGAAACGCTGGTTGCACCGATCTTCTGCGGCGTCAGCGTGATCTCCAGCATGTCGCCGTGGCGGCTGGGTGCCTTGAAAGCCACCTCGATTTGAGCTGTCGGAACGCCGTTGTTCCGGTGCATTTCCTGCCAGGGTGCATTGAGACTTTCACTGAACCAGGCCTCGGCAATGTCGTTGATCATCTCGAAATAACGCGGAAAGAAGACGATGCCCGCCGGATCGCAATGCCTGAAAAGCACCTTCTGCCTGACCGTAAATGCCATCGTTAAACTCCGAGGAACCGGTCTGTCACATCTTTCGAGATACCGGATATGGGTCCCGTCCAGACATCCTTGCCGCGCTCGATAATCACCGCGTGATCCGCAACACTCGCCAGTTCTTTGATCGACTTGTCTACGACCAGGATAGCGAGCGCGCTGGTTGCCTTCAGGGTTCGGACGGCGTTCCAGATTTCCTGGCGAACGATCGGCGCGAGGCCCTCGGTCGCCTCGTCAAGGATAAGCAGCGTAGGATTGGTCATCAGCGCACGGCCGATTGCCAGCATCTGCTGTTCGCCACCGGACAGCGATGCCGCGATCTGGTCATGACGCTCTGCCAGCCGGGGAAAGAGTTGGGAGACCGAGGCAAAGTTCCAGTCTCCCGGGCGCGCGGCGGCAACAAGGTTCTCTTCCACAGTGAGGTTCGCGAAGCAGCGCCGTCCCTCCGGCACAAGGCCGATTCCCATTCGCGCTACGCGGTGCGAAGGAACACGGTTGATCGACCGGCCACGGAAACGAACCTCGCCCGACTTGACCGGCATCATCCGGCAGATTGTGCGGATGGTCGTCGTCTTGCCCATGCCGTTGCGCCCCATGAGGGCGACGACATCCCCTTCGTCCACGGTCAGGCTGACTCCGAAGAGTGCCTGGGCCGCACCGTAGGATGCGGTCACGTCGCTCAGCGAAAGAAGCGTCATGCGGTTTCCTCCTCGCCCAAATAGGCGCGGCGCACCTCCGCGTTGCTCCGAATCTCGTCCGACGTGCCCGTCGCGATAATTTCGCCGTAGACGAGGACGCTAATCCGGTTGGCCAGCGCGAAGACCGCATCCATGTCGTGCTCGATGAGAAGTATCGGCGCCTCGTGGCGCAACGTGTCCAGTAGTCTGGTCATTTCCGACGCACCTTCCGCGCCCATCCCGGCCATCGGTTCGTCCAGCAGAAACGCCCTCGGTTCGAGCGCCAGCGCCGTGGCGATTTCCAGTCGGCGCCGCTCGCCATGGGCGAGATCGGCAGCGCGGACGGCCCGGCGATCCTCAAGTCCGACGCGAGCAATGCAGGTTTCGGCCCGCTCGACCGTCGGTCGGCCCTTCAGGAGATCACGAAAGAAGTGAAACGAGTTCCCCTCATCGCCGAGAACAGCGAGCGCAACATTTTGCAGCACTGTGAAGTCGGGAATGACCGATGATATTTGAAAGCTTCGGCCAAGTCCCAGCCGGGCCCTCTCGATGGCCGAGAGCCTGGTGACATCGTGGCCGAGAAAGTGAACTGTCCCACGATCCGGCTTCATCGCCCCGCTTATCTGGCGGATGAGCGTCGATTTTCCGGCGCCGTTTGGTCCGATCAGGGCATGGATCTCGCCCGCCTGAAGATCCAGCGACACGTCCTTGCTCGCCTGAAGCGCGCCAAACGCCTTGCTGATCTTCGTACAGGAGAGGACCACATCAGTCATGGGCGACCCCTTTTCCGGCAATAACGGCAATGACCCCGCCCCGCGCGACCAGCACCACCCCCAGCAGCAACACGCCGAGGAAGATCTGCCAATACTCGCTGATTCCCCCGAGCACATGCTCCAGAGTGATGAAGATCGCGGCGCCGACGACAGGACCAAGCAAACGCCCGGTGCCGCCAAGAATTACGAAAACGATCAGTTCACCGCTCAAATGCCAACCAAACATGGTTGGACTGACGAAACGGTTGAGGTCCGCAAACAGCGCACCCGCAAGTCCGGTGATCATGCCGGAAATCACGAAGGCCGCGAGCCTCAGCTTGTAGGGATCGATGCCAACCGCTTCGACGCGCTCCGCATTTTGGCGCGCTGCGGCAAGCGCGGTGCCAAAGGGGGAGCGCACCAACCGGGCATTGAACCACAGTGTCATGCACAAGATGACGAAGGTGATCGCGAAAAACTGGATCGGGTCGAGCGTGTTGAGACCTGGAAACGAGTTGCGCACGTAAATCGCCATCCCGTCCTCACCGCCATAAGCGGGCCAACTGATCGCGAAATAATAGAGCATCTGCGCAAAGGCCAGGGTGATCATGATAAAGTAGACACCCGACGTACGCAGGCTGAGCGCACCGATCAGGAGCGCGGCAAGCCCTGAGAAGACGATCGCAACAAGCCAGATGACCGGCATCGACTTCGTGCCTTCCACCAGCAGCGGCCACTCAAATAGCGGAACATATTGCTGCGCGTGGCTGGCAAGTATGCCCATCGCATAACCGCCGATCCCGAAAAACGCGGCATGTCCCAGGCTGACGAGTCCTCCTGTGCCAAGCGCGATGTTCAGACCGACGCCGGCCAGCCCCAGGACGGCCACCTTCGTTGCCAGCGTGATGATGAACGGTTCGCCACTTGACCATGCCCACAGCGGCACGGCTATGAGCCCGAGAAGTACGGCGCCGTTGAGGATTTGTTCACGCCTCATCATCTCGCGCCATAAAGTCCGGTGGGACGGAAGATGAGAACAACCGCCATGAGGATATAGATCAGCATCGATGCGATGGCCGCGCCGACGGTCGTCGCCGCAGATGCCTCCATGAATGTTCCGAACAGAACTGGCAAAAGCGTGCGGCCCAGCGTGTCGGTCAAACCAACCAGTAGAGAGCCGACGAGCGCACCTGTGATGGAGCCGATGCCGCCGATGACGATGACGACAAAGGCGAGGATGAGCACCGGTTCACCCATGCCGACCTGTACCGACTGGATCGCCCCTACGAGCGCTCCTGCGAGCCCTGCCAGCGCCGCGCCGAGCGCGAAGACGATCGTGTAAAGCACGGAGATATTGACACCCAGCGCGGCGATCATCTCCCTGTCGCTCTCGCCGGCCCGGATGCGGATTCCAAGCCGCGTTCGGGAAATCAGCAGGAAGAGGCCGGCCGCGACCAGCAAGCCGACACCGATAATCACCAATCTGTACAACGGGTACTGGATGTCACCTGGCAGCGTGATCGGTCCACTCAGGTAGGGTGGAATGTTCAGATAGAGCGGAAAGGAACCGAAGATCCACCGCGTTCCTTCGGAGAAGATCAGGATCAGCGCAAAGGTCGCCAGAACCTGATCGAGATGGTCCCGGTCGTAAAGCCGGCGAATGACCAGCATCTCGACGATGACGCCGGCAATCGCCGCAGCGCCCAGGGCCGCCGCCATCGCGAGCAGAAAAGAGCCCGTCGCGCCTGCCACTGCAGCGGCGGCGAACGCACCGACCATGTAGAGAGAGCCATGGGCGAGATTGATCAATCCCATCACACCGAACACGAGCGTCAATCCGGCGGCCATGAGAAACAGCATCACACCGAACTGAAGCCCGTTAAGGACCTGCTCTATCAAAAGAATGATTGTCATTGATTTTGCCCGTGGACCGGGCGGCCGCTGAGCCGCCCGGACCGAACGCTGGTCACATCTTGCACTTCTCGGCGTAGGCGTCGCCGCGATCCTCGAGCGCAACGCCGACGATCTTGTTCGTCAGCACGTCGCCTTCCTTAATGACTTCGCGCACGTAGATGTCCTGAATCGGATGATTGTTCGGGCCGAATTCGAAATCGCCCCGGACGCTGTCGAAATCGGCCTCTTTCAATGCGGCGCGGAAAGCGTCGGCATCATCGATATCGGCCTTGCCCATCGCGCTGAGCAGCAGATTGGCGGTATCGAATCCCTGGCTGGCGTAGAGCGACGGCAGGCGGCCATATTCGGCCTGAAAGCTTTCGACGAAAGCGTTGTTGGCGGGATTGTCGATATCCTTCGACCACTGGGAGGTGTTCTTGATGCCGAGCGCCGCATCCCCGACGGCCTGCAGAATACCCTGGTCGAAACTGAATGCCGGCCCAACCACTGGCAGGTCGATACCGCTGTCGGAATACTGCTTCAGGAACGAAATCCCCATTCCGCCCGGCAGGAAGAAGAACACGCTGTCTGCCCCCGACGCACGGATTTGCGCGATCTCGGCCGCGTAATCGGTCTGCCCGAGCTTGGTATAGACCTCGCCGGCCAGTTCGCCCTCGTAGAACCTCTTGTAACCGGCGAGCGCGTCCGTGCCAGCCGGATAGTTCGGCGCGAGAATGAACGTGTTCTTGAAGCCGGCGTCCTTGGCGTACGCTCCGGCGCCTTCATGCAGATTGTCGTTCTGCCACGCGACGTTGAAGTAATTCTCGTGACAGCCCTCGCCGGCAAGCTGCGACGGGCCGGCATTGGGCGACAGGTAGAATTTTCCCTGCGCCGTTGCCGAGGGCACCACGGCCATCGCCAGATTGGACCAGATGATGCCCGTGAGGACGTCGACCTTCTCGGACTGGATCATCTTGTCGGCCAGTTGAACCGCGATCTCCGGCTTGCGCTGGTCGTCCTCGACCACGACCTCGATATCGCTGTTTCCGGACTGCTTGACGGCGAGCAGGAACCCATCCCGAACGTCAATCCCGAGACCGGCTCCTCCACCGGACAGTGTGGTAATCATTCCCACCTTGACGCCATCGGCGAGCGCGGTTCCCGCCCACAGTGCGGCCACCCCGGCCAGTGCGATTTTTCCAAGTTTATTCATCGAGTTACCTCCCTGTTTGGACTCAATCAGTTAGAACGTATCGGAGTTGGCGCCACTTGCCCACAACGGAACTGCAATATCGGAAAACTCCTCCCGGCATCATGAATCCTTCAACCGGAACCGCTGGATCTTGCCGGTCTGCGTTTTCGGCAGCGCGTCGCAGAACACGACCGAGCGCGGATATTTGAACGGCGCGATGGTGTTCTTCACGTGCTCCTGCAGCGCTTTCGCCAGCGCGTCCGACGCATTGTTGCCGTGCCTCAGAACGATGTGCGCCTGCACGATCGCGCCGCGCTGCTCGTCAGGGAAGCCGATCACGGCGCATTCGGCAACGGCGTCGTGCGACAGCAGCGCCGCCTCGACCTCCGGACCGGCGATGTTGTAGCCGGACGAGATAATCATGTCGTCGTTGCGCGCCGCGAAATGGAAATATCCGTCCGCGTCCATCGAAAAAGCGTCGCCGGTGATGTTCCAGCCATCGAGAACATAGTTTTTCTGCCGCTCGTCCGAGAGATAGCGGCAGCCCGTCGGGCCGCGCACGGCCAGCCGCCCGACCTCGCCCGGAGGCAGTACACCCCCGTCCTCGCCGATTATTTTGGCTTCGTATCCGGTCACCGGCTTCCCGGTGCAGGCAGGCCGGTGATCGTCGAACCGGTTGGAGACGAAAATGTGCAGCATCTCGGTCGAGCCGATTCCGTCCAGCATCGGCTTCCCGGTTTTTCGCATCCACTCCTCATAGACAGGTGCGGGCAAGGTCTCGCCCGCCGAAACGGCCGCGCGAAGCGACGACAGGTTGGCCCCCGCATCCATCGCCGCCAGCATTGCCCGATAGGCAGTGGGCGCGGTGAAACAGATGGTCGCGTTGTACTTCTCGATGATCTCGATCATGTTGGGTGGGGATGCGTTTTCAAGCAGTGTCGCGGCCGCGCCGAACCGCAAGGGGAAGATCGCCAGTCCACCGAGCCCGAAGGTAAAGGCCAGCGGTGGCGAACCGACGAAGACATCGTCCGGCGTCACGCGGAGGACTTCCTTCGCATAACCATCGGCAATGATCAGCAGATCGCGGTGGAAATGCATCGTTGCCTTTGGCGAGCCGGTCGTGCCGGATGTGAAACCCAGCAGTGCGACATCGTCCCGGCCGGTGTCGACTGCCTCGAAGTTGACCGGCTTTTCAAGCGCCAGCCGATCCAGCTCGGCGTCATGATTGGACGTCCCGTCGAAACCGGCCACGGTCTTCAGAAAGGCGCTGCCCTTCGCACAGGAGGTCATCTCGTCCATCAGTCGCGTGTCGCAAAGCGCGTGCGAGATTTCCGCCTTGTCGACGATCTTCGCAAGTTCGCCGGCGCGCAACATGGGCATCGTGTTCACGACCACGGCGCCGGCCTTGGTGGCTGCAAGCCAGCAGGCAACCATGGCCGGATTGTTCGCGGACCTGATGAGTATCCGGTTGCCCGGCTTCACGCCAAGATCGTCCACTAGGGCGTGCGCCAGCCGGTTGGTCCAGTCGGCGAGTTCCTTGTAGGTTCGGCGCCGGCCATTGCCGATCAACGCGGTGTGATCGCCGAACCCCTTTTCGACAAGGCGGTCGGTCAGTTCGACCCCGGCATTGAGTCGTTCCGGATACTCAAACCGGTCGATCAGCAGATCGGGCCACTGTTCGACAGGCGGGAGGTTGTCCCTTGAAAAGGTGTCGATATGCGCTGACGGGCCGAGCTTTTCCATCCTCTTACAACTCCGTCCTGACAGCCCAAAGCTCCGGGAAAAGCTCGACTTCGAGCATCTTGCGAAGATAGCTCACGCCGGCAGTGCCCCCTGTGCCTCTCTTGAAGCCGATCACCCGTTCGACAGTCGTGACGTGATTGAAACGCCAGCGACGGAAGTAATCTTCCAGGTCGACGAGTTTTTCGGCCAGTTCGTAGAGCGTCCAGTGCGTGGCCGTGTCCCGATAAACCTCGGCCCACATCTGCGTCACCGCTTCCACGGCCCGGTGAGGCTCGCGGCTGGCCACATCGAGGACTTTCGGCGGGACTTTCATTCCGCGCCTCGCAGCGAGGCGAAGCGCTTCCACATAAAGGCTGGGTCGGTCCAGTTCCCGTTCGAGCGCCGCTACATCCGAAGGCCTGTGCGCATGCGGCTCTATCATCGCGACGTTGCGGTTCCCGAGAATGAATTCGATCATCCGATACTGAAAGGACTGGAAGCCGGACGACATGCCGAGCGCTTCGCGAAACCGCGTGTAATCCGAGGGCGTCATGGTCCGCAGCACGTCCCACGCGCTGTTCAACTGCTCCATGATCCGGCTGACGCGCGCCAGCAGTTTGAAGGCTTCCGGTAGGTGATCGCCCGCGATCGCCTCGCGTGCGCCGTTGAGTTCGTGGATCATCAGCCGCATCCACAATTCGGAGGTCTGATGCTGCACGATGAACAGCATTTCATCGGGCGCTTCGCTGAGCGGCGTCTGGGCGTTGAGCACGGCATCGAGGTGCAGATAGTCGCCGTACGACATCGTTTCCCGGAAGTCGGTCCGTGCACCGTCGGTGTCAGACATGATGCGCTCCCATCACCTGACGGGCGATCACGACCTTCTGCACATCGGAGGCGCCTTCATAGATGCGCAGCGCGCGGATCTCCCGATAAAGGCGTTCCACGACATGACCGTGGCGCACGCCGTCGCCGCCGTGCAGTTGCACTGCCATGTCGATCACCTTCTGGGCCTGCTCGGTAGCGAACAGTTTTGCCATGGCCGCTTCGCGCGTGACACGGGGGGCGCCGCTGTCTTTCGTCCACGCGGCGCGATGAACGAGCAGCGCGGCCGCATCGATGTCAACGGCCATGTCCGCGATGTGCCCCTGCACCATCTGGTAATCGGCTAGCGGTGCGCCCTGCACCTTGCGCTCCGACACCCGCGCGATCGACACGTCCATCGCGCGGCGGGCAAAGCCGAGCGCCGCGGCGGCAACCGTCGAACGGAAAACGTCGAGCACCGCCATGGCGATCTTGAAGCCCTGTCCGCGCTCCCCGATCAGCGCCGATTTGGGAATACGGCAATCGGAGAACCGCAGGCGCGCCAGCGGATGCGGCGCGATGGTTTCGAGCCTCTCGGCAATCTCGAATCCGGGAATTCCCGCGGGCACGACAAACGCCGAGAGACCCCTCGCGCCCGGTCCTTCGCCTGTTCGAGCGAATACCGTATAGACATCGGCGATTCCGCCGTTCGAAATCCAGGTCTTCTCACCATTGAGGATGAGGGTATCGCCTTCCTGCGTCGCGCTCATGGTCGAATTGGCGACATCCGAACCGGATTGCGGCTCGGTCAGTGCGAAGGCGGAGATCGCCTCGCCAGCCCGCGTCTTCGTCAACCACTCCGATTTCTGGGCCGGTGTTCCGAAAAGCGAGAGCGCGCCGGTGCCGAGCCCCTGCATGGCAAACGCAAAATCGGCAAGGCCGTCATGCCGCGCCAGTGTTTCGCGGATCAGGCAAAGCGACCGTACGTCGAGCGTTGCGCTTTCATCATCGGGCGCAACCGCGCTGTATTTTAGCCATCCCCCCTTCCCCAGCATTCCGACAAGTGCCCGGCATGCCGTATCGGTGTCGGCATGGTCGATCGCCGACAGGTTAGCGGACGCCCACGCGTCCACGTCCGCGACCAGTTCGCGATGCCGGCGCTCGAAGAACGGCCAGCCATGAAAGCTCCTGTCGGCCATCAATTGCCCCCGAACACGGGTTTTTCTTTGGCGACGAAGGCCTCGTAGGCCCGGAGGAAATCGCCTGTCTTCATGCAGATCGCTTGCGCCTGAGCCTCCGCCTCGATCGCCTGTTCGATGGACATCGACCACTCCTGCGCCAGCATGGTCTTCGTCATCATGTGCGCGAAATTGGGACCGGCGGCGATGCGCTTGGCGAGTTCCATGGCGTTCGCCCGCAACTCCTCCTGTGGGACGAGGCGGTTGAAGAACCCCCACGTCTCGCCTTCCTGCGCATTCATCGCGCGGCCGGTATAGAGCAGTTCCGCTGCGCGGCCCTGTCCTATGATCCGGGGCAGGATCGCACATGCGCCCATATCGCAGCCCGCCAGCCCGACCCGGGTGAACAGAAAGGCGGTCTTCGCCTCCGGTGTCGCGATCCGCAGATCGGAAGCCATGGCGATAATCGCTCCGGCACCGACGCAAACGCCGTCGACAGCGGCAATAATCGGCTTGCCGCAATTTATCATCGCCTTGACGAGTTCGCCCGTCATGCGCGTGAACCGCAGCAGGTCCTTCATCGACATAGCGGTCAGCGGACCGATGATGTCGTGCACATCGCCACCTGAAGAGAAGTTGCCGCCATTCGAGGCGAACACCACCGCGTTGATGTGATCCTCGTGGGCAAGACCACGAAACCAGCGGCCAAGTTCGTCATAGCTCTCGAACGTGAGCGGATTCTTCCGCTCCGGACGATCCAGCCGGACTGTTGCGACCCCCTCATCGATCTCTAGCAGGAAGTGTTTCGGGCTTTTCATTTCTTGCTCTCCGGCTCTTCGAGGGCCTGAACGAGCGCGTCGAGACGATGGGCGAGATTTTCGCTCTCATTCGCGGGCATGTCCGCAAGCATCTCGTCGATCCAGGCTTCGTGCTCGCGTGCCTGCACCGCGAAATGTTCGTGCCCCTTCCGGGTCAGCCGCACAAGATTCGCGCGCCGGTCTCCTTCAACCGCCCCCCGGATCACGAGCCCCTCCTCCACGAGTCGGTCGACGATGCCGGTCACGTTGCCATTCGATACCTTCAGGACACCGGACAGCTCGCTCATCTTCAGGCCCTGGTCATGGCGATTGAGCGCGGACATCACGTCGAACCTCGGCAGCGTCGTCGCGAACTCGGTGCGCAGACGCTCCCTCAGCCGACCTTCAACTTTGCGCGTCACCTTGAGCAGCCGCAGCCAAAGCCGCAATCGCGCTTTTGACGGTGCCTCGTCCGCGGCCATGGTCGCTTCTCGCGTCATATTTCTCCCCCCGAGACGGAGAGCGCGTGGCCATTGACCGAGCGCGCACCTTCGGAGCACAGCCAGAGCGCGGCTTCCGCTACCTCCACCGGTTGAATGAATCGCCCTTGCGGATTTCCCGATTTGAGCAAATTGGAAGCTTCTTCCTGACTCTTGCCGGTCTTCGACACGATATTGGCTATTGACCGCTCCAGCATGGGCGTTTCGATGAAACCGGGACAGATCGCATTCACCGTAATTCCCGATTTGCCGAGTTCGACCGCAAGTCCCCGAGTCAGCCCGACGACACCGTGTTTCGCGGCGCAGTATCCGGAAACATATGGGTAGCCCTTCAGGCCAGCGATCGACGCAATCGCTATCAACCGGCCCCACCCTGCTGTGCTCATGTCAGCTAGCGCGGCCTTGAAGCAGTTGAACGTCCCGACAAGGTTCACGGAAAGAGCCGCATCCAGATCGGATGAGACCATTTTCACAAATGGCTTACTGACGGCCTCGCCGGCATTGGCGATAACGATGTCGAGCGTACCGTTCTGCGCGCGCGCCGCATCAAAGGCCGACACAACAGCCTCGCTATCGGTCACATCACAGACCTGCCATGATATACGCTCCTGCGCAGCCAGCGCGCGCAAGGGTTCCTCACGGCGGCCCATTACGGTGACCCGCGCGCCCGCCTCGGCGAACAATGTGGCGATTGCCGCGCCGACGCCGCTTCCGCCACCCGTCACGATTGCGTGCTTGTCCTGAAGTTGCATCAGATCCGCCCCGCCGTTTCCGCCTCGCGATCGGCGAGCCGCCAGGCCTGATCGCGGCCTGGCAAATACGGCAGCGGCCACTCCTCGTGACGGTCGCCGATCGCCGCGCCGGCGCGGAGCGTCCAGTACGGGTCGGCGAGATGCGGCCGCGCGAGACATACCAGGTCGGCCCGGCCTGCCATCAGTATGGAATTGACGTGATCGGGCTCGTAGATGTTACCCACCGCCATCGTCCTGATGCCTGCCTCATTGCGAATGCGGTCGGAAAACGGTGTTTGAAACATCCGCCCGTAAACAGGCTTCGCCCGAACCGATGTCTGTCCTGCCGATACATCGATGATATCGGCCCCCGCTTCTTCGAACAGGCGGGCGATCTCGACCGCCTCGGGCGGGGTCACGCCATCGTCACCGGCCCAATCGGACGCGGAAATACGCACCGACATCGGCTTTTCAGCAGGCCAGGCGGCACGCATGGCGGAGAACACCTCGAGCGGGTAACGCATCCGGTTATCGAGACTTCCGCCGTATTCGTCACTGCGCTGGTTCGACAGCGGCGAGATGAACGACGAAATCAGATAACCATGGGCCGCATGCAGTTCGATCATGTCGAAGCCGCACCGCTCGGCCATCTCCGCTGCGGCCACGAACTGGTCTCGAACCGCATCCATCTCTGCGCGCGTCATTTCGCGCGGTGCCGGGATGTCGTCCGACCAGGCGATCGCCGAGGCCGACATCGTGGCCCAATTCCCGTATTTGAGCGGCGCATCCATTGTCTCCCAGCCAAGCTGGGTCGAGCCCTTGCGGCCGGAATGCCCGATCTGGCAGCAGATCTTTGCGCTCGTTTCCGAGTGCACAAAGGCCGTAAGGCGTTTCCAGGCTGCCTCGTGAGCGCTGGAATAAAGGCCCGTACAGCCGGGCGTGATCCGCCCTTCCCGCGATACGCAAGTCATCTCGGTATAGACGAGACCCGCGCCGCCTTTGGCGCGTTCTCCATAGTGAATCAGGTGCCAGTCGGTGGGGCAGCCGTCGACCGCCTTGTACTGCGCCATGGGCGAGACCACGACGCGGTTCTTCACCTCCATGTCGCGCAGTTTGAACGGTGCGAACATCGGAGCGCGTGTGGGTGCGTTGGTACTGACGCCGGCTCTTTCCTGGAACCACTTCTCGGCCGAGCCCAACCATTCGGGGTCGCGCAGGCGGAGGTTTTCATGACTGATGCGTTGCGAGCGCGTGAGCAGCGAGTAATTGAACTGCACGGGATCGAGATTCAGATACCGGTGAATGTCCTCGAACCATTCGAGCGAATTTCGGGCGGCGGACTGAAGCCGCAGAACTTCGAGCCGCCGCTCGTCCTCGTATTTTGCGAATGCGGCTTCGAGCGACGGTTCGGTGTGAACATACTCGGCAAGCGCGATCGCGCTCTCGAGCGCCAGTTTCGTTCCCGAGCCGATCGAGAAATGCGCCGAAGCCGCGGCATCGCCCATCAGGACGATATTCTTGTGGCTCCAGTTTTCGCAAAGCACGCGCGGAAAGTTGATCCAGGCCGAGCCGCGAATATGCCTGGCGTTGGTCATCAGCGAGTGCCCGCCGAGGTGATCCTTGAAAATCTCCTCGCAGACGGCAATCGACTCCTCCTGCGACATCTCGCCGAAACCGTAGGCCTTCCACGTCGCCTCGTCGGTTTCCACGATGAACGTCGCTGTGTCATCGTCGAACTGGTAGGCATGCGCCCAGACCCAGCCCTTGTCGGTCTCTTCGAAGATAAAGGTGAACGCATCGTCGAACTTCTGACGCGTGCCGAGCCAGACGAACTTGCAGGCCCGGACGTCGATATCCGGCTTGAACGCGTCGGCGAATTCGGTGCGCGTCTTGGAATTCAGGCCGTCTGACGCGACCACCAGGTCGAATTCGTCGGCGTAGCGGGCCGCGCTTTCAACCTCGGTCTCGAAACGCAGTTCCACGCCGAGCTCGCGCGCCCGCGCTTGCAGCAGGGCCAGCAGCCGCATCCGTCCGATGCCGCAAAATCCGTGTCCGGTCGAGACGATGCGCTCGCCGCGATAGTGCACCGCGATGTCGTCCCAGTACGCGAAATGCTCGCGAATGGCGTCGGCGCTTGCCCGGTCGTTGACGGCGAGATTGTCGAGCGTCTCGTCGGACAGGACGACCCCCCAGCCGAATGTATCGTCGGGCTTGTTGCGCTCGATCACGACGATCTCGGCGTCCGGCCGGCGCAGCTTCATGGATATCCCGAAATAAAGGCCGGCGGGTCCGCCCCCCAGGCACGCGATGCGCATGTTTCCTCCCAAAAAGCGCGCGCACCGAAGTGCGTTTAAGCGCCTGCCGGAAAAACTACGCAGAACGCCGCTATATTTCAAGCATAAAATTTTTGTGGTTGAAGCTTCCGCAAAGACGCCCTATCGATGGGCCGTCACCGAGGGAGGTCCGTGTCAATGTTGAACAACGCTGTCGATCGCACAAGCCCCGCAACCCCCGAAGAGGCCCGCGCGAAACCGGCACCCCTTATCTGGGACGATCCGTTCCTGCTCGAAGAACAGCTCGGCGAGGAAGAGCGGATGATCCGCGATGCCGCGCACGCCTATTGTCAGGACAAGCTGGCGCCGCGCGTCATTGAGGCCAATCGCCAGGAAATCTTCCATCGTGAAATCATGTCCGAGATGGGCGAACAGGGGCTCCTTGGCTCGACCATTCCGGAAGCCTATGGCGGCGTCGGCGCTAACTACGTCTCCTACGGCCTCGTCGCTCGGGAGGTCGAGCGGATCGACAGCGGCTACAGATCGGCCATGTCCGTGCAGTCTTCGCTCGTCATGCATCCGATCTTCGCCTACGGTACCGAACGGCAACGCCTCAAATACCTTCCGAAACTGGCGAGCGGTGAGTGGGTCGGCTGTTTCGGGCTAACCGAACCCGACCACGGGTCCGATCCCGGATCGATGGTCACCCGGGCGAAGAGTGTCGACGGCGGCTTCCTGCTCTCCGGCGCCAAGAACTGGATCACCAATTCCCCGATTGCCGACGTCTTCGTGATCTGGGCGAAGTCGGAGGCCCATGACGGGAAGATCAAGGGGTTCATTCTCGAAAAGGGCATGAAAGGTCTGGCCGCCCCGAAGATCGAGGGCAAGTTCTCCCTTCGCGCTTCGACAACCGGCATGATCCAGATGGACGAGGTATTCGTTCCTGAAGACAACCTCCTGCCCCACGTCGCGGGGCTTGCGGGGCCCTTCGGTTGTCTCAACCGCGCCCGTTACGGCATCTCGTGGGGCGCGATGGGTGCGGCCGAGGCGTGCTGGCATGCTGCGCGCAGCTATACGATGGACCGCAAGCAGTTCGGCAAGCCCCTTGCTGCAACGCAGCTCATCCAGAAAAAACTGGCCGACATGCAGACCGAAATCGCGCTCGGCCTTCAGGGCTGCGTGCGGCTCGGCCGCATGATGGACGATCATACCGCGCCTGCCGAACTGATCAGCCTCATGAAGCGCAACAATTGCGGCAAGGCGCTGGATATCGCCCGCGCGTCCCGCGACATGCATGGCGGCAACGGCGTCAGCGACGAATACGGCGTGATCCGCCACGTCATGAACCTCGAGGCGGTCAACACCTACGAGGGCACGCACGATGTGCACGCCCTGATCCTCGGGCGCGGACAGACCGGTCTGCAGGCCTTCGCCTGACGGGCCGGCATTGCGCGGGCGCTATCTGCCTGTGATGCCCGGAAACGCGATCAGCAGAGCCACGGCCAGCACCTGCAGGCAGATGAACGGCAGCAGTGCCTTGAAGATGTCAGCCAGGCTGATGCCGGGCGGGGCCACGCTCTTCAGGTAGAATGCTGCCGGTCCGAACGGTGGAGACAGGAACGAAACCTGCATGTTCATGCAGAACAGCACGCCGAACCACACTGGATCGTAGCCCAGCTTGACGACGATCGGCACGAAGATCGGCATCGTCAGCAGAGCGATGCCCACCCAGTCGAGAAACATCCCGAGCACGAACAGGATCAGCATCATGAACAACAGCACGATTGTCGGGTTCGTGGAGATGCCGGTGATCAGGTCGGACACGAAATTGATCCCGCCCATCAGGTTGAACACGCCGACGAGCGCGCTGGCGCCGATCCCGATCCACACGATCATGCCGCAGGTCGACAGTGTCTGAAGCGCCGCATCCTTCAGCAGTTTGACTGAAAACTCTCCCCGGACCACCGTCGACAAGATCACGCCGGCCACGCCAACCGCGGAGGCTTCGGTCACTGACGCAACGCCGCCGTAGATCGATCCGAGCACCATGATCACGACGAGAATCGGCAGGATCAGCCCCTTGAGCTTGCCCAGCTTCTGCGAAAGCGGAATACCGTCCGGCTCGGGGACGGGCGCCATTTCCGGATTCAGATACGCGCGGATGAGAACATAGGCGACGTAGAAGCTCGCCAGCATCAGGCCCGGAAAGAAGGCGGATGTGAACAGGTCGCCGATCGATACATTCGCCGTCAGTCCGTAGATGATCAGCACGATCGACG
This sequence comes from Oricola cellulosilytica, assembly GCF_019966575.1. Classification (GTDB taxonomy): domain Bacteria; phylum Pseudomonadota; class Alphaproteobacteria; order Rhizobiales; family Rhizobiaceae; genus Oricola; species Oricola cellulosilytica. Next base: position 101,838 of record NZ_JAINFK010000007.1, on the reverse strand, counting down.
GCGGGACCATCGTTCCCAGCGCCCCGCCGGCGCAGACGACGCCGATCGCCAGACTGCGATCATAGCCGAGCCGCAGCATTTGAGGCAGGGCGATCAGGCCGAGAAGCACGACCTCGCCACCGATAATGCCGCTCATTGCCGCGAGAATGACGGCAACGAAGATCGTTTGAACGGCGATGCCGCCACGCAATCGTCCGCCGACGAGCCGCATCGCGTCGAACAGATCGCGTGCGATACCGGAACGGTCGAGAATGGCCGCCATAAGCACGAACATCGGAACCGAAACGAAAACGAAGGACGATACGAATGAATAGACGCGGCTGGTGATCAACGGCACGGCCATCGGTCCGAACCATCCGACCGCAAAGATCAGCGCAACGAGCAGCGTCACATAGGCCAGGGGAATGCCGACGAGAAGCAGAGCGAGCAGCATGCCGAACATGAGCAGCGTGCCGGCTTCGATACCCATGCTCTTCATATTGAAGAGGAAATCGAGCACCTCCATCAGTTGGTATCCCCGGAGGGACCTCGCGCTGCGCGGCCGTAGTTCACAGCGAGAACGATGAATTGCACCGCCATCACTGAGAGCACGGCAAGAAGGAACAGTTTCAAATAGGCCGGATAGGCCGGATCCCACGCGCTTCCCGATGTCTCGAAATGGACGGTGCCGTCCGGCCTGAAAATCGACCGTTCGACCAACAGCCACGTCGCCCACGCAAAGAACGCCGATGCTATCGCGCACACGATGGAGATGACGACATTCAGACGGCGGCGCACCGCTGGTCCGACGCTGTCATAGATGAGAACCACTCGGATGTGACTGTCCCGGGCCGTGCAATAGAGCCCGCCGAACACAAAGGCGACCGCGCACAGGAAGACGGTCGTTTCGTGCGCCCAGATCGTTGGCGCGTTGAAGACATAGCGCAGCACGACTTCCTGGATGAGGATGAGCATGGCCAGAACGATCCCCGCCGCGAAGATAAGTCCGAGCCGGTCGACGAACTTCCCGAGCAACCCCGCCTCCGGGATGGGACCGCGATCCGCGCGCATCTCGGTTTCCGTCTGGTGTTCTGCTGCCATGTCCCCCTCCATGTGAGATGCGGCGCCGAAGCGCCGCATCCGGATTCAAGTCGCTTCGAAGTTATTGAACCAGCCCGTTTTCCTTCAGGTAGGTGGTCAGCACGTCATAGACCTTCTGGGCATTCGGCGACTTCTCGGCCACCTTTTCCCATTCGCCGGTTGCAATAGAGCGGAATTTTGCCCGCTCCTCATCCGACCAGTCATGCACGGTGATCTCGCCGCCGGCCTTGGCCGCTTCCACGGCTTCCTTGTCCCTCGCCGCAAGCGCTGAAACCTGGCTCTGCGCGAATTCCTTCACGCTCTCGGTGAAGGCATTCTGGATATCCTCGGGCAACTCGTCCCACTTCGCCTTGTTCATGGAGATCTCCACCAACGGCATGGAGTGGAAGCCCGGATAGATCGGGTGCGGCGCGATATCGTTCAGCCCCTGAGCCTGGTTGGTCGAGAAGACCGTATAATCGGCCGCATCGATCACGCCCTTGTCGAGCGACGTGAAGACTTCCGAGCCCGGCAAATTGACCGGCGCGGCCCCGGCTGCCGCGAACACCTGCTGCACGAGCCCCTCTGGCGCGCGCATCTTCAGGCCTTTGAGGTCGTCCACCCCATCGAGCGGCACCTTGGAGACGAAGGCCTCGAGACCTGGTGTGGTCGCGCCGATAAAGTGCAGGCCGTAAGGCTCCAGAAGGTCGTTCATCAGCTCATTCCCGCCACCTTCCGACATGAAGTCGAACATCTGCTGCGGATCGGACCAGGCACCCACCGGATTTGCAATTAGGCCGAACGCGGCGTCCTTGCCCGCGAAATACGAGGTATCCGTGATGTGACCGTCGAGAATTCCGGCGGCGATGGCATCCTGTGTTTCGCGATGCTCGACGATGCTTCCGACGGGAAGCAATTCAATCTCGACACGGCCATCGGTCTTCTCCGAAAGCGATTTGGTCCAGCCCTGCTGCAGTTCGAAGTTGGGGTTGCCCGCCGGGTCGCTCGACTGGAACTTGAAATTGAATTCCGCGGCAAATGCGGATGCGGTAATCGCCGTTGTGGCGATCGCCGCAAGCGCGACCTTGGTAAACGACATTAGCATTTCGTCACTCCTCCTTGAATTGACTCTCATGTTCAGGATTGTCGCTGCATTGTTACGGGAGCATCTGCGTCCCGTGAACGTCCGGCGCCAGCAACAAGCTGCCGGACGAAATCCTCGGCTTTGGACACGACTGTCTGCATGTCCGGCGTGATGTCGATTTGGCAAAACGCGCCTTCTTCGACTGTGGGCGGCTGCAGATCACCCAACTGGCTTGGCAGCAGATCTGCCGCAGCGAAATGATCGGTACGCAGCGCCAGACGTTCTTCGATCACCTCGGCCGAACCATGGAGAAACACAATTCCCATCGTTCCGAGATGCGCACGAAGCCGCTCCCGGTACGCATGTTTCAGCGCAGAACATGCGAAAATTACTGGCGATCCACCTGGCGCACACGCGAGGCCACCGCGCCTCCGACTGCGTCCAGCCAGCCCCACCGCATGTCGTCATTGAGCGGACGACCGCGTTTCATTTGATCGATGTTGGAGGAGGGATGATAATCGTCCGCCTCGACGAACTGCCCGCGAACCCGATCGGCCAGGGCCATCGCCACCGTCGATTTTCCGGACCCGCAAACGCCCATTATCAAGACCGCCCTCCCGTGCAGCATCGCTTTGCCCCCTCCCCGCAGAACAGCGGAATGTTAGCGCTGTCATAAATGTTAGCGCTAGCATGTGTCAATGGCGTTGTTGTATGGGTGAAAACGGAAGTCCAGAACGTTTGGGAGGCAGCGTGCGGAAGGTAACCTTGGCTGATGTGGCGGCGAAAGTCGGTGTCAGCGCGATCACCGTTTCGCGCGCGCTCCGCAGTCCGGAGAAAGTCTCAAAGACCCTTCAGCGAAAGATCAAGAAGGCCATCGCTGATTTGGGCTACGTCCCCGATCCCGCCGCGCGCGCTCTGGCGTCGGGCCGAACCAACGTCATCGGGGTTTTGATCCCGTCTGTGACCAACAATGTCTTCTCCGATGTCATGCGCGGTATGTATGAGGCAATCGAGCCAACCACATTCGACCTGCAGTTGGGCAACACCCGTTATTCGCCGCTGATGGAGGAGGACCTGTTAAAGGTATTCCTTAGCCAGAAGCCCGCCGGCCTCGTCATCACGGGCATCGACCAGTCGAAAACCGCACGAACGATGCTGCAATCCGCGACGTGTCCGATCGTGCAGATCATGGAGACCGGCCCGAACCCGATCGACATGATGATCGGTTTTTCCCACTATGACGCGGCGGCTGCAGCCACGACCCATCTCATCGACGCCGGCAGCCGCTTTCCTGCCTTCGTCGGCGCGAGAATGGACCCGCGAACGCAGCGCCGCTTTGCGGGTTTCAAGGACACCTGTGAGCGTGCCGGTGTGTTCTCTCGCGAGCGCCTGATCACGACACCGGAACCGTCGACGGTTACGCTGGGTGCGAGCCTCTTCGCTAACCTCATTTCACAACAACCCGAGATAGACGCGGTGCTTTGCAACAATGACGACCTGGCGCTCGGCATCCTGTTCGAGGCCCAGCGTCGGCACATGGCAATCCCCGAAGAGCTGATGATCTGCGGGTTCAATGATCTCGAAATGATGGCCGTTGCCGAACCGCCGGTTACGAGCGTTCGTACCCACCGCCATGAGATGGGAAGGCGCAGCATCGAAATGCTGGTTCGTCAAATCGAAAACCCCGATGCGGAGGCCAGCAAGATAATTGATCTCGGCTTCGACGTTATTTCGCGCCGAAGCACTGCGCGTCGCGGCCCTCGCCTAGGCTCGTGAAGCCGTTTCCCGAGCTGCCGGGTTCAGTCGATCCGGTAAAATCCCTTCGCATTATCGCGAAACAGTTTGCGCGCGTCCGAATCCGAGAGACCCGCGATCGCCCATTCGATCGTCTCGATCCACTGGGGATAGGCGATCGCCTGCGTCGAAACCGGCCAGTCCCCCCCGAACATGAGACGTTCGAACCCGAAAGCTTCCACAGCCGTTGAAATGAAGGGATTCAGATCCTCACGCGTCCAGCTCTCGTGATCCGCCTCCGTCGCGACACCCGAGAGTTTGCACCAGACGTTGGGGAGCTTCGCCAACTCATGCATTTGAGACGCCCAGGGCTCGATCTCGCCGTCTTTGATGTTGGGTTTTCCGATGTGATCGAGCACCATGGCGACGTCCGGACACTGCCGCGCGAACAGGATCGCGTTGGCCATCTGCCGGTAGTCGATGCAAATGTCGAAGGTCAAACCGAACTGGCCGACTGTGTGAACCCCCTCGATGAAATCAGGACGAAGGCAAAATTCGAGATCCGGTTCGAACTGGATGATTCGCCGGACGCCGCGCAGAATGTCGAACTCGCCCAGACCCTCGAGTTCATTTGCAACGGCCTTGCCCTTCTCGACCGGTGCCCATGGCACCATTGCGCGAATACGCGGATCGCGTCTCGCTTCCGAGGCAACCCAGGCGGCCTCATCGTATGCCTGCGACGGATGCGCCTCGCATTGCAGAAAGACCATCGCTTCGACATCCACTCCGGCGGTGGCCGCATCGAAGTCTTCCAGCAGAAACGACCTGTTGATCTTCGGCGCCTCCTCCAGCCACGGGTAGTCAAGTGCATCCGTGTTCCAGATGTGAAGATGCGTGTCGATAATCGGAAAATCCGGCACGTCGTCCTCCCTCTCTTTCTAGAGTGTGACTCCGTCTCCATAACGTCGGCGATATCTGGAGCCAAATACAATCACGCGTATTATCCTTGCATGACCGGGACGACACGCCATACATTACGGAAAGTTGAGTGACGAAACGCTGAAGGCGTACGTGGACGGGACGCTCGATTCGGAAACGGAGCATCTGGTCGAGCGGGCGATGGAAATCGATCCCGTCATCGGACAACGGGTCGCCGCGTTCGCCGAGATAGGAAAATCGCCTGTGTCCGCAGACGCGAGGCAACCCGCCGAGTCGCCGGAAGCGCTGAAAGAGCGCGTCCGCGCCTTCGCGGCTGAGCGCACCACCTCGCCTCTTCGCTCGAACCGCTCCCGCTGGCCGTCGCCTCGGGGCAAGGCTCACGCCATTCCCCCGCGCCTTATCTTCGTCGCCTTGCTCATACTGTTCCTCGGTACGGCCGGCTATTTCGCGGCGGCGGTCGTTCCTCCCGGCGGCACCAGGCTTCAGGTGGCCGCCCTGGAACATCCGGTCATTCTCGATGCCCTGGAAACGGTTCCGAGCGGCGACGACCGCTTTCTGACGAATGGCGACCGCCTCCGAATGATAGCCAGCTATCGTGGGCAGGACGAAGCTTTGTGCCGCGAATTTTCCTATGTGGCGGCGTCCGGATCCTCTGTCGTCGCCGTGGCCTGTAATCTGGACAATCGCTGGGAAGTGCGTTTCGCGATCGTCTCGGCGGAAGAGAACGGCGACGCGTCACCGTCTTCGCTGAGCGTCCTCGGCGAGTTTCGTCGCATCACCCACGCGGGGGCGCCTCTGACGGCCCGACAGGAGGAGGAGGCGCTTCAGGCCTTGCGCTGAGTGCGCCCCTACGAGGCGGTTCGCAGTCTTCGTTGCGGCCGCACCAGCCTGACCGCCAGCAGCGCAACAATGATCAGCAGATAGATGATTGGCTCGGGCGGCCACGCCTTGACCAGCAGGAGATAATGGATCGCGCCGAAAACCGCGATGACGTAGACCAGTCGGTGCAGTCTGCGCCAGGCTGCGCTGCCGAGTTTGCGGACCGACCATTTGTTCGACGTCGCCGCGAGCGGAACGAGCATCACGAAGGCCGCCATCCCGATTGTGATGTAAGGCCGCTTGACGATATCGGCCCCGATCGCCGCCCAGTCGAGTTGCTTGTCGAGCACCAGATAGACGCTCAGGTGGAGGATCACGTAAATGAACGCGACGAGACCGATCGCGCGGCGGTACTTGATCAGGTTTATCCGCAAAAACCGCATTATCGGCGTGATCGCGAGCCCCGCGATCAAAACCCGCAACGCCCACTCGCCAAGTCCGTTCTCCAACACCTTGAGCGGATCGGGGCCAAGCGTATTACTCACGGCCCCCCAGAGAAGATGTGCCGCGGGGAGCAGCGCAATCGGGTAAACGAGCCATTCCGGCATCAGCGTCCAGTAGCGGGATTGCGCCATTGCGTCAGTAGAACTTCGTCAGGTCCATGCCGTCGTAGAGGGAGGCCACCTGCTCGCCATATCCATTGAACATCTGCGTCTCTATCCGCTTAGCGAACAGCCCCCCGCCGATCCGCCGCTCGGTCGCCTGGCTCCAGCGGGGGTGATCAACATTTGGATTGACGTTGGAATAGAAGCCGTATTCCCTCGGGTTCTGAACATTCCATGTCGATGTCGGCTCTTCCTCAGTAAACCGCATCGAGACGATCGACTTGATGCTCTTGAAGCCGTATTTCCATGGCACGACCAGACGCACCGGGGCCCCATTCTGGTTCGGCATGACCTCCCCGTGAAGTCCCACCGCCAGAATGGACAGCGGATGCCTGGCTTCGTCGAGACGCAGGCCCTCCGCATAGGGCCATGGCAGGATGGGAAAGGTCGAGCGCTGCCCACGCATTTCCTCGGGCCGCACCAATGTTTCGAACGCCAAATATTTCGCGCTGCCCTGCACATCAAACTTGTCGATAATGTCGGCGAGAGGAATGCCTACCCACGGGATCACCATCGACCACGCCTCCACGCAGCGAAGCCGGTAGATGCGGTCTTCCAGCGTGTACGCGGACAGCAGGTCCTCGATCCCGATTTCCCCCGGATTGTTGACCAGTCCTCCGACCTTGATCGCCCAAGGTCGTGTCGTCAGCTCATGGGCGTGTTTCGCTGGATCGGATTTACCTGTCCCGAACTCATAGTAATTGTTGTAACTCGTGACGTCATCGTAGGAATTGGGTTCCTCGTCTGTCGACAGCGGACTCGCTATGGCATCCAGCTTCTCGCGGGTGGCGCTTTTCCCGGGAGTTGGGACCGCGGCAGCAAGCGCCAAGCCCGACATGCCTGCGATGAAACGACGGCGATCGAGAATCGCCGCCCTGGGTGTTATCTCGGATGATCGAGGAATCGGATATTTGTAGCCGGACAAGACAGTCTCCATCGGAAGCACGGTGTTTGCGGCGCAATCTACACTTCGCCCCGGACCATGGCCTTCAAATGATGGGTGAGCCCGATCACGCCTTGGTGAACGGTTTCATACCCGCTCCAGTGCGACCGCAATACCCTGCCCGACACCTACGCACATTGTCGCAAGCGCACGAACGGCGCCATTCTCATGCATCTCCAACGCGGCCGTCCCGGTGATTCGGGCCCCCGACATACCCAAGGGATGCCCAAGCGCGATGGCGCCGCCATTGCGATTGATGTGTTCTGCTTGCTCCGAAATTCCTAGCGCCCGCAGCACGGCGATACCTTGGCTGGCAAACGCTTCGTTTAACTCGATTACTCCAAAATCTTTCGGCTTCAGCCCAAGGCGATCGCATAACTTCAAGGTCGCCGGCGCCGGCCCGATCCCCATTATGCGAGGCTCGACGCCTACTGTCGCGCCGCCAAGAATGCGCGCGATAGGCGTCAGTCCATGCGCCTTGGCGGCAGCCTCGGACGCGATTATGAGCGCAGCCGCTCCGTCGTTCACGCCGGACGCATTGCCGGCCGTAACCGTCCCCTCCCGGCGAAAGGGTGTGGGCAATCCGGCGAGTTTGTCGAGGCTAGTCGCACGCGGGTGTTCATCTTGATCAACGAAGATTGCCTCGCCCTTGCGTTGTGGAATCTCGACGGGGACAATCTCCCTTGCGAGCCGTCCCCTGGACTGGGCCGCCGCAGCCCTCTCCTGGCTACGCAGGGCGAATGCATCCTGATCCGCGCGGCTGACCGTAAAGTCCTCGGCAACATTTTCGCCGGTCTCTGGCATAGAATCGACGCCATATTGCTTCTTCAACACCGGATTCACAAAGCGCCAGCCGATGGTGGTGTCGTAAATTTCCGCATTGCGGGAAAACGCGGTGTCTGCCTTCGGCATCACGAAAGGCGCGCGGCTCATGCTCTCCACGCCGCCGCTAATGGCAAGGTCCATTTCGCCGGCCCGGATTGCCCGCGCGGCGCAGATGACCGCGTCCATACCAGAGCCACAGAGCCGATTGATCGTAGTCCCCGGCACGGCTACCGGCAGGCCCGCTAGAAGCAGGCTCATCCGGGCAACATTGCGGTTGTCTTCGCCGGCCTGGTTGGCGCAACCGTAAAAGACTTCCTCGACGGCTTCCCAATCCATGCTTTGGTTGCGTTGTTGCAGTGCCTTCAAAGGCACGGCGCCCAGATCGTCAGTCCGCACCGAAGAAAGCGCCCCGCCGAACCGCCCGATAGGTGTTCGGATGTAGTCGCAGATGAATGCTTCTGGCAATTTGGAGCTACCTCTCTGATTGTCGTTCCCGACCCGTTATCCGCAATCGGCGGCTATACGCGTAGGCACAAGCTCAGGTTTCGCGGCCCTGCCCCAATCCCGGTCGAAATGCAACCGCCACAACCGCCATAGCAAAGGAAGGAGGATGTTAAGCCAGTCACAGCGGAAGCGCGCAACTGTCTTTCTCGACATGCATGACCACACTCGTATTCACCTGCACAACGACGGATTGCTGGAACAGGAAGCGGTTCAGGAACTCGTGATACGCGCTCATGTCCCTGGTCACGACCCGTAGAATGTAATCCGACTCGCCGGTCGTGGCGAAACACTGAAGCACTTCCGGCTGATCGAGCACAGACCGAACGAATGCTCGAACCGCGGACGCCTCGTGGCGTGACAAGGACACATGCACGAGCGCCATGAAATCGAGTCCTGCTTTGCGCGGATCAATCCGCGCAACATATGCTCCGATAACCCCCAAATTCTCCAGCGACTGAACCCGTCTCCAACAAGCGGACGCAGACATGTTCGTCTCCGCGGCGAGTTGCTGGTTTGTCAGCCTGCAATTGGTCTGCAGTTGCTTGAGGATCGATCTGTCCGCATCGCTAATCATTTGCGTCAATTCCACCATCCGACAGATTTTCGTGAAGCTGTACCACTATAACGTGAATTTCGGAACAACCTCCCAAAAGATCGCCATGGATAAGAATGTATGGCAATAAATTCCGGTCGTTACAGGCTATGCTTGCTGAATGGAGGAGCCACGGAATGGGACTTCATCAGAATATCGCCAGCCTTGACGGTTACGAACTGTCGGATCGATACGCGCGCAGTTCGGGCCGCGTTTTTCTGACGGGGACCCAGGCGCTGGTGCGTATCGTTCTCGACCAGCGGCGGCGGGATCGCGCGGCGGGCCTCGATACAGCAGGGTTCGTATCGGGTTACCGCGGATCGCCTCTCGGCGGGGTCGACCAGGAATTCTTCCGCGTCAGCTCTCTCATCGAAGAACACGAAATCCGGTTCCTCCCGGCGATCAACGAGGATCTCGCGGCAACCGCCATGCTGGGCAGCCAACAGGTCGAAACCGATCCCGACCGGACGGTCCAGGGTGTTTTCGGCATGTGGTACGGCAAGGGACCTGGCGTTGACCGCGCCGGCGATGCGCTCAAGCATGGCAACGCCTACGGCTCCTCGCCCACAGGAGGCGTCCTCGTTGTTGCCGGCGACGACCACGGATGTGTCTCGTCCTCGATGCCGCACCAGTCCGACGTCGCCTTCATGACGTTCTTCATGCCGACGCTCAATCCGGCAAATGTCGAAGAACTACTGACTTTTGGAGAGTATGGCTACGCACTCTCACGCTTCTCCGGCATGTGGGTCGGCTTCAAGGCGATCTCGGAAACCGTGGAATCGGCGATGAGTTTTGAACTCAAACCTTTCAGGCATTTCGAGGTTCCGGATTACACCCCGCCCGTGTCGGGCCTCCATTACCGGTGGCCAGACCTTCCCGGTCCGCAGATCGAGGACCGCATGGAGGCGAAGAAAGAGGCAACCCTCGCCTTCGCCCACGCGAACCCGATCGACCGCGCTGTCTTCAACAATCAACGAGCCTCATACGGTATCGTTACCACCGGCAAGGGCCATCTCGATTTGATGGAAGCACTGAGGCTTCTCGGCTTAGATGAAGGCCGGGCACGCGAGATCGGCGTCGACGTTTACAAGGTCGGCATGGTCTGGCCGCTGGAGCATCGCGCAGCGCTGATGTTTGCCGAGAACAAGCGCGAACTGCTCGTCGTCGAGGAGAAGCGCGGCATCATCGAAAGCCAGCTCAAGGAGTATTTCTACGACAATCCGGGCCGCAAGCCCGAACGCATGGTCGGGAAGCGTGACGAAAATGGCCATCGCCTGATCCCGTGGACCGGCGAACTCTCCCCCATCCAGCTTGCCGGAATTGTAGCCACGCGTCTCGACGCGGTGTTCCCTGGCCTTGATCTTCAGGCGCGTGCCGAGCACATCGCCCGGCCCTCAGAACCGATCACCGTCGCGGGAGCGACGCGCACACCCTATTTCTGCTCGGGCTGTCCCCATTCTACATCTACGAAGGTTCCGGAAGGCAGCAAGGCGCTCGCCGGCATCGGATGCCATTTCATGGCGAGTTGGATGGACCGGGAAACCTCGTCGCTCATCCAGATGGGCGGCGAAGGAGTGAACTGGAGCGCCCGCTCGATGTTCAATGGAGGCAAGCACATCTTCCAGAATCTCGGCGAAGGCACGTATCATCACTCGGGTTTGATGGCGATCCGGCAGGCAATCGCGGCGAATACCAACATCACCTACAAGATCCTTTTCAACGACGCGGTGGCTATGACCGGCGGACAAGCCGTCGACGGCCCCTTGTCGGTAGAAGCAATCGCCCAGGAAGTCCGCGCCGAAGGCGTCTCGCGTATCGCGGTCGTCTCGGATCACCCCGAAAGCTTTAAGCGGGCCGATTTCCCGCCGAACGTCTCGATCGATCATCGCAACAAACTGGACGCCATCCAGCGGGAGTTGCGCAATATCTCCGGCGTCACTGTCCTCATCTACCAGCAGACTTGCGCCACTGAAAAGCGCCGGTTGCGCAAACGCGGCAAGCTGAACGACCCGAAACGTTTCGCCGTCATTAACGAACTCGTTTGCGAGGGGTGCGGCGATTGCTCTGTCGAGTCCAATTGCCTGTCGGTCGAGCCGAAGGAAACTCCATTCGGTCGCAAACGCCAGATCAATCTGAATTCCTGCAACAAGGATTTCTCCTGCCTGAACGGCTTCTGCCCATCCTTCGTGACTGTTGAAGGCGCAGCACTAAAGAAGACGCCTTCCGCCGACGCGACGGCGCTGTTCCTCCGGTTAAGCGCCGGGCTGCCTTTTCCCGGGCTTCCCGCCCTCGATGAGCCGTACGATCTGTTGGTAACAGGCGTCGGAGGTACGGGGGTGGTTACCGTCGGTCAGATCATCGCGATGGCCGCACACCTCGAGGGCAAGGGATCATCAGTCTTGGACTTCATGGGTTTCGCGCAGAAATTCGGGCCAGTCCTGAGCTACTTGAGGATCGGTGCAAGCGAGGCGGCAATTAATCAGGTCAGGATCGAGAACGGTTCGGCGGATGCGGTGATTGGGTGCGATCTGGTCGTCAGTTCGTCGCCGAAGGCATCAGCAACCTACGTTGCTGGCAAGACACGCGTGGTCGTCAATTCCGCCCAGATGCCGACGGGGGATTTCACCCGTAACCGTGATGCCGATCTCAAATCGGGCGTCCGGATTGGCAGGATTACTGATGTCGTCGGCGCGGAGAACGTGACATCGCTCGACGCGAACGGCGCCGCCGAAACAGTTCTTGGTGATGCCGTCTTCGCGAACATCTTGATGCTAGGCGCGGCGTGGCAGCAGGGTCTTGTCCCGGTCGGGGCGGATGCAATCCTCCGTGCCATTGAGCTGAACGACGTTGCCGTGGAAAAGAACAAGGCCGCTTTCGCCTGGGGCCGTATCGCCGCCCACGATCCTGCCGCGCTTGCCGGTCTGATGGAGCCGGAGCTGAAATCGGATGCGAGTCTGGACGATGTGATCGCGCGACGCGAAGAATTCCTTGCCGAATACCAGAATACCGCTTGGGCGAAAAAGTACCGCGCCGTCGTCGAAAAGGTGCGGACGCGTGAACTGGCCGAAATCGGCAAGGGCGGCGCACTCACCGACGCGGTGGCCCGCAGCCTGTTTAAGCTGATGTCCTACAAGGATGAATATGAGGTCGCCCGGCTTCATACGCAAACCGGATTCATCGAAAGCCTTGGCAAGCGGTTCGAGGGTGAATTCTCCGTGCGTCATCATCTTGCACCACCGTTTCTGCCCGGAGGAACGGAGGCTCGCGGGCGGCCGCGCAAGAGAGAGTTCGGGGGATGGGTCCGCACCCCAATGAAAGTGCTGGCCGGAATGAAGGGCCTTCGCGGCACGCTCTTTGATCCGTTCGGCTATACCGCCGAACGCCGCATGGAGCGCCAATTGATCGTCGAATTCGAGGCGACGATTGACCGACTGGTCCAGGAACTTACACCTGAAAATAACGCTGATGCGGCCGCGATCGCCGCGATGATAATGGAAATCCGCGGATACGGCCCGGTAAAGGACGAAGCGGCCGCCAAGGTTCGGGAGAGAATGAAGAATGCCTTGGTCGCATTCGAAAACCTACGAACATAGCTGCGCGCAAGCCTGATGCGGCTGCCGATGTCCTGTTGATCGGGGTCAACGCGCTTCCGCAATTCGGCGTACAATGATGCTTCCCGCGTGAAGACAGTGGTTCGGCCAAGGAGCATCATTATGACCCCCAAGACGCTGCTTACAGTCATCGGCGCAGATCAGCCGTTACAAAGACTCACCCGGCCCATCGAACTTGCCAGTGCCAACAACTGCCATTTGTCGGTCGCGGTTATAGGAATCGCGATTGCGGCGAGTACCACCGCTTATGGTGCCATACCGGCCGACACTTGGGCCGAAGAGCGGGAAGCCGGAAAGAAGGCCACCACAGAGCAAGGTGAGCGGGTAGAGGCGATGCTCGCTAAATCCTCCGTTTCTGGTGATGTGTGTTCCTATTATTGCGACGAAGGGCAAATTGCCACGGTTGTTGGTGACCGGGCGCGCTATTCGGATCTCGGGCTGGCGATGCCTGCAAGTGGCCTCGATCAACGCTTGGCGGGAAAAGCCCTGGAAGGCTTCATCTACCACAGCGCGCGACCGTTCCTGCTCATGCCCGCTGAAGCAAAAGTCACGCTCTCACCATCGACGGTAATGATCGCCTGGAATGCCACCAAGGAGGCGGCACGTGCAGTCCACCTCTCGCTTGACACGCTCACCCGTACGAACCGCGTCCACGTAACCATGGTCGACCCGGTGGCTGGAGAGTTCGATCAGGGGGAGGAACCGGGAAACGACATCGCATCATATCTGGCGCGATACGGTATAGATGTGAGGGTCGACAGGCTTCCATCCGCAGGCACGGCGGTTTCGGAAGTATTGCTAAGACACGCGAACGATATCTCTGCCGAATTGATTGTGGCCGGCGCATATGGCCACTCCCGCCTGCGTGAGTTCCTATTTGGGGGCATAACCCGCGATCTCGTGGCCAACGACAGATTCCCGATCATTATGGCCCACTGATAGAAGAGCACATACCTGGACGCTCTAACGACGAGCCGACGAGATACCATTGGGCAAAGATGACCGACACGAAGACCGGTGAAAGTAATCCGGCCCACCACAGTGTTTTCACTGCGTGGGATGTATCCCCTGAGATGGTGCTGGATGCCCCTCACAGCGCTTCAACCAAGGAGGTTCTGGCGGCCTATGGTGTCGACGCCGCCAAGGGCCTGACCGATGGGGATGCGGCAGAACGCCTGCAAAAACATGGCCCGAACCTTCTCCGCCACCGGCGCCGCGCCAGTCTCATCTGGATTCTGCTCGGTCAGTTCAACAGCCCCATTGTCTTTCTTCTGGTTGCCGCGGCTGCCCTGGCCCTGCTTCTCGGAGAGAGAGTCGAGTTCGTGGCGATCGGGGCAGTCCTTCTTCTAAATGGCGTAATCGGCTTCACGACAGAATTGCGTGCGGTCCGTTCAATGGAGGCGCTCCGTGGGCTGTCCACCCGGTCCGCACTCGTGAAACGCAACGGCAACGTCGTTGCCCTCCCCGCGGAAGAACTGGTGCCCGGAGACATCGCCGTTCTGGATGCGGGAGACCTCGTTGCCGCCGACATGCGCATCATCAGTTCGGCAAATCTCGCTGCCGACGAATCGGCGCTGACCGGAGAGTCGTTGCCGGTCGGAAAGGGGATAGATCCCGTCGAGCGCGACGCCAGCCTCGCCGATAGGACATCTATGCTGTTCAAAGGATGCGCCATCACTCGCGGCACCGGCGAGGCGATGGTCACGGGCACGGGCATGAATTCGGAGCTTGGCCGCATCACGCGTCTCGTCGATGAGGCTGAACCGGAACGGTCGCCGCTCGAACGCCAACTCGCTCTCCTTAGCCGCCATCTGATCTGGCTCACTCTGAGTGTGACGGCCCTGGTCGGTGCAGGGGGAGTCGCTTCCGGCCAGGACGTGGCGCTGATGCTGAAATCAGCCGTAGCGCTTGCTGTCGCGGCCATTCCAGAGGGCCTTCCGGTCGTCGCAACACTCGCCCTCGCCCGTGGCATGCTTCGCATGGCCAAATACAATGCGCTGATCGAACAACTTTCGTCCGTGGAGACGCTCGGTGCCACCACCGTCATCCTCACCGACAAGACCGGGACGATCACCGAGAACCGCATGCACGTAGACCGGTTCGTGACATCGTCGGGAGAAATCAAATTCTCCCGGCACAACCGCCAGTTCCTCCTCGACGGACGCTTATTTCATCCAGAAGCAAGTGAAGATACGCACGCGCTTATCCGGACCGCCGTCCTCTGCAACAACGCATCGCTTGGCGATGAACACACTGCGTCGATCGGCGACCCGATGGAAGTCGCGCTCCTCGAACTTGGTAAAGCGGCAGGGATGGAGCGTGTTCTGCTGCTCGAGAAAATGCCGGAAATTACAGAACACGCATTCGACACGACGATGCGTATGATGGCGACCGTTCATGTGCAAAACGGAAAGTATCTTGTTGCCGTCAAGGGCGCACCGGAAGCAGTTCTGGAGCGGATAAGCAGCGTTCAACAAGGCTCTTGCGTCCGGCATTTCGACAAGGAGCTCCGCGAACATTGGATCACTGCCTGCGATGCGCTTGCACGCCAAGGTCTACGCCTGCTCGCAGTTGCTGGAAAGACCGTCGATCAATCTAATGCCGCCGCCTACGAGGATCTCACCCTGTACGGTGTCATCGGATTCCAGGATCCGCCCCGTGCGGACATTCGTGCCGCAGTAGCCGATGCCCGGCGCGCTGGCATTACGGTGATCATGGTCACTGGAGATCATGCCGCGACAGCTCAACATATCTCCGAGGCCGTAGGCCTATCGTCGCCTTCTGACCTAACCGTCGAGGGACGCGAACTCGGCGCGATTTCCTCCCTGCCCGAGAAAGACAAGGCTTCGCTACGCGAGAAACGCATATTCGCACGTGTCGATCCGGAACAGAAGCTGGATCTAATCGAGTTGCACCAGCAAGCGGGCGAAGTGGTCGCTATGACAGGAGATGGCGTGAACGACGCGCCGGCGTTGAGAAAGGCTGATATCGGGATCGCAATGGGACTTCGCGGGACGCAAGTGGCGCGCGAAGCGGCCGATCTCATCCTGCGCGACGATGCATTTTCGACAATCATCCACGCCGTGCGCGAAGGGCGTCTCATCTACACGAACATTCGCCGCTTCACGACCTATTTACTTTCATGCAACTTAAGCGAGATCCTTGTCGTCGGACTTGCGGTTTTCAGCGGGCTTCCCCTTCCCTTGCTGCCACTGCAGATCCTTTTTCTTAATCTCGTGACAGACGTGTTCCCGGCATTCGCTCTGGGGACGGTGGAGGCTGATCGCGACGTCCTATCACGCCCGCCGCGGCCCCCGATCGAGCCCATTCTGGCCCGGCCTCAATGGATTGCGATCGTCACGCATGGCGCAAGTATCGCTGCGGTTACGCTAACCGCGCTCGGCCTCGCCCTGACGGTCTTCGATCTGCAAGGCAGCGCCGTCACGACGATGTGCTTCCACACGCTCGCCTTGGCCCAACTCTGGCACGTTTTCAACATGCGCAACTGGCGTGAGCGCTTTTTGACCAGCATGGTCACGCGAAACACCTACGTGTGGCTGGCAATAGCGCTTTGTATCGGGATCCTTTTGGTGGCCAATCTGCAACCGGCAATCGCCGCTGCGTTGCAACTCGTTTCGCTGCCATCCGAGGTCTGGTTGACGGCAGTGATCCTGAGCTTTGTGCCTGTTGTTTTCCGCGAGGTGAGCATCGCAATTATCCGGTTTCGCCGATATCGCACGGTCGGAAAGGCGTAGCCAGAAACTCAACTTCGCGCCGTGTATAGTGCGAGCGTCACGCCGAAAATTCCTAGGACGCAGAGCGAGTCATATCCAAAGCCCAGCACTTGGCGTCTGCTGCGCAAGACCACGCCCGCGACATACACCAGCGTGACTAGCAGCCCCGAAATCAGGGCGAGTTCATGAACCAGTTCAAATTCATTGAGGATCGGACCGCCGGTGAAGAGAATATCAGCTGGCCAGACCAGCGCCAGCATCAGCAGATTGCTTCCAAAAATGTTGGAGATTGCGAGGGTGTATGCACCGAGCCGCACTGCGGCGATCGTAGTGCTTAGTTCCGGGAGCGACGTCACCCCGGCCAGCAGGGTCACGCCGACTAAACCGGTGCCCAGCCCTGTCTGGCTTGCCAACCGTTCGGCCGTAGCGATAGTCACCGCCCCTGCCCCCAATATCGCGGCCCCGAACAGGAGAAATCGAAGATTTAGCGTTGCTGTAGAAAGATCGGGAAAACTGCTCACGAAAATGCTCTCGCTTTCCGTGTCCCCGGGCTCGGGAACCTGGACAGGGGTCCATGGATCATCTTCATCATGCCGGCGCAAGACAGCCACGGCTGCGACATACAACAACCCCAGCAGAAAGGCGCCCGCTCCCATGTTCCACGCGTACTCGCGTTCGCCAAGCGCTAGAACTGAAAGCAGCAGCGCCAGTAATAAGGCTAAGATGGTTCCTTCGAGTACGGCGGTCGTTTTTCGGGGACATGAGGTAATCGGCCCGCGTCGGACAAACCCGTCAGCGATCGCCAGAATTACGAACTGCAGCGTGATTCCGCCGAAGAGGTTGCCGAGAGCAAGAGATGAAGAACCCGACGCTGATGCGATCCCCGTCGTAACAATCTCGGGTAGTGAAGTCGCAGCCGCAAGAAATATGAAGCCCATCATGGCGCGGCCAATCCGCAAGCGGTCCGCAATCTCGTCGGCGTAGACCACCAAGCGACTGCCACTGAGCCAGACCAAGGCGCCGGCCGTAGCGAAAATCACAGCAGTCGAAAACAGACCCATGTCAGGCAGCATTTCACCCGGTCCCTCGCGCGCCTATCAGCCACCTCTCGCATGATCGCCTTTTGAATTGTTCGAAAATGCACTTAAGGCAGCAAGAACCTCTTCGTCTCCCACCTGGGAGAAATCACGATAATATGTGCCGACGGAGAGAAACGGTTCGGGTTCTGCAAGGCACACGACCTGATCGGCCTCCTTATTCAAACGGCGGATCGTATCAGCCGGCCCCACTGGCACAGCAACGACAACTCGCGTCGGGTGTTCCCATCGTGTCATCTCCAAGGCCGCACTCAGGGTAGCGCCGGTGGCGACCCCATCGTCAACAATCACGACGTTTCGGTTCGCGAAGGCCGTTGGCTCCCGATCACCGAAATAGAGCTTCTGGCGTCGATCCAGCAACGATTCTTGGCGACTCGCCAGTCTGGCTACATCTTCGTGGGAGAGGCCCAGTTCCTCCACAATGTCATCGTTGACGGAGATGTGTGTGCGTTTGCGCCGGGAAATCGCGCCAACCGCCAATTCGGGTTGGCCTGGAGCGCCGACTTTACGCACCATCATTACGTCCAGATCCGCATGCAACGCACGAGCTATCACGGCAGCTACAGGCACGCCCCCTCGTGGCAGAGCGACAATGACCGGATCTTGCAATTCCAGCTTCGCGAGTTTCTCGGCCAATTGCCGTCCCGCGTCGGCGCGGTCCTCGAAGATCATCATCCGCCCTCCCCAAAATGCACTCAGTGCACGAGCATTGGACGCCCAACATTGATTGCGATCAACCCGACGAGCCTGCAGCCGTGTTTGTATTCGACAGAAAGCAGCATTGTGGAGGATCAAATGCAGACCGCGAAGCGCAAGGCTCTAATCGGCGATATAGGCGGAACGCACGCCCGTTTTGCGATCAGTGATATCGACGAACTTTCGGTCGAGCATTTTGCGGTTTTCGAAACGAAGATGTTCGACTCGTTGCAAGATGCCGTCCGTCACTATCTTGCTTCAGTTCCGACCCGTCCCCCCACTGCAGGTTTCGCAATCGCGGGCAGTGTGTCCGGCGAAACTATTCGCCTGTCACGCGCGCCCTGGACCTTTGCGCGCTCTGATATTGCCGACGTCTGTGGCACTCCTCACATCCATTTTTTGAACGACTTCGAAGCACTTGCGCTTGCCCTGCCCTATCTCAAGAAACATGACCTGCATGAGATCGCCGGTGGGGATCGCGATGAGCGTGGCGTAAGACTTGTCCTCGGACCCGGCAGCGGATTTGGTTGCGCGACGCTTTCACCCGCCGGTCGCGGCTGGAAATCAATTCCCGGCTTTCTGGGAGATGCATCATTCGGCGCGACGGACGAATGGGAACTCGCGATCAGGGACGAGGTCGCGGCTGCCTACGACGATGCGCCCCTCCACGAGGTCCTTTCGGGGCGCGGACTGGAAACCATCTACCGTGTTCGCAACCGTCTGACAGGACGCGGTGGTGAGGCGATACCTGCAATCGAAATTATCAAGGCGGCGGAAGAAGAGGACGAAAGTGCGGTCGAGACCCTCGATTGCTTCATATCCATTTTCGCGCGCTACGCCGGCGACGTGGCACTCACCGTGGGCGCCAGCGGCGGCATCTACCTGGCCGGAGGCATCGTACCCAAAATACTGCCGGCCCTTGCGAAACCGGGATTTCTAAAGCGCTTGCACGGTAGCGGAGGCAGATCAAACTACCTGACGGATCTTCCCGTTCATGCAATCCTCAGTTACGACGTAGGCCTCCGGGGCGTCGCGCTTGCCCTCTCGGACCGATTTCCCATGCATTCCCTGTCTGTTTGAAATGTCACAGAGACTGCTTTCCGAAATTCTCCTGAAAAAGACGTAAAACATCGGCGCGCCTGCACAATTCCGTTCCTGGCGTCATGACCGCCGCCGATCCGGCCGCCACGCCAAACCGAAACGCATCAAGGACTGAACGGCCCTCCATCAGCGACCACACCATTGCACCCACGAAGCTGTCACCGGCGCCTACCGCCGATTTTTCCCGAACGCGGATCGATGGGACGCGAACCACACCATCCGAGTTAACGAAAATCGCACCCTGCTGCCCCATGGAAACTACCACGTTTTCTGCTGCGCCGCGTTTGATGAGAGAAGCTGCCGCGTCACCCGCACCCGCTTGGTCAAGTTCCTCGCCGACGAGCCTTTCGAGTTCCCTCATGCTCGGTTTCAGCAGAAACACGTGGGATTGGTCCAACGTGATCTTGAGGGCATCTCCCGAGGTGTCGAGTACCAGTCGGCCACCCCGGCGATGAACCGAATCCGCCATTCGGCAATAAGTATCGGCCGGCGCGCCCCTGGGGAGGCTCCCGCTCGCGACCACATAATCGGCATGGTGGTTTTCAACAAATGCATGGACGGGCTCAATTTCAGCCCCTTCAACCCGCGGCCCATCAGGCACGAAGCGGTACTCGAACCCCGTATTTTCCTCATGCACCATCAACGCAATGCGGGTCGAACCTTCGATTTCGAAGCGGTGCGAACGTATGGAATGCCGCGAGAGACAGTGTTCGAACAAGGATCCGGTCTCTCCACCGGAAAGGTAAAGCAGTTCGGGAGCGCCTCCCAGTTCAGAGATGACACGCGCAACGTTCGTGCCCCCGCCCCCCGCGAAATGTCTCTGGTTCCATGTCCTCGTCTTGAAGGTGGGCCTTACATTGTGCGCGTCGCAAGCAACATCGATTGCCGGATTGAGTGCTATCGCAAGAACGTTGCTCATTCTTTGGAACTTCCTCTTGGCCGACCGGCCCGATCGGCCGCACCTGAATGGGACTGAAGCGAGCTAATGTACTTGGGCTCCGCTCCTGCGGACAAGCCGGGAAGCGCCCGATACCGCTAGCTGCTTCTATGCGGCGCTTTCCGAATGTGCTCTCTCGGCAGCCGCGACCTCTCGCTTGACTGCCAGAAAGCTGTCCGGAGTCACAGAAATCGTGTCGATCCCCTGGTCGACCAGAAAGCCGGCGAACTCTGGATGGTCGCTTGGCGCCTGACCGCACAGACCGACTTTGGCGCCAGCCAAATGCGCCTCCTGGATCACATTGGAAATCATCCACTTTACCGCTTCATCCTGTTCGTCGAACAAATCCGATAAAAGATCGGAGTCCCGGTCAATGCCGAGCGTAAGTTGCGTCAGGTCGTTCGAACCGATCGAAAAACCATCGAACCGTGAAGCAAAGTCCTTGGCGAGTATGACGTTCGAGGGGATTTCGCACATCACGTAAACCCTCAAATCGTCGACGCCACGCTCCAAACCATTCTCAGCCATGACAGAAAGGACTCGATCTGCTTCGGCGACCGATCGGCAGAACGGGATCATGACGACCACGTTGTCAAATCCCAACGTGTTACGAAGCCTTTCAATGGCACGGCACTCGAGCGCGAATCCGGCGCGGTAAGAGGGCGAGTAGTAGCGCGAAGCGCCACGGAATCCGATCATCGGATTCTCCTCCTCTGGCTCGAACGTCTCTCCGCCGAGCAGCCCGGCATATTCGTTCGTTTTGAAATCGCTCATGCGCACGATCACCGGCTTTGGATGCACTACCGCCGCGAGGCGGGCGAGGCCGCGTGAAAGCTTGTCGACAAAATACTCGGTCTTGTCGCCATAGCCACTCGTCAAGCTCTCGATTTTCCGGCGAGTGTCATCATCTTGGACGCGATCGAACTCGACGAGCGCCATCGGATGAACCTTGATGTGGTTGCTGATGACGAACTCCATCCGTGCCAGACCGACTCCGTCCGCCGGGATCTGCCACCAGCGGAAGGCTGCAGACGGATTGGCGAGATTGAGAAGGATCTGGGTCTCAGTCTCGGGCAGATTCCGCAACGAAACCTCTTTGACATCATATTCCGCAGCACCTTCATAGATAAAACCTTCGTCACCCTCCGCGCAGGACAACGTGATCTCCTGCTCGCTATGCAAACGCTGTGTCGCGTCGTGAGATCCTACGATCGCCGGAAGCCCGAGCTCACGACTGACGATCGCCGCATGTGAGGTACGACCGCCATGATCGGTGATGATACCGATTGCACGCTTCATGATGGGCACCCAATCGGGATCAGTCGTTCCGGTCACAAGAATGCTGCCATCGACGAAATCCTCGATCTGTTCGGGGCTTTCAATGAGGCAGACCCGACCGGTGATCACAGAATCGCCAATGCTCAGGCCTTTTGCCAGGACGGCCCCCCGTGACCTGATCTCGTAGGACTTCAGAACGGAGAGATCTCGTCCCACCTGAACCGTTTCGGGTCGGGCCTGAACCACGAAAAGACCACCGGTGTCTCCGTCCTTCGCCCATTCGATGTCCATTGGACAACCGTAGTGCTCTTCAATGACCACGGCCCAGCGCCCGAGCGTCAGAATATCTTCATCGTCGAGGACGAAGGACGAACGCTCGATCTTCGAGGTGGGTACGTTGCGGGTCTTCGCCTCGCCCTCCTGGTAGATCATCTTGATCTCCTTGCCGCCAAGCCTCTTTTCGATGATCGGCGAGAGAGCCACGTCGCTCAACAGAGGCTTGAATACAACATACTCGTCTGGATCGACCGCGCCCTGCACGACGTTCTCGCCCAGCCCCCATGCGGCGTTGATCACAGCGACCTTGTTGAAACCGGTCTCTGTATCGATAGAGAACATCACGCCGGACCCGCCTCTGTCCGCCCGCACCATCGGTTGCACGCCTATCGAAAGCGCAACCTTCATGTGATCGAAGCCTTTAACCTGCCGGTAGCTGATGGCGCGATCGGTGAAAAGCGAGGCAAAGCACCGCTTGCAGGCTGCGAGCAGTTCACGTTCCCCCCTCACATTGAGATAGGTCTCCTGCTGGCCTGCGAAACTTGCGTCCGGCAGGTCCTCCGCGGTCGCACTCGAGCGGACGGCGACATCTTCTTTGCCGGAATTCTCGCAGAGTGTCCGATAGAAGGATGCAATCTCCATCGCCAGTTCATCCGGCCAACTCGCTTTCAGAACGAGCGAACGCACGGCCCTGCCCGTCTCGGCAAGCGACACGTTGCCGTCGACATAGTGGCCAATTGCGACACGGATCGCGCTTTCCAGATCGTTCGCCTGCAGAAACCACCAATAGGCAGCCGACGTCGTGGCAAAGCCCATGGGAACGCTGATGCCCTTGGCACCGAGCGTATTGATCATCTCGCCGAGGGAGGCGTTCTTTCCACCCACCCTTGGCACATCGGTGCGGCCGGCCTCGTCCAACCAGATGACATTTGCTGACTGCGGCATGATGGTTGTTCCCGTTGAAAGCGTCCCAACCGGAGATCGAGGAGTGTTCTCTCCAGCATCCGGCTTTGATGCGGGAGTGAAACATCGGTGACGTATCGGCGCGTTGACCGACATCAAGCGAAGAGACCCGTTTGCGGGGAGCCGCGACATCTCGTAAATATCGCGCGCCGAAAATGCGCCGCGAGAACCAAAAAACGAAATGCGACCGCTGGATATTGCATCGAGGATGAATCTGAACGCGGGCTCGTTTATCGTCACGCTGTATGGCGACGCGGTGGTACCCCGCGAGGGGCCGCTTTGGACCGGAAACATCATCGAGATCTGTGAGCGGGTTGGCATCAGCGAGACGCTTGTTCGTACCGCTGTCTCAAGGCTTGTCGCGTCCGGAAGGCTGGAGGGCGAACGTCACGGCCGGCGGAGCTACTATGGATTGACGCAAGCCGCCCGGCGCGAATTCGATGATGCGGCAAGGCGTATCTACGGCCTCGAAGAAGGCGCCGCCGCTGACTGGGTCATCGCCGCTGAAGGAGATGCGGAGATGTTGAGTGGCTACGGTTTTGCACATCTCGGCTCGGGCACATTCATCGCATCGGAGACCGCGGCCGCCCGTGCGCGGTCGACCTTGGGGGCCGCGCTTTCGGCAAAGCTTGTTTTCCGCGCCGAATTGGAGCACTCCGGCCATGCCGGCGCTCTGCGCGAGTTCGGCAAAGCGCACTGGCCGCTCAAACAGCTCGAGGCAGAATACGCCACCTTTATAAACCTCTTCGGCGCACTCACCTGCCCGGAAGCTTCCGAATGGGACGCCGTCGCCCTTCGCCTTTTGCTTGTCCACGCATTCCGGAAGGCTGCGCTGAAAGATCCTGCGCTTCCTGCCGAAGCACTGGACGGCGAATGGATCGGAACAAAGGCCCGGGAAAAATTCACCATTCTCTATGCTGCGCTGTCCCGGGCGGTTGAGCCGTTTCTGGATGCACAACTGCGTGGGCCGGAAGGGTTGCTGACCGTTGACCGCGTGATCGTAGAACAGCGGATCGGCGGTATCTGAAATCTCTCCAGACAACCAAACATCACAGAGTTTCCATATTTTTGATTGACGTGTGATGCTTTAATTGTTAGCCTAGTTGAACGCCATTTGTGCGTCTAAGCTGGTTTGGTCGTTTGACCAGGGCCGGCCAGCGGTGCTGCGATTATCGTTACACGAACCTCAACCGAGAGCGCTGCCCGATGTATGCACAGCTTGTGAAGACTGACGAAAAGCGCCTGAAGTCTCTTGGCGAAATGGACCCTCAAGAACGGGCGTTCCAGGGGCGCATCGATCGAGGCGAGAAGATCGAGCCGAAGGAATGGATGCCGGAAGGCTATCGCAAGACGCTTATCCGCCAGATAAGCCAGCACGCCCACTCGGAGATTGTTGGCCAGTTGCCCGAGGGCAATTGGATCACGCGTGCGCCCACCCTCGAGCGCAAGGCGATCCTGCTCGCCAAGGTTCAGGACGAGGCTGGTCATGGGCTCTATCTCTATTGTGCCGCCGAAACGCTTGGTATTTCGCGCGACGAGATGTTCGAGCAGCTTCACTCGGGTCGCGCGAAATACTCCTCGATCTTCAATTATCCGACCCTCAGCTGGGCCGACATCGGCGCGATCGGATGGCTTGTGGATGGTGCCGCGATCATGAACCAGGTGCCGCTGCAGCGTTGCAGCTTCGGGCCCTACTCGCGCGCAATGATCCGCATATGCAAGGAAGAAAGCTTTCACCAGCGTCAAGGCTTCGACATCATGATGAAGCTTTGCAAAGGCACCGAGGCGCAACAGAAAATGGCCCAGGATGCGCTCGAACGATGGTGGTGGCCGTCACTGATGATGTTCGGGCCGGCAGATGGCGACAGCGTGCATTCCGCGCAGTCCATGGCGTGGAAGATCAAGCAGGACACCAATGACGAGTTGCGCCAGAAATTCGTCGATCAGACGGTTCCACAGGCCGATTTTCTCGACCTTAAGGTTCCCGATCCCGACCTGAAGTGGAACCAAGAACGTGGCAGCTACGACTTTGGCGAGCCGGACTGGGATGAGTTCTTCCAGGTCATCAGCGGCAATGGACCCTGCAATGAAGAGCGTCTCGGCGCGCGCGTGAAGGCTTGGGACGACGGCGCTTGGGTCCGCGAAGGGTTGATGGCGCATGCCAGAAAACACGCGAGGCGCACGACGCTCGCCGCAGCAGAGTAAGGTAGATGTCAATGAGCAGCGAGTGGCCTCTCTGGGAAGTTTTCATTCGCGGTCAGCACGGGCTGAACCACCGCCACGTCGGAAGCTTGCATGCGCCGGACGCGGAAATGGCGATACGCAATGCGCGGGACGTCTACACGCGACGCAAGGAAGGCGTCTCGATCTGGGTGGTGCGGTCATCTGAGATCACGGCCAGTTCGCCCTCCGAAAAGGGTCCGCTGTTCGACCCCGCCGACTCGAAGATTTATCGGCATCCCTCCTTTTTTGACATTCCCGATGAAGCCGGACATATGTGATGGCTGACAAAGCACTCTTCGAGTTTCTCACCCGCATAGGGGACACCACGCTCGTGCTGGGACACCGCGTCTCCGAATGGTGTGGCCATGCCCCCGCGCTGGAAGAGGATATCGCTCTTGCCAATACCGCGCTCGATCTAATCGGGCACACACGGATGTGGCTGTCGCGCGCTGGCGAAGTCGAAGGGAAAGGCAGAACCGAAGACGATCTGGCGTTCCTGCGTGAGGCGCACGAGTTTCGCAATTATCTGCTAGTCGAACGACCGAATGAGGATTTCGCGGTAACGATCACGCGGCAATTCCTGTTTGATGCCTGGCATCGGCTGATGTTGATCTCGCTGCAAGAGTCGTCCGACCAGCGCGTTTCGGAGATCGCGGAGAAGGCCTCCAAGGAGGTCGCCTACCACGTCGAACGTTCCACCGACCTTGTCGTCCGTCTCGGTGACGGGACCGAGGAGAGCCATCGGCGAATGCAGCACGCCGTCGATATTCTCTGGCCCTACACCGGCGAACTTTTCACCGACGACGAGACTGATCGCGAGTTGTCGGACCGGGGGATTATCCCCCTACCCTCGTCGCTGGAGGGGGAATGGAAGACACACGTCGACGGCGTGCTCTCGGCCGCAACGCTGGTGAGGCCCGAGCGGGAGTATGCGCACAAGGGCGGCAAGGCGGGTGTCCACACGGAACATCTCGGATTCTTGCTTGCTGAAATGCAGGTCACACACCGGGCGCACCCCGGCGCAACCTGGTGATCGTCATGACCGCTGTTATGGAACGGCCGACGCTGGATCAGATCTGGGCCTGGCTCGACCAAATTCCGGATCCCGAAATTCCGGTCATTTCACTGGTCGACCTTGGCGTCATTCGCGATGCGCTCTGGAAAGGCGACACGTTGCACCTGAAAGTGACGCCGACCTACTCCGGGTGTCCGGCAACTGCTGTCATCAATCTCGATATCCAACAGCATTTGCGCGCCAATGGCATCGACAAGCTGGTCCTCGAACGACAGTTGTCGCCAGCCTGGACGACCGACTGGATCTCCGAGAAAGGGCGGCGAAATCTGCAGAAATTCGGCATCGCACCACCGCCAAAAGACGGCGAACACGGAAGCTATGGCGCATTGCTGGGCCGCGTTGTCGAATGTCCGCGTTGCGGTTCGAAGACCACCGAGCGGATCAGCCAGTTCGGTTCGACGCCGTGCAAGGCGAGCTATCGCTGCACAGAGTGTCTCGAACCGTTCGACTATTTCAAATGCATCTGAGATCCGAGGTATGAGATGGCGAAGTTCTACGAACTCCGCGTAACCGACGTGAAGCATGAAACCCGCGACGCGGTAGCTGTAACGCTTGCTCCGAC
This sequence comes from Oricola cellulosilytica, assembly GCF_019966575.1. Taxonomy (GTDB): domain Bacteria; phylum Pseudomonadota; class Alphaproteobacteria; order Rhizobiales; family Rhizobiaceae; genus Oricola; species Oricola cellulosilytica. The sequence goes on along the minus strand of NZ_JAINFK010000007.1, from coordinate 75,121 downwards.
AGAGGATGCTGCGAACGCATTCGATTTCACCCAAGGCCAGTATCTGACTTTGCGAAAGCAGTTCGACGGCGAGGAATTACGTCGATCCTATTCGATCTGCGCGGGGAAGGATGAGGGCATTCTCCGTGTTGGAATCAAGAAGGTTGATGGCGGTGCGTTCTCAACCTGGGCAAACGAGGACCTCAAGCCCGGCGACGTAGTAGAAGCGATGCCGCCAATGGGCCGCTTTTTTGCGCCAATCGAGCCTGCCCGCGAGAAACATTATCTCGGATTTGCCATCGGCAGCGGGATCACTCCGGTCCTCAGCATCCTCAAGACGGTTCTGGCCCGCGAGCCGCTTTCCCGGTTTACGCTCGTCTACGGCAATCGCTCGATCCATTCCATCATGTTCCGGGAGGAATTGCAGGACCTCAAGAATACGTATCTTGGTCGGTTCAACATCATTCACATTCTCAAGAACGATGCCCAGGAGATCGACCTTTTCACCGGGCGTATCGATGCGGGAAAATGCGAAATGCTGTTTAAGAGCTGGATCGACGTTTCGACAGCCGACATGGCATTCATTTGCGGGCCGGAAGATATGATGAAAACGGTGTCTGCTTCGCTGAAGGCGCACGGCATGCCGGCGGACAGCATCAAGTTTGAGTTGTTCAACGCCACCCAGTCCGGTCGCGCCGCGAAACGCGCCCCTATCGATCCCATCCATGCGGGCGTTACGACGAAGGCTGTCGTCACGCTGGACGGCACGACACGCGAGATCGACGTGGTCGCGGGCCAGACCGTGCTTGAAGCGGCAAGCGCCGCCGGCTTCGATGCGCCCTACTCCTGCCGTGCGGGCGTTTGCTGCACCTGCCGGGCAAGAGTCACAGAAGGGGAAGTCGAAATGGATGCTAACCACGCTCTGGAAGACTACGAGGTTCGAGCGGGATATGTGCTGACCTGCCAGAGCCATCCGATCACGGATCGAATCGTCGTCGATTACGATCACCACTGAGTTGTAGAGCGCCTAGATGAACGTTCAAACGCACCAGCGCTCCGGCGAACAGGTGACCCCGCGCCCGCTCGAGAGCTATCTCGGCGGCGAGTGGCTGAAAGGAAGCGGCGAAGCCCGGCTTTTGCGCGATGCCGCGACGGGCGCTCCCGTTGCCATGATCGACGCCACCGGATTCGACATGGCCGGAGCGTTGGACTTCGGGCGCGCTGTAGGAGGACCCGCACTGCGAGCCATGACCTTCCACCAGCGCGCCCTCATGCTCAAGCAGATGGGTCTATGGCTTATGGAGCGGAAGAATGAGTTCTATGCTCTTTCCTACGCCACCGGAGCGACGCGACAGGATGGGTGGATCGACATTGAGGGCGGGATAGGAACGATGCTGTCATACGGCTCGAAAGGCCGCCGTGAACTCCCGAACACGCACATGCTCGTCGATGGCCCCGTCGAACCTCTTTCCAAAGATAATTCATTCAGCGGGGTCCATGTGATGAACCCGCTTGAAGGCGTTGCCGTTCACATCAACGCCTTCAACTTCCCTTGCTGGGGCATGCTCGAAAAACTTGCGCCGACATGGCTTGCCGGCATGCCGGCCATCGTCAAGCCCGCCAGTCAGACCGCTTATTTGACCGAGTTGATGGTCAGGCGAATGATCGACTCCGGAATATTGCCCAATGGCACACTGCAACTGGTTTGCGGCTCGGTCGGCGACCTGCTCGACCATCTGACGCCACAGGATGTGGTCACATTCACCGGTTCGGCTTCGACCGGACGAAAACTAAAAACGCATCCTGCGGTAATCGAAAACTCTGTCCGCTTCACCATGGAGGCCGACAGCCTGAATTGCGCCATTCTGGGGCCGGATAGTGACCCGGGAAGCGAGGAGTTTGAACTGTGCGTACGCGAGATTGTACGCGAAATGACCGTCAAGGCAGGGCAGAAGTGTACGGCAATACGCCGGGTCATCGTTCCTCGTGAACGCTCTGAGGCACTCGTCAAAGCACTGAAAGACAGGCTCGCCAGAGCGAAGATCGGGCTCCCCTCTGATGAGGAGACCCGCCTCGGCCCGCTTGCGAGTCTCGAGCAGCGGAAGGAAATCCGCTCCAGGGTCGCACTTTTGTCTCAAGAGGCGGAAGTGGTTTCGGGTGGGCGGAACGTGGCCCAGTCCGCAAACATCGATTGGGATGCCGGAGCATTCGTCGAACCGACTCTTCTTTTTTGCGACAAGCCAATGGAGTGGTCATTGGTCCATGATGTGGAGGCGTTCGGTCCTGTCGCGACTGTCATGCCCTATGATGAGCCGGAAGAGGCCGCGGCTCTCGCGGTGCGCGGCCGTGGCAGTCTGGTTTCGTCCCTCTTTACCAACGATCCCGGCGTCGCCCGCAAGATCGTCGGTTCACTCGCTCCCTGGCACGGCCGCATCTTGATCGCCAATCGCGCCAACGCGAAGACCTCGACCGGTCACGGCTCGCCCCTCCCCGTTCTGGTGCATGGCGGGCCGGGCCGCGCCGGCGGCGGCGAGGAACTCGGGGGAATCCGCAGCGTCAAACACTACATGCAAAGGACCGCCATGCAGGGCTCGCCCGATATGTTGGCCGAAATTGCCGGGCGGTGGATCGATGGGGCGCAGGGCAATTCGGAGGAGATTCATCCCTTCCGCAAATCGCTTGCCGAACTCAAGATCGGCGATCAACTGGTCACAGGCGCGCGGAAAGTCACGCTCGAAGACATCGAGCACTTCGCCGACTTTACCGGCGACACCTTTTACGCCCACATGGACGAACAGGCCGCAAAGGCCAATCCGTTCTTTGATGGCCGTGTTGCCCATGGCTATCTGATAGTGTCGTTTGCGGCCGGGCTCTTTGTCGACCCCGCGTCAGGACCGGTCCTGGCAAATTACGGAGTGGACAATCTGCGTTTCATGACCCCCGTCTACCCCGGCGACAGTATGCAGGTAATCCTGACGTGCAAGGAAATCAGCCCGCGCGAAACCGAGGAATATGGCGAAGTACGTTGGGACTGCGTCATAACCAATCAGGACAACGATCTGGTCGCGAGCTATGACGTGCTCACGCTGGTTGCAAAGGAGCGGCCGGTCTAACCCGCTGCGGCTTCGACCTCCTCTCCGCCAGTCGTAATCAATTCGACATCGGCATTACGGCATATTTCGACGATCTCCGGCATTGGTTGCTCGTCCGTGACGAAAACGTCGAGATCGCTCAGCTTGCCGATTTGGACAGGCGCCCGACGCTCGAACTTCGTATGATCCGCGACGAGGATGGACCGGCGCGCCTGACCGAGAATCGCCTGCGCGACGCGAACCTCGCGATAATCGAAATCGAGAAGCGCGCCGTCCTCGTCGATTGCCGATGCTCCGATGATCGCATAGTCGACTTTGAATTGACGGATAAGGTCGACGGCTGCGGCGCCGACGATTCCGCCGTCGGTTTTGCGCACCATTCCGCCTGAGATCACCACCTCGATGCCGTCGGCTTCAGCCAGGATCATCGCTACGTTCAAATTGTTGGTTATGACCATCAGGCCCCGGTGCCGCTTCAGCGCATAGGCGACCTGCTCGATGGTGGTGCCGATATTCAGGATAAGCGATGCATTGTCCGGAATGAGTTCCGCCACGGCCTCGGCTATCCGCGCCTTCTCTGACGCAGCGATCTCCCGGCGCGCCTGATAGGCGAGATTGACTGTACTCGACGGGAACACGGCTCCGCCATGCACCCGGCTCAGTTTCTCCATGTCACAGAGGTCGTTCAGATCCTTGCGAATCGTCTGAGGCGTGACCCCGAAACTTGTTGCGAGCGACTCGACATCCACGCGCCCCTCGCGGCGCGCAATGTCGAGAATATCCATTTGCCTCGGTGGTAGGGTTTGCATCGTCCATCCTCCCGGAAATGGCATCCATATTTGCGCTTATTTTCGCTTTTTTCAATAACGTACCTATTGACTTTCGCTTTTTTTCGTAATTCTCTAAAGGCCGCTCGATTGAGCCGTATCGGCGATATGGCGGAGCATCCAGTGGAGGAAACATCATGAAGAAGATTTTGATGGCATCGGCCGCCGCCGTTGCCTTGAACGCCGCTGCATTCCCGGCTTTCGCCGGAATGGAAGAGGCGGAAAAGTGGATCAACGAGGAGTTCCAACCCTCCGTGCTTTCAATGGATGAGCAGAAGGCGGAGATGGAGTGGTTCATCAACGCTGCTCAGCCGTTCCAGGGTATGGAGATCAACGTTCTTTCCGAAGGGATTCCGACGCATGATTATGAGTCCAAGACGCTGACGAAAGCGTTCGAGGAAATCACCGGCATCAAGGTGAATCACCAGATTCTCGGCGAAGGGGAAGTTGTTCAGGCTGTTCAGACCCAGATGCAGACCGGTCGCAACCTTTACGACGCTTATGTCAACGACTCCGACCTCATCGGGACCCACTCGCGTCTCCAGCTTGCCTACAATCTGACCGACTGGATGGCAGGCGAAGGATCCGACGTGACTTCGCCGACCCTTGATCTTGAAGACTTCATGGGCACACAGTTCACCACCGGACCTGACGGCGATCTCTATCAACTGCCCGACCAGCAGTTTGCGAACCTCTACTGGTTTCGCAAGGACTGGTTTGACCGCGAAGATCTGAAGTCCGCATTCAAGGAGAAGTACGGCTACGAGCTCGGCGTTCCGGTCAACTGGTCGGCCTACGAAGATATCGCCGAATTCTTCTCCAACGACGTGAAGGAGATCGACGGTACGCGCATCTATGGTCATATGGACTACGGCAAGCGTGCTCCGGACCTCGGCTGGCGGATGACCGACGCATGGCTTTCGATGGCTGGTACCGGCTCCCAGGGCGAGCCGAACGGCATCCCGATCGACGAGTGGGGAATCCGCATGGAAGAGGGGTCGTGCAACCCCGCCGGCGCAAGCGTTTCTCGTGGTGGCGAAACCAACGGCCCCGCATCGGTATACGCCATACGCAAATGGGACGAATGGCTGCGCAACTATGCGCCTCCCGGAGCCGCGGACTATGACTTCTACCAGTCTTTGCCCGCCTTGAGCCAAGGCAACGTCGCTCAGCAGATCTTTTGGTACACGGCCTTTACCGCCGACATGGTGGCCCCGAAGTCCGCTGGCAACAATACCGTTGACGATGAAGGCAATCCCCTGTGGCGGATGGCACCCTCCCCGCATGGTCCCTATTGGGAGGAAGGCCAGAAGGTCGGCTATCAGGACGTCGGATCTTGGACAATTCTGAAATCGACCCCTGTCGATCGGGCAAAGGCGGCTTGGCTCTACGCTCAGTTCGTCACGTCGAAAACCGTCGATACGAAGAAGTCCCATGTCGGGCTGACCTTCATCCGGGATTCCACTGTTCGCCACGAAAGCTTCACGGAGCGCGCGCCGAAGCTCGGCGGCCTGGTCGAGTTCTATCGCTCGCCGGACCGAGTGCGCTGGTCGCCGACAGGGATCAACGTCCCCGACTATCCGAAGCTCGCCCAGATCTGGTGGCAGCAGATCGGCGACGTGAATTCGGGGGCCTTCACGCCTCAGGAAGCCATGGACCGTCTCGCTGAAGAGATGGATATCACTATGGCGCGCATGCAGCGCGCGGATGAGGCCGGCAATGTCTATGGCGGCTGTGGCCCTCGGCTGAACGAACCGAAGGACCCCTCCGAATGGCTTGGCAAACCGGACGGCCCGAAGGCCAAGCTCGACAACGAAAAACCCCAAGGCGAGACCGTCAACTACGACGACCTCGTTGCGCGCTGGAACCAGTAATCGCAGCCAGTACGCTATAAATCATGCCCGGCGCAGCCTTGCGCCGGGCGAACGCGATCCAAAACATCTGTTATAGTTGGACGACCGGCCGGTTGGGGGCATTGATGGCGCTTGAGTTGAAACAGGTTGGGAAACGAGTTGCCGGGGAAACGCATGTTTATCCCACCGATCTTGTATTGGAACGCGGTAGCTTCAATACCCTCCTCGGCACCACCCTCGCTGGCAAGACCACCCTCATGCAGCTCATGGCCGGACTTGAGAAACCGACCACCGGCGAAATCTGGTTCGACGACGTGAATGTGACCGGAAGACCGGTACAAAAGCGCAACGTGTCAATGGTTTATCAGCAGTTCATCAACTATCCGAACATGACCGTCTTCGATAACATCGCATCCCCTTTACGCGTGGCGCGCCATTCGGAGGACGAGATAAAAAAACGTGTCGGCGCGATGGCCGAACTCATGAAAATCTCCGCAATGCTCGATCGCCGCCCCTCCGAACTTTCCGGTGGCCAACAGCAGCGCACTGCAATGGCTCGTGCGATGGTCAAGGACTCAGACCTGATCCTGCTCGACGAACCGTTGGCGAATCTCGACTTCAAACTACGGGAGGAGTTGCGCGACGAACTTCCCCGCATCTTCGGCCAGCGCAATTGCGTGGTCGTATACGCCACGACAGAACCATCCGAGGCACTGCTTTTCGGCGGCAAGACCGCAGCTTTGTACGAAGGACGCGTCACCGATTTTGGCGCGACCGGAAAGATTTACCGCCATCCCCGCGACCTCACCAGCGCTATGGTCTTCTCCGAACCGCCGATCAACACCGCGAACGTCCGCAAAACCGAGGGGCGCATTCTGATGAATGAGAACGTCACTTGGACGGCGCCCGCCGGACTTCCCGATGGAGCCTACACAATCGGCATCCGGCCTCATCACATTTCGCCGATTACGAGAGACCCTGAGGCGGTCGCCATCGAGGGCACTGTAAAGGTGGCTGAACTCAGTGGTTCGGAAAGCATGATCCATTTCGATGCTTACGGCGATTCCTGGGTTTCGCTCTCGCACGGTGTGCACCCGTTTGACGCTGGAGAGCGTGCCGTCCTCTACGCCGATGTCTCGCGGTGCTTCTATTTCGACACCAACGGAAAACTCGTCGCCGCGGGCGGCGGGCACACAGAGCACTGACATGGCCAAAATCAATCTTTCCGGTCTCGCCCACAGCTACATGCCCAATCCCTCATCTGATGCGGATTGGGCACTGAAGGAGCTCAACCTGGAGTGGGACGATGGGGGAGCCTATGCCCTTCTCGGACCCTCGGGATGCGGGAAGACCACACTTTTAAACATTATTTCTGGCCTGCTCACACCATCGCACGGTGCTGTTTTATTCGATGATGTGGAAGTAACTGCGCTCCCTCCTGAACAGAGGCACATCGCGCAGGTGTTCCAGTTCCCGGTCGTTTACGACACGATGACTGTCTACGATAATCTGGCTTTCCCGCTCCGCAATCGCGGAGTGGCTGAGGACATCGTACGCAAACGGGTCGAGGAAGTCGCCGAGATGACGGATCTTTCCGCGACCCTGTCCAAGAGGGCCTCGGGGCTCACGGCCGACGGAAAACAGAAAATCTCGCTCGGACGCGGCTTGGTACGTGAGGACGTCAACGCGATCCTGTTCGACGAGCCGCTCACGGTCATCGATCCGCACCTGAAGTTCCAGCTCCGCTCGAAGCTTAAAGAATTGCATCACCGTGTCAGCAACACGATGATCTACGTCACCCACGATCAGACCGAGGCGCTGACCTTTGCCGACAAGGTGGTCGTAATGAATGTCGGCGAAGTCGTGCAGATCGGGACGCCGGAGGAACTTTTCGAAGTACCGCAGCATACGTTTGTCGGGCACTTCATCGGCTCGCCTGGCATGAATGTCCTGCCTTGTACTGTCGAAAACGGCGAGGCGATTTTTGCCGGCCGCAGAATCGAAGCTGTAAATGCAGCGGGCGTGTCGCCAGGCCAAGCCGAACTTGGTGTCCGACCGGAATACGTCACTTTCGCTCCCGACGGTCTAGACGCCCGCGTCACACGCGTGAGCGACGCCGGCCGCTTCAGCGTTGCCGACATTGAGTGTGGCGCCTCGAGACTGAAGATGCTTGTGCGCGAAGGAACGGAAATTCCGGCGGAGAACGCCAGGATCGCGTTCGATCCCTCAAGCACCCGATTGTACCGCGATGGCTGGTTGTGCGGGAGGAATGCGGCGTCATGAACAAGACTGTCAACCAAAAGGCCTGGTTCTTCGTCCTTCCGGTCCTGGTGCTGGTTGCCTTCAATGCAATCGTCCCGCTGATGACCGTGGTGAACTATTCGGTTCAGGAGACCTTCGGCGACAACATCTTCTTCTGGGCGGGCATCGCCTGGTTCGAAGAAGTTCTCACATCGAGCCGGTTTCACGCTTCACTGGGTCGACAGCTCACCTTCACCTTCACCATTCTGGCAATCGAGGTTCCACTCGGTGTGATCATTGCGTTGGCCATGCCGCGCAAGGGACCCTGGGTTTCGGTTTGTCTTGTTCTGATGGCGATGCCGCTGCTGATCCCCTGGAACGTCGTCGGCGCGATGTGGAACATCTTCGGCCTCCCGGAAATCGGGCTGCTCGGCAAGACACTGAACGTCATGGGGTTCGACTACAATTATACGCGTCAGCCGGGCGATGCCTGGTTCACGCTGATATTGATGGATGTGTGGCACTGGACGTCGCTCGTCGTGCTGCTTGCCTATGCAGGCCTGGTCTCCATCCCCGACGCCTACTATCAGGCCGCCAAGATTGACGGGGCCAGCAGTTGGTCGATTTTCCGCTACATCCAGTTGCCGAAAATGAAGCGCGTGCTCACGATCGCGATCCTCCTGCGCTTCATGGACTCTTTCAACATCTATACCGAACCGTCGGTGCTAACAGGAGGAGGCCCGGGCAATTCGACGACGCTGCTTTCGATCGACCTGGTGAAGATCGCGCTCGGCCAGTTCGATCTCGGTCCGGCTGCAGCAATGTCTCTCGTCTACTTCCTGGTGATCTTGCTGATGAGCTGGATTTTCTACACCGTCATGACGCGAAACGAGGACCAGTGATGAAGCGCTTCTCGTGGGTTATCCCTACCATTTACATCATCTTCCTGATGCTGCCGATCTACTGGCTGGTCAGCATGTCGTTCAAGACGACAAACGAAATCCTGGGCTCGTTCACTCTTTGGCCGCAGAGCGTGACGCTCGATAATTACCGGACGATCTTCACTGATCCGACCTGGTACATGGGCTACGTCAATTCGATCATTTACGTGACGATCAATACCGTTCTGTCGGTCGCGGTCGCCTTGCCCGCCGCCTATGCCTTCTCGCGTTACCGGTTTCTCGGCGACAAGCACCTGTTCTTCTGGCTGCTTACCAACCGCATGGCGCCTGCCGCAGTGTTCGCCCTGCCCTTCTTCCAGCTCTACTCGGCAATTGGCATCTTCGACACCCATCTCGCGGTCGCGCTTGCACACACCCTGTTCAATATTCCATTGGCGGTCTGGATCCTCGAAGGCTTCATGTCCGGTGTTCCGAAGCAACTGGACGAGACGGCCTATGTGGACGGGTATTCGTTCCCGGCTTTCTTCGTGAAAATCTTTATCCCCACCATCGCGGCGGGCATCGGCGTCGCAGCCTTCTTCTGCTTCATGTTCTCGTGGGTCGAATTGCTCCTCGCGAAAACACTCACCGCTGTGGCGGCGAAACCCATCGCGGCGACTATGACCAAGACCGCATCGTCTTCCGGATACGAACTGGGTCTGCTCGCAGCGGCCGGAACCCTGACGATCATACCCGGTGCGATTGTTATTTACTTCGTGCGAAACTACATCGCCAAGGGCTTCGCCCTGGGGAGGGTATGACTGTGGAAGACGCCGTTCTTTTCAGCGTTCAATGGTGGACGGAGCCGCTTGGCTCCTGGATGGCCTGGACACGTGCGACAATCGCCTTCTTCCTGTTCATCTTTCTTAGCATTGCCGCGATGGGTGTCTGGGAGTTCTACGCGCCAGGCGGAGCCCCGCGCCGCGGGATATTTGCAATCGACACCACGCGCGGCGACCGCCTGTTCATTTCCCTTCTCGGAAGCGCGTTCATCTTCATCGCATGGTTGTTCTTTTTCGGGACGCCGCTCTGGTGGCCGCTGGCGTTCTGCGCAATCTGGACCGTTTTCGTTTTCAGATACGCCTAGGTAGGCTATCTGCGTTGAAAACGGTCGCGCGTCAGCCTCGGAACTCCGCGCGATCGTCCGTCCCTGCAGGAGAGCTATGTGGTGACTTTCGCGCTTTCGCTTCGAGGAACAGTTCTCTTGTTTGGCGTCGCACTGACGCTTTCCTTGGTCCTGACTGCCGTCACAACCGCACAGCCGGAAGGCGATCCGGTCCTCGCTTTCGAAATCGAAGCACTCAATCCGGGATTGGGCGACCGCCCCGACGCGGTTGCTCTGCAGACACCGAGGGACACCGTCGACAGTTTTCTTAGGTTGACAACTTCGGGACGATACCGCGACGCGGCGCATACGCTGAATCTCAGCGGGGTCGACGTACAGCTTCAGGCGGAGCGTGGTGCACGTCTCGCGCGAATGCTGGCAGAGGTTATACAACGCCGCGTCGTCATTGACTGGGGAGACCTTCCGGACCGGCCCGACGCGATCGATGACGACCTGCCGGAAAGTCATCCCTTCGCCGGCAAGTCGCGCCGGAGCATCTCCTTGGCGGAGTTGCGAACGGAACAAAGACCTGTTGTCATCCGGCTCAACCGGGTCAAGCCCAATGATGGCGACCCGGTCTGGGTATTCGCGGACCAGACGGTCAAGGAGATACCGCGGCTGCACCGACGGTTTGGCCCTGGATGGATCGAGCGCAACATCCCGCCCGGCCTGACGGGCGAGATTGCGGACGGGCTGCGTCTCTGGGAGATCTTCGCGCTTCCGCTCGTTCTCCTCGTCGGCGCAGGCATCTATTTTGTCGTGAGCCGCGCGGTGGGGGCCATCGGCACAAGGGTTTCAATTCCGTGGATCAACCGGGCGGCGGACCGGACGCGGGCCCCGCTCGCCCTGGCGATCTCGGCGATCGTGCTTCAGTACGCCTCCCAGACGCTCTTCACCTTTTCGAGCCTGATCTCGACGGTTCTGTCTCCTCTGCTCCTAGCAACAATAATCTTCAGCATCACGTTCGCCGTGCTCAACGCCATTGACGCGACACTGGAGGTAGTCACCGAGCGGTACGTTGGGGAAATCGATGCCGAGGAGGACTCGGAGCGGCGCCATCTCTATACGAACATCTATGCATTGCGCCGTTATGTCCTGCTGACCGCGGTCGTCATCAGCATCCTGCTTATCCTCATCAACCTGAACCTGTTCGATAACATTGGCCTTTCGCTTCTTGCATCCGCCGGTGTCGCTACGGTTGTGCTGGGGATCGCAGGTCAGACCGTGTTGGGAAACATCCTCGCCAGCCTCCAGATCGCCATCGCCAAGCCGATCCGGATCGGGGACGCGGTTCAGTATGAAGGCCGCTGGGCATATGTGGAGTCGATCTACTACACCTACATCACGCTGCGTTGCTGGGACCAACGGCGGCTTATCGTGCCGGTTAAGCACTTCATCTCCCAGCCCTTCGAGAACTGGACGATGATCGACGCCAAATCGACCCGGACATTCACGCTCGAACTCGATCTTTCGGCCGAACCTCAAATCCTTCGTGAGGTCTTCGAAAATCTGACAAAGGAGGACGAGGACGTAATGCCCGACGAAATGCTCAGGGTCACGGTCGAAGAGTATTCGCAGACGACCCAGAAGATCAGCTTTTACGCAACCGCGTCCAATCCGACGGACGCATGGCTGATGCATGTGAGGCTGAGCGAGAAGATGGGCGACTGGATTCGCGAAAACAAGCCAGAATGGTGGCCTAGTCTGCGGCTTCAGGGCGCGAACGGCAAAGCGCCGCAGATAGCTTCCGAGAGTTAATCCAGTAGTGTGCTCGCAATCGGAGAGTCCGGCTCGGCCAGCCCGTCGATGACGTCGAAATGGTGCCGGTCCGGCTCCTCCACCGCTTCGGTGGCCAGGCCGAGGCCGCGCCAGACATTGGCGAGCAGCGAATTCTGGCGGACGAATTCGGAGCGTTCGTTTGCACCAACCCAGCAGATCACCGAAATGTCGCGAACCGGTTTCAGCAGCGCGGGGCTCTCCGCGGCGGCTTCCTCCGCGTCGAGGCCGATTGTCTCGTTCATCGCCGTGCGCAGCAGCGGCCGGAGATCGTGCACGCCGGAGATCGAAACAATCCTCTCGACACGGCCGAGAACGGAGGCCTCCAGGGCCGTCCCCTCGCTGACGAGCCGCGTCACCAGGTGACCGCCGGCGGAATGACCCGAAAGACGGATCGGCCCGTCAACCTCTGACGCAGCTGCTTCAACCGCCCGGGCGATCGAACGCGCTATGTCGCGCACGCGAACTTCCGGACAAAGCGGATAGGACGGCATGGCAACCGTCCAGCCGCGGGCCACCGCTCCGCCCGCCAGGTGCGACCAGTAGGATTTGTCCAGCCGGAGCCAGAATCCGCCATGCACAAAGACCATCAGGCCTCTGGAGGTGCCTGCGGGACGGAACAGGTCCATGACCTCCCGCGAGTTCTCGCCGTAGCGAAGATCAAGGATCTTGTCGGCCAGACGATCACGAAAATCGGCGGCAGGCTGCACCCATGCATCCGGCCAGCGGTCTCCGCCCGGGATGTTGGCGCCATTGGCATAGGCGTCGTCCCAGTCCTCCACACGGAAGAGCGGCATCGTCAGAATGCCCTGAATGTGAGCGTCGTAAGAGACCGGGAAATTCCGTCTATGTCGAGGATGTTGTCGTTGATGAACTTGCCGACATCCTCTTCTTCCGGAATGTAGAGCTTCATCAATAGATCGAAGTCGCCACTCGTGGAGTAAAGCTCCGATGCGATCTCGCGGTCGTAAAGCTTCTCCGCAACCTTGTAGGTCTGTCCCGGCATGCACCGCAGTTGCACGAAAACGCAGTTCATCGATGGGACCTCATGGCTGGCAGGGGTGAACGCCCTCAGTCCTAATGAAAATATGCCCGAGTTCAAGCTTTGCCGCAGGATGCATCCCCATGACCGGATTGCCGCGCGGATCATGCTGTGCAACATCAGGCGAGATTCAACCGGGACGGATGAATGCCCGATTTTCTGACCACGCGCGAACTCGCCGAGTTGTTGCGCATCAAGGAACGCAAGGTCTATGACCTCGTCAATTCCGCCAAGGTGCCCTTCACCAAGGCGACCGGCAAACTGCTGTTTCCGCGCGAGGCAATCGAGCAATGGATCGAGCAGAGCAGCACCGTACCCGAGACGGTAAATCCGACGGCACGGCCGCCGGTTCTGCTCGGGAGCCACGATCCGGTCCTGGACTGGGCGCTGCGCGAATCCGGCTGTGGGATCGCGACCTATTTCGACGGCAGCGGCGACGGGCTGGATCGTTTCGAAGGCGGTGAAGGGATTGCAGCGGGGTTGCACGTTTTCGAGCCGGACAGCGGGGAATGGAATATTCCGCTGGTCGCACAGCGCTTCAAACATGCCGATGCGGTGCTCGTTGAATGGGCGCGGCGCGAACGCGGACTGATCGCCAATCCGGAAGCGGCCCCTGCGATCAAGAACCTCGAGGATATGGGTGGCCGCCGGATCGCCTGGCGTCAGCCGATGTCCGGGACCCAGCGACTGCTTTGCCATCTGCTCGAAAGGGCTGGTGTTTCCGTCGGTGAGGAAGACGCATCCATCGTCTCGCGAACCGAGGTCGATGCTGCGATGGCGGTTCAGGATGGCGCGGCAGACGTCACTTTCGGCCTCCGCCATGTCGCCGACCAGCACGGACTGCCCTTCGTCCCCATCGTCGAGGAACGATTCGACCTGCTCGTCAGCCGGCCACACTGGTTCGAGCCGCCGTTTCAGCGGTTTCTGGCGTTTTGCCGGAGCGTGGCCTTCCAACAGAAGACCGCAGCGCTTGCCGGTTACGATTTCTCGGGCTTCGCAACCGTGCATTTCAATGCCGGATCGGCGGACTGAGCGGACTTACGTCGCGCCGTCTCCGGCATTGGGGAAAAACAGTTGCTGGCCGCCGACGGTGAATTCGGCGATTGCCGTCTGACCGTCCTTCGACCGCAGCCAGTCGACGAACTTCTTTCCCTCGGCGGATTTCACGTTCGGGCAGACATCTCCGTTCACGAGGATGACGCCGTACTGGTTGAAGAGCTGGTTGTCGCCCTCGACCATGATCTCGAAGTCACCCTTGTTGCCGAAACTGATCCAGGTCGCGCGGTCGGCCAGAGTATAGGCGCCCATGCCGACGGCGGCATTCAGGGTCGCGCCCATACCCGATCCAGTCTCCCTGTACCATGCGCCGGACGCCGCAGCAGGGTTCACGGCAGCGGACTTCCAAAGTCCGAGTTCCGCCTTGTAGGTACCGGAATCGTCCCCGCGCGACGCAAAGACAGATCCGCTTTCGGCGATCTTCTTGAGCGCTGAGCCAACGTCGGACATTCCGGAGATGTCGGCCGGATCGTCCTTGGGACCAACAACGATAAAGTCGTTGTACATGAGATCGAAGCGCTTCACGCCATAGCCGTCCGCGACGAATTTCTCTTCCGCCGGCTTGGCGTGAACGAGGAGGACGTCCGCATCGCAGTTTTGCGCGTTCTTGATCGCCTGACCGGTTCCGACCGCGACTACGTTCACCGCGATGCCGGTGGCCTCCGTGAAGATCGGCAGGATGTGATCGTAGAGACCGGAATTCGCCGTCGATGTCGTCGACTGGACGAGAATGGCCCTGTCGGCGGCCGGCGCCTGACTGTGAAAAGCCCACGCCAGTCCCAGCGACGCAAGCATTGCTGAAATGACTTTTTTCATCCCTTCTCCCCGAGTTCTTTCAGATGACAATCTTGCCGGCCAGAAAATCGGCGGCAACCGGCGAACAGGCTCCGCCGAAGAAATCTGCGGCGGGTGCGTGATCCGTCACACATCCGCGATGCAGGAAGACCACGTCGTCGGCCAGCCGGCGGGCCTGTGCGACGTCATGGGTCACGAACAGCACCTTGGTTCCCGTGCTCTGTATCTCTTTCACCAGTTGCTCGATCATGAGGACGGACGGCGGATCGAGGCTGGCGGTCGGCTCATCGAGGAACAAGGCCTCGGGTTTGGTGGCGAGCGCCCTTGCCAGCGCCAGTCGCTGCTGCTCTCCCCCGGAGAGAAGACGCGCCGCCTGCCGCGCCTTGTGCGCAAGACCGACGCGCGCAAGGAGCCCGGCGCACTCCTCGCCGTCGCGACATTCGGATTTCGGCAGCACATAATCGATATTGGCGGCAACCGACCTGCGCAGGAGAACCGGCTTCTGGAAAACCATGGCCTGGCGTGGCGGTCCGGCAGGGCCGCCTCCCCAACTCACTTCACCGCCAGTGGGCTTCAGGAGACCGTGCAGGATGCGCAGCAGCAGGCTCTTGCCGGCTCCGTTCGGGCCCATGATGACGGTGAGCCTGTCCGGATCGAAATCGAGCGTGACACCGTCGAGCACGGATTTGCCGTCGATCTTCAGGACGATGTTGCGCGTCCGCAGCCGAGTGGATGCCGCCCCTTCGGGGGCAGCAGGGGCCGGAGGGTCGATCACCGCCCTAAGCATAGGCGTACCGCGCGGCCGTTGCCCGCAGGCTCATGACGAGCGCGTTCACCCCGAGCGCGATCAGCAGCAGCACGATGCCCAGCGCCAGAGCCATCGGCAGATCGCCCTTTGAGGTCTCAAGCGCGATCGCGGTGGTCATGACCCGCGTCAGGTGGTCGATATTGCCGCCGACGATGATCACGGCGCCGACTTCCGCGACCGCGCGGCCAAAACCGGCAAGCGCGACGGTCAACAGCGGAAAGCGGGCATCCCACACCAGCGTCCGGACGACCCTGAAACCCGTTACGTTCAGCGAACGCAGTTGTTCCGCATATTCGGTGTTCAGATCCTCCAGCACCTGCCTCGACAACGCGGCGATGATCGGCGTGATCAAAATCGTCTGGGCGACAATCATGGCGGTCGGGGTATAAAGGAGGCCAAGCCAGCCAAACGGCCCGGCGCGAGAGAAATTCAAGTAAACCATCAGGCCGACGACCACCGGCGGCAGGCCCATCAGGGCGTTGACGACCACCAGCATGACCCCTCGCCCGCGAAACCTCGAGATCGCCAGCCAGCCGCCGAGCGGCAATCCGATGACGCACGACACCACCATCGCGGCCAGGCTGACGCGGAGCGAAAGCACGACGATCTCGACCAGATCGGCATCGAGCGCTCCGACCAGGCCGAATGCGACCGTGAAGGCTTCTGCAAAATCCTGCATTTTTTACGTGTTGACTCCTCAGAACGTAAATTTTGCACATCGTGACTCCGCGCACAAGACAGTCCGCGTCCTGATCGGTGGATTTGCTTGAGAGAATTCCGCCCGGTTGGTCCGCCCCATCGTTAAGCGTTACTCCGCTTCGCGTTGATGCCCGCCCCCCGTCATCCTCGGGCTTGACCCGAGGATCCACGGCTGAACCGCGCCTTTGGTCCATGGATCCTCGGGTCAAGCCCGAGGATGACGATCTTGGGTTTGGCTGCGGCCGGGATTTAGGTATCGACACATGCCTCTCCGTTGCCACGCCGGTTCTTTGTCCCACCTTTAAGCTCCTCATTTCATTCGTCGCTGATGGGCCGAGTCTTCTGTCCCATCCTTAAGCTTCGGGCTACGCCCTCGCTGATGGGCCCCTTGCGGGCGTGCCTCTTTCTTGCCACGCCCTGTCTCCAGTCTGGCCATTGAAACATTCATGGGAAGCGGGCGGTCGTCGTCACGCTTCTGTGAATAGGTTTGGTGCGATCGGATCGACCGCCAGCCGGTTGCTCACCCGCCTCCCGGCCACGGCTCGCGGTCCCGTGGGACCGGCCGAAAAGCTGAAGGCTAGGGCCCGGCCGTAAGCTCTTGCCAGGCGTGAACCGCACGCCCCAGCCGGCACCGCATCCCTCCGCCTGGCCATCCGGTCCATGAACCCGGCTTCCCGTGGAGGAACGTCCGGCAAGTATGCGGGAAGTTTCAGAGGTGTGGATGGAAACCAGGCGGAAAAAATAAAATAACGAGACCGAACAAAGGGTTAGAGAAACCCGGGCAAAAACTTATCAACGTCCCGGAATCCTTCTCCCTTCGGGAGGCCGGCACGAGAAGGCCAAGGCGGACTCGGAGAGCCCCTGCCCGACGGCAGAGAGATGCTGCAGGCTAGTCGAAGACGATGCTCGGCGCCGGCATCATGGCTCGCTCTTCCTTTAACCTGTCCTGCACTTTCTCCGCGATAGACCGGTAGACGGCGGCGTGCGGACTGTCCGGATCGGAGACGACGATCGGCGTTCCGTCATCCGACTTCTCGCGAATGTCCATCGTCAGCGGCACTTCGCCGAGGAACGGAACCCCTATCCGCTCGGCTTCCTTCTTCGCGCCGCCATGGCCGAATATATCGTGCCGTTCGCCGCACTTGTCGCAGATGAAGTAGCTCATGTTTTCCACGATGCCGAGAAGCGGAACCTCGACCTTGCGGAACATGTTGAGACCCTTGCGGGCATCTATCAGCGCCAAATCCTGCGGCGTCGACACGATGATAGCTCCGGCAAGCGGCACATTTTGCGCCATCGTCAGCTGCGCATCGCCGGTGCCGGGCGGCATATCGACCACGAGCACGTCGAGTTCGCCCCATTCGACCTCGGAAAGCATCTGGTTCAATGCCGAAATCACCATCGGTCCGCGCCAGATCATCGGCGTTTCCTCGTCGACGAGAAAGCCCATCGACATGACCTTCAGGCCGTAGCCTTCCATCGGCTTCAGGATCCGGCCGGACACTGTCTGCGGCCGGCCGGAAATGCGCAGCAGGCGCGGCATGGACGGGCCGTAGATATCGGCGTCGAGAATACCGACTTTCAGACCGAGACCTTGCAGGGCCAGCGCCAGATTTACCGATGTCGTGGACTTGCCGACACCGCCCTTGCCGGACGCCACCGCAATAATGGCGTTGATGCCGGGCACGCCGGCAGGTTTCTTCGGCTGCCCGGATGCCTGACCGCGTGCGTGCGCCGCCATTGGCGGCGGAACCGCATCGGCCTGGCTTCGCTTGGGAGCCGGCCGCACCGGACGATCCGGCGAACCGCCTTCCTTCGCGGCGGTGAGCACGACCGAGGCCTTCTCGACACCTTCCACAGTCATGGCGGCCCTCTCGGCCGCCTCGCGTAAAGGTTCGAGGTCTTCGGCGCGGTCGGCCGGGACGGTGACCGAAAAGAAAACCTTCGGTCCCGCGATGACGATCTCCGACACCAATCCCAGATCGACGATGTTTCCGGTGAGATCGGGGCCCTTCACCCGCTTGAGCTGCTCAACGATAAGCGCCTTGTCGATTGCCACGGTCATTTCCTTCAAATTCCATTTGTCTTTGCAGATAGGCCATTTGATATGCACATCCAATGGGGTAACCCTGTCGCAGACGACGATTGGGACTGATAAATCGGGGAGCGCGGCTTGGCCACACCACCAAACAGAAAAGAACGGCGCGCCGCGCGCGCGGAAGGTGCGGCGACACTCGACACCACTGCCTTCCTCAAGATGGCCGACAAGTTCATCGACGTTGCCAACCGGGAGAACAAGACCACGCTCGCCTCGGAAATCCACATGGCGTTCCTGTTCGCGGCCGCGCGCTACAATGCCTTCGTCGCGAAGAATGTCGTGGAGGTCGACGACCAGGAAAAATTCATCGAAGAAATGGCGGGTAACTATAAGGAGATGCTACGCAATCACCTTGCGGACCCTTCGGTCTGAACGGCCCTTTCCCTGGATCAGGACTCATATCGAAAAGATGATCGTTGCGGCGAGATTGATTGCTGACCCTAAACAACGTGACATGCGCGATCCTCCTCACCATCGTGAATCCGATCGCACTGTAAAGGGAACTATTTCAGCAGATCCTTTCCAGACTGTGCCGCGTGCTGGAGGCCCTTTTGGTGCTTAGGTAGATCATCACGAACTGTCACCCATGGGAGATGCTCCGACCAGAAGAAGTGTGCTGTAGGCCGGTATAAATTGGGCTTATCAAGTGTTGCCGCATACAGATGCGTTTCGTCTGGGAAAATCTCTGATTCGAAAGAGGCGGGAGCTCCGCATTGGCCGCAGAAACTGCGCATGACTTTTGGCGAAGACCGATAAAATTTTCGGGGACCCGACCAAGACACGGTTGAACGCAAGACGCCAAACCAGCTTACATAATCAGATGATGCCGCGCGGCGGCAATCTTCACAATGACAAAGGGCGCTCCACAAAATTGGACCGCTCGAACTCCAAGTCAATGCACCGCAAAGGCAACGGCCGGATATATCGGACATAGGTGACCTCAAACTCCGAATTGTATCTGGTTTGCCCGGATTAATAGGTCCTGAGCTTAACCTTCGAGACGTCGGCGAATGGAAACGCGGCGCGGCGCGGCGTCTTCCTCTTCCTGCTCCGAATCAGGGGCCGCCTCTTCCGCTTCGGCGACCGCAACCTCCTCCGCCTGGTGACCGTCTGATTTGTCCTCGGCTTCAGGCGACTCCGCCGGAGCTTCAAAGTCCGGCTCTGGTTCGCCGGTCCCGGCCAACGCCTCCGCAGCGTCTTCGCTTGGCTCCGGCATGGTCAAACGGCCCGCCGCGTATTGCGCCTTTTGTTCGGCCTCGCTGAGGAACCCTCGTCCCAGCGCCCATAGCGACTTGTAGACGTTGGCCGAGGGATCGCCGAAATCGTCGTCGTAATCGTTCAGTCCGTCGAGATTGGCGAGAATGGGATTGGACCGCCAAAGCTTGCGCAGCGCCTGTTTCTTGAGCGCCTCCGGCACGCCCCTCTTGAGAAACACCTTGAAGTCGTCCTCGTAGGAAAGGCTGTCGATGTCGACGGCCTCCGCCGCAAGCCTGTTCTCCTCAAGCTCGGCGGCCAGCGCCTCATCGACGGCCTCCGGCTGCTTTTCGGTTTCGGTGTCATCGGCCGGCAATGCGTCCGGCCCTGTCTCTGTGGGAACGTCTTCCTCGACAGCGGCCCGCTTGCGCTGGGACCAGCGCGCGAGAAAACCGCGCTCCCTGACAGGTTCCTCAGCCATCGAGCTTGCCTCCGGGCGCGCGGGAGCGATCCATGAAGATCGGCTCCTTGCCGAATTTCTGGTCCTCGACCTTCAGCTTGTCGCGGCGGCGCTTCTTGAACGGTTCTTCAACGTGATACGTGTCCGTGAATTCGCGAATTGCGGCGGCGATTTCCGGCGGCATGGCGACGCGCTCCACGATGTCTTCGGCACTGTCCTCGAAATCCTGCGCATGGTAGGGCGAGGCCGTGACAGACTGGACGAACCAGGGCAGCGGATGATTCCCTTCCGAATCGGCGCTGAGGACGACATAAAGCGCCGGCGTGCGGCTGTTGAAATTGTGCACATAAGCCTCGGTCTCCGCCGCGTGGCAATTGAGTTCGGAGGTCCCCATGAAGTAACGTGTCACGGTCTCGTCGCTGAACAGCACATCGCCCGCCGAGAACCCCTTGGGAGCCGGCATTATGCCGACCGGAATCCAGTAATCGTCCGCCCACCGGGAGGCGGATTTGCGCTTCTCGGCAAGGACGCCGACAATGATGGAAAGCTCACGGGCCAAATGTTTTCTCCCGGTGGCCGAAAAACATTGCCACCTGCGTCTGGAACAATAAGTTAGCGCAGCCGAACAACAAGAGTAACCCGATGGATTCCAAGGACAAAACCCTCCTGCTTTGCGATTGCGAGAAAACCATGGTTCTCGACCATGAACTGCTCGCGAAACAGGCCGGCTATGGCGCGGTCGAGTTCCACTCCCGCCTCTGCCGCAGCGAGGTCGCCTCCTACGAGAAACACCTGCAGTCGGGCCGCCCGCTCTGCGTCGCCTGCACCCAGGAAAGTCCGCTTTTCTCGGAGATCGCCGAGGAATCAGGCCTTCCGGTGCCGGACTACGTCAACATACGCGAAAACGCGGGCTGGACGAAAGACCGGAAGGCCGCATCGCCGAAGATCGCCGCGCTGCTCGCCGCCGCCAATGTGACCGGCCAGCCGGCCCGGCTGCGGACGATCGAGAGCGACGGGCTCTGTCTGGTCATGGGTGACGGCCAGTCCGCCTTCGATGCGGCCGCGCTTTTGAACCGGTCGCTGTCGGTCACGCTGCTGCTGACTGGCGGCCATGACGAGGTGCTCCTGCCGGAAGTGCTCGACTTCCCCGTCTTCGCGGGAAGGATCACGACCGCGACGGGTTCGCTCGGCGCGTTCGAAGTGTCGATTGACGGCTATGCCGGCATGCTGCCGTCGTCGCGCGTAAAGCCCGAATTCGCGATGCCGCGAGACGGCGCGAAGTCGACCTGCAGCGTGATCTTCGACATCACCGGGTCCGCGCCACTGTTTGCCCGCACCGAGGGGCGCGACGGCTATTTCCGCGCCGATCCCGGCGATCCGGCCGCCGTGCTGCGCGCGGTCATCGACGCCGGCGAGTATGTCGGCGAGTTCGAGAAGCCGATCTATGTGCGCTACGACCCTTCGATCTGCGCCCACGAACGCTCGAAGATCACCGGCTGCACGAAATGCCTCGACAACTGCCCGCCCGGCGCGATCGTGCCGAACGGCGATATCGTCGAGATCGACGCCGGGATCTGCGGCGGATGCGGCAACTGCTCCGCCCACTGCCCGACCGGCGCCGTTTCCTACGACTATCCGGCGCGCGCCACCCTGATCGCGCGGCTGCAGGCGCTGGTTTCAGCCTATCTCGACGCCGGTGGAAAATCGCCGGTCCTGCTGCTGCACGATGCGAGCCATGGCGCGCCGCTGATCAACGCCATGGCGCGCTTCGGCAAGGGCCTGCCGGTGAATGTGCTGCCCTTCGAGATCCACTCGGCGTCGGGCGTCGGCCACGATGCGATCGTCTCGGCGCTGGCGGCGGGGTTCCGCGATGTCCTTGTGCTCGGCGATCCGCGCAAGCCCGAGGAATACCATGCGCTTGGCGAAGAAATCGCGTTGACCACCGCGCTGCTCGACGGAATCGGCCTCGGCGCCCGCAGGCTCGAGGTGCTGTTTGAGACCGACCCGGACGCGGTGGAGGCAACGCTCCATGAGTTGAAGCCGGCAAGAGAGATCGCCCGGGTCGCTTCGACGCCGGTCGGCGGGAAGCGCGAAGTCGCGACTGCCGCGATCGCGGTCCTCGCCAAGCACGGCAAGGCGAAGGGCGAACTCCTGCCGCTGCCCGCCTCGGCGCCCTATGGCACGATCCACGTCGACACCGCCGCCTGTACGCTCTGCATGGCCTGCGTGTCCGCCTGCCCGGCCGATGCGATCCGCGACAATCCGGAAAAGCCGCAGCTGCGTTTCGTCGAGACCGCGTGCGTCCAGTGCGGCATCTGCGCGGCGACCTGCCCGGAGACGGCGATCACGCTGGAGGCGCGCTACAATCTTTCGCCGTCGGCGATGCAGCCTGTCACCCTGAACGAGGACGAGCCGGCCGAATGCACGCGCTGCGGCAAGCCGTTCGCGGCCAAGGGCATGCTCGACCGCCTGGCCGAAAAGCTGAGCGGCAAGCACTGGATGTACGAGAGCGAGGAACGCAGCTCCCTCATCCACATGTGCGAGGAGTGCCGGCTCGACGCGTTGTCGGAAGGCGGCGCGGACCCGTTCGAGATCGCCAAGCGTCCGCGCATACGCACGACCGACGACTACCTCAATGCCGGGAAAGCGGGACTGAGCGTCGACGATTTCCTGTCGGACGACTGATCGTCAGTTTTGCTGGCTGCAGAGCGAGCGGGCCCGCTGGCGCGAGATTTCGGCGGCCTCGTCGCTCATCAGGCCGTCGGCGACGAGCGCGTTGATCTCGCCGACACGGTCAACGATGCATTCCGTAACCGCATCCGGCGTCCCGATCTCCTCTAGCGTGCGGGGCTGGAGCGGCTCGGCGGGGCGGTTGTCCACCTGGGTCTGCCAAAGCCAGTAGGCGGCAAGCGCCAGCACAATGGCGATCGCCACCGCGAGCAGGCGGCCGAGCAGGTTGCTGGAGGTGGATTTGGTTTGTGCTGACATGATGCTCGTTGCCCCTATTGCCGTATGGTTTCGACCGGCAGATTGACCAGCAGGTTCTGCGGTTTCAGCCGGATCAGATTGTCGTCGTTCATCGCAAGGCCGAGATAGACCGGCTTGCCGCGCATCGATTCCACGAGCCTCGAAGGGTCAAGGAACTCGACCCGGAAAAGCGCCACCATGCGCTCCTGCATCGCTTCGTCCAGGGTCTTGCCCTCGTAGAGCGCGTTGAGAATCGCCGAGGCGGTCGCGTCGAGCCCCACATGCCAGGACCAGCGCTCGTCCCGCACGGACTGCATCGCCTGGACACGCACCGGCGTTCCGTAAAAATGCCCGATCCAGCGCCCGATCACGCCGGCGAGTGCATCCGGCGCCCGCTCGGTGAAGCGGAAATCGATGGCGAAATTGAACTGGTCTGCCCGCGCCCAGTACTGCGGCGCATTCTCTTCGGTCATGACGTCGAGCGAGACTTCGCGCAGCGGCGTGCCTGCCTCGGCCAGCAGCGCGCCGAGCCCGCCCATGCCGCCGTCCCTCGAATACATCTCGACGACTTCCGCATCCGCCAGCATCAGCTGCCCGTCGGTAGTCGTCGCCTTTTGCTCGCGAAAGAAGAGTTCAGCGGCCCGAACCGTGAAAGGGTCGGTCTCGCCGTCGAGGATGTTCGAGACGATCATGTGCGCCAGTTGCTCGAGGAAAAGCGGCGGCACTGTCGGCGCGCCCGCCACGAAAAACGCCCGGTAACCGGCCTCGACGGAACCGTGCGACACCAGATGGTCCCTGTAATTGAGAACGAGGCGGTAATTGTCGGCCGCATCAGCGTCGGCGATGGCGAGAATCTCGCTCTCGTCGACTGCCGCCATCGGATCGTCCATCAGTTTCTCGAACAGCGCATGCTCGGCCGGGCAGCTTTCCTCGATTGGGTGAATTTCCGGCCGGGTGTAGTAGGCGCGCATGATATCGGGCGTCACCGCAAGCCAGCCATTGGCAAGCCGGTGCGTCAGGTGCAGGCCCGAGGACTTCCAGACAAGTGACTTCGGCTTTTCCTCTGTCAGCATTTCAGGCATCGGCCTTCTCGTTTTCCCCGATTGTCTCATACAGCGCCAGCGTCTGTCCGCCGTTCGCGGTTTTCACGAGAAGGCCGCCATTCTCGTCCAGCCCGAGCCACTTGCCGTGCACCTGCCGCCCTGAAAAATCAACCGTCACGTCCGCATTCCGGTCATGCGCCCGCCCGGTCCACGAGGCATGCGCCGCACCGAATCCATCCTGCTGCCATCCGTCGATCCAGGACAGGAAGTGCCGCGCAACCGCCTCGATAACCATCGTCCGGTCGAGATCGCCGCAGCCTTCGACGTGCAGATATGTCGACCCCAGATCATGGCCCGGCTCGGAACCGTCTGCCGATTCCGTCAGCGCGATATCGAATGCGACGACCAGGAAGTCCGGGATCTCCTCGGGTGCACGGCCCGGCCATACGAAAGCCTGAACCTCCCCTGCGACCGCGCCGTTGGCAAGAATGGTCCCCGGCCAGCGAAACGTCAGTGCAAGGTTAGGCGGCCCGATCGCGCCGAGCGCATCCCCGATGGCGACCATAAGAACCGGAAGCATCTCGGCTGCCCGCTCCAACGGGACGTCCGGTTCGAGGACGAAGGCAGCGGATGCGCGGTCGTCACGCGCCGACCACAGCACATCGCCCGCGCTAAGACGCCCCGCGGCCACGCCTTCGGCGGCGGCGCCAATGGGAGCAATGTCCGGCGGCACGAGCATGCCGTTGAACGCCGGCGGGAGTTCGGGTGCGTCTGTTGTCATCGGATTGCTGAGAACGCCTATGGCAGTTCGATGTTGCCCTCGACCACATGGTTCAGTGGTGTTCCTTCGGCGGTGAGGACCATCTTGACCTTGAGCTTCCCGCCGCCGGCGTTTCCGGAACGCACGATCTCCTCTATCTCGCGCTGCGACGTCACGCCGACTTGCTTAAGGAACTTGCGGAGCGACATGTTGAAGGCTTCTTCACTCATCGCGGATTTCCTCCTCCATTTGACTTGTTATCGGGATTGACTGCGTCTTGCCGTCCCGCACGATCGTATAGATCAGCGTGTCGGGCGCCGGAAACAGCATGGTGGCAAACAGGTAGTCCGCCTGCCCTTTGACGGCAAGCCCGTTGATCGCAATCAGAAAATCGCCCTGCCGCAATCCGCCGCCCTCCTCCGGTGAACCCGCGACGACGCGAACGATCTTGGCCCTCATCCTGCCGTTCTCGCCGCGATTTTCCTCAGCCCTCAGCAGCAAACCCTGCGGGCGGCGGTCGATCGAGCCATCGAGTCCGTCTGCCAGGAATGCCTCGATCATGCGGATCGACGCCGCGAAGTTCACGCCGAGATTGCCATCCCGCTCCTTGGTGAAAATCGCGCTGGCCATGCCGGCCACCCGGCCAGCCCGAGAGAACAGGGGTCCGCCCGACATCCCCGGATTTACTGCAGCATCGGTCTGCACGAAATCCTCGATTCGGTTGAACCCGATTCCGCGAATTTCCGTGGCGGAAACGATTCCACATGTCAGGCTGATGCCGAGACCGAACGCGTTGCCTGCAACGCAGACGTCATCACCAGGAGTGACTTTCCCGTCGAGAAGAAGCGGCGTGATGCGTTCGGAGATGCGCAGCAGGGCCATGTCCGTCTCCGGATCGCGCACGACGATCTCCGCATCCATCATACGGCGATCCGAAAGCCGCAGGCGGACGGACGTGGCCGGACCGAGCACATGGTCAGCGGTCAGGATGGTATTTCCGTCCCGGACGGGAAACCCCGTTCCTTCCGGTTCATCATTGTTGACCGCATCACGCGGCAAAACGGGAATGACGGCGACCACCGACCGCTTGGCTCGGTCGGCGATGTCATTCCGCCATTCAGCCCCGTGCGAGAATCCCGCTGCGGACAGCAGGACGACAGCGGCAAGACCTGACGTCAACATCCTGTTTTGCCGCGGTTTTTTCATTACAGACGGACGTTGTCGCTCACGAATTCCGTGTCCGCGTCGCGCGCGACGTAATCATCGACGAGATAGGCTGCAGACAAGGCGACAACCAGCATGACGACGATGCTGAGAAGGAAGGCTTTCATGGTGCTGTAATCTCCAGAATCATGGGTCTAACCGCGCTCGCCCGGCGGCGGGATGGTGGACTTTGGACGCGTTGCGTCGCGCAGATACCGCACCAGCGCGTCGCGACGCTCTACGCTCTTGAGACGCTGCACGGGCATCTTGGTTCCCGGCGTCACCACATCCGGTCCGTCATCGAAAAGCTGCGACACCGTATCGGCATCCCACACGATATCAGATCGCACAAGCGCTTCCGAATAGGCATAGCCCTCGACCGTTCCGGCCCTTCGTCCGAACAGGCCATAGAGCGTCGGTCCCGCCCGGTTCTGGTCCTCCGGCGTCAATGTATGGCAAACCGAACATTTGCGCAGGAACTCTGCTTCGCCCGGATCGCTGACATCGCGCGCCTCGAAACGGCGCGGGTACTCCGACTGGTTCTTCTCGAATTGCTCGCGCGGGGCGACCTGCCATCCGATCGCGAAATCATCCAGCCCCGCCCGGTAGAGACGGTCCCCCTCGGGCACGAATGACAAACCCCAGATCGGCCCGTAACTGTCATGGTAATCCTCGACCATCGTTCCGGTCTCGATATCGAAGACGAAAATCTCGCCATTGGCCGTGCCTGCCGCAAGCAGTCCTGCCCGCTTGGAAACGTCGAGCGACAGGATCGGATGTTCGGCTTTCTTGAGTTCGCTCATCCGGCCGCTTTGCAGTTCGATCACCCCGACCATCCCGTCCAGCGAACCAAACGCCAACAGCGACGCGCCGGGCAACGGCGCAAGAACGTTGACGCCCCATCCGTTGGAATGGAGGACTCTCGCCTCCCCGGTGATCCTGCCGTCCGCAATCGGCCAACTGCGGATCGTCCCGTCATATGATGCGGTAAAGAGCGACGCGCCGTCGAGCGAAAACGCGACTGCGTTGACATTGCCGTCATGCCCCTCCGCGCGCCCGGTCTCGCGCATTGCCGCGATATCGTAGATACGGGCGGTACCGTCCCATCTCGCCGCTGCCGCATATCGGCCCGCCTCGTCGACCGCGACGTCGATCACCTTGTCGCCCGTATCCTCGAGCAGCGCATCAAGCGTACCGTCCTTCAGGTTCCATATTGCCAGCGCTCCATCATCGGCAACTGAAACGGCCTTTTCTTGGCCCGTTACGAAGGCAACGTCATTGACGCCGGCATTGTGACCGATCAGCCGCGCCGCCACTTGCCCAGATGCCCCATCCAGTTTCCAGTAGATGACCGAATAATCGAAGGAGGCGGTCAGCGCAGTCGATCCATCGGAGGCGACCGCGACGGCCTTTACCGGGCCCCCATGGCCGACGAGCCGCTCGGGCCACGCAACATCGTTGGCCGTCGCCTGCGTTGCCACCGACAGGAGCAGAACGGTCGCGAGCAATCCGAAGCGCATGGCGCTCAAACCAGCCGGACTATTCCGCCGGCTGCGCGTGGGTGGTTCCCCTCGGCGCTTTACCTTCGTCCAAAGTCTCCTCGACCCAGATCGAATGGTGTTCTTTTGCCCAGTTCAGGTCGACGTCGCCATTGCCCATCGCATCGAATGCGCCTTCCATCCCGACCGAGCCCAGGTAGATGTGAGCGAAGATCAGGCAGATCATGGCCACAGCAACGATGGCGTGCCAGAGCGAGTTGTACTGCTGCTCCTGGATGACCGAATAAGGCGGCTCGGGCAGACCGAGCCAGGCAGGAACGTCGAGGCCGATCGAGGAAAGCGCCGCGAACGTATCGGAGAAGAATGCATGTTCGAACGGGAACAGCAGCGCCCAGCCGGAAACCCCCAGAGACAGGCCGCCGATCATTACGAGCCAGAAGATGATCTTTTGGCCCGCATTGAATTTACGGGAGGGCGGATGGACGTTCTTCGAGAACAGGCCACCACCTTTGGCAAGCCAAACGAGATCGTGCCTGTTGGGAATGTTGTGAACGACCCACAAGACGAAGGCCACGGCCAATCCGAGCAGGAAGGCGAAGGCGACGTAATTGTGCGTGAACTTGAGGAAGCCGCTCATCGGACCAAACGCCTCCTTACCGATAAGCGGCATCACCAGATCGCGCCCGAAGGAAATGTTGAGGCCGCTCAACGCCAGCACGATGAACGAGAGTGCCATCAGCCAGTGCGCCGTGCGCTCGATGAGTGAGAACCGCTTGATCGTCACGCCGGCCTTACCGTGCTCGATACGGATGCGGCCGCGGATCGCAAAAAACAGCGCCAGCAGGATCAACGTGGCTATCATTGCGAGGCCGAGATAGTCGTAAAGCGGTCCGTTTCGCATGAGGCGCCAGTCCTCACCGTCGGACTGCACCAGCACGCCGGCCTTGCTGTCGGGAATGGACACTGTGCCGGAAACGCCCTGCCGTACGGCCCTCCAGACCTCGGCATCGGAGGTCGTGCCAAGCGCATCGCCGGGAACGGAACCGCCGACCGGCCCCCCGGCTTCCGAGGAGACCGCCGTGTCGGGCGGACGCACGGAGCTTTGCGCAAACGCATCGGCAGGCGCAAAGCCGGCGAGAAGGAGTGCCAAGGCAAGGACCGGAAGCAGTGACGCGGCGCGGGTCTTGAAGTCGCGGACGGCGTTCAGGCGGGACATGGAAAGATCTCCCTCACGGGTGCTGGGAAACTGAAGAAAAGGAATGATCGCGCGGCGGAACATGCGTTCGCCAAGCGCGCACCAGAAAGACAAGCGGCCACGCGGGCCGCTTGTCTTGCCTTGCCGGAATAGGGCGAGCGCTTATCCCCCGACTTTCTGGTCATAGGCTGTGCCCCAGCCCCACGCACCAGAACCGAATCCACGGGCGACGACGCGCTCGCGGTAGATTGCCGAGACGACGTCGCCGTCGCCCGCCAACAGAGCCTTGGTCGAGCACATTTCCGCACACAGCGGAAGCTTGCCCTCGGCGAGCCGGTTGCGGCCGTATTTCTGGAACTCGGCTGCGGAGTTGTCTTCCTCCGGTCCGCCGGCGCAGAAGGTGCACTTGTCCATCTTGCCGCGCGATCCGAAATTCGACGCCTGCGGATACTGCGGCGCTCCGAACGGACACGCATAGAAGCAGTAGCCGCAGCCGATGCACAGATCCTTGGAGTGCAGCACCACACCGTCGTCGGTGGTGTAGAAGCAATCCACGGGACACACCGCTGCGCACGGAGCGTCGGAGCAGTGCATGCACGCGACCGAGATCGACCGCTCGCCCGGCTTGCCGTCATTGATGGTGACGACGCGCCGGCGGTTGACCCCCCACGGAACCTCATTCTCGTTCTTGCACGCGGTGACGCAGGCATTGCACTCGATGCAGCGTTCCGCGTCGCAGAGGAACTTCATTCTTGCCATTTTCTATTCCTCCTGATCAGGCCCGCTCGATGCGGCACAGCGTTGTCTTGGTTTCCTGCATCTGGGTCACCGAGTCGTAGCCGTAGGTTTGAGCGGTGTTACAGGCCTCTCCGAGAACAAACGGATCGGCGCCGTCGGGATATTTCGATCTCAGGTCGTTGCCTTGGAAATAACCGCCGAAGTGGAACGGGGTGAACACAACTCCCCTGCCCACACGCTCGGTGACCATGGCACTGACCCTGATCTTTCCGCCTTCCGGACTGTGCAGCCAGACGGCTTCCTTGTCGCGGATTCCGAGGTCGTTCGCGTCGATCGGGTTGATCTCCACGAACATGTCCTGCTGCAGTTCGGCGAGCCACGGGTTGGAGCGCGTCTCGTCGCCTCCGCCCTCGTACTCGACCAGCCGGCCGGACGTCATGATCAGCGGGAAATCCTTCGAGAAGTCGTTCTTCTGGATGGATGCGTACGCCGTCGGCACGCGCCAGAAGGTCTTGTCCTCGTAAGTCGGATATTCCGCCACCAGATCGCGGCGCGGCGTGTAGAGCGGCTCGCGGTGGATCGGCACCGGATCCGGGAAGGTCCACACGACAGCACGGGCCTTGGCGTTGCCGTAGGGCGCGCAGCCATGCTTGATCGCGACGCGCTGGATGCCGCCTGACAGGTCGACCTTCCAGTTCACCTTGTCGATCTTCTCCTGTTCGTCGGAGCCGGCGACCTTCTTGATGGCCGCCATTTCCTCGTCGGTCAGATCGCCATCCCAGCCGAGGCTGCGCAGCATGCCGACGGTGAACTCGGGATAACCGTCCTCGATCTCCGAGCCGACCGGCCACGAACCTTCGGCCAGAAGGTTATCGCCGTCGCGCTCGACACCGAAGCGGGCGCGGAAGCCCATGCCGCCCTCGGCCACCGGAATGGAGACATCATACAGGTTCGCCGAACCCGTGTGCCCCATTTCCGCCGTACCCCAGCACGGCCACGGAAGTCCGTAGAACTCCCCGTCATGCTCTCCGCCAATGCCGCGAAGCGTGGTCTTGTCGAAGGTATGCTGGTTGGCCATGTGCGACTTGAGGCGTTCCGGCGACTGGCCGGTGTAGCCGATGGTCCACATGCCGCGGTTGAACTCCCGCGTCAGGTCTTCCACCAGAGGCTCGCCGTTTTCGACCGCGATGTTGCGGAACATGCGATCGGCAAAGCCGAACTTTTCCGCAAACTTGTACATGATCGTGTGGTCGGGCAGCGACTCGAAGAGCGGCTCCACCACCTTTTCACGCCACTGCAGCGAACGGTTCGACGCCGTCACCGAGCCATAGGTCTCGAACTGGGTCGAGGCCGGCAGGAGGTAGACGCCGTCGGTGCGGTCCTGCAGCACCGCGGACATGGTCGGATACGGGTCGATTACGACCAGCATGTCGAGCATGCCCATCGCCTTCTGCATCTCCGGCAGGCGGGTCTGCGAGTTCGGCGCATGGCCCCAGAACACCATCACGCGGGTATTGTCGGGCTGTTCCAGGTTTTCCTTGGCTTCGAGCACGCCGTCGATCCAGCGCGAGACAGGAATGCCCCGCTCGTTCATCATCGGCTTGTTCTTGCCGTCCTTGCCCTTCATCGTCGCGAACTGGCCCTTCAGCCAGTCGAGGTCTTCTTCCCACACGCGCGCCCAGTGGGCCCACGAGCCGGCCGTCAGGCCGTAATAGCCCGGAAGCGTATCGGCGAGCACGCCGAGGTCGGTGGCGCCCTGAACGTTGTCATGGCCGCGGAAGATGTTGGTTCCGCCGCCGGCGGTTCCCATGTTGCCGAGCGCAAGCTGCAGGATGCAGTAGGCGCGGGTGTTGTTGTTGCCGTTGGTGTGCTGCGTTCCGCCCATGCACCAGATCACGGTGCCGGGCCGGTTGTCGGCCATCGTGCGGGCAACGCGCTTCAACTGCGATCCCGGAACGCCGGTGACGTCCTCGACCTTCTCCGGCGTCCACTCGGCCACCTCGGCACGAATCTGGTCCATTCCCCAGACACGGCTCTTGATGAACCCCTTGTCTTCCCAGCCATTGGCGAAGATGTGGTGCAGGATGCCCCAGATGAGCGCAACGTCGCTGCCCGGCCGGAACCGGACATATTCGTCGGCGTGGGCCGCCGTGCGTGTGAAGCGCGGGTCGCAGACGATCAGCGGCGCGTTGTTCTCCTCCTTCGCCTTCAATAGGTGCAGCAGCGACACCGGATGCGCCTCGGCAGGGTTGCCGCCGATCAGGAAGATCGCGCGCGAATTGTGGATGTCGTTGTAGGAGTTCGTCATCGCGCCGTAACCCCAGGTGTTGGCAACACCCGCGACCGTGGTCGAGTGACAGATGCGCGCCTGGTGGTCGACGTTGTTGGAGCCCCAATAGGCGGCCAGCTTGCGGATGAGATAGGCCTGCTCGTTGGAATGCTTCGCCGAACCCAGCCAGTAGACGGAATCAGGCCCCGAGGTTTCGCGCACCTCGAGCATCTTGTCGCCGACCTCGTTGATCGCCTCGTCCCAGCTGATCCGCTGCCACTTTCCGCCGACGAGCTTCATCGGGTACTTGAGGCGGCGTTCGCCATGGGCGTGCTCGCGCACCGATGCGCCCTTGGCGCAATGCGCTCCGAGATTGAACGGAGAATCGAAACCCGGCTCCTGGCCGATCCAGACGCCGTTGGAAACTTCCGCGATAACGGTGCAGCCGACGGAACAGTGGGTGCAAACCGACTTCTTGATCTCAATGTTTCCGGCGCCGGCGGCTCCCGCAGCTTCGGCCCTGCGGACCATTCCACCCGACAGGGATGAAATCGCCGCCGCCCCGCCAATGGCGAGACCTGAGCGTTTCAGAAAAGTCCGGCGGTCAACCGCCTGATTTCCCAGCTCCGAAAGCGCAGATGACAACCGGGGGCCTCTCGCAACCCCATTTGCCTTCTTTCTAAGCATTTTCGTCTCCGTTGTGTCGTCGCATGTCGATGCGACCTTTCATGCAACCGGCGTCAGAAACGCGCGGTCTTGTAAAATGACTTCACGTGATCGGTTTCGGAATACCCCGATGCGGCTTCATCGACCGCCAGTTCGGTCGCCTCAGCCTGCTTGCCCGCAACAAGCGCCACGCCACCCGTCAC
Source organism: Oricola cellulosilytica (assembly GCF_019966575.1). Taxonomy (GTDB): domain Bacteria; phylum Pseudomonadota; class Alphaproteobacteria; order Rhizobiales; family Rhizobiaceae; genus Oricola; species Oricola cellulosilytica. The sequence continues at coordinate 42,612 of NZ_JAINFK010000007.1, read as the reverse complement.
AGTGCCGAGCCCGGCAATCTTCAGAAAGCCGCGACGATCGGTTTTCGTCTCGTCGACCTTGGCCGTCATCCTGCTTCTCCTTCCATGGCGCCCGCTCTCTCAATCTTCACTCTAACCGGCCGGGCGCCTTCACCGGTCACGGCAGTGAATCAGCACGCTACATTTCGAATGCAGCGTCCTCGATCTCCATGAATATGCGGCCGATAGAACCGATCGGCTTCAACAGTTTCGCATTCTTCGCCTTTTCCAGATCGCGGAAGAAGTGCGGCATCCATGAACCCAGATGCTTGGTAAAAAAATCCTTCTGCGTCGCAAGAGAAGCGGGGCCGGCGAAAGAGCCGTCGATCAGCCCCGCCATCATCTCGCACAGCGCGCCGGCGTGATCCTCCGGCTCCTTGCGGTCTTCTGCCCGGGCGATTCCGAGCGGCGCCATGTCGTTGCGCAGCCTGGCAAGCGGTTTCTCGTTCAGGAAGCCGGTGAGGTAGTAGGACCCGTAGGGAACAAGCTCGCCGCGGCCGATGCCGATAAAGAGATCCTGATACTCATCCTGGGCGTCGGCAACAGTCGCCGCAGACGCCGCGCCGCGAAGCGCGTCGAACGCCGTTCCGAGATCGGTGCCGTCACCTGACATGCCGCGCAGCACCCCGAGGAATTGCTCGTCTGCCGGCGCGGACAATGCCCTGGCCAGCAGTCGGTACACATTCGCTCTGAGGAGATCGGCTTCCGCGATCGTCTTGACGGTTTGATTCTGGCTCAAACTCTTTGCTTCCTCCACCTCCAAAATGAAGCACCAACTCCCTTGAATGACAACAGTTTTCCATGTTGCGCCGCGGAAGGTAATCAGGGCCGATTTTCGCCGAGAAGCCCATCCACGGGGGGTTCGCGGCTCGACCCGCCGCAGCTATGCGACTAAGGTATTATAAAGTTGGTGGATAAAATGGCCGCCGCTCCCTCCGGCAAGCCCGCCCCATCCGCAGAAAGTCGCTTCCCCTGCCCTAGCGGCACGGCAGAATCACGTTGCCAAACAACGCGTTTTGCGATTTTTTGCGTTCTTCCCCCGCAATTCGTGCGGGATTGCCCCAGCCGGGTTCATTCGAGCCGATCGGGAGATTGAGGCTGGTGGGCATATCATGATGAAAGAGGAGCAATCATGACTAAGAGAATCGTGAAGACGTTGCTCGCCGCAACGGTACTGAGCATGGGATTCGCCGCGGCGGCAAACGCTAAGACGTTGGTCTACTGCTCGGAGGGATCGCCTGAGGGTTTCGACCCGGCGCTCTATACCGCAGGCACGACATTCGACGCTTCATCGAAGCCGATCTACAGCGGCCTCGTACAGTTCGAGCCCGGCACCACGAACGTCGTGCCGGATCTCGCCGAAAGCTGGGAAGTGTCGGACGACGGTCTGGAGTACACCTTCAAGCTTCGTCCGGGCGTCAAGTTTCATTCGACCGACTATTTCACCCCGACGCGCGACCTGAACGCCGACGACGTGATCTTCTCGTTCGAGCGCCAGATGGACAGCGAGAACGCTTATAACGCCTATGTCGAAGGCGCGAGCTGGGAGTATTTCAACGGCATGTCGATGCCTGACCTGATCGAATCGATCGAGAAGGTGGACGACATGACGGTAAAGTTCGTTCTGAGCCGTCCGGAGGCTCCGTTCGTCGCCAATCTCGGCATGGACTTCGCGTCGATTTTCTCGAAGGAATACGCCGATCAGCTGGCCGAAGCGGGCAACGAGTCCGACCTGAACCAGAAGCCGATCGGCACTGGCCCATTCCAGTTCGTCGCCTACCAGCCGGACGCCGTGATCCGCTACAAGGCGCACCCGGACTATTACGCAGGAAAGCAGGCGATCGATGATCTGGTGTTCGCGATCACGACCGACGCCTCCGTGCGCCAGCAAAAGCTGATGGCGGGTGAGTGCCACGTCATGCCTTATCCGAATCCGGCCGACGTGGAGTCGCTGAAGAGTGCGGACGGCGTTGAGGTCATGCAGCAGGAAGGCCTGAACGTCGGCTATCTGGCCTACAACACCCAGCAGGCGCCCTTCGACAAGCCGGAGGTCCGCAAGGCCCTCAACATGGCGATCAACAAGCAGGCTATTCTCGATGCGGTCTTCCAGGGCGCCGGTCAGGCGGCGAAGAACCCGATCCCGCCGACCATGTGGTCCTACGACGACACCATTGAGGACGATCCGTACGATCCGGAAGCAGCCAAGAAGATGCTCGAGGAAGCCGGCGTGAGCGACCTGTCGATGAAGGTCTGGGCAATGCCGGTTCAGCGTCCGTACAACCCGAACGCCCGCCGCATGGCCGAACTGATCCAGGAAGACTTCGCCAAGATCGGCGTGGACGTCGAGATCGTCTCCTACGAGTGGGGCGAGTATCTCGAGCGTTCGAAGGCAACGGATCGCGACGGCGCGGTGCTGCTCGGGTGGACCGGCGACAACGGCGATCCGGACAACTTCCTCGCGGTGCTGCTCGGCTGTGATGCTGTGGGAGGCTCCAACCGCGCGCAGTGGTGCAACGACGAGTTCAACGATCTCGTCATGAAGGCCAAGAGCGGCGAACAGGAAGAACGTGCCGCGCTCTACAAGCAGGCGCAGGAGGTCTTCAAGCGCGAGGCGCCATGGGCCACCATCGCTCACTCGGTGGTCTTCATGCCGATGCGCGACAATGTCGAAGGCTACGTGATGGACCCGCTGGGCGGTCACAATTTCGAGGGCGTCGACATCGCCGAATAATTCTTGCGGAAGACAACTGCCCGGGTTTCTGACCCGGGCAGTTTTTTTATGGTATTGCTACCGGCAATTGCCTGATCCTCTGACCGTCCCGGAAAGCAGATCGCCCAGCTGATGCTTCGTTTTTTCCTTTACCGTGTCGCCCTTCTGATCCCGACGTTCATCGGCGTCTCCATTGTGGCCTTCGCATTTATCCGCCTGCTGCCGGGCGACCCCATCATGCTGCTCGCAGGTGAGCGCGGAATGAGCGCCGAGCGGTATCAGGAGTTGCAGGCGGTATACGGGTTCGACCGTCCATACCTTGTCCAGTATTTCGACTATGCCTGGGGCATCCTCCAAGGTGATTTCGGGCAGTCCATCGTTACCAAGAGGCCGGTGCTTGAGGAGTTTTTCACGCTATTCCCGGCAACGATCGAGCTTTCGCTCTGCGCCATCATCCTGGCGGTCGGCATCGGAATACCGGCTGGCGTTCTGGCTGCCGTCAAGCGCGGCTCATGGCTCGACCAGACCATTATGGGAGCAGCGCTTACCGGTTATTCCATGCCGATCTTCTGGTGGGGGCTGCTGCTGATAATCTTCTTTTCCGGCACGCTCGGCTGGACGCCGGTGTCCGGGCGCATCTCGCTTCTCTATTATTTCGAGCCGGTCACGGGTTTCATGCTGATCGACAGTCTTCTTTCTGGCCAGGCCGGGGCCTTCAAGTCGGCCGTCAGCCATTTGATCCTGCCTACGGTCGTGCTCGCCACCATCCCGCTTGCCGTGATTGCCCGGCAGACGCGCTCCGCGATGCTGGAAGTGTTGGGCGAAGACTATGTGCGCACGGCGCGTTCGAAGGGCCTCGCACCGCGCCGGGTAATCGGCCTTCACGCCCTTAGAAACGCCCTTATTCCGGTGGTGACGACCATCGGCCTGCAAGTCGGCGTCCTGCTTGCCGGCGCCATCCTCACCGAAACCATCTTCTCCTGGCCGGGCATCGGCAAGTGGATGGTCGATTCGGTGTTCAAGCGCGATTACGCAGTGGTCCAGGGCGGACTGCTGCTGATTGCCAGCCTCATCATGATCGTCAACCTGCTTGTCGACGTTCTTTACGGCCTCATCAACCCGCGCATCCGAAAGTAAGGCAATCCAGTGGTTCATATCGAAGCGCAAGAAGCAGCAGCAGGAACCAAGCCCGCAGGCCCCACGACCGCCTGGGCGATGCGTGGCGCCATGCTCAGGGAGTTCTGGTTCTACTTCCGCCAGAACCGCGGAGCCGTGATCGGTCTGGCCATTTTCACGATCGTGGTCCTCATTGCCGTTCTCGCGCCTCTTCTGGCGCCACACAGCCCGACGCTGCAGAACCGCGACGCGCTGCTCCTCCCACCGATCTGGGCCGACGGTGGTTCATGGACCTATGCGCTCGGCACGGATGCAGTCGGCCGTGACATCCTCTCGCGGCTGATCTACGGCGCCCGGTTTTCTCTGTTCATCGGCGTCGTCGTCGTGACGCTTTCAGTCACCGTCGGCGTAGTGGTCGGTCTCATTGCCGGTTTCTTCGGCGGCTGGATCGACACCGCCATCATGCGTGTGATGGATGTTATCCTGGCATTTCCCTCGCTGCTCCTGGCACTCGTGCTTGTGGCGATCCTCGGGCCTGGCCTCATGAATGCGATGATAGCCATCGCGCTCATCCTCCAGCCGCATTTCGTGCGGCTGACGCGGGCCTCGGTTCTTTCCGAGCGCAACCGCGAATACGTCATTTCGGCGCGGGTCGCCGGGGCCAGCAAGCTGCGACTGATGTTCGTGACCATCCTGCCGAATTGCCTGGCGCCGCTGATCGTGCAGGCGACGCTGGCCTTCTCCAACGCCATTCTCGACGCCGCAGCGCTTGGCTTCCTCGGCATGGGCGCCCAGCCGCCGACACCGGAATGGGGCACGATGCTGGCCGAGGCGCGGGAATTCATCCTGCGCGCACCGTGGGTGGTCACGTTCCCGGGCCTCGCCATTCTGGTCACCGTGCTCGCCATCAACCTGATGGGCGACGGCCTGCGTGACGCGCTCGACCCGAAACTCAAGCAGAGCTGATCCGATGGCCCTCCTCGAAATCGAAAACCTGTCCGTCACGTTCGCCACCTCCGGCGGGGAGTTCAGGGCGGTGGACGAGGTGTCGCTCGTCTGCGACCGGGGCGAAATCCTGTCGATCGTGGGCGAATCCGGTTCGGGCAAATCCGTCTCGATGCTGGCCCTGATGGGGTTGCTGCCGTGGACCGCCACGGTGACCGCCGACACGATGCGCTTCGACGGAAGGGACATTCTGTCGATGTCGGACCGGCAGCGCCGCGAAATCATCGGCCGCGATATCGCGATGATCTTTCAGGAGCCGATGTCGAGCCTCAATCCCTGTTTCACGGTCGGCTTCCAGATCGGCGAAACCCTGCGGGTGCATCTCGGCATGGGCCGCGCCGAGCGCCGCGAACGCTCGATCGAGCTGCTGAAGCTGGTCGGCATCCCGGCCCCCGAAAAACGCCTCTCCCAGTTTCCGCACCAATTGTCAGGCGGGATGAGTCAGCGCGTGATGATCGCAATGGCGCTCGCCTGCAACCCGAAACTGCTGATCGCCGACGAGCCGACCACCGCGCTCGACGTCACCATTCAGGCGCAGATTCTCGATCTGCTGATCGGTCTCCAGAAGAAGAACGACATGGGCCTCATCCTGATCACCCATGACATGGGAGTCGTGGCGGAAACCGCCGAGCGGGTGCAGGTCCAGTATGCGGGGCAAAAGGTCGAGGAACAGCGCGTGCGCGAACTCTTCGACGACCCGCATCATCCCTACACGCAAGCGCTTCTCTCGGCCCTTCCCGAGCGCGCAACCCGCCATGGCCGGCTGCCTTCGATCCCCGGCGTCGTGCCCGGTCAGGGAGACCGGCCGGCCGGTTGCCTGTTCTCGCCCCGCTGCCGGTTCGCCACCGATCTCTGCCGGCAGACGGTCGAGCGCCAGGGTCCGGAATTCGGATACGCGCTGTGCAACTACCCGCTGAAGGAGGGTGTGCCGACCGGCCATCCCGGCGTGCCGGAATTGGAGAGTGCCCGATGAGCGCGCCGGTCCTGGAGAAGGTTGCCGACGCCGGCGAAACGGTGGTCGAGGCCCGCGATCTGCGCCGCTACTACGACATATCCGGCGGGCTCTTCAGCCAGGCCGGAATCGTCAGGGCGCTGGACGGTGTGAGCTTCAGGCTGCAGACCGGCAGGACGCTGGCGGTGGTCGGCGAGTCCGGCTGCGGAAAATCGACCCTCGCCCGGCTCGTGACGATGATCGAGAAGCCGACCTCCGGCACGTTGCTGATCGACGGCGAGCCGGTGACCGCTTCCACTGCGGAATTGCGCCGCAAGATACAGATCGTCTTCCAGAACCCCTATGGCTCGCTCAACCCGCGCCAGAAGATCGGCGCGATCCTGGAGGAGCCGCTGAAGATCAACACGCGCGACACCGCATCCGTCCGCAAGGACAAGGCCATCGCCATGATGGAGCGGGTCGGCCTGCGCAGCGAGCATTACGAACGCTATCCGCACATGTTCTCCGGCGGCCAGCGCCAGCGCATCGCCATCGCCCGGGCGCTGATGCTGAACCCGAAGATCCTCGTGCTCGACGAGCCGGTTTCCGCGCTCGACGTCTCCATTCAGGCGCAGGTGCTCAACATCCTGATGGATCTGCAGGAAGAGCTCGGGCTGGCCTATCTGTTCATCAGCCACGACCTTTCGGTGGTGCGGCATCTCGCCGACGAGATCATGGTGATGTATCTCGGCAAGCCGGTCGAATTCGGACCCTCCGAGGTTGTCTTCAATTCTCCGCGCCATCCCTATACGGCGGCGCTTCTGTCGGCGACCCCGGTCGCCGATCCGGGGCGCGAGAAGAAGCGTATCGCGCTGACGGGCGAACTGCCCTCCCCGCTCAACCCGCCCGCCGGATGCAGCTTCAATCCGCGCTGCTGGAAGGCGCAGGAAAAGTGCATCCGCGAGGAGCCGCCGCTGATGCCCGACGGGCCGCAGTCGCATGCCTGTTTTTTTCCGGTCGAGCGGGACGGCAACGAGTAGCGCGCTTCACGCCACCTTCTGATTGCCGGCAACGCCGCTCAGGATACTGCGTGCCGTGATCACGCCGACGGGCGCGCCATCGCGCATGACCTGAAGCGAGCCGCCGCTCTCGAGACAAAGATCCATGATCTCGGCGACGCTCGTGTCGTGCTCGACCTTGGGCGCGCCTTCGGGCGCCTGGCCATCCTGCATCACGTCTTCGGCACACAGCACTCCCAGCGGGTTCATATGCGCGACGAAATCGGCGACATAGTCGTTGGCTGGATTGCGAATGATCTCCTGCGGCGTTCCGCACTGCACGATCCGCCCGCCTTCCATGATCGCGATGCGGTCGCCGATCTTGAATGCCTCGTCGAGATCGTGGCTGACGAAGATGATCGTGCGCTTCAGGTTTTTCTGAAGATCCACCAACTCGTCCTGCAGCCTCGTCCTGATCAGCGGATCAAGCGCCGAGAACGGTTCGTCCATGAGGAGGATCGGCGCCTCTGTGGCAAACGCCCGCGCCAGCCCGACGCGCTGCTGCATGCCCCCGGACAGCTCCGACACCTTGTGGCCGGCCCAGTCGGTCAGGCCGACCATGTCCAGTTGCGCGCGCGCCTTTTTTTCCCGCTCGGCATGTGGAGCACCGGACAGCTCAAGACCGAATGCGACATTGTCCAGAACGTTCCGCCACGGCAGCAGACCGAATTGCTGGAAAACCATGGAGACGCGTTTGCGCCGTATCGAACGCAGCGTCGCCGCATCGGCATTTGTGATGTCGACCATGGCGTCGCCGCCATCGACCAGGACCCTGCCCCGGACGACGTGGTTCAGGCCGTTGACGGCGCGCAGAAGCGTCGACTTGCCAGATCCGGAAAGCCCCATAAGCACAAGTATCTCGCCGGACCGGACTTTCAGATCGCAGTCGTGAACGCCGAGAATCTGATCGGTCTTCTGCTGGATTTCCGCGCGGTCCTTGCCCTCGTCCATCAACGGCAGGGCATCTTCCGGCGAGCGGCCGAAGACGATGGAAACCTTGTCGAAGATGACCGCGTCGCCCATCACTTGCTCCCCTGCTCGATTCGCAACATGCGGTCCAGCATGATGGCGACGACGACGATGATGAAGCCACTTTCGAAGCCCAGCGCCGTGTTGACCGAGTTCAATGCGCGGACCACCGGCACGCCTAGGCCATCGGCCCCGACAAGCGCCGCGATGACCACCATCGACAGCGACAGCATGATCGTCTGGTTCAGGCCGGTCATGATCTGCGGAAGCGCCGACGGCAGTTCCACCCGCCACAGCTTCTGGGTCGGCGTCGCGCCGAAGGCGTCTGCCGCCTCGAGCAAGGGCTGCGGCGTCGAGGAAACGCCGAGGTGGGTAAGGCGGATGGGCGCGGGCAGGACGAAAATCACGGTCGCGATCAGGCCAGGCACCATCCCGATGCCAAAAAACACAATTGCCGGAATGAGATAGACGAAAGTCGGCAAGGTCTGCATGAGGTCGAGAACCGGCCGCATGAATTGATAGAGTCTCGGCCGGTGCGCGGAGGCGATGCCGATCGGAACTCCGACGGCCATGCAAACGACGCAAGCCGATAGCACCAGCGTCAGGCTCTCGGTCGTCTCCTCCCAGTAGCCCTGGTTGAGGATGAACAGAAATCCGACCAGAACGAAGGCGGCGGTCTTCCAGTTGCGCTGGAGACCGTAAGTGATCGCCACAATCGCCGCGACGACCACCAGCGGATGGGGCGTCTGCATGATCCAGAGCAGCGCCTCGATCAGCATTTCCATGGCGGCGGCGAGGCCGTCGAAAAACCACCCGGCATGGGTCTGGAGCCACTCGAACACCGCCTTGGCGCTCTGCCCAACGGGAATTTTTGAGTCGGTCAGCCAATCCATGCCCGGTATCCTTCAGATATGCGGCGTGGAGATGAGGGGTATCGCGCCCCGACGCTCGATACGCCCCGGGCAAGAGCCCGGGGCGTCAAATCGGTCATCAAAGACCCAGGTCGGCTTTGACGGCAGCCATAGCGTCCCCGCCGTCGATGGTGGTCACGCCATCGAGCCACGTATCGAGAACACCGGGATTGGCCTTGAGCCAGGCCGCGGCGGCCTCGTCCTGATCAGTGCCGTCGTTGAGGATCGCGCCCATGATCTCGTTTTCCATCTCGAGCGTGAACTTGAGATTGCCGAGAAGCGCGCCGACGTTCGGGCATTCTTCGGCAAAGCCGGCGCGGGTGTTGGTATAGACCGTCGCGCCGCCCAGATCCGGACCGAAATAATCATCGCCACCGGTGAGGTAGCTCATTTCGAAATTGGCGTTCATCGGATGGGGTTCCCAACCCAGGAAGACGATCGGCTCGTCGCGCTTCGACGCGCGGTCGACCTGCGCCAGCATGCCCTGCTCCGAACTTTCCGCCACTTCGAAGCCCTTCAGGCCGAACGCGTCGGACTCGATCATGTCGATGATCAGCCGGTTGCCGTCATTCCCGGGCTCGATGCCGTAGATCTTGCCGTCCAGCGCGTCCTTGTGTTTGGCGATGTCGGCAAAATCGGCAATGCCGAGATCGGCGGCCGCCTTGTTGACCGCCAGCGTATATTTCGCGCCTTCGAGGTTCTCGCGAACAGTGACGACGCTGCCATCCTCGCGGTATGGAGCGATATCGCCTTCCATGGTCGGCATCCAATTGCCGAGAAACACGTCTACATCGCCCGACTTCATCGAGGCGTATGTCACCGGCACCGACAGAACCTTCACGTCGACTTCATAGCCGAGCGCTTCCAGTACAGTCTTGGTTGCCGCGGTCGTCGCCGTGATATCGGTCCAGCCGACGTCCGAGAAGGTCACTTCTTCGCATTGTGCAAAGGCAATACCAGTGCTCGCGGCGAGCGCGGCCAGGCTGGTCAAGGTGGTCTTGAAAAAGGTCATACCGTCACTCCCGTTCGGTAATCCGTCCAATCGCGGATTTTTTCTTGATTGACGGGTCAATAAAAAACGATATTTTCGGAAATGCAACCGTTGAAGCGCTTTTTGATGTGAGGCGATGCCCAAATACGGCATGGAACCGATACGCCGGACGGCGTTGATTGACGCGACGATCCGTGAAATCGGACGTACCGGTTCGCTTGATGTGACGGTTAGCCAGATCGCCGGCCGCGCCGGCATGTCATCGGCGCTGGCCCACCATTATTTCGGGTCGAAGGACCGCATATTTCTTGCGGCAATGCGGCAGATCCTGACCCTGTTCGGGGAAGAAGCGCGCGTCAGGCTGGCCACCGCAGACACACCCCGTGAGCGCCTGGACGCGATCATCAATGCTTGTTTCTCCGACGAGCAGTTTGATCCCGATATTATCGCTGCTTGGCTCTTGTTCTATGTTCAGGCGCAAACTTCTCCGGACGTCGCACGGCTGCTCCGCATCTACCGCAAGCGCCTGCACACCAATCTTGTCTCCTGTCTCGTCAAACTGGTGAACAAGCCAGCGGCCGAAAGGATCGCGGCCGGACTTGGCGCGCTGATTGATGGCATTTATCTGCGCCACGCCCTGCCGGGCAAAGCCCAGAGCGAAGCAGTCACCCGGGCAATGGTCTTCGACTATCTGGACCTCACCTTGATACGGGAACGTCAGCGGGCCGCGGCCTGAGGACAAACAGCAGGAATCAATCAAGCCAATGCGTGTCGAAGTCGCAGCGAGTCATTTTGTCGCCGGAAAACCTTTGGATGACCCGGAAGGAGCGCCGATCCCGACGCTCTATCCGGCAACGGGAGAGACCATCGCCACCCTGCACGGCGCAACCGATGCAATCATCGAGAAGGCGATTGCGAGCGCGGTCGAAGCTCAACGTGAATGGGCAGCATTGGCTGGCGTAGAACGCGGACGGGTGCTTCGGCGCGCCGCGGACATCATGCGCGAACGCAACCGCGAACTTTCCGAACTGGAGACCTTCGATACCGGCAAGCCCCTTCAGGAGACGCTCGTTGCCGACGCCGCATCCGGCGCTGACGCGCTTGAATATTTCGGCAGCCTGGCCGACGCGATTTCCGGCGAGGCGAAGGAGTTCGGCCGCGACTTCGCCTATACGCGCCGCGAACCGCTCGGCGTCTGCGTCGGCATCGGTGCCTGGAACTATCCGATTCAGATTGCCAGTTGGAAGGCCGCCCCGGCGCTTGCCTGCGGTAACGCCATGGTCTTCAAGCCTTCGGAGATGACGCCGCTCTCTGCGCTCAGGCTCGCGGAAATCCTCGTGGAGGCGGGCGCCCCCGCTGGCCTGTTCAACGTTATTCAGGGACTCGGCGACGTCGGCGGCAAGCTCATTTCCGATCCGCGCGTCGCCAAAGTGTCGCTCACGGGCTCGGTTCCCACGGGCCGGAAGGTCTATGCCGGCGCTGCCGAAGGATTGCGGCATGTCACGATGGAACTCGGCGGGAAGTCACCGCTCATCGTCTTCGGCGACGCAGACATCGAGGACGCCATCGGCGGGGCGATGCTGGGCAACTTCTATTCCAGCGGCCAGATATGCTCCAACGGCACACGCGTTTTCGTCGAGCGCGGCATCCGCGATAAATTTGTCGAGCGGCTGGTCGAACGCACCCGCGCCATCGTGATAGGCGACCCGATGGACGAGGCGGTTCAGATGGGACCGCTGGTCTCATCGGCGCAGCGCGACAAGGTGATGGGTTATATCGAGACCGGACGGACGGAGGGTGCAACGCTCGAGATCGGCGGAAATGTCCCGAACATCCAAGGCTTCGAAGACGGTTGTTTCATCGAGCCGACCGTCTTTTCCGGCGTGACCGACGACATGACGATCGCCCGCGAGGAGATATTCGGACCGGTGATGTCCGTGCTCGACTTCGACAGCGAGGACGAGGTGATCGACCGCGCGAACGCCACCGAGTTCGGGCTCGCTGCCGGCGTGTTCACGCGCGACATAACACGTGCACATCGCGCCGTAACGCGCCTTCAGGCCGGAACCTGCTGGATCAACGCCTATAATCTGACGCCCGCCGGCATGCCGTTCGGCGGCGTCAAGGCGTCCGGCTTCGGCCGCGAAAACGCGGCCGCTGCGATTGACAGCTATAGCCAGGTGAAGAGCGTCTATGTCGGGCTCGGCCCGGTCGACAGCCCCTACTGAGAGAATGGAACACGCCTTGGAAGCCGATTTCATCATCATCGGATCGGGTTCGGCCGGATCGGCCATGGCCTACCGGCTCTCGGAAGACGGCCGGCACTCGGTTATCGTGCTCGAGGCGGGTGGAACCGATGCGGGACCCTTCATTCAGATGCCGGGCGCCCTCTCCTACCCGATGAACATGAGGCGCTACGACTGGGGCTACCAGTCGGAACCCGAGCCGCATCTCGACGGACGACAACTCGCCTGTCCGCGCGGCCGGGTGATCGGCGGCTCCTCCTCGATCAACGGCATGGTCTATGTACGCGGTCACGCCCGTGACTACGACCACTGGTCCGACGAAGGCGCCGCGGGCTGGGCCTACGCCGACGTGCTTCCGTATTTCAAGCGCATGGAGAACTGGCATTCGGGCGGTCACGGGGGCGATCCCGACTGGCGCGGCAGAAACGGGCCCCTTCACGTGTCGCGCGGCACGCGGGAAAACCCTCTGTTCGACACCTTCGTGAAAGCCGGCGGGCAGGCCGGATTCGAGCTCACCCCGGACTACAACGGCGAGAAGCAGGAAGGATTCGGGCCGATGGAGCAAACGGTCTGGAAAGGCCGCCGCTGGTCCACTGCCAATGCCTACCTCAAGCCGGCGCTGAAGCGCGACAATTGCCGGCTCGTGCGCGCGCTCGCCAACCGCATCGTGTTCGAGGAAAACCGCGCCACCGGCGTCGAGATCGAGCGCGGCGGCAGGACGGAAATCGTCCAGGCGCGTCGCGAGGTCGTCATCGCCGCGTCCTCGATCAACACCCCGCAACTGCTGATGCTGTCGGGGATCGGCCCTGCCCCGCATCTGGCGGAACACGGCATCGGCGTCGTCGCCGACAGGCCCGGCGTCGGCCAGAACCTGCAGGATCATCTCGAACTCTATATCCAGCAGGCCTGCATCAAGCCGATCACGCTCTACAAATACTGGAACCTGTTCGGCAAGGCATGGGTGGGCGCAAGGTGGCTGTTCACCAAGACCGGCCCCGGCGCCTCCAACCAGTTCGAGAGTGCCGCCTTCCTGCGTTCGAAGGCGGGCGTCGAATATCCGGACATCCAGTATCATTTCCTCCCGATCGCCGTGCGCTACGACGGACAGGCAGCGGCCGAGGGCCACGGCTTCCAGGCACATGTCGGTCCAATGCGCTCGCCCTCGCGCGGTTCGGTCACGCTGAAGTCGGCCGATCCCCGTGAGGCGCCGGCCATCCGGTTCAATTACATGAGCCACGAGCAGGACTGGGCCGATTTCCGCCACTGCATCCGCCTGACGCGGGAAATCTTCGGGCAGCAGGCCTTCGACGAATACCGCGGCAAGGAAATTCAGCCCGGCGCGACCGTCCAGTCGGACGACGAGCTGAACGACTTCATCCGCGCTCATGTGGAAAGCGCCTACCACCCGTGCGGCACGGCCCGGATGGGACGCACCGATGACCCGATGGCCGTGGTCGACCCGCAATGCCGGGTGATCGGCGTGGAGGGTCTACGCCTCGCCGACAGTTCGGTCTTCCCGCGGATCACCAACGGCAATCTCAACGGCCCTTCGATCATGGTCGGCGAAAAGGCATCGGATCACATTCTCGGCCGCACGCCGCTGCCACCCGAGAACGCCGAACCGTGGATCAATCCGCGCTGGCGCGACTCCGATCGCTGAGGCGTCCAGGGCGCCGATCCCCTACCTCGGAAAAAGAGACGGCCGGACCGGCGTTTCCCCCTGTCCGGCCGCTTTCCGCCGTGGTGCTGTGGCGTAACGAAATCGGTTTTCTAGAAGTCTTCCCACTCGTCGTTGTTGGCCGCGAGGGCCGTGTTGCCGCCGAATGCGCGGGCGACATTTCCGACCATCGCCCGTGCGGGTGACGACACCGGCTTGTCGGTCTTGCCCTCCGCGGCACGAACTGCCGGCGCGCTCATTTTCTGCGTAGTCCGCTCGCCCATCGAGAATTTGGCGACCAGCGTCTGCAGGCCGGTCGAGTCATCCCCGAGGCGGTGGGTGAGCGCATTGGTTTCCTCGACCATTGCGGCGTTGCGCTGGGTGACCTCATCGAGCTGTGTTATCGCGACCGAGATTTCCTTCAGGCCTGTCGACTGCTCGGAAGCGGCCTTGGCGATCGACTGGATGTTCTCGTTCACGTCGATGACCTTCTCGGAGATGCCGCGCAGCGCCTCGCCCGTCTTGTTGACGAGTTCCACACCGACCGAGACCTCGTTCGTCGACTTGGTGATCAGTTCCTTGATCTCCTTTGCCGCGTTGGCGGAGCGCTGCGCCAGTTCGCGCACTTCCTGCGCGACAACCGCAAAGCCCTTGCCGGCTTCCCCGGCGCGCGCCGCCTCGACGCCGGCATTCAGCGCCAGCAGGTTGGTCTGGAAGGCGATCTCGTCGATCACCGCGATGATCTTGGCGATCTCCGAGGAAGCCTTCTCGATCTGTCCCATCGCGGCAACCGCGTCGGTGACGATCTGGCTTGAGGCTTCGGTGTCGGTCTTGGTTGCACCGACCTTCGAGCTCGCCTCGCGCGCCCGTTCGGCGGCACTGGTGACCGTCGCGGTGATCTCCTCGATCGCGGCGGATGTCTCCTCGAGCGAAGCGGCCTGCTGCTCGGTACGGCGCGACAATTCGTCGATCGCGCTGCGCATTTCCGCCGAACCGCCCTCGATCGCTTCCGACGTGTCGCGAACGTCGCTCAGCGCCTTGCGAAGGTGCTCGACCGACGCATTGAAGTCGGTGCGCAGCGAATCCAGCCCCTCCATGAAGGGCGTGTCGATCTGGACCGCCAGATCGCCCGCCGACAGCTTGCGCAGACCTTCGCCCAGCGCCGTTACGGCCGCGTTGGTGCGCTCCTCGCGCTCCCGGCGCGAGGTCTCGCGATCCTGGCGCTCGGACTCGGTCATCGAGCGGGCTTCCTCGGCCTCGCGCTCGATCTCCGCCTTGGCGAGAGCGTTCTCGCGGAACACTTCGAGCGCACGTGCCAGGCCGCCGATCTCGTTGCGGGCCTCGGTATGGGGCACCTCAAGCTCGACATCCCCGTCGGCGAGGCGCTGCGCGGTTTCCGTCAATTGCGGGATCGGGCGCAGGATCGACCGCGACAGCAGCGCCATGCCGATCACGGAGGCGACGAGCACCAGCAGCGAAGCGATCTCCAGGGCGGTGGTCATGTCCTTTGCGAGGGCGGTGATGACGGACTTCTCAACGCCGGCATAGAGTATGCCGATGATCTTGCCGGCCGGCGAATAGATCGGCTCGTAAATGGTGAAGTAGGGCGTGCCCAGGATCACCGCTTCGCCGCGGAAGGTCTTGCCGGCGGTCAGGACCGGGTAGACGGCGCCGTTCTGGCCAAGCTGCGTGCCGACGGCGCGATTGCCGTCCGGCTTGATGATGTTGGTGGTGCGCCGCCAGAAGTCCCTCGACTCTTCTTCCCAAGCAAAAACCGTCGCGGTCTCGCCTGTCATACGGCCGATCGTGTCGATCATGTCGTGCTGCTCGAAGGCCGTTGGAATTGACTCCATCACGATCTTCTGGACGTTGCCGTCGGCATCCCATGTCACTTCCGTTCCCGGAATGTCGCGCTCAACAATGGTCGCCGCGACGCGAAGGCTTGCGTCCTGGCGGGCGACTGCCTCGTCCGCGATCCGCGCCGAGATGATCATGTAGACTGCCGCCGATACCGTCAGCAGCGCGAGTGTGAGCATCAGCGCCGTAGACGCGGTAACCACACGTACCAGGCTAAATCGCGAAAAGAGATTCATCGAGCCCCTCCAGTTGGAACATTGCGCCACGCGCGACGGAGGCCTCTCCGGCCCCCCAAGGCCGAATCCGTTCGCGTGGACAGTAATGAAAAGAAAAGTGAAAGCATGAGGCCGTCGTTATTGTTGGACACGCAACAAAGGGGAAACGACGTCATGTCGGTAAATATACCGGGCGCACAGCCCTGGTATCTTCACCTGCCAGCTAAGATTTGAAAGTATAAGACAGGGTTAAGCAGCACTACCAAATCTTGCTATAACCCAAGGTCAAATAGGTTGGTTTTGGGAAGGCAGTTTCAGAAAGGCAGTCCCACGTAGTTCTCCGCCAGCGACGCGCGTCCGGCCGGCGATTCCATGACGTAATGAAGCTCGGCTTCCTGGATGCGCTGGTCGAATTCGCTGGTTTCCGGAAACCGGTGCAACATGATCGTCATCCACCAGGAGAACCGGACGGCCTTCCACACCCGGTCCAGAGCCCGCATCGAGTAGGCGTCCAGAGCGCCGCTCGACCCCTCGGCATAGAACTCGCGCAACCCCTCAAACAGATAATGAACGTCGCTCGCCGCGAGATTGAGTCCTTTCGCGCCGGTCGGCGGCACGATGTGGGCGGCGTCGCCGACAAGAAACAGACGCCCGAAACGCATGGGTTCGCACACGAATGAGCGAAGGGGCGCGATCGATTTTTCGAATGACGGCCCGGTCGTGACAGCCTCGGCGACGCTATCGGGAAGGCGGCGCCGCAACTCGTCCCAGAAGCGATCGTCGGACCAGCTTTCTACCCTGTCCTCCAGCGAGCACTGAACGTAATAGCGGCTGCGGTCGCATGAGCGCATGGAGCAAAGCGCAAAGCCGCGCGGATGATTGGCATACACGAGTTCATGCCGAACGGGAGGTACGTCGGCCAGAATCCCGAGCCACCCGAACGGATAGAGCTTCTCGAACGTGCGGATCGCCTCATCCGGCACGGCATGACGGGAAACGCCATGGAAACCGTCGCATCCCGCGATGAAGTCGCAATCGATCCGGTGGGAAACCCCGTCCTTCAGGAAGGTTACATGGGGAGTGGCTCCGCCGAAATCGGTCGGCCGCACATCCTCTACGCCATGGATGCTGATCTGACCGCAGGCCTCCCGCGCATCGAAGAGATCACGGGTCACTTCCGTCTGGCCGTAGACCGTGACGCTCTTGCCGGTCAGTTCCTTCAGGCTGACATTGTGTAAGGTGCCATCGAAAGCAATGTCGAAACCATCGTGGACAAGCCCTTCGGAATGCAGGCGTTTTCCCACTCCGGCTTGATCCAGTAAGGCGACGGTCCCCGGTTCGAGCACGCCTGCCCGCACCCTGCCGAGGATGTAGTCCTTGCTGACACGATCGAGAATGATCGCCTCGATGCCGATACCGTTCAGGAGTTGTCCAAGCAGCAGCCCGGACGGGCCCGACCCGATAATGCAGACCTGGGTGCGTCGCTTCGTCATTGCGAACCGTCGCTCACGGCTGCACCGCCGATCTGCTCTATGTCGTCGATCAATGACCGGGAGTTCCGCAACGCCGCACCGGTTGCGACCACCATTGGCGGCATCAGCATCCATTCCAGCGTCCATGCCGCCCCCGAGCGTTCCTGCTCGTGCACCATCGCATGATGCATCCCCGACACCTGAACCGCGTTGAAGTGCGCCAGCGACACCAGAACCTCGGCCTTCACCGGGTTTTGCTTGTGCGGCATCGCCGAGGAGACGCCGCCGCCCGCCAGCGTGATGTCATTGGCGCCGCTCTGTGCCATCAGGGCAATGTCCCGACCGAACTTTCCAAGGGACCCGGTCACCAGTGACAACCAGTTGGCAAATGCAACGATGGAACTACGGTCGGTGTGCCAGCAGGTGTCGCGCCTGCCGAGCCCGAGCTCCGCAGCAAGGTCGCTCGCGAACGCCGCATTGTCGTTACTCGGACCCGACAATGTGCCGACCGGCCCTCCGAACTGCACCACGAGCAAGCGGGTCTTCACATCATCGAGCGTGGCCAGATGCCCGGTGATCGGCGCTCTCCATGCGCGGATGCGGTCTTCCGCAGCAATGGGCAAAGCCGGCTGCATCCGTGTCCGGGCCATGAGGCTGCGGCCGAGGTTTTTCTTCTCAAGCCCATGGAGCGCAGTATCGACCAGTTTCAGGCGGTCCTCGATCACGGCGATCGCGTCCTCCATGCGGAGCACGAAACTCGTGTCGACCACATCCTGGCTCGTGGCACGGTAGTGGACGTACCCGGCATGCGGTTCACCCACATGCTCGCGTAGCTGCCGGACAAGCTCGGGAACCGCGACCCCGTCGCGCGCAGTTGCTTCGCCGATCGAGCGCAGGTCAGGAGCAAACGTCTTGCAGGCCGCAAAAATCGCCGTTGCTGCGTCCTCCGGAATCAAGCCATGCCGCCCCTCGCACAGAGCGCATGCGCTCTCGAAGCGGACCATCGCATTGATGTCCTCTCGCACCGAGAAGAACGGCGTGAGTTCGGCATCCCCCAGCAGGCCCGAGAGGATCGGCGCATTGAATGGCGTATAGGACATCTGCTGGACTAGCCCCTTCGCCAAATGGGAGCACAGGCGATCCTAGACATCGAAGAAAACGGTCTCGTTTTCGCCCTGCAGGCGGATGTCGAAGGTGTAGTTCGGCCGTGCGCCCGAGGCGATCAGCGTCGCGACACGCCAGCGCGGCTCGATCCGCTGCAGCACTGGATCGGCCGCGTTGGCGTCCGCCTCGTCGGGAAAATACATGCGAGTGTGGAGGCCCAGATTGATACCGCGCGCAACGATCCAGAACTGCGCATGCGGAGCCTGCATCCGATCGGCGGCGAATGGCACTTGGCCCGGCATGACTGTCTCAAACCGGAATTGGCCCGACTCGCCGTCCGCCGCCTGCCGCCCCCAACCACGGAAATTCGTGTCGGCGGCACCGCGCTTCTCGAGCGGGCTGTTGAAGAGCCCGTCGGCATCCGCCTGCCATATCTCGATCATCGCATCGCGCAGGGGTGCGTTCGCGCCGTCGATGACACGTCCGGTGATCGATATACGGTCCCCTTTTGTTTTGTCGTTCACCAGTCGCGCGCCGGCATCCTCCCCGTAAGGACCGCCGATCCCGACAGCGTTCGGTGTACAGCCGATATGGACGTAAGGGCCCGCTGTCTGCGACGGGCTTTCCTTCAGATTTCCGGGAAACGGAACCATCAGTTCCCCTCCGGGCGATTCTCGAACATCGTCGAGCGCCGGCCGCGTAGCACAATATCGAGACGGTAAGCGCGTGCATCCATCGGAATGGTGTTGTTCATGTCGAGCTTCGCTGTGAGTTGTTCGATCGCCGCCGGATCCTTGATCGTGTTGACGATGGGACAGAGCCGGATATGCGGATCGCCCTCGAAATAGAGCTGGCTGATGAGCCGCTGCGCGAAGCCCGAACCGAACACGGAGAAGTGGATGTGGGAAGGCCGCCAGTCGTTGGCATTGTTAGGCCATGGATACGGACCGGGCTTGATCGTGCGAAACCGGAAGCGTCCGTCGTCGTCCGTCAGAGTGCGGCCGAACCCGCCGAAGTTCGGATCGAGTGGCGCCAGGTAACCGTCCTTCTTGTGCCGGTATCGCCCGCCTGAATTCGCCTGCCAGATCTCCACCAGGGTGCGGGGAACCGGCTTCGCGTTCTCGTCGATGACATGACCGTGCAGGATGATCCGTTCGCCGATCGGCAGTTCCCCGGGCCGGGCGAAGTTCAGGATCAGGTCGTTGTCGAGTTCGCCGATCATGTTCTGCCCGAAGACGGGGCCCGTCGTATCGCCCAGCGTGCTCGGCAGCGACACCAGCGCCCGTGAAGGCGAGCGCAGCACGGACGTCTTGTATTCGGGCGCGTAGGCCTTCGGATGCCAGGCCAGATCGCGCGGAAAGAACGCCCCTGCGTCCTGCGTCATGTCCAGGCCTTTCCGATGTCGCTGCCATCCATCTCGTCGAAGGTTTTCTTCGCGATTTTGAAGGCGCGATTTGCGGCGGGCACGCCGGCATAAATTGCCACGTGCAGAAATGCCTCGCATATGTCTTCACGGCTCGCGCCCGTGCGCGCCGTCGCCCGGATATGCATCGCCAGTTCCTCGTCGTGTCCCAGCGCGGCCAGCAGCGCCAGGGTGACAATCGACCGGTCACGGCGCGGCCATTGGGGTCGCGACCAGACCCTCCCCCAGGCTGCCTCGGTGATCAGAGCCTGGAAAGCCTCGTCGAAGTCGGTCGTGGCTGCGATCGCCGCATCGACATGTGGCGAGCCAAGAACCTCCCTGCGCGTTTGCATGCCGCGTTCACGACCATCTGACTCATGCTCGGAATCAGTCATCGGCCCCTCCCCGTTCCATGTCCGCGATGAAAGCGCGCATGATGTCGACCAGCATCTCCGGTTGCTCGATGCAGGGCAGATGTCCCGCCTTGGCAATGACCTCGTAGCGGGCGGCCGGAATGAGCTTCGCCGTTTCGAGCATCAGGTCGGGCGGCGTCGCCTTGTCGTCCTCGCCGACGATGCAGATTGCAGGAACACCGATCTGCCGGGCCTGCTCCGTATAGTCCGTATCGCGGATCGCAACGGAGGTAGCCGCGTAGCCATCGACCGGCGTGCGAACCAGCATGTTGCGATAGCCTGCGAAGTCGGGATTGTCGGCTGCACGGAACTTGGCGGTGAACCAGCGCTCCAGCACGCCGTCCGCGATCGCCTCGATCCCCCCTTCCCTCACCGCTTGGATGCGGGCGTTCCAGAGTTCGTCGGTGCCGATCTTGTGCGCCGTGTCGCAAAGAATGAGCGCTCGGACGAGATCACGCCGCCGGGCATACAGGCCCTGCGCAATCAGCCCGCCCACCGACAACCCGCAGACAATTGCATTTCTCACGCCGAGATGGTCGAGCAGCGCCTCCAGATCGGTCACATGGTCATCCATCGAATAGGGCGTCTCACCGATATCGGACAGTCCGTGGCCGCGCTTGTCATAAGTCACGATCGCAAAATCCCCGGCGAGCCGGACGATGACATCGCGCCAGATCCTGAAATCGGTTCCAAGCGAATTGGCGAACACGAGCAGCGGCTTGCCTTCAGGAGCGCCGATGATCTGATAATGAATGGTGACGCCGTTCAGGCTGACGAACTGCAAAAGCCTTCCTCCGATAGCAAGTATCGCATATCCAGTTGGGACTTAATAATGAGTTCTCGGCTCTGATTCATAGCGGAAACGATATGAACGAAATTTCACGCATTCGCTTCAGACACCTGGAGACGTTGATGGAAGTCGCCCGCCATAACAGCGTCAGCCGCGCGGCCGAGAGCTTGAACCTCACCCAGCCTTCAGTGACACGCACCATCCGGGAGTTGGAGGCGATTTGCGGGAAGGCGCTTGTCGCCAGGGAGGGGCGCGGGATCCGCATCACGCCGCATGGCGAGGTTTTCCTGCGGCATGCGGGGCGTAGTCTTGCAGCAGCGCGCCGCGGTCTTACGGCTCTCGAACAGCTCACCGAACTCGACGGTCCGGTGGTCCGCGTCGGGGCTCTTCCGACCGTGTCCGTCTCAATCATGCCGGATGCGGTGGCCGAGTATCTGGAAAGTGGCACGCAAAACCGGCTGTCGATCGTAACCGGCGAGAACCGCATTCTGCTGAATCAGTTGCGCAACGGCGAACTCGACATGGTGATCGGCCGTCTGCCGTCTCCCGAGACGATGCAGGGGCTTCTCTTCGAACCGCTCTATCGCGAGAAAGTGGTCTTCGTCGTCCGGGCCGGCCACCCACTGGCGGGACGAAACCGAATTACCGCGGAGGATTTGCGTGCATATCCGGTAATGGTGCCGACCGGCGCTTCGATCATCCGGCCTTTCGTCGAGCGCATGTTCATCGAACAGGGGCTGCCGTTTCCTGAACGCGCGATCGAGACCGTTTCGGATTCATTCGGCCGCGCCTTCCTCCGACGGAAAGACGCGATCTGGGTCATTTCCCATGGGGTTGTCGCATCGGAAATCGCCAGTGGCGAATTCTCGGTGCTCGCGATCGATACGGCGTCGACGCTCGGCTCCGTAGGTCTGAATGTGCGTGCGGACGCGCAACTTTCGCCTGGCGCCGAACTCCTCGCCACGATTGTCCGGCGCATTGCCACGCGGCAAGCGTGAGGGATTTCCTCAGGCGCAGTAGAGGCCGTGAAGGGTTCGGAGAACCGCTTCGACCTCCCCGCCCTGCAGTGAATAGTAGATTGTTTGGGCGTCCCGTCGGGTCTTTACGAAATCGGCGTCCCGCAGCTTTTTGAGATGATGAGAGATTGCCGGCTGGGTCAGTCCCGTCGCGGCCGCCAGGCTCAGTACGCTGCGCTCTCCTTCCATGAGCAGGCACAGGATTCGCAGGCGCTGATGATGCGCCATCATCTCCAGCAGGCGCGACGCATCGAGGACCTTCTCTTCAAGTTCGGTCATGTCCATCATTTGTTATATTCGATCTCTTGAATATTTGTGACCGCAAATATATGTGTGCCTCCATCGAACCGCAAGCTGGAGAATCCCGGTGTTGAAAATCGCGAATGTCGGTACGCTCGATCGCATCGTCCGCCTCGTTGCGGGGACGTTGCTCGTGGCGCTTCCCTATATCTTCCCGACTCTAGTGTTCGAAAATCCGGTCATGCGCTGGGGCATCCCGCTGATCGGTATTATCCTGATAGGGACGGCAGTCCTGCGCGTATGCCCGCTCTACCGTCTCTTCGGCATCAGCACATGCAAGGTTGACTGAAATGGAAACTGAATTCACCCCTCTCCTGTCGCTTGGCGGCGGCGTTCTGATCGGCCTCGCCGCCACGCTGCTCATGGCATTCCATGGCCGCATCGCCGGCATGACCGGCATCCTGGCCGGTGTCATCCCGCCGCTTTCGAGCGACTGGCCCTGGCGCGCCGCATTTCTCGCGGGAGCGATCGTTGCGCCCGCACTCTATATCGTCGCCGGCGGGGAAATTCCCTTCGCCGTCCCGGTCTCGACATTCGCCCTGATCCTTGGCGGGCTGATTGTCGGCATCGGTGTCTTCTTCGGCTCCGGCTGCACCAGCGGCCACGGCGTCTGCGGCATGGCCCGCCTCTCGCCCCGCTCCATCACGGCGACGATTGTCTTCATGCTCGCCACCTTCGTAACCGTGTTCGTGGTTCGCCACGTCCTTGGAGGCATCTGACCATGCGTATCTTCTCAGCACTTCTCATCGGCATGATTTTCGGTGTCGGCATCGCCATCTCCGGCATGGCCAACCCGGCGAAGGTCCTGAACTTCTTCGACATCGCCGGAACCTGGGACCCGAGCCTGATCTTCGTCATGGGCGGCGCGCTCGTGACCACGGCCATCGGCTACCGGCTCGTCTTCGGCGCGCGCGCCGCGCCGCTGCTTGACAAGTCGTTCATTGTCCCGACCAGCAAGGTCATCGACGCACGCCTCGTCGGCGGCTCCGCGCTGTTCGGCGTCGGCTGGGGCATCGCCGGTTTCTGCCCGGGCGGCGCCATACCGGCGCTGGGCCTGGGTTATTCGCAGACGTTCATCTTCGTCGCTGCGATGATCGGCGGCATCGTCATCGCGCGGACGCTTCAGATGACAATTCTGAAGCCGGCCGCTGCGTAAATTTCACGATCATTTCAAAGGAGACGAGACATGTCGGAATATCCCGTCAACATGAACGTCAAGCCGGACGTGAAGGCGTTCTTCGATCCGGCGACCAACACCATCAGCTACTGCGTGAAGGATCCGTCCAGCGACGCCTGCGCGATCATCGATTCCGTCATGGACATCGACTATGCCGCCGGCCGCATCACCTACGACCATGCCGATGAACTCATCGAGTATGTCCGCTCGAACGGTCTCAAGCTGGAGTGGATCATCGAGACCCACGTCCACGCCGACCACCTGTCCGCCGCGCCCTATATCCAGGATAAGCTCGGCGGCAAGATCGGCATCGGCGACAAGATCATGGTCGTCCAGGACACCTTCGGGAAGGTCTTCAACGAAGGCACCGAGTTCCAGCGCGACGGATCGCAGTTCGACGCCCTGTTCAAGGACGGCGACACCTACAATATCGGCAATCTGGAGGCGTTCGCCATCTACACGCCCGGCCACACGCCGGCCTGCATGACCCATGTGATCGGCGACGCGGCATTCGTCGGCGACACGCTGTTCATGCCGGACGGCGGCTCGGCGCGCGCCGACTTCCCCGGCGGCGATGCCGGCGAATTGTACGATTCCATCCAGAAGGTGCTTTCGCTGCCCGACGACATGCGTCTGTTCATGTGCCACGACTACGGGCCGAACGGCCGTGACATCCAGTGGGAGACCACGGTCGGAGACGAGAAGGCGCACAACATCCATGTCGGCGCGGGCAAGACGAAGGAAGAGTTCGTCAAGATGCGCACCGAACGCGACGCCACGCTGGCCATGCCCAAGCTGATTATCCCGTCGCTCCAGGTGAACATGCGCGCCGGCGAGGTTCCGACCGACAAGGACGGGAAGCCGATGCTCAAGGTTCCGGTCAACGGACTGTGAGCGGAGATCGCGTCATGGACCTCAAACCCCTCGACGACAGGGTCTCCGTATCCGGTCAGGTCGCCCCCGGCGAAATCGGTGAAATCGCAAGACGCGGTTTCACCACCCTCATCTGCAACCGGCCGGACGGCGAAGCGCCCGGTCAGCCGCGCTTCGAGGAGATCGCCGAGCAGGCCCGGGAAGCCGGCATGGAAGCTGTTTTCCTGCCGGTGACAGGGGCCACGCTAGGCCCCGCCGCCGCCCGTCAGTTTGCCGACGCGATCGGCAGGAGCGACGGCCCCGTCCTCGCATATTGCAGAACCGGAACCCGTTCCACTGCCCTGTGGACGCTCTCCAGGCTTATGGAAGGCGATCCGAAAGACCGCCTGCGCGAGAGCACTGCGCGCGCCGGATACGACATGTCCGGCCTTCTCGACAACGCCTAGCCACAAGAAAACCATTCATGAAAACCGGACTGAGGAACGCGGTCGCGAAACGCCTGCCCATTCTTGAGTGGAGCCGGGATTACGGCCGTGCCACCTTTGGCAGCGACATGCTTGCGGCGGTGATCGTGACGATCATGCTCATCCCGCAGTCGCTTGCCTATGCGCTGCTGGCGGGCCTCCCGGCGGAGATGGGCATTTACGCCTCGATCGCCCCGATCATCCTCTACGCGATTTTCGGAACGAGCCGGGCGCTGGCCGTCGGTCCGGTCGCCGTCGTGTCGCTCATGACGGCGGCTGCGGTTGGCAACCTCGCCGAACAGGGGACGCCCGAATACATCACCGCCGCGATCACGCTTGCATTCATGTCCGGTGCTTTCCTCGTGGCGCTCGGGCTTTTCCGTCTCGGGTTTCTCGCCAACTTCCTCTCCCATCCGGTCATTGCCGGCTTCATCACGGCGTCCGGTATCATCATCGCTGCCAGCCAGCTGAAACACATCCTCGGTGTTCCGGCGAGTGGACACACCCTCGTCGAACTGGTCGCATCACTCTGGGAAAACCTGTCGCAGATCAACTGGATCACAGTCGCGATCGGCGTCCCCGCGGCAGCCGCTCTCTTCTGGGTCCGCAAGGGGTTGAAGCCCCTGTTGATCGCATGGGGGCTGGGGCCGCGTCTTGCCGACGTGCTGTCGAAGGCGGGGCCCGTTGCGGTCGTCGCCATTACGACCCTGATCGCCTGGCTGTTCTCGCTCGACGAGATGGGCGTGAAAACCGTTGGAACCGTGCCGCAAGGCTTACCACCTCTCACCGCACCGTCGTTTTCGCCTGATCTCTGGGCCAGCCTGATCGGCTCGGCCGTTCTCATTTCCATCATCGGATTCGTCGAATCCGTGTCCGTTGCCCAGACACTCGCCGCCAAGAAGCGCCAGCGGATCGATCCGGATCAGGAACTGATCGGGCTCGGCATGGCAAATATCGGCGGCGCCTTCTCAGGCGGTTACCCGGTCACGGGCGGATTTGCCCGATCGGTCGTCAATTTCGATGCCGGGGCCGCAACCCCTGCCGCCGGCGCGTTCACCGCTATCGGTCTGCTGCTGGCGTCGCTGTTCCTGACGCCACTGCTCTACTACCTGCCCCAGGCGACGCTTGCGGCGACCATCATCGTCGCTGTTCTGTCGCTGGTGGATTTTTCCATCCTGCGCAAGACGTGGACCTACTCCCGCGCGGACTTCGCCGCCGTCTCGGCCACCATTCTTGCGACGCTCGGTCTCGGCGTCGAGATCGGCGTCACCATCGGCGTTGCGCTCTCGGTTCTGATCCATCTTTACCGGACGTCGAAACCGCATATGGCTGTCGTCGGCCAGGTCCCCGGAACCGAACACTACCGGAATGTTCGACGCCACGAGGTCATGACGGACGAAAACATCCTTGCCGTGCGTGTCGACGAAAGCCTCTACTTCGCCAACGCGCGTTATCTGGAGGACCGGATCTACGACATGGTCGCCGCCCGTCCGGCCGTGACGGATGTGATCCTGATGTGTCCGGCGGTCAACGAGATCGACATGAGCGCCCTCGAATCGCTGGAAGCGATCAATGACCGTCTGAAGGCGCTCGACGTGCGGTTCCATCTCAGCGAGATCAAGGGGCCGGTCATGGACCGTCTGCGCCGTTCGAATTTCTTCCACCACCTGACGGGAAAGGTCTTCCTGAGCCAGCATCAGGCAATGACGGCCATCAAGCGCCAGAACGTGGCGGAGCCCCTTCCCGTTTCCGCGGAATAGGCCCGCCACCGAACAACTGGATTCATTTTCCACGAACGGGGCGGTTCGCACGGAAATTTTTTCCCTGCAAGCTGGGTCGGGCACATTGCTGTGCCACGCGACGCGTCAATTGGTCTGCTATCGACAGGCAAACTGACGGAACAGGCACATGAACTTCGTACCGCTTATCGAGACGATCGGCGAACCGGCGACATTCGCCGCGATCGGACTAGTCCTCGGAATCGTCTTCGGCGGCTTCGCCGAGCGGACCGGCTTCTGCACGCGATCGGCGGCACTGGAGATTTCGCGCGGAAAGGCCGGCCGGATGCTGCCCTTGTGGCTGATCGCCTTTGCAACCGCCGTAACCGGCACGCAGGCGCTTGTCTTCGCGGGCGTCATCGACCTGCAGGACACACGGTTCTTCGGCACGGCGCAAAGCATTTCTGGTGCGATCGTCGGCGGCGGCCTGTTCGGTATCGGCATGGCGCTGGCGCGCGGATGTGCGAGCCGTCTTGTCGTTCTGGGCGCATCCGGGAATCTGCGGGCGGTTCTTTCCATCGCAATCATTACGCTGGTCGCCTGGGCAACCTATCAAGGACCGCTCGTTCCGCTGCGAAACGCCGCCGGAGGGCTGCTGACCACCGTCCCGCTTGGAACGAACGACATCGCCGTTGCGAGCGGAATCGGCGCAAATACAGGCCTGGTCGTCGGAGCCGCCTTGGTAATTCTGGCGATAGCGGTGGTCGCGATGCGCCGTCTTCCCCTCCTGTTCATTCTTGGCGGATTGGTCATCGGCGCGCTTATCCCGGCCGGCTGGTATCTCAGCTACCAGTTCTCGCTTCAGGTCTTCGAACCCGTGCAGGCGGACAGTCTTTCCTTCATGCGGCCGCTCGCCAACACGCTGAACTATATCGGCAGCGGCGGCGACCAATCGCAGCTCTCGATGGATGTCGGACTTGTCGGCGGCACGCTCCTCGGTGCCTTCGTCGCCTCCCTTCTGTTCCGCTCCTTCAAGGTCCGCACCTTCGCCGAGCCGGGCACCCCTCATTGGCTCCGTTACGTCGCCGGAAGCGCGCTGATGGGCTTTGGCGGCATTTTGGCGGTAGGCTGCACCATCGGCGCCGGCTTCACCGGCGGCGCCGCCCTCGCAATCACCGGCATCATCGCCCTTGCAGCGATGATCGGCGGCGCGATCGCAACCGATCGGCTCGTCGATTACCGGCCATCGAAGGTCGTTGCGCCCTCCCACGGAGCCGCGGCACCCGCCGAGTAATCCAAATATCCTCAACCGCCTTCAAGGGCCAGACGAGCCGCTTGTTACGCAATATTGCGACAATTCGCCCCCGGTGGTTGCCATTTTGCGCGAGAGGATAACATCTGTCTGTGAAACAGGGACGTCTCGCGACCGATGTTGGAACCGACAGCCGAAATTCTCGCCCGGATCCAGTTTGCCTTCACGGTATCCTTCCATATCGTTTTTCCGGCTTTCTCGATCGGTCTGGCGAGCTACCTCGCCGTTCTGAACGCGCTGTGGCTCTGGAAACGTCACGACCGCTATCTTGAGCTCTTCAACTACTGGAAGAAGATTTTCGCCGTCGCCTTCGGAATGGGCGTCGTGTCGGGGATCGTCATGTCCTACCAGTTTGGTACGAACTGGAGCGTCTTTTCGGACCGCACCGGCCCGGTCCTCGGACCGCTGATGGCCTATGAGGTGCTCTCCGCCTTCTTCCTCGAGGCCGGGTTCTTGGGGATCATGTTGTTTGGCCGCAAGCGTGTCGGCAATGGTCTGCACATGTTTGCAACGGCGATGGTCGCCTTCGGAACGTTGATGTCCGCGACCTGGATCCTCTCGGTCAACTCCTGGATGCAGACCCCGGCGGGCTTCTCGGTTAACGACGCGGGACAGTTCATCCCGGCCGACTGGCTTGCGATCGTGTTCAATCCGTCCTTTCCCTATCGTCTGGTCCACATGGTGCTGGCGGCCTATCTGACCACCGCGTTCGTGGTCGGCGGTGTCGCGGCATGGCATCTCCTGCGGGACCGGGGCACGCCGGCGGTACGCACGATGTTTTCAATGGCGATGTGGATGGCGGCAATCGTTGCACCGATCCAGATTGCGGCAGGCGACTTCCACGGCCTGAATACGCTGGAACACCAGCCGGTAAAGATCATGGCGATGGAGGGGCACTACGAAAGCCACCCGGAAGGAGCGCCACTTATCCTCTTCGGCATCCCGAATCCATCCGAGAAGAAAATCGACTACGCGATTGAAATTCCTAAACTATCGAGCCTGATCCTGAAGCACGACCTGAACGCGCCGCTGGATGGCCTCGACACCGTGCCGGACGATCAGGAACCGCCGGTGGCGATCGTGTTCTGGAGCTTCCGGATCATGGTCGGGCTTGGTTTCGCGATGCTCGGCGTCGGCCTCTGGAGCTTGCTCGCCCGTTTTCGAGGAACGCTTTTTGAGGCACGCTGGCTGCAGCGAGCCGCGCTCGTTATGACGCCGGCCGGTTTCGTCGCCGTGCTCGCTGGGTGGATTACGACGGAGGTAGGCCGTCAGCCCTACACGGTTTACGGCATGTTGCGGACCTCCGAGTCGCTCTCTCCGATTGATGCTCCGGCGGTTGGAGCATCCTTGCTGGCCTTCGTCGTGGTCTATTTCTTCGTCTTCGGTGCCGGCACATTCTATATCCTGCGACTGATGAGCCGGCCTCCGGAGACACAGGACGCAAGCCTGCGCGAGGGCCCGCTTCGCACGGCGGGGATCACGCCGGTCCAGCAGGCCGATCGCGATTTCGATTCGGTTGAGTAAGGGGCGATCATGGAACTCGATTACGCATTCATCTGGGCCGCCCTGATCGCTTTTGCCGTCCTGCTATATGTCGTCCTTGACGGTTTCGACCTCGGCATCGGCATCTTGTTCCCCTTCGCTGAAAGCGAACACGAGCGCGACGTCATGATGAACTCGGTCGCCCCGGTCTGGGACGGCAACGAGACCTGGCTCGTGCTCGGGGGCGGTGGCCTCTTCGCCGTATTCCCCCTCGCCTACGCTGTCGTACTGCCGGCGCTCTACATGCCGATCGTCCTGATGCTGCTGGCGCTCGTATTCCGCGGCGTCGCCTTCGAATATCGTTGGCGCACCAAGCGCTGGAAACCGGTCTGGACCGGAGCCTTTTTCGGCGGCTCGCTTGTCGCGGCCCTGATGCAGGGCATCGCGCTCGGCGCCCTCGTGCAAGGCATCGAGATCGAAAACCGGGCCTATGCTGGAGGATGGTGGGACTGGCTCACCCCGTTCTCGATCCTGGTCGGTATCGCCGTCACGATCGGCTATGCGCTGCTCGGCTCGACATGGCTGATGATGAAGACGACGAGCCACCTGCAGGTGCGGATGCGCGGCTATTCAGTCTATCTGGCCATCGGCACACTGGTCGCCATGGGACTTGTCAGTCTCTGGACGCCGTTTCTGGACGCGGTCTATTTCCAGCGATGGTTCGCCTGGCCGACCATCACCTTCAGCCTGTTCGTTCCATTGCTGGTGCTGCTCACATCGTGGCTACTGTTCGCAGGCTTGCGGAACATGGCCGACTACACACCGTTTCTGGCCTCGCTCGGGTTGTTCATTCTCGGCTTTGCCGGAATCGGCGTAAGTTTCTACCCGCACATCGTTCCGCCGGATCTGACGATCTGGGAGGCGGCCGCCCCCGAGTCCAGCCTGAAATTCACGCTGGTCGGCGCGGGGATACTCCTGCCAATCATCCTCGCCTACACCGCATACGCCTATTGGGTGTTCCGCGGGAAGATCGACCCCAACGAAGGCTATCACTGATGGCCCTCGCCAGGCGGACACGCCAGATCGCGTGGTTCATTGCGCTCTGGCTTGCCGGCGTCGCCTGCGTCGCGGCGGTGGCCTATTTCATCCGGCTGGCGATCAACTGATTGAGATCCCGTTCAATCAGTCAATGGCGCCGCCGCCTTCCTCATCGCCATCAGGCGTGACGTCCAGAACCTGCGCCCGCATGGTGATCTTGACCGGCCCCGGCTTGCAGTCGCTCATGCACGGTTCGGTCTTTTCGGCGTAATGCTCTTCGGCAGGCCGGGTGTCGGGTATGAAGTTATCCTCGTTCGGCATGCCGATCTCTGTGAAGTTGTCGGGTGACAGCTCGAATTCCTCGTCATCCACGATGTCGTTCAGGTAGAGCACATAGGCCGTCAGCGCATAGACCTCGTCGTCCGTCAGCGAGCGCGCATTGCCGAATGGCATCGCCCGGCGGATGTAGTCGTACACGGTGGAGAGATACGGCCAGTATGAACCAACCGTCTTGATCGGACGCTCGTTGGTGAGCGTGTCCTGTCCGCCGGCAAGAACTGGCCAGCGGCCGATCCCCTCGCCGAAATCACCATGGCAGACCGCGCAATTGTCGGTGTAGATCGGCTCGCCTTGAGCGACGGTTCCGCGTCCCGGCGGCAGCCCCAGGCCATCGGGTCGGATGTCGATGTCCCATGCGGCGATCTCGTCTTCGGTCGCCAGCCTGCCGAGTTTCATCGGCCCGTCATGATCGGCGCTCGGCAGTTCGGCCGGCTGCGCCGGCGTTTCTTCCGTTTCGGCCGCCGCACTCGCCTCTTCCGGCGCTTCGTCCGTGGCGACCGTGGCGGCCATATCGGCATCGAACGTCTTCAGATACGCGAGCACGTTGGCGACGTCGACGGATTTGCGCAGCCCGGCAAACGCCATCTTGGTGCCGGAGACCACCTCCCGCGGCTTGACCAGGAACTGGGTCAGGGACTGTTCGTCCCACGCCAATCCGCCTTCTCCGGCAGCCACCATCGCGGCGGAATATTTGAACCCGTCGACGGTTCCCGCCGTCCGCCCGAACAGGTCGTTCAGATGCGGCCCGACCCGGCTCTTGGCGTCCTCGCCCACCGTGTGGCACGCCGCACATTTGCGGAACACCTTCTCACCCTCGGCAATCTCGGCGGATTCGGCAATATCGGCAATTACGGCGCTCCCGACGACGGCCGCGACAACCACCCCCGCCTTAAGAAACTTCGACATTTTCCGCCACTCCATCGCCGTTGACATGCCAGGTCTGTATTCCGTTGTTGTGATAGATCGAGTTCTCGCCGCGGGCTGCTCGGAGCTCGTCCTTCATCGGCTGGATCATGCCGGTTTCGTCCATCGCTCGAGATTGCAGCAGCATCTCCGAACCATCCCAGTCGATATCGAGATAAAAGCGGTGCAACGCCTTCGAAATACTCGGACCGTCGATCCGCGCCGGCCGCCAGTTGCGGCCACCGTCGAGTGAGACGTCCACCCGGTCAATCCGGCCGTTACCGGACCACGCGAGACCGGTGATAACCGTCCGACCCGGCCCGTGGGCGATTGGTGCCTGCGGGCTCGGGCTGGTGATCACCGATTTCACCTCCATTGCCCATGTGTGGCGCCGCGCCTGCCCGTTGGCCAGCAAGTCGGTGTATTTCGACGTCTCCTCGCGCTGACCCCACGGCTCGTCGCCAACTTCAAGCCGGCGCAGCCATTTGATCCACATATTGCCTTCCCAACCGGGAACCACGAGCCGTACCGGATAACCCTGCTCCGGACGCAGGGCCTCACCGTTCATCTTGAAGGCGACGAGGCAATCCTCCAATGCCTTTTCGATCGGAATCGAGCGAGTCATCGCCGCAGCGTCGGCACCCTCCGCCAGCAGCCATTTACCGCTCGTCTTAACACCGGCTTCGTCGAGGAGGTATTTCAGCGGAACCCCGGTGTAGACGACGCAATGCACCATGCCATGTGTGAACTGACAGCCGTTCAACTGCGATCCGCGCCACTCCATGCCGGAGTTGGCGGCGCACTCCAGGAAGTAGATGCGATTCTCACGGGGGAACCGCATCAGGTCCTGCATCGTGAACACCAATGGACGCTCGACCAGGCCATGAATCATCAGCCGATGATCGGCCGGATCAATCTCCGCGACGCCGCCATGGTGGCGCTCGAAACAGAGCCCGTTCGGTGTTATGATTCCGTCAAGTTCATGCAACGGCGTGAAGTTTACCGATGAGACCGGATCTGCCGTCAGCCAAGGAACGTCGCGCCGGACGACATGCGCCTCAAATTCAGAGGGCATTCCGTAGGGCGCAGCATCGACGCCGTCACCGAGATAGCGGTTCCAGTCCTGGATCTCGGTAATCAGGGGATCGCCGTTCGCCCTCGCCATTCCGGTCGCCGCCAAGGCGGCCCCGCCCGCGAGTCCCGCCGTCAGAAAACCGCGCCGCGAGGTGTCGACGCCCGATTTGGATTTGTTGTTTCTTCCGCTCACACGTTCCTCCCGGATCGTACATATATATATTCATTTTTTTATATATATCAGGTCACATCCCGGCTGTCGATTGCAACCTGCGGCAAATTAAACGATGACCTGAACTGATTGGTTTTCGCCCAACTGGACGACCGGATTTTTCCGAAGATAACCCTCTACAACGTCCCAGATCGCCGGCCCTTCGGTACCCTCGTTGACAGATGCCCAGCCGGCGACGGCATATTCCTTGCCGGGATCGACCAGTTCGCCGGTCTTCATCAGGGTCATGCTGGAGATGCGCGATCCGATCGCCGCGTTGACGTCGATCGTGTAACCCATTCCGCCGACACGGACCATGTCGCCGCCCTGCTGGTAGTATGGATCGGAATTGAACAGGTTATCGGCGACATCTTCCAGGATATCCTTGATCAGCGCCCCGGACATCATCGAGCGATAGGCTGCCGGGTATGTCATTGCCGTGGCATTGTGCAAGTCTTCGACGGTGATCGCCTGTCCCGGCAGCAAACTCGTCCCCCACCGGAATCCAGGCGACAGCGCGATATCCGCATCCCTCTCGGCCAACAGGGCGTCGCAGATCAGATCGTCAAATGTGCCGTTGAAGTTTCCACGCCGGTAGAGAAGGCTGTCGGTACGGCCGATTTCCCGGGCAAGCTCATCGGCGAAAGGCGCCCGAACCTTCTCGATCAGGGCATTCATCTCGGCATCGGGTGTTATCACGTCCGAGAAGATCGGGATCAGGCGATATTCGTAGCCCTTCACCTCACCGTCGCGCACATCGAGGTCGACACGCGACAGGAACTTACCGTTCGAGCCCGATGCTACAACGAGCGTGCCGTCGATGATCACCGGTTCCGGCAATGCGTCGTGCGTATGTCCCGTCAGGATCACGTCGATGCCGTCGACCCGCGAGGCCAGCTTGCGGTCCACATCGAAACCATTGTGGGACAGCAGCACGACAACATCGGCACCGTCCTCGCGCGCGGCGGCAACGTTGGCAGCAATGTCCTCCTCGCGAATGCCAAACGACCAGTTCGGGAACATCCAGCGCGGATTGGCGATCGGCGTGTAGGGAAAGGCCTGTCCGACCACGGCCACGCGCACTCCGCCCTTGTCGTAGATCTTGTACGGCTCAAACGCAGGCTCGTTCCATTCAGCATCATAGATATTGCTACCCAGGAACGGGAACGGCAGGCTTTCGACTAGTTCCGTCACCCTGTCGGCCCCGTAGGTAAATTCCCAGTGGCCCGTCATCGCGTCCGGACGCAGCGCGTTCATGACTTCCACCATGTCACCGCCTAGCGTCTGCTGGGCCGTGTAAGATCCTTGCCAGGTATCACCGCCATCGAGCAGCAGCACACTATCCTCGCCCCGCTCGGAACGAATGCGTTTAATAACTGTCGCGACCCGGTCGAGACCGCCCATCTTGCCGTATGCCTTGGCGAGCGCCACGAAATCGACCGACGTCAGCGCATAGGCATGCGGCGTGCCCGGGTCGATATTGTACAGCTTCAGAAAATCATCGCCGGTGACATGCGGAGGCAAGCCCTGAGCCTCACCCACGCCCAGGTTTATCGAGGGCTCGCGAAAATAAATCGGCTTGAGCTGGGCATGGATGTCGGTGATATGCACCAGCGTCACATTTCCCGTGGCGTCGAAAGACAAAAGGTCGTCTTCCGTCATTGCCTGCTGAGCGGCCGCCCGTGACCAGTTTCCGGCGATACCCGGACCCATCACCGCCGTTGCGGCGACGGAAGCCATCAAAAACTCGCGGCGTGAAAACATGCCGATCAACTCCGGACAAAGCTTCGCCGAGCGGACAAATCCGCTAGCGGCGTTTCGGTTTGAAATCGCGCCGACCCGAACATCGAGTTCCGGCCGGCGCGCATTGCTACTGGCGAACGGCGGGAGTTTCCACGGAAAGTCCGGACCCACGCCAGGTCACGTAGACCTCGAGCGCCATCAAGTCGTCGGAGAAGGCGGCGGGATATTCAGCACGCGTATCCCGGATACAGCCGCGGAACCGGTTGTGGATAGAGACGAGAGCACCCTGCTTGAGCCGATATGTCGGGAAGCCGTTGGCATTACCCTGGCTCAGATGGTCGGCGCGAATGCGGTAGCCATTATAGTCCTCGTGGCAGGTCGCACATGACAGATTAAGCTGGCCCGTCCGCCGATAGTAGAGGTCCTTGCCCTTGTCCCACCATGTCTGCATGTCACCCTGGGAGAGATCGAGCGCCACCGGCTGGCCGAGCGACTGATGCTTTATGAAAGCCGTCAGCGGTTTTTGGCCATCCTTGTCGAACTTGTAGGGCTCGGCCCCCATATTCTCGACGCGGCACTTGTTGATCTGCAATTCGATGTTGATGGGCTTACCCGAGTCCTCATCCCATTTGGGATAGTTGGCGCCCACGCCAGCCATCGATTCCGATGCGTCTCCGTGACACGTCGCACAGGACTTGCCCTCCGTTCCCTCGACGGTCTCCCAAATCTGCGCGCCTTCCTCGACAGCGAGCATGCCCGGGTTCTGGAACGTGTCGGTCTCGAGCGCTCGAGTTTCGGGAGTTCGGTAGTGCCACCCGGAAATCACCTCATCCAGCGGGTGACCTTCCGGCGCGGCCGTTCGCGTGGTCATCTCGATTTGCTCGTCGATGACCAACTTGTCGTCCGATGGCCCCGCGAGAACAACGGACGCCCACATGCCGCCTGACATGATCGCCGCCATTGAAACAGAAAATAGTGTCTTCAATGTTTTTCCTCCCGAGAGATTACCGGCCGACCCTCCGCGGGCGACCGGCATCCTCACTCATTTCAGCGCAATCTCTTGTTCATCTGAATAGACCGAACCGTCATCGTCGACCCAAGTGAATTTGAAGGTCCCCGCCTCGTCCACCTTGGCGGTGAATTCCAGGTATGGATTGGCCGAAATCGCTGGCTCGATGTCGCAGGAAAAGACCGTCTGACCGTTAAATTCGCATGTGAACGAATTGATGATCTTGCGCGGAATGGGATTGCCTTCCTTATCCTTGCGTTGCCCCGACTCCATCGGGTGGCTGATCAGCGTCTTGATGGTGATGACGTCGCCCGCAGCAGCGGATTTCGGCACCTTCACGCGTGGTTTTACTTTTGCCATGTCCTATATCTCCGGGTTCGATCAGCCGCCGCAGCCGCCGATGGTCACCTTGACCTCTTTCTTGTCCATGAAGACCGCGCCGGTGCTGGTCTTGGCGACCGCAATCACGTTCTGCGTTTTCGCGAGCCGCATGCGGGTGGTCGCCGACGCCTCACCGCTCATCGGGGTAAAGTTGAAGGTGATCACTTCCGGATTCGGATTGCCGTCGGCGTAGATGGCGACCGAGGCAACGTGATCCTCCTCAGTCATCGGGCTATCCACCGAAACCGATACCGGCACCGTGTTCCCGTTTTCCGCAATCTCGGGGGCGGTCAGCGAAATCGTGCCCATCTGCGGCTCGGTCCCGCCGGCAAAATCCGTGATCTTTGCCATTGCATCTTCCGCTGATGCGAATGCGGGGCCGGCTCGCAGGCCGAATGCCGTCACGACCGCCGCCCCGGCTGATAGCGTCAGCATTGAACGCCTTGTCAGTGTCATAATCCGTTTCTCCTTCATGTGAGGACTACTCTTTCAGCGTGATCAAATAAGCGACCACGTCCTCAACCTGCTCTGCCGTCAAAATCGTCTTTCCCACGAGGTCCTCCCGGACATCCACACCCACATCGAGAGTGTAGAAACCCGGCATGATCGTATCTTCCGAGAAGATCGCCTTCGAGTTTACAAGAATGGCCCGCAACTCGGCCTCGCTCCATCGGTCACCGACACCATCAAGCGGCGGACCTACCTCGCCGTGGAACAATTGCTCGCTCTGGTCAGTGACCGCATGGCACGCAAGGCAATTGCCGAGCTTGCGGTCCGCAAATGTCTTGCGGCCCTCGGCTGCGTCGCCGGGAGCGCCGGTCAAGGATTTGGATACAGCCCCGTCTTCGATCGCCACATCTCCGGGGGCGACGACGCTGGCGGCGAATGCCGTCGACGCCAACAATACCAGAGCGCTGGCCAGGCCTGATTTGATAGTGAACTTCATTGGCTACCGTTTCCTCCTCATAACGGGTGCATTGATCAACTGCAGCCGTTCCTCCCGTGGGTCGTGTCGCTACAACTACCCTAATTTGAACGCTAGCGAAAATGCCGGCAACGATCAATGCACAAATATGATTTTTTGAATATTTTGTCCATGACGCACAGAAACCGACCGCTAATCCGGTATCACGCCGGCCTCCACGCGCTTTTGTCCCATGCGTCCATGGTACTGCTGAAAACTTTCATCGGTCTCATATCCCTTGTCGCGGACCCATTTGAACAAATCCTTGAAGGTGCCCTTGCCGAACGCACCAGGCATGATCGCGACCGCCGATTCGTGAACCGGCTTCCTTTCGGAGGCGCTTTCGGGAAGGAATAGAATGGTCGGCGTGAACAGCAATCGCCATTTGCGTGCAGCGGTCTTCTCGGTCAGCACCTCTCCGTCGAGGTCAATCACCTCCTCATCGCCGTGCAGATTATACTGCACCACCATGAAATTATCGGAGACGTACTTGGCGATTTCCGGATCGCTCAGAACCTCCTCGTGCAGCTTTTTGCAGTAGACGCAGCCACGCTGCTCGAAAAGGAGAACGAGGCGTTTGCCCTGCTCCTGGGCCGTGTCCAGGTCCTCGGCGATATCCCGGAACGTCAGCGCGAACCAGTCCTGCTTGTGCAGCCCGTCATCACCCATGGTCGCGGCAGAGGTGGAAACTGCGGGTCCGATGAGCAGCAGCGCCAGAAGAAATACAAAGCGTGTCATGATGTTCCTCCTATCCGATGGTGGCAAACGCCGGGAAGGTGTCGAGCAGCCACTGCGCGATGCGCGACATCTGGCCGGTCATGAACAGCAGGCCCGTGATGACCAGCAACACTCCAGTACTCTTCTCGACAACCGGCATATGGCGCTTGAAGCGCTGCGACCAGCCGATGAAGCGGCTTGCAAACAGCGCGGCAGCCAGAAACGGAAGCCCAATTCCGAGGGAGTATACAGCCAGAAGCGCCGCACCGCGAAACACGGTGTCCTCGGAACCGGCGATGAACAGGACGGCGGCGAGTACGGGGCCAACGCAAGGCGTCCAGCCAAAAGCGAAAGCAAGGCCGATGACGTAGGCGCCAGCAAGATCAGCCGGCTTACGCTCGACCCCTGCCCGCGCCTCCCGATAGAGCAAACCGATTCGGAACACTCCGAGAAAATGCAGCCCGAAGATCAGGATTGTCGCGCCCGCGATGATCGACAGGATATCAAAGTACTGCGCGACCGCTTGCCCGATGAAACTCGCCGTGGCGCCGAGGGCGACAAATACCGTGGTAAAACCCGCAACGAAGGCGATTGCTGAGAGAACCACACGGCGTGAGCGTGCCGATTCAAATTCCGTTTCACGCAGCTCTGCGAAGCTTATCCCCGCCAGATAGGCAAGATAGGGGGGAACAATCGGCAGAACACACGGCGAGACGAACGACAAAAGGCCGGCCAGAAACGCAGCGCCAAATCCGATATCGAACACGCCTCACCTCTTCTTGAGCAAACTGGTGAACGCACACTGTAAATATTCAGAGAATGCTATATATGTAGACGTGTCAACCGAGCGAAGCAAAGGTCCTCATCATGTTCCGTCTTCTCATTGCGGGCATATTCGCCATCACAGCCTTCGCGACATCCGCTTCGGCTGCCGAATTAGTCATGTTCGAGCAGAGAGGCTGCATCTGGTGCGAAGCGTGGGACCGGGAGATCGGTCCCGCATATGCGAACACAGAGGAAGGAAAACGGGCACCGCTGCGTCGAGTCGACATTCAACAGGAGATCCCGGTCGACATTTCGTACATACCCGTCGAACGGTTCACGCCGACTTTCGTTCTGGTTGACGACGGCAAGGAAATTGGCCGCATACGCGGTTACCCCGGCGACGAGTTCTTTTGGTTCCTTCTTAGCGACATGCTATCAAAGCTCGACGACAAGGCGAGTTGATGAACGACATCTGTGCAATGCCTCGCCCAGACGATATGCTTCCGTCCCAAATGTGAAACCGGAACTGATTCATGCCGCTGCCAAAGTTCGACCGGGACATGAGAACCGCCGACGTAGACGCCCTGATGAACCAGGCCCGGATGGCGAGCGATCTGCTGAAAGCGCTTTCTCACGAGACGCGGCTGCTCATTTTGTGCATCCTTTCCGAAGGAGAGAAATCGGTTTCCGAACTGGAAGAGATCCTGTCGATGCCTCAGGCGGCCGTTTCGCAACAACTGGCACGGCTGCGGTTTGACAGGCTTGTCGAGACGCGCAGGGCCGGCCGCATGATCTATTACAGCGTCGCCGACAAGGAAGTCTCGTCGGTTGTGGAGACGCTTTACGAATTGTTCTGCAGGCCGGTTCGTCAACAGGGCTGAACCCCTCTCCGGATGCAGGAAGCGCCGCCGCAGGCGCGGGAGGAACGGATGCTGCTAGATAGCCCATGGTCGCTTCCGGCGGCCGCACTGGTAATCGGATCGGTAATCGGTTTTGTCGCGCGACGAAATCACTTCTGCACCATGGCAGCGCTCGAGCGTCATTGGTATGCGAGTGACAGTCGGGGCTTGCGAGCCTGGATTCTCGCCGCAGCGGTCGCCCTGATCCTGTCGCAAGCTATGCAGGTGGTGGGTTGGATTGACGTGTCTTCAAGTTTTTATCTGGCCGAACCCCTACCCATCGCTGGCGTGATTATCGGCGGCGTGATGTTCGGCATCGGCATGGCGCTGGTCGGCACGTGCGGCTTTGGGGCTGTTATCAGACTTGGCGGCGGAAATCTCCGTGCCTTGGTTGTTCTCACCGGAATCGCATTGGCGGCACTGGCTGCACAACGAGGCGTAACCGGCCATTTGCGCGTTGCGGTGCTTGATCCTCTGTCGATAGACCTCTCGGCCTATGGCGGCCAATCGCTGGGCGCCCTGCTTTCCAGCGCCACCGGCCTTGCACTGACCCCCTATCTCGCTGCAGTCATCTCAGCCGCAATGCTCTATTGGGTATTTCGCGACCGTGCCTTCCGGATGGATCGCGAGAAGATCGCCGCAGGAGCTGTCATCGGCGCCGGCATAGCAGCCGGTTGGCTGGTCACCTCCATGGCAGCTCAACGGCTCTTGGAACCGGTCCAGCTTGAAGCAGGCTCGTTCGTGGCGCCGCTCGGGGACACGATGCTGCAGATCATCACCGTCACCGGCGCCCTGCCCGACTACGGCGTCGGTCTCGTCATCGGCGTGTTCCTCGGTGCGGCGGCATGCGCATGGACCTCGAACGACATGCGCTGGGAGGCCTGTGACGACGCACGCGAACTTGGCCGCCATCTGACCGGCGCATTCCTGATGGGAACGGGCGGGATTTTCGCCCTCGGCTGCACCATCGGCCAGGGCGTGAGCGCGGTTTCGGTCATGGCCGTGTCGGCACCCCTTGCGTGGATAAGCATCGCTTTCGGGGCGCGCATCGGCCTTGCATATCTGCTGGAGGGTTCGCCTTTCGCCTTCATGCGCTCGCACGCAAGCGCGGGTCACCCGGCCGAATAGTCAGTATTCGCCGATAAACCTGTAGCCTTTTCCGGCCTTTTCCGCCCGGCCGATCCC
The DNA here is from genome assembly GCF_019966575.1 of Oricola cellulosilytica. GTDB lineage: Bacteria > Pseudomonadota > Alphaproteobacteria > Rhizobiales > Rhizobiaceae > Oricola > Oricola cellulosilytica. The sequence goes on along the minus strand of NZ_JAINFK010000007.1, from coordinate 2,177 downwards.
TCCATTCGGGAGATGAAAGCCGATCAATTTCGACTTCTCGGTCGCCAGCCTGTCGAGCAGGGCGACCCGTGCGGCGATCGCCATTTCAACGTCCTGGTCCGACCCCGACGGCCAATCGGGATGCGGAAACGAAACTGCCGAATTAGTCACGGCGTCGCCGAGGATCATGACGCTATCGCTGTCATCATGCACCGCGAAGGAGGTGTGGCCCGGGGTGTGGCCTGCTGTATCCACTGCCTCCACGCCCGAGATTACCTCGTCACCGTAATCGAACAGATTGATGACACCGTCCAGCGCATCAAATCGGTTCCGTGCTCCGACCACGAACGATTGGCGCGCTTCCGGCGTATTTTCTAGCGTGTCGTCCGCACGCCAATAGTCCCACTCGGCCCGATTGATGTGGTACGCCGCCTGAGGAAATACGAAGTCGTCAAAATCGTCCAGCAGGCCCCAGATATGATCCGGATGGGCGTGCGTGAAGACGACATCCGTCACCTCCTCGGGCGAAATTCCGGCGACGTCCATGTTCTCCATCAGCCTCCCCGCGCTTGGCATGAAGTTCGGACCCGAACCGACGTCGAACAACACGACTTTGTCGCCATCCCGCAGCACCGTCACGTTACAGGGAGGCTCCAGTCGCTCCACCGGCCTTCCGGCTGCTTCCAGCAATGCGACCACCTGACCGCGCGGAACCGCCGGATAGGCAAACTCGAGCGGCAAGACGAGATTACCGTCGCTCACTGTCGTCAGCGTCTTCGATCCAAGTTGCACGTCCGCCACCGCAGGCCGGGCGAGAAACGCCTCGAAGGGAAAGATCGCAGTCGCCCCAAACCCCGCCAGGATAACGCGGCGTTTCACCGACACATCCCGCATGCCATATCTCCTCAAAACATACATTTTTTTGAATGTATGCGCGTTCGCTTGACCAAGGTCAACGCCCAACCGCTGACTGGCCTCCAGTCTTCCTTAAAGGGGATGCCTATGGAAAAGATTGCAACTGGACTTGCCACAGCCGCCGACATTGTCGGCGAAGACTGGACGCTGGTGCTTGGCGGTGCGCTTATTGGCGCCCTGTTCGGCGCATTCGCACAGCAGAGCCGGTTTTGCCTCCGTGCCGCGACAGTGGAGTTTGCACATGGCCGTATCGGTGAGAAAACCGCAGTGTGGCTAATTGTATTCACGACAGCACTTACCGGTACCCAGGCGCTTTCGTTCGGCGGGCTGCTCGCCACCCAGGAGGCGCGTCAAATTGCATCGCCGCAGAGCCTCTCCGGCGCGGCGCTGGGTGGTCTCCTGTTCGGGTGCGGCATGATCTTGGCGCGCGGCTGCGCCAGTCGGCTTCTAGTCCTTTCAGCCACCGGAAACCTGCGCGCGCTGCTTTCCGGCCTTGTATTTGCGATCGTCGCGCAGGCCAGCTTGCGTGGGTTCTTAGCTCCTGTACGGGAGTCCCTAGCTCGCCCCCTGACGACTGCATCCACTGGCGGAAACGATCTGCTCGCATTGACAGGCATCGATAGCGCCACCGCACTGCGGCTTAGTCTGGCTGCCGCGTTGGTCGCACTCATTCTTGCGACGTGGCGACGGGTCGGCGGCCGCGTCACAGTCGCGGCGTTCTGCGTCGGCCTCATGATACCAGCCGCATGGTTCCTCACTGGCACAATGAGCGGCGTGGCGTTCGATCCGGTGCAGGTGGAATCGCTATCGTTCACCGGCCCGTCCGCCGACACCTTGATGCTGTTTTTGACTCCAAGCGAAGGAGGGCTCGACTTCGATGTCGGTCTAGTTCCCGGGGTATTCGTCGGCGCGTTCGCTGCCGCAGCCTTAACCGGCCAACTGAAACTGGAAGGGTTTCACGACGGGCGCTCGATGCGACGCTATCTGGCGGGCGCTTCGATGATGGGTTTCGGAGGGATGCTTGCCGGCGGATGTGCCGTCGGCGCTGGCGTCACCGGAGCGTCGGTCTTTGCGCTGACCGCATGGGTTGCGCTGTTTGCGATCTGGATCGCAGCCTGCCTGACTCACTGGCTTGTCGACCGGCCAGAAAGAGAACCGGCAACCCCTGCTCACATTGCAGACATGCGTCCGGCGCAATAGGGCCGGGTTATTACGCGACGGCTCTTGCGAGGGCGCACTGGGACCAGAGGTCGCACAGGGCGGATGCGAGGTGGGCGATGTCG
>NZ_JAINFK010000006.1 GCF_019966575.1 Oricola cellulosilytica | reverse complement strand
TCACCCATCAGAACCTCCTGTTCGGAAATCCTGAATCACATCTCAAACCAAATTAATAGGTCCTGAGCCTAGAAGCGGTGGCTGGGCGAACGATTGACAGCGAACTGGGCGAACACGACCTATCGGCATGAGAATCTCCATTCTGGACGATTATTTCGATACGCTGCGAACGCTGCCGTGCTTTGACAAGCTTAACGGCCACGATGTTAATGTCTGGACCGACCACCTGCGGGAAACAGATGCGATAGCGGAGCGGCTGCATGATGCCGAGGCACTCGTTCTGTTTCGGGAGCGCACCAGAATAACAGCAGAACTTCTGGACCGATTACCTAATTTGAAACTGATCAGTCAGCGTAGTGTCTACCCGCATATTGATGTTGAGGCCTGCACCCGAAATAGGGTGCTTCTATGCTCCAACATGCATGCTGGTACCCCGTCTTATGCTGCAGCCGAATTGACCTTCGGCCTCATTCTGGCGGCCATGCGGCAGATTCCGCAACAAATGGCGGCGTTAAAGGATGGCAGGTGGCAGATCGGCGTCGGCCACACCGTTCGCGGCAAAACGCTTGGTGTCTGGAGCTACGGCCGCATCGGCAAGGCGGTCGCGGGATACGCGCGCGCGTTCGGCATGGATGTGCAGGTTTGGGGAGGTGAAGTGTCTTGCGCCGATGCGGTGGCGGATGGTTATCGGCAGGCGGAGTCACGCGAAGAGTTTTTTATGACCAGCGATATTGTTTCCCTGCATGTCCGGCTCTATCCGGCGACCAGGGGCATGATTACTCCCGACGATCTTGCCCGGATGAAATCTGACGCGCTTCTGGTTAATACCAGCCGCGCAGGATTGATCGAGCAAGGAGCACTGGTTTCCGCGTTGCAAAGTGGCCGACCCGGCATGGCCGCGATCGACGTCTATGAAGAGGAACCCGTCGATAACACCGATCATCCTTTGCTGCATATGGAGAGTGTCGTGTGTACCCCGCACATCGGTTACGTGAGCAGAGAAGAGTATGACTTGCAATTCGCGGATATATTCGACCAGATCCTCGCCTATGAAGCGGGGCACCCGATCCACATGATCAACCCGGAGATATGGCCGAACCGTTAGGAGCGACGCATGCACTTTCGCATGGCCGTCATATCAATCGAAGAGGTGCTGCTTCCGGAAATGCGATCTATATTGTATCCGAAAGGATACAATATGAGAAGCTCGGAATTTTTCGCACGGATACGCGCGGCGCAAGGGTTGGCAAGGGCATTTGAGTCCCGCCGGGAGCCGGCAACAAATGATCTCGACATTCTCGGAATGCCTTCGCGGCTGAAAGCCAGGTTCAGGCGCTAAGCGCTGCTTTCTGCACCGGCAATTTGATCGAAATGGTCTTGCCCGCCGGCTCGTTGCGGGAGGTTACGTCAAGATAACCCCCATGCGACTTCGCGACGTCCTTTGCCAGCGACAATCCAAGCCCGCTGCCTGAGTTGGTCTGCTCCCCGGTCGAAAAGGGTTGTGACAGCGCGATGAGCATCTCTTCGTCGAAGGATCTGCCCGTATCGGTGACCCCAATGTCGATGACCTGACGGTTGTCCGCAAGCCTCAGGTGCACCTTTATGCTGCTATCGCTTCCATTGTGGCGCACGGCATTGTCGACCAGATTTATGATCGCTTCCCGCATGAGTATCTCATGGCCGCGATAGGCCAGCGATTCGATTTGCATATCCAGCGAAATGTCCTGACCTTTTTCAAGCGCTGAGACCGCAACCGCCTGCGTGGCATCTGCCACAACTCGGGCAAGGTCGAACGCTCTCATGTTTTCCTTGCTGAGGGCGTGAGCGCTTGCGCTGGAAAGCATTTGGTTGATCATTTTGCCGGTATGGTCGCTTGCCTCGACTATTTCGACGAGCGCCGAGTGCAGATCGGCCTTGCTGTCGGAGGCGAGCGCCGCTTGCGCCTGGACCTTGATGGCCGCGATAGGATTGCGAAGCTGATGAGCAGCATTACCTATGAACTGCTCGCGATTCTGCTTGGACCGCGCAACGCGTTTGAACAACGCATTCATCGACCCGACAATGCCGGACAATTCGATCGGCATCGACCTCCTGATCGGCGTCAAATCGTGCGGCGAACGGTTTTCGATCGCGTCTTGCAATTCGCTGATTGGGCGCAAGCCGCGGCTGACCGCGAACCAAACGATGGCGCCAGCGGCCAGTACGACCAGAACGAGCCGCAAGAGCGAGCGCACGAACAGTGATATAGTCAGTCGGTCGCGCGTAGTCGTTTTCTGCCACGTAATGATCGTCGTCAGCCCGTTAATCTGACCGCCGGAGAGGTACTGGCGAACTGCTGTCACGCGAACCGGAGCTTCGCGATAGCGTCCGTCGTAAAATATTGGCCTCTCGTCCTCGAGAACGATGCCTTCGGGTATTTTCGGAAATGCGGAATATCCTGTGATAAAGGCGCCGCGCGGTCCCTTTACGTAATAGAAGAACTCGTCGCCGAGATTATCGGTGAGCATTTTCAGTGTGTTGTCCGCAAGCAGTGTGCCGCTGGACGCGACGATGTTCTCAGAGAGTGTGAGCATAGCCGCCAAAAGGGTCCGGTCATGCAGATCCTTGGATACGCGCTGCGCAGAATAAAACGTTTCGAGCGAGACGATGGCGGCCACCGTGGACAGCGGTATCAGCAGCCAAATCAAAAGCCTCGTGCGAATGGAATTCATGCAACTGACCGCAGGCAATAACCGAGCCCGCGCACCGTCTTGATCTCCGTGCCCGATCCCGCCAGTTTCTTGCGCAGGCGATGTACATACAATTCGACTGCACTTTCCTCGACCTCGGCGCCGGTTCCGTAGAGATGGTCCAGGATTTGGGTCTTGGAGACGACGCCGCCTCTGGAGCTCATCAGTGCTTCAAGCAACGCAAATTCGCGGCGGGGCAAATCGATTACAGCGCCGTCGACGGAGACCTGCCGTGCGGCTGAATCAATGACCACTCGCCCCAATTGCGACGTGGTGGCGATTTCCTTGTCGGCCCGCCTCAACAGGGCGCGGGCCCGGGCAAGCAGCTCGGCAAGTTCGAACGGCTTGGTCAGATAGTCGTCCGCCCCGAGGTCCAGGCCGCTGACCTTGTCTTCGATGGCGTCGCGCGCGGTCAGCAGTATCACCGGAGCATGGTTTCCCGCACCGCGGAGTGATTCCAAAATCTCGAGGCCCGAACACCCCGGCAAATTGACATCCAGGATGATCAGGTCGAGCTTTTCGCCAAGCAGAAAATCCGCCGCGCCCGTGCCGACATGCAGAAGGTCAACGCCGTGGCCTTCCGCTTCAAAGGCCTTGGCGATCCCGCCGGCCAACGGTCTGTTATCTTCAACGATGGCGATGCGCACAAAATTCCCGCAAGAATGATCTGAAAGCTGGGTGAAAGGTTCATGGGCTACCAGCGCAGATGTCAACAAGGCATTTTGGGAGGAGATGCTTAGATGGACATCCGTCCGGCGGCCTTCTCCCATGCGCAATCCGGGAGGACCCCATGACTATACTAAAAAAAATCTCTTCACTGCTGGCGGCCGGCACAGTCGCACTGACGGTGGGCGTTGAAGCGAACGGCGAATCGCACGCAGTCGACATGACCGGCAAGACCGTGGAGTGGACCATTCCGTTCTCCGAGACCGGCGGTTCCGCCAAATGGGCAAATTTCTTTGCGCCGCTGCTTTCGGAAGCTCTGCCCGGCGAGCCGACCGTGGTGGTGAAGTTCATGCCTGGTGCAGGCTCAACAAAAGGGGCGAACTGGTTCCAGACGCAGGAAGATGGTTACGGCACGATCCTGTTCGGCACCTCCGGCTCTACACAGTTCCCCTATCTTCTCGGCGACCCGCGTGTCCGTTACGAATACCGGGATTGGACGCCGGTGATGGCCACCGGTACCGGCGGGGTGGCCTATCTGAATAAGGAAGACGGCGCCAAGTTCGACGGCTCGGCCAATGCACTCAAGGACACCAGATTCATCTACGGCGCGCAAGGGGCAACCAGCCTTGATCTGGTCCCGCTGCTTGCCTGGGAGATGCTGGGAATGAATGTCGAACCGGTCTTCGGAATCAAGGGCCGCGGCGACGGCCGCCTGATGTTCGAGCGCGGCGAGGCAAACATCGACTACCAGACCTCATCGGGTTACCTCGGCGGTTCGCTCGATATGGTAGAGGCCGGCGACGCGGTGCCGATGATGAGCTGGGGCGCACTGGACGAAGACGGCAACATCGTGCGCGATCCCACCTTCCCTGACATGCCGACCTTCAAGGAGGTCTGCGAAGCGACCGACGGTTGTGAGACGTCCGGTCCGGCATGGGATGCATGGAAGGCGTTTTTCGTCGCGGGCTTTCCCTCTCAGAAGATTGCGTTCCTGCCCGCCGGGATCAGCCAGGCTGTGGTTGACACATACGTTGCGGCCTTCGAGGCCGTGCGGTCACGGCCGGATTTTGCTGAGATTTCGGCCAAGAGGGTTGGCAAATATCCCATGTTTGTGGGTGCTGGGGCCGTGAAAGCGGCGAAGGAAGCCACAACCATTTCCCCGGATGCGAAAGACTTCGTCGTGAAGTGGCTCTCCGACGCATATGGTGTCGAACTGAAATAAACCGGCAAAGCCGACGATTTGGAGCCGGGCTCATCTAGGGTCCGGTTCCGCTGCCATGCGGGGGGGACGGATAATGGAAGCATTGTGGGGAGCGTTGCCCGCTCTTGGACAGGCATTCGAGCTGATTTTGCAGCCGGTTGTCCTTGGCTACCTTCTGCTGGGCGTCGTGATGGGCCTTTGCATTGGCGTTTTCCCGGGCCTCGGCGGCATTGCCGGCCTTTCGCTGCTTCTTCCCTTCATGTTCGGAATGGAACCGATCTATGGTCTGGCACTGATGATCGGCATGGTCGCGGTGGTTCCGACCTCCGACACCTTCGCCTCCGTGCTAATGGGAATACCCGGCTCGTCTGCCAGCCAGGCGACGGTGCTTGACGGTTTTCCCCTGGCAAAGAAGGGACAGGCGGCACGCGCGCTTTCGGCCGCCTTTGCCTCATCTCTTTTCGGCGGCCTGATGGGCGCCGCGTTCCTGACCTTATTCATTCTTGTTGCGCGCCCGATCGTTCTGTCATTTGGCCTGTCGGAAATGCTGATGATGACGATCCTTGGCCTTTCCATGGTGGCAATCCTTGCTGGGCGGGTCGCTATTAAGGGCGTGGCTGCCGCGGGCTTCGGCCTCGTGGTCGGCACCATAGGCGCCGCCGATTCCGGCGGAAGCCTGCGGATGGCAACCTATGACATCCCCTATATCGTCGACGGGTTCAAACTCGTCATCGTTGGTTTGGGCATTTTCGCAATTCCCGAGATCGTATCCCTGCTACGGCAGGATCGTGCCATTGCGGCAAATGCAGAGTTGGGTGCCGGATGGCTCGATGGGGTGAAGGACTGGTGGGCCAACCGGTGGCTCTCGCTGCGCTGTTCGGTCATAGGAGTGATCGTCGGCGTGATTCCCGGGCTCGGCGGCTCGGTCGTGGACTGGATTGCCTACGGCCACACGGTACAATCGACAAGGGAGAAGTCCGGCTTCGGAAATGGCGAAGTGCGCGGCGTCATCGGCCCGGAAAGCTCAAATAATGCCAAGGAGGGGGGAGGTTTGGTCCCTACCTTGCTGTTCGGAATCCCAGGCTCCGGCTCAATGGCCATTTTTATCGGGGCGATTGCGTTGTTGGGTTCCGGCACGATCGAGGTCGGACCCGGTATGTTGAAGAACAATCTCGACATGACCTACGCGATCGTTTGGCTGCTCGCACTGGCCAATGTGCTCGGTACGGTACTTTGCATCGCGGCGTCCGGGGGCATTGCCCGGCTGACAACCATCCGGTTCACCCTGATTGCTCCGTTCCTGTTCATGTTGATCGCCTTTGCCGCGTTCCAGTCAGGCCAGAATTTTGCCGACCTCGTCGCGCTCTTCGTGTTTGGTTTTCTGGGCATCCTGCTACGTCGCTTCGACTGGTCGCGCCCCGCCTTCCTGATCGGCTTTGTCCTTTCCAATCCGGTCGAGAAATTCACCAATCAGGCGTTCCAGATTGCCAGCTTCCGTTTTCGCGAAAGCACCGAGGCAGGGCTGGAATACATCTTCAGTCCGATAGTCATCGTGTTGTTGATCGTGACCGTTGTGTCCGTCGTCCTCGGAATTCGCCAGGCAAAAAGCATTATGGCCGAAGGAGACGTGAAATCCGGGTCCAAACGCGCACCGATGGTCTTCCTGCTCGCCGTCATCGCCTATCTCGTCGCGACCTACTGGAACGCGTCCTTGATCAATGACCGGCTGATCGGCGACAAGATTGTGCCGATGACGATCTCGATTATCGCCCTCGCGGGGTGCCTGGTTCTGCTCGCGCAAATGATGCGCCGGCCGGAAACGGATATTGTTTTCGCCGATCGCGAGATATCCGGAGAGGATGCCGACGCGCCGCATGGCTTGTGGTCGACGCTTGCCTGGTTTGCCGTACTGCTGGCGCTCAGCGGGCTTTTCGGTTTCATCATCGCTCTCGCGCTATTTCTCGTGGCCTTCCTCCGGATGCGGGCCGGCCTCAAATGGCTTCACGCGGCTTTCTATTCGGCACTCGGCATCGCCTTCATCTCCTTTATGGCGTGGATGCTTAACCGCGATTTTCCGCCGGGTCTGTTGCAGAGCTATGCCGATCTTCCGTGGCCGCTGCGCTAGAGGAGCCGAAACGATGCAAGCAAAAATTCCCTGCATTTTCATGCGCGGTGGCACCTCTCGCGGGCCGTACTTCAATCGCAAGGACCTGCCGGAAGACCTCGGTGAATTGGCCAAGGTTCTCATCGCCGTGGTGGGCGCCGGTCATCCACTCAACATCGACGGCGTCGGCGGTGGCAACGCCGTGACCACGAAGGTCGCGATGCTCTCGAAATCTGACGACGAATCGGCGGATGTCGACTACTTTTTTGCCCAGGTGGCCGTTGAGAAAGAAGAAGTCGACTTCTCCCCGACCTGTGGGAACATACTGTCAGGAGTCGGGCCCGCCGCCATCGAAATGGGTCTCGTTGCAGCGACCGGCGATGAGACCAGCGTGCGCATTCGCAGCACCAATACGGGCGCTTTGGTCGAAGCCAAAGTGCAAACGCCTGGCGGCATCGTCAACTATGAGGGCGACGCGGCAATCAACGGTGTCAACGGTACGGCTGCTCCGGTCATCCTTAACTTCATGAACATCGTGGGTTCGAAGACCGGCGCAATGTTCCCGACAGGCAATGCGATCGACCTCGTCGATGGCTTTGAAGTCACCTGCATCGACGTGGCAATGCCGATGGTGATCGGCCGGTCTGAGGATTTCGGCATCACCGGATATGAGAGCCGCGAAGAGTTGGACGTCAACAGGGAACTGTTCGAGCGCTTCGAGCCGGTTCGCATCAAGGCAGGCGAATTGATGGGTTTCGCCGATGTGGCGACGTCAGTCGTGCCCAAATTCGGCCTGTTGGCAAGACCGCGCCGCGGCGGCGCGATCGCGGCACGCTATTTTATGCCGTGGACGACTCACCCCTCCTTCGCGGTCACGGGGTCGATTTGCACGGGTTCATGCTTGATGGCGCCGGGAACTGTCGCCGCAGGCTTGGCACAGTTGCCGGGGGGTAATCCGGCCGTTCTTGAAATCGAGCACACGAGTGGCATGATCGAAGTGGTTATGGATGCGTCGGTCGAGAGCGGCCAATTCGACTTGAAGTCCGCCGGCCTGTTGCGCACGGCGCGAAAGTTGATGTCCGGGCACGTGTATGTGCCATCATCGGGTTTGGCTTGAGCGGTATGTTTTCAGGATGGCCTTCGGAACGCCGAGGCAAACACTCGTGCGGTCAACGGCGCTCCGATGATTACGATGAAAATGCGCAGGACATGGTGGGCGACAACGAATGCAACGTCGGCCCCGACCACGAGCGCTAGCACGGTTAGCTCCGCCTGGCCTCCCGGCGCGAATGCAAGCAATGCTTCGATACCGGGCGCAAGTCCCAGCCCGTAGATCGCCTCGACGAACACCACCGTCAGAATGATCAGGATCACGCAGAAGCCCAGGCCCGCAGCGAGATCATGGCGAATCTCATCCATCGTGATGCCGGTATATTTGCTGCCGACGAACATGCCGATGAAAAATTGGGCCGCCCAGATCGCCTCCGCAGGCGGGCGGTAGTGCAGACCGCCCGTCACGGTTACTATGGCGGCGAGGATGAGCGGGCCGAGAATTGAGGCCCCGAACATGCCGATCCTCTGCGCAATCTGCCAGCCGACGAGGGCGCAGCCGGCCATGATGGCCAGTTCGAGGACCGGAATCGTCGACGCCGGCGCGCCGGGCGGATTGGTCAGGTCCGCTCCCCAGAAACCTCTCAGGAAAAACGGCAGCGCCGCGACAATGACCACCACGCGCGTTGCGTGAATCAGGCTCAAGGTTCGGATATTGCCGCCTGCTTCCTCACCGAAGAGTAGCATGTCCTGCAGCCCACCCGGCATGGCCGCATAATAGGCGGTGGGAAAGTCATAGCCGCACAACCGCCGGAAATAAGGCACGCCGATGAACCCGATGCATGCCACCATCGCTGGCACTAGGATCAAGGTAGGCAGCATCGAGGGAAATGTGGCCAATACTGCAGGTGTGAGCGTCGCCCCGACCGCCACGCCGAGAATGGTCCGCATGCCGTCATTGAGGATCTTGATACCCCGCATCGGCACGCCTGCCACCGCCGCGATCAGGCAGGCGAAGATGGGGCCCAGCAGCCAAGGCAGCGGAAGATTGAAGGCATTAAAAAAAAAGACGCCGATGCCAGCGATCAGAAAGGTACCGGCCACCGGCATCATGCGCCGAGGCCTTTGAGGCGGTAGCGCAGCGAATTCTGCAAATGCGCTTCGGCTGCCTCGCCCGCCGCCTTCGCGTCGCGCGTCCTAAGGGCATCCACGATCATGCGATGCTCGGCGACTACGACATCGACCCGCTCTGGGTCGGAATAGGTGGTCGGCCCAAGCAGAAGTAGCGAATTGGTAATAGCCCGTGCCGCATCGAGCAGAAACCGGTTGCGCCCTGCGAGATACAGGCAGCGATGAAAATCCTGGTTGATGGCGGAGCCGATCGACGGGTTGTCGCGCTGGTCCTCGATCGAATCGTTGAGTTCCCCGAGGGTGTCGAACTCGGCCTCAGCGCCATGCCGTGCCGCCATCTCGGCTGCCGTCCGCTCGAGGACGATGCGCATTTCGTAGAGCTCGACGGTTTCCGTGTGACCAAGGGATCGAATAACCGCGCCGAGGCGGGGTCGATGCTCGACGACGCCGTGTGCTTCCAAACGCCGCAGCGCCTCGCGGACGGGCGTGCGCGACAGGCCGAGACGCTCACCGACTTCCTCCTCGCGAAGCCGCTCACCGGGAGCGTAGGTGCCGTCGCGCAAGGCGGCCATAAGCGCCGCATAAGCCGCCTCGCCGCTCGATTGGGAAATTTTCCTGTCAGAACTCATGCGGCGGGTTGCCTTTTTGTATCCGCGCGGATACATGCCAGTTACAGGAGTTCCAGGCGCATGTCAAAAGTTCATTCTGACCCGCGATCCCCCGACGTTCTGGTGATCGGCGGCGGCAACGCGGCCCTGAGCGCTGCGATAACCGCCCGCGAGGCCGGCGCAAGTGTAACGATCGTGGAAGCGGCGCCGAAGCCCTATCGCGGCGGCAACAGCCGGCACACGCGGAATTTTCGCTGCATGCACGACGGCCCGCTGGGCGTGCTCACCGGTGAATACACCGAGGACGAGTACTATCAGGACCTCCTCAAGGTCACCGGGGGCAACACCGATCCGGTGCTGGCGCGCCTTGCGATCCGCTCCTCGGAAGAGAGCTATCGTTGGATGGAAGCGCATGGCGTCCGCTTCCAACCCTCGCTGTCCGGCACGCTGTCGCTGGGGCGTACGAATGCCTTCTTCCTCGGCGGTGGCAAGTCGCTGGTCAACGCCTATTACCGGACGGCTGCCGGCCTTGGCGTGGATGTCATCTACGAGGCGAAAGTCTTCCATCTGGAGCTCAAGGAACATCGAGTAGACTGGGTCGATTATACCCAGGGCGGCGAGACGCGCCGCATCACGCCCAAGGCCGTCATTGTTGCCTCCGGTGGTTTCCAGGGCGATACGGAGTGGTTGGCCCGCGCATGGGGCCCTGCCGCGCAGAATTTCCTGATCCGCGGAACCCCTTACAACCGGGGCGTTGTTCTCGCCGATCTCCTCGAACAGGGTGTGCGATCCGTGGGCGATCCGACACAGTGCCATGCCGTCGCTATTGACGGCCGGGCGCCAAAGTTCGATGGCGGGATCGTTACCCGGCTTGACTGCGTGCCGTTTTCTATCGTGGTCAACAAGAATGCCGAGCGCTTCTATGACGAGGGCGAAGAAGTTTGGCCCAAGCGCTATGCGATCTGGGGCCGGCTCGTTGCGGCACAGCCGGACCAAGTGGGTTACGTCATTATCGATTCAAAGTCGCTCGAGTTGTTCATGCCGTCGGTATTTCCGCCGATCAAGGCGGACAGCATCGAGGAACTTGCCGGCGAGTTCGGCCTGCCAGCCGATAAGCTTCGGAAAACGATCGACGCGTTCAATGCGGCCTGTGGCGATACCTCGGCATTTCATCCGACCGAACTTGACGGCGTGGCAACCTCGGGTGTCGCGCCGCCGAAGACCAACTGGGCCCGCCCGATCAACGAGCCGCCGTTTTACGGTTACTCGCTGCGAACCGGCGTGACCTTCACTTATCTCGGTCTGAAGGTAGACGAGCTTGCCCAGTGCAGCACCGATGCAGGCTCGGTCAGGAATCTGTGGGCGGCGGGGGAAACCATGGCCGGATCGATCCTCGGACAGGGCTATCTTGCCGGCTTCGGGATGACGATCGGCACCGTCTTCGGACGCATCGCAGGACGGGAGGCTGCCGCCTATGCAAGCTAATCTTCTCCAGGAGGCTCGTCGCCAAGCCGAAATCTGCAATGCCTGCCGTTACTGCGAAGGCTATTGCTCTGTCTTTCCGGCGCTGCACCGTGAGCGCGCCTTTTCGGATGGCAACCTCACCCAGCTAGCCAATCTCTGCCATAACTGCCGCGGCTGCTACTATGCCTGCCAATACACTGCACCGCATGAGTTCAATCTCAATCTACCCGGCATTCTCGCGGATGTGCGCGAGACCAGTTGGGAGAAGTTTGCCTGGCCGCGCGGTTTCGCTCGGGTGTTCCAGAAGCATGGCGTGATGGTCGCAATAGCAACTGTCGTGGGTTTCGCGCTGTTGTTTTGGATGGTGCGGACATTTGTTCCGCAAGGCGGCAAGGGCTTCTACGCTGTCATCGCGCATGGCACCATGGTCGCGGTGTTTGCGCCGGCGTTCCTCTTGCCGCTTGTCAGCATCGCGATCAGCCTGCGTCGATACTGGCGAGCGACGGGCGGCGGGGGCCTGAGCTTGTCGGACACTATCGCGGCTTTCGGTTCGGCAGCTAAGATGAAGAACCTCGCGGGCGGTCACGGGGATGGATGCAATTTCGAAGAAGAAGACCGGTTCAGCCATGCCCGGCGTTATGCGCATCAGGCGGTGATGTACGGTTTCCTACTCTGCTTCGCCGCGACATGCTCCGCTACCATAATGCACTACGGTTTTGGCCTGTATGCGCCCTACGGTTTCTGGTCACCGCCCAAACTGCTCGGGGTGAATGGCGGAATAGCGCTGACCGCCGGCGCCGCATGGATGGTGTGGCTGAAGCTGAAGTCAGACCGCCATCTCGGCGCGGCCGCCGCTTGGGGCGGGGAAATGGGCTTCGTACTCCTGCTCGGCTTTGTCGCGTTGAGCGGTCTTGTACTGTATCTCCTCGGCGGCACGTCGCTGATGCCGGCACTTCTGGTGTTGCACCTCGGCGCCGTGCTGGCCTTCTTTTTGCTCACGCCGTACACCAAGATGGCTCATGGTTTCTATCGGCTGACCGCGCTGGTGAAAGAGGCAGCACTCTCTCGCCGGACGTGAGATGGCCAGTTCGTAATTCTCCCTTTTGCCAAGCAGGTGATCCCGATCTTTCTCATACGAGACCGCAATAATCACCGGCATATCCGTTTCCGATCTCTTAGACGGGTCCTTCGCCGGCACTACGATGTGCCACGTTGCCTTGTTGGGGGACGGGCGAGGATATCGGCATCCATGGCTTGACAATTACCCAGAAGAGACCGCTTGCGGCACTTCGCGGACATCACGGCTTGCGTCAGAAGAGTCCGCCTTCGGATTGTTTTGGACATCTTTCCGAGTAGTGACATCTCCAGCCGGATGCTCATGGAATGGCGACACCGGCGAATCCAAAACCGCAGGCGGAGGGCGGTTGCCGGCGAAGTCACTGGAGCAGCAACTTGCAGCCTCTGTTCAGACGCATCTTCGCGACCTTTTGCCGTTTAATTTCCTGGCCGATCCGTCGATCGATGATATCGGACGGATCCGGGATCTGCTGGACAGAACCCCATCAGGGAAGTCGGCTCAGAGCCTGGAAACAATCCTCTCCTGCATCGAGCGAGCCACGATCGCTCCGGGCAGCATTGAGCTTGCCCTGAATACTGAAGCCGTTGCCGCTTGGCTCGCCATCGCACCTGCATGCATCAATGTCGACGTGCTTCGTCATTCGATCCCATTTCAGTTCAGGAAGCGCGGTGTCGAGACCAAATTGATCATCGGGGCCGCCCAGACGAAAGCGCTGGATGAAGTCCTGATCCGCAACATCGCGAAGGCGCATCAGTATTACAATGCGATCAAGCAGGGTGAGACATTCGAGGAAATCGCGGCATCGGAGAACCTCTCGAAGCGCCGCATCTTGCAGGTGATCGACTTGGCCTTCCTTGCTCCGGATCTCGTGAAGTCGGTCATGAATGGTGTTCAGCCCGCTGGGCTGACCGCCAAATGGCTGGGTCAGAATCCGCTGCCGTCCGACTGGCAGGTCCAGCGCCGCATCGTCGCTACGCGCTGACGCTATCGCTTGGAAAACCGCCTTATTACCAACTGCTTACGATGGTTCGTCGATGCTGATTTAGCAAACTGTCAGTCCCGAAATGGCCGACAGAGACTTTCGGCGATTCAGGCGTTATTTCGCGGCGAAAACCCCGTCTCTGTTTGCGCAGGAAAGCCGTATGCCTTTGATTTTTCGCCACTATTAAGGGAGGAAATAAAGTATTATCAATAACTTATGGTGGTTGGCTGGGCATTCTGGATTCGAACTTCGTCTCACCAACTGCGAACCAGTCTCTGTTTGTAAAATTTGGCTTGTTTAGACGAACATTTGCCGATGTGCTGCCGATGCTGATTTAGCAAACTGTCAGTCCTGAAATGGCCGACAGAGACTTTCGGCGATTCAGGGCATATTTGGCGGCGAAAACGTAGTCTCAGTTTGCGCCGGAAGGCCGCATGCCTTTGAATTCTCGCCACTATTTAGGGAGAAAAGCTAGTTATATCAATAACTTAAGGTGACTGGCTGGGGAACCTGGATTCGAACCAGGACTAACGGAGTCAGAGTCCGTGGGTCTACCGTTAACCTATTCCCCAACAACTCGCCTTGCGAGACCGGCGATATAGAGGGTCGCGCCGAAAAATGCAAACCGTTGACCGCACGAATGCGCTTGGTAAATCCGTCGAGCGCTGGTAGGTTCCCTCCAACAGCAAATGACATGTGCCTGCAGCGCCGTTTTTGGCCGCGCGGCGCAGGAAGGGAACAGCGGTGAAGGACGCCGAAGCGGATGCCTTCGCATCCGGATCGGGGCCCTCCGGACCTGAAACCGACCCGAGCCGGGCGGTTTCGGGCGGTGTCGGCGGCGGTGGCAGCCCGAGGAAGGGCAGCGCGGCCGAAAGCGGTACCGGGCATTCCGCGTCGCCTGGAGAAGGCGGCGGGGACGGGCGCCAGAACGGTGCGCCAGTGCATGACGGAAGTCTCGACCATCATAAGGAAAAGCGTGGGCGCAAGCGGCGCCGAAGACGGCGCGGCGCGTCCCGGGCGGCGCATGCCGCCACGCCGCCATCCGGCGCCGAACAGGCCGCTGGCCCACAGGTGACCGGCCCGGCGCATGGGGTCGCGCAGCCGAAAGCCGGAAAGACGGATGAGCCTCCTGTCCGGCGCAAGCGCCGACGGCGCGGTCGGAAAACCGGCCAGCCGGTCAGTATGGCGGCCCATGCCTCCGCACCCCAGTCCGGAATCGCGCCGCAGGCCTCGCTGGGATTGCAGGCGCCCGCCCCGAACCCGGGACCCTCGTCGGGCCCCGCATCGCGCCCGCCCGCCTCGGCGACGCCGGACTTTTATGCCGCGTTGGATCTGGGAACCAACAATTGCCGGCTGCTCGTCGCCGTGCCGACGCGGCCGGGACAGTTTCGCGTGGTCGACGCCTTTTCGCGGATTGTCCGGCTGGGGGAAGGCCTCTCGCGTACCGGCGAGCTCAACCCGTTGGCGATGGATCGCGCTGTCGATGCGCTCAGGGTCTGCCGCGACAAGCTCCGGTCGAAGCCGGTTCGCCGCACCCGGCTGATCGCGACGGAAGCCTGCCGATCGGCGGCAAACGGCCCTCAGTTCCTGGAGCGTGTGCGAACCGAAACCGACCTGGATCTCGAAATCGTTGATCGTGAAACCGAGGCCCGGCTCGCGGTCAGCGGCTGCAGTTCGCTGGTGGGTCGCGAAACCGATTCTGTGGTCTTGTTCGACATCGGCGGCGGTTCGTCGGAAATCGCACTGGTCGATGTCAAGGATCGCCGGAGCCGGCGTCTGGCGGATCATATCGTTGCGTGGACTTCACTCAAGATCGGCGTCGTCACCTTGTCGGAAAAATTCGGCGGCCACCATGTCACCGGGCAGATCTTCAGCGATATGACCGACTACGCGACGGACATGCTCCTAGCCTTCAAGGACCGCGACAGGCTTGCCGACCGCGTCGGCAATGACGGGTTCCACCTGCTCGGCACATCCGGGACGGTGACCACGCTTGCCGGAATCCATCTTGATCTGCCGCGTTATGACCGGCGGCGGGTTGATGGTCTGTGGATGAGCTCGGACGAAGTGGACGCCATGAACGCGCGGCTTCTCTCGTGGTCGTTCGAGGAGCGTGTCGCCAATCCGTGCATCGGTGCCGACAGGGCCGATCTGGTTCTGGCGGGCTGCGCGATCCTTGAGGCCATTCGCCGTGTCTGGCCGAGCAAGCGCCTGCGCGTAGCTGACCGCGGGTTGCGAGAAGGGTTGTTGACGGAAATGATGGCATCGGACGGAGCTTGGCGCAGGGGCGCCAATCCGTATCGCAACCGCTCGCGCTGGAGCCGGCGATGAGCGGCAGGAAACCGCCCCGCGGCGGCGCATCGTCGGGCCGTGGCGGGAGAAGCATCAACCAGCGGGTCAAGAAGGGACGGGGACTGAAGAATTCCTCGCGCCGCTGGATAGAGCGTCAGATCAACGATCCTTACGTGCAGCGCGCGAAAGCCGAAGGCATGCGCTCTCGGGCCGCCTACAAGCTGATCGAGATCGACGACAGGCATGGTCTTCTGAAAAAGGGCGACCGGGTGATCGATCTTGGTGCGGCGCCGGGCGGCTGGTGCCAGGTCGCCGCAGGGCGTGTCGGCTCGACCGACGCCGACAAGCGCATCGCCGCGATCGACTATCTGGAAATGGACACGATGCCCGGGGTCGAGATCCTCCAGACGGATTTTCTGGACGACGACGCGCCGGAGCGGCTGCTCGAGGCCCTTGGCGGGCCGCCGGACGTTGTCCTGTCGGACATGGCCGCGCCGACGATCGGCCATCGCAACACCGACCATTTACGCACAATGCATCTGTGCGAGGTCGCGGCCGATTTTGCGGTCAAGACGCTGAAACCCGGAGGCCATTTCCTGGCGAAGACCTTCCAAGGCGGCACCGAAAAGGACCTTCTCGATCTGTTGAAGCGCAACTTCAAATCGGTGGCGCATGTCAAGCCAGCGGCCTCGCGCGCTGAATCGGTGGAGCTCTATATTCTTGCGAAGGATTTTCGCGGGAACGGCTAACCGTCACGACCATGCCCTGTCCGGGTCCAGGGCGTCGGCCCAATTCCTCACTCACGACTTTTCGCCATTATCGCTCGCGGCAGGCTTTCGCGCTGCAAACAAGCGTGGTACCAGCCACTGCCAACGCAAGCGCCGGATTTCTTCCGGCATCCCATTTTGACGGAACGAAGAGCGATGGCGACGATCCTCCAGACCATAACCGGCGCGCACGCGCTGACCTTTGACGATGTGCTGCTGCAGCCCGCGCATTCCGAGATAATGCCCGGTGAAGCAGATATCCGCACAGTCATCGCCAAGGATATCGAGTTGTCGCTGCCGATCATCTCGTCGGCCATGGACACGGTGACCGAGTCGCGTCTCGCCATCGCGATGGCCCAGGCCGGCGGACTTGGCATCATACACCGAAATCTCACCCCCCAGGCCCAAGCCGAGGAAGTCCGGCAGGTCAAGAAGTTCGAATCCGGCATGGTCGTCAATCCTGTGACCATCGGCCCTGATGCCACGCTTGCCGACGCACTGGCGCTGATGCAGGCCAACCGCATCTCCGGCATCCCGGTCGTCGAAAACGCCGGAACCGGAAGCCAGAAGCCCGGCCGCCTTGTCGGCATATTGACCAACCGCGATGTGCGCTTCGCGTCCGATCCCGGGCAAAAGGTTCATGAATTGATGACGCGCGAGAAGCTCGTCACCGTGCGTGAGACAGTCGATCAGGACGAGGCGAAGCGGCTGCTGCATCAGCACCGGATCGAAAAGCTTCTGGTTGTCGATGACCGGGGGTACTGCGTCGGGCTCATCACGGTGAAGGACATTGAAAAATCGCAGCTCAATCCGCACGCTGCCAAGGATGCCCAGGGACGGCTGCGGGCGGGCGCCGCCGTCAGCGTCGGCACCGATGCGCAAGAGAGGGCCGAGCGGCTTCTCGACGCCGGCATCGACGTCATCGTCATCGATACCGCACACGGTCATTCGCAGCGCGTGCTCGATTCGGTCGGCCGGGTGAAGAAGATGTCGAACTCGGTGCGTATCATCGCCGGCAACGTCGCTACGGTGGACGGCACCAAGGCGCTGATCGACGCGGGCGCAGATGCGGTTAAGGTCGGCATTGGTCCCGGCTCGATCTGCACGACCCGCATCGTCGCGGGTGTCGGCGTGCCGCAGCTTGCCGCGATCATGGCGTCTGCTGAGGAAGCAGCCCGGTCGGGCATTTCGGTTATCGCCGATGGCGGAATCAAATTTTCCGGAGATCTGGCGAAGGCCCTTGCCGCCGGCGCGGGCGCGGCGATGGTCGGCTCGCTGCTGGCCGGCACCGAGGAGAGCCCGGGCGAGGTCTATCTGCATCAGGGACGCTCGTACAAGGCCTATCGCGGCATGGGGTCGGTCGGGGCGATGGCCCGCGGGTCCGCAGACCGCTATTTCCAGGCCGAGGTACGCGACGAACTGAAGCTGGTGCCCGAAGGGATCGAGGGACAGGTTCCCTACAAGGGGCCCGTCGCTGCGGTGTTGCACCAGCTTGCCGGCGGCTTGCGTGCCGCAATGGGCTATACCGGATGCCGCTCGCTGGAGGATTTTTCGCAGAAGGCAACTTTCGTTCGCATCACCGGCGCCGGCCAGCGTGAAAGTCACGCCCACGACGTCACGATCACCCGCGAGAGCCCGAATTACCCCGGCGGTGTATGAAGCTACGGATGATTTCGGCATGCCGTGAGCTGCCTATCGGGGATCGCCAATCGGCGGGTTGAGGGGAACATGGAACAGACAGCCATATTCTGGCCGGTGATCGCGCAGATCGCTTTGACCTACGGAGTGTACGTGGTGATGAGCATGCGGAGGGTCCGCGCAATAAGGGCCGGAGAAGCCCGGGGGCAGGATTTCAAGATCCCCAAGGATCCGGAACTGAGCGCGTCGGCGGCGCGCAACGTCGAGAACCAGTTCGAACTGCCTGTGCTTTTCTACGTTGTTTGCCTCGCGCTTTATCAGACGTCGTCGGTGGATGCGGTGACGGTGGCGCTCGCCTGGCTTTTCGCGCTTTCGCGGATCGGTCATGCATTGGTCCACGTAACGACCAACAAGATTATGATCCGCCGCCGCGTTTTCATCGCCGGGTTCTTCATCCTCGCGGCGATGTGGATACTGTTTGCCTGGAGGTTGGCGCTCAACTGAGCGGATTTAGCCTGCATCCGCCGGCTCGAGCTTGAGCAGTCGTCCGCCTGCCCTGTCCTCAAGCACCCAGAGCGCCCCGCCGGGACCCTGCTCGACCTCCCGGATGCGTTTCCCCCACGCGAAGCGCTCGGCTTCAGCCGCAGTTTCGCCCTCCAGATCGACATGGATCAGCGCTTCCGAGACGAGCCCGCCGATCAGCGCGTCGCCTTCCCAGCCCTCGAAGGCGTCACCGTCGTAGATCACGAGGCCCGCTGGCGCGATAGAGGGGACCCAGAAGGCTTCGGGCGCATTGAATTCGGGGCGCGTATCGTGATCCGGGATCGGAATGCCCGAATAGTTGTCGCCGTTTGAGACCAGCGGCCATCCGTAATTTTCGCCGGCAGTAATGAGGTTCAGTTCGTCCCCGTGGCGCGGACCCATCTCATGCGTCCACAAGCGCCCTTCGCCGTCGAACGCGATGCCGAGGAGATTCCGGTGTCCGGCGGTCCAGAACTGCTTCGCCAGTTCGCCGCGTTCCTGCCAGGGGTTGTCCGGTGGAACCGAACCGTCGTCGTTGAGCCTGACGATCTTGCCGAGGTTTTGTTCGAAGTCCTGTGCGGGGCTTTTTTTCTGACGGTCGCCGGAAGTGATGAACAACATCCCGTCGGGACCGAACGCCATTCGATGAGAATAATGGCCTTGGCCGCGAACCTTCGGTACCTGCGTCCAGATTCGTTCGACCCCGGTCAGCGTCGGTCGGCCGCCGGAGGTGTTGAGCGTCGCCCGTACCACCGCAGCACCGATGGTCGAACCATTCTCGGATGCCTCGGCATAGGAGACATAAACCAGGCCGTTTTCGGCGAAGGCCGGATGGAGGATCACGTCCCCCAGGCCGCCTTGTCCGCCGTAGGCCACGTCCCACAGCCCGTCGACCTTTGTTTTCCCTCCCTCCTGCGTAACGTGCAGCAGTGTTCCGCTCTTCTCGGTCACGAGCATTGTGCCGTCTGGCAGGAAGGTCAGCGCCCAGGGCTCGTTGAACTCGGCGATTTCGGATGCTTCGAGAACCGTTCCGTTCGTCCCTTCGATCGTGAAGGCACCCGCCCCGAAGGGGGCTGCTGAAAGCGATAACGCCATAAAAATCGTCGTGAGGCGCATGGGAATGTTCCTTTCTCCAAAAAACTGGAAGAACTAGTCGGCGAATGTGTCGCTATGTGCCCCGGTCCCTTCACCTTTCGGTGAAAGCGGGGCGCCGGTTTCCCCGTCGAGCAGTTCGAACGCGGTCGCCCGGAGCAGATTGGCGAAGGCCTCGAAGTCGCCGCGGCGTTCGGTCGTCTTGCGCCAGTAGAGCGCGATATCGCGATGCGGCATGGGGTCGGCAAACGGCGTGATCGCGATGGAGCGAAGATTCGCTCTGACCGAGGCGATTGCGATTTCGGGCAGCAGCGTCAGACCCATGCCGTGCGCCACCATCTCGAGGAGCGTGGTCATCGATGTGGCCCCAAAATTGACAAGCCGCCGCTCGGTTTCCGGGCCGCAGACGGAAAGCGCCTGATCGCGGAGGCAATGCCCCTCGTCGAGCAGCAGCAGCCTCTCCACCACGACCTGATCCTGATTCAGCGGCGATGAAAGAACATCCGCGCTGTTTGCCGAGCTTGCGATGAAAAACCGGTCCCGGAACAGGTGCTCGACATGCAGGCCGGGATCGCCGATCGGTTCCGCCGCCACGACAACATCGAGCGTACCGTCGATGAGTTCTCCCACGAGCGTTTCGGTAATCGTCTCGCGCACCTTGGGTTCGAGTTTCGGGTATTCTGCTTGCAGGCGGGGTATCAGTTTCGGCAGCAGATAGGGTGCGATCGTCGGGATCATGCCGATCCGCAGACGCCCGGCCAGCAATCCGCGGTCTTTCAGCAGCATTTCCTCCAGGCCCTGCACGTCGCCGAGGATGCTGCGGATCCTTGGTAGAAGGTGCTGCCCGGCCTCCGTCAGCACCACCTTTCCGCGCCGTCGTTCGACCAGCTTCCGCTGCAGGCGGCCCTCCATGTCCATGATCTGGGCCGACAGCGCCGGCTGGCTGATATTGACCGCGGACGCGGCCTTGCCGAAATGCAGCGCCCGCGCCAGCGCGTCGAAATAGTGCATCTGTTTCAACGTGATCATGATCGGTTTTTCTTATCGAATGCATTGAAAATAACAATTGGAAATTATCGTGCGGGATTGCGATGGTTAAGGCAGATCACCCGCTTTCGGTAGGGAGGAGGCAGGATGGCCAGGACGCCGGACATTCGGCGCGGCGGCCCATGCCGATCCCCTGGCCATGATGGTTGCCTGCGGCGCAGATCGAAGAAATTACGGAACAGTATTGGAGAGAAAGATGGACGCGAAAGTCGACGACAAGACGGGTAAATGCCCGGTGATGCACGGTTTCGGTGGGCGGACAAACCGCGACTGGTGGCCAAACCAGCTGAATCTTGGTGTCCTCCATCAGAATCCGCCCTCCGGCAAGCCGATGGACGACGCCTTCGATTACGCCGAAGCTTTCAAGAAGCTCGATCTGGATGAGGTCAAGCAGGACGTCTTCAAGGTGCTGACCGACAGCCAGGACTGGTGGCCCGCCGACTGGGGGCACTACGGGCCTTTTATGATTCGGATGGCCTGGCATAGCGCCGGCACCTACCGCACCGGCGACGGCCGCGGCGGTTCCTCGTCTGGCTCCCAGCGCTTCGCGCCGCTGAACAGCTGGCCGGACAACGCCAACCTCGACAAGGCGCGCCGGTTGCTTTGGCCGGTGAAGAAGAAACACGGCAACAGCATCTCTTGGGCCGACCTCATGATCCTGGCGGGAAACTGCGCGCTCGAATCGATGGGTTTCAAGACTTTCGGCTTCGGCGGCGGACGCGAGGACATTTTCGAACCCGAACAGGACATCTACTGGGGAACCGAGAAAGAGTGGTTGGGCGACGAACGCTACAGCGAGGGCCGCGCCCTCCAGAACCCGCTCGCGGCCGTCCAGATGGGCCTCATCTACGTCAACCCGGAGGGTCCGAATGGTGAGCCTGACCCTGTCGCCGCCGCCAAGGACATTCGCGAAACCTTCGCCCGCATGGCGATGAACGACGAGGAGACCGTCGCCCTGATCGCCGGCGGCCATACATTTGGCAAGACGCACGGGATAGGCAGTCCCGATATGATCGGCGTGGAGCCTGAAGGCGCGGACATCGCCGAGCAGGGTTTTGGCTGGACGAGCACCCACGAAACCGGCAAGGGAGCGCACGCTTTCACCTCCGGCCTCGAGGTGATCTGGACGACCACTCCAACGAAATGGGGCATGGGCTTTTTCCATAACCTGTTCGAATACGAATGGGAGCTGACGAAGAGCCCGGCGGGCGCACATCAGTGGAAGCCGAAGAACCCGGAAGCTGTCGACACGGTGGAAGACCCGCACGAGCCGGGCAAGCGCCGCACGCCGAACATGCTGACCACGGACCTCTCGCTGCGGATGGACCCGGCCTACGAGAAGATCTCGCGCCGGTTCTATGAGAACCCGGACGAGTTCGCCGACGCCTTCGCCCGTGCATGGTTCAAGCTGACTCACCGCGATATGGGCCCCAAGGTACGTTACCTCGGGCCGGAGGTTCCGGCGGAAGACCTGATCTGGCAGGACCCGGTTCCGGCCGTCGATCACGAACTGATCGGTAACGCAGAGATCGAGGAACTGAAGTCGAAGATACTTGCGTCCGGGCTTTCGGTTCGCGAGCTCGTCTACACTGCCTGGGCGTCCGCCTCGACTTTCCGAGGCTCCGACAAGCGCGGTGGCGCGAATGGCGCCCGTATCCGCCTCGCGCCGCAGAAGGACTGGGAGGTCAATGAGCCTGAACAGCTTGCCCGGGTTCTGGAGACTCTCGAGGGCATCCGGAAGGCGTTCAACGATGCCCAGACCGGGGGCAAGAAGGTGTCGCTCGCGGACCTGATCGTACTCGGCGGCGCGGCGGCGGTCGAAAAGGCGGCGCGCGAGGCCGGCCACGATGTCGTCGTGCCGTTCACGCCGGGGCGCACCGACGCGACGGCCGAGATGACGGATGCGGAATCCTTCGAGCCGCTGGAACCGAAAGCCGACGGCTTCCGCAACTATGTCGATGCCGAATACACCGTGCCGACCGAGCAGCTTCTCGTTGACAGGGCACAACTCCTCACGCTCACTGCTCCCGAGATGACGGTCCTCATCGGCGGCATGCGCGCTCTTGGGGCGAACCACGGGAGCACGCCGCACGGCGTCTTCACCCACCGGCCCGGCACGCTCACGAACGATTTCTTTGTCAACTTGCTCGACATGGGCACCGCTTGGAAGCAGTCCGAGGATGACGAGCATGTCTACGAGGCCCGCGACCGCGCGACCGAGGAAGTGAAGTGGACGGCAAGCCGCGTCGACCTCGTATTCGGCTCTAACTCCCAGCTACGGGCCCTTTCCGAGGTCTATGCCCAGGACGACATGAAAAAGAGGTTCGTGCAGGATTTTGTGAAGGCCTGGGCCAAGGTAATGGACGCGGACCGCTTCGAGGTCGCCTGATCCACGCCTTTAACGTCCCGGACCACCGAAAGCCGGCGCTTCACCCGCGCCGGCTTTCTTGCGTCTTGATCCCGGACAATGCGCCTTTCATTCCGTTCCCGTTGGATGGCGAGCGTACGCAACAAGAGCAATCGGGAGGACCGCCCATGGAAAAGCAGCGCATCCGGATCGAGCAGCACGGCGGACTTGGCCTCATCTGGTTCGCCGGCTGGCTGTTCACCATCGGTTTTCTTCAACTGACCTTCTGGAAAGGGCTGTGGGCGCTGATCGTCTGGCCATACTATATCGGCGTCCACTTCACGCCTTGAGCGCCGTCTCTGCCTTGCCAACATCCCGTCCCCTCTGTAACCACGCTGGAGTTTTCAAGCGGAGCAAATTCCATGCGCCTCGGCGGACGGGTCGGTGCAGCTATCGAGGTGCTGCAGGACATCGAGACAAGACGCCGTCCTGTGGCCGATGCGCTGAAGGACTGGGGCCTTGCGCACCGGTTCGCCGGATCGGGCGACCGTGCCGTAATTGGCAATCTTGTCCACGATGCTCTTCGCAAGAAGCTCTCAACCGCTCATTTGATGGCTGACGATTCGCCCGCGTCACTCGCTTTTGGAACCCTCTGGCGTCAGTGGTCCGTTAGTCTTGCCCAGATGCGCGAGGCCTTCGCTGAAGACCGGTTCGCGCCCAAGATCCCCGAAGACGCGCTTGCCTCGGCGCTGAAACGCGATTTCGCCTTCGCGGCGCCCTATGTCGAAGCCGACGTTCCCGACTGGACCGCGGATTTCTTCGAGGAGAATTTCGATCACGAATGGGTCGCCGAGGCGGCGGCGCTTTCCGAGCGCGCGCCGCTCGATTTGCGCGTCAACACCCTGAAGGCCGACCGGGAGAAGGTCCGCAAGCAGCTCTCGAAGGCCGGCGCCAAGGATACGCCGATTGCGCGGCATGGCCTTCGCATCGCCGCCGGGAAGGGTGCCTCGCGGCACCCGAACGTGCAAGTCGAACCGGCTTTCCAGAAAGGCTGGTTCGAGGTTCAGGACGAAGGCAGCCAGATTGTTGCCGATCTGGTGTTTCCGAGACCGGGCGAGCAGGTATTCGATTACTGCGCCGGCGCCGGCGGCAAGACGCTTGCGCTCGCCGCCGCCATGGAGAACAAGGGTCAGGTTCACGCCTGGGATGCGGACAAGTCTCGGCTGGCGCCGATCTTCGAACGCCTGAAGCGGGCTGAGACGCGCAATGTTCAGGTGCATGCAGCCGACGCCGACCTGTCTGGTCTCGAAAACCGGATGGAACGCGTGCTTGTCGATGCGCCGTGCACCGGTTCCGGGACGTGGCGGCGCAATCCGGACGCGAAGTGGCGGTTGCAGCCTTCCTCGCTTGAGAAGCGGTTGGGGGAGCAGGCTTCGGTGCTCGATGCCGCCAGCAAATATGTTCGGCCGGGCGGGTTTCTCGTTTACGTCACCTGTTCGGTGTTTCCGCAGGAAAACGAGCACCAGGTATACGCCTTCGGTGACCGGCATGCGGACTATGAGCTTCTCTCGGCGGGCGAAGTGTGGCAGGAACTGTTTGGTTTCGACAAGCCGCAGCCTTGGTCGGCGGACATGAAGTGCATCACGCTCACCCCGCGCGCGACAGGAACGGATGGTTTTTTCTTCGCGGTAATGCAGCGCAACGGGTGACCCGGTGGCTGAATTGACGGACGATGTAACCCGGCGCATCCAGGACAGCTTTTCGCGCCAGCCGGCGATGCGCACCATCGGCGCTGTGCTGGACGCGGTCGGTGCCGGATCAGTCGAAATCGTCGTACCCTATGATCTGAAGCTAACCCAGCAACACGGCTTTCTGCATGGTGGCATTGTCGCCGCCGTGCTTGATTCTGCCTGCGGATACGCAGCGCTGAGCACCATGACGCCCGATGCGGGGATTCTGACGATCGAGTTCAAGGTCAATCTGCTTGCGCCGGCGGAAGGCGATCGCTTCCGCTTCGTCGGCACGGTGGTCAAACCCGGCCGTACGATCACCGTTTCCGATGGCGCGGCATTCGCCCTCCGGGACGGCGCCGAGAAGAAGATCGCGACCATGACCGCCACCCTGATGGCAATCCACGGCCGCGCCAACATCAGGGATTGATCCATGAAGACGGTGGCCGGAGCGCGAATTCTCTACGTCATGGCCGCCGATGCCGAGTATGGCGATCATCTGAAATCCCGCTTCATGCCGCTGATCTGCGGTGTCGGACCGGTCGAGGCCGCGGTCAATGTGACCCGCGCGCTGGCCGGCAGTCGTCCCGACATCGTCTTTTCGCTCGGTTCGGCGGGCTCGCGCACGCTCGAACAGGCGGAGGTCTATCAGATTGCAGGCGTCGGCTATCGCGACATGGACGCCTCGCCGCTGGGCTTTGAAAAGGGCCGGACGCCGTTTCTCGACCTTCCGGCCGAAGTGGCGCTTCCGTTCTCGATTGACGGAATTCCATCGGCGCGCCTCTCGACCGGGGCGAACATCGTATCCGGCGCCGCCTATGATGGCATCGACGCGGACATGGTCGATATGGAGACCTTCGCGATCCTGCGCGCCTGCATGACCTTCGACGTGCCTCTTGTTGGTCTGCGCGGCGTCTCGGACGGCGCCGCAGACCTCCATCATTTCGATGACTGGACGCAATATCTGCACGTCATCGACGAGAAGCTGGCAGCTGCTGTCGATCTGGTAGAGGCCGCGATGCGGGATGGTTTGCTGTCGCTGGAATGAAAACTAGCGGCACGAAAAGGCCCCGCTCGCTGAGCGGGGCCCGAGGCTGGTCTTCGGAGACGGCCTACGCGGCCTTCTGGTTTAGCTTGTCCTCGGCGAGCCGGGTCAGCTTGGAATCGGCGCTCTTTTCTTCCTCGATATTGTCCCGAAGCAGATTGATCGCCTCGTCGTGGCCGAGCACTTCCGCCCAGGTCAGAAGCGTCCCATAGCGGGTGATTTCGTAATGTTCTACGGCCTGGGCAGCCGCGATCAGCGCGGCGTCGAGCGTTTCGGCGTCGCTGATTTCGTCGATCAGTTCCTCGGCCTCTTTTACGATGCCTTCGATCGCCGGGCATTCCTCGCCCGAAGCTTTCTTGCCGATCACGTCGAACACTTTCTTGAGCCGTTCGATTTGGCCTTCGGTTTCCGTTCGATGGTCCTTGAAGAGCTTCTTCAATGAAGCATTCGTGCTCTTCTCGATCATCTTGGGCAGGCTTTTGTGGATGTGGTTTTCCGCGAAATAGATGTCTTCGAGCGTGTGCTCGAACAAGTCGTTAAGGTCCTTGATTGCCATGATGGTCTCTCCCTGGAGGTTGTGGGGCTGGGACATCTCGAGAACGGCTCACCGGTCGCCTTCGTTCCGCCCCGCCGCACATATTTCGGCGGGCGGCTGTCATCCCCGGTTGGGGAAACAGCGAATGCTCCCGGAGCGGGCAATTGCATCCTCCCGCGCATTGGCCTAAGCGCTCGTCATGAGCGTTTCCGACCTTATCCAGCACCCCGACACCGTCCTCATCATCGACTTCGGCTCGCAGGTTACGCAGTTGATCGCACGTCGCGTTCGCGAGGCCGGGGTCTACAGCGAGATCGTGCCGTTTCAATCCGCCGCCGAGGGCTTCGAGCGGCTCCAGCCGAAAGCTGTCATCCTGTCGGGCGGCCCAGCCTCGACCACCGATATCGGCAGCCCGCGCGCGCCGCAGATCGTCTTCGACAGCGGTGTTCCGGTGCTCGGCATCTGCTATGGCCAACAGGTCATGGCCGAGCAATTGGGCGGCAAGGTCGAAGGCGGGCATCACCGCGAATTCGGCCGCGCCTATATGCAGGTCGACGCTTCCA
Source organism: Oricola cellulosilytica (assembly GCF_019966575.1). Lineage (GTDB taxonomy): Bacteria > Pseudomonadota > Alphaproteobacteria > Rhizobiales > Rhizobiaceae > Oricola > Oricola cellulosilytica. The sequence goes on along the minus strand of NZ_JAINFK010000006.1, from coordinate 221,755 downwards.
GCCCGCTCTTCGACGGAGTGTGGAGCACCGGCGAGCGCCACCAGGTCTGGATGAGTCATGGCGACCGCGTGACGAAATTGCCGGACGGTTTCGAGGTGATCGGTTCGTCGCAGAATGCCCCGTTGGCCGCCACCGCCGACGAAGCGCGCAAATATTACGCCGTGCAGTTCCACCCCGAGGTCGTGCACACGCCGGACGGCGCGAAGCTGCTCTCCAATTTCGTTCACAAGATTGCAGGCTTGAAGGGTGACTGGACGATGGCCGCCTACAAGGACCAGGCCATTGCCGCGATCCGGGAGCAGGTCGGCGATGGCCGCGTGTTGTGCGCGCTGTCAGGCGGGGTGGATTCATCCGTCGCTGCGCTGCTGATCCACGAGGCGATAGGCGACCGCCTCACCTGCGTGCTGGTCGACCACGGCCTGATGCGGATGAATGAGGCTGCGGAGGTTGTTGCGATGTTCCGCGAGCACTACAATCTCCATCTCGTCCATGTCGACGCCGCCGACACGTTCATCGGCGCGCTCGAGGGCGAAGCCGACCCTGAAAAAAAGCGCAAGACGATCGGCCGGTTGTTCATCGAGGTGTTCGAAGAGGAGGCGCGAAAGCTCGGCGGCGCCGATTTTCTCGCCCAGGGTACTCTTTATCCGGACGTGATCGAAAGCGTGTCGTTCACCGGCGGACCGTCGGTCACGATCAAGAGCCACCACAATGTCGGCGGCCTGCCCGAACGCATGAACATGCAGCTCGTTGAGCCGCTGCGGGAACTGTTCAAGGACGAGGTCCGCGAGCTTGGCAAGGAACTCGGATTGCCGGACCATTTCATCGGCCGGCATCCGTTTCCCGGCCCTGGCCTCGCCATCCGCTGTCCCGGCGGTGTCACGCGCGAGAAGATTCGCATCCTTCAGGAGGCGGACGCGATCTATCTCGACGAGATCCGCAAGGCCGGGCTGTACGATGCGATCTGGCAGGCGTTTGCCGTTCTGCTTCCGGTACAGACCGTCGGCGTCATGGGCGATGGACGGACTTACGAATTCGTCTGCGCATTGCGGGCGGTCACGTCCGTCGACGGCATGACAGCGGATTTCTACCACTACGACATGAGCTTCCTCGGCAACACAGCCACCCGCATCATCAACGAAGTCCGCGGCATCAACCGCGTCGTCTATGATGTCACGTCGAAACCCCCGGGCACTATTGAGTGGGAGTGAGGGGGAGAAGAGCGCTGTAAGCCTCTGTAATATAACGGAATTCTTGCGCTTTGTGAAGGCCTATTTATGATGCATTTGAATAGCGATTTTCCATCTGGGGCTGGCGCGAAGAAAATTCCACCAGCCTTAATTTGTTGAAATCAATATTCTCCAGCTTGGTCTGTTCTGGCGCATCTTGCGCCAAATTGGGCATGAAACTCACTTTAACGGTATTTCCAGCGGTATGCCGGCCGGGCTGAGCAATCCCGCTCAAAAAGCAGTGAATGTCGCCTGCCCTGGCTTCGTTCCGATGAACGTGCTGACAATGTCTCAACATCACTTCGTGAAATAACAGCTGCAAATGATCCACCTCATCCGGTTGCGAATTGCACCTTCAACAGGCATTCCTCATATTCCGGGCGCGCTTGCGAATCGAAAACAATGCCGCCGCCGACATTGAAGACCGCGTGCCCGTCCGCATGCAGCGTGACGGTGCGGATCGCCACGTTGAAGCGCATCGCGCCCGTAGGCGCGATGAAGCCGATCGACCCGCAATAGACATCGCGCGGTGATCCTTCGATACCATGCAGGATCTGCATCGCCCTCAGTTTCGGCGCCCCGGTTATCGAACCGCAGGGGAACAAGGCGGCGAAGGCGTCGCTGAGCGTGACGTCGGCCGCCAGCCTCGCGCGCACGCGGCTGACCATCTGGTGCACCGTCGGGAAGGTGTCGATGCGGAACAGTTCCGGCACGTACAGCGTGCCGGGCTCGCAGATCCGCGAGATATCGTTGCGCAAGAGATCGACGATCATCACGTTTTCGGCACGGTTCTTGGTGTCGTTGCGCAGGAACTCGATGAACCCGGCATCTTGCGTCGGCGTGGAGCCGCGGCATGCCGTTCCCTTCATCGGGTGCGCTTCGATCCAGCCCTCTTCGTTCACCGCGAAGAACAATTCCGGCGAACGTGACAGCACTTTTGGCCCGCCCAGATCGACGAGCGCCGCGTAGCGGACGGGCTGGCGATCGGTCATCGCGTCGAAGATCGCTTCAGCTTCGCCATGCCATCTCGCGGACATCGGGAAGGTGAGGTTCGCCTGGTAGCAGTCGCCTTCGCGCAAATGCTGGTGCACGCGTTCGAAGCGCGGCAGGTAATCCTCATACGACCAGATCGGGCGGATGTCGGTAAGCGCGGCCTCCGCATGATCACCACCCGTGACCGGTCTTTCTTCCGGTCCGTCGAAGATGCCCATCAGGACGAGCGGCATGCGGCGCTTGTCCGGCAGGATCGCACGCAGCTTCGGTTCGAAGGCGTAGCCCGCCTCATAGGAAAAATACCCGGCGCTCCACTTGCCCGCCCGCTTCGCCGTTTCCAGCCGATCGAGGGCGGCGATCACCCCATCGGCATCGTCGGCGCGGACCAATTCGAGCGGTCGCGCGAACAGCATCTCGCTGCCCTCGATATCGTCGCGCAGGAGGATGTATGGCGAACCCGGCATATGGCTCATCGGCTGTTTCGGAAATCTGCGGCGCTCAAACGTGACCCGCGCAAGGCGAGTTGCTTCGGACGACATATGGCGAGACGGGAATGAAAGGCGGGTTAAGACGAAGCTGCGGAAGATTTCATTGTGCAATGCGGTTTAGATGTTCGCAACTGCACAAATATATGCGAGACGGTCCTGACCAAAGGGAAATAACCCTTCAGGGAGGAGAAATCATGACCGCATCGGGACATTCGAGGGCCCTCGCGCTGCCGGATATCGCAGCATGCAAGGGCAAGACGCCGATCGTCTGCCTGACCGCCTATACGACCCCGGTCGCCCGGCTGGTGGATGCACACTGCGACGTCGTGCTGGTCGGCGACAGTGTCGGCATGGTCCTCCACGGGCTCGATTCAACGCTCGGCGTCACGCTCGACATGATGATCATGCACGGCAAGGCGGTCCGCCGGGGTCTCGAGCGGGCGCTGATGGTCGTCGACATGCCGTTCGGCTCCTACGAGGAAAGCCCGCGGCAGGCTTTTGCCAATGCCGCGCGCGTTATGGCGGAGACCGGCTGTGCTGCGGTCAAGCTGGAAGGCGGCGAGACGATGGCGGGTACGATCGAATATCTCGCGGCGCGCGGCACCCCGGTCATTGCCCATGTCGGGCTGACGCCGCAGGCGGTCAATGCCTTCGGCGGCTATCGCGTGCAGGGCAGGGGAGATGATGGCGAGCGCATCCGGAAGGATGCGAACGCCGTGGCGGAGGCGGGCGCTTTCGCGGTGGTGCTTGAAAAAGTGCCCGAGCCTCTCGCCAGCCGCATCACCGAGGAGATAAAGGTCCCGACCATCGGCATCGGCGCGTCGCCGGCATGCGACGGGCAGATCCTCGTCGCCGACGACATGCTGGGCCTGTTCGGTGATTTCCGGCCCAAATTCGTGAAGCGTTACGCCGAATTGGGCGAGGCCGCCGACAAGGCGATCGCCGCTTACGCGCTTGACGTGCGAGAGCGGCGTTTCCCCGCGCCCGAGCATCTGTTCGGCGATGCGCCCAGACCTGTCCAGAGAGCAAAGACCGCATGACCGTACCGATCGTCCGAACTGTGGCGGAACTGCGGGCGACCGTTGCCGCGTGGCGCCGCGAGCGGCTCAGAATAGCGGTCGTTCCCACCATGGGCGCCCTTCACGAAGGCCATCTGAGCCTGGTGCGCGCCGCGCTCGAGAAGGCCGACAGGGTCATCGTGACGCTCTTCGTCAATCCGAAGCAGTTCAACAGCGCGGCTGATCTCGCCGCCTATCCGCGCACTGAGAAAGAAGACGCCGCGAAGCTGGCGCTCATCGGCGCCCACATGCTCTACGCGCCGGATGGGGCGGAGATGTATGCGGCCGGCTTCTCTACCACGGTGTCGGTGATCGACGTGAGCGAAGGCTTGTGCGGGGCGTATCGGCCGGGGCATTTCGATGGTGTCGCGACCATCGTGGCGAAGCTGTTTCTGCAGACCGGCGCCGATCTCGCCTTCTTCGGCGAGAAAGATTTTCAACAATTGCATGTGGTGCGTCGGCTTGCTCGCGATCTCGATATCCCGATCGGGATCGTCGCCTGCCCGACGGTGCGCGAGGAAGACGGTCTGGCGATGTCGTCGCGCAATGTCCGGCTCTCGCCCCTGGAACGCAAGGCGGCGCCGCGGCTATCGGCGATACTCTTCGACGTGTCCGAACGGCTTTCGCAAGGCGCGCCGGTCGGCGACACGCTCTTGGCGGCCCGACAGGCGATCCTCGATGCCGGTTACGCCAGCGTCGAATATCTCGAATTGCGGGCCAATGACGACCTTTCGCCGCTCCAGTCCGCCGATCGCCCGGCGCGCCTCCTGGTGGCCGCCTGGCTCGGGGACATCCGCCTGATTGACAATGTGTGCGTCCGGCCGGAACCTGATGCGGAGACGGTCGCCTCGGTCGCGGCTTGAAGTCCGGACGGACCGGCGATCTCAGCCCTCTTCCCTGGAGCCGGTAGCCGCCTTGCTGACATCATAGTCGGCCGCGAACCGGAGTTCGCGCAGCGGGCTCACGCGTTTGATGGCTTCGGCATAGAGCGCGTGCCCCTTGTAGGCCGCAAGGGCCGCATCATTGACGAACTCGCCATAGACGACGACATCGACGACCTTGCTCTTTGGATCGGACTTCCGGTTCAAAGCGATCTCGAGGCGCGATGCGTGCGGGATGTGCGTGAGGAGCTCGAGCCCTTGCCGGATAGGCTCGATGTCCTTGCCGGACTTGGCGGTGAACAGAACGATGTGGCGGATCATGGATGACAACCTGACTGTTGGCGCTGCGTGTGGGGCGAGGGAACGAACTGGCTTCGTTCGCATCGACGCCACGATGAAGCGGGTGCCGGCGCAACCGACTCGGAGTTTCGAATGAGTCTTTCGAAGGGAATCGTCCTCATGACGACAAGGTCGCTGCGGCCGAGGACCTGACGCGGGCTTGAGCGTAGCCATCTTCAGCGATCGCATTGCACAGCGACTCCCACGAGCAGCCGACGCAGGCGCTGCGGATGGCGCCGCGGGCGAAGGCATCGCGCAGGCGCTCGAGCGTCTTTTTGCACAGAACCACGCGCTCGCCGGTGCGAACGGAGCCCGCGAGGGGGGCGGTGAGCGCTTCGGTCGCCTTCGCGTCGCGTTCTATGACGCTTTGCCGGTGGCAGTGCGGATCGTCTTCGGCCAGCAGCGGAGCGCAGATGTCGTCGGCGCCGTCGACGAGGAGGATGTCCTCGCCGTCGGCGATGCGCTCCGCGATCACGTCATAGTTGGCGGTGAAGCTGGCGCCATAGCCCTCGCCTACATAGGTGAGGACGCAGAGAAGATGATGGGGGCGCAGACGGACGGTCACGACCCGACTTTACGCATGGCAAATGTCAGGGTTACCGCGGCCAGCGCGGATTTGAGGGCGTCGCCGGGAAGGAAGGGCAGGACACCGGCGGTGATCGCCTTTTCGGGCCCGATGAACGCGGCGAGCCATGCGGCACCCACGGTGAGGCAGAGAGCACTGGCAACGAGCATGCCAGCGAATGCGAGTACCGGGCGCTTGCCGTTCCAGCCGCGCTCGGCGAGCCAGCCGACGAGCGCGGTGATCAGGGGCCAGGAGAAGATGTAGCCGGCGGTCGGGCCGGCGAAGACGGCGAGGCCGCCGGCGCCGCCGGCGAGAACGGGCATGCCGACAGCCGCTTCGCCGAGCCATGCCAGAACCGTCAGCGTGCCCAGCCGCCAGCCATAGAGGGCCGCCACCATCAAAATGGCATAGGTCTGCATGGTCACCGGGACCGGATACATCGGGACCGTGATGTAGGATGACAGCGTCAACAGGACCGTTCCGCCCAATATGGCGGCGATCCTGACGCCGATGGACCGGCTGTCGAGGCGCAAGGGGCTGTAGGTCGGTCTGATGGCATTGGCGGACTGGTTCAAGGGAGGCTCCTTGTCTGGTCGAACGAAAATTATCTATAATTTCGAGTTTTCATCTATATAAAGCCACACCTCACCGGTGAGTGCAAGCGGACATCACCAGTTCGCGCGGATAATCAGCCGATAATGGCAAACGCGTCGCGCGTGCCGCCCGACGCGCTCCTGATCGGCTTCCTGCCGATCCGCCGGACGTGACGCGAGAGGATGGTTGCGGCCTCATCCGTCTCGCTCTTCCGTAGGGCGGCGAGGATCGCGCGGTGATCCTGGTCGGTGCCGGGTTCCCAGCCCGAACGCCAGGCGGTGAAGAGGAAGCGGGCGCTTGCCATGTGCAGATCGTCGATGGCGGCAAGCAGGCGCGGCATTCCGCAGGGATCGAGAATGAGCTTGTGGAACCTGCGGTTTGCGTCCTCCCAGCTCCGCACATCCTTCGCCGTCTCGCCTTCGCGGGTCGCCTCTTCGGCGGCATCGAGTATGGCCTTGGTCAGATGCTGCGCGGAATTGCGCAGCGCCAGCGCTTCCAGGGCCGCACGCATTTCGGCGACCTCGCGGACCTCCGAAAGATCGAACGACGCCACCCGCACGCCGCGCCGCGGTTCGCTGATTGCGAGACCCTGCGCTTCGAGCCTGCGGAACGCTTCGCGCACCGGCACGTGGCTCGCGCCAAACTCCTCGGCGACGTGGTCCTGCCTCAGGCGGGCGCCCGGCGCCAATTGGCCGGAAACGATTCTGTCGGCAAGGGTCTGGGCGATCTGGGCGGCGCGCGTGTTTCTCGTTGTCATGGGTTTATAGATAATTTGCACACGGCGGGCTGTCGACCGAAAAGGCGGGGCATCTGGTCCGAGAGCACTGTCCGGCTGATCAAGTCTACTGAACCATGACCAATTCGACAATGCGTTGCGCCACAACAAGTTGCGCAGAGCAACATTGACGAGCCCTGATCGTAGATGTCCACAAACGATCTCTCGTGGAGCGTTGGGATTACCCGCTGCCGGAGATGCATGTCAGTGGGGGTATCAGGCCCCGCGACCAGTATTCATGCGACACGCTTCGCGGCGAGGGCATGCAATCCCTCCGGCCGGATATTTTCCAGTCCCCGTGACCGGTCACGAGGGCAACTTGTTCGATTGCACCGGCACGTCGGAATCCAAGGAATCCGGCACAGACCTGCGAGATCAAGACTCCGGATGCGATGCTCGAAGACGTCGCCGTTTCCACCGAGCGGAACGACCAGATCGGCCGTTATCTCAGTCGTATCGACGTGGTGCTTGTCAACAACGGGCGCGGGTTTGGCCTTCTGGCGTGCGCCCCGGGTTATGTGCGCGAGCAGAGCACGCCAGTTCCGCCGAACCAGCGCGATCTCATTGCGACGTCGACCTGTGGAGCAATGCGTCTGGAAAAGGCGCCAAGCTCCATGTTGATGCGCAGACGCAAGCCGACCTCATCGCGCTCGTCATCCGTTCGGCCAACGATCTCGCGCCGATCGCCGACCCGGCCGATCTTGCCAAGGTTCTGGCCCGGCAAGCGCGAGACGCGAAATATGCCTTACCTGAAGATCTTAAACCTGTCGCTCCGCTTCTTGGTGACTACCGGAACGCGCTTGGCCTGTCCTTCGACGTGGAGGACGAGAAGGGGATCGGTTCTTCCGTTCCAGCGCCCACAGCCGATCGGCCATCTCGGTCGTGACACCGGCTCGTTCACCGCGTTCGACCTCGGTCTTCTTGACCCACTCGTTCAGCGTCTGCGGCGCGCAGCCAATCTTCGCCGAGATCGACATAATCGCCGACCAGTGGCTCTCATGCTGCCCTTGATGCATCCAGGAGACCCGGTGCGGTTCAATGCGTCCAATCGACATTACCCTTCAGTACCTGGTGAAGAAAATCTTTTGACAGCATGCATGCGGCCTCGACAGGCAGCCCGTTGGCAAGATGCGCGGCGATGGCGCTGGCAAGCATGCACCCGGTACCGCGCATTTCGGTCGACAAACGGGGGGCCGCAAAACGGCGTACGCCTCCCTCCTTCGAAAACAATCGGTCAGCGGCTTCGTTTCCGTCGTCGTGCCCACCCTTGATCAGCACATGACGCACGCCATGATCCAGCAGCGCGTTCGCCTGCGCCTCGATCTCACACGCTTCGCCGATCTTGTCTCCAAAGATCAGTGCTTTGGCCTCCGGCAGGTTGGGCGTCACGATATCGCAAAGCGGCAGCAGGTGCTGCTTGAGCGCTTCAATCCCCTCCGCAGAAAGCAGCCTGGTGCCGGAGGAAGAAGCAATCACGGGGTCAACCACCACGGGAGCGCGCTTGTGGCTGGCGAGGGTATCCGCTATGGCGGTCACCGTTGCTTCAGTGCCGAGCATGCCGATCTTGACCGCCTTCACCGGTCCGCTGTCGAAAGCGGCGCGCAACTGCCGGACGACAAGTTGCGGATCGATCAGTTCGACTGCGGTGACGGCCTTATCCGTCTGTGCGGTTACCGCCGTCAGGACGGGCCGCGCCTTGAACCCGAAGCCGGCGAGCGTGACAACATCCCGGGAAACCCCGGCTCCGCCACTGGAATCGGACCCGCCGATGACGATGATTGCCGGAGGCATCACTAGCCTGTTGCGATCAATGCGAGTTCGGTGTGGCCAGCCCTGGCAAGGCGCTGCGCCGCATTCCACGCGCGCAACCCCGTGCGGCAGCACAGGACGACGCGACGGTTTTTTGCGGGGGTTGCCAAGGCGACAATATTGTCCACCTTGCCGCGTCGTGCCTGCGGCATGATCGGTTCCGGCGCCTCCTCGACGGTTCGCAGATCAACGAGCACATCCGCCGGTTCCACATCCGCGATGGAGACATGCCGGAAACAACGTGCCGGCTCCGCCGCCTGCGCAAACGAGAATCCGGAAACCGTCAATCGCTTCAGGTCCAGGCGCATCATTCGCCCCAGCGGCGACGGTTCGATGTCCAGCACGCAATTTATCGTCATCTGTGCCTGTAACGCTCCGATGACGCCGACCGCCGCGCCGCTGACGCCGGCGGTCGCGCAATTGCCTGCCTTGGCCGGCAACTCTGGAAAGACGGCCCGGACGCTTGGGGTACGTCCGCCGCAATAACAGCCGACATAACCGGAAAAAGCGAGCACGGAAGCAGAAACCAGGATCGTTCCGGTGGCCAGGCAATAATCGGACAGCGTGTAGGTCGTGGCAAAGTTATCGGCGGCATCGATGACGACGTCGGCGCCGTCGCACAATTCCACGACGTTGTCGGGAGCCAGCCTGTAAGGATGGGCCGTCACGCAAATATCGGGATTGTATCCGTCGATCGCCGCCGCTGCCAACCGTGCCTTGGGCTTTCCCAGGTCGGCCATGCGGTAAAGGGGCTGCCGGTGAAGGTTGCTCACATCCACCGCATCGGGATCCACGATCGCGATGCGGCCCAAACCCGCGCCAGCCAAATAGCTGAGTACCGGACAGCCCAAACCTCCCGCGCCGACCACCGTAACGCGGGCGGCGGCAAGCTTCGCTTGCCCCGCCTCGCCGACTTCCGGCAACATCATCTGGCGTGCGTAGCGGCTCATGCCGTCCCTTTCCGTGTCGCGTCCAGCCACTGGCGCGTGCGCTCTTGCGGATCGGCGTGGAGCGAGATGTCGGTGACAACCGCGGCAATGTCCGCCCCGGCGGCAAAAACGCCCGGCAGACGTTCCGGATTCAATCCGCCGATGGCGACAAGGGGCCGGTCGCCGATCAGGTTTTTCCATTCGGCGACTTTCGCCAACCCTTGGGGTGCCCAAGGCATCTTCTTCAGAATGGTCGGGTAGACGGGCCCCAAAGCGACATAGTCGGGATCGTGCGAAAGCGCGCGGTCGAGTTCAGCGTGGTCATGTGTCGACAAACCCAGCCCAATTCCGGCCCTGCGGATGGCCGGCACATCCGCGCTGTCGAGATCGCCCTGGCCCAGATGCACCCACTCGCATCTTTCCTCGATGGCCGTTTGCCAATGGTCGTTGACCACCAGGGCGCATCCATGCGCTGCGCAGAGGTCGCGCGCCCGACGGACCTCGGCGCGGATTTCCGCCGGCGCGCGGTCCTTCACCCGGAGTTGGATCAGCCGGATGCCGAGCGGCGCCAGCCGCGTGATCCAGCCGGAGGAACCAACGACGGGATAAAAAGGATCGAGATCGAACTTCCGCGTCACGCCAGGTCCGCCCGACCGATCACGGGTGTGGAGGGAGAGGCCATCTCGCGGGGTTCCATCGGGCCGGCTTCCCAAGCCAGGCGGCCGGCTTCGACAGCGCGTGCGAAGGCCGCGGCCATCGCCACCGGGTCGCCCGCCTTGGCGATCGCCGTGTTGATCAGCACCGCGTCGTATCCCATTTCCATGGCGCGGGCGGCATGGGACGGCACCCCTATGCCGGCATCCACCACGAGCGGCACCTCGGGAAAATGGGCGCGCAGCGCGCGCAGGCCGAAGGCGTTGTTGAGGCCCTGCGCCGAGCCGATTGGCGCGCCCCAGGGCATCAGCACCCGGCAGCCCGCCTCGACCAGGCGTTCGGCGACGACAAGATCTTCAGTGGTATAGGGGAATACCTCGAAACCGTCCTCGGCCAGAATGCGCGCCGCCTCGACAAGGCCGAACACGTCCGGCTGCAGCGTGTCCTCCTCGCCAATCACTTCGAGCTTGATCCATTTGGTGTTAAATACCTCACGCGCCATCCGGGCTGTGGTGACCGCCTCTTTCGCCGAGCGGCAGCCGGCGGTGTTGGGCAGCACGCGCACGCCGAGGGCGCGGATCAGGCTCCAGAAGTCCTGGCCGGCGCGGCCGGCGCCGGATTCGCGCCGGAGCGAGACCGTCACCACCTCCGTACCTGACGCCTTTACCGCTTCGGCCATGACGGCCGGGGAGGGGTATTGCGCGGTGCCGAGCATGAGCCGGCAGTTGAGGTCGACGCCGTAGAAGTTCATGATTACCCTCCTTGCATCGGCATAACGATCTCGACCCGGTCGCCATATTGGAGCGGGATCTCGTCGCGCTCAGTGCTTGACACGAAGCAGCCATTGACCGCGGTGGCCAGCACGGCGTCCGTGAGTCCGAGTTCTGCCAGTGCCTCCGCCAATGTTCGCGCCTGGATATCTTGCGGCTTGCCGTTTACCTCAATGCGCATAAAGCGCTTCCTTTCCAAGTGCCGCGTCCGCGGCCATTCGCGCCAGCGCCGGGGCCAGCAGAAAGCCGTGTCGGTAGAGGCCGTTCACGTAGAGCCGGCCGTTTCGCCAGCACAGCCGCGGCATGTTGTCGGGGAAGGCCGGACGCACATCGGCGCCGATATCGACGATCTCGGCCTCGGCGAAGGCGGGGTGCAGCGCATAAGCCGCATTCAGCAGTTCGACCATCGAGCGCGCGGTGATCCGGTCTCGCTCGGCGCTCTCAATCATTGTTGCCCCGACCATGTAAAGACCGTCTTCGGCGCCGCGCGGCACGATGTAGAGCGGGATTCGCGGATGCAGCAGGCGGACAGGGCGGTTGAGCGCCACGTCACGGGTGCGCACCAAGAGCATTTCGCCCTTGACCCCGCGCAGTTCCGGCAGACTGTCGCGCGCGGCGAAACCGCGACAGTCGATTACCAGATCGGTGCTGGCGCCGGCACCGGCCTCGCGCCCATCGACCCCGTGGCGAAAAGCAACGCCCATCTCGCGCAACCGTTGTGCCAGGCTTTTGAGGGCGCAGCGCGGGCACAGATGCGCCTCCTCGGCAAATAGCAGCCCGGCGCAGAACCGTTCCGCGAGATCGGGCTCCAGTTCGGCGATTTCCTCGCCGCCGACGCGCGCGAATCGTTCGGTGCGGCGCGCGAAACGGTCGAGCTCGGCCCGGTCGCGCGGCGGCGCCAGCACCAGGCTACCCTGCCGCCAGACCTCACGCACCCGGGCTTCCCACCAGTCTATTGCCTCCGCGCCGAGGCGCGCCACCGGTTCCTCGGCGCTTTCCAGTTCGCACCAGGGGGCGAGCATGCCCCCGGCATGGCGCGAGCAGGCATCCGCTAGCAGGTCCGGGCTCCGCTCGATCACCTCGACCTCGGCGCCCCGTTCGGCCAGTACGGTCGCGCAGGCGAGGCCGGCGACCCCGGCCCCGATCACGGTCACCCGCATGGCCTCACTCCTCCGGTCCGGGAGACACGTAGAGGTCGCCGCCCTTGCGATACTTTTCCGCCATCCTGGCCATGCCCTCCTTCTGCGCCTCGGACCGAATGTCGTGCGAGATGCGCATCGAGCAGAATTTCGGTCCGCACATCGAACAGAAATGCGCCAGCTTGTGCGCCTCTTTCGGCAGCGTCTGGTCGTGGAAATCTCGCGCCGTCTCGGGGTCGAGCGCGAGGTTGAATTGGTCTTCCCAGCGGAACTCGAACCGCGCGCGGCTGAGCGCGTCGTCGCGCCGCTGCGCCCCTGGCAGGCCCTTGGCCAGATCGGCGGCATGGGCGGCGATCTTGTAGGTAATCACCCCGGTCTTCACGTCGTCGCGGTCGGGCAGGCCCAAATGCTCCTTAGGGGTGACGTAGCACAGCATGGCGCAGCCGAACCAGCCGATCATGGCGGCGCCGATTCCGCTGGTGATGTGGTCATAGCCCGGCGCGATGTCGGTGGTGAGCGGCCCGAGCGTGTAGAAGGGCGCCTCGTGGCAGCACTCCAGTTGCTTGTCCATGTTCTCCTTGATCTTGTGCATAGCCACATGGCCGGGACCCTCAATCATCACTTGGCAGTCCTTACCCCAGGCGATCTTGGTCAGCTCACCCAGCGTTTCCAGCTCGGCGAATTGCGCTTCGTCATTGGCATCGGCGATAGATCCCGGGCGCAGCCCGTCGCCCAGCGAGAAGCTAACGTCGTACTGGCGGCAGATGTCGCAGATCTCGTCGAAATGCTCGTAGAGAAAGCTCTCCTTATGGTGATGAAGGCACCACTTCGCCATGATCGAGCCGCCGCGCGACACAATCCCGGTCACCCGGTCCACAGTCATCGGCACCATGTGCAGCCGCACGCCCGCGTGTATGGTGAAATAATCGACGCCCTGTTCCGCCTGCTCGATCAGCGTGTCGCGGAACACCTCCCATGTCAGGTCCTCGGCGATGCCACCCACCTTTTCCAGCGCCTGATAGATCGGCACGGTACCGATCGGCACCGGACTGTTGCGGATGATCCATTCGCGTGTGTTGTGGATGTTGCGCCCGGTGGACAGGTCCATCACCGTGTCCGCTCCCCATCGGATTGCCCAGACCATCTTGTCGACCTCTTCCTCCATCGAGGAGGTGACGGCGGAGGTGCCCATATTGGCGTTGATCTTGACCAGGAAATTGCGCCCGATGATCATCGGTTCGCTTTCCGGGTGGTTGATGTTGGCGGGGATGATGGCGCGGCCGGCAGCCACCTCGTCGCGGACGAATTCGGGCGTGACCTGGTCGGGTATGCAGGCGCCGAACGATTCGCCGTCGCGCTTGTGTTTTTCCTCCGGTTGCGCACGGCCGAGACTTTCGCGGATGGCGATGAACTCCATTTCCGGGGTGATGATCCCGGCGCGCGCATAGGCCAGTTGGGTCACCGCCTTGCCGCGCCTGCCGCGCAGCGGGCGCGGTTTGACGGGAAATTCCGGCGTCAGCCGGTCCGCGGAAACGAAGCCGTTGTCCTCCGGCCTCACCCTGCGGCTGTCATGGGCCTCCACATCGCCACGCGCCTCGATCCATTCCGACCGAATGCGCGGCAGCCCTCCACGAATATCGGTCCTAATATCCGGATCCGTGTAAGGGCCCGAACCGTCGTAGACCGTTACCGGCGGTTCGCCGGCGGTCGGATGCAGATCGATTTGGCGCATCGGCACGCGAATGTCGCGATGCCGCTCTCCGGATATGTATATCTTGCGCGAAGCGGGCAGCGGCCCCTCGGTGACAGTCGGCGTAATCGCGTTCATCGGGCTCTCCCCTGACCGGTTGGAGAGATCCAATTCACGCGTGCTGGATGTGGAATACAGGCACCGAAATGGAGACCACGCGCCAAAAGCGCCATGGACATTTGCGGCTGTACCGTCCCTCCGCCAGCGTTAACTGGATCAGGTTCAAAGGGTCGCCGCGCCGATGTGAAAACACATCCGTCGGCCTCTCAGCTCCTTGCCGGAGCTCCCCTGGCTACGTCACAGTAGTGGGACGAATGCGCCGCCATTGTCAAGCTCGAAAAGAGCTCTGCTTGGTCGCTGCCCAGCAAAGATGCCAGATCAGTGCGTGGAAGGGTTCTGGACGCAGGTGGACGTGGATCCCGGCAGTTCAATTGTTACCTTCAATCCCCCGATCTCGGCCGGCGCGAGGCTGAGAGAACCCCCATAAGCTTCAACGATTTCGCAGGCAATTGACAGACCAAGCCCGGTTTCGCTCTGCGGGTCGTTCGTATGCATGCCCCGCGCCAGAATACGCTTGCGATCCCCAATTGCGATGCCGAAACCATCATCTGCAATTTCGATGTTTAATTTCGAGCCTCGCCGCTCCGCTTTCAGACATACTAGAGATGATGCCCATTTGCGCGCATTATCGAGTATGTTGCCCACCGCTTCGGCGAGGTCGGCGGAGTCGACCGGTACTGCTAGACGATCGGCAACCTCAATGCGCCAATCGATCTGGCGATCCACCGGAATAGCGGAAATCACCCGGACGAGCTTGGTGGCAAAAACTTTGAAGTCTTCTCCTCCACTCTTCTGTCCTACGGCGAGACGAGCACGCAGTAACTGCCGGTCGGATCGGCGGCGTATCACTTCTACATGTTCGATAATGAGTCCTCCGGTCGCCGGCGGCAGCGTCTCGGCGACTTGTAAAATTGCAGTCAACGGCGTTTTCAACCCGTGTGCTAGATCGGCAGCGCGCGCACGGGCGCGCTCCACTGCAGTTGCCTTCTCCCTGAGCAGTTCGTTTATCTCGCTGACGAGTGCCCGAACCTCGATCGGCCCCTTTGACGACAACCTTTCCACGGCACCCGTTCGTAAACGGGCTACCTGTGATTGCAACTCCTCCAGCGGTCGCAAGCCGAGCAGTATTTGCAGAACTGCCGCAAGTAACAACATTAAAGCGGTTAAGGCCAGCATTCTGGCAAGCTCGTACCGGAAATTGTTAAGTGCAAGCTGCATTTCCCCTTGGGGAAAGCCAGCGTAAAAAATAACGTTGCGTAGGCCGCTTGGGGTATCAAAGCTTAATTTGCGCGTAAGCAGGAGGATTGGATCGCCGTCCGGACCAGGGCCTATCGAAAAGACGCTATATCGAGATGTGCTGAGGCCATTCGAATCGATCTGCATATCCCACAGCGAGCGCGAACGGGTGATTTCAATTCCATCATCAACTGCCCAGTATCGCCCGCCTGCTGGCAAAGAAAAACGCGGATCAAGAGGGGTTCCGCCAAGAGTCGATCTTCCACCATCGAGAAATTCTAAGTCGGCCGCAAGTGTGTCTATTATCATCGACATTTCGTGCTCGTATTCTGCCGAGATATATTGAAAAAAAACCTTTTGCAGACTGAACCATGTCATGAGAAGACCGAGGGTGATAAAAAAACCAGCACCGGCAAAGAGACGCACTCTGAGCGATTCACTCACGTTTCCTCATCCCCTAATTTATAACCGAAGCCGCGGCGCGTCACGATTGCATCGGGGGAAGTTTTGCGGCGGATTCGCTTGATCATCGCTTCTACAGCATTCTTGGCGGCATCGTCGTCCCGACCTTGGACATGAAGAGCTAGTTCATAGGCGGAAAGAACAGCGTTCGGTTCGGCCATCAACAATAACAGAGCGCGGTATTCTTGGGGAGAAAGGTCGACGGGCTGATCATCGAACATAATAGATCTACGCGCTTCATCATGGCTGAAACGGCCAACTTTGAACAGCGCGGGAGCACTTCCACCGGCACGACGCAAGAGGGCGTTCAAACGTGCCAGTAACTCTTCATTTCGGAAAGGCTTGGGAAGGTAATCGTCAGCTCCAGCTTCAAATCCGTCCACCCGCTCCATCCAGGAGCCCCGTGCGGTCAGAACCAAAACAGGAACCATATTGCCGTCGCGTCGCCACCGACGCAGTAGGGTTAGACCATCAAGATCCGGTAGACCGAGATCAAGGATAACAGCGTCATAGCCGCCGAAATCACCGCTTTCCCACACGCTAAGGCCGCTGCAATTGTGTTCGACCGTGTAGCCCTCCCGGTTGAGAGCTGCGATAACATGGTCCGCTATTACCGGATCGTCCTCGGCAAGCAAAATGCGCACAGCGTCACCGAAACAGAGAACCAAATCCGAGAAATCGCCCTGTTTGGGCGTCTATGCGGATGGTGCGGACCGAACCACGGTCGCTGCGTATCTTGAAACGATATTCAAGGCGGTAACCTCTCGAAAGCAAAACAACTGAAATGACTGCGCCCTTGTAGTTCATCTCGACTTTTTCCAAGACCACCTTGAGCGGAAGCACTACGCCCTCTCTCACCGCACGCGTTGCTTCAAGCTGGTTGAGCGGCCTGTAGCCCCTCCCAGATCCAGAGCCGCCGCCGCCAGAGCCGCCGCCGCCAGAGCCGCCACCGCCGGAGCCGCCACCGCCAGAGCCGCCACCGCCAGAGCCGCCACCGCCGGAACCGCCACCGCCGGAGCTGCCGCCGCCAGAGCTGCCGCCGCCAGAGCCGCCACCGCCAGAGCTGCCGCCGCCAGAGCCGCCACCGCCGCCGCCATCCCTAGCGTAGGCGATAGAAGCTTGTCCCAAAATGGCGGATATGAGGGCTGCGGAGAGAAACCGACAGGTTCCTTGCAAAAGCGCCCGTCGCCGCCAAGCAACATCCTGAACGGTTTTTTTCATAGGTAACAAACGATACGTATGCCGCAGAGAAAAGCAAGAGCGGGACAAACCCGCTCTTGCCGCCAGGACTGCCCGAGGGAAGGCAGACTACCTGGCGTTGCGAACTTGCGATGACGAAAGCAGCCGCACCGAGGTTATCCGGCCGGGCTTCTGGCGCGCATCCTCATCTCGCGGCCTAGCGACAACCCTCAACGAACCGGGTTCGCTCAACTCGACCTCAAGAACCCGATTGAGATTGTCGACCGCAACCAGCGAACCATCAAGGAGGCGCGGCAAGTTGGACGGGTCCAGTTGGAGCTGGACGCTCGATCGGCCGAAACCGCTATTGTCATCGCGCGCTTTGCGATTGTCATCACGGTTAATACCGTATGCGGACCGGTCGCGGCTACCCCGGTCACCATCGAAACCACCGCCGCCGGATCCACCGTAACCGGTGCCTGAGCCGCTGCCGGACCCGCCGTGGCTACTGCTCGAGCCGCCGCCGGATCCACCGTAACCGGTTCCTGAGCCGCTGCCGGACCCGTCGTGGTCACTGCTCGAGCCGCCGCCGGACCCGCCGTGGTCACTGCTCGAGCCGCCGCCGGATCCACCGTAACCGCTGGTGGCTCCATTGTCTTGAGCAAAGGCTGCAGACACGATGTGCTGGCTCCACGCCCCGTCGGAAGAAGCCGGAATAATAGCGGTCGCAAGGACGAATGTAGCGCAGGCCCCGGAAAGGACAGCGATGTTCTTGGTAAAATTCATTTCTCTCTCCTATAGTTACGGCATAGTCGATACGACCACTGCCGTATAAACGATAACAAAGCATCGCTGACGAACAGCTGATATCGGTTGTCAGTGATTTGTCAGGATCGTCGCGAAAATTATCTAGCATTACGTTGGAAATGTGATGGTGTATTTTTTATGCCGGGTTGATTAACTGGATTACAAAATCAGAGAAAAGCTGATTCAAGTTAGCTTTTACCGAGAATACTGTGGCGGGTTTGGTGATGGAGAACGTCGGGGGACGTTCTTTGCCCATTCTGATTGCTATTCAAGGTCGTGGCGACCGCCCCGCTTGTGATCATCGCCAAGTGCCGGACGCCGTTTTCTGGATTGCGAGAGCCGGTTCACCGTGGCGAGATTTGTTTGAAGAGTTAGGCAAATGGTCATCCGTTTACCGCCTTTTCCGGCGCTGGACGCTGCTAGGTATGTGAGAGATGGTTCTAGATGTGCTCGACGATAGCGGCGCAAGTTCGATTAGGTTCAGATGATCGACGTTACCATTATCCGGGCCCATCACTTGGCAGCGGGCGCAACATGGGGACTCAAAAGATGTAGGGCGTGAAATTGTTTGAGCACGCTTTTGACAGACTCGAAGATCGTTATGATGAAGTCCTAAACCTCGTGCCTGTCTTCGATGAACGTTTCATTCGCGACGAAGCCGGTTGGGCAACAACGCTCTATCCGGAGCTTGCCGGTTTTCCACGGTTTGCGGCAAAAGGCCCGCCGAGATGCTCTTCGTCGGACTGACCGCGCTTGGCATGGCCTCGATGTGGGGCGCTATCGCAGCGGATTTAGGTGTGTCTCTGCTTGTCGTGGCCAACGCGCTCCGGCTCTTGAACGGTCACCGGGTCGAAGTACCCCATTCGGGCGGGGAACCGATTGGCGAGCGCATGGCGCAGGGCGCTCTTGCCCATGGACACTGACGTTCAGGCAAACCGGCGGCGCAGGGCCACGTTTATCGCCTCTATTGCGACCACCATCACGATGACGGCCAGAGTGACGCTCGCCGCCTTGTCGTACTGGAAAGAGCGCACGTAGGTCTGGATATAGAAGCCGATCCCTCCAGCCCCGACGATGCCGAGGATCAACGACTCGCGCAGGTTCAGCTCAAACCGGAAGATCGTGTCGCGGGCTACGACCGGCGCCATTTGGGGCCAGATCGCGTGTCTGAGCCGTGCAAGCGGCCCGGCGCCGGCGCTTTCCAGCGCGGCGACGGGCCGGCGGGCGACGCCGTCGATCGCCTCGGCATAGAATTTTGCAAGCATCCCCGTCGCGTGGAAGGCTATCGCGATGATCCCGGGCAAGGGGCCGAGCCCGACCGCACCGACCATGAGCATCGCGACGAGGATCAGCGGAACGGCGCGGATGAAGGCGAGAAGCGTCCGGACCGGGCGATAGAGCACCGGCGAGACCATCGTCTCCGACGCCAGAATCCCGAGCGGAACAGACAGAATCACGGCCCCTAGCGATCCGAGGATCGCTATCCGCAGGGTCTCCGCGCTTCCCTTCACGATCTCGTCCATCACGGTCGGATCCGGCGGGAACATCCGGCCGAGGAACTCGGCGACGCGCGGCCCGGCCGACATCATGCGCGACACCTCCAGGTCGGACGTGGCGAAAGACCAGAGAACTGCGCCGGCAACCAACGTCCCGGCCGCAATCCCGCCGAACCGGCGTGACCGCATCACGTCACCGCCCTGAGACCGACATCGGACACAGACACCCCATCCCGGTACAGGTCCGCTGTTGCGTCCTCGTTCAACTCGGCGACAGGCACGTCGAAGACGATCCGCCCGCCTCGCATACCGACGATGCGCTGCGCGAAGCGGCGTGCCAAGTCCGGCTGGTGCGACGAGAAGAGGACGGTCGCTCCGCGTGCCCCTGCTACCCCGGTCAGCAGCGTCAGGATTTCGGCGGCGCGCGCGGGATCGAGGTTGCTCACGGGTTCGTCCGCCAGAATCAATCGAGGCTCCTGTGCGAGGCAACGTGCTATGGCGACGCGTTGCCGCTGACCGCCGCTGAGGCTGTCAACCCGGCGGTCGGCCAAATCGGAGATGCCGCAATCATCCAGCGCCGCCCGGGCAACCTCCAGATCGCTTGGCGTCGGCGCACCGAGAACCGCGCGCAGAGGCGGCATCCGACCCAGACGGCCGTTCAGCACATTGCGCAGAACCGTGGACCTTTCGACCAGGGCGAATTCCTGGAAGATGAAGCCCGAGTCAGCGCGCCGGTCACGTGACGGCGGATGATCGGGATCGATCGGCGCTCCCAGGACAGAGGCACGTCCTCGCCAGGCCAGCAGCCTGCCGTCGAGCAGCGCCAGGAGCGTTGTCTTGCCGGCCCCGGATGCGCCGAGCAGAGCCACGCTCTCGCCCGCCGGGACCATGAGCGACACGCGCTCCAGCGCGGGACGGTCTGCGCCCGGGTAGGCGAAGCTTAAGTCGTCGATCTCGACGGCCGTGGTCATTCCAGAAGACCGTACCGCCGTGCCATGTCGCGCACCCCATCATGATCAGCGGGATCGGCCTTTACATATCCATCGGGGCCGTAAAGATATTGAAGCTTGTCGCGGTTCTCCGGCTCATTGAGCTTCATCATTGCGTCGACGAACCGCGCCTGGAGGTCGGAGTCCAGCCCGGGGCGCGCGATTACCAGATGGCTCGGGATTGCCTCGCTCTCCGCGATCCAGGTCACCTGGGCCTGCTGATCAGGAGTGAGGAGCAGATCCGCGTACTGACTTGCGCCCGCGGCATCGACCAGACCCTCGGCCATTGCCTGCATCGCCTGCTGGTAGCCGCCAGCAAAGAAGATGCGGCCGAAGAACGCTTCCGCCTCCCCGGGGCTCTGGATCAGCCCCGCCTGCACGAATTCGGTGAGCGGATACAGGTAGCCCGATTCCGAGATCGGGTCGGCAAAGGCGATATCGCGGTCGCGCAGGTCCGCGAGCGTCTGGATGCCGCTGTCGCGGCGAATGAAGATGCGGCCCGTGTAGCTCGGCGCGCCGCGGTAGACCTCGGAGAGCAGCGGCACGGCGCCGATCTCGGCTTCGGCCAGCACGAAAGGCAACGCCCCCATGAAGGAGATGTCGGCGTCGCCGTTCCGGAGCGCCTCGACCGCGGCGGCATGGTCGATGGTGACGAAACCCTCGACCGGAACTCCCAGTTCCTCGGCCAACCAGCCGGTGACGGCCTCGATATCCCCCAGAAGCTTCTCAGGATTTTCCTGGGGAATGAAGGCAAGGCGCAGACCACGGTCCTGCGCCGCGACCGAAGTACCAAGAGCCAGTCCGCTTGCACCGACAAGGGTCAGCAGCGTACGGCGGGTGAGCAGTATCGGCATCAGAACGCCCTTTCTTCAATTGCGTTGGCCTCGGCCCTAAACGCGGACCAGCGCGCCTCCGCCGCAACCCAGTCTTCTGCGCGTACGGCCGCGCCTACCTCGGTCAGTCGCTCCGCAAGCGCATAGACTTCGGGTCGTGCGGAAAGGTTGGACATGGTGCTGGCGTCGGCGGAAAGGTCGGCGGCCACGGTGTCGGTCAGCAGCAAGATGTGTTCAGCGTCCCGCCGGGGGAGCAGCGCATCCAGTGTCGACGCGAAGGTTGTCAATTCCGAGAATGCCAACCGGAAGGCGGTGTTCTCGGCGTCAAAGGCCTCGTAGGGCTCGTCCGCCGCGCCCACGGTTTCGAGATAGGCCGTAAGATCAGCGCGCTCCGCGTCGGTCAGCTGAAGCGCTTTCGTCTCGTCGAACCAGTCGACCACCGCGGCCAGGGTCGGCAGCGATCCGTCGTGGAGGTAAGGGGCGGTGGAGGCTGTGCCGAGTAGCGTCGGCGTATCGAACGCACCGGCGCGCGCACCCTCATAGACTGGCTTGGCCGAGCCGATGTCGTGCGCCTGCCGATCGAGGAAGTTTCCGTCCGGCACGTGGCAACTGGCGCAGGAGCGGTTGCCGAGCTCCGCGAATGGCCGGTTGAAGATCGCTTCGCCGCGCCGAGCCGATTCCGTGGCCGTCTCGGTCAGGCGTCCGTCAGACGTCAGCATCGAGTTCGGCAGGAAGTCGAATTCGAGCAAGTAG
This sequence comes from Oricola cellulosilytica, assembly GCF_019966575.1. Classification (GTDB taxonomy): domain Bacteria; phylum Pseudomonadota; class Alphaproteobacteria; order Rhizobiales; family Rhizobiaceae; genus Oricola; species Oricola cellulosilytica. Next base: position 199,970 of record NZ_JAINFK010000006.1, on the reverse strand, counting down.
GCGACCAGCGCGTCGAGCATGAAGGGCGTCGGTTCGTCGCCGCCGAATTCATTGACGATCACGTTGCGGCTGAAGTCGCGCAAGGAGGCAAAGCGACCGTCGCGACCGTAGGGGCCGGTAAAGCGCAGGCCGCGGAGGCTCGGAATGTCGAGCGGATCTTCGCGCCGGTCGTTGAAGATCGGATTGAAGAACGCGCCATCCACGTCGATCGCGCCAGGCTGATGGCTGGCGCCCGGAATGAACAGTCGCTGGTTGACGTCCGAGCGGTTGTGGCAGGTCGAGCAGGCGATCCCGAGGTCGCGCGCCGGGCGGCCAAAGATCTGCGCGCTGTCGAACAGCATGTCGCCATAGGCCACGAGCGGCAGGTCGGTCTCGTCGATTCCCTGTTCCTCGAAGTTCAGAACAAGCAGCGGCAGGGGGTCCTGATCGAAGATGTCGGAGCCGGGCGGCAGACTCGGCGGCAACTCGATTGTGCGACCGCTCAGCGCGGCGGCCTCAGGCAGCGCGCTCAGCATTTCCCGCGGAGCGAAGCGGTCCACAAGGTAGTTCTCTGCGAGGTAGTCAGAGATGACCGCACGCGCGGCGGCCATGGCATCGTGATCAGCGGGGGCCGCACCGGCCCCCAAAACGCCGGACGATCCGGTGCTGCTGGCCAGTTCCAGCCAAGCGAGGCCGATGCGCCTCGCGACCTCGGAATCGGCAGCAGCGACGCCGTCCGCGAAGGCGCGATAGAGTTCGCGCGCCGTACGCAACGCCTGCTGCGCGGTCGCGGAGTTTTCGGCCGCCAGTGCCGCGTCGAGTTCTTCATCGATCCTGAGCGCGATCAGCCGCGTCGCCTCGGCGAAGACTGCCTGCCGGTCTTGGCGGGCGATGGCTTCCAACAGCAGCGCGGCGTCTGCTCCGCTTTCGGCTTCCAGCCACGCCAACGCGCCGGTGGAGAACTCCGAGTTCCGGTAGGGTTCCGACCACGCTGTCTCAATCTCGTCCCAAGGTAGCGGCTCTAGATTTCCCAGGAAAAGCGTCAGCCGGTAGGCCGCCGCCTCGGGAAGCCATGGGGCCTCCTTCGCCGGTGTCGCGGAGACCGGTCCGGCCACAAGGCTCGCGCCGAAGACTGCCGCGACAAACAGTCCAATGATCTTCCCGGTCAACGTAGTCTCCTCATAAAAGTTAGACGTGGCTAATTTATCTACCCAGAGCAAACAAGTTGTCAATCATTCTTTCTCGATGCACAGTCCGGGCATGACAAAGCCACGATCACATGGGCGTGAAACATTCGAAGCTGCCGACAGGGCTCCCGAAGCACAGGCGAAGGGCTTCGCAACCGTCCGTCAGGCGCATGAGAGCGAAATGGCGGAGGATTACGTCGAGTTGATTGCCGAGCTGATCGAGACGCGGGGAGAGGCCCGTCCGGTCGACATAGCCGAACGCCTTGGAGTGAAAGCGCCCACCGTCACCAAGAACATCACCCGGCTCAGAAACGTGGGGCTTGTTCGGCGGGAACCCTACCGCGCGATATTCCTCACCGACGAGGGCCAGGCGCTGGCGGAGGCCTGTCGGAGGCGGCACAGGATTGTAGTGGCGTTCCTGCGGAGCCTCGGCATCGACGAAGAAACAGCGGAACGCGATGCGGAGGGGATTGAGCACCACGTCAGTGACGCGACACTTGCGGCATTCAAACGGAAGATTGGTCATCCATGACCGCGCCAAAAAGTTCACGGCCCTCCAATCGATACCGGCAGCGAAGGTGGACAGCTGCGCTATGGCGATGCCGAGCTCGATCGCCTGCCATTTGCCTGACGAGCGCAGCATCTCGGATATTCACTGGATGCGTTTCGACCTGAGCGCCGTCCTGATCGATCCTGCGGCAAGGCGGGCGCCATCGCGCGGCGGTAGCTTAACAAGTCGTGCAACATATGGCTCAGCGGGCTGATTGCGATTGTCGTGTTACCACTGCGAATAGCGACGCTACCTGAAGACCCCGGAACGTAATCTCATCTGGGTGTCCAGCCTCCCTGCAAATACTGCCGATGTCGGCGCATGATCAGCTGCAAACGGCCAGAGCTGTTGGAGGGTTGCTATGCGCATAGCAGAAAATGGTCATGATGGCTGGCTCGCTACTAGTAACGGAAATTTGATCTCCAGAAATAGATGAATGATTTTAACAGCTTGAGATCATGACGGTATTTCTGACGGTACGGGCTCCAAGGCTCGATAAAAACGCCAATAAAGAACAACGCTTTTTCTGCCTAGGATATGATGGAGTGGGAGTGAGGGGAAGGGCGCTTTAGTAAAGCTTTGGTTTTTAACGACTTTATGAGAATCAGGCAGGCTTGTTTATGGTGTATATGAGAATGTCATTCGCAGCGAGTGGGCAGTCTTTCGTTTAGTTTTTCCTGTGTTTCAGAGATCTCTTGTTGGACAGATTGAGACGTACCGCAGCGAACATTGGGGCAGATCGAAACTCCTTTGTGTTCCTTGGCCTCATCCTCTTCCACAGCACGCAAAATAAGGCCAGATTGGGCGGGAAGCGGAATTTCGCTGCAGCTCCATCAATACCATACGGCTGAGGGCCGGGTAGCAAGCCAGCTCGCACGGTTTGAGAGGCAGGGCACGATCCCAACCGGCCTGATCGGAGGCTGCCGTCCGATAGGGGTCAGTCCGGCCATTGCGTCTGACCTCCCGGCTGATCGTCGATGGTGCACGCCCAAGGTGCCGCGCGTAAGGACCGCCTGACGCTGAGCCCTCTGGAGATATCTTCACGTTCGCTGAGTCTGATAGCCCGGGCGCCACGTTTCCGCTCCGCCGGACGAATGCCACCCGTCGGCGAGATCACCGAAAACACGGAGGACGACTGCCAGTCAAACCGCCGCCCGATCGAGCTCATCGACTCTCCGCGCTTGCAGCGACCCCAGATCTCGGCCCATTGCGCCCACTGCGCAACGCGAACCTACGACAGGCGGCGAAATCGCGGTGCTCTTTGCGCTGCGGCGGTCCGATCGGAGATTTAATAAACTATTCACCCCTTCGCCTGACATCTGTGTGTGTCTCGGTCAAACGATTGGTCGCAGATCGAACCTGGGAATTGCAAGGTCGAGCTCCATGCTGTTGTGGCGGTTGCAAAAAGACATGAAGTATGGATCGTGCGAGTGCCTTGCGCTAATTGAACTTCCAATCCAGCACAACCTGCGCGGTCATTCGCGTTGTGCGGCGAGAAGCGCAGCGGGTGCAGCCGAGCTCCAGACCTGCTGGTAGTTTTCGGCAACGTTGGACCGCGTGACAGCAAGCCCCGGGAGCGCGACCCAACCAGGCACCGGGCGGTTCAGTAGCGACAATATGGCGGTTTGTGCGACGGCAACGCCCTGCATATACGGCTGTTGGGCCGCAATGCCCACAATCGATTTTCCAGCGGCGAGGTTCATGGCGCCGCCCAGCCCGAGATCGACGGTCGTGACCGGCAGATCCAGGCCGCGACGCTCAAGTGTCGCGACCGCATCCATCGCGGGCGTGTCCCAAACCACAAAAAGCCCGGCAAGCCTGGCACGATCGTCGATCAGTTCTTCCAAGGCTTCGCCGACCCGATCAAGGGCGGCGAAGCGTTGGGTTCGCACAACCAGGTCGGGCCGGTTTGCCCGCATCCACCGGGCAAAGGCAATGTCGCGCTCGTTGGTCGCGTAAAAATCGACACCGTAGGTCAGCAGCCCGACATCGGCGTCTGCCTGGACATGCGGCGACAAGAGCTCGGCGCCGATCAGGCCGAGGCCGAAATTGTCGGCCGAGACCAGCGAGGTGTAGTCGCTGCCAGGAAGAAGGCCGGTCGGCACGTTGTCGTGCAGGATAAGACGTCTGCCGGCGCGCGCCACCTGGCGGTGCGATTCGACAACCGCAGCGTTGGCGACCGGAATCGATACGATCGCGTCGACGTCTTCGTCCTTGAGCCGCGTGAGCGCCTCGATCTGACGGCCAGCGTCGAAGCCGCAGTCGACCACCTCGGTGACTACGGCACCGCAGTGACCGAGCGTCGCTGCAATCCCTGCCAGGGACTGTCTCGACCAGTCGCTGTCGGTCGTGTGAAACACGATGGCGACCGAGAATCGCGCGCCGCGTGCTGACTTGATATCGTCCTCTGTCAGCGCGACGCGACTCGGCGCGGCGGCCCGCTCGCCATGTGGGCCTAATCCGGTAATCGACATGGGGTCTCGCGGTGTCCTTCCTTGCTCTCAGTCTGGGCCGGCCTGCGCCGCCGGCGACGTCCCTTCGGTTGCCGGCGGCGCCAGCGCATCGCGACTTTGGCTCTTTCCGCTAGCGCAGATCGTTCGTGCCTGCCGCATCAATTCAATGAAATCGGGTGCCGCGATCGGCGTGCCATTCAGAATCCAACTGCGCAAGTGACCCGGTTCGAACAGCGCGTCGACCACCACGGCCGCGGCCCCGACGAGTCCGGCCGAGCTGCCCAGGCGCGAGGCGCAAATTCCCAAATCTCGGGTCACGAGCGGGTGCGACTCGCCGTAGACGGTTTCGCGCACAGCGGCCAGAAGGATATCGTTGGTCTGCGCAATCGAGCCGCTCAACACAATGAGCGACGGGTTCAGCATGTTGGCCAACGTTGCCACCGTATGCCCGATCAGCCGCCCGCTGTGCGACATGATTTCCATCGCCCCGGGATCTCCGGTCTGCGCCGCCTGACCGACGTCGATGGCCGTGATCGCGCCAGTGCGCTTCTGGACGTTGGCCAGCATCGGGCTTCGCCCGGCCTCGGCCGCCACCAGACCCTCGCGGGCGATCGCGTCACTGCCAGCCAGGACCTCCAGCGGTCCAGTGCGACCGTTTGCCTGAACGGGCAGCTGGCCGATTAGCCCGGACGCGCCGAGCGCACCGCGATAGAGCCGGCCGCCGACAACCAGCCCGGCGCCGATCCGTTTGCCGACCTTTACCAGTAGCATGTGCGGCGCGTTCACACCTTCGCCTGCCTTTGCCTCACCCATCGCCATCGTCTCGACAGAGCTGCGCAGCCAGACAGGAGCGGCGAAGCGGGCAATCAGGCGTTCGACGAACGGTGTTCCATCCCAGGCGGGCAGAAGTGGAGGCGAATCGGTGAGGTATCCGCTTGCTGGTGGCGACTGCACCGGTCCCGGCATCGATATGCCTGTGCCCCAGACCGGACGCGTCGGCTCGATTCTTTCCAATAGCCAGTCGAAGAGGGTCTCAAGCCGCCCGATGGTGGCTTCTGCGGGGGCGGTAAGGTCGAGCGCCTCGTGGTGTTCGATTAGCAGTCGGCCCGACAGGTCGGACAGCGCCACGCCAAGCGCCGTTTGGTCGAGCGTCGCAACGAGGATATGACCGGCGGCCTCATTGAATCGCACCAGTCTCGGCGCACGCCCGCCGCTGGCCTCGCCCAACTCGCTTTCGTCGACCAGACCGAGTTCGCCAAGTGTCGCCAAGCGGTCGGCGACCGCAGCACGTCCGAGTTCGCTGGCGCGCTCGATTTCCTGGCGGGTCGTGGCGCGGCCGGTTCGCACAAGGTTGAGGATCGCCGCCAGGCTGGGCGCCGCGGCCTCGGAGTTGCGCGGGCGGCCCTTGCCGCGCTTTGCCGCTCGCTTTTCTCTGACAGCCAAGTCAGCCACGGCTGGGACTTCCCATTCCGCGCGCCTCGGGGTTGGGCGATTCGGCCTTGTCGGGGCTGTGTCGAGGTATTGTGCGGCGCTTCAAAGCGGAATCTCCCGTCATCTTCCTCGATACCGAACCGAAATTCGCCGGGCAAGTCCATACTTTTGTTGATAAACATCAAAAGATAGCAAAGTTATGTTGAAATAATGTTGACTAAGGAATTTCAGGCGCATTAACATGTGCAAATCTGCCACCGACACGTCCGGCGGCGCGGAGCAGGAAGTGGCAAATGCGCCGATAGGAGACCGAAATGAGCGAATGGAAGCTGGCTTATCAGGCGAATTGCTGGGGGCCGCTCGGCGGCAACGCCGTCGGCGTTACATCGATCACCGAGCTGACCTACCGGACCTTCGGCGACATGGGCGCGGCTTTCGCCGACATCGCTGCCGCCGGCTATCAGGGCGTCGAGCTTTTCGACGGCAACCTGTTGGACCATTCGGCCAAGTCGTTTCGAAAGCTCCTCGACGACAACGGGCTTAGCCTGGTCGCTGCCTATTCCGGCGGAAACTTCATATTCGACGAGATTCTGCCTGAAGAATTGGCGCGTATCCGTTGCGCGGCCGACCGCACCGCCGAGCTTGGCGCCCCGCATTTCGTGGTCGGCGGCGGAGCGAAACGGTTCGACGGCGTTCGTGACGGCGACTACGCCAAACTCGGTACAGCGCTGGAGCAGGTCGTCGGCATCGCGAAAGAGCGCGGACTGACTGCGCACTACCACCCGCATCTGACGACCATCGTCGAGACGCCCGAGCAGGTGCGGCGCATCTTCAAGGAAACCTCGATCGACTTCTGCCCCGACACCGCGCATCTGGCCGCAGCGGGCGGCGATCCGGCTGAGATGATCCGCGAGCACCGCGACCGGATCTCTTACGTGCATCTCAAGGGCTGGCAGCGCGAGCCCTTCGCCTTTACGCCGCTTGACCGCGGCGACCTTGACAGCGGCCCGATCATCGACGCGATGCGCGATACGGAATTCGATGGCTGGGTGGCCGTGGAGCTTGACGCCTGGGACGACCCGCGCGAGGGGGCAGAGCTAAGCAAGAGTTACCTCGATAAATGTCTCGAACTGGCCTGACAGGCCTTATCCAAACGGCGAACCGATACGGTCCGCGTCCAACACGGGAGAACTTCAAATGACGATTTTAAAAACCCTCACCGGCACCGCGATGGCGGCGCTTCTGGCGACAGCCGGGCTGACGACGCCGGTAGTTGCCGACCCTGACGCAGCCTTAGCCGCGCTGGAGACGACCGTTCTGTCTAAAGGCCCGAATGGCGAAGACCCCAGCCCGGCCTCGAACCTGATGCTGAGCGCCGACGAGATCGACCAGATCAAGGCGATGGGCGCCACTGCGGCGATTGTCATGCATTACGGCGGCAATGACTGGTCGCGCGCCCAGGTCGAGGGCCTAAAGCACCAGTTCGCCGAGATGGGCATCAAGGTGATCGCGGTCACCGACGCCGGTTTCAAGCCGGAAAAGCAGGTCGCCGATATCGAGACCGTGCTGGCGCAGGAGCCCGACGTCATCGTGTCGGTTCCGACCGATCCCTCGGCAACTGCCGCTGCCTACAAACGCGCCGCTATAGCCGGCGTGAAGATCGTGTTCATGGAAAACACGCCGCCGGGGCTGACGGTGGGCGAGGATTATATCTCGGTGGTGTCGGCCGATAACTACGGAAATGGGGTTGCCGCCGCGCATTTGATGGCCAAGGCGCTGGGCGAGGCCGGCGGCAAGATCGGTCTGGTTTACCACGCAGCCGACTTCTTTGTGACGCGGCAGCGCTACGACGCTTTCAAGGCCACTGTCGCGTCGGACTATCCGAATATTGAGATTGTCGCTGAGCAGGGCATCGGCGGGCCGGATTTCACCGGCGACGCCGACAAGGTGGCTAGCGCCATGCTGACCTCGAACCCCGATCTTGACGGCATCTGGGCGGTCTGGGACGTGCCCGCCGAGGGCGTGATCTCTGCCGCGCGGGTCGCCGGGCGCGACGACCTTGTCATCACTACGATCGACTTGGGAGAGAACGTGGCGATCAACATGGCCCAGGGTGGTTTCGTCAAGGGTTTGGGCGCGCAGCGTCCGTTCGATCAGGGCGTCGCCGAGGCGATGCTTGCGGGCTACGGCCTGCTGGGCAAGGACGCCCCGGCCTTTGTCGCACTTCCCGCGTTGCCAGTCAGCAAGGACAACCTACTCGACGCCTGGCAGACCGTCTACCGCACGGAAGCTACGCGTAACATCCAGAAAAGCATGAAGTGACGCTCGGGGCCGGCGGCGACCTACCGCCGCCGGCCCGCCTTTTCCCTAGGATTTCCGCGGCCCGCAGTGCGCCAAGCGCGCACCCCGGCCGCTCTTTACCCGGAGCAAGACACATGACCAAGACGCTTAATGTTGCGATGATCGGCGGCGGTTTCATGGGCAAGGCCCACGCCATGGCCTATGCGGCGATGCCGATGTTCTTCTGGCCCGCTCCGGCCATTCCGCACCGCAAGGTCGTTGTCGATGTGACCGACGATCTAGCGCATGACGCAAGGGCACGTTTCGGATTCGACGAGGCATCGTCCGACTGGCGCGCGGTGATCGTGCGGGACGATATCCATGTGGTCGACATTTGCGCGCCAAACAACGTGCACGCCGAAATCGCCATCATGGCGGCCAAGGCAGGCAAGCATATCATCTGCGAGAAACCGCTGGCGCGCGGCGCTGAAGAGGCGAAGCCGATGCTGGACGCGGTTCAGAAAGCTGGCGTAATCCACATGGTCGCCTTCAACTATCGCCGCACACCTGCCGTGGCCCTTGCCAGGAAATACATAGAGGAAGGCCGGATTGGCAATGTGCTGAACTTTCGCGGTACCTATCTGCAGGACTGGTCGGCCGACCCCGACGGGCCTCTGTCATGGCGGTTTCAGAAAAAGATCGCCGGGTCAGGCGCCATCGGCGACATCGGCACCCATGTTGTGGATCTTGCACACTATCTTGTCGGCCCAATCGCCGAGGTCAGCGCACTCACGCCGACCTACGTAAAGACGCGCCCGGTACAGGCGGGCGGGGTCGATAAGCTGGGTGCCAGCGAGAAGCGTACCGATTCCGAACGCGCGCCGGTCGATGTCGACGACGAAGTCGTGTCGATGCTGCGATTTGAGAATGGCGCCATCGGCTCGTTGGAGGCGACCCGTAACGCCTGGGGTCGCAACAACTTCATCTCGCTGGAGATTCACGGCACCGAGGGGTCGATCCTGTTCAACTACGAGCGCCGGGACGAATTGCAGGTCATGTTCCGGAACGATCCCGGCGACGCCCGCGGCTTCCGCACCGTCTACACTGGGCCGACGCATCCATACGGCGAGGGCCTGTGGCCGATCCCGGCGCTTGGCATCGGCTATTCCGAGACCAAGATCATCGAGTGCTATGATTTCTTCAAGGCGATCGCCAATGGCAAACAGCCGTCGCCGAACTTTGCCGACGGCTATGCCTGCGAGCTGGTGGCCGACGCGCTGATCGAAGCGGGGGAGACGGGCCAATGGACGAAGGTAAAGCCCCAGATGGCAAGAGACCGGGCAAAGGTACCGGCATGACCGGGAGCATCCACGCCGTCGACATGCGCGGAATCTCCAAGCATTTTGGCGGCGTGAAAGCCCTGATCGACGTGGATTTCCAGGTCGGGGCCGGTGAGATCCATGCTCTATTGGGCGGCAACGGGGCCGGCAAGTCGACGATCCTGAAAGTGCTGAACGGGGTGCATGTGCCCAACGCGGGCAGCATCGAGATTTGCGGCAAGACCATCACCGAGATGTCGCCGGAAGCATCGCGCAAGGCCGGCGTTGCGATGATCTTTCAAGAAATGAGCCTGATCCCGACGCTGACCGTGGCCCAAAACGTGTTCTTGACCCGCGAGGCGAAGACCGGCACCGGGCTGATCGACGACAAAGTCGCCGAGCGCAAGGCGAAAGAACTGTTCGACATGCTTGAGGTCGAGGTGAATCCCAAAGCGCTCGTGGGTGACCTTGGAGCGGGCCAGCGGCAGCTGACCGAGATCGTCAAGGCGATCAGTCAGGATGCGCGCGTGCTTGTGCTCGACGAACCCTCGACCGCCTTGTCGGTCTCGGACGTCGAGCGGCTGTTCGCGTTTCTGCGCAAGCTGAAGGCAAAAGGCGTCGCGATCATCTATGTCAGCCACCGGATGGACGAAATCGCCCGGATCGCCGACCGCGCCACGATTTTGCGCGACGGCCGCCACGTCATCACGGCGCCGCTGGCGGATCTGCCGATCGATACGATGATCGAGCATATCGTCGGCAAGCGCTCGCGCGGGCTGGCGGACGTTACGCGCGAGGAGGTCGATCTGGGCGAACCGCTTCTGGAGCTTGACAACGTCAGCGGTCTGCACAAGCCGAAAGACGTATCGCTGACCGTGCACCGTGGCGAGGTTGTGGGTCTGGCGGGGCTGCTGGGCTCTGGCCGCTCGTCGCTGGCGCGCGTCATCGCCGGGATTGACCCAATCCAGTCGGGCGAAATTCGCGTCGCGGGCACACCGATCCAGATCGCCAGGCCGCGAGACGCCATCGACGCCCGCATCGCCCTTGTGCCAGAGGCCCGTGCCACCCAAGGCATCATCGCGGCGCATTCGGTTGCCTCGAATCTCACCATGGCGGTGCTGGACCACGTCTCGTCAGGTTCCATCATCAACAATCACGCCGTGCGCGAGACCGCCGATCACCAGATCAAGCATCTGAGCATCAAGACCGCTACGCGCGAACATGCGGTATCCACGCTTTCGGGGGGCAATCAGCAGAAGGTGGTAATCGGCAAGTGGCTGGCCGCGGATCCGGACATCCTGATCCTGGACGAACCGACCGCCGGGATCGACATCGGCTCGAAGTCGGAAATCATCCGGCTGGTCCGCGATCTGGCCAAGGCCGGAAAGGCAGTTTTGATGATCTCGTCGGAACTTTCTGAACTGCTGACGGCCTGCGACCGCATTGTGGTGATGAGCGAGGGCCATACCGCCGGCACCTACGGGCGCCACAACCTCGACGACCCTGACCTGTCGGCCGATGACGCCATGCATCAGCTCCAAGCGGCTGAACAGAAACTGCAATTCCACATCCAAGAGGCCCTGAAACATCAGGGAACGGCACATGTCCACTAGTGAAACACTCTCCGGACCCGGGATGCTGGCCCGCATCGGACTGGCAAATTGGCGTCAGAACATCATCTATATTGGCTTCGTGGTGATCTTCCTGATCTTCGCGTTGACGCTAAACGACAAGGGGTTCCTCAATCCCAACAACCTGCTGAATATTGTCCGCCAAACCGCGATGATCGCGGTCATGGCGATCGCGATGACCTTCGTGCTGTCGTCGGGAGAGATTGACCTGTCGGTCGGCGCCGTGGCGGGGCTTGCCTCGGTCACGGCGGCTATAGCCATCGACGCGGGCGGCATGTTCTTCGGCGTCGCGGCGGGCCTCGCAACTGGCATCGCGGTCGGTGTTTTCAATGGCCTCTTGACCACGCGCATCGGCATTCCATCGTTCCTGACTACTTTGGCGATGATGGGCATCGCAAAGGGCGTGGCGATGTGGGTCTCGGACACTGCCGCGGTTCCGATCATCGAACCTGCCTATTCCTGGCTCTTCGGCGGAGGATCCATCGGCATCATTCCGGTTCTGCTAATCTGGATGCTGGTCCTGGGCGTCATCGGGCATTTTGTCCTGAAGCGCACCGGCTTCGGACGTCGGGTACTGGCCACCGGCGGCGGCGAAACCGCGGCACGATACTCCGGCATCGACACTCGCTCGATCAAGTTCCGGGTGCTGATCATCTCGTCGATGGCGGCGGCCTTGGCAGGAATGCTTTATGCCGGTCGTCTGCAATCCGGCCGGTTCCAGCTTGGCGAGGGCGACGAACTCAGCGTCATCGCCGCGGCGGTCCTCGGAGGCACCAGCCTGTTTGGCGGCTACGGCACGGTGATCGGCACCATCGTCGGGGCGCTGATGATCGGTCTGATCAACAACGGTCTGATCCTGATGGGGCTCGAGTTCAGCCAGCAGCTGATAGCCCGCGGCGGCATTATCATCCTGGCCGTGGCGCTAAGCCAGAAAAGGAGCTGACTCATGATCCCGGGATGCACAATCATCGGAACTGTCGTCGCAAAGCCCGAGACCCGCGCGGAACTGCACGAGATCCTGATCGCGCAAGTCGCTCCGACGCGGGCCGAGGCAGGCTGCGTCAACTACGAATTCCATTCCGATGCCAACGATCCGTGTGTCTTCGTGTTCTACGAGAACTGGAAAACACGGGCCGACCTCGACGAGCATCTGACCAAGCCGCATCTCAAGCCGCTGTTCGACCGACAGGGCGAGTTGCTCGCCCGCCCGGTTGAGATCCGGCACCTGACGATGCTCAGCGAGTGGATTGAATGAGACGCCTGCGGCTGGGCATGGTTGGCGGCGGCCACGGCGCTTTCATCGGCGCGGTCCACCGGTACGCCGCACGGCTTGATGGAGAATGGGAGTTGGTCGCCGGCGCGCTCAGTTCCGATCCCAAACGCGCCGCAGCCAGTGCTTCCGGCCTCGGCATCGTGCCCGAGCGAAGCTACGCCGACTTCCGCTACATGGCCCAGGCCGAGGCCATGCGCGAGGATGGCATCGATGCGGTTGCCATCGTCACCCCCAACCACATGCACGCAGGCCCCGCAGTTGCCTTTCTCGATGCAGGCATCCACGTGATCTGCGACAAGCCGCTGGCCGCGACTGCGGAGGACGCCGACGCCATTGCCGACGCGGTCATGCGCTCGGGCAGGCACTTCGTCCTAACCCATAACTACACTGGCTATCCGATGATCCGGCAGGCGCGCGAGATGGTCGCGAACGGAGATCTGGGCGCGCTGCGGGTCGTGCAGGTCGAGTATGCCCAGGATTGGCTGACCGAGACGCTGTCGACCAAACAGGCAGACTGGCGCACCGACCCAGAGCGCTCTGGTGCCGGCGGATGTGTTGGCGACATTGGAACGCATGCGTTCAATCTGGCCACCTTCGTAACCGGAGCGGCCCCGGAGAGCCTTTCCGCCGAGCTCAACACATTCGTTGCCGGCCGCCGGGTCGACGATGATGTGCAGGTTCGACTGCGATACAAGACTGGCGCACGCGGCTCCCTCTGGGCCAGCCAGGTGGCGGTCGGAAACGAAAACGGGCTTCGCCTGCGCGTTTACGGCGACCGGGCCGGCATCGAATGGAGCCAGGAAACTCCGAATTCGCTTGCCTTCACCGTCTTCGGTGAACCGCGACGCATCCTCACAAGAGCCGGCGCTGGTGTGACATCTAGCGCCAACGTCACGGCGCGTACTCCCGCGGGGCATCCTGAAGGGTATCTCGAGGCCTTCGCGACCATCTATTCAGACGCCGCTAAACTGATCCGCGCCGGCGCGTCAAACGGGACCCGCCAAGTTCCGATACCAAGCATCGAAGACGGGCTGGCAGGCATGCGGTTCATCGCGTCCTGCCTCCGGTCGTCAATGGGCAACGGCGTCTGGGTGGACCTCGGGTCGGCCGCGCGGTGACCGCGGTCTATCGCCGTTCCGTCAATGGATGTCCTGCTGAGCCGATGCTCACGAATCGGCTGATCTCGCAAGTGCAGAGAATGGCCGATTCGACCCGCGGCGTTGCAGCTTTGAATGGGCGCGCAATGACGCTTCGGGCCGAGAGCTGACAGCATACCAACCGCTTCTGATGGCTGATGATAAGCTGGAAGTAGCGCATCTGAGCGCAAATCCAGATTGCCCCTAACATTGCATGACAGGTAACGAAAACTTGATCAGCGGAATTAGTGAACAATTTCAATAATTTGAGATTGTGACGGTATTACTGACGGTACGGCTTGTCGGCTGCAAAAGAAAAGCCTGTAAAAACACCGTGCTATTCGCCCGGGATATGATGGAGTGGGAGTGAGGGGAGAAGAACGCTGTAAGCCTTTGTAATATAACGGAATTCTTGCGCTTTGCGAAGGCCTATTTATGATGCATTTGATTAGCGATTTTCCATCTGGGGCTGGCGCGAAGAAATTTCCACCAGCCTTAATTTGTTGAAATCAATAAATTCTCCAGCTTGGTCTGTTCTGGCGCATCTTGCGCCATATTGGGCATGAAACCCACTTTGATGGTATTTCCAGCGGTATGCTGGCCGGGCTGAGCTCGGCGCCGCCTGGAAGGCGAAGACCTCAGGCGACGAGCCGCGCGACTATCTGAGCGTGGTGCTCGGCGATCCGAGTTTCCCGGAACCGATCCGGGCTGCTCTGTTCGAGGAGGATGGCGTGGCGTTCCTGGTGTGGAACAGACGGGATGGTTAGGCGCGCTGGCACCAGCCATGCGAAATGCCCTTGCATTGGATCGACACAAAAACCTAGTCATGATAATACCGAATAACCTAAAAATCGTCCGGCATTAAAACCTACGAGCCGCGCGACGCAATAACCGAACGGCGGCTCAGGCCTGATGGCGACTCCTTCCGAAAAACTGGCTGAATCACTGGAAGTGCTCAAAGCGCTGCAGGATGACGGCGCAGTTGCGATCCGCTCGGACAGCCTGACGCGCACCCACCGCGAGCGGCTGCTCAAGAACGGGTTCCTGCAGGAGATGATGAAGGGCTGGTACATTCCGTCAAGCCCAAACGACCGGGATGGAGACACGACTCCCTGGTATGCATCCTTCTGGGACTTCTGCGCCGCATATCTGAGGGAGCGCTTCGGCACAACCTGGTGCATTGCGCCGGAACAATCCCTCAAACTGCATGCCGGAAACCGTGCCGTACCTGCGCAGCTTCTGGTGCGTGCCGAAAAAGGCGGCAACAAGCCAACCAAGCTGATGCACGGCACTTCGATTTTCGATGTCCGGGCCGCGCTTCCGCCGGGAAAGGATATCGTCGAAGAAGACAACCTGCGCCTTTACAAGCCCGCCGCCGCGCTGGTGGAGGCTTCGGCCGGTTTCTTCGCGCAAAGCCCAACCGACGCCCGCACGGCGCTCGCACTTTTTGCCGACGCTTCGGAAATCCTTGCCCATTTGCTCGAAGGCGGGCACAGCGTCGTTGCCGGACGTTTGGCAGGAGCATTTCGCAATATCGGCCGCGAACGCATCGCCGATGACATCGTCAAGAACATGGAGGCCGCAGGCTACAATGTCCGCGAAACCGATCCGTTCGAAAGCCGGCTGCAATTCGACCTGCCCGCCCGCGAGCGCTCCGCATATGCCGGACGCATTCGCCTGATGTGGCAGGCGATGCGTGCGGATATCGCGGACAACTTCCCGCCTGCGCCCGGCCGTCCCAACGATATCGAAGCCTATCTGAAACGTCTCGACGACATCTACGTGACGGATGCCTATCATTCGCTCTCGATCGAGGGCTACCGTGTCAGCCCGGCACTGATTGAACGCGTGCGTTCCGGCAACTCGAATCCGGATCAGGACGAACAGGATCGCGAGCATCGAGACGCGCTGGCCGCGCGCGGCTACCACCTTGCATTTCAGGCCGTGAAGACAAGCGTGCGCACCGTGCTGGGCAACGAAAATCCCGGCACGGTCGCCGATCGCGATCACGGTGACTGGTATCGTGAGCTTTTCGCCCCGAGCGTGACCGCCGGCCTTGTCAGGCCGGCTGACCTTGCCGGATATCGCAGCGACCGCGTGTTCATCCGCAGTTCAATGCATGTACCGCTGGCCCCTCACGCGGTGCGCGATGCGATGCCGGTCTTCTTTGAACTCCTTGCCGCCGAAAAGGACCCGGCCGTGCGGGTCGTGCTTGGACATTTCATCTTTGTCTATGTCCACCCCTACATGGACGGCAACGGCCGCATGGGACGCTTCCTGATGAATGTCATGCTGGCATCCGGCGGTTATCCCTGGACCGCGATCCCCGTCGAGCGCCGCAACGACTATATGGCTGCCCTCGAGCAGGCGAGCGTCAAACAGAACATCACTCCGTTCGCGAGCTTCTTGGGAGGCCTTGTCAATGACGGGCTCCGGGGTACAGCGGTAGCGAAGGTGCCGGATGAGGCTCAGGCAAGGCAGCAACGTGACGCTGGACCGGAGCGGGAGGGGACGGGTCAATGAGCGCGCATGTCGACAATCTCGCCACCGAAGCCGCCCGCCATGTCGCCGAGACGCGGCGCCTGAGCGAAATCGGTTCGACGACCGAGGAAACCTTCTATCTGGCGGCACGTGATCTGTTGAGCGCGATCCTACGCACACAGAACCTGCCTTTCGAGATCCGCACTGGAAAATCGGAGTCCAAGGAAGGCGGCACAGACCGTCCGGACTTCATACTTGCAGACTCCGGCCTGTTTGTTGGCGTGTTCGGTGAGATCAAAACGCCGGATGCGACACTCGAAGACATCGCCGTTACAACCGAGCGGAACGACCAGATCGGCTGTTATCTCAGTCGTCCCGGCGTGGTGCTCGTCAACAATGTGCGCGAGCAGGCACGCCAATTCCGCCGGACCAGCGCGATCTCATCGCGACGGTGGATCTGTGGAGCAATGCGTCTGGAAAAGACGCCAAGCTCCATGTTGACGCGCAGGCGCAAGCCGACCTCATCGAGCTCGTGACCCGTTCGGTAACTGATTTCGCGCCGATTGCCGACCCGGCCGATCTGGCCAAGGCTTTGGCTTGGCAAGTGCGCAACGCCAAGGACGCCCTACCCGATGATCTTAAACCCGTTGCGCCGCTTCTGGACGGCTACCGAAACACGCTTGGCCTGTCCTTCGACTTTGATGACGAGAAGGGAGATCGGTTCTTCCGGTCTAGCCTCATTCAGACCGCCTTCTGCAGCCTGTTTGCCGCCTGGATACTCTGGAACCGCACCGAAGATGCCGAGCCTTTCGACCTGGAAATGGCGCAGGAGCATTTGCGCATCCCTTTCCTGGAGCAGCTCTTCCACGATATTCGGCATCCGCACTAACTGAAGAAGCTCGATCTGGCCCGCTATCTCAAGCGCGCGGTTCCGACGTCGACCGACTTTCTGGCAAACCACGCATGTGGTGTGCGATAGCAGATGTCGCGTACCATCTCGGCAAGGGCATCGAAGTCGTTCGGGACGAGGCCGTCCTGCATCCATCGGCCAAGCATCCGGCACAGCAATCTGCGGAAATACTCATGCCGTGGAAATGAAAGCAACGAACGGCTGTCGGTTAGCATCCCTGTAAATGTCGAGATCAGGCCCATTTGCGAGAGCTGCGTCATTTGAGACTGCATTCCATCCAATTGATCGTTGAACCACCAGGCTGCGCCTGCCTGGACTTTGCCTGCCCGGCTACCATCCTGAAAGTTGCCGGCGGTTGTGACAAGGATCGGGTTTAGCGCCGGATTGAGTGCGTAGAGGATCGTGCGCGGCAATTCGTTGCTGCGGTCGAGCCGATCGAGCAGCAGGTTCAACCCTTCGGCGATCGGGCGGTCCCTGATCGAATCTCCGCCGGCATCGCGTCCGACTTGCATTAGAAGGCGGCTGCGGGTGTTGCGCAGCGCGCCGATATGGAGCTGCATCACCATGTCTCGCGCCGCGTATGCGCGCCCAAGCGCGATGAGGAGCGCAGACCGCCAAGCCGCGGTTTCGGACTCATCGGGATATTTGCCTTCGAGCCGGGCGGACAGAATCGCGTCAAGCTTCACTGCGCTGACCTCTTCGCCGGCCTCCAGACAGTCGATGCCGTGATCCGCGGCCCGGGCTCCGGCTGCAAGGAATGCATCGAGCCGCGCATCGAGCGCGCCGAGAAGGTCGTCCCAGCGCCGCACCGGTTGACGGGCGCAAGCCGAGAGCCTCTCAATCCAGTCGGTGAAGTCCGGTGCCTCAATTGCGAAAGCGCGGTCAGGGCGGAAGGTTGGGATCATTCGCAACTCTGTGTCCGTCTCGGCCGCGAAGACCCTGTGATGTTCGAGACTGTCCGTAGGATCGTCGGTGGTTGCGACAAGTTCGACATTCATGCAAGAGAGCAGGCCACGAGCGCGGAAGTCCGGTCGCGCGAGGCAGTTCCCTGCGACCTCCCAGCAATGATCGGCCGTCTCGGGTGACAGAACCGTTCCCCCGAGGCCGAAGTAACGCCACAATTCCAGATGCGCCCAGTGATGAACCGGATTGCCGAGCGCGCGGGGCAGCGCGGTGGCGAAAGCGTTATATTTCGTTCGAAAATCGGCCGATCCGGTGATCCGTTCTTCGTTAATGCCCGCCCAGCGCATAAGCCGCCATTTGTAGTGGTCATCTGCGAGCCAGATTTCCCCAAGTGACTCCCAACTGCGGTTTTGGGCTATATCTTCGGGGCGCAAGTGGTTGTGATAATCGACGATCGGCAGGCCCGCAGCCACCTCATGGTAGAGACGCCGCGCCGGTTCGGTGTCGAGCAGGAAGTCAGGGCCGAGAAACCGTGTCATGGCAGATCTCGATGAGAGATGGCGCGGTCGAGGACGGTGCGTACTCCTTCGGACCGCAAGGAAGCGTATGCGGACTGGATGGCGGAGACGAAACGCGGATCTCCGGACAAATTCGGTGGGAAAATTTCGCGCAGAGCGAGTAGCGCGGCAACATATGAGGGACCGTCCGGGATCGCGCCAGCCTCGCCGATTTGCTCGGCCAACGGATCGTTAAGCGGTAGAGTGCGGCCGGAATCGTCGCGGCCTCGCGCCCAAGCCATCCAGCCGGCTACGGTCAGCGACATGATCGGCCAGGCGCTACCACGGCTTAGATGCCATGTGATCGGCGCTAGCAGGCGCTGGGGTAGCTTCTGGCTGGTATCGGTGGCGATTTGGCTGCAGCGGTGGCGCAGATGTGTATTGGCGAACCGCGCCAGGAGGGCTTGGCCGTAGCCCGGCAGATCGGCCCCGGCGAGCGGCGGCAGCGTGGGTGCGGCCTCGTCCAGCATTAACCGGCGGGCGGCCTCCACCAACCTGTTGTCGCCCATGCATTCGTCGATCGTCTGAAAACCCAAGAGGCCGCCGAGATGAGCAAGCATCGTGTGGCTGGCGTTTAGCATCCGAAGTTTCATGGCCTCCCATGGCCGGATGTCGGTCACGAACTGTGCGCCGCCGAGATGGAGGGGTGGGCGAGGGCCGTGAAACCGGTCTTCTATTACCCATTGCAGGAAGGGTTCGGTCACAATGCCATTGGGGTCGTCGGCACCGGTCAAATCCGCGATGAGCGCTCGGCCCTCATTGTCAAGAGCCGGGGTGATACGGTCCACCATTGATGACGGGAATGTCGTCGTCTTGGCGATCCAGTCAGCGAGACCGGCATCTCGCGCCCGGGCAAAGTCGAGAACTGATCGCGCCAGCAATCTGCCGTTTTCGGGGAGGTTGTCGCAGGACAGTAGGGCCAGCCCGGGAAGTCCCGCTGTGCGACGGCGGTTCAAACCCTCGACCAGAAGGCCGGGCAGGCTTCGCCATCCGCCTCGCGCCAGATCGGCCTTGACGCTGGGATCCTCGCTGTTCAGCATTCCATTTCGCAGGCAGTAACCCTTTTCAGTCACGGTTAGCGTGACAGCTATGAGTTCGGGTTCACTCAGCGCTCGAACGACTGCTTCTCCTCCGTCGCGTGCAGGCTGGAATGTACCGAGGATGCAGTCGATTTGCTTTGTACGGGCACCGGCGTTATCGATCTCGACGAGTACATAGGATCCGCCGGCCGTATCTAGGGCGTTCAGCAACTCGGTGCCGGAATGGAGCCGCGCGACGCGGATGCCCCAGTCCGCTTGTGCCGCAGGTAGAGCGTCCAGCATCCGCTGTACCACGGCCACCGTGTGCGCGCGGGCAAAGCCCCCGAATCCGATGTGGAGAAGGCGAGGTTGGAGGGTCCCGCGCCGGACGGTCAGGTGCGCCATGAGACCTCCGCACTTGCGGCTACTGGCGCGCCGTTAGATGTCAGCCGGCGGGAATCGCCAGTGGCGAGATGAAGCCGCAACGTCGGATGCGGCGGTTCGCGACGACCGCTCTGTGAAATTTCAAGGCGCAACTCGTTGCCCACACCCGAAAGATGCAGGCGCGTAAGGCAATAATCGCCCTCCAATGCCCCGGTTGTGTCGCGGTCGTCGTAGCAAAGCGACTCGACAGCGAAGTCACCGGGGGCAGGGTAGATCGCCAGTTCTCTTGCTGTCTCGGCTTCGGGGGTGGCGCGTCGCGCGCCGATCGATAGTGGAAGAACCGAACCGGCACGCACAAAAAGCGGGACAGAGGCGAGCGTCACCGGCATGTCGATGTCGCTCCCGGGAGAGTGCCAGACACCGGTATGGAAGTCTACCCAGCCGGTCGCGTTTACGGGCAGGCGCAAGCGGCGGCGTGTAGCTCCAGCCTCAACTACGGTCGCAACCAGAAGATCGGGGCCCAGCAGAAATTCGTCGCTGTCCGCGAAGCTGGCCGGATCGTCCTCGTGATCGAGAAAGAGCGGCCGCAGGATTGGCTCCTGAGCGGCTGCGGCGCGCCACAGGCACGTATAGAGATAAGGCAGAAGCCGGTAACGCAGACGGACTGCTGCGGCGACCAATGGGGTAACCTCTGGATGGGTCCACGGCTCGGTTGCGCTGTTATCCGCGTTCCACGAATGGATCGTGAAACGCGGATGAAAGATACCATTCTGAACCCAGCGCAACAGAAGCTCCGGGCCAGGCTGCGGCCCGGCGAAGCCGCCGGTATCGTGACCGATGTTGAAGAATCCCGAAAGTGACAGACCGAGCCCCATGCGGATGTTCCAGCGCAGGGTCTCCCAATCAGTGTGGTTGTCGCCGGTCCAGGTCTGGGCATAGCGCTGAATGCCGGTGCCTCCGGAGCGAGTCACCAAATAGGGGCGGCGGTCCGGCGCATGGGCGCGTTGTGCCGCATCGGAAGCCCGCGTCATGAGCAGCGCCTGTATAGGACGTATCTGAGAGATGTCGAGCGGCCGTCCAAAGCCCGCGCAGCGCGCTTCCCGGTTCCAGACCTCGAATTCGTTGTTATCGTTCCAAGTTGCGGCGATTCCGCGATCTAGCAGTTCGCGGCGCACGTGAAGCTTCCACCAATCTACCGTCGCGGGATTCGTAAAGTCGAGATGCGAGCCTTCGTCGTCCCAGAACACCGAGGACTCGGGCTCGCCGGTCTCGCTATCCGTAATGAAGAGGTGCTGCTCCTCGGCCTCGGCCCGGCGCGGATGATCGTTAAGCAGACAGGGCTTGATGTTGGCGATGAGCCGCACGCCGGCGGTATTGAATCGTGCGGTAAACTGATCAGGATCGGGAAACCGGTCGCGGTTCCAGTGGAACACGTAGCGCTTGTTACCGATCGCGGTGTAGCCCGACGAAAGATGGAAACTGTCGCAGGGGATATCGTATCGGTCTAGTTCGTCGAGAAACCCGGCCAGCCGGGACTCGGCATCTGGGGCATCGGTATAGGCCATGGTCGAACCGGAGTAGCCCAACGACCAGCGCGGCGGAAAGGCTGTGCCCCCGGTCATTCTCGCCTGCTCGCGCACCAACGTCATGATGTCCGGCGACCAGCGCATATAGTAGTCAAGATCACCATCGGCGGTCCGGAATGCGCGGTAGGGCGGGTGGTAGTTATCGCGCTCGTTGCCGAGGTCGAACCACGCGGTAGCGGCGGTATCATAGTAAAGGCTGTAGCTGCCGGCGGTCTCGGTTCGCGTCAGCGTGAAGGGGATATGCTTGTAAAGCGGATCAGTCGTTTGTGCGTCGTATCCGAGCGCGTCGAGGTTGCGCATCTCGTACCGTCGACCCGAGCGCTCAAGTGGGCCCGCTTTCTCGCCGAGGCCGTATATCCGTTCGCCCGGCGCACGCAGCAAGAAATGTTCGGCGGCATGGTCGGTCCTGCCCAGCAGATAGGCTCCGGTAGGGCGGTCCTCGGCGAAGGTCTTCCACGTGCCGCCGATAAGCGCCTGCCAAGTCAGGCGCAGCGGCCTGCCGACTAGCAAGCGCAGGTCTTTGGTCGCCAGCGTGATGCGCTCGGCTTCGGCGTCCAATTCGTGCGCGGGGCAGGGGAAGCCAGACAGATCGTCACGCGCGCGCCCTTCCCAGGGAGTGTCTCCCTGGGGAGCGATGGCCCAGGTGCGATCCAGCCGCCAAAGGCCGCGGTTGACAAGCGAGATGCGGAAGAGCGTCTTGTCGAGTACCTGCAGCCGCATGAGGCTGCCTCCCTCGAGCGCGAGTTCGATGCCTGCGGGTAAACGACGCCCGATCTGCCAGTTTTTCAGCCGCCGCATTCCGCACCCTGTCAGTAGCCAAGGAAGTAACGTGGCAGAGCGAGGCTCAGCCACGGCATAAAAGTGACGATCAATCCGGTGGAGATCATCACGGCGAAGAACGGCAGGATCGGTCGCAGAACACGAGTGATCGGCACACCGCCGACCGAGCAACCGACGAACAGCGCCGATCCTACCGGCGGGGTGCAAATGCCGATACACAGGTTGAAGGTCATGATAACGCCGAAATGTACCGGGTCGACGCCTATCTGCTTGACCACTGGCAGGAATATCGGGGTGAAGATCAGAAGCGCCGGAGTCATGTCCATAAAGGTACCTACGAACAAGAGAACCATGGTGATTACCAGCAGAATCACCGTGGGATTGTCGGATATGCCGAGCATGACCTCGGCAATGGCCTGCGGGATCTGGCCAAAAGCCATCACTCGCGACATCGCGATCGAGGCGCCAATCAGCATCAGCACGATCGATGTCGTTACCGCGGATTCCACCAGGATTTTGGGCAAGTCGCGGATTCCGATCTCGCGGTACCAGACGAGCGTGACAAAAAGTGTGTAAAGGACGGCGATGCCCGAGGCCTCGGCCGCAGTGAATACGCCACCGATGATCCCGCCCATGATGACGACGATTAGGCCGAGCGGCAAGATCGCGTTTAGGGTAGCCGTGCGCGCATCCGTCCAGGTAGGGCGCGGTGCAGGCGCATAGTTTTTACGCCGTGCGACGATCCCCGCAACCAGCATGATGCCGAGTCCCATGAGGATTCCTGGCAAGTATCCGGCCAGGAATAGCGCCCCGACTGATGTGCCCCCGGTAATAAGCGAATAGACGATGAAGGTATTTGACGGCGGTATGAGCAAGCCGGTTGGGCAAGAAGTGATGTTTACCGTCGCGGCGAAAGCGGGGTCGTAGCCTTCGCGCTTCTGGATCGGCGCCATCACCCCGCCTACCGCCGCCGCCGCCGCCACTGCAGACCCAGAGATCGAACCGAAAAGCATGTTGGCGATGACATTTACATGGGCGAGCGAGCCGGGAAGAGGGCTGGCGAGGATTTGGGCAAAATCCACCAGCCGTCGCGCCATGCCGCCCGAGTTCATGATGTTGCCTGCGAGAATGAAAAACGGGATCGCCAGAAGGGTGAAGCTATCGAGTCCCGAGGCCATCTGCTGGGCTACGATGAACATCGACTGATCGAAGTTCATGAAAAGAAGGAATGTCAACGCGGCTGCGGCACCAATCGCGAATGCGATCGGCACGCCCAGCGCCATCAGCAAGGCAAAGGAGCCGAATAGAAGAAGACTTGCTTGGCCCATTGCGAACGCCCCTAACCCGTGGTGTTGCTATCAGACGAAGGGAGGATGCCGTCGTCCTCGCCACGCGCCAACCCGCGCGCGAACCACAGGCAGTAGAAGAGGATCGCGCCACCTGCGACCGGGATCGCGGCGTAAATCCAGCCCATCGGCAAGCCAAGCGTCGGTGTAATCTGGCCGCTCATTAGCGTGCGCAGGACGAGGTCACTTCCGCCTCGGACCATCACGAGACCGGCAAAGATCGCCACGATGGCAAGGATCGTTGCCTCGGCGGCGGTGCGCGACCGGCCGGTCAGGGTCTGGGGTAGAAAATCGATTGCAAGATGCCGCTTTTGCCCGAACGCATAGGCGCCGGAAAGCAGCGCCAGCCACATGAATAGAAGCCGCGCGATCTCACTCGTGCTGGTGCTGGGAATGCCGAGGATATAGCGCGTAACCACCTGCCAGATGACTGCCCCTGCGACCAAGGCCAGTATGGCGCCGCTCGCTGTCGCTAGGAAAACGTCAAGCGCGCGTTTTAGGGCCATCAAGCCCGTTACGCCGCGCAACTGCACACGACCGCGCCTGCGTTCATAGTCGTCCTCCCTCAACAATGGCGGCATATTCGGGCAAGAAATAAAATTGGTCAACCAAAATCTGAAAATTAGTTGACAAAAACAGATTCTGGTCGACATATTTTGATTGTTGCCGGTTGGAGGCCGTCAAAGGCCGACAGACGATGGTAATACAACCCGGGAGGATTACGAGATGACGACGATTTGGCGCAAATTTGCGCTTTCCGCCGTGGTGCTGGCCGCATCAACGGCGCTCACACAGGCCGAGACGGTCCTGCGCCTTAGCCACAACAACCCCGCCGACCATCCAACGCATATTAGCATGGAATTCATGGGCAAACGGTTGTCTGACCTGACTGGCGGTGAGCTTTCGATCCAGGTCTTTCCGAACGCCGAACTGGGCAATCAGCGTGAATCGATGGAACTGGTGCAGAACTGCGCGCTTGAAATGGCACGATCGAATGCTTCCGAGCTCGAGGCGTTTGAGCCCGCGTACAGCGCTATGAACCTGCCCTACATCTTTAAAAGCGAAGAGCATTTCAACAAGGTCGTCTCTGGCGAAGTCGGCCAGAAGATCTTGAACGCTTCGGCCGATAACGGATTTCTCGGCGTGGCATTCCTGACAGAGGGCGCGCGCTCTTTCTATGGCAATAAGCCGATCCATTCGCCGGACGATCTCAAGGGCGTGAAGGTTCGGGTGCAGCCCAGTCCCTCGGCGATTCGCATGGTCGAGCTTCTCGGAGGAAGTCCGACGCCGATCGATTGGGGCGAACTGTACAGTGCGTTGCAGCAGGGCGTCGTTGATGCCGCCGAAAACAATCCGACCGCTTTGACCAACGCTCGTCATGGAGAGGTCGCGAAGTTCTTTTCGCTTGATGAGCACACGATGATTCCGTCGGTCGTGGTCATCTCCAAATGTACCTGGGATGGCATGACGCCGGACCAACAGGCCGCGATGCGTCAGGCGGCAAGCGAGGCGCAAGAGTTCCACCGTCAGAACTGGAACAAGACGGCCGATGCTGCAATCAAGCAGGCGGAGACCGAAATGGAGGTCAACGTTAATACCGTTGAAAAAGCACCCTTCATTTCTGCTGTGCAGCCGATGTATGCCGAGGTCGCGGCCAAATCGCCGCTTGTGGCCGAACTCATCAGCGAAATCCAGGCGATAGCCCAGTAGGCCATGCTCGAGCGCTCCGCCTTGGCCGGCAATGCGCTTCGGGCGCTGCATGAAGAGGACTATTTTCGTCCCTTCGAGACATGTGATCTGAATGCGGAGACGCTTATCCATACCCGCGGGCGGCAGGCATTGCCGCTCGACGGCGCATGGAACTTCTGCGTTGATCTTCTCGATACCGGGCTGCGCCAGCGTTGGTATGCGATGGAGCCGGCGTCGCCGGAGGAGCGGGATCTGCCTTGGGACTACGATCCTTATGTGGGAGAGACGGTGCCGGTGCCGTCCTGCTGGCAGATGTTGCGGGAGAAGTGGTATTTCTTCGAGGGCTCGGTCTGGTACACACGCCCGCTCGACCTGACGCCGGTGCCGGGACGACGTTACATCCTGAGGATCGGTGCGGCTCAATATGATTGCAAGCTGTTCGTGAACGGCAGTTTCGTGGGCAACCATGCCGGCGGCTCGACACCGTTTTGCGCCGACCTGACCGGGCATCTGCGCCCTGGACGAAACTGGCTCATGCTCTGTGTCAACAACACCCGTACGCTGGACCGTGTGCCGATGCGCAACAGCGACTGGTTCAATTACGGAGGGATCTACCGCGAGGTCGCGCTTTACGACCTGCCTGAGGCGTTTTTGCGTAGTATGTTTGTTCACCTCGTCGCCGACGGTAACAATCGCCGCATTCGAATCGTCGTCGAGGCTGAGGGACTTTCTTGCGCGACAGTAGAAATCCCGGAACTGGGCGTCTCGGGCGAAATCGCCGTTGATGGCGGTCGTGGCGAGATTATTCTGGAAGCCGCGCTCGAACTTTGGTCACCGGAGAACCCACGGCTTTATGACGTCATCCTGCGCGGAGGTGATGATGAGATACGCGACCGGGTCGGGTTTCGGACGGTGGTTGTGCGCGGTCACGAAATCCTCCTGAACGGTCGACCGGTCTGGCTGCGTGGGATTGCAGTGCATGAGGACGACATGCTAACGGGTAAGTGTACTTCGGAGGAGGATCTTCGCCGGCGATTCTTGCACGCGCGAGAATTGGGTTGCAACTTCCTAAGGCTCGCACATTACCCGCATCACGAACGCGCCGCCGAACTGGCCGACGAACTCGGCTTCTTGCTTTGGGAAGAAATTCCCGTCTATTGGGCCATCGACTTCGCCAATCCTCGAACCTTCGAGGATGCGCGGAATCAGCTCACCGAACTCATCCGTCGCGATCGCAACCGGGCCAGCGTGATCTTTTGGTCTGTCGGCAACGAAAACGCCGATACTGACGCCAGACTTGCCTTCATGACCGCTCTTGCCAGCACCGCGCGGGACGAGGACGGTACACGGCTCATCACTGCTGCCTGCCTTGTGAACCACGCCGCTTGCCGGATCGAAGACCGGTTGGTCGACTGCCTCGACGTGATTGGCATCAACGAATATTATGGCTGGTATGAGAATGACTTCGCGGACCTTGCCGCAATCGGGCGAAATTCGGAACCCGGCAAGCCGGTGCTGATTTCTGAAACCGGGGCGGATGCCGATATTTCCGACTGCGGACCGGAGCGGGGACTTTTCAGCGAGTCCTATCAGGCTGAAGTTTATCGCAGGCAATTGGAGATTCTGCGCGCCATTCCTTGGGTGCAAGGCATGTCGCCCTGGATACTCTACGACTTTCGGGTCGAGCGGCGGCAGAACGTATTTCAGCGGGGCTACAACCGGAAGGGCCTGATCGCTGCCGACAAGGCCACGAAGAAAGAAGCTTTTCGCGTATTGTCCGAGTTCTATGAAGAGGTGGCCCGCATGGAGGAGGTTCGTTTGTGACCGCTAGAAGGCGCTATCGCGAGATTGCTGACAGGTTGCGCGCGGAAATAGTCGCCCGCGGTTACCGGCCTGGCGACCGGATTCTGACGGAGCGCCAGATCGCGGAGGTATTCGACGTGCCGCGATCCGTGGTTCGTGAGGCGGTGATGATGCTGGAGATCGAGGGATTCGTCGAAGTGCGCAAGGGATCTGGTATTTATTTACTGGTCGAACCCGGTGCCCGAAGTGGCGATTTACGCGATGATATCGGGCCGTTCGAGCTTCTGCAGGCGCGTCAGGTCCTCGAAAGTGCGATCGCCGAGCAAGCGGCGCGGACGATAACCAAACCTTACATCGTGAAGATGCGTGAGGCCCTAATGCTCGAGGCGCGGGAGATTGAAACCGGCGAGGGGGATTTTTCGGGTGACCGGCTGTTTCATCAACTGATTGCGGAAGCAACGCAGAACTCTGCGTTAGCGGATGTCGTTGACGAATTGTGGCGCAAGAGAGCCCGCAGTCCGATGTGGGCGCAGCTTCACGAGCGGATTTTCGATGTTTCCTACCGTCGGCGTTGGCTTGGCGACCATCAAGCGATTCTGACTGCGTTGCAGCAGAAAGATCCGGCGGCCGCGCGGCAGGCAATGTGGCAACACCTCGAAAACGTGCGGACGACCTTGTTCGATCTCTCCAATGCGGAAGACCCGGATTTCGACGGGTATCTCTTTACCTCCGTCTCGGCGTCGCAGGGCTGAATATCGGGGGTACGGATGCTGCACTGCTGGCGCTGGTTCGGGCCCGATGACCCGGTGAGCCTTGCCGAAATCCGGCAGACCGGGGCCGTTTCGGTTGTCACGGCCTTGCATCAACAAGCCAACGACACCGTATGGCCGCGTGAAGAGATTCGCGCTAGGCGCGCGGCGATAGAAGCGGCCGGCCTTTGTTGGAATGTGGTCGAAAGCATCCCGGTGCACGAGGACATCAAGACCGGTGCGGTCGGCTGGCAGGACAAGGCCGATGTTTGGGCTACAACCGCCGAAAACCTTGCTGCCGAGGGCGTTTCGACAATTTGCTACAATTTTATGCCGGTGCTCGACTGGACGCGTACCGACGTGGATCACCGGCTTCCAGACGGTGCGTCCTGTCTTCGTTTCGATGCCGCCGATCTCGCTGTTTTCGACTTGCATTTGCTGGGCCGGGCGGGCGCCGCCGAGAGTCACCAAGCCGAGATCGTTGAGCGGGCTGAGGCGCGCAACGCAGCGATGGACGCGGCGGAGCGCGCACGGCTGACAAGTACGATTCTCGCCGGCCTGCCGGGATCCGAGGAGAGCTATACGCTCGACGAATTCCGCGCTCAACTCGCCCGTTACAACGGTATCGGTCCACGCGATCTGCGCGCAAATCTCGCCGCTTTCCTCGCTCGTGTGATGCCGCGAATCGAGCGGGCGGGTTTGCGTATCGCTATCCATCCGGACGATCCGCCCCGGCCGATTTTCGGCTT
Source organism: Oricola cellulosilytica (assembly GCF_019966575.1). Taxonomy (GTDB): domain Bacteria; phylum Pseudomonadota; class Alphaproteobacteria; order Rhizobiales; family Rhizobiaceae; genus Oricola; species Oricola cellulosilytica. The sequence goes on along the minus strand of NZ_JAINFK010000006.1, from coordinate 171,775 downwards.
GCCGCGCGTCGTCTCGACTGCCGAGGATATGCGCGCGATTTGCGGGATGTGGCTGGGCGTCGCGAACGGTTTTACCTTTTGTACCGGATCTTTGGGCGTCCGACATGACAACGACTTGCCTGCGATGCTTGCGGAATTCCGCGAGCGGGTGCATTTCCTGCATCTTCGCGCCACGCGGCGGGAGGCGGATGGGCAGAGTTTCTACGAGGCGGATCATCTCGACGGCGACGTGGACATGGTCGCTGTGATCAAAGAGGTGCGCGCCATTGAAGCCGTCCGCGGCGAGGCGCTGCCAATGCGTCCCGATCACGGCCATGCCATGCTGAGTGATCTGGGCACGGGCTTTCGTCCCGGCTATCCGGCGATTGGGCGGCTGCGGGGATTGGCGGAACTCCGCGGTGTCGAGCGTGCGCTCGCCTGGATGGCTGCTCGCGAAGTGATGAAACAGCAGAGCTAGACCTCGGAAGAGACCGGTTAATATGAGGGACGATGTTTTGTTGCTTGAGAAAGGGCAGAAGGCGGCGCATATCTGCCATTGCGCTTCCACGCCGGAGCTGTGCCGGCCTTGTCGAAAGTCCACCAAGCCGCCTTATACGAGGGAGACGACCGCGTAGGCCTGTAACGTTTCATGACGAGCGCGGGGCTAGAAATGCCCTTTGGTCGTAGGCAGGATTTCCCAACGCCGAGCCCTTGACTGTCGAGATTGTTCCGCTGTTTTCGGATCGCGGAAACTAGCTGTCTTGGAGCTTTGTATAGAGTTCGACGCGATCCGCTGCAAAGCGTGTCTCGGAATACTGGATCGCTCTGTTGTCCAAGTCTTCATTGACCGAGTGCGTCACCAACACGATCGCGCCGGACGAAAGCTTTAGAAGAGCGATATCATCCGGCGAAGCATGGTGCGCCTCGATCGTGGTCCAACGGCGCACGTAGTCCGGTATACCGTCTGTCGCAAGCGCCATCGTGATAGACTGTTTTTCGGCAAAGACCTCCGCAATATTGCCGAACCGCGCTGCATCGAACCAGGAAATGGCGCGCGATATCGGCATGCCGTCGGTTTCGCTGACCGTTTCGAGCGAGACGCATTCAGTGCCCTCCGGCAAGGCCAATGCTCTGGTAACCTGCGGGTTGGCCTTCGCGGTACCGGTTTTCACAAGCCGGGTGCGAAACGTTTCCGCTTGGCCTTCAAGGCCGGCCGAAAACCGTGTGCGTTTCCCGATGGGATAGGAGAGACGCCTGGGCATACAGACAAAGGTGCCGCGGCCTTGTTCGGAGCGGAGCGCGCCTTCCTGCTCGAGCGCGGCAATTGCGGCGCGCACTGTGTGGCGATTGACGCCATAGCGTTCCGCGAGTTTCATTTCCGGCGGCAGTTTGCCGTTCTTTGCGGCAGCGCCTGTTTCAATTTCCGATCGGATCAGGTCGGCGATCTGCCGCCACAGCGCGACCCCCGATTTTCTTTCAAGTAAAGCCCCTGCCAAAATCCGCACCTGTCACACTCTTGTCATTCGTCGTCTTTAAAAAAATAATATGTTTGCTTGTCTATAACAATAGACAAATTTGCTTTCTCTGGTGGTAGCGTAAACGGCATGGCTGACAACACGGCGGGAAACGCGCGGCAAGAGCGACTTTCAACGCTCGCTTCGGCAAGTAGCGCAGAGCTGATCGAATTGTGGGACAGGGCCGGGATCGACTCCGCTTGCGAAATGGTGCGGGGTCCGGAAATCGGGCTGGTTGCCTTGCGGGGCCGTATCGGAGGCGGCGGCGCGCTGTTCAATTTCGGCGAGGCGACAGTGACGCGGGCGACCGTACGGCTGGAAAACGGTGCGGTCGGCCATTCGGTGGCGCTGGGCCGCGACCGGCGCAAGGCAAAGCTGATCGCGATTCTCGACGCGTTGGCGCAAGACCCTGACATGGAATCGAAAATCGACGCCGAGATCGTTGGCCCGTTGAAGGAGTCGCTGGTTGTGCGCGACAAAAAACGCCGCGCCGAGACAGCGGCCACCAAGGTCGATTTTTTCACGATGGTGCGCGGAGAGGACTGATGACTATAAGTGAAAAGATCGCTCGAGGGGGGTTCGCTGATCCGGTTTTTGCGGCCCAAACGGTTTTTCGCGCAGTGATGGACGCAATGGCTCGGCCTGGCGCTGTTCATGGTGTCAGCACGGATGTTCGGCCGCCGTCGCCTCTCAATGCGACTGCCGCTGCAGTGGCGCTGACGCTGGCCGATGCGGACACGCCCCTCTGGCTCGGAGCGGAGCTGGCGCGCAGCGATGCGGTGAGGGGCTGGCTTTCCTTCCACACCGCCGTGCCGTTCGCCGAATTCATTTCACACGCCGGCTTCGCGATCGTCGCCAATCCGGCAAATGTGCAGCCGCTATCCGGTTTCGCGCTCGGCACGCAGGAATATCCCGACCGCTCGACGACGATCATCATGCAGGTGGAAACGTTGACCAGCGGAGCACCGATGACATTGAGCGGGCCGGGCATCAAGGGAAGCCGGACCATCGCACCGCACCCGATGCCCGGGCATTTCAAAACCCAATGGCGGGACATCAATGGCCATTATCCGCGCGGTGTCGATCTGGTTCTGGCAAGCGAGAATGCCATTGCATGCCTGCCGCGCACCACGCGCATCGGTGAAAGGGAGGTTTGAGCGATGTATGTTGCGGTCAAAGGCGGCGAGACCGCCATTCGCAATGCGCACCGGTTGCTTGCCAACCGCAGGCGCGGCGACCCTTCGGTCCCGTCGCTGACGCTGGAGCAGATCGCCGAACAACTGGCGCTCGCCTGCGACCGGGTAATGAGCGAGGGTTCGGTCTATGATCGCGATCTCGCGGCGCTAGCTATCAAGCAGGCGCGGGGCGATCTGATTGAGGCGATCTTCCTGCTGCGCGCCTATCGCACCACCCTGCCGCGCTTCGGCTATTCTGAACCCGTCGATACGGCGGCGATGCAGGTGGAGCGGCGAATCTCGGCGACCTACAAGGATTTGCCAGGCGGGCAGATGCTGGGCCCGACCTTCGATTACACACACAGGCTGCTTGACCCGGCTTTGGCCGGGGACGAGGAAGTGGAGGCGCCGGAAAGCCATGAAAGCGACGAGACGCCCGTCGTGCGTGTCTCCGACATTCTCGCACGGGAAGGCCTGATCGAGAACGACGGCGTTTCAGAGAGCGAGGAAATCGGCGATCTGACGCGGACACCGATGGAATTCCCGATGAACCGCGATACCCGGCTGCAGGCCCTGTCGCGCGGCGATGAGGGTTTCCTGCTGGCGCTCGGTTATTCGACACAGCGCGGCTATGCGCGCTCGCATCCATTTGCCGGCGAAATCCGGATCGGTGAGGTGGATGTCGAATTCGATGTGCCGGAACTGGGCTTCACCGTCACTCTCGGGCGCATCCGGGTGACCGAATGCCAGATGGTCAACCAGTTCCAAGGCTCATCGAAAGCGCCGCCGCAGTTCACGCGCGGCTACGGTCTCGTCTTCGGCCAGTCGGAGCGCAAGGCGATGGCGATGGCGCTGTGCGACCGGGCGTTGAGGGCGACCGAACTGGGCGAAGACATCGTCGCTGCGGCGCAGGACGAGGAATTCGTCATCTCGCATTCCGACAATGTGCAGGCGACGGGTTTCGTCGAGCACCTGAAACTGCCGCATTATGTTGACTTCCAGGCCGAGCTCGATCTCGTGCGACGCATGCGGGCTGAGCACGCGGCGCGCCGCGATAGCGATAGCGATAGCGACAGTGCCATGCCGGAGGCGGCGGAATGACGATTCACACAGATGACGGGCTGGCGACCTACAATTTCGCCTATCTGGACGAACAGACGAAGCGGATGATCCGCCGCGCCATCCTCAAGGGGATCGCCATTCCCGGCTATCAGGTGCCGTTCGCCTCGCGCGAAATGCCGATGCCCTATGGCTGGGGCACGGGCGGGGTGCAGGTCACGGCGGCGGTGATCGGACCGGACGACGTGTTGAAGGTGATCGACCAGGGCGCTGACGACACGACGAACGCTGTCTCCATCCGTAACTTCTTCGCCAAGGTCGCCGAGGTCGAAACCACGACTGACACGGCAACCGCGTCGATCATTCAGACGCGCCACCGCATTCCCGAGGAAAAGCTGAAGGAAGGCCAGATCCTCGTATATCAGGTGCCGATCCCGGAGCCGTTGCGTTTCCTCGAGCCGCGCGAAACCGAGACGCGCAAGATGCATGCGCTGTCCGAATACGGGTTGATGCATGTGAAGCTCTACGAGGACATCGCCAAGAACGGACACATCGCCACGACCTACGCCTATCCGGTCAAGGTCGAAGGCCGCTATGTGATGGACCCGTCGCCGACGCCTAAATTCGACAATCCGAAAATGCACATGTCGGACGCCCTGCAACTGTTCGGGGCAGGGCGCGAGAAACGCATTTACGCCATTCCGCCGCATACGGATGTCGTCAGCCTCGATTTCGAGGACTACCCGTTTGAGGTGCAGACATTCGTAGAGCCGTGCGCGCTGTGCGCTGCTCATGGCGTCTATCTCGACGAGGTGATCCTCGATGACAAGGGCGGGCGGATGTTCGTCTGTTCGGACACCGACCATTGCGAAAAACGGCGCGAGGGAGGCCATCGCGGCCATCTGGCCGGCGATGCTCGGGAGACGGCGCAATGACCGATCAACCGCTCCTTTGCGTCAACGGCGTTTCCAAATTCTATGGCAACCGCATCGGCTGCCAAGATGTCGGCCTCGAACTGTGGCTTGGCGAAGTGCTGGCGATTGTCGGTGAATCCGGCTCTGGCAAGACGACGCTATTGAATTGTATCTCCACGCGTCTTCCGCCGACCGCGGGAACGGTCAGCTACCGGATGCGGGATGGACAGATGCGCGATCTTTACCGGATGGGAGAGGCGGAACGAAGATTCCTGATGCGCACCGACTGGGGCTTCGTGCACCAGAACCCGGCGGACGGCTTGCGCATGAGCGTTTCAGCGGGCGCGAATGTCGGCGAGCGGCTGATGGCGGTTGGCGAACGCCACTACGGCAATATCCGCGAGACGGCGGAAGACTGGCTCGGGCGGGTGGAAATCGGGCTCGACCGGATCGACGACCAGCCGCGGGACTTTTCTGGCGGCATGCGCCAGCGCCTGCAGATCGCCCGCAATCTCGTCACCGTTCCGCGCCTTGTCTTCATGGACGAGCCGACGGGCGGGTTGGACGTTTCTGTGCAGGCGCGGTTGCTCGACCTGTTGCGCGGCCTCGTCAACGATCTCGGCCTTGCAGTCGTGGTCGTCACCCATGATCTCGCCGTGGCGCGGCTCCTGTCGCACCGCATAATGGTGATGAAGGATGGGGCCGTTGTCGAAACCGGCCTGACCGACCGGGTGCTTGACGATCCGCGCGAGCCTTACACCCAGCTTCTCGTTTCCTCGATCTTGCAGGTGTGATGATGCCGACCCCGATCGTCGTCTCCGATGTCGCCAAGAATTTCACCATGCATCTGCGTGGCGGGACCCTGATCCCGGTGGTGGAATACGTGAATCTTTCGCTGAAGGCGGGGCAGTGCACCGTGCTTGGCGGACCGTCCGGCGCGGGCAAGAGCTCCATCCTGAAGATGCTTTACGGCAACTATGCCGTTGGCGAGGGTCAGATACTGGTCAACCACAATGGCGACTATGTCGATCTCGCAACCGCGGACCCGCGCACGGTTCTTGCGATCCGGCGCGAAACGATCGGTTATGTCAGCCAGTTCCTGCGTGTCGTGCCCCGTGTTTCGGCGCTCGATGTGGCCGGCGAGCCGCTTGTGCTGCGCGGCACATCGCCAGAGGCGGCGCGCGAACGCGCCGCGGAACTGTTTGCGCGGCTGAACCTGCCCGAGACGCTCTGGGAATTGCCGCCGGCAACCTTTTCCGGGGGCGAGCAGCAGCGGGTCAACATTGCGCGCGGTTTCATCACCGGTCATCCGGTGCTACTTCTCGACGAGCCGACGGCTTCTCTCGATGCGAATAACCGCGCGGTGGTGGTGGAGATGATCGCCGAGAAGAAGAAGGCCGGTGTCGCGCTGCTCGGGATATTCCACGATCAGGATGTGCGCGAGGCGGTCGCCGACGCGATTATCGACGTGACGCGATTTGCTACGCCGAAGACGGCCTGAGGCGGTCATGCGCAAGACGCTCGGCATTGAACCGTTCATCCACCCGACCGCCAGCGTCAGCAACACGACACTCGGGCGATACACCGAAATCGACGAGCGCTGCATCGTCGCCGAATGCGAGATCGGTGACTATTCCTACCTGATACGGGAAACTGAGGCGTGGTGCGCGATCATCGGAAAATTCGCCAACATCGCCAGCCATGTGCGGATCAACGCGACCAATCATCCGACCTGGCGGGCGACCCAGCATCACTTCGTCTACAGGGCAGGCGACTATTTCGATGACGCCGAAAACGAGGAAGAGTTCTTCGACTGGCGCCGCAGCAACCGGGTGGTGATCGGCCACGACACCTGGATCGGCCACGGTGCGACGATCCTGCCGGGCGTGACGGTCGGCAATGGCGCGGCCATCGGCGCGGGCGCTGTGGTGAGCAGGGATGTTGCGCCCTATATGATCGTCGCAGGTGTGCCCGCTAAACCGATCCGCGAACGCTTTCCGGAATCGATTGCCGAAGGCCTCCAGGCGCTTTGCTGGTGGGATTGGGAGCATGCGGATTTGCGCGCCGCCCTGGACGATTTCCGGGCGCTTGGCATCGAAGCTTTCGTCGAAAAACACAAGTCGTTCTAGAGCGCTAGCCGATAAGCTTCATCGATCATGTCAGTTTGTTGGCCGTGCGGTGCGCGAACTGGTACGCTGAAAACCCTTGCTTTGCCGGTAAAACGGGCAATTTTCCGGCCGTCCATGGCGCTTTGGAAGGTGTCACAAAACCGATACGGAACTGACATCAACCGGTGATGGAAGCCGCATAGACCCCGACTTGGCTCATAAAGCTTGGGGATGTGGATGCTCGACATTTCGAACGTGACCCGCCGTTTCGGTTCAACAACTGCTGTCAAATCGGTCGATCTGACAATACCCGCCGGGCAGATGGTTGGCGTCATCGGCGCTTCGGGCGCGGGGAAGTCGACGCTTCTTCGGATGATCAACCGCCTAGTCGTTCCTTCTGAAGGCTCAATCCTTTTCAACGACACCAAGGTGTCGTCGCTTAGCGGGCAGGCGTTGCGCAACTGGCAGCGCGATTGCGCGATGATCTTTCAGCAATTCAACCTCGTGCCGCGTCTCGACGTTTTGACCAATGTCCTGCTTGGCAGGCTCAATCACCGATCGACGGTCTCCAGCGTGCTGAACCTGTTCACCCGCGAAGAGCGTGCGATGGCGATTGCGGCGCTCGAGCGGCTCGATATCTCGCGTACCGCCCTGCAGCGTGCCGGGACGCTTTCAGGCGGCCAGCAGCAACGTGTGGCGATCGCCCGTGCTCTGATGCAGGAGCCGAAAGTCATTCTCGCCGATGAGCCGATCGCCTCGCTCGATCCGCGCAACGCGCAGGTGGTCATGCAGTCGCTTCGGGACATCAATCAGAGCGATGGCATCACGGTCATTACCAATCTCCACACACTCGATACGGCCCGGACGTATTGTGAACGGATTATCGGCATGGCCGCCGGGGAAGTGGTTTTCGACGGCGGGCCCGATGACCTGACCGAAGCTGCCGCACGGCGCATCTATGGCGCCGACGGCCTCGAAGAAGCGTTTTCCGAGTCTGTCACGTTCACGAGTTTCGCCGCCGGAAAACCCAAGGTCAGGCCAACGGCTCCACCCGAGATCGCCATCGCCATCGCCGGAGCCTGAGGTCTTTACGAAACTCCGCGCGATGTCGGTCGCGTTGCGCGGATGCGATTTGAGCGATCAAACCAAAAACGGGGAAACATCCCGAACACAGGAGAGACGAAATGTTCAAGAAAGTTCTACTGACGACGGTCGCTTTGGCCGCCGTAGCAGCTGGCTCTATTTCCGCGCAGGCCCAAGACATTTTCCGCATCGGTATCCTTGGCGGCGAAAACGAAGCTGACCGTCTTCGCAATAACCAGTGCCTGGTCGACCTGCTTCCCGCCGCAATCGGCGTCAAAGAAGTCAAGCTGTTCCCGGCCGCCGACTATGACGGCGTCATCCAGGGCCTTCTCGGCGGCACGCTCGATTATGCCGAACTCGGCGCATCCGGATACGCCAAGGTCTATCTGACCGATCCCGGAGCGGTCGATCCCGTCCTGACGACTGTGCAGGTCGACGGCGCGACCGGCTATTATTCGATCATGCTCGTCCGTAGGGATTCGGGCATCGAAACGATCGATGACATGAAAGGCAAAAAGCTCGGCTTTGCCGATCCGGACTCCACGTCAGGTTTCCTCGTGCCTTCGGTAGCGCTGCCGGCGCAACTCGGCATGCCGATCGATGAATATTTCGGCGAAACCGGATTTGGCGGCGGCCACGAAAACACCGTTCTTGAAATGTTAAAGGGCACATTCGACGGCGCCGTGACATGGTCGTCCGGCGTCGGCGAGTACTCCGACGGCTACACGTCCGGCAACATCCGCAAAATGGTCGAGAAGGGCTTGCTCGACATGGACGAAGTCAACGAAGTGTGGCGTTCGCCGCTGATCCCGAACGGGCCGATCGTGGTTTCGAACGAGCTCGATCAGAGCATCCGCGCCAAGTTCGTGGAGTTCATGAAAGCGATGCCCGAACAACACCCGGATTGCTTCGCGTCCATCCAGGGCGGAGAGTACAAGAGCTTCACCGATGTCGATCATTCGTTCTACGAGACGATCGTCGCCGCCCGAAAAGCCAAGATAGGCTCGTAAGTATTCAGCCTTTCACCTGCGCCGCGGGCATGATCCGCGGCGCATTTTACCGGATTGACCCGAAAGAATTCCGATGGCCGTGACACATGCAGCCGGGTCTGACGCCAACCCATCAGGCGGGCGGTACGACGTGGAACGCCATTGGCGTCAGTTGAACAATACCCGCCGGCTCTACACGATCCTGGGATTGATCGGGCTTGCGTTCGCGTTGACGGCGTCGCTGTGGTTTGCCAACGAGACCAATGCCGGCAAGTTCATCGACCGCCTGCCGCATCTGTTCGACTTCGTCGGCGACATGATACCGCGTGATGCCTTCGAGCTCTGGCGCGCGCTTTTCGATCTTGAAAGCCCCTATTACGACGGCAGCTTCCAGTACGATTATCCGGTCGGGCGAGTATACATTTGGGGGGCGTTCTACGTACCCGAATATCTATACAAGATGATGGAAACGCTGAACATTGCGGTGCTCGCGACGTTTGTCGGGTTCAGCTTCGGCTTCATGCTCTGCTTCCTCGCCGCCAAGAACCTGACCAGATCACGGTGGCTCCGCTTTGCGGTACGCCGCTTCATGGAAGTCCTGCGGGCGTTTCCGGAGATCGTGATTGCCGGCTTTTTCCTCGCCATCTTTTCGCTTGGCCCGATCCCCGCGATCATCGCGGTGGCGATCCACTCCATCGGCGCACTCGGCAAGATGTATTTCGAAGTCGTCGAGAACGCCGACATGAAACCCGACGAGGGATTGCGGGCCGCCGGCGGAAACTGGATCGAGCGCGTGTGGTTTGGGATTGTCCCGCAGGTCATGCCGAATTTCATCAGCTATTTCCTGCTGCGTCTGGAAATCAACGTGCGCGCCTCTACCATCATCGGCGCGGTCGGTGGTGGCGGGATCGGAGAGACGCTCCGCCTGTCGATCAGTCGCGGTCATGAGGCCAAGACGCTTGCCATCATCCTCCTGCTGTTTGTGACGATCATCTGCGTGGACCAGTTCTCGGCTTGGCTGCGTAAACGGATCGTCGGCAATCAAGCATTCGAATTCGGACCCTGATCATGACAACGCTGGCCGCTGCTCAGATCGACGATATAGAACGCCGCCATCCGGACGTCTTTCACCAGCCGCTGGTAAAGCGTTTTGCGGCGCCGTTGGGTATGATCTGCTTGGCGCTTTATACAATCTATGTCTGGTGGTTCTTCTCGATTGGCACGGTCGTCGCCAACGGGAATTGGAATCTGGCGGGAAACTATCTCGCCGATTGGGTCTCCTACGAAGTACGCCCGGATATTGAATACGAATCCGGGGATATCGAGATCAAGTTTCCGCGGTTCTCGCCGTTGGGCGACGACCCTCATCCGGATTGGATCGAGACGCGAACCGGATCCGTGACGGTGGCGGCCGATGCGCCGCGCAACGATCCGAGCAAGGCTGCGTCAGACGGCTCCTTCATGTCGCCCGCTTCGTCTGCCACCAGGACGGGGGATGGCGAATTTTCCGACATGTCGTCCAATTCGTCAGCGACTAGCACGGAAATAGCGGTGAAAAAAAACGTCTTCGAACCGCAATCCGTGACCGAAACGCGGAACGGGATTACTTCGGCCATTGTCATGTACCGGGGCGGTACGCGGCTGGAGGTGGCGGCGGACGAGGTCAGCGTGACGCGTGGCGGCGAAACTCTCGTTCTCAGGATCGACCGCACAAACGAAAACGTTACGCCGCAGGGCGAACTTCCACGCTGGGCGGTTCAGAAAGGCGAGGGTCTGAAGGTCTTCACCTATTTCGGTTTCGCCGGGCGTGCGGAGGTGAAATGGAACGAAGTGAAAGTCTATCGCCGGTTCCTCGGCTGGGAGAATTTCTGGTTCGACACCAACTCGCCCTTTTGGGGAAAGTCGTCCCCGCAAGTGGTGGCGCTAGCGCTTTCCGGCGAACGCGTCGATCTCGACCGGGCGAACATCGCGGTAATGTGGGACAACATCGTCAACAATGCCGAGTGGCAGCACGGCGATGTCTGGATCAAACTTCTGCAAACCATCGTGATGGCCTTCGTCGGAACGCTTTTCGCGGTTTTAATCGCCTTTCCGCTGTCTTTTGTAGCGGCGCGCAATGTCACCCCGAACCGGTTTCTGAACCAGGTGCTGAAGCGTGTCTTCGACTTCCTCAGGTCCGTCGACATGCTAATCTGGGCTCTATTCTTCACCCGCGCCTTCGGGCCGGGACCGCTCGCAGGGATATCGGCGATCTTCTTCACCGACGCCGGTACGTTCGGCAAACTCTATTCCGAAACGCTCGAGAACATCGACGACAAGCAGCGCGAGGGTGTGCGATCCGTCGGCGCGTCGCCGGCTGCGGTTCAGAGGTTCGGCGTCGTGCCGCAGGTCTTGCCGGTGTTCATCTCTCAAGCTCTCTATTTTTGGGAATCGAACACCCGCTCGGCGACGATCATAGGCGCAGTCGGGGCAGGCGGAATAGGCCTGAAATTGTGGGAAGCGATGCGCACCAATGCGGACTGGGAGAATGTCGCCTATATGGTGTCTCTGATCCTCGTTGTGGTCTTTGTTTTCGACAATATCTCGAATGCGCTCAGAAGCAGGCTGACGGGCGATACCTGACAGGTTGATTGGTCAAAGCGCGAGCCTGGAGCCGACTCCCTCCCTTCCGCTTTAATAACCGGCAAGAAGTACAGCACGATGTCCAAGGAACTCATTCTCAGAAACGCGCGGCTTGTCCTGGAGGATGAAATCGTGGACGCCTCGCTTCTCGTGAGGGATGGGCGCATCGCCGCAATTGACGAGTCCGGATCCGCGCTTGGAGAGGACATGGGAGGCGATTACGTGATCCCGGGCCTCGTCGAGCTTCATACCGATCATCTCGAGCCCCATTATTCTCCACGACCTGGTGTACGCTGGAACGGTATCGCCGCGCTGCAGGCGCATGATGCGCAAATAGCCGCGTCCGGCATTACAACGGTATTCGATTGTCTGCGGATGGGTTCCGACGAGGACGGCGGTTTTGCGAAGGGCGAGATGCGCGCGATTGCCGATGGGCTTGAACTGGCGCAGCGTGATGACCGGCTGCGCGCCGAGCATTTCATCCATTTGCGCTGCGAGGTTTCCTCCGCCGATGTCCTTGAGCATTTCGACGATTTTCGCTCCGATCCCCAAGTGCGACTGGCATCGCTAATGGATCACGCACCCGGCCAACGGCAATTTCAGACGATGGAGCAGTACGTGCTCTACTACAAGGAAAAGCGTGGACTGAGCGACGAACAATTCAATGACTTCGTCAAGCGGCGGCGCCATGCTTCTCAAACCCATTCCGCGCCTCACAGAAAGGCGATCGCCGCAGCGTGTCACGAACGGGATATCACGATCGCCAGCCATGACGATGCCACCGCCGCCCATGTCGAGGAGGCAAAGGCCTTCGGCGTGCGTCTGGCGGAATTCCCGACAAGCATGGAGGCCGCACACGCATCGCATGCCGCCGGAATGTCCGTGCTGATGGGGGCGCCCAACATCGTGCGTGGAATGTCGCATTCGGGAAACATCTCGGCGCGCGACCTCGTCGCGGCCAGAGTGCTGGACGTCCTCTCCTCCGACTATGTGCCGTTCAGCCTGATTTATGCGCCGTTCGTGCTGAGCGATGGCAACGATGAATTCACTCTGCCGGATGCGATCAAGCTGGTAACGTCTACGCCCGCCCGAACGGTCGGATTGAAGGATCGCGGCCGTATCGCCGAAGGTCTTCGGGGCGACTTGGTTCGCGTGCGCCGAGATTCCGATGTACCGGTTGTCCGGTCGGTATGGCGCGAGGGACGGCGTGTCGCTTAACGGTTCGAGGCGAATGAATGTTGTTTCGGAGGTGACGGAGGCCGGCTCGCGCGGCCTTCTGCTAGCGGTGATCGGCCCAAGCGGTTCCGGAAAGGATACGCTTATCCGGCTTGCGCGGGAGGCGTTTTCCGGCGACGCCAAGGTCTTGTTCGTGCGCAGAACGGTCACGCGCGAAGCCGACAGGGGCGCGGAAGACCACGATACGCTGACGCCGGCGGATTTCGGCGAGGTCGAGCGAAACGGCGAATTTGCGGTGACCTGGGATGCGCATGGGCTGCGCTACGGTTTACCGTCTGGGGCGCTCTCGTTTGTGAATGCCGGCGGTATAGCGGTGGCAAACTGCTCCCGCAGGGCAATGGCAACAGTCATGGCTGTTTTTCCGCAAGTCCGGCTTATCCGGCTTCACGCAGATGCTGAAATCCTAGCGCGGCGGCTCGCGAATCGCGGGCGCGAGCCGCTGGAAGAGATTCGCGCGCGAGTATCGCGAACGGTGGAAGAGACGGAGGCTTTGGAGAAGGTGGTTTTGATCGACAATAGCGGCCCTCTGGAGGATGCAGCAGAAGCTTTTATCGACGTCATTGCTGCGGCCAGGCGGGACATCGACCGTTTATGTGGGTCCAGCTAGTTCCGTATGGTTGGCGACTTGCAAACCGGGGCGCAAACATCCTCTAAGGCCGCAGCCGGCAAGCTCCGGTATTTGCCATTTTTGCATTGCGCATGGCCTCGAACCGGCATGGTTTCCTGCCAGATGTCATCGTCTTGGTACCGGCCACGTTGAAAACCTCTGGGATTTTTGAACAGGGAAGAAATGGGCATGAACCATAAAACCGAGTTCTGGTCCCCATGACCGCGCTTGCGGCGGCGGCCTTGGGTGGCGCGATTCCGGGTGCCGCCAATGGCGGCGCGGTGTTCAATTGTATCGGCGCGCTGTCCGGTCAATCTCAATATACCGGTGGGGTCGGATCCCGCATCCCAAAGCTCGGGCGAGATCATCGCGGCGACCGAAGACGGCATGATGCTTATCTAATTCGACAGCCCGTTGGGCGGGATTGGAATGATCGACATCTCGGATCCAGCGAATCCGGCGCCAGACGGCTTCATTCCGCTTGAACCCAAGGGTGCCGGCTGAGTCGGCCTGTCGGAGATCACGGCCCATGGCGGTCACGTTTACATCGTCGAGCGCGACAGGATCGACCGATTTGACAACCCGCCAAGCTTTACCGAAAGCGACCTGACGGATTGCAGTGTATTCACGCCTCCACCCGTCAGCCGGATCTCATCCGCTCGCCATTTCACAGAGGCTGTTACTTTCGTGGGAACCGGCAAAGGAATTTTCCTGCCGGTGCGGATCGGCGTATTCTCATGCGGCATCTTCCCGTACGAAATGGCCTGGTGCTGCCTCGAACAGCACGGTCCCGGCCCGGGGAACGGGCGCGGACGGGGCCGCCGGATTCGCATGACCGAGGCGCCGCCGCCGCGCTGGATCGGGCCTCGGCACCGAGGCGAGCAATTGCCTCGTGTAGGGATGGCGGGGATCGTTGAGGATCGACTGGGCCGGGCCGGTCTCGACGATCTCGCCGGCATACATGACCGCGATGCGCTGGCTGACCCGCTCGACGACGGCGATGTCGTGCGAGATGAACAGAAAGGAGACCTGCTCGCGCTGCTGCAGTTCCAGCATCAGGTCGGTGACCTGCCGCGCGATCGACACGTCAAGCGCGGAGACCGGCTCGTCGGCGACGATCAGTTTCGGCTTCACCGACATGGCGCGGGCAATGCAGAGTCGCTGGCGCTGACCGCCGGAAAACTGGTGCGCGAAACGGTCGATAACGTCTTCCTCGAGGCCGACGCTGCGAACCAGTTCGGCGGCCAGTTCACGCTGGTCACACGACGAGACGAGATTGTGGATTCGCGCCGGCTCAGTGACGAGTTCATGCACAGCAAGGCGGGGATTAAGGCTGGCATAGGGGTCCTGAAACACCATCTGCGCATGACGGCGCAGGCCGCGCAGACCCTCGCGGCCGAGATTCGTCACGTCGTTTCCGTCCAGCGCTATGGTGCCGCTGGCTGGCTCGATAAGGCGGAGGACCGAGCGCGCCAGCGTCGATTTCCCGCAGCCGGATTCGCCGACCAGTCCCAGCGTTTCGCCCTTGCCGAGCACCAGCGAGACATTCTTTACGGCGTCGACGGTCGCGCCGTGGCCGGAGAACATCCGGCCGCGCATCTTGAAGCGGGTAGTCATTCCGCTGACTTCCAGAATATTGCCGCGCGGCGGCGGCGCGGCGGGCGAACCGGAGCCCAGTTTCGGGGTCGCCGCCATCAGTTGCCGCGAATAGGCGGCCTTCGGCGCGGCGAATAGCGTCTCGACATTGGCGTCCTCGACCTTGCGGCCGTGGCGCAGCACCACGACGCGGTCGGCTATTTCGGCCACCACTCCCATGTCGTGGGTGATAAACAGCACAGCCATGCCGATTTCGGCCTGCAGGTCGCGGAGCAGGTCGAGGATTTCCGCTTGGGTCGTCACGTCCAGCGCGGTCGAGGGTTCGTCCGCGATAAGGAGTTTCGGACGGCAGGCGAGCGCCATGGCGATCATCACACGCTGGCGTAGACCGCCGGACAATTCGTGCGGGTATTGCTCCACCCGTCGCGCGGCTTCTGGTATCCGGACGCTATCGAGCGCTTGGCGTGATGCGTCATAGGCCTCACGCTTGGTCATGTTCCGATGGCGGATGAAGACTTCCGACATCTGGTCGCCGATCGTCAGGACCGGATTGAGCGATGTCATAGGCTCTTGGAAAACCATCGAGATGCGGTTTCCACGCAGCCGTTGGAGCCCTTGCTCGTCGAGCGCGGTGATGTCGACGGTGCCGTCGCCGTCATTGAGCATGATCGAACCACCGGTGATCGTGCCGCCCTCGCGCTCGATCAGCCGCAGGATGGACAGCGCGGTCGCCGATTTGCCCGAGCCGGATTCGCCGACCAACGCGAGCGTCCGGCGCGCGGGGACATCGAAGGAGAGGTCAGAGACCGCCTCGTTGGAGCCGAAGGCGACGTGGAGGTTTTTCACCGAGAGCAGGTCACTCATTGCGCAACCGTCCTGATCCGGTCGGCGATTTCGGGATGATCCGTAAAAACCGGCATCGGCGGCGTCCAGCGATTTGCGTGTGGGGTGAAGCCGTGGGTGATCGGGTCGCGGCCTCCGACGCGCCAGTTCACGTTGCCGTCGAGTTCGAGCATGCCCATCGCGCCGGCCGGTTCGCCTTGCGTGGTGAAGCTCTCCGTCAACGATTGCTGCGTCAGGTGGGTGATGCCGTCGACGGTGGTGACGGTGTTCCAATGGACATGGCCGGCGAGGCAGACAACGGGGACGCGCGCCTGGGCGATCGCCGCGCGGGCGCGATCCGCCATCGGATAGGTCGAGCTGACGGGGTTGCGCTCGAAATAGTAGTTCCCGGTCTGCGCATGGCCGGAGATCGGCACATGACTGACGACCAGCAGGGGGCGGTCGGCGGCCTGCGCGGTGCGCGACAGCCAGAGCAAATCGGCCTCGTGCAGCACGAAACCGTTGTGGTCGGGTCCGCGGCTGATTTTCGTGTCCGCGCGCCACAGGGCGATCCGCCATCCTTCGATGTCGAATGTCACGGACTGCATGGATTGGCCTAGAATGGCCTCGTTGTCGGCGACCTCGAGATGGTCGCGATCGTGATTGCCGTTGATGTGGTGGAGCGGCGCGCCGAGCGGTCGGAAGGCTTCGGCGACTTCCTTTTCGAGAACGAGATCGGTCTGGCGGTCCATGTCGGAGATGCGGTCGCCGAGATCGAGGATGAAGTCAGGTTTGGCGTCGCGGGAAAAGCGGGAGAATTCCTCCATCAGCGGGAGCGCGGTGTCACCGCGTTTGGTGGCAGATGGCTTGCCGTGATGGATATCGGCGATGACGCAAATGCGGACAGGCATGGAAACGGTTCCCGTGAGTGACAATGGCGGAAGAAGGGGTGCCGCCGGACAAGCCGGCGGCGGCGGATAATGTGCGCGTCAGTTCGTCGCGAAGGAAATCGATCCGGCGCGGAAGTCCAGAACGTAGGGAATGTTGCCGGGTTTTGGCGACCAGTTGACGTTCTTGTTCATCGCCCAGGATTCGAACGGACGGTAAAGCGGCAGAACCGGAGGATCCGCCTTGATGCGGTCCATCAGTTCGGCATAGGCCGCTTTGCGGGCCTCGACGTTCTTGGAGAAGCGGAAGCGCTCCCAGGTCTTGGCGTATGCCTCGTCGGTGTTGAAACGGCCTTCCGATTCGGATGGGCCATGGGGCGCCCACATTACGCCGAACGAACCGAACGGGTCGGCGAAGTACATCGGGTTCGACCAGTTGCGCACCATGAGATCGGGGGAATTGCCGCTCCACTTGTCGCTGACCTGCACTTTGCCCTTGACGCCGACGGCGGCCCACATCTCCGTGATGGCCTGGGCAGCGAGAAGACCGTTGGTGTAGTAGACCGGGTCGGTGTCGAAGGTGACCTCGAAACCGTCATAACCGGCTTCCATGAGCAATTGCTTCGCCTTTTCCGGATTGTATTCGAAGGTCTTCAGTTGCGGCATGTAAAGCGCGCCGAATTCCTTCAGTGTGTGGGTTGACGGCACAATGGCCTTCCCCAGCCAAAGGGCATCGTTGAGCGTGTCGCGGTCGACGGCGAGGCTCAGCGCCTGACGGATGCGCGGATCCTTGAGCTTCGGATGGTTCACATTCATGATCATCACGTGGAAGAGGGCGGTCGGTGCGCTGACGGCCTTCAGGGTGGGGTCGGATTCGATCAGCGACAACTGATCGGGAGCGACGTTGGTGATCAGGTCGGCCTCGCCGGTTTTCAGCGCGGTGATGCGCGACGCCGTCTCGGGCATGCGCTTGACCGTTGCCTTGTCGAGCGGGGCCTTTTCGCCCCAGAAACCGTCGAAACGCTCCCAAACGACACGTTCGCCCGGTACGAATTCAGTGACCTTGTAGGGGCCGGTTCCAACCGGTTTCAGGGAGAACGCCTCGTAGTCGTCATCCTCGGCGACCTTCGGATCGCCGGTCAGGCCCTTGGTGTATTCTTCCGGAATGATCATGACCTGCTGCAGGTTGAGGAGCGTTTCCCACAGAGGCTCCTCGCGGGCGACGCGGATGCGGATGGTATAGTCGTCGACCTTCTCGGCTGCCTTGAAGTTTTCGAGACGGTCCCGGGCGCGGACCTTGTAGGGTGTGAAGGTCGCCTGATACATGCGGTTGAGCGAGAAGACGACGTCATCGGCTGTCATGTCCTCGCCATTGTGGAACCTCACGCCCTGGCGCAACTTCAGCTCCATGACCGTCGGCTCGATCAGCTTCCATTCGGTCGCCAGGCCCGGCAACCATTTGGTTTCGGTCGTGTCGTGGTCCTTTTCGACGAGCGTGTCGAATGTGTTGTAGTAGAACTGCGAGCCGACGTTGGAATGGTCGCGACCCGGATCAAGATAGGTCGACACATTGGCCGCGCCGATGGTGAGTTCGGTAGCGAATACCGGACCGGCGAGAATGGTCGCAATTGCAGTCGTTGCGAGAAGCCTTTTCATGTCATGCCTCCATAAGTGTTGTTGACGTTACTGTTTGCAGTTCGGGCCTTTGCGGCCTCTTCTTGTTGATTGTTTCAGCGATTCCTCAGCCGGACATCGACGCGGTCGCGCAGCCAGTCGCCGAGGATCTGGACAGCGAAGGTCACCAGCAGGATCATTATTGCGGGCGCGATTACGATCCATGGTGCGGTCGGCATGTAGTCGCGCCCGATGCCAACCATCGAGCCGAGCGTGGCGGTCGGCGGCTGGACCCCGATACCGAGGAACGACAGGGTCGATTCCAGCAGCACGATGTTGGAGATGTTCAGGGTGAACTGGACGACCAGCGGGGAGACGATATTCGGTAGGATGTGCCGGAAGGCGATCCGTCCCCCGCTTGCTCCGGCGGCGCGTGCCGCCTCGATGAAAGGCATCTGCATGAGCTTGCGGACTTCGCCGCGCACGATGCGCGCATATTGTTCCCAGCCGTAGACGCCAAGCACCAGCACCATCACCTCAAGGCTGGAGCCGAAAACGGCGAGCATCAGAAGCGCGATCAGCGTGAAGGGGATTGCGATCTGGGCGTCGACCGCGCCCATGATGACGTCGTCGACCAAACCGCCGAGGATGCCGGACACGAGGCCCAATCCGCCGCCGAGCACCAGTCCGATGCAGGCGCCCATGGTGGCCAGCGCCAGCGTCAGTTGAAGACCGTAAAGGCAACGCGCCAGCACGTCGCGCCCGAGTTCATCTGTTCCGAGCAGGTAGCCGTCCCTGAACCGGTCGAAGCCGATCGGCGGGCGCAGCCGGAAGATCAGGCTCTGGGCGGTCGGCTCGTGGGGCGCCACCAACGGCGCGAAGATGGCGATTATCAGCAGTATTGCGGCAATGAGCAGCGCCAGGCGCTGGATCCAGTTGGCTTCGCGCCAGATGCCGCGAAGATTGGCGAGGGCACCGTGTCCGGGCTTGTTCGCCGCGCCGTGGCGGACGGGTAGGGCTGTATCCGACATCGATCACGCGCCCCCGAGGCGGATGCGGGGATCGGCATAGGCATAGGCTATGTCGACGACCGCGTTGATGACGACCACCGCGAGAGCGACGGCGAGAACGGCGAATTGCAGCACCGGATAGTCGCGCTGGATTGCCGAGGAGACGAGAAGGTCGCCGATCCCCGGCCAAGAGAAGATCGACTCGATGACGACACTTCCCGCTGCGGCGAGGCCCGCCACCTGAAGCCCGAGCACGGACAGGATGGTGATCGAGGCGTTGCGGAAGCCGTGCTTGAGGATGACGGTGCGCTCGGGCAGTCCCTTTGCGCGGGCGGTGCGCATGTAGTCTTGGCTCAGCACGTCGAGCATCGCGTTGCGGGTGAAGCGGGTCAGCGCCGCGATCAGGGCGCCGGACAGCGCGATGGTCGGCATGATGAAGTGCCAGGGTGTGCCGTTGCCGACGAGCGGCAGCCAGTTCAGTGTGAATGCAAAGACCAGCACCATTAGAATGGCGAGGACGAAGTTGGGAAGCGCATAGCCGGCGAAGGCGAAGGTCATGATGGCGCTACCGATCCATGACTTTCGGTAGATGGCCGCGGCGATCCCGAACGGGATGGAGACCAGCAGCGTGAGCCCGATCCCGCTCAGTAGAAGCTGCAGCGACGGCCAGACGCGTTCGGCGACGATGTCGCTGACCGGGCGCCGTTCCAGGAAGGACAGGCCGAACTGGCCGTCGAGGAACGATCCGAGAAATTTCAGATATTGGGTCCAGATGGACGCATCCAGCCCGTAATAACGGGTCAGCAGTTCCCGGTCTTCCTGGGTGACGCTTTCGCCGATGATGTAGTCGATGGAATTGCCCGACATCCGCGTGGCGAAGAACACGAGCGTCACGATCACGAAGAGCGTGACCACCATCTTGGTCAGGGTGCGGACGACATGCCTCCACATCACATTGCCCCCGGAAGGCTGTTTTCGGCCAAGGCCACGATCTTGCCGTTGGACGCCATGCCGTTTGCGTCATGGCGTTGGACGTGAACAAAGGAAATTCCCGCTGCGGCGGCGGCGATGCCGTCCGTCTTGTCGTTGTCTCCGATGAATACGCATTCCGACGGATCGGCGCCGCTGAGCTGCAAGGCGAGGTTTACGAGATCCGGCGACGGCTTGCCGATGGTTTTGAAGCGGATGGACGGATCGCATGCTATAATAGCGGCCAGGATTGCGCCGGTTTCCGGAACCGGCCGCCCAGCTTCGTCGGGGTAGGTAGTGTCGATATTTGTGACAAGGAACTGTGCGCCGTTGTGTAACTCGCCCAACAGTCTCGACAGGCACGCGAGATTGAATTCGGCGTCGCGCGCCAGCAGCACGATCTCCGGGCGAGCCCCGTCAAAGCGAAGCCCGAGCGCGTTCGCTAGCGTCTGGATTGGCAAGGCGCCGTAAATCGACACGGCCGCGCCGGGCCGCGTTCTCGCGATCGTGCGAATGGCCTGCTCGCCGGCGAGCAGTATCCTGCCCGGGTCAATATCCAGGCCCAGCGCGGAGATACGGTTGGAAAGCGTTTGTGCTGTGTCAGACGAGTTGTTGGAAACGATCCAGAGCTTTTCGGCATGGGCTGAAACGAACTCCAGCGTATTGTCGAAAACATGCCGGCCAGCGATGAGGCAGCCGTCGAGATCGCAAAACACAGCTTTGCAACCATCGATGTCGGCGCTGCCCAGGTTTCGGATTGTTTTCTTTCCAATCGGCACTGACGGCTCCGGCTTGTTGCTGTCGAAGGACGGTGGGTCGAGCAGCGCCATGCGCTGCTGTTGCGCTCGTTTTGATGACAGTCGTGAAACGCGATATCTGAACGACGCCTTCGCCCCGTTCCTGGACAGGGTGAGCCTCGACTGTGACAGGGGCTTTACAATCGACAGCTATGCTTTTGCTGAACCAAAGAAATCCTTATCGAACAAGGGAATCGGGATTTGGCGCTTTCATTGACGCGAATAAGAGCGGTGAATGCCGTGGCGACGGCCGGCTCCTATGCCGGAGCCGCCCGGCAACTTGGGATTTCGCAACCGGCGATCTCCCAGCACATCAAGGGGATCGAGGAGGAATTTGGCGTCAGGCTGTTCCAGCGCCGCAATGGGCATTTTCATCCGACGCCGCTTTGCACCGAGTTGTGCGATGCTGCCGAGCGCATGGTGGAGGCCGAGAACGCTGCGACGCGGATATTGAACCGCCAGAACACCTTGCTGGACGGCCGCATTTCGATCGGATTGGGCAATTCGATGCCAGGAATGGCCCTTATCGCATTGTTCAACAAACGCTATCCGGGCATCTCCATCTCGGTTGAAACCGGTTCGTTCGAGGAAATCACGAGGGCCGTCATTGCCCGCCGGGTGGATATTGGTGTGCTCCCGAACGTGCTCGACGATGGCCGTTTCCGCCGGGAACTGCTTGTCCGTCAACAAGTGGTGGCCATTGCCCATCCCGACAGTGAGTTGGCGCATCTCCGAAGTCTGACCTGCCAACAGTTGATGCAGGCTCCGCTGATTTTCCGCACCAAGGGATCATCGACGCAGCGTATCGTCGACCGGGCGTTCCGCGCGGCCGGCTTCGAGCCGGCTCCGCTGTTGTCGCTTGATACACGCGATGGCGTTTACGAGGCGGTCGCCAACGGCATGGGCGTCGGCTTTATGTGGCGCGAGGGGACTGGCCGCACCGGCGGGATTCTGCGCATCCCTGTGCGGGATATGGACAGGCTCTATGACGAAGTGGTATTCATGCCGCAAGATGAAGACGGGCTTCTGTCCCGGGCATTTTTTGCGACGACGAGGGCATTTTGGGCCGCTAGCCAGCTGGAATGAGCGCCGACCGAAATCTAGTGGTCGAGCGTTCTCCCGAGAATGCAATCCGCGATGTGCGGACAATCGGGATTTCTCGTTTCTGCAGGAGAATGGTGGAATGCCCGAGCTGCAATTTCTAGAAGGGATCGGCGACGGTCATTCATTGGATGTGAGTCGGACGGTAGCTTTAGGTCGGAAGCGGAGTTAGCGCTAATAGCTGTCTCGTCTGCTTGGATCATGTTGGCGTGAACAAACTGGCAGGCGAGGGGGGGGGTGACTGATATATCCGGTACGAGCAGCCGAATGCTCCATTCGGTAGAAGAGAAATCAGGATGAATATGCCTGCGGATGTGAACGCTTCCGAGAGGAAATTGGCCATTGCACCCATGATGGACTGGACGAATGTTTTAAAAAACAGCATAAAATCAATGAATAAGAGTTCTATGATTCGCTGAGTTGTAAGCCTCGCTGTACTTGTCCGCTGAAGTTACCGATACCAATCGGGCGCGAGCAAATTGCCAGTGGGTCAATGAGTGCCCAGCCGATCCGTGTAGCTATTTGGTAGGGAACGCGCGAGCGTGGGGCAATGCGATCTTGCGACGTTGGTTGATATACGAGCCCTAGCCCTGCAGGCGAACGTCCTTCGCGCTCTTCTGGCTGCGGTCCGCTCTGGTAAGCGGAAGCTCGATTTCGCCAGCGTTCACTTTTCTCACGAACTTGGTGATCGCCAGGTGTGAAAATTAATCTTTGCATACGATCTTTGCGGGTCTGATCACGTGGCCATCATACTTCGCCATCAGTAGGAACCTCGTAGCCCGACTACAATTATCGATGATCAGCCGCGCAACTAGGAAGTACAACGGGAGCAAACGACGGCATGAGGATAGCGCAGGCGGCCATCGCCGGCTTAAGGCAGCAAATAGCGGGTGGGCTCGTATCACGATGGTGGCCGGGACGAACACATTGCTGCTCTTCGAGCGCGCGAAGTAAACATCGTCTTTGTTCCGGGTGAGTGCGGATCTCGAACTGCGAATGCGCCGGGCTTTAGTCGGAACCCTTCCATATCAACAAAAACGTTCGTCGCTAACCGACCAGCTCGGCAGCTCCCGCCGCGTAGATTTTCGGACTTATCGGCAAATAGCTGGCGCCCCGCCTGCTCAAGAACGAAATGAATATCTCCATTGCCGGCGTCACGGAGCGGTCGCTGCGCGAAATTGCAAACCATTGGCGCCGTATCGGCATGCCTGTCACATCGAGTATGGCCAATTTTTTCAGCTGAAGTTCCTGTTCAATTGTATGCGCGGAGATAAACGCAATTCCGAGCCCGGCCATCACCGCCTGCTTGATGGTTTCATTCGATCCCATTTCCGCGCCAAGGGATTCTAGCTTGTCTGGAACATCGGCAAAAAAGATCTCCAACGAGTTGCGGGTTCCCGAGCCGCGTTCGCGCAGCAAAAAATGTTCCGAAAGAAGATCTTCTTTCGTGACATCACGGATATCGGCGAGGCGGTGGTCAGGCGGTGCGATGATGACCAATGGGTGGTCGCCAAACACCCGTGCGTTAACCGTAAGATCGCGAGGCGGTCTTCCCATAAGAGCGATGTCGATCTCGCGATCGCGCAGCGCCTCGATCGTTTCCGAACGGTTGCCAATGAACAAGTCGATATGAATGGCCGGATTTACTTTCTGAAAGCCGGCGATCAGGCGCGGCGCGAAATACTTGGCCGTCGACACAGCACCGAGCCTGAGTGTGCCACGTTTGCCGCCCTTTAGATCGGCCAGCGTTTCCTCCACCGTGCGAAGTTCTCCTTGAACCGCATGCGCGGCCTGCAAGAGAACCTTTCCGGCCTCGGTCGGGCGCATCCCCTCGGCGGTTCGGTCGAAGAGACGAAGTCCGCACTCCTCCTCGACCTGCTTCAATTGGAGAGTCACCGCAGGGCCGGTTAATCTGAGCTGCTCGGCGGCAGTCGAGATTTTTCCCGTCTCCTCGATGGCTATAAGCGACCGGAGCTGGCGGAGTGTCAGGCTACGCATTCTGATAAGTTAGAGAAATTTATCAGAACAGTAAAGTTAATAAAGTTTACATATATTCAAAAAACATGATCCTTGCGAGCACGGCGGCGAACCCGCCACGGGAGGATCACGATGCAAGCTCGAACGCTGGACGCGTATCTCAATACATTCACGAGCCATCGCGATCCCGTTCGCATCCAGATTGCCGCGGTGATCCGTGCGTTCGCGGATGCCGCCTTGCAGGTCCGCAAGTCCGTCAACGAGGGAGCGCTCGGCGCGGCCTTTGCCGAGGAGCGTTCGTCGAACAATGCGGGCGGGGACACCCAAAAGGATCTCGATGTGTACGCCGACAACCGGTTCATCGACGCGGCGCGCCGCGCCGGGGTTGGCCATTACGCATCCGAGGAACTGGCCAATCCCGTCGAACTCTCACAGCAAGGCAAATTGGCGGTCGCGATCGACCCGCTCGACGGTTCGTCGAACATCGACACCAATGTGTCGATCGGCACGATTTTTTCCATACTGCCGCGCTTGGAGGCCGTGGGAGATACCTTTTCTCAGCCGGGCCGCAATCAATTGGCGGCGGGTTTCTTCATCTACGGACCGCAACTGGCGTTGGCCCTTACAAAGCTGAACGGCACGCGGATCTACGTATTTTCCAGTCGACTAGGCACCTTTGTCGAAGCCTATCCGTCCATTGCGATTCCCCGGTTGTCGACAGAATTTGCGGTCAATGCCTCGAATTACCGGCACTGGGACGAGGCCATTCGCCTTTACGTCGACGATTGCCTGGCAGGCACTGATGGTCCGCGTGACCGCGACTTCAACATGCGGTGGATCGCCTCGCTTGTCGCCGATGCCTACCGAATCCTGATCCGCGGCGGTGTATTTCTCTATCCGCGAGACAACCGCAAAGGCTATTCGCAAGGGCGGCTGCGCCTTGTCTACGAAGCCAACCCCATGGCGCTGCTCATGGAGCAGGCCGGTGGCCACGCGACCGACGGCTTGACCAGCATACTCGATCTGGTTCCGACGGACCTGCATCAGCGTACGCCACTCGTTTTTGGCTCGCGCAAGGAGGTCGAGAAAATCAAGCGGTATCACGGCGAACCATCGGCGATCGGAAACCGGCATCCGCTGTTCGGTAATCGCGGCCTGTTTCGGGCCTAGGGAGCCGAAATCTCATGTCCAACAAGTATCCAATCATTGCGATCACCGGTTCCTCCGGCGCTGGCACGACGACCGTCAAGGACACGTTCGAAAAGATCTTCAAGCGGGAAGGCATCACTGCTGCCTCTATCGAAGGCGATGCGTTCCATCGCTACGACCGGGCCGGGATGAAGGCAAAGGTTGCGGAAGAAGAGGAGAAGGGAAATTACAACTTCTCTCATTTCAGTCCCGAGGCGAACGAACTCGAAATTCTCGAATCAGTTTTCGAACAATACGGACGCAAGGGAAAAGGAAAGACGCGCCATTATGTTCATGACGACAAGGAGGCCGAATTTTTCGGCTCGCCGCCTGGAACGTTTACGAAATGGGAGGATCTGCCAGCAAGCGACCTGCTGTTTTACGAGGGCCTGCATGGTTGCGTGAAAACTGGGGCGGTGGATCTGCCGCGTCATGTCGATCTCAAGATCGGCGTCGTTCCGGTGATCAATCTGGAATGGGTTCAGAAAATTCATCGCGATAAGTCGCTGCGCGGTTACTCCACCGAGGCGGTGACCGATACGATCCTGCGCCGCATGCCCGACTACGCCCGGTATATCTGCCCGCAGTTCTCCGAAACCAATATCAATTTCCAGCGCATTCCTACCGTCGACACATCCAATCCGTTCGTGGCGCGCTGGATTCCGACGCCAGCCGAATCGATGCTCGTCATCCGGTTCGCCAACCCCCGCGGCATCGATTTTCCATACCTTCTGTCGATGCTGGACGACAGCTTCATGTCGCGGGCCAATTCGATAGTTTGTTCCGGCGAGAAGCTCGATCTCGCCATGCAACTCATCTTCACGCCACTGATCCACAAGCTCCTGGATCTCAAACGTCGCGCGTCCTGAGGAGAAGGTCATGAATATCCAGGTAGAACCGAACATCGAGGCGGCCGCGAGCGAGCGCGATATGGCCAATGCGATCCGAGCGCTGACGATGGATGCTGTCCAGAATGCAAACTCGGGTCACCCCGGCATGCCGATGGGCATGGCGGACGTGGCGACCGTGCTCTTCAACCGCTTCATCAAAATCGATCCCGCTAAATCCGATTGGCCGGATCGTGATCGGTTCGTCCTTTCGGCGGGGCACGGGTCGATGCTGCAATATGCGATCCACCATCTTATCGGCTACCCCGACATGCCCATCGAGGAATTGAAGCGGTTCCGCCAACTCGGCAGCCGGACGGCCGGCCATCCCGAATACGGTCACGCGCTGGGTATCGAGACGACGACCGGCCCGCTAGGGCAGGGGCTTGCGACAGCCGTCGGCATGGCGATCGCCGAGCGGATGATGGCGGCGCGCTTCGGACCGAAACTCGTCGATCACCACACTTATGTGATCGCCGGTGACGGCTGCCTGCAGGAAGGCATCAGCCACGAGGCGATTGATCTGGCCGGACATCTGAATCTCGGTAAACTCATCGTTCTCTGGGATGACAACAGGATTTCCATCGATGGACCCACCTCCTTGTCCACATCGATGAGTCAGCCGGCGCGCTTCAAGGCCGCCGGCTGGGAGGTCCGGATCGTCGACGGTCATGACACGAGCGATATCGCCCAGGCGATCGAGAAAGCCCGCAAGTCGAGAAAACCTTCCCTGATCGCCTGCCGAACGGTTATTGGAAGGGGTGCACCGAACATGGAAGGGTCCGAGAAGATCCATGGGGCGCCCCTCGGAGCCGATGAAATCTCCGCGACGCGGGCGAACATCAGTTGGGCCGATGAATCGTTTGTCATTCCCGAGAACGTCGCATGCGCGTGGCGCTCTATCGCAATACGAGGCCGGAGGGCGCGCTCGGCATGGCAAGCCCGGCTCGGCTCCAGCAGAAGGCGCAAGGGGTTTGAAGCTGCAATTGCCGGAGGATTGCCGAGAAACATCGGACGGAACTTTTCTGCTTTCCGGAAACGCCATGTCGAGGAGGCCACCGAGGTGGCGACGCGCAAGGCGTCCGAGATGGTTCTCGGTGTCATTAACGCTGCGACGAAACTGACTGTCGGCGGTTCTGCCGACCTGACCCATTCGAACCTGACGGTCACCGAGGGCCTCGGTTCGGTTGCGCCACGCCATTTCAAGGGCCGCTACATCCATTACGGTATTCGCGAGCATGGCATGGCCGCAGCGATGAACGGCATGGCCCTTCACGGGGGGGTCATTCCCTACGGCGGCACATTTCTCGTTTTCAGCGATTATGCACGCGGCGCAATGCGTCTTTCGGCGCTGATGGAGCAGCGCGTCATTTATGTCATGACGCACGACTCGATCGGACTTGGAGAGGACGGCCCGACCCATCAGCCCGTCGAACATCTGGCGATGCTGCGCGCAACGCCAAACCTCAACGTGTTCCGGCCCGCCGACATCATCGAAACCGCGGAAGCCTGGGAACTGGCGCTCGCCTCGGAGAAGACGCCGAGCGTGCTGGTTTTGTCGCGGCAGGGGCTCCCAATGCTCCGTGAAGCGCACACGCGCGAGAACCGTTCCACACGAGGGGCCTATATCCTGCGAGAAGCTATGGGCGAACGAGATGTTACGTTGATCGCGACTGGTTCCGAAGTCGAGATCGCCAAGGCCGCAGCAGACAAGCTGATGACCGAGAGCAGCGTCAGGGCAGCGATCGTTTCCATGCCCTGCTGGGAACTGTTCGAGAAGCAAAGCGAGGACCATCGGCGCTCTGTCCTGGGCAATGCCCCGCGTATCGCAATTGAAGCTGCCGCGCGGCTGGGCTGGGACCGCTGGACCGGGGACAACGGCGCCTTCATAGGCATGAGCTCCTTTGGCGCCAGCGCACCGGCCGACGACCTTTACAAGCACTTCGGAATTACGGCGGACGCCGTCTGTTCGAAGGCGCGGGATTTGCTGCGCGGGGCGGCCTCCTGATGAATGTTTCTGGCACGCTCGACGGCAAGACCGTGATCGTCAGGGCCGATCTGGTAGGTGGCCTCACACCCGAATTCGGTCGATACCTTGCCGGTCTCGCGACATCCGGTGCGCGTGTTGCGGTCCTTGCCGGCTACGGCAGTCCACAAGGTGATTTCAACGCGGCGTTGAGCCTGCGCCGTTTCGTCAAGCCGCTGAAAGAAGCGAGCGGCGTGCCGGTACGGTTCGTGGCCGAGTGCGTTGGCGGCGGTGCGGAAGCCGGACTTGCAGATACGCCGTTCGGAACGATCGCTCTGCTTGAAAACGTTCGGTTTCATCCGGACGAACGGCGCCTGAGCCGTGCGTTCGCGATCCGGCTCAGCGCGCTTGGCGACTATTTCTCAGCTCCGGGCGAGTTGCCGGAGCCGGCGGCCGCATGGATCGGCGAACTCGCCGCGATGCTGCCCGCGCCCGAAACAAACCTGACCGAACCTGCCTGAAAGGAACCGAATATGGCCCGCATCACCCTTCGTCAATTGCTCGATCACGCCGCCGAACAATCGTACGGAGTTCCGGCCTTCAACATCAACAACATGGAGCAGGGGCTCGCGATCATGGAGGCCGCTCGTGCGTGCAATGCGCCCGTCATCATGCAGGCCTCGCGCGGAGCGCGCTCCTATGCCGGGGACATCATGCTTTCGCGCATGATCGATGCGCTGACCGAGATGTACCCCGAGATCCCGCTATGCATGCATCAGGACCACGGCAACAACGAAGCCACCTGCATGACCGCCATTCGCCACGGCTTCACCTCCGTAATGATGGATGGCTCGCTGGAAGCGGACATGAAGACGCCGGCGAGCTACGAGTACAACGTCGCGATCACCGAACGCGTCTCACGCATGGCGCATTGGGTCGGGGCGTCGGTGGAAGGAGAGCTTGGCGTCCTCGGCTCCCTCGAATCCGGCGAGGCCGCGGCAGAGGACGGTTCCGGCGCCGAGGGCAAGCTGTCGCAAGACCAACTGCTGACCGACCCCGACCAAGCGGTCGATTTCGTGATGCGCACCAGGGTCGACGCGCTCGCGATTGCGTGCGGCACGTCCCACGGCGCCTATAAGTTCTCGCGGAAGCCCACCGGCGACATCCTCGCCATGAACGTGATCGAGGAGATTCACGCCAAGCTGCCGGACACGCATCTGGTCATGCACGGCTCCTCTTCGGTTCCGCAGGACCTGCAGGACGTCATCAACGAGTTCGGCGGAGAAATGCCCCAGACCTTCGGCGTGCCGGTGGAGGAGATCGTCCGGGGCATCAGGCACGGGGTTCGCAAGGTCAACATCGACACGGACTGCCGCATGGCGATGGCCAGCCAGTTCCGGAAGGTCGCGACCGAGAAGCCGCAGGAATTTGACCCGCGCAAGTTCCTGAAGCCGGCTATGGACGCGATGGAGAAACTCTGCCGCCACCGTTTCGAGGCCTTCGCCACGGCCGGAAACGCGTCGAAAATCAAGATCATCCCGATGGACGAAATGGCCACGCGCTATGCCTCCGGCCGGCTCGACCCGGCCACCGCCACCGCGCGCGCCGCCTGATTGTCCCGCTGCTCCAGTAATTAAAGGAAAGGAAAACCGATGAACGACATGTCAGACATAAAGACGGTTACGGGCGCGAAACGCTACTCCGCCGGCGTGATGAAATACGCCCAGATGGGCTATTGGGAACCGGACTACGAGCCAAAAGATACGGATGTCATTGCGCTGTTCCGGATCACGCCGCAGGACGGCGTGGACGAGGTCGAGGCCGCGGCGGCGGTCGCCGGAGAAAGCTCGACGGCAACATGGACGGTGGTCTGGACCGACCGCCTGACCGCCTGCGAAAAATATCGCGCCAAGGCCTACCGCGTCGATCCAGTCCCCAATTCGCCCGGCGAGTTCTTCGCCTATATCGCTTACGACCTCGACCTATTCGAGCCGGGATCGATCGCCAACCTGACCGCGTCGATCATCGGCAATGTCTTCGGCTTCAAGCCACTGAAGGCCCTGCGCCTGGAGGACATGCGCCTGCCGGTGGCCTATGTGAAGACTTTTCAGGGCCCCGCGACCGGGATCGTAGTCGAGCGCGAGCGCCTCAATGCCTATGGGCGCCCGCTTCTCGGCGCCACCGTCAAGCCAAAGCTGGGCCTTTCGGGCCGCAACTATGGCCGCGTCGTCTACGAGGCGCTGAAGGGCGGGCTCGACTTCACCAAGGACGACGAAAACATCAACTCGCAGCCCTTTATGCACTGGCGCGACCGGTTCCTCTACTGCATGGAGGCGGTCAACCGTGCCAGCGCCGCGACGGGTGAGGTGAAGGGGACCTATCTCAACGTCACCGCCGCGACCATGGAGGAGATGTACGAGCGCGCCGAGTTCGCCAAGACACTCGGGTCCGTCATCATCATGATCGACCTCGTGATCGGCTATACGGCGATCCAGTCGATGGCCAAATGGGCCCGCGACAACGACATGATCCTGCATCTGCACCGCGCCGGCCACTCGACATACACCCGCCAGCGTTCACATGGCGTGTCATTCCGCGTCATCGCTAAGTGGATGCGGCTGGCGGGGGTCGACCACCTGCATGCGGGCACGGTCGTTGGCAAGCTGGAAGGCGATCCTGCCACGACCAAGGGCTACTACGACATCTTCCGGGAAGAATATAATCCGATGGCGCTGGAAAACGGCATCTTCTTCGACCAGGACTGGGCTTCGCTCAACAAGATGATGCCGGTCGCTTCGGGCGGTATACATGCCGGCCAGATGCACCAGCTACTGACCTATCTGGGCGAAGATGTCGTTCTGCAATTCGGCGGCGGCACTATCGGCCACCCGCACGGTATCGAAGCCGGCGCAACCGCCAACCGGGTGGCGCTCGAGGCGATGGTCTTTGCCCGCAATGCTGGCCGCGACATCTGGAATGAGGGCGAGGACATCCTGCGCGATGCGGCCCAAACCTGCACGCCTCTCAAGCAGGCCCTCGACACCTGGAAGGACGTCACCTTCGACTACGCTTCGACGGACGCGCCGGATTTTGCGCCGACGCCGGAAGTGTCAGCTTAAACGCACCCAGGACAAGGAGAAACAACATGCGTCTCAGACAAGGACAATTCAGCTTCCTGCCGGATCTGTCGGACGATGACATCCGCACGCAGGCCCAATATGCCATCGACAATGGCTGGGCGGTTTCGGTCGAATATACGGATGACCCGCATCCCCGAAACACCTACTGGGAAATGTGGGGGCATCCGATGTTCGACAATCGTGACGCCGCCGCAGTGGTCTACGAGGTGAACGAGTGTCGAAAGGAACACGGCGGGAAATACATCCGCGTTCTGGCCTTCGACGCCACCCATGGCTGGGAATCGGTCCGGATGAGCTTCATCGTCAATCGGCCCAAGGAAGAGCCGGGTTTCCGTGTCGTTCGCCAGGAGGCGCCTGGTCGGGTCATCCGTTACTCGGTGGAAAGCTACGCGGTCCGCGAACCCGAAGGACACCGTTACGGCTAGAGCGCGAGAGCGTCTTTTCCCCGGACTTCCGAGGTCCGGGGGCCGTTATCTGAATTCGTGGAGCGAGACATGACCGAATCGGCAACGTACACTGACGAGATTGCGGAGACCTCCGACGACCCAGTGGAGGCGCGGCCATCGTCCATCGACCTCGCTTCGACCTTTGAGGAAAGCGGCGTGCCGGAGATTCTCCGCGAGCTGGATGAGACCATGATCGGCCTCGCCCCGGTCAAGCGGCGGCTTCGCGAGACTGCGGCGCTCCTGCTTGTCGACAAGGCGCGCCGCGAAATGGGACTGGCGACCGATACCCCGACACTGCACATGTCGTTCACCGGCAATCCCGGCACCGGAAAGACCACGGTCGCCCTCAAAATGGCAGGTCTCCTGCATCGTCTGGGTTACGTGCGTAAGGGCCACCTTGTGACCGTCACCCGCGACGACCTCGTCGGCCAGTATATCGGTCACACCGCACCAAAGACCAAGGAAGTGCTGAAGAAAGCGATGGGCGGCGTCCTTTTCATCGACGAGGCATACTATCTCTACCGGCCCGAAAATGAACGGGACTACGGTCAGGAAGCGATAGAAATTCTACTTCAGGTAATGGAAAACAATCGCGACGACCTTGTCGTTATTTTGGCGGGCTACGAGGATCGCATGGACCGCTTCTTCGAGTCCAATCCGGGATTCCGGTCGCGTATAGCCCATCATATCGACTTTCCTGACTACGGGGACACGGAGCTTCTTCAGATATCGGAGACGATGCTGGCCGAGCAGAACTACCGCTTCGATGCCGAAGCGAAGGCGCTGATGGCGAAATATATCGAGCTGCGCCGCAAGCAACCGCATTTCGCCAATGCGCGCTCGATCCGCAACGCCCTCGACCGGGCACGGTTGCGGCAGGCCAACCGATTATTTTCGCACGCCACGGTGCCGGTGACAGCTGACGACCTCGCTACGATCCTTGCCGATGATTTGCGCGCCAGCCGCGTCTTCACGATGGGTGTGCCCGACAGTGCGCGCGAAAGCTCCACAGAGGAGAACAAGGAATGAGCCGGAAGACCATCATTGCGCCATCCGTGCTTTCCGCGGACTTCTCCCGACTGGGTGACGAGATCGAGGCAGTCATGCGCGCCGGCGCAGACTGGATTCATCTCGATGTCATGGATGGTCACTATGTGCCGAACATCACCTTCGGGCCCCCGGTCATAAGCGCCGTTCGCGATCGCACCGACGCGATCTTCGACTGTCATTTGATGATCGAGCCCTGCGATCCCTTCCTGGCCGCATTCGCTGATGCCGGTTGCGACGTCATCACGGTTCACGCGGACGCGACAAAGCATCTTGACCGGTCGCTGCAGGCGATCCGCGATATGGGAAAAAGGGCGGGCGTCTCGCTTAATCCCTCGACCCCGGAAAGCGTGATCGAGTATGTGCTCGACCGGCTGGATCTGGTTCTTCTGATGACGGTCAATCCCGGGTTCGGCGGCCAGTTGTTCATTTCCTCGGTCGTGGAAAAGGTAAGACGCGTCAAGGCGATGATTGGCGATCGCGGGATCGACATCGAAATCGACGGCGGGGTGACTCCTGAAACTGCCCCGTTGGTTGCCGCTGCGGGAGCAAACGTGCTGGTTGCCGGCTCGGCCGTTTTCAAGGGTGGTTCCGAAGACGCTTATCGGGCAAACATCGCCGCGATACGCGCAGCTTCCAATGGTGAGAAGACTGCGGATCGGCAAACACGACCCATGGAGACCACCCAATGACACGGATCGCAGTTCTAGCGGCGCTCACTGTACTTTTCGCCCCGCCACTGGCGGCAAGCGAAAAGATCTCTGACCAGTATCCGCAAAGCCCGCTCTATTCGAAGCCGGTCGAATTCATTCCGGGGGTCTATTCGGCAATCGGCGCGACCGCGCCTCCGACCTACGAGAACACGGGACACAACAATAATCTCAGCTTTATCGTCACCGGCGACGGAGTTGTCGTCATCAATGGCGGGGCGGCCTATGTGCTGGCAGAGGCGCTGCATGAAGAGATCAAGGCGGTCACGGACCAGCCCGTCACGCTGGTCATCAACGAGAACGGACAGGGCCATGCCATGCTCGGCAATTCCTACTGGGCGGAGCAGGGGGTGCCGATTGTCGCCCATGTCGATGCCGCGGAAGAATTCGAGGAAGACGCAGCGCAGATCCTGGAGGGCATGAGGCGCTACAACGGCGATAAGGCGGCCGGCACCACGCTGCAGGGTCCGACGGAAACCTTCGAGGACGAGTACATAGCCGAAATGGGAGACTTCCGGATCGAAGCGCGCTATTTGGGGCCTGCGCATTCTCCAGGCGACATCGTGGTCTGGCTGCCGAAACAGAGCCTTGTCGTATCCGGCGACATGGCGTTCCACGAACGTTTGCTGCCGATCTTTGATAACACGATGACCGCCGATTGGCTCGAGACCTGGGACAACGCTTTCGAACCGCTTGGCGCGACTTATGTGATACCGGGTCACGGTCACCCTACGAACATGGATCAGGTTCGCCGCTATACAAAGGATTATCTCGTCTATGTTCGCCGCAAGATCGGCGAACATATCGAGGCGGGCGGTGACCTTACCGACGCCTATTACGTCGATCAGAGCCCTTACGCCCATCTTGACGCTTTCGAGGAATTGGCGACGAAAAATGCCGGTCGGGTTTACGAACAGATGGAGTTCGAGTGATGCCCGAGTCGTCACTCCACGAGCGGCGTGGCTGGCCCCAAGCGATCCTCTTCGATCTCGATGGTACGCTTGTCGATTCCGCGCCGGATATTGCAGCGGCGACGAACACGCTTCTGCATAGATTCGGTCTGGGGCCGCTTCCGCTCGATTCAATCCGCGGGATGATCGGTCGAGGGGTCGGCAAGCTTGTCGAACGTGCTCTAGCGGCAAGCGGTCGTCCCCTCGCGGGCGATGCGCTCGAGGAAGCTGTTGACGCCATGATGACGATATATGGCGGCCATCTCACGAATCTGACGACGCTCATGCCCGGCGCGCTGCAAACGGTCGCCGATTGCGCCGCGGCAGGCGTGAAATGTGGAATCGTGTCGAACAAGCCGATCGCATTCACGCAGGAGATCTCCGATCATTTCGGCTTCACGCCGCATCTTGTCGCGGTCCAGGGAGCAGAGACACACCTGGCAAAAAAACCGGCGCCGGACATGCTGCTGGCGGCGCTCGAGAAGACTGGCTCGACCGTCGCGCGGTCGCTCATGGTGGGGGACAGCGCCGCCGATGTGGGTGCGGCGCGTGCCGCCTCGATGCGCATCGTTCTGGTGCGCGGCGGTTATACGCCGGACGATCCGGCGACATTGGGCGCCGATGCTGTCATCGATACGCTAACGGATCTGCCCGCCGCGCTTGAGCAAATAACCGAGTTGGCCTGATATGGCGTTGCGGGCGGTCATTTTCGATGTCGATGGCACTCTGGCGGAGACGGAGGAACTGCACCGCTTGGCGTTCAACCGGACGTTCGAGGAAGCGGGCCTGCCGTGGGTCTGGGGTCGCGAACTTTACGGACGCCTGCTCAAGGTGACCGGCGGACGCGAGCGCCTCGAGGTGTATGCGGACGAGACCGGTTCGGAAGCCGTTGATGCCGCGAAACTGCACAGGCGCAAGACCGAGATCTACGGTGCGTTCATGACCAGGGGAAACGTCGATCTGCGACCCGGGATTGAACGGATCATGCGCGATTCGCTGTCTCGCGGAATCAAACTGGCAATCGCGACGACGACCAGCCGACCTAACGTTTACCGTCTTTTCGAAGCCACGGTCGGCCTCGATCTTCTAAGCGAGTTTCATTCGATTCGAACGGGGGAAGACGTGACGCATAAGAAACCGGACCCCGAGGTGTTCGCCCTGTCCCTGAAGGACCTCGGCATGTCGGCGGATGAATGCGTTGTGTTCGAGGATTCCGAGAACGGGCTCCGCGCCGCAAAAGCCCTGGGCATACCGACCGTCGCCACGCCGAGCATCTATACCGCCTGTGACGACTTCTCGCTCGCCGATGTCGTTGTGCCGCATTCGGACGAACCATTCTCATACCGGAGAATGTTGGCGGATGAGGGCGGGAGCGATATTCCGTCCGATCTGCGACGGCTGCTTCTCGCAGGATAAATCAAAGTTGTGAAAGGAGATACTTCAAACCGATTATGTCCCGTTTTGACTTTCTCTCCGAGACTTGGAAACGAACATCGCTATGAAACATCAGACCTGACAGGCGCGCGCGGAGGTTCCCGTTGGCAGACAGAACCAGCAGCCTGTCGGGTGCACAGTCACGCATTCAGAGGAGCGGATACCTTTCCGGTGTCCTCATCGACTTGGGCAAACACCCAGTCGGTCAGCATCGCTCCACCCCACATGCCAACGAGCGCGGTCCATGCGGTCAGGGCGAGAATCGAACCGCCGCTGATTCCGGCGCCCACCGCACAACCGCCGGCGAGCATCGCGCCGAAGCCCATCAGGATGGCGCCGATGATGTAACGTCGCATCGAATGGCCGCCTTGAAATCCCTCGAGCTTTAGTTCGCCCGCCAGAAGGGCAGCAGTAAAGGACCCGAGGAAAACTCCCGGCATGATTCCGATGCCGAAGTCGAATGCCCCCTCGTGCGGCGCAACAGTCAGCATCAGGAGATCGGCCGAAGGTCCCGAAAAAGTCAGCGACTCGACAGGTACGATATCGAAGGAAGCCTGTGAAACAGCATAGGTGTAAAGCCAACCGGCGACGATTGCGACGCCGGCGCCGATTGATCCAATCCAGATATTCAGGCCGACGCGCCGGTGGGTCGCCAAAGCGAGGCCGGCGACCAGCCAGATCAACCCGAACGCAATCCCGGCCCGACCGTCAAGGCCCATCCAGGTCAAAAGCGAGCGGTCCGGCCCGCCTTCAATAAGCCACCAGCTCGATATTTCTGCGCGGAGCGGCGCGAGGGCCCCGCGATAGGCCGCCTGCGCCGTCACGGCAAAGATCAACCCGGACAGAAGCGCGCGGAGGTTTCCGTTGGCAGACAGGACCAGCAGCCGGCTGGCGCATCCTCGCGCGCAAATCATGCCGACGCCAAACATCAAACCGCCGATCGCCGCTCCCGACATGCTTCCGGTCGTCGCTAGCTGTCGCGTTTGCGAGACATCGAGCCAACCGGCGAAAATCGCCGCCTGGGTTCCAGTTAGAGCGACAGAGAAGACGAGCAGCCAGACCGCCAGCTTCGTTCCGGGTTCGCGCCTGCGGAATTCGATCGTCGCCGAACGCAGACAAAAACGGCTCCGCTGAGCGAATGCTCCGAAAAGAAAGCCGATGGCGACGCCGCCGACAACGAGCATGTTGACATCCCCGACGGTGTTTATGACTTGCGCGAGTTCCATGTCCGGATCGCCTTCTCATTGTAGGGAATCAAATCACATTCAATTATTCGAATATGGCGAGGAAATCGATTTGACGCAGATCAATCGGAGCGAGGCAAAAAATCGCGCACCGGCCCGCATCGAGTGGCTCCTCGATTTTGTCGGAAAACGCACTGCTTTCCGGACGCCGGCCGTGAAGTGAATCCCGTAGATTGATCGAAATCAAAGAACGCCGCTCCCACACATTCGAATATTTATATTCGTAAATATACAAAGGAGCAAAACCATGTTCTTGTCATGGAAATCGGGAGGAGTGCTGCTCGGCTTGGCATTTTTTCTGGCGGTCGCACTCGTCAAGCCGATCGGTGTTTCCACCCAATTCGTGATTCTCGACGGACTGCTTTGGAACGCCGTCGATAGCGCAGTGGTGGTCGCCGACGAAGCGGCCAAAAGCGGCTATGCCTCGCCGAACGCCTATCTGGACAAGAGCGGCGGAAAATACGCCAAGGCGGTGGCCAACCCGGTCAACTACGGATTCATCTTTGTGCTGGCGATCGCGCTCGGGGCAGCCGTCTCGGGCTATTTACGCGGGAGTTTCCGCGAAAAGAACCGCTTTATGCCCGAGGTTTGGCTCGCCAACTACGGGAAAACCCCGGCGCTGCGCTTTGCCTCCGCCTTCCTGGGCGGTTTCCTGGTGCTCTATGGCGCGCGTCTCGCCGGCGGGTGCACGTCCGGCCACATGATGAGCGGGATCATGCAGACCGCCGTTTCCGGCTATATCTTCGCGGCGGGCGCCTTTCTGGCGGCCATCCCGACCGCAATGTTCCTCTATTCGCGTGAGGCATGACATGACCATTCTTCTTGCAATCCTCCTCGGCGCTTTATTCGGGATCGCACTTGACCGTGCCGGCGCCACTTCGCCCAACCTCATCATCGGTATGCTGACGTTGCGTGTGCTGCATTTGATGAAGGCCATTCTTTTGGCCATTGGCATCGCCTCGGTGTTGATGTTCGCCGGACAGATCGCGGGCCTGGTAGAGGTCGGCCATATGTCAGTAAAGACTGCCTATATCGGTGTCTTTTTCGGCGGTCTTCTCCTCGGTCTCGGCTGGGCCGTCTCCGGCTTTTGTCCGGGTACCGGAGTGGCTTCGGCAGCCACCGGTCGACTTGACGCGCTGGTATTCGTGGGCGGTGGCCTGGCCGGTGCTGCGGCCTTCATGGCCACCTATGAGTGGTTCGAAGGGACATGGGTGATGGCGAAAATCGCCGGCGGAAATGCGACGCTCGGGACCGTTCCGGGGATTGATAACCCGGCGCTGATATCGGGCCTGCGCGGAGACCTTCTTGGCATCGCTCTCGGTGCGGTTTTTATCGCCGCGGCCTTTGCATTGCCAGACCGTTTGTCCGGCAGTCGCGTAACCGTGGTTCCGGCGGAATAGAGTTGATCGACACGAAACGCGGCGCATCGCTTTGACGCGCCGCGTTTTTTGCGATCCCAGCGTTTGGAATGGTTTTCCGCCAACTCCGCTCGGCGACGGACAGCATGCTTCCTGTCTCACTCTCTAGGGGCCATTCTGAAGACCGGGATGGAAGACGTTCCTTCAATATTGGCGCCGAGGCCGCGAATTTCTCCCCGGAACAAAGTGAAAATTCCATCTGCCCCAACGGACGTTATCGGCGATTTTGATGAAAGATACCGTTGGCGCCGATTGGGTTTGGTCAAGTTCGCTGACCTTTGCCAGCTATGCGGTTGAAGCAATCCAGCCATGCGTCTTGCGTGTTGTTGACCTAGGTCAACCTTTAGCTGCGCGCAACATTTACGGATTACGGACACGGAAATTCCGTGCTGAAGAAAGTAGAGAGCTTATGGAACTTGCTCGCCGATTTTTCTTGCAACAAGTCGCTCGTGTTACAGCCGGTGCCGCCTTGGTTCCGCT
This sequence comes from Oricola cellulosilytica, assembly GCF_019966575.1. Classification (GTDB taxonomy): domain Bacteria; phylum Pseudomonadota; class Alphaproteobacteria; order Rhizobiales; family Rhizobiaceae; genus Oricola; species Oricola cellulosilytica. The sequence continues at coordinate 132,806 of NZ_JAINFK010000006.1, read as the reverse complement.
GTCCACGGTGGCCAACGCCGGAATAAACGATCAGCCACCGCGACGTGGCGGCGATCCGAAAAAACGCTATGCGATGCTTATCGATCTGCGGCGGTGCATTGGCTGCCAAGCCTGTACCGTTTCCTGTCACATCGAAAACCAGGCGCCGCTGGGTAAATTCCGCACAATCGTTTCGCAATACGAAGTGGAAAGCTTGGAAAGCGGCAACGCTGTGCAGTTCATGCTGCCGCGACTGTGCAACCACTGCGATAATCCGCCCTGCGTGCCGGTTTGCCCGGTACAAGCGACTTATCAGCAGGAGGACGGCATTGTCCTGGTTGACAGCGACCGGTGCGTGGGGTGTGCCTACTGCGTGCAAGCCTGTCCGTATGACGCGCGCTTCATCAACGACCGCACTCAAACCGCCGACAAATGCACTTTCTGCGCCCATCGGCTGGAGGCCGGTCTGCTGCCGGCCTGCGTCGAATCCTGCGTCGGAGGGGCGCGCATTATCGGCGACCTGAACGATCCGGGAAGCCAGATTTCGAAAATGGTCGAGGAATATCGGGGCGAACTGATGGTGCTCCAGCCAGAGAAGAACACGGTGCCTCACGTTTTCTATCTGGGCATGGACGAACGCTTTATCGACCGCCCGTCCGCGGCGCCCGAACTGTGGGAAATCCGTGACGGCGAAGGGCAGGAATTGGGGTACGAATATGCAGAGCATTGAACTCGTCGCACCGCGCTACGGCATCGCCTGGTATCCTTGGGCGGTGCAGTATTTTTTTCTCATCGGGTTGTCCTATGCTTCTCTCTGGTTGGTGATTCCTGGCGCGATCCTGGGTCGGGAGAAATGGAAGCCGGCGGCGCGGCTGGCGCTTCTTGGCGCGGTGAGCACCGCGATTGTGGCCCCGGTGTCGCTGCTGGCTGATTTGCACCAGCCGCTCCGCTTCTGGCACTTCTACGCCTATCCGACGCCGTCTTCGTGGATGTCGCTAGGCAGTATTTTCCTTCCGCTCTATGTTGGCGCGGTAATTTTCCTTGCTTGGCTAATCTGGCGCGACCCGTTGAAGGCACGCGCTGGCGCGGGCGGGCTGCAGGGTCTGATCGCCCGCGGGATCCCGCTTGGGCAGTGGAAAACGCCACGCTGGCTGGTTGTTGTTGTGGGCGTCGTCGCCGTCGTGCTGTCCTTCTCGGTAATGGTATACACTGGTGCTGAAGTCGCCATCCTGAAGGCTCGTCCGCTCTGGCATACGGAATACCTCCCGGCGATATTTCTTCTGACCGGCGTGATCGGAGCTGCGGGGCTGGCAGTGGTGATCAATCGCTTCTCCGGCATGCGTCACCCGTTGGCTGGCGACCAGATGCTTACGATCATTCTGGTCGCCACGGTTCTGGCCGGACTGGTCGCGGCAGGCTGGTTGGCCCAAGGATTGGCGATCAACGACGGCTCCGTTGCGGCGGCACTGGAGTCTGTGCGCGACAATGCCGGCTGGCGCCGGGCCGCATATTGGGGCGTGGCCGCCGGCATCCTGCTGTTCCTTGGCGCCGGACTGATGGAAGTGATGGGTTCGCTGCGCGGCACGCGCTGGATTCTCGGCCTCCTTGCGCTGGCCGTGGCGTGGATGTTCCGCTGGACCGTCCTGATGGATGTGCAGACGATCGCCAAACACACCGCCGGTTTCAACGACTACACGCTGTCGCTGGGCTCGCAAGGTCTGCTCGGCATCGTGGGCACCTTCGGGCTGTGGCTGGCCGTGGTCGTCGTCGTCAACCTCTTCGTTCCCTGGCGGGCCGCCTACGGCGGTCGCGACGGGGCAGACACGCTCTCCGCCACCAAAGGAGAACCGAGCTATGGATAAGACTCGCCGCAGATTGCTTCAGGGCACCGTCGCCGCTGGCGGCGCTGCCACCTTCGTCGCCGGCTATGCCGAACCGCTGGAAAAGCTCGCCCACGGGCTGAGCGGAAGCGCCGGCGAAAAGCCCGATCACCCGATCTACGGCAACGCGCCCGCGCCGGAATACCGTGTCGACCTCGACACCGGAGACCTGGAAATCAATCCCGACCAGCGTATGGCCTTCACCGTTTGCTACGGCTGCACCACGAAGTGCGGTGTCCGGGTGCGAATCGAGAATGGAACCGACCGGGTTCTGCGGGTTGCGGGCAATCCCTACAATCCGCTCTCGGCGGATCAGCACCTGGATCACGCGACACCTGTTCGCGAGGCGTTGCTGAGTGTTAGCGCACTCGGTGACATGGGGCAGCAGAACCGTTCGACGGCGTGCGCTCGTGGCAACGCGATGATCGGTCAGATCGACAGTCCGCACCGGGTATTGTCTTGCCTCAAGCGGTCGGGTCCGCGCGGCTCGGGCCAATGGCAGACCATCTCCTTCGAGCGGGCGATCGAGGAGATTTGCGAGGGTGGCGACCTTTTCGGCGAGGGCGATGTCGAGGGCCTGCGCGCGATTAACGATTACGAGACGCTGATCGATCCGGAGAACCCGGAGTTCGGCCCGAAGACCAACCAGCTTCTGGTCATGGAAGCCACCGACTACGGCCGCTCGGCGCTGCTCAAGCGATTCGCCTTCAACGCCTTCGGCACTCGCAATTATGGCCATCACGGTTCTTACTGCGGGCTGGCGTTCCGGATGGGGTCGGGCGCGGTGATGAACGACATGGCGAAATTCGCTCATGTGAAGCCCGATTTCGCCAATGCTAAATTCGGTCTGTTCATCGGTTCGGCGCCCAGCCAGGCCGGTAACCCGTTCAAGCGTCAGGGTCGGCTTCTGGCGGAGGCCCGGGCGCGTGGCACACTCGATTATGTCGTCGTCGATCCGGCGCTGAACGCCTCGGTGGTTGAATCCGCTGGCGTTCACGCCAACTGGGTTCCAGTGCGGCCCGGCTCGGACACGGCGCTGGCCATGGGCCTGATCCGCTGGTTGATGGACAATGACGGTTATGCCGCCGACTTCCTGGCGCTCCCTGCAGACAAGGCCGCCAAGGCGGCGGGCGAGGCGGGCCATACCAACGCCACCCATCTGGTGATTGTCGAGGATGGACACCCGCGTCAGGACCGTTTCCTGCTTCGGTCAGACTTGGGGTTGACTGAGGCTGAGGCCGAGGATGACGGGCCAATGGTTATTGCCGGAGGTGAGTTGATCGCGGCCGCCGAGGCAGCACGCGGCGAGCTTTTCGTCACGGATGCGGTGGACCTGCCTGATGGTACGCGTGTCGCGGTCAAGAGCAGCCTGACGCTGCTGCGCGAGGCTGCCGAAGAACACAGCGTGGCCGATTATGCGGTCGAATGCGGCGTGCCGGAGAGACGGATCGCCGAGATCGCGTCGCGGTTCAAGGCTGGCGGTCGCCGCGCTGTCGCCGACTGCCATGGCGGCATGATGTCGAGCAGCGGATTTTACGCCACCTTTGGCGTGCAGATGCTGAACCTGCTGGCCGGCTCGATGAACCGGACAGGCGGGGCTGCTCATGGCGGCGGCTCGTTCAATGGCGTGGGCAAGGGCCCGCGCTATAACCTCAAGGCCTTTCCAGGGATGCGCAAGCCCAAGGGTATCTTCCTGTCGCGCTCGAAATTCCCGTATGAGAAATCCTCGGAATACAAGCGCAAGGTTGCTGCGGGCGAGAACCCCTATCCGGCCACCGCGCCCTGGCGCTCGCTGGCGCCGCCGACGCTGACCGAGCACCTGCCCTCAGCGCTCGACGGATACCCCTATCCGATCAAGGCTGTTATCGGTTGCATGGCCAATCCGATCTACGGGCAAGCGGGGCTCGACAAGCTGATCGGCAAGAAGCTGGCCGACCCCAAAAAGCTCGGCCTCTACGTGGCGGTGGACGGATTCATCAACGAAACCAACCGCTATGCCGACTACCTTTTCCCGGATTCCGTGATGTATGAGGTTTGGGGCTTCACCGGAGCCTGGTCGGGCAACCTCACCAAGATGACCACGGCCTGCTGGCCGGTGATCGAGCCGCGCCAGGTCAAGACCGCAGAGGCTCAGCCGGTCAGCATGGAGAGCTTCTTCATCGCGGTCGCCAAGCGGCTGGGGCTCAAGGGCTTCGGCGACGAGGCGATCCCGGGGGCCGACGGCACCCTCCTGCCACTCAACTCGGCCCAGGATTACTTCCTGCGTGCCGCCGCGAACATTGCCTTTCAGGGCGAGCCTCTTTCGGAGGCGACCGAAGACGACGTCGAACTGAGCGGCCTCGATCCTCTGTTGCCGAAAATCGAGGCGGTCCTACCGGAAGAGGAGCGCGGCCCTGTCGCCTACCTTTATTCGCGCGGCGGCCGTTACCAGCCCTACAAGAAAGCCAATGACGGCGAAAATCTCGGAAATGCGTGGAAGCGCACATTGTGCATCTACAATGAAGAGGTTGGCACTACGATCGACAGCCAGACCGGCCAGCGCCACCGCGGTGTGCCGCAATTGCAGATCGCGCAGCTCGCCGACGGCACGCCGATGCGCGAGGTCTATCCGCAGAAGGACTGGCCGCTCCTGGCCTTCTCGTTCAAGTCCAACCTGATGAATCCCTATGCCGCGGGGCTCGACCGTCTGCGGATGATCAAGCCCTACAATCCGGTGCTGATCAATCATCTTGATGCCGAGTGGTTCGGGGTCGAGCATGGCGACCTGATCGAGATTGAAAGTCCCGGCGGGCAAGTCACCGGCACCGCACTGGTGAGCCGCGCGGTGATGCGCGGTGCGTTGGGGATCGAGCACGGCTTTGGCCACCGCGAACTGGGTGCCGGGGCACACCAGATCGATGGCGAGCCCTTTGGCGGCAATCCTTGGGTTGGTGCCGGGGTGAACCTGAACGATTTGGGGTTTGCTGATCCGACGCGAAATATCGCGGGCACGTGGCTTGAACCGATCAGCGGTGCGGCCGTGCGCCAGGGCCTGCCGGTGCGGGTGAAAAAGGCGACTGTCGCGGCCTGACCGATGGCCCGCACCGGGGTTTTCGGGTGCGGGCGCTAAATCACGCGGCAGGGAGCATGCAAGGTCCGTCAAACTGCGGTGGCGTGTCTGCGCGAAAGGATAGAGAGTTGAAGATTGCTTACACGATGGCGCCAGGGCTCGGGGATATCGCCTTCCTTGGGCGATGGAAGCGATCAGGGTCCGCGCGGCTGCTAACGGCGATAAGGTTGGCGACTTTAATTTTGCTCTCGAAGATTATGAGCTCGGCTATGCCGTTCCGGCCGTGGCAACCGGCACACTCAATCGCTCCGCATCGATTCTCATCCAGGCAGGCTTCAATTCGAGACTTGCAGCGATCAAGGCTGTCGGGGACACAGGTGCTACCTTTCAGACGGCGCAGGAGCTTCGGCAATGGCTCAATTCTGAAGCCGTTGCAGCTCGGAGTGCTCTGCCCGATTGGCCGACGATTGAGACAAAGGCAATGTGGACAGAATTCGTTCAGAGTTTCACACCGCACGAAAACCGTACTTGGGCTGACCGTAGATACTGGGCGAATGTGGCGTGGCTTGCAGCTACACCACCATCAGGTACACCCGTCCAGGTTCATCACTGGAACGGTCAGCCTCGGGTTCTCTCCTCCGACGGCGCCTTTATCGGCAATCTACAGGCCGCGCTGAACCCTGGAAGAGCCGGCCTTTTACGCGCGAACGTAGGCGAGGACGTCGGGCGGATCGACATCACCTATCTGGGACTGGCAGACTTTGCTGGAGAGTGAGCCGAAGGTGGCAGCCTCGTATTCGCTGCTCGACAAACTCATTGATTGAATCCGTGTCAGCGTGCAGTTTCTTGCGGACCGCGGCAACGGCCGACCTAAGTGAAGGATTGCTAGGGGAACTGTGAAGCGCACTTATCGGCGCAGATGTTGGAGGATCGGTTTCAGGCGGAGCATTTATTTAGAGACGATGACGACTGTGATTTCAGACCGGCACTTGCTACGCAACTTGGAATGCGAATTGAAAAAATCCGTTGATAACAAAAACTTGATCGATAAAAATAAATGAATGACTTCAATAGCTTGAGATTCTGGCGGTATTTCTGACGGTACGGATGTTCAAGTGCCGTAGAAACACCAGCAAAAATAATGCGCTATCCATCTAGGATATGATGGAGTGGGAGTGAGAAGAACCGGGCCCCACCGGTGGCATGGTGGGAGAGCTGCAACGAAGGCGCCAACGGAAAAACTTCGGTTTTCGTGCCTTCTCAGCGTGAAATCGTACCTCGCCAGAGGGCGAAATCAACGCTGCGAACTTGTGTTGGACCTAAGCAAGTGTCAGTGTAATCCCGATGCGGCCGTCCGGTTTTTCAGGGGCCGGTCTTGGGGTATGAGCAAATTTTCACGCCCTGAAATTCGAGAGGAGAAACTGCCATGGCTTGGAAAGCGCCCAAAATTATCGAAGTCAGTTGCGGGATGGAAGTGACCCGTTACGCCCCGGCGGACGGGGACGAACCGATCCTGTTCTGAAGTAGCCGGATCACAGGGCGAGCGGGATGTCATCGTCTTTGCACGCCCTGATTCTGGGTGCTGCGGCGGGCGGCGGTCTGCCCCAGTGGAATTGCGGCTGCGACAATTGCCACGCCGCCCGTGAGGGTCAAAGCGGGCTGCTGCCGCAAACACAATCATCCCTTGCCGTTTCGGCGGACCGGAACGCGTGGGCCCTCCTCAACGCCTCTCCGGACATACGACAGCAGATTCACAGCAACCCGCAGCTTCAGCCGCGAAGCCTTCGGGATACGCCGATCGCGTCGGTTCTGCTGACGAATGGCGACATTGACCATGTGGCAGGGCTCCTCAGCCTTCGGGAAAAGCAGGCTTTCACCGTTTTTGCGACACGCGCGGTCGTCGAGACGCTGGCCGCCAATCCGATATTCAACGCCCTCGATCCGGAGATGGTCGGCTTCACCGCCATCGAACTGGAGCAGGCGGTGGAAATTGCTCCGGGTCTGACGGCGCGGCTGTTTGCGGTGCCTGGAAAGGTGCCGCTTTACATGGAGCAGGGCAAGGTCGAGACCGATCTCGAGGGCGAACAGACCGTGGGTGTCGAAATCACCGCAGGAGACAAGAAAGTTTTCTACATTCCCGGATGCGCGCGCATGACGGCCGCGCTCGCCGGGCGGCTACGCAACGCCGATCTCGTCTTTTTCGATGGTACGGTTTTCACCGATGACGAGATGATAGCGACCGGAACAGGCAAGAAGACCGGACGGCGGATGGGGCACATGGCCATGTCCGGTGAAGAGGGCTCTCTGAATACCTTTGGCAGCCTCGGTGTGCGCAAGAAAGTCTTTGTCCACATCAACAACACCAACCCGGTCTGGAGACCCGGCTCCCCCGAGCGCGGCGCCGTGGAGGAGGCCGGATGGACCGTCGGTGCCGACGGAATGGAGATTTCGGCATGACGCTCCCGAAGAAAACGCAGCTGGTTTCCCGCGCGGATTTCGAGGCGCGGCTGCGCAGGATCGGCGATGAGAGATATCACGACAAACATCCCTTCCATCGGCTTCTTCACGGAGGCGGATGCACCGCCAAACAGGTTCGGGCGTGGGTTATCAATCGCTACTATTATCAGAGCCGGATTCCGATGAAGGACGCCGCCTTCATGTCCCGCTGTGAAGACCCGGACCTTCGCCGGGCGTGGCGCTCCCGGATCGAGGATCATGACGGCGGACCCGATGAAGGGGGAGGCCTGCGGCGCTGGCTCCAACTCGCGCGGGCGGTGGGGCTCGACGCGGACTATGTCGCATCCTGCGAGGGGGTGCTGCCCGCCACCCGCTTTGCCGTGGACGCCTATGTCAGATTCGTACGCGACATGCCGCTTCTCGACGCTGTGGCGGCTTCCCTTACTGAGTTGTTCGCTCCGAAGATTCACGCCGAGCGGATTGCCGGCCTGCTTGCCCATTACGATTTCGCCGACGAGAGTTCGGTCGCCTATTTCAGGCATCGTCTCGATGAAGCGCCCAAGGACGTCGCGTTCGGATTGAATTATGTTCTCGATCACGCCGACACCGCGGAAAAGCAGCTGGCCGCCGCTGCGGCCCTCGAATTCAAGACCGATGTGCTGTGGTCGCAACTCGATGCGCTTCATTCGGCCTACGTCGAGCCGGGGCGCATTCCCCCGGGCGGCTGGAACGGTCGGTCTGGGTTGACTGTCGTCCCCGAAAGGGAGCCGGCATGACCGGCCCCGTGAACGAGCGGAAAGCATCGCTGAACATGGCGTCGCGGCCGCGTCTCGCCAGAGGCGTACGCATGCGCGAAGACAAGGTCCGCGGCCGGACCGTATTGCTCGCCCCGGAGCGCACCGTGGCTCTTGACGAGACCGGGATCGCCATTCTCAATCAACTCGACGGCAAGAGTACCTTGCGGCAGGTGATCGACACGCTGGCGGAGACCTACGACGCGCCTGCCGACGTCATCGAAAAGGACGTCGTCGCCTTCCTCGATGATCTGGGTGCCCGGCGTTTTCTGGAGTTCGAATCGTGAACGCCCCTCCCGGCATCCATCCCCCCATGGCGATGCTCGCGGAACTCACGCATCGGTGCCCCCTTGCCTGTCCGTATTGTTCCAACCCGCTCGACCTGAAGACCCGGGCGGAAGAACTCGAGACCCGGGAATGGGTTCGGGTGTTCGGCGAGGCGGCCGATCTCGGCGTTCTGCATGTTCATCTCTCGGGCGGGGAGCCGGCTGCCAGACCCGACCTCGTCGAGCTAACCGCTGCTGCAAGCGGTAGCGGTCTCTACACCAATCTGATCACGTCAGGGATCGGCCTGAACGAGAAGCGCATGGACGCATTGGCCGATGCGGGTCTCGACCATGTGCAGCTTTCAGTCCAGGGCGTCGACGAGCAGGCCGCTGATCGCGTTGGCGGTTACACTGGCGGCTACCGTCGCAAGATGGACGTCGCGCGAATGGTGAGGGAACGCCGGATACCGTTAACGGTAAACGCGGTCTGCCACCGGCAGAACATGGACGATATACACTGCATCATTGACTTGGCGGTCGAACTGGGCGCCCGGCGGCTTGAGGTCGCGACGGTGCAGTTCACCGGCTGGGCGACGGTGAATCGGCAACAATTGATGCCGACCCGCGCGCAAGTTGCCGAAACGACAGCCGCAGTCGAACTGGCGCGCAGGCGTCTGAAGGGCGTTCTCGTCATCGACTATGTACCGGCCGACTATTACGCGACTTACCCGAAGGCGTGCATGGGGGGGTGGGGGCGCGTCGGTCTGAACGTCGACCCCTCGGGAAAGGTCCTTCCGTGCCATGCGGCCGAAATGATACCCGGGCTGGTCTTTGACAATGTCCGCGACAAGAGCCTTGCGCAGATCTGGTACGACGGCGACGCGTTCAACGCCTTTCGCGGCACTGAATGGATGAAGCAGCCCTGCAGAACCTGCGAGCGCCGCGAGATCGATTTCGGCGGGTGCCGGTGCCAGGCGATGGCGATTGCCGGCGAAGCTGCATTCGCCGATCCCGTCTGTGCGAAGTCGCCCCACCGATATCTCGTCGATCAGGCCATTGAATCGCTTGGCGTCGATTTCGTGGAAGCGGATTTCCGGTATCGTGCCGCGCCGGAGCGCACGCGCTGAGGGTTTCCGTTTGGTGGTTTGCGAGGGCGCCGCGCTTGCACTGCCGTTTGACAGGTTTGCCCCCTCCCGCCGGGTATTGTCTTGGTCGCTCCGCCGGAACTATCGGGCTTTTCGTGCCACGAGACCCTTGGCCGGATCGTAACCGAACATGCTCGCGGCAAAGAAAAGTAGAAAGGCGGCGAGGGTCCAGCCAATGGCGCTCCAGTTGACCTGCAGATGCAGGGCAAAGCGGATGGCTTCCACCGCGTGGGTAAAGGGGTTCATGGCGCTGATGTTGCGCAGCAGCGCGGAAGATTCGGCCATCTTCCAGAGCGGATAAAGCGCACTCGAAAGAAAGAACATCGGGAAGATCACGAAGTTCATGACGCCGGCGAAATTTTCCAGCTGGTCGATTGTCGATGAGAGCAAGAGCCCCAGCGCGCCGAGCATGAGGCCGGAAAGAATGAGTACCGGCAGAATGGCGAGATATCCGAGTACGGGAAATGTGATGCCGAACGGCGCGGCCAGCGCCAGGAACACATAGACCTGAAGGATCGAGATTGCCGTCCCGGCCAGGAGCTTGGACAGCAGCAGCCACCAGCGCGGCATCGGGCTGGTCAGCAGCAGGCGCATCGAGCCCATTTCGCGGTCGTAGACGAGGCTTAGCGACGATTGCATGCCGTTGAAGAGCTGCACCATTCCGATCAGCCCCGGCACGATGTAGATCTCGTAGGTGATGTAGGTTTGATAGGGCTCCTGGATGGAAAGCCCAAGTGCGGAGCGAAAGCCCGCCGCAAAGACCAGCAGCCAAACCATCGGCCGCACAAGTGAGGAAAGAAAGCGTCCGCGCTGGCCGACAAAACGCGAAGCTTCCCGGTTCATGATGGCGAGCGTGCACACCAGCATGGCCGGGACTCTCGGCCTTCTCACCGGCTCGCTCATTCCGTCTCGTTCCCGGCAGCGGTCAGCGCGAGGAATGCTTCTCCCAGGTTGCGTGCCCCTCGCAGGGTGGCGGCAGTTCCGTCGGCACGTATCGTCCCCTTGTGAAGTATGACGAGTTGATCTTCGTCCTCTACTTCGTCGACAAGATGGGTCGCCCAAAGAACCGTCAAACCCTCCGATCTCGCCAGCTTGTGAACATGAGCGGTAATCGCCTGACGCGTCGACGTGTCAAGTCCGACGGTGGGTTCGTCGAGAAGCAGGATTGCTGGCTCGTGGAGCATGGCTCGGGCGATTTCCATTCTACGGCGGTGGCCACCGTTGAGAGCGCGAACCTTTTCGCCTGCGCGGTCAGCCATCTCGAGTTGCTCGAGCGCTTCGCCGATGCGCCGCGTCGCATGCTTGCCCGAAAGACCTTGGAGGGCAGCGTAGTAGCGCATGTTCTGATGAACGGAGAGATGCATGTCGAGTGTTGGCTGCTGAAAGACCACACCGAGCGCGGCGAGGGCGGATCGCGGCTTTTTCGCTAGGTCGAAACCGGCAACGTGGATATCGCCGGATTTCGATGTGAATAATCCTGTGAGGAGGCTGAACAGGGTGGATTTGCCCGCGCCGTTTGGTCCGAGCAATGCGCAAAAACAGCCCCTTTCGACTGAAAAGCTGACATTCGACAGCGCCTTTCTGGCGCCGTAGGAATGGCTCAGATCTTCGACCATCAGCCCGGTGCCCAACGACATCGCTCCTTGTTTGTCGGTAAGGTCTATCATGTTCAGGTCGAGTTCGGGGAACCGATACGGCCCCGGTAGGCTATGAAGCGTTGTCACGCGTCATCCTGCCCCACGGGAAGCAACTCAGGTGTGTGAGCCCCGGACTGTCAGAGGGAATCCGGATAGTCTTGGATCCGGTGCGGCAAGATTGACGGCCGCTTCGAAAGGGGTGGCCGGCTCGCACCATCGGTTTCGCGGGAGCCGTACGGTCCGCGCCGGGTTGCGAGAGCGCCACTGTCCTAAAGTATTGTATACATCCTGGTCTCCAGTGCACATCCTGCCCCTGCGGGAGGACGCGCCGTAAAAAACAAGTTCTTGGACCGGCGGCCACGACGCTGGTAATGTCCGTTTTCCGGCAAGCGGGAACCCTGGGGGGCCGGCGAGGCGGTCGGCAGGGTCGCCCCGCGGTGCCGTGGGTCAGCGACCCGATGATGGAGACAGTGGGAGGAGAGGAAATCAATGTCGAAGGTAGAGATGACGGTCAACGGCCGATCGGTATCGGGCGATGTGGAGGATCGCACGCTGCTCGTTCATTTTCTGCGGGAGCACCTGGGACTGACGGGCACGCATGTTGGCTGTGATACGTCGCAATGCGGTGCATGCGTGGTGCATGTCGACGGAAAGGCCGTGAAGTCTTGCACGATGTTGGCCGCGCAGGCCGCGAGGGCGGAGGTAACGACGATCGAGGGACTGGCCGCAGGCGGCGAATTGCACCCCGTTCAGGCGGCGTTCAAGGAACACCACGGGCTGCAATGCGGTTTCTGCACGCCCGGCATGATCATGGCGGCGGTCGACATGATCAATCGCCACAGCGGCAAGCTGGACGAGAAGACCGTGCGTGCCGAACTTGAAGGCAATATCTGCCGCTGCACCGGCTATCACAACATCGTCAAGGCGGTCCTCGCCGCCACGGAACAGATGGGGGGAGCGGCAAAGGTGGCGGCGGAATAGAGCGGGCGCAACGGACACAATGAGGCAAGGCCAGCCGGCTGGCGCCCCCCCCCGCGGGGGCCGGCGCAAAGTGCGGGCGCGGCCGTGAGCGCAAGAGGAATGGGAGGATTTCATGGGCATTGAAGGCATAGGCGCAAGAGTTGCGCGCAAGGAGGACAAACGCTTCATCACCGGCAAGGGCCGCTTTACGGAGGACATGGTTGTTCCCGGTATGAAGCAGGCCGTTTTCGTGCGTAGCCCCCACGCGCACGCGAACATCAAGGGGATCGATGTTTCCGCCGCAAAGGCCATGCCGGGCGTCATCGACGTCCTGGCGGGCGATGAACTGGCGGAAGACGGCATCGGCAGCCTGATCTGCGGCTGGATGATCCATTCCAGAGACGGCTCGCCGATGAACATGGGCGAGTGGCGGCCGCTGGCGCAGTCGAAGGTGCGCTATGTGGGGGATGCTGTTGCGATCGTGATAGCCGACACAAGGGCGCAGGCGCGCGACGCGGCCGAGGCCGTGGAGGTGGAGTATAAGGTTCTGCCGGTCGTCACCGATCCGGCGGAGACGCTTCAGGACGGTGCGCCGCAGATTCACGACAATGCCCCGGGCAATCTGATCTTTAACTGGGGCATCGGCGAGGAAGAGGCTACCGATTCGGCGCTCGCCGGCGCGGCCCACGTGACGGAGATGGAGATAGTCAACAACCGGCTTGTTCCCAACGCGATGGAGCCGCGCGCCGCGCTCGGCCACTACGACGCGGCCGAGGATCACTACACCTGCTGGACGACCTCTCAGAACCCGCACGTCGCCCGTTTGGTCATGAGCGCGTTCTACAACGTGGCGCCAGAGAACAAGCTACGGGTCATCGCTCCGGACGTCGGCGGCGGCTTCGGCTCCAAAATCTACATCTATCCCGAGGAAATCGTCTGTCTCTGGGCATCGAAGAAGACCGGCGTGCCGGTGAAGTGGGTGGCCGACCGAACCGAGGCGTTCCTCACCGATGCCCACGGCCGTGACCATGTCACCAAGGTGAAAATGGGCTTCGACGCCGACAACCGTATCGTCGGTCTGAAGGTCGACACGATCGCCAATCTCGGCGCCTACATGTCGCTGTTTTCTTCAGCAACTCCAACCTACCTCTACGCGACGCTGCTGTCCGGCCAGTACAATATCCCCAACATCTACGGCAATGTGCGCGCGGTCTACACCAACACGGCACCCGTCGACGCCTATCGCGGCGCCGGCCGCCCGGAGGCGACCTACGTGCTCGAGCGGACGATGGAGACGGCGGCGCGTGAACTGGGCATTTCGCCCGCGGAACTGCGCCGCGCGAATCTCATCCGCGAGTTTCCCCACCAGACGCCGGTGATCATGAACTACGACACCGGCGATTTCGAAGCCTCTCTGAACGCGGCGATGAAGGCTGCCGATTACGATGGCTTCCCGGCCCGCAAGGCCGAGGCCGAGGGCCGCGGCAAGAAGCGCGGCATCGGCATGAGCTGCTATATCGAGGCATGCGGAATCGCGCCGTCGCAGGCCGTCGGTTCGCTCGGCGCCGGCGTGGGCCTCTGGGAATCGGCGGAAGTGCGGGTCAACGCCGTCGGCACCATCGAGGTGCTGACCGGGTCGCACAGCCATGGTCAGGGTCACGAGACGACCTTCGCCCAGCTGGTCTCGGACCGGTTAGGCATTCCGATCGACAACGTTTCGATCGTCCATGGCGACACCGATAAGGTGCAGATGGGCATGGGAACCTACGGCTCGCGCTCCGGCGCCGTCGGCATGAGCGCGATCGTCAAGGCGCTCGACAAGGTGGAGAAGAAGGCGAAGATGATCGCCGCTCATCTGCTGGAGGCCGACGAGGCCGACATCGTGATCGAGAACGGCCAGGTCAAGGTCGCCGGCACCGACAAGGCGCTCGGCTGGCACGAGGTGGCGCTGAACGCCTACACCGCCCACAATCTGCCGGGCGGCATGGAGCCGGGTCTGAAGGAGGGTGCTTTCTACGATCCGGCCAACTTCACCTTCCCGGCCGGGTGCTACATCTGCGAGGTCGAAGTGGACCCGCAGACCGGCAAGACCGAGATCATCCAGTTCGTCGCCGCCGACGACTTCGGCAACATCATCAATCCGATGATCGTCGAGGGTCAGGTGCATGGCGGCGTCGCGCAGGGGATCGGTCAGGCGCTGCTGGAAGGCACCGTCTATGACGAGGGGGGTCAGCTTCTGACCGCAAGCTACATGGACTACTGCATGCCGCGCGCCGGGGACCTGCCCTCTTTCCAGGTGTCGCACCAGACGACCGAGTGCACCACCAACCCGCTCGGCATCAAGGGTTGCGGCGAGGCCGGGGCGATCGGCTCTCCGCCCGCCGTTATCAACGCGATCACCGATGCGATCGGCAACAACAACCTGACCATGCCGGCAACGTCACAGAAGGTGTGGGCGGCGGTCAACGCCGCGTAAGAAAGGCGAGGGAGAACAGACCATGTATGAGACCAGTTATCACCGCGCCGAATCCGTTGAAGAGGCGGCGAAAAAGATGGGGACGGCCGAAGGCGGCAAATACGTTGCTGGCGGCCAGACGCTCATTCCCACCATGAAGCAACGGCTTGCCTCGCCCGACGCTCTGATCGATCTGCGCCATATCCCGGATATGAAAGGCATTTCCATCAATGGCAAGGACGTGCGCATCGGCGCGGCAACGACCCATGCCGAAGTCGCGTCCTCAGCCGACCTTGATGCTGTGTGTCCGGGCATCGCTTCGCTTGCCGGCCACATCGGCGATCCGCATGTGCGCCACATGGGCACGATCGGCGGTTCCATTGCCAACAACGATCCCGCCGCCGACTATCCTGCCGCGATGCTGGCGCTCGGTGCGGCGATCCATACCAACAAGCGCGAGATCGCGGCCGGCGACTTCTTTGCCGGCATGTTCGAGACGGCGCTGGAGGAGGACGAGATCATCACCGCGGTTTCGTTCACGGCACCGGAAAAGTGCGCCTACTCCAAATTTCCCAACCCGGCCTCGCGCTACGCCATGGCCGGCGTATTCGTCGCCAGGACCGGCGACGATGTGCGCGTTGCGGTGACAGGCGCGGGCATGGACGGGGTCTTCCGCTGGGAGGAGGCCGAGAGCGCGCTCGGCTCCAATTTCGCCGCCTCCGCCCTTGAAGGCCTGGCGGTCAACGAAGGCGAAATGCTCTCGGATATCCACGGCTCCGCCGAATACCGCGCCAACCTGGTCAAGGTCATGGCAATGCGCGCCATCGCCGAAGCGGGCTGAGGGCCGGCCGGCCTGCATGAAAAAGGCCGCCTTGGGGGCGGCCTTTTTGCTATCGGCTCAGATGACCAGGATCGGTGCCTGGCCGGGCACCCGGCTGTAGAGGTCGATGATGTCCTGCTGAATGAGCCGGACGCATCCGCTCGATACCGCCTTGCCGATCGTCCAGTACTCAGGCGATCCGTGGACCCGATAGAGCGTGTCCACGTTTCCCTTGAAGATATAGAGCGCGCGCGCGCCGAGAGGGTTCGTCGGTCCCGGCGGCATGCCGCCATTGGCCGCGCTCCATTTTTCAAGCTCCGGCTGCCGCTCGATCATCTCGGCCGGCGGTGTCCATTTCGGCCATTCCTGCTTCCAGGCCACTCTGGCCCGGCCGGACCACTCGAAGCCAGCCCGGCCCAGCCCCACGCCATAACGCATGGCCATGCCGTTTTCCTGTACGAGATGGAGGAAGAAGGTGTTTGTATCGACGATGATGGTACCCACGGCCTCGTCTGTCGCGTAGACGACCTGCTGGCGATGGTACTTCGAGGGCACTTTCGACGGATCGACCGCCGGGACCGGGAATCTCTCTTCCGGCATGGCGCGGTAGGCGGTTACGGCCGCCGGAGAGACCGCGGGCTTGGGAGCGGGCGAGACGTCGACAGGGCTCTGTGCTGTCTGGCACCCCGCAAGGGTAAGTGCCGAAAGGCACGCCGTACCGGACACGAAACTTCGTCGTGACATGAAGTTGGTTGTTGCCGCGACCGGGCTTGCGCATGCCGGGGACCGGCGGTCACGCCGTAGCGAGTGTTCAATTTTCACGGATATTCTCCTGAATGTTCGGATTGCAACGCGGTGCTGAGGTCCAGCACCGGCTTGGAACAATCAGGCGATAGGCGGTCGGAAGACGGCTCCCGTGTAGCGCTGCGGCAACCGGGAAGCGAGGCCGCGTCGCGTCGGCCCGGTTTGAAACGGCGCAATCGCCGTATGGTTTTCGGAAACAAGGCTCTTGTCGGTTGCACACACGATGGCGGAAAGTTTGCCATAGCCGTCATCGACCTTGCGTACGACCACCTTTCGCAGACATGCGCGCCGCTTGGTTGTCTCGGATGCGGCTGTCTCGGCACCTGTCGCAGCAAGCGGTCCGGAGGTGTCTCTGGCCGTTGCGAGATCCGCGGCAAGACGCGATTGCGCCATGGCCTGGCCTGCCACCAGCACTATCATCAACAATGCGACCGTAAGTCTCTTCATTGGGTGCTTCTACGCGGATGCTCCCGCCCGATCCATCGGAGCGACTTCAAACAATTGTGAGGTTATCCGGCGCAGATAAGGGAAGAACCGGATCGATGCAAACATTTCGCAGGCTGCGCCACCGGGTGACATGGCCCGCAGGGTGCTGCTAAGAGACGGCGATCGCAGTGCAGAGCGCGGCTCTGTGCGCCGGATGGATGGTTCGCCTATATGGGCCGGCGTATCGCAAATGCCGCTCAGGGCGGCGTTTCTCTTGGGGCGGGATTTCTCTTGGGGCGGGATTTCTCTTGGGGAACGTCGCATACGGACTTATCGAAGCGCCGGTTTTCCGTCACGATTGTCCCTGTCGATGTACGGCGTTCCAGAGCATCCCCGCAAGGAAGAAGGAAAGACACATGGACGATTCCACACAATCCGTTCCCGAACCCGATCACCCGGCCCAGACCGATTACGAGGTTGGCCAGGACAATGTTCAGCTCATGGGGCTCGACATCCATAACCCCGTGTTCTTTGTCTCGGCGGTGGTCATTGTCGGCTTCGTGATCTTCACGCTCATGTTCAAGGACGGAGCGGACGCCTTCTTCAACGGCGTCGACGCCAGCGGAACGGTAGCTGTGGGCTCGTTCTGGGACCTCGGCCTTCGTGCCTGGCTGACCAATGTTTTCGACTGGGTGCTTCTCCTTGCGGGAAATCTTTTCGTGCTGTTCTGCCTGTTCCTGATCTTCACACCATACGGCGGCATCAGGCTCGGCGGGACGGAAGCCCGCCCGGAATACGGTTATGCCGGCTGGTTCGCGATGCTGTTCGCCGCCGGCATGGGCATCGGCCTCATGTATTTCGGCGTGTCCGAGCCGCTCTCGCACTATGCGTCCTCTCTTGGTGGAATGGAGATGGATGCCGGCGTGCGGACCGACTGGGCGCCGTTGTCTGCTGCGTCCGGCGATCCCGAGGCGGCAAGACGGCTGGGAATGGCGGCGACGATCTTCCACTGGGGGCTGCATCCGTGGGCGATTTATGCCGTCGTGGCGCTCGCGCTGGCGTTTTTTGCCTACAACCGGGCATTGCCGCTGACCCTTCGTTCTGCCTTCCACCCTCTGTTGGGTGAGCGGGTCTGGGGCTGGCCCGGCCACGTGATCGATACGCTCGCCGTTTTCGCCACACTGTTCGGCCTCGCCACATCTCTTGGCTTCGGCGCGACGCAGGCCATGGCCGGCCTCAATCACCTTCTTGGAACCGAAGGGGGGGATGTCGCGAAGGTCGTCCTGATCCTCGCGATCACGGCCGTCGCGCTCGGGTCTGTCGTCGCCGGGCTCGATGCAGGGGTGAAGCGCTTGTCGGAACTCAACATGGTTCTCGCGGCGTTGCTGCTGGTCTTCATTTTCCTCGTCGGGCCGACGCTGGCGATCGCTACCGGTTTCTTCGAGAATACGGTCGCGTATCTTGCGAATGTCGTTCCGCTGTCGAATCCTTTCGGGCGCACCGACCTCAACTTCATGCAGGGCTGGACCTCCTTTTACTGGGCGTGGTGGATTTCCTGGTCGCCCTTCGTGGGCATGTTCATTGCCCGCGTTTCCTATGGCCGCACCGTGCGTGAGTTCCTCATCTGCGTGCTGATCGTGCCGACTGTCGTATCGATTATCTGGATGTCGACTTTTGGCGGCGCGGCGATAGAGCAGGTCATGGCCGATGCGACCGCGGCGGTCGGCGAGGTTTCGCAGGACCTGAAGCTCTTCATCATGGCGCAGGCCTACCCATTGACGCAGATCGTCTCGTTTGTGGGGATTCTCCTGGTGGTCGTGTTCTTCGTCACCTCGTCTGATTCCGGCTCTCTCGTCATCGACACCATAACTGCCGGCGGCAAGGTCGATGCTCCGGTGGCGCAACGGGTCTTCTGGGCAATCTTCGAGGGCCTTGTTGCCATCGCGCTGTTGCTCGGAGGCGGCCTTGGAGCGTTGCAGGGCGCGGCGGTCGCGACGGGTATCCCCTTCGCCTTCATCCTTCTGGTGATGATGTACTCGACATTCCGGGGGATTGCCAACGAGCGGCGGAAGAATGCGGAGCGCTCTGCGGAAGAGGAGTTGGCACCGGTCGGGAAGCTGCCGGCGGACGAATAGCCGCTGCCTGCGAAAACCCAAAGGCGCGGGCACGGTCCGCGCCTTTCCTCTCTTCTGTGACCGAGGGACGGGACGCTCTCGTCCCGGTGAGCTTCGCTATCGCTCCGCATATCGAGTTAAACGGTGAACGGGGCGAGACGGCCTGCCGAAGGGAGAAGAATTCCGGACGTTGATAAGTCTTTTTGACTATTTCCTCTAACCCTTTGCCCTGTCTCGATATTTTATTTTTTCCGCCCGGGTTCCATCCACACCTCTGAAATCTCCCGCATAATTGCCGGACGTTCCTCCACGGGAAGCCGGGTCTAGAACCGGACGATCAGGCGGAGGGATGCGGTGCCGGCCGGGGAACGCAAGAAGGTATGCGGCCTGGCAAGAGCTTACGGCCGGGCCCTAGCCTTCAGCTTTTCGGCCGGTCCCACGGGACCGCGAGCCGTGGCCGGGAGGCGGGTGAGCAGCCGGCGGGCGGTCGATCCGATCGCACCAAACCATTCATAGAAGCGTGACGACGACCGCCCGCTTCCCATGAATCTTTCAATGGCCAGACTGGAGACAGGGCGTGGCAACGGAGAGGCATGCCATGTTCGCGTCACACTCGCTCGTGATGGGAATGTGACGCGCGCCACGTGGCTTTCGCCGCAATTTCCGTTACACCTCGCCGCAAAGACAAGCTCTCACAAGGACCGCCCGCTGTGTTCAAATCCTTCTTCCCCCAGCCAAAGCTGTTCTTTCCGTCCGTGCTGGTCTGGACCGCCGTTGCGATGGCGCTTTGGTATGCGGGCGCGAGCGAATGGGGCGCATATCTCGGGTTGGGTCAGCCGACGCCCGAAGATTCTCAGATCGTCGGGATCCATTATTTCTGGTCGCCGAGTTTCCTGTGGCTCTATGTCTACTACATCATTGCGGTGGGCATGTTCGCCGCCTTCTGGTTCACATGGTCCCCGCACCGCTGGCAAATCTGGTCCATATTGGGATCGGCGGTCATTCTCTTCGCGACCTATTTCGGCGTTCAGATTTCCGTGGCGCTGAACAACTGGCGCCGTCCGTTCTTCGATCAGGTCCAGTTCGCGCTTGGCGAGGATTCGACCGTGACCGCCGCCGAACTCTACGACCTGATCGTGGTCTTCGCGGCGATTGCCTTCATGGCAATCTTCGTTTTCGTTGCCACCCGTTTTCTCGTGAGCCACTGGATATTCCGGTGGCGCACGGCGATGAACGACTACTACATGGCCCGCTGGGGCAAACTGCGCCACATCGAGGGCGCGTCGCAGCGCGTTCAGGAGGACACGATGCGGTTCGCCGGTATCATGGAAGGCCTCGGCGTCTCCATGATCGATGCGGTGATGACGCTGATCGCGTTCCTGCCTCTGCTGTGGTCCCTGTCGAGTTACGTGACCGAACTCCCCGTCGTTGGCGCAATCCCCGCGCCGCTGTTCACGGCAGCGATTTTCTGGTCGCTCTTCGGCACCGTGCTGCTTGCTGCGGTGGGCATCAAATTGCCCGGCCTGGAGTTCCGCAACCAGCGGGTCGAGGCCGCGTACCGGAAGGAACTCGTCTACGGCGAGGACAACGAGGCTCGCGCACAGCCAATGCAGGTTCGCGAACTCTTCTCGCATGTCCGCCAGAACTATTTCCGGCTCTATTTCCACTACATGTACTTCAACGTTTTCCGCTCGCTCTATCTCCAGGCAGACAACATATTCGTCTACATCCTGCTCGTGCCGACCATCGTCGCCGGCGCGGCGGTCGGCTTCACCTTTGGGGTGATGCAGCAGGTTCTGACGGCCTTCAATCAGGTGTCGAACTCGTTCCAGTATCTCGTCAATTCGTGGACGACCATCGTCGAGCTTCTGTCGATCTACAAGCGCCTCAAAGCCTTCGAGTCCGCCATCGATGACCGCGATCTGCCGGACATCGATCGCGAATGGCTTGAAATCCACGGCGCGGGTGACGGGGCCGGCGTCGAGACGGTGGGATCGGGCGTTTAGGCCGTGCGAGGCGGTCTTCGCACGCGGTCAACTGGCGCATCGCACACAATGCGTTGCCATCGGATCGATCTCGAGACGCTTGTCGGGAATCGCTTCGCCGCATTCCTCGCAATAGCCGTAGTCGCCGGACGCGATCCGGCGCTCCGCCATCTCGATGCGCACGAGATCGCGCTTGCGCGCCCGTTCGCCCGCCTCGGCCATCGCCTGCTGTTGCATCGCGTCCATTCGCGACAGCCTGCCGACGGCAACTTGGTCGAGTTCGACGGGAGCGCGGGCCTCGCGGGTCTTTTCGCACTGCGTCTCGATCGCCTTTCGCATTGCCGCGAGACGCTGCTTTGCCTTTGCAAGATCGACCGTCATGCGGCAAAGCTACTGGAGGCGGGATTGCCGGACAAGGGAGCGGATAGATGATTTGGCTTGTATTGGGACTGGTGGTGTTTCTCGGAATTCACAGCGTTCGAATGGTTGCGCCGGGGTTCCGGGAGAGGGTGATCGCCAGCCGCGGGGAGGGGGTCTGGAAGGGCGTCTATTCGGTCGCCGCGATTGCGGGATTCATTCTCCTCGTCTGGGGGTATGGCCAGGCCCGTCTCGACACAGTTCTACTTTACGAGCCGCCCGTCTGGATGAAGCATGTCGCGTCGCTGTTGATGCTCTTTTCGTTCATCTTTCTCGTCGCTTCGCAGCTTCCCGCCGGTCGTATCAAGCAGGCTCTTAAACATCCGATGCTCGTCGCCGTGAAGACCTGGGCACTCGCGCACCTCTTGGCGAATGGCGATCTTGCCTCCCTTATCCTGTTCCTGGCGTTTCTCGGCTGGGCGGTTTGGAACAGGATTGCGGTCAAGCGGCGCGGCGATCCGGTATTCGGGACCGTCTCCGTGCGCAACGACATTATCGCGGTCGTCGCGGGCGTCGCCCTTACGCTCTGGTTCATCTTTCAGTTGCATGGCTGGCTGATAGGTGTGCCGCTGGCGACGTGAAGCAGCCGATGCGCTGCCGCACCTTCGCCCCTTTCATTTGCTGTCAAAACCCGTAAAAGCGCACAGCACATAAAAAGACACGGCAAACAATCAAATGTCCGACGACAGTTTCATCCGCGAGGTCGAGGAAGAGCTTCGATCCGACCGGCTTCAGAGCATATGGAAGCGGTATGGCCCGTTCGTGATCGGTGCTGCCGTCGCGATCGTGCTTGCGACCGCAGGCTATCGCGCCTGGGAGTATTACACGGACAGCCGGGCTTCGGCCTCCGGGGACAGGTTTCTTGCGGCCCTCAATGATGCCGGCGAGGGCAACACCGAAGCGGCGCTCGCCGAGCTGCGTTCTCTCGAGCAGGATGGCTACGGCGCCTACCCGGTACTCGCCCGGATGAGGGCGGCGACGCTGCTTCAGCAGCAGGGCGACGCGGCTGGTGCGGTCGCCGCTTTCGATGAGGTCGCCGCAGACGGCTCCGCACCGGACGCGATCCGCGACATCGCCCGCATCCGCGCGGCGTACATCCTGGTCGATTCCGGCAGTGCGTCGGACGTGGCCGAGCGGGCGGAACCGCTTGCCTCCGACAGCCATCCGATGCGCCATGCCGCGCGCGAGGCGCTTGGCCTTGCAGCCTGGAAAGAAGAACGCCTGGCCGATGCCAAGGCCCTGTTCCAGCAGATCCTCGATGATCCCGCGGCACCGCGCAACACCATGCAGCGCGCCAGCCTAATGCTCGACCTTATCACGGCGACGGGCAAGGTCGCCGAGGGGTGAGCTTCGTCCTCGCCATCGTCGGGCGCCCCAATGTCGGCAAGTCGACCCTTTTCAACCGGCTTGTCGGACGCAAGATCGCGCTCGTCGACGATACGCCGGGCGTCACGCGTGACCGTCGTAGACATGCCGCGAAGCTCTACGATCTGAAGTTCGACGTCATCGACACGGCCGGACTTGAGGAAGGCGCCGCCGAAACCCTTCAGGGTCGGATGCGGACGCAAACCCTTCGCGCGATTGAGGACGCCGACGTGGCGCTTTTCATGATCGACGCCAAGACGGGCCTCACCCCGACCGACGAAATTTTTGCCGGTATTCTCCGCAAGTCGGGAAAGCCCGTCGTGCTGGTCGCGAACAAGGCCGAGGCCAAGGGCGCGGAAGCGGGTCTCTACGATGCTTTCTCGCTCGGAATCGGCGAGCCGTGTGGCATCTCCGCTGAACATGGGCTAGGCCTCGCAGACCTGCGTGACGCGATCGTCAATGCGGTCGGCGAGGAAAAGGCGCTTGCCCGCGACGACGGGGAACATGATGAAGTCTCCCGGGCCGGGAATCCCGGCGAGCTTGTCGGCGACGACGTTCCTGCGGATGATGAAGAAAATGAAGACGTCCCCGTCTACGACGCGACTAAGCCGCTGCGGATCGCGATTGTTGGACGGCCGAATGCCGGCAAGTCCACGCTCATCAATAAGCTGATCGATCAGGATCGCCTTCTGACCGGACCGGAAGCGGGAATTACCCGGGACAGCATCTCGGTAGACTGGAACTGGCGCGGTCGGGAGATCAAGTTGTTCGACACCGCCGGCATGCGGCGCAAATCCCGTGTCCAGGAAAAACTCGAAAAGCTCTCGGTCGGCGATGCGCTGCGCGCGATCCGGTTCGCCGAGGTTGTGGTCGTTCTGCTCGATGCGCAGATACCGTTCGAAAAGCAGGATCTTCAAATCGCCGACCTGATTATCCGCGAGGGACGCGCGCCGGTGATCGCGTTCAACAAGTGGGACATGGTGGAGGACCGCCAGGAAACGCTCGCTGATCTGCGCGAAAAGACAGAGCGTCTGTTGCCGCAGGTTCGCGGCATCCGCGCGGTTCCGGTCTCGGGCCAGACTGGCTACGGTCTCGACCGCCTGATGGAAGAGATCGCGCACACGCACGAGGTCTGGAATCGGCGGATTCCTACGGGGAAGCTCAACCGCTGGCTGGAGGGCGTTGTGCAGCACCATCCGCCGCCGGCGGTCGCCGGTCGCCGGCTCAAGCTGAAATACATGACCCAGATAAAGATGCGTCCGCCGGCTTTCGTGTTGTCCTGTTCGCGCCCGGATGCGATGCCGACATCCTATCTGCGTTACCTGACGAACACACTGCGCACCGACTTCGATCTTCCCGGCGTCCCGATCCGGTTACTGACGCGTACGAGCGACAATCCCTTTGCCGGGCGCGCAAGAAAGAAGCGCTAATCGCCCCGATTCACAAGCGGGCATTAACCGGCCATCAAGGTTAATCGATCATCTTCACCCGAGTTTGTGGCTTTGTGTAAGTTCGGAGTGGTGTTGTGGGGATCCAGATATTTCGTGCCGTTCGCCGGCAATCGTCCCGTTTTGCCGTCCCCACCCTCCTCGCTTCTGCCGCCCTCCTGTTCAACCCGACAACCATCGCGCTCCAGGACGTTTCGGGACTTCTGACCGGCACGGATGCGGGCACAGACCGCTGGCAGACCTTCATGGTACCGTCGGCGGCCGGGTCCGTCCACAAGGCCGAGATGAGCTTCGGGGTCGATCCGACGGTGACCGGCTCGATCGCGTCGCCGGGCGCCGCCCCGAACGGGGACGTGGTGATTCTGCCGAAAAAAGCCCTGGTAGCCGACACACCGGACGAGGAGCGCATTAACCGTGCGGAGAAGAGAGGCCGTATCGCCGCCGTGGCGCCGATCGCGCCTCCGAAAGACTTTACGGCCGGATCGGTCTTGGAGCGTCAGAGCTCCCTTATGCAGCCGGTGCCAGACAGAAACGGTATGATGACCTTCAAGCAGCCGGAAATCGGCGGCGAGGAGATCCGGATCGCAACCGCGTTCCATCCCCGCGAGCGGAAGTATCCCGACCCGCAGGTACCGGTCATGCTCGCTGAACTCGTCAACAACGAACTTCCCGATTCGCTCGCCACCGCCTATGCGCCGCTGAAGCCCGATTTCTCGCGCCGCTCCCCCTTCGCCAGTCTGCTGAAAGATTCCGATGAGGCGAAACCCGCGCGGTTCATTCCTCCGGTTCCGGAGAACGATCACCGGTGGGCACGCTCTGCTCTCCCGCCGATCGTCTTCAGCGATGCTGAACAGCGTTGCCTTGCCGAGGGCATCTACTTCGAGGCGCGTGGGGAGAACGTGAAGGGCCAAGCCGCCGTGGCCCAGGTAATTTTGAACCGCGTACGCAATCCGGCGTTCCCGAACACAATCTGTGGCGTCGTTTACCAGAATGAAACATGGCGCAATCGTTGCCAGTTTTCCTTCGCCTGCGACGGCAAACGGGACCGGATCAATTCACCAAGCCACTGGAGAATCGCCCAAGATGTGGCGATGGCGGTGACCGCTGGAAAGATCTGGCTCGAAGGGGTCGGCTCGTCGACTCATTATCACGCGGTGTATGTCCGACCGCGCTGGGCAAGGAGCATGCAGCGCCGTGCTCGCATCGGCTTGCATGTGTTCTACCGCACGTATCGCGGCGGATGGAGCTGACCGCGAGAGTCGCTTGCCGTGGCGCATAGCGCGCAAGCAATCACATGCGACGATTTGGTCGAACCAGCGCAACATATTGTTTAAAAACGATTTTTTCCCTCTATCAGGGTGCGTAGCTGCGCCTTGACTAGGGCATGTGGCGAAACTATGTTGCGCCCGACTTCAATGGGGTCCTCGACATCTCCGATGATTGCTCTGGGTTAGGCCGATGGCACAGAAAGATGCGCCACAAATGCCAGGCCGTGACAAGGGTTCGGTGGATGAGAAGCACCCCACTGACGGCGGTGATCTGGAAGGCAGACGCAGATCGCTGGATGCGGCATTGGCTGCACGAAGCGAGAATTCGGCGAAAGGTCGGAAGGATCGTGGGTCGGGCGGTGGTGCCGGATTCGCGCAAGCCCTCAAGCTGTCGAGCGAGTTTATCGCCGGCATCCTTGTGGGCGCGGGGATCGGCTATCTCATTGACCGTTTTGTCGGCACGTCGCCATGGGGCTTGGTTATTTTCCTGCTTCTGGGTTTCGCGGCCGGTGTCTTGAATGTATTGCGGTCCGCCGGGATGGTGGCGGAGCCGAAATCTGCAATGGGGTCTGGCGACAAGCCGGATAAGACCGAATAACAGCTGCGCTCCGCGCACCAACCGAGGGGTTTTCGGTGGCAAACGATCCGATCAGCCAGTTCCAGATCAGCAAGATCATTCCAATCGAGAATGTCGGCGGCCTGGACCTTTCGTTCACCAATTCGTCGTTGTTTATGGTGGCGACGGTGGCCGTGACCTCACTGTTTCTTTACCTGACGACGGCCAATCGCGGGCTGGTGCCCGGACGGCTGCAGTCCCTGTCGGAAATGTCGTACGAGTTCGTGGCCTCAATGCTGCGGGACGCAGCGGGAACGCAGGGCATGCGGTTTTTTCCGCTTGTGTTTTCGTTGTTCATGTTCGTTCTCATTGCCAACCTCATCGGGATGTTCCCCTACTTTTTCACCGTAACGTCCTCGATCATCGTCACGTTCGCGCTGGCGATTCTGGTGATTGGCACGGTGGTGTTTTACGGCTTCATGAAGCATGGCTTGAAATTCCTGGGCCTTTTCGTGCCGGAAGGTGTGCCGGGCATTCTCGTCCCGCTCGTTGTCGCAATCGAAGTGATATCCTTCCTTTCACGTCCGATCAGCCTGTCGGTCCGTCTTTTCGCCAACATGCTCGCCGGTCACATCACCTTGAAGGTCTTCGCCGGTTTCGTCGTTTCTCTCTCGACCTTCGGCGTTCTGGGCATTGGCGGCGCAATCCTGCCGCTACTGATGGCGGTCGCGCTAACCGGTCTGGAATTCCTTGTGGCCTTTCTTCAGGCCTACGTTTTTGCAGTGCTCACCTGCATGTATCTCAACGATGCATTGCACCCGAGCCACTGACCCCCAAACCGGCGGCACGCCGCCAAAGAAACCGCAATTTCATTCAAAGGAGCTAATCATGGAAGCGGAAGCAGCAAAGTACATCGGCGCAGGGATTGCCTGCCTCGGCATGGGTGGAGCCGGTATCGGTCTCGGAACCATTTTCGGGAACTACCTCTCTGGTGCGCTGCGCAACCCGTCTGCCGCTGACGGTCAGTTCGGCCGCCTCATCTTCGGCTTCGCCGTGACGGAAGCACTTGGCATCTTTTCGCTGCTCGTAGCGCTTCTGCTGCTCTTTGCAGTTTAATTGCATCGTGCCGATAGGGTCCGGCTGGGTGTATGGCCGGACCGCTCCATGGAACAGCGTGGCCAAGCCGCGCTACTTGCCGTCTAAGGGACGTCCATGTTTGTAACGGAAGCACTGGCCGCTAGTGTGGAAACGGCGGCAAATGGCGCGGAGGGCGGGGCGTTTCCGCCGTTTGATTCGTCAACTTTCGCGTCGCAACTGTTCTGGCTCGCGCTGACATTCGGGTTTCTCTATTGGTTTATGTCCAAGGTGATTGTTCCGCGTATCGGCGGGATCTTGGAAACCCGTCAGGACCGGATCGCCCAAGACATCGATCGGGCACACGAGCTCAAGTCCGACGCTGATGAGGCGATCGCGGCTTATGAACAGGAACTCGCCCAAGCGAAGGCAACCGCTGGCGAGATCGGCAACAAGGCTCGCGATGCCGCGAAGAGCGCCGCGGAGGCCGAACGCCAGAAGATCGAGGCCGACCTCGCCGGCAAGCTTGCGGAAGCGGAAACGCGCATCGCCGCGGTCCGCGACAAGGCAATGGCCGACGTCGGTTCGGTGGCCGCAGAGACCACCGAACTGATTGTCAAGAAATTGATCGGCGAAACGGTGACCAGGACCGAAATCGACAGCGCGCTAAAGACGGCTGGCAACTGAGGGAACGACCTATGTTCGACGCAACATTCTGGACGCTTGTCGCATTGGTCATCTTCCTTGGCATCGTCGTCTACATGAAGGTGCCGGGAATGATCACCAAGGCGCTTGACGACCGCGCCGACAAGATCCGCAATGAACTCGAAGAAGCGCGTAGGCTTCGTGAGGAAGCCCAAGCTCTTCTGGCCGAATACCAGAAGAAACGGCAGGAAGCGGAAGAGGAGGCTGGCGATATCGTCGATGCGGCCAAACGCGAAGCCGATGCGATCACGGCGGAGGCGCGTGCCAAAACCGAGGAATACGTCGCCCGGCGCACTGCTCTGGCCGAACAGAAGATTGCGCAGGCGGAGGTTGAGGCGATGGACGAAGTTCGTGAATCCGCCGTCGAACTGGCGATAACCGCGGCGACGAAAATCCTTGGCGACAAGGTTACCGGAAAGACGGAAGCCGAACTGTTCGAGAAATCCCTTGCCGATGTGAAGTCCCGGATGAATTGAACCGGCGAGCAACAGAAAATGATAGACCGGGCTCTGTGGAGCCCGGTTCTTTTATGGCCGGCTCTTGAGCGGGCTGAAGGTGAAGCGATGAACGCGCAGGACGCCTCCTCGCGCGGCAATAGCATCCCGGTGCGCTTGCGATCCGTAGCCCATATGTTTCTCGAGACCGTAAGCAGAGTGCTGCCGACCGAGACACATCATCATGCGGTCACGCGTAACCTTTGCAACAACGGACGCCGCTGCGATTGAGAGCGACCGCCCGTCACCCTTGATAACGGCCCTCGGAGCAACCCGAAGTCGAATGCCGTTGGGGATGTCGCGGCCGTCAAAAAGCGCCGTGTCCGGCGCGAATGCGAGTCCGGCGAGCGCGTCGGTCATTGCGCGAAGGGACGCCTTGCGTATGTCGCAGGCATCGATCGCCCGGGCGCAGACACTGGCGACCGAGACCGCTCGTGCCCTGCTGACGATCACCTCGAACATCATCGCTCGCGCTCGCGCTGTCAGCTTCTTCGAATCGTTCAACCCGTCAATTGCCGCGGATGGATCGAGAATCACTGCTGCAGCGACGACGGGTCCGGCGAGCGGCCCGCGACCAGCTTCGTCCACCCCGGCCACGTGCTCAACGCCGGCCTGCCAGTACTCCTGCTCAATTCGAAAGTCGGGCTGGAGGGGCTGCTCGAGTTCGGAAAAAAGAAGATGGGAACCGGAAGTTGTGAGCGTAGCTGTCATAGTGCGGTATGACATACCACGCTTTTCCAGCGTGCACTTCCGGTTCCCACAGAAAGACCCTGTTATGCTCAAGCAATTTGGCGGGGACGGCCGTGGCTTGACGCTATTTTTCAGGGTCTTCTCGACGGGTGGGTCGGGGGGGGGGGAGGGGACAGACGACCCGCCCGTCAAGTTGGAATTTCCTATTCGCCCTAAAGCAGGCTGAGTTGCTCGCTTTCTGGCTTCGGTTCAACAAACAGGTCGGTCCGCAATTGCAGCCGGCGTCTGTTCAGACCCAGCCGCTTGCTGGCAATTTCAAACCTTCGAGCGATCTGCCATGCATACGGGCCGGTACCGCGCATCCGCTTGCCCCATTCGGAGTCGTAGTCCTTGCCGCCGCGCATAGACCGGATCAGCGACAGAACGTGGCGGTAGCGTTCGGGATAATGGCGCAGGAGCCATTCCTTGAAGACCGGCGCCACCTCGAGCGGCAGGCGCAGCAACACATAACCGGCCTCGCGTGCGCCCATGCCATGAACGGCATCGAGAATCTTCTCAATTTCGTGGTCGTTCAGGCCGGGGATGACCGGCGCCACCATGGCTGATGCCGGAATGCCGGCGTCGGACAGGATGCGAATGGCCTCCAGCCGTTTCGAAGGAGTCGAGGCGCGGGGTTCCATCGTTCGCGCCAGGCCCCGGTCCATCGTGGTGACCGAAAGGGCAACCTTGGTGAGACCCTTATCCGCCATTCTGGAAAGAATGTCGGCATCCCTGGTCACCAGATACGACTTTGTGACGATGCCGACTGGATGGTTATGACGTTCCAGAACCTCCAGGATCGAGCGCATCAGCTTCCATTCGCGTTCGATCGGTTGATATGGATCGGTATTGGTGCCAATCGCAATGGTACGCACCTGGTATCCGGGCCGGGTGATCTCCTTTTCGAGAAGTCTGGCCGCATCGGGCTTCGCAAACAACTTGGACTCGAAATCCAACCCGGCCGACAATCCCATATAGGCGTGCGTCGGTCTGGCAAAGCAATAAACGCATCCATGCTCACATCCCCTGTAGGGGTTAATCGACCTGTCGAAGGAGATATCCGGCGATGTGTTGCGCGTGATGATCTTGCGCGCCTGCTCCGTCTGCACTTCTGTCTTGAAGGGCGGCAAATCCTCCAAACTGTTCCAGCCGTCATCGAAGACGGTGCGCACCAATGGCTCGAAACGTCCGGATGGATTGATGACACTCGCCCTCCCGCGTGCCCGGTGGCTCTGATCGCGAAAACCCGCACGGGCAATAAGTGTGTTGGCACGTTCCGCCCCGCCATCGGCCGGGCTGTCGAATGCGGTCGTGTCAGCTCTTGATATGACGTCCATCCCGGGCTCCCTGAAAGCGCTGGAATCAATGGCTTGATGACTTTATTCCTATTCGAGGCAACGGAACAATACAAGAACAAAGTTGAAAGACGTTTTGACATTTCCCGCCGCTTTGCTAATCATGCAGCGTTTTCCGGGACCGAAATGATTTCCCTATTGTTCTTCACGCAGGACGACGCGCCGGCGCTTGCGCGCTCGCTGTTGCCACTTGTCCACGAGGCGGTAGAGGGGAACGTTTCCGAAGTGATCGTCAGTGACGGTGGCTCGGGCCACGAGACAGCGGACGTCGCCGATGCAGCCGGGTGTGCCGCATTATTCGTGACGGCGATGGTGCGCTGCGCACGGCAGTCGAGGCGGCCCGCAGCGATTGGCTGATTGTTCTCGAACCGGGCGCGCGGCTTCGTGCAGGCTGGGCGGAGGCAGTGATCGATCACGTCGCGAAGCCGGACGCCGGCGCCGCCTGTTTTCGCCCGCCGGTTTCCGGGCATCTTTTTCACCGGTGGCTGGCGCGGCTGATCACCAGACGGCGGGCACTGGCGCGCGGCCTCGTCATCTCCAGACATCACGCGCTGGCGAAGTGCGGGCCTGGTCGTCAATCGGGTGAGGATCTTGCCCGCGGCATTCCAGTGCGGCATCTTGCAGCGTGGATCGAACCACCTGTCGCCTGAAGATCAGGCAGATTTGCCGCCGCTGCGTTTCAGGTGTTCGTCGAGACGGGGCATGATCTCCACGAAATTGCAGGGCATGTGCCTGTAGTCGAGCTGCTGGTGCAATATCCCGTCCCAGGCATCCTTGCAGGCGCCGGGCGAGCCGGGAAGCACGAACACGAATGTCTGGTTGATCAGTCCGGCCGTCGCGCGCGACTGGATCGTCGACGTTCCGATCTTATCGTAGGAGAGCTGGTGGAAAATCGAGGAGAAGCCGTCCATGCGCTTCTCGAACAGCGGTTCGAGCGCGTCGGGTGTTACATCGCGACCGGTGAAACCCGTTCCACCGGTGGTAATGATCACCTCTATGTCCGAACGCTTCGCCCAGTCGGTGACCGCCGCCGCGATCCTCTCGCGATCATCGGTAACGACGGCCCTGTCGGCGAGTACATGGCCGGCTTCCGCAATGCGAGCGGCGAGCGTTCCCCCGGACTTGTCGTCTTCGACCGAGCGCGTGTCCGAGACGGTAAGGACAGCGATATGGACGGGGATGAATGGGCGGCTCTTGTCGATGCGGCTCATGGGTTTTCCTTTTGGGGCGAGGCGGCGGTGGTGGCTGCGGTAATCCACCAATCGGGATGGACGCGCAACAGGCGGTGCGCGGCGAGGTCGGCTTCGGCCCTGTTCTTGAAGATACCGAAACACGTGGCGCCCGAACCCGTCATGCGGGTCAGAAGCGGTTCCGTCGCCTCGATGGCATCGATCACATCCGTAATTTTGGGGGTAAGATCGTTCGCTGGCGTTTGCAGATCGTTTCGCGTGTTTGCCTGAAGCCACGCGATCCACTCTGGCGTATCGGTCGAGGACGGCATATGTTTCAGCGAGAGCGGTGCATTGGTTCGAGTTTTCAGCGCCTTGAAGACGGTCGGCGTGGAACTGTGAACGCCCGGATTGACAAGCACCATGGCGAATGCGGGCAATAGGGCGAGCGGTTTCACACGCTCGCCGATCCCGGTGGCGATCAGCGGTCGCCCAAGAAGGCACATCGGGACATCGGCACCAAGCGTTACCGAGGCCTCATTGAGGTTCGCGGAAAGATCGTCACCTGTCCACAACTGCGCCAGCGCTTTCAGGGTGGCCGCCGCGTCGGCAGAGCCGCCTCCCATGCCGGAGCCAGTGGGAAGATGCTTTTCAAGAACGATCGATACCGGTGTTGAGGCTCGGCCTACGCTCTCAAGCTCGTGCCTGAGCAGGTCCCGCGCGCCGATAACGAGATTTTCCGCCGGGTCTTCGTACGCTAGGGCCGAAGCCCTCGGGCCCACAATTTCGAAAGAGTCGCGGAGCGAGGAAGTGACGGAAACGCGGTCTCCGATATCGGCAAACACAACCAGCGTCTCTATCAGGTGATAGCCATCGTCCCGTTGACCGGTCACATGCAGGGCCAGATTGACCTTCGCGGGCGCGAAGAAGACCGTGCTCATCGAGCGATTGGACGCAGCCCGCAGCCTCAGCCACCGTTCTTGGTGTTTGGTGATGCGGCGGTTTTGCCCGGTTCTCCGGCATCTGCTTGGCTTACCGCCACCTGTGGCGTCATTCCGGTCGCATTGCTTGCGGCAAGCTTTGCCTCGATCTTCGCGGCGTCGTCGCGCTCGATCTCCATGTCGAGCGCCCGTGCCCACTGGTATGTCGCCTCGAGCTTGCGTCCGACTCGCCAGTATGCGTCGCCGAGATGGTCGTTAATTATGGCGTCGCGCGGCCGCAGGTCGGTCGATTTTTCGAGTTCGACAACCGCTTCTTCGAAACGGCCGAGGCGATAATAGGCCCAGCCGAGCGAATCGACGATGTAGCCGTCACGCGGACGCATCTCTACAGCCTTGCGGATCATCTCGAGGCCTTCCTCAAGGTTCATGTTCATGTCGATCCACGAATAACCCAGATAGTTGAGAACATCTGGCTGGTTCGGTGACAATTCCAGCGCGTGCTTGAACGCCGCTTCCGCCTTCTCCCACTGATTGGTGCGCTCGTATGCTATCCCGAGACGGTAGAAGAGCGGCCAGAACGTCGCATCATTCGTGTCGATGTTCTTGACCGCCTGCTCATATAATTCGGCCGCTTCGGCAAACTCCTTAAGCGCGGCGTGGACGCCTCCGAGCGCCAGATAACCCCGATATTCGGTGGGGTCCTCCTTCACGGCCGCAGCAAGAGTTTCCTTCGCTTCGTCGTTCCGTTCCATATCCGAGAGGTTCAGACCCTTCTGCAAATGCGCGAGCCGCCCATAGAACGATTGTTTGGGAACGTTGTCGTAATATGCGATTGCTCGCTCCGGATTGCCGAGCCGTTCCGCGATCCCGCCGAGTTCAAAATTCACTGCCGCGTTGTTGGGAACGAGCGCGCGCGCCATCTCCAGATAAAGCGCCGCGAAGCTCTCCGCGCCATCCCGGTTGATGGCGGTACCGAGGTTGAACAGTATCTCCGCGGTTCCGGCTGCAGGGTCCGCAATACGCAGGGCCTGCGCACCGATCTTTTCCGAGTCTTTGAGAAGACCCAGAAGAGCCGGATTTTGAGGCGCGATACCGAGCCCGCGATCGATGGTGGCTAACGCATCTTCCGTCTTTCCGTCGCGTGCAAGAAATCCTGCATAGGCTTCAGCCATGCGCAGGTAAGTTTGGGGCGACGCGCTGCCGCCCGCCGTATTGTTCATGCCGTATTCGAAGCGCTTGGCGGCTTCCGATTTTCTGCCCGCAGCATTGGCGATCAATGCGCCGTGATAGGCCTTGAACAGCTCATACCAGTCTTTGCCTTCGAGTTCATCGACTGAACGCAAGGCATGGTCGACTTCGCCCGCCCCGAACTGCGCCCAACTGCGCATGATCCCTGTCAGCAAACGTTCGAGTTCGTTCTCGACCGAGAGGATCAGCATGCTGTCGGCTTGCAGGTAGCGGCGCTCCTGAATGGCGCGAATACCGAGCGCGACACGCGAAACCCGCTCGATTTCCGCAACAGTCTTCAGTTTCTCCGCGAACGGCAGCGCCTCCTCGAAGTGGCCGCTGGTGATCAGAGCGATCAGGAGCTCCTCCTGGATCTCCAGATTGCCCGGATCGAATCGAAGCGCGTCACGGTAATATTTCACGGCGGCATCGAAATCGTTGTCGGTTCGTGCGGTCGCCGCCGCAAGATAGGCTCCCGACAGAGATTGCGCCGATGAAAGGTCATTAGCCGGCGCGCGTTCGGCGGCTGCCGGATGCGAAAGCGCCGTAATGGCCAGAAGGATGACTGGATAGACGAGACGTTTCATAGGGTTACCTATCGGGAGTAGATACCGCGCGGGCGAAGGGCCAGATCACCGGTTGAGCATGGCCTTTTTATGATAGCCGCGCAATGTATGGCCAAGGGTTAGCTTACCCTCGAGACGCAGTACTCTACCACATCCAGTAGAGCTTCCTTTTGCGGGGATGGCCTGAGGGGCGCGAGCGCATCGCGAGCAATCTCGCCGAAATGTCGCGCCCGCTGGATCGTGTCGGTGAGCGCAGCGTATCTGAGCATCAGGCCGCGTGCTTTTTCCAGTTCGGAGTCCGAGTTCTCGCCCTTTTCAATACTCGCACGCCAAAAGCCCCGTTCCTCGTCGGTGCCGCGCCGGAAAGCCAGCACCACCGGCAGGGTGATCTTGCCCTCGCGGAAATCGTCGCCGGTATTCTTGCCCAAGTCCTTGGCGTTCCCGCCATAGTCAAGCGCGTCGTCAACCAACTGGAAGGCTAGGCCCAGATTGAGGCCGTAGGACCGAAGCGCCCCCCGATCCGCCTTTCCTGCACCCGCAATGATCGGACCGACCTCCGCTGCCGCCGAAAACAGCGCTGCGGTCTTCGCCTTGATCACAGAAAGATATTCGTCTTCGGTTGTCTCCATGTTCTTGGCGGCGGCGAGCTGCATGACCTCGCCCTCTGCGATGACAGAAGATGCCTGCGAGAGGACATCGAGCGCTTCCAGGGATCCGACTTCGACCATCATCTTGAAAGCCTGGCCGAGAAGGTAATCGCCAACCAGCACACTTGCCTGGTTGCCCCAGATCATCCGGGCGGTGGGTTTGCTTCTCCGCAAATCGCTTTCATCCACGACGTCGTCGTGCAGGAGCGTCGCCGTGTGCATGAATTCCACACTCGTTGCGAGCTTTACATGTCCTTCGCCGTGGTAACCGAACATCTCGGCCGAGGCGATGGTGATCATCGGGCGCAGGCGCTTACCGCCGGATGAAATGAGATGATTGGCGACCTCCGGAATCATCTGGACGTCCGATCCGGCTTTCGACAGGATCAGTTCGTTCACGCGTTCCATTCCGCTTGCGGTAAGGGCCACGAGGCTCTCGACGCCACCCGACCCGGGTTTCTTCTTTTCTTCGAGGGGAATCACCACGCCCAAGACCACTACTCCCGATTGACCGACGCACATTAAAAACTCCGCCCAGAGCGGGCAAGCGCCGAAATGGGGCGGGATCGTCACACCCGTTTAACACATCGTCTACGGACAGGCTTGTGGCGCGCCCGGCCGCACCCTATCACTTCGGTATGGAAGAGCTTCTTCGCACAAATAATCCGGTGACACTGTCATTTGTGGAATCCTTGATGCGCGAGGCTGGGATCGGTGTACTCGTTGCCGACCAGAACATGAGCATTGTGGAAGGCTCTCTCGGGGTCATTCCGCGACGCATACTTGTGGAGTCGGATCGTCTCGATCAGGCGCGCCGGATTGTTCGTGATGCGGGTATGGAAAACGAACTGCGGGAGTGAGCGTGAAGAGCCTCGTACTCGCCGACGGATTGGGCGAGACAACCATCGACGCGTTTCACCGCGGCCGTTTCTATCTTGTTCAGCTGGCCGACGGGGCGCATCGCGCCGGAATCGATTCCGCTCTTCTGGCAGCGACGGTGCCAGAGGAATTCAGCGGAACGGTCGCGGATCTGGGTGCGGGCGCCGGAGCCGGGGCGTTTTCGGTTCTCGACCGGTGTCCGGGGGCGCGCGCGATTTTGTACGAGCGCGCGATTCCGATGGTCAAGTGCGCCCGCGCATCGCTCACTCTTCCCGAAAACGAGCACATCGCGTTTCGTGCCACCGTAACCGAGGCCGATGTCGCGCTGGACGGGAGGGCGCGCGAGATAGCCGGCTTCCCACGTGATCATTTCGATTGGGTTATCGCCAATCCGCCTTTTAATGATCCCCGCGACCGCGCCACGCCCAAGGCGGGAAAGGCGCAGGCCCATGTCATGGATGACAAGCTTTTCGAACGGTGGACGAAGACCGCGTGCGCGATTTCGCGTCCTGGCGCGGGTTTTTCGATTATCGCCCGTCCACAATCCCTCCCGGAGGTCTGTGTCGCGATGGCAGGCCGATATGGCGCGATCACCGTATTTCCGATCCTTCCGAGGCCCCCAAAGCCGGCAATCAGGATCGTGGTTTCGGCGATCAAGGGAAGCCGGCGGCAGATGCAGGTTGCTCCGCCCCTGATCCTCCACGAAGAGGGGCGCGGGACATCGTTCACCGCTCGTGCCGACGCGATCACCAACGGCCGTGCGACACTCACGCTTTAGCGGATTTCTCCCGCTGGATTTCCCGCCACCCGATGTCTTTGCGATAGAAGCCGTCGGGCCAGTCGATTTCGCGGATCGCTTCATAGGCGCGTTCGACGGCGTCAGTTACGGTTCTTCCGGTGGCGGTAACGTTCAAAACCCGCCCCCCGTTCGCGACGAGATCCTCACCGCGCCATGCCGTGCCGGCGTGGTAGATCGTTACAGCGCCGATGTTCCCGGCCCGCTCAATATTGCGGATCACCGATCCCTTTTCCGGTGAAATCGGATAGCCCGGCGCACACATCACGACCGTTGCGGCGGCCTGGTCGTGCCAACGCGCGCTCATCTGGTCGAGGAGGCCGTCGATGGCGGCTTTCATGAGCAGCAGCAGGTCATCCTTCAGTCGCGGCATGATGACCTGGCATTCCGGGTCGCCGAAGCGAACATTGTATTCGATCAGTTTCGGGCCGTCGTCGGTCAGCATCAAACCGGCATAGAGGATCCCCGTGAATGGGGTTCCGGCCTCCGCCATTCCACGCATGGTCGGCTCGATGATCCGCTTCATCACATCGGAGGCCAGCTGGTCGGTTAGGATGGAGGCCGGCGAATATGCCCCCATGCCGCCGGTATTCGGCCCCGTGTCGCCGTCTCCGACCCGTTTATGGTCCTGCGCCGACGTCAGGGGCAGAGCGGTCTCTCCGTCGCAGATGCAGAAGAAGCTCGCTTCTTCGCCGATGAGGCATTCCTCGATTACCACTTCTGCGCCCGCCGCGCCGTGGGCGCCCTCGAAACAGTCGTCAATGGCGTTCATCGCCTGGTCGAGCGTTGTGGCCACGGTAACCCCCTTGCCGGCCGCGAGTCCGTCGGCCTTGATCACAACGGGCGCGCCGTGCTGGCGGATGTGTTTCTTTGCCTTCGGCGCGTTGCTGAAAACCGCATATCGGGCTGTCGGTATGTCCATCCGGTCACAAAGTTCCTTCGTGAACCGTTTCGAGCCCTCCAGTTGCGCCGCCGCCGCGGACGGACCGAAGACCGGGATGTTCGCTGCGTTGAGCGTGTCGGTGAGGCCATCGACCAGTGGCGCCTCCGGGCCGACCACGACGAGATTGATCGCGTTGATCCTGCAGAAGTCGATGATCGCCTTGTGGTCGGTCACTTTCATGACGACGCATTCGCCGAGTTCGGCCATGCCGGGGTTGCCAGGTGCGCAGTAGAGAGTTTCGAGGATGGGCGAAGAGGCGAGCTTGTCTGCCAGCGCGTGTTCACGGCCACCCGATCCGATCAACAACACTTTCATGATCTGTCCCGAAGCTTCATTGATCCCGCCCCGGCGGTATGCGTTCGGCCGCAAGCGGTCAAGCACTTGACCTTTTCCCGGCGCCTTGTCACCAGTTTGTGCCATGCCCGACACTATTCAATCTCGCGAGCATCAGGGCCGCGTCGCCGACGCGCCGTCGGGCCATTGGGTCTACAGCGCCCTGCCACGGCGGCACTGGCCATACGCACAATTGGCACGGTGGGACCGTCCGATAGGATGGTGGCTTTTGTTGTGGCCGTGCTGGTGGTCGGCGGCACTGGCCGGACTTGCCGCGTATGGCTCTGCGCGCGCAGCCTTCGCGCCCTTTCCGCATCCGGGTCATCTGGCGCTGTTCATGATTGGCGCTATCGCTATGCGTGGTGCCGGCTGCACCTACAACGATCTCGTGGACCAGAACATCGACGGCCAAGTGGCGCGCACGCGCTCGCGTCCGTTGCCTTCGGGGCAGGTGTCGCGCCGCCAAGCGAAACTGTTTCTTACCGCCCAGGCTCTCGTAGGTCTTCTTGTGCTGGTTCAGTTCAACCTGTTCACGATCGGGTTTGGCATTCTTTCACTTGCGGTGGTGGCGATCTATCCGTTCATGAAGCGCGTCACCGACTGGCCTCAACTCACTCTTGGGCTCGCGTTTTCCTGGGGGGCTTGGATGGGATGGGCGGCAATATTTGGCGAAGTCGGACTTGCGCCGGCACTGCTTTATGCGGGTGCGATCCTGTGGACGATAGGATACGACACAATCTACGCCCATCAGGACAAGGACGATGACGCACTGGTCGGCGTTCGCTCTACGGCCCGTCTCTTCGGTGCCAGGACGAAGCCTTGGCTCGTCGCGCTCTACGCAGGTTGCCTGTCGCTAGTTGCGGCGGCCTTCATCGCTGCGGGTGTTCCGGTCCTCGCCTATCTCGGACTGCTCGCTGCGGCTGTCCATATGGGACGTCAGATCCGCATCCTCAATATCGACGACGCGGAGCAGTGCTTGCGGCTGTTCAAGTCGAACACCGGTGTCGGCTGGCTGATTTTTCTGGGATTGCTTGTGGGCGCTTTTGCCGAAATCGTCTAGCCGCGCGCGATGATCTCGACCCCGTCGAGGACCATCCGGACACCGAGCGTTCCCATTCGCCGCCTTGCTAGGAAGCGCGGACGCCGCTCTGCAAAGAGCGCGTGGTGCCGTCGCGGGTGGCTCTTGTCCTTGATCACCCTGCGGGCGCTTTCGTCGAGCGTGCGGGTGACGCCGTCCTCGTCGACGAGCAACATTGGCAAGCCAAGCAGATCGGACCAGATCTGCCAGTCTTTGGCGATCGCTTCCAGATGATGGCCGACAAAGAGTGGAACGCACAGTTCCGGATCGGAATGCATGAGCTCCAGTGTGACCAGCACATTGTCCGGACCGACATATATCGCCCGAACCGCGACACCGTCAAAAACGTGAACGGGCAGGGCGATGTTGAGGGGTAGCCCAGACGCCGCGAGCTTGCGCTTCAGAACGCAGCCGTTCTGCTGCACCGTGATGTGCACGTCGCCGTCATTGCCACGAGTCGCGTAGACCAGTTTTTGCGGTAACCTGGCCGGGTCCAGCCGAAATTCGTGACCCGCCCAGACCGGTTGTGCACCAGAAGCCATGTTAGACGCCTCATCCTGTTCATCCCTGAGAGCCACGGGCGTTTCCCACCTCTAAGCCTCTGTTCCCTGTCCCAGCCATTTTAAGGCATTTTCGCCGGCTTTGCGTTCACGATAGCGTCCGCGTGCTGATTGCTGACTAAGAAACAGCGTTAAGAAAACGCTGCTTTTTTAAATGGTTAGCAAATTCACACCGGTGGAATGCAAATGCCGGATATCGTCCCGGAACAGATCAGTCCGAGAGGATAACCTTGCCGGGATTCATGATGCCGACGGGGTCCAGCGCACGCTTAATGCGGCGCATCAGTTCAAGTGCGACCGGCGATTTGGTTGCAGCCAGCTCGTCACGCTTCATCTGGCCGACGCCGTGCTCCGCCGAAATCGAACCGCCGAACCGGCGTGCCAGATCGTGGATCGCCGGCGTGATCCGATCGGCCAGGGACAAAAACGTCTGCTTGCCGGCGCCAGCCGGCTGAGAGATGTTGTAGTGCAGATTGCCGTCTCCGAGATGGCCAAATGCGACGATGCGCGCCTCCGGGGTAATCGCCAGGACCGCTTTTTCCGCGTCAGCCATGAACGCCGGAATGCGATCGACGGGAACCGAGATGTCGTGCTTGATCGATCCGCCTTCCGGAATCTGGCTCTCCGACATACCTTCCCGGAGGCGCCAGAAATCGTTGCGTTGTTGGCCGCTATCGGCAATCGCGGCGTCCTCGACCGTACCGGTCTGGAGACCGTCGCCGAGCACGGTCTCGAGGAGCGTGCGTGCATCCGCTTCCGAGCGTCCGGACGATATTTCCAGCAACACATACCAGGGGTGGGGGTGCGCAAGCGGGTCGCGGGCACCCGCGATATGAAGAGTGGTGAATTCGACCCCAATGCGCGGCATAAGTTCGAACGCTGATAGCGTTGGTCCTGCGGCTTGCCGGGCCCTGCGGAAGAGCTCATGCGCCTTCTCGGGCGATGAGGTGCCCGCCACGGCAGTTGCAACGCCGGCAGGTTTCGGGAAGAGCTTCAGAACCGCTGCGGTTATGACGCCGAGCGTTCCCTCCGCCCCGATGAAGAGATTGCGCAGGTTGTAGCCGGTATTGTCCTTCTTCAGACGGTTCAGATCGTCGAGAATCTCGCCGGTCGGCAGCACCACTTCCAGCCCGAGACAGAGGTCGCGGGCAACGCCGTATGTCAGCGCACCGGTGCCCCCCGCATTGCTCGAGAGATTGCCACCAATTTGGGATGTGCCTTGCGCGGCCAGAGACAGCGGAAATAGCCGATCATGCCGATCAACCGTCTCCCGGATCGTCTGCAGGACGACGCCGGCCTCGACCGTGATCGTGTCTCCGGCGGTGTCGAGGTCGCGGATGCGGTTGAGGCGGGATGTGGACAGGACGATCGCCCGGCCGCTCGAATCCGGGATCTGCCCGCCGACGAGCCCGGTATTGCCGCCCTGTGGAACCACCGGGGTTCCGGTTTCCGACGCAAGCTTCAGGATCTGCGAGACTTCCGCGGTCGTGCCGGGCCGGACGACGGCCATCGTCTTGCCGGTCCAGCGCCCGCGCCGCTCCTTGAGGTAGGGCGCCGTGTCCGCATCATCGACGAGCACGTTTGCGCTCCCGCATATGGCAATCAGACGTTGGAGCAGCGCCTCGCGGTTCACCGGATATCCCTCGGAGCTGCGGCGCGCCGCAACCTGTCGTTGATCGCTTCGCCGAGACCCTCATCCGGAATGGGTTCGACGGCGATGGTGCGCGCTCCGCAGGTATCCAGACGGCGCAGGAAATCAAAGAGATTGGCGGCCGCCTCGATCGTGTCCCCGTTTTCGGAGAGGACGAGCACCTTTTTCGCCCTTTCCGCCCCCTTAGCTCGCTCCGGCCCGAAACCGAGCAGGGCTTCTCCCTCCTCTACGGTTTTCGCGTTCAGCCGTACCTTCGCTAGCGGCGCGTAATGCGACTGCATCATGCCGGGCGCTTCGATCTTCGCATTCCCGCCGCTTCTGGATACCGGGAACCCGGCGACCTTCTCGATATCGGCAACGGGGACGCCACCCGGTCGCAAGAGGTCGATACGGCTATCGTTGACCTTGACGATTGTCGATTCGACGCCGACGCGCGCCGGCCCGCCATCGACGATCAGCGAAATCCTGCTGTCAAGGCTCTCCGCCACCGCTTCGGCGGTCGTAGCGCTGATGCGGCCGGACGCATTGGCGCTCGGCGCGGCGAGGGGCCGTCCTGCGGCCGCGATCAACTCCGCGCCGAATCCCTGCGGTGCGCGGACTGCGACGGTGTCCAGCCCGGCCGTAACAAGCGGGTGAATATGGTGATGCGCTTTCAATGGCAGAACCAGCGTCAATGCGCCGGGCCAGAATGCGTCTGCCAATGCCCGCGACAAGGGATCGAAAACCGCGAACTCCTCTGCCATCGCAATATCGGTCACGTGACAAATCAGGGGATTGAACGAGGGCCGGTTCTTGGCCGCGAAAATGCGCGCGACAGCCTCGCCATTGCTGGCGTCCGCAGCGAGGCCGTAAACCGTCTCCGTGGGGATCGCGACTGTCTGACCTCCAAGGATATGAGCCACTGCGGAGGCAAGCGCGGCTTCGCCCGCCGGAAGCGTGCGCGTGGATTTTCCGTCAAGGGCCTGTTCCATCGGCACGACTGCTACACGGCCCCGCGACCGTGTGCAACGGAGCCGCCGGTGACCGTTAAAATTTGAACGAAATCCAAAACGCGGTTTCAAATCACGTCTGTTACCGTGGGGTCAGATCAAGAACGAACGGGGATGGTTTCATGACACGTCTCGGAACACTTTCACTGGCGTCCTGCGCCGCGGTCCTCGCCGCGGCTGGCTCGGCTTCATCAGACTACGCGATCATCGAGGATTCGGCGTTTCCGTCGATCGTCTTCATTGAATTCGATCCTGACACTCTGCCCAAGGTGGTCAGTGTCCCGGGTGGCGCGTCGACCCTTCCCTTGATCGAGGGCGGGTATCCGTCCGACGCCGATCTTGTGCCAGCTCCGACTCAATCCGGCTCGATCGACGTTGAAGTCGACGTAAGGGACGAACCCGCTCCGGTGCTTTCGCTGGACGAGCGCGCCCAGCAGCGGGTGGAGGAACTGGTCAACTCGGATCCGGTCGAACTCGAGAACCAGATCATCGACCGCGAAATCGAGGATCGCCTCCTCGACGGCATCGATCTGCGCTGATCGAACACAACGAGCCAACAGACTCGACGCCCGCGTTACATGCGCGGGCGTATTCGTTTATCCGGCGATCTTCGAGAAATCCGCCAGCTTCCGCGTCGTTTCGCGAAGGGAAGCCAGTAATCGAAGCCGGTTCGTCCGTATGGCGGCATCGTCCGCATTGACCATCACGCCATCGAAGAAGGCGTCGACGGCGGGACGCAATTCGGCCAGTGCGGCAAAAGCGGGCTCGTATTCTTCCCGGGCAATATGCTCGTCTACGTGATGAGCGACCGAGTCGAGGACGTTGGCGAGTTCCTTTTCCGCCGGATCGTCAAGAAGCGACCGCTCCACCGGCCCGTCGAACGCGCCCTCGCCATCCTTCTTTTCCTCTGCCGCCAGAATGTTCAGCGCACGCCTGGTCCCCGCCATGAGGTTCGTCCCGGCATCCGTGTCGAGCATTGCGCCGAACGCTTCGACGCGCCGCACGATGACCAGAAGGTCGTCGTCGCTTGGCGACAACACCGCATCGATGAGGTCGTGTCGTGCTCCGGAATCGCGGAGATACACCTTCAGGCGGTCGTGGAAGAAGGCGATGAGGTCCGCGTACTTGTGATTGCGGATTTCGGCGCTTAAGTGATCAAAGGCCGCTGAGGCGCTTGGCAATTTTTCCATAAGGTCGAGTGCCAAATGAATAGCGTGTTTAGTTGGCATTCCCTCATTTGAAAGATTGGTGATATTTCCCACCTGACGTTGTTGAAGTCTATTGGCGCCCTCAACAACGACTGACCTAAAATGCGGCCAAACTATATTTCCGAGTGGCAGGCGCACGGAGTTCTCCAGAATGATCCGGATCACGCCGAGCGCGGCTCTTCGTAGCGCGTACGGATCTTTCGAGCCGGTCGGTTTCTCGTCGATCGCCCAGAACCCCACAAGCGTGTCGAGCTTGTCGGCCAGCGCCACGGCGATCGCGACCGGTTCAGTGGGCACCCGATCAGACGGCCCGATTGGCTTGTAGTGATCCTCGATAGCGGTCGCGATGCGGTCATCCTCGCCCTGCAGCGACGCGTAAGTGCGTCCTATCGTACCCTGGACTTCGGGGAACTCTCCGACGATCTCCGTCGTCAGGTCGGCCTTTGCCAACACCGCCGCCCGCCGCGCCAGATGCGCGTCCGCACCGACCTTGGGAGCCAGTTCGTCCGCCAGTCTGGCGATCCTTTCCACGCGCTCGCCCTGCGTGCCAAGCTTGGCATGGAAGGTCACGCCGAGATGATCGAGCTTTGCCATGCGCTGATCAAGCGGCTTGGCGAGATCCAGATCGAATTTCGCCGCCGAGGCTTTGAGTTCGCCGAGATCGGGCAGATTGGCCTGATCGGTGTTCCAGAAATGCAGCGCATCGGCCAGCCGCGCGCCCACGACCTTGCCATTGCCGGCAATGATCTCCTTGCCGCCGTCGAACGCCTCGATATTGGCTGCGAGCACGAACTTGTTGGTCAGAGCCCCGGTGTTGGGATCGCGGCAAACGAAACATTTCTGATTGGTCTTGATTGTCAGGCGGATCACGTCGTCCGGAATGACGAGATAGTCCGTCTGGAACTCGCCCATCAAGATGACAGGCCATTCGACAAGCCCGGACACTTCTTCCAAAAGGGCGTCGTCCTCAACCAGTTCGACACCATGCGCGAACGCCAGGTTGCGCGCGTCGGTGAGGATCATGTCCTTGCGGCGCTCGCCATCGAGGACGACATGCGCCTTTTCCAGCTTGGCCACATAGTCATCGAACCGGCGGACGGTGATCGGGTCGGGCGCGTGAAAACGATGGCCTTGCGTCAGGTTACCGGCCTCGATGCCATCGACCGAAAAGACGATGACCCGCGGCTCCTCGGTCTCAGGTCCGAAGGTGCAGAGAATGGACTGTAGAGGGCGAACCCAGCGCAGCGAACCCGGATTGGCGGACGCCTTGCCCCAGCGCATCGATTTCGGCCACGGGAACGACCGGATGATGCCCGGCATGGCCTCGGCAATGATATCTTCGGCGGCGCGCCCCTCGCGTTTGACGACGGCAACGTAGAAATCGCCCTTCTTCGGGTCGGTTCGCACTTCGGCCTCGTTAACGGAGGAAAGCCCGGCCGACCGCAAGAAGCCTTCAATCGCCTTTTCCGGCGCATCGGTCCGCGGTCCTTTGCGCTCGTCGCTCAGGTCTGCCGAACGGGCCGTGACGCCCCGTACGTCCAGCGTAAGACGGCGGGGTGTCCAGTATTCGCGCGCGCCCTCATAGGTAAGCCCG
This sequence comes from Oricola cellulosilytica, assembly GCF_019966575.1. Classification (GTDB taxonomy): domain Bacteria; phylum Pseudomonadota; class Alphaproteobacteria; order Rhizobiales; family Rhizobiaceae; genus Oricola; species Oricola cellulosilytica. The sequence goes on along the minus strand of NZ_JAINFK010000006.1, from coordinate 88,043 downwards.
CCCTCGACGAGCGCGTTGGTAACCGCCTTGCGCAGATCACCTGCGGCCCTCCGCTGCATGCGCGCGGGAATTTCTTCGCTGAGGAGTTCGAGCAGGAGGTCGGGCATGGATGGGGTCCGGTCGGTCGGATGGGATCAGTCTTCGTGCCGGGCGAATAGCAAGCCCTTGCGCCACTGTCATCCCTTGGCACGCTTCCGGCTACCAGCCGCCACCGCCACCGCCACCGCCGCCGCCGCCGGAAAATCCCCCGCCGCCCGAAAAACCGGACGATGACGATTTCGGTGCGGGCATGGACGCGGTGAAACTGTCCGCCATCGAACCGGCCAGTCCGCCCATCGTGTCGCCGACCCGGCCGATGTCGAAACCGCGGTCTCCGCCGTACCAATTCGGGCCGTGATAGGCCACGGCCGACGCCGCACCCGCCGCGACCGCAGCCGCGAGCCAGGCCTGGAACGCTTTCGACCAAGGTTTTTCGACGCCGAGTGCGACGGCATATGGAAGCAGCCGTTCGTAGTGCTGCGGCGACATCTCCGGCGCGCCGGCCATGTTCATCCGATCCTTCTCGGCAACCGTCAGATAACGTTTCAGTCCCTCGATCTCGTCGGTGCGCTTCCGCCCGATCTTTGTCGGCGCGCCGAGCAGGAAGAAGAAGAGCACGTTCAACATCACCAGCGTCACCATTGCGCCGATTTGCAGTGGTTCTTCGATGAGATCGAAGATGCCGGCCGCCGTCAGCATTCCCGAATTCACGATCGTAACGCCGATAGCGAACAGGACGAACGCGAGCTGCAGTTTTCCGGCAAATCCGCTTCTAGCCCGTTTCGCCGTGTTGACCATAATGACGGTAATGATGATGCCGCCAATGACCGCGGGAACCACAAGTCCGATCATCGCGTCGCTCAGTCCGCCGAAGGCGAGGGTGGCAACGATGGTGCCGATCGAAAGAACGACGCCGACAGCGATCCAGAGAACGTTGAACCGGTAGAAGACGGCGCGATGCTCCCCCTCGATGGCGTTTCTGAAGCGCGATGCGAGGCTTTGGACCTTTTCGCCGTTCGCCTTGTCGACTGTCAGTGTGCCGCCGTGAAAGGCGATCCGGCTCATCAACGCGGCTTCACCGACGGGGAGCGGCTTGTCCGTCACGGGCTTTGAGGTCTGGCGGATCGTCAGCGTGTCGCCGATGTCTTCAAGAAGGAGATACCCCTTGACCGCCAGATTGATCGCGGCGGCCGAGATGGCCGGAAAACCGCCGCGCTTCAGGCCCTTGTTCCAGATATAGTGGGTGAGGGCGGGCGAAACGCCCTCCGGAAGGTCCCATCGCGGAACGACGACGCCCCGTGACGGATCGCGGCCAACACGCAGCCACGCCCAGAGATAGTAGAACGCCACGATGCAGACTCCGCCAACCGATATCAAGGTTGCCAGGTTGTCCCGCACATACCAGGAAAGCTGCTGCTGACTGGAGGGCGGCGTGATAACGCCCTTGTCCAGCTTGACACCGACCGTCATCCCCTCGCGCGGGCCGAGTGGTCTGGTCGTTTCGAAAAGGACGGCATTGCCGCCATCGATCAGCGTCGCGCGGGCGTCTGCGCCGCGAGCACCATAACCGCCGGTATAGGCCACCGTTTCCAGGGCCACCGCACCGTCCGGCAGTTCGATCTCCGCAACGGCTTTCAGAATCGGAAAGGCCCATTCGGTGCCGGTCGCGTTCCAGAAGACTTCGTCGTAATCCTCGAAAAACCGGATCTGGCGGTCGGTGCGGTACGTGATCTCGTAGGTATGGACCCCCGGCGAAAGGAAGACCTCCTCCTGGCCGAGATAGACGCGCACGAAGCGGTTCCCCTCAACGACGCGGCTCGCTTCGGTGCGGCCATCACGCTTCGCTGAAATCAGATCAAACCTGACCCGTGCACTGTTCCCGGATGGATCTTCGAACGTCATCGGAAAATCGCGATAAATACCGCGTTTGATGTCGAAGCCCTCGGCGTTCACGCGAATTGTCTCGGTGACCAGAAGATCACCGTTCGGCTGGACGGTCACATCACTGCGAAATAGAAGGATTTCCTCGGCGGCGAACGTCGCCGCGCCCGAGATCAGCAGAAGCAAAAGTGCCGCGAGACTGCGAACGGAAAAAGGCATTCTTGCGCTAGGCGAATTTGACGTTGGGAACCGCCCGGTCTGCGGGGTCGTCGAGCTCGAAATATTCCGCCTTGCCGAAGCCGAACTGGTTCGCGATCAGGTTGGAGGGGAAGCTCTCGACCTTCACATTCAGTTCGCGCGCGGAACCGTTGTAATAGCGTCGCGACATCTGGATTTCGCTTTCGAGGGTCTCCAGCGTTTGCTGCAGGTCGAGGAAATTCTCGTTCGCCTTGAGGTCCGGATAGGCCTCGGCGACAGCGAACAAGCGTCCGAGGGCCTGGCTCAGCATACCTTCTGCCGCGGCCCGCCCTGAGACGTCGCCCGCCGGCACGTTCTGCGCCCGTGTGCGCATCTCGGTCACTTTTTGCAGCGTCTCGCTCTCATGGGAGGCGTATCCCTTAACCGTCTCGACGAGGTTGGGGATCAGGTCGGCCCGGCGTTTCAGCTGCACGTCTATGCCGCTCCACGCCTCCTGAACCATCTGGCGCATGCGAACCAGGGCGTTGTAGGTGACGATAACGTAGATCGCCACGGCCGCGACGATCGCAAGAATGATCAGACTGCTGTCGAACATGCAAAGCCTCCGGGTAAGCGCGCGCGGACGTTACCGAAGGGCCCTTTGCTTGTCACGCGGGTTCGGCTGGCGTCATCCATCCCATCGCGGCGCCACCCGGGGCCTGCAAGATTGCAATTCGCCCGACGCCGGGAACGTCGAACGGCTCGCGCAGGACGGTGGCACCGGCTTCCTTCGCGGTTATGAGGCGGGCATCCACATCATCGACCGAGAAATAGGTCATCCAGTGTTCCGGCACGTCCTTGAACTGCGGGTCGGTCATGGTGAACATGCCGCCCGCCATCTCGTCGCCCGACATGCAGAGGTGGTACTGCGTTCCGTCGGGCATCGGCATCGCATCGAACGTCCACCCCAGCGTGTGGCCATAGAACGATTTCGCCTTCCCCGCATCATGGGTTTGGAGCTCGGTCCAGTGGACCATTCCGTGTGGCGTCATATTTTCCTCCCTTCAAATAGGGGGGTGATGATAGCGCAGCGCGATGAGATTGACATTGCAACTGTTTGGAAAATCGGCACGGGCGTAGGCAATTTCTGCCGCGTGGTCCCAAGGTAAGGACCCTAGACGCTGGCCCCACCGGCCTCGGTCAGCAGGAACGCCTCCCCGCATTGGCGCGAAAGATTGCGCACGCGCAGGATATAGCTCTGCCGCTCGGTGACGGAGATCACGCCGCGCGCGTCGAGCAGATTGAAGACGTGGCTTGCCTTGATGCACTGATCGTAGGCGGGCAGTACGGATCTGTGGAGGTCGCCGCTCTCGCCCGGTGCGCCGGCCGCGAGCAGCGCCTCGCACTCGGCTTCGGCGTCCTGGAAATGCTGCAGAAGCATCGCGGTGTTGGCATATTCGAAGTTGTATCGCGAATATTCCTGCTCGGCCTGCAGGAAGACGTCGCCATAGGTGATCCTGTCGGCGCTGTCCCGGCCGTTGAAATTGAGGTCGTAGACGTTGTCGACGCCCTGTACATACATCGCCAGGCGCTCGAGGCCATAGGTCAGTTCGCCGGAGACCGGAGCGCATTCGATGCCGCAGACCTGCTGGAAATAGGTGAACTGCGACACTTCCATGCCGTCGCACCAGCACTCCCAGCCCAATCCCCATGCGCCGAGGGTCGGGCTTTCCCAGTCGTCTTCCACGAAGCGGATGTCGTGCAGCAGCGGGTCGATGCCGATCGCGCGGATCGAGCCGAGATAGAGCTCTTGAAGGTCGGGCGGCGACGGCTTCAGGATTACCTGGAACTGGTAGTAGTGCTGCAGCCGGTTCGGGTTCTCGCCGTATCGTCCGTCCGTCGGGCGGCGCGACGGCTGGACATAGGCGGCCTTCCACGGCTTCGGGCCGAGCGATCGCAGCGTTGTCGCGGGATGGAACGTGCCTGCCCCGACCTCCATGTCATAGGGCTGCAGCACGACGCAACCCTGCGCCGCCCAGTAGTTCTGAAGCGTGAGAATCAAGCCCTGAAACGAGCGGGTCGGATCGATCGTGGTATGCGCGGTCATGTGTTTGGTCCGGAACTGACGGCTGCTCCCGTCGCATGAGCGGTTTGCCGGGTCAAGCTTGGCTCCCGAAAGGGCGTTCGAACGGGTTGTGCGCGATCGCACAGCGGGCCGGTGGTCCCTCATCCATGATGCAGGCAGATTTCCGGTCGCTCGGATGACAGAAACGAGGCAGTCCGGCGGCCGGAAGTTCGAGGCAAACGAAACAGACAACCAATGGAGATGAACTCATGGAAAACGTTCTCGCTTCCCGGAAGGTGTTTATCGCTCTTGTTCTCGCGCCGGCCATCGGCCTGACCGGACTGGTTTCCACCCCTGAAACCGCTTTTGCTCAGCAGGCAGGGGGCAACAATGGTGGTAACAATGGTGGCGGTCGCGGCGGGGCCGAACGGTCGGAGGCCTCAAGCGGGGCGCTCGAAGTGCTGAGAAGGGACGACGACCGGCGCATCGCGCGGCTGTGTATCGCAGCGCCGTGCTTCCCGACCCCTAGACCCAAGCGCCGGACGCCGGTGGAATCCGTGAGCATCGCACCGGATTGTACTTGCGAACTCCGCACCGTCAGATCCGGCGGGCAGTTCATCCAGATCAAGGATTGCTACAAGGTCGTCGGCAACCAGGTTCAATACTGCGAGCCCCTCGCGCAGTAATCGATGTCGATCCTCAACAAAGTAAGGCCGGGTTTCGACCCGGCCTTTCTTATTCGTCGGATTTCATGACCCGGTACTCGCCGGTCTCCTTGTCCTCGACGAGCGTGCCGGCAGCTCCGGTCTGATCCTCCTTCTCGGCGCGCCGTACCCGCGCCGAGACGCGTTCCGCCTCCTTCAGGAAGGCGCGATAGCCCCAGACGCCCACCGCGGTGACTGCGGCAAAAAATAGAAGTTGCGGCACGATTTCCTCCGCTCGCTGTATCCGCAGGTTACCACCGATATCTTGTCGATCTAGAGACCGAAGCGTCCCCAGAGGGCGCGTTCCTCGATTGCCGCCAACAACCCGTCCGTGGCTGCGTGAGCCAATGCTGCCGGATCGAGATTTGCGGAAACCACGTTCACGCCCGCTGCCGATTTCCGTCCGAAGATGTTTCGCTGTGGAGTGATGGCGCGTAACTCGGCCTTCTCGCCGAATCGCTGTTTCACGAAGGCGCGGATATCGCCGACGTGGTCCACCAAGCCGAGTTCCCTGGCTTTCTCGCCGGCCCAAAACGCTCCGGTAAACAGTTCCGGATTGTCCTTCAGGCGATCGCCCCGGCGATCGTTGACGAGGTCGATGAAGATCTGATGGATCTCGAGCTGGATCGACTTAAGCCGCTCGACATCCTCCTTCTTCTCCGGCTGGAACGGGTCCAGAACGGACTTGTTCTTGCCGGCGGTGTAAACGCGGCGCTCGACACCCAGCTTGTCGATCGCTTCGACGAAACCGAAGCCCGCGGAGATCACTCCGATCGAGCCGATAATCGAGGATGGATCGGCGACTATCTCGTCTCCCGCCACTGCGATCATGTATCCGCCAGACGCTGCGACATCCTCCGTGAACATCAGCACCGGCTTGCCTTTTTCGTCGGCAAGACTTCGGATGCGCTGGTGGATCAGCCGCGACTGCACGGGCGAACCACCGGGCGAATTGACGATGAAAGCGACCGCGGGGGCGTCCTTGTCAGCGAAGGCTTTCTCGATCAGCGGCGCACATGTCGCAAGCGACAGTGGCTGCGAGAACCGCGTTCCCCCGCTCATGATCGGTCCCTGAAGACGTACGACAGGAATGAACGGACCGTCTTTTCGCATCCGCTTGGGAAGCAGTCGGTTCAATTTCATGCGGGCGGCGTCCTTTGATCGTTGAGGTCACGCCGTTATGTATGTGCGCGATCCGCCGGCGCAACCGACGATGAGAGTCGCAGGCAGATGCTTCAATAAAGATCGTTGACGGGACTTGCGTTCGTCTCGCGGGCGTTGACGGGAAGCTGGTACTGCTGCGCGGACGCCGTTAGCGTGATCCCGAGACGTGCGTGGGCATACTGTAGATAACCCGCAATCCGGTGCCGATGTGGCGAAAGGGTGGTTTCCGCATCGGCGATCATACTCGCCGGAGGGGCGAAATCGGGGAGGTTCGGCGGCTCCGGACGGGCAATTGGCAACGGGAATGTAAGCGGCAACTGCTCCTCGACGAGGTGTCCGAGCGGCCAGGAGGAGCGTAGTGCATCGGGCGACAGATTTGCGACATTGACGTCGATGTCGCGGTTCGTGCCGGGGACGCGGTAGGGGCATCTCCTTGCGCTGCAATTACCTTGGTATGCAAACTGCCAGAACGCATAACTCTCCCAGTTACCCTTCGGAAATGCGCCGCGGATCGTGGGCTTGTAACGCGCATACCATAGCGGCAGGCGAGAGAGTATCGGGAGGGTGGTCCGCCGTTCCGCAATGCGCCGGGACACCACTTCGTTGGCGTAGAGAATTGGGTAGCGCCCCGTACGTGCGCGAATATAGGTGGCAAATTTCTCCGCGTCATCGAGAGACATCCATTTCTCGCTGTTGAGCCCCTCGATATCGAGGGCAATCAGTTCGTCATCCTGCGGATCGGCGAAGTCGAGAAAGTGTCGTGCTTGAGCGAGGGGGTTGCCCGCGCGCGCCAGATGATATGCGCCCCATTTCAAACCCAGTTTCTTGGCAAGCGTTCTCCGGGTTCGATAGAGTTCCTTTGAGATCGCGTAGCGCTGCCACGTCTGGCGGCAAAGCGCCCGCTCGTTGTCGGTGCCCCGACAGCGGTATTTGGGGGGCATGCCATCGGAGCCCTTATGGATGAACGCGGTGACGCGCTTGTCCTCCACGATTTCGTGGAAATCGATCACGTTGTGTTCGTAACCGTCCAGGATCAGAGCAAGTTCCGGGCTACCCCACGGACGGAAAAATTCCGAAGCCGACGCGCCTGAAACGTTCGCCACGAAGACGACGGCCAACGCGCTGAACTTTGCCAAAATGCTCATTCTTCGGCACCCCATCTCAAATCATTCCCCAGCGTCAGCCGGGAAGGTTAACAAAACAATAACGGGCTGTCGCCTGTGCGGGTATGTTCATTGACGTTTACGTAAAAAGTAGTTAGCGCTGCTGTGTCATGTGATCATCGCAGCCGGACCGCTTTTTTGGCCGGAGAATCGCCTGGAGAAAATCATGTACAGAGCACCCGTTGCTGAAATATCGCACACTCTGAAGTCGGTCGCCGGCCTTTCGGACGCGCTTGAAAACGGGTTGCTTGGAGATTTGGGCGAGGATCTTGTGAATGCCATTCTCGAAGAGGCGGGCAGATTCGCCTCCGAGGAGATCGCCCCGCTGCATCAGCCGGGAGACTTGGAGGGTGCCAAGGCAACGGACGGAAGCGTGACGATGCCGGAGGGCTACAAGAAACTGTATGCCGACTGGACCGCAGGGGGATGGAACGGCCTGGCGGCGGATCCGGAGTACGGGGGGCAGGGCCTGCCGATGATGATGTCGATGGCGGCGACCGAGATGTGGAACGCCGCGTCGATGGCCTTCGGACTGGTCTCGATGCTGACGACCGGCGCGGTCGAGGCGCTCGAAGCTCACGCCAGCGACGAACTCAAGGCAAAATTCCTTGAGAAGATGATTTCCGGCGAGTGGACCGGGACAATGAACCTGACCGAGCCGCAGGCAGGTTCCGATCTGTCGGCACTGAAGGCCCGCGCCGAACGGGCGGATGACGGCACGTACCGCCTCTTCGGCCAGAAGATTTTCATTACCTTCGGCGAGCACGACTTGACCGAGAACATCGTTCATCTCGTGCTTGCAAGACTTCCGGACGCGCCGGCCGGTACCCGCGGCATCTCCCTTTTTCTGGTACCCAAGTTTCTCGTCAACGAGGACGGAACGCTCGGCGAGCGCAATGACGTGATCTGCCACAGCATCGAACACAAGCTGGGCATCCATGCCTCGCCGACCTGCACCATGATTTACGGCGATGGCAAGTTCGGCGACGGATCAGGTGCGGTAGGCTATCTCGTCGGCGAGGAAAACCGTGGTCTCGCCTGCATGTTCACGATGATGAACAACGCCAGGCTTGCGGTTGGCGTACAGGGCGTGGCGGTCGCCGAGGCGGCGACCCAGAAGGCGCTGGAATATGCCAATGAGCGGCGGCAGGGCAAGGCGCCGGACTGGTCCGACGGCGGCATGAGCCTGATCGTCCTGCACCCGGATGTTCAGCGCGATTTGCTCACCATGTCTGTCCTGACAAGGGCGGCGCGCTCGATCTGCTACGCCTGTGCCCATGCGGTCGACATGGCGGGCGCCCATGATGGGGACGAGGCCCGGTTCTGGAACGAGCGCGCAAGCCTGTTGACGCCTGTTGCCAAGTCCTTCTCCACCGATATCGGATCGCAGGTGGCTTCGATCGGCGTACAGGTGCATGGGGGCATGGGCTTCATCGAGGAGACAGGCGCCGCGATCTACATGCGCGACGCGCGCATCGGGCAGATTTACGAGGGCACCAACGGCATCCAGGCGATCGATCTGGTCATGCGAAAGTTACCGCTGTCCGACGGCGAAAGCGTGAACACCTATTTCGCGGAACTCGACAAGATTCTCGAAGACCTCAAGGCTTCGAACAATCCGGCCTTCGGCGACGCATCCGGGCGCCTGACCGCAGCGATGGGCGATCTGCGCGCCGCGACTGAAGCGATGACCTCGATGACCGAGAGCGGCGACACCGCATCGGCGCTGGCTGGCGCGACTCCTTATCTGCGCCTGTTCGGCCTGACGGCTGGGGGCGTCTACCTTGCCAAATCCGCGCTGGCGGAGTCCTCGACGGACGACCGGGCCACGATGTGCCGGTTCTTTGCGGAAAACCTTGTCGGCGAGACGGCAAGTTTGCGCGACACGGTCGAGAATGGCGCGGCGAGCCTTGGCGAAGCTGCACAATCGCTGGTCGCGTGACCACCCAGGGAGAAGTTCAGATGTCGGATCACGTGCTTGTCGAGCGTCATGGCGCCGTTCAAATTGTGCGCCTTAACCGCCCGGACAAGAAGAATGCGATCACACGAGCCATGTACGCGACGATGGCGGCCGCGCTCACCGATGGCGACGCCGATGATGCCGTTCGCGTTCATGTATTCCTCGGCAGGGAGGGGGCGTTCTCGTCCGGCAACGATCTGCAGGACTTTCTCGCCGTCGCGACCGGTGGCGAGCATGGCGGCGAGGTTTTCGATTTCCTGAAAGCGCTGGCCAGCGCGAAGAAACCGATCGTGTCGGGCGTTGATGGACTCGCCATCGGCATCGGAACGACGATCCACCTGCACTGCGATCTGACATTCGCCACACCGGGTTCGCTCTTCAGGACACCTTTTGTCGATCTGGCGCTGGTGCCGGAGGCGGCGTCGAGCCTGCTCGCTCCGCAAATCATGGGGCACCAGCGGGCATTCGCGCTGCTCGGAATGGGCGAGGGCTTCTCCGCCGAGCAGGCACGGGATGCCGGTCTGATCTGGAAGGTCGTCGAGGCTGGAGAACTAGAAGACGCCGTACTGCGGTCCGCGCGGGACCTTGCCGCCAAGCCGCCAAAGGCGCTTCAGCTTGCCAGGAAGCTTGTCAAGGGGCCGCGCGAACCGGTGATCGAGCGCATCAAGGAGGAGGGTGCCCTCTTCAGCGAACAGCTCACATCGGACGAGGCGAAGGAAGCCTTCATGGCGTTCATGTCTCGCAAGAAGAGCGCCTGACGGCTCGTTTCCGGTTACAGGTCCGACCAGTGCCGCTTGGCTGATTTTAGCCGGTCGAGTAGTGCCACAGCTTCCAGATGCGGCGTCCAGATGAACTGGTCGATAGGCGTCACCGATCGCAGCCGGAATCCGGCATCGACCAGAATGCGCAGATCGCGCGCCAGCGTTTCCGGGTTGCAGGACACGGCCGCGACGCGCTGCACGGTCGAAGCGGCGATCTCGCGCGTCTGCGCTTCGGCGCCGGCGCGGGGCGGATCGAATACCACACCGTCGAAGGGCTTCAGCTCCTGCGCGGTCAATGGCCGGCGCGCCAGATCGCGCTTTTCCGTGGTCACCTGCCTGAGCCCGAAACCGCCGGCGTCACGCACTCCCCGGTCGAGGCTCCGAAGCGCTGCGCCGTCCGCCTCGACTACGTGAACGGTCGACGCTTTGGCGATGCGAACGGCAAAGGTACCGCATCCCGCATAGAGGTCGGCAACGCGTTTGGACTTGGCCATATGATCGCAGACAAGCGCGGCCATGCTTTCTTCCATCGCCGGGACGGCCTGGAGAAAGGCCCCGGGCGGTGGTGAAACGGCGATATCGCCGAATTTCACCAGCGGGCGTTTCAGCTCAAGAACGATCTCCCCATTGACCGTCAAGCGGACGAAGTTCGTCGCGGAAAGGGCATCGGCCGCCCTGCGTTTTGCACCCTCACCGAGCGTGAACTTGCCGTCCACCGCGATATCGAGGCCGGAAACCGTTTCGTTCACCGTGACGTGGACGGTTTTCGCCGGAGGCAGGAACGCGGCTGTCAAGGCCTTTAACTTCGGCCTGCCGGCGTCGATTGCCGGCGAGATCACATGGCATTCGCGGAGATCGACGACACGGTTGCTTCCCGCCTGCAGAAATCCGAGCTGTACGCCCGCATCGGTGCGGATGGCGGAAAAGACTGCGCGCCGGCGGGTATGGGGCTCACAGAACTGGGCAGGTTTGATCGCCGATGTGTCGAGGTTTCGCGAGGCGAAGGCCTTTTCGAAAAGAGATGCCTTCCAGGCGCGGTAGGCCGGCAGCGCCATATGCTGGAGGGCGCACCCGCCGCAGGTTCCGAAGTGGGGGCAGACGGGCTCCACCCGATCGGCTGATGGATCGCTTATCGATAGCAGGCTGGCGCTCCTGCCATCCATGACGATTGTCGCTTCCTCGCCCGGCAGTGTGAAGGGCACGAACACCGGTGCGTCGCCCAAGGAGGAGACGCCGTCACCGCGCGCCCCGAGGTGGCCGATCTGCAGTGTGACGGTCCTGCTCATGCTTTGTGCCCCGCGAGAAGATATTCGCCATTCCCATCGCCGCCGGCGATCGGCGAAGGGCACGTCCCGATGACCCGCCACCCGGGAATGCCGCTGAGCCAGGCTGCGAGATCGGCGGCACACGCCTCGCCGTCGGCCTTTGAGACCAGCCCGCCCTTGCCGACCCGCTCGCGGCCTACTTCGAACTGCGGCTTGACCAGCAGGATCGCATCGGCGCCAGGAGCAGCCAGATTCAGCACGGGTGGCAATGCGAGCTTTAGGGATATGAAGCTGAGGTCGCTGGTGACGATTTCCGGCGCGATCCCGTTCAGGTGATCGGCGTCGAGATCGCGCGCGTTCAGCCCTTCGGTGCTGGTGACGCGGGGATCGGCGCGCAGCATGGGGGCAAGCTGATCCCGGCCGACGTCGATCGCGTCGACATGCTTCGCGCCGCGTTCAAGCAAGACCTGCGTAAAGCCTCCAGTCGATGCGCCGACATCGAGCCCGATCCGCCCCTCGACGGAAATCCCGAAATGCTCCAGTGCGGCCTTCAGCTTCAGGGCGGCGCGGGATACGTAGGGCTGCGCGGGATCGTTCAGGGCGACCTGCGATGTACCGGAGACGATCTGACCGGGCTTCGCGATCAACTGACCGTCAACCGTCACCGTACCACGAAGGATCGCGTCGCGGGCGCGCGAGCGCGAGGCGGCAAGGCCGCGCTCGACGAGGAGATGATCAAGGCGGAGCCCCTTTGGGGTGGCTGGCGTGTTCATGGCGCTTCATTGCCGGGGCGGATGGTGCATGGCAACGGAAATCGGCGTAACCCGGGACCAGTCCTGCCTCTAACCGTCCAGCGGTTCGGTTCCGGCGGGTTTTCCGTCACGGGTCAGCTTGATCTTCTCGATTTTCGCCTCGGCGGATTTCAACAGTGCGTCGCAGCGGTTGCGCAGCGCTTCGCCGCGCTCATAAATGGCGATCGACTCGTCGAGCGGGACATCGCCGCGCTCGAGCTTGTCGACGATTTCCTCGAGTTGCTTTAGCGCAATCTCGAAGTTCATTTCATTTACGTCGGCATGGTTCGGCGTGTCGGCCATCGAATTATCCTTGCATCAGTCTTCGGACATGGACGCTGGCGGAGGACGCCAGCCCTTTCAGGTCGTAGCCGCCTTCAAGCAGGCTGACGAGCCGGTTTTCGGCGTGTCGCGAGGCGGCGTCCATCAGCTTGCCCGTCGCCCAGTCGAAATCGTCCTCGGTGAGGTTGATCTCGGCAAGCGGATCGCGGTGGTGGGCATCGAATCCGGCCGAGATGATGATCAGGTCCGGGCGAAAGGCGTCGATCGCGGAAAGCACGCGCTCGCGAAAGGCCTCGCGGAACTGCTCGCCGGCGTCGTGCGGGTTCAGGGGAGCATTACAGATCGTGCCATGTTCGCCGGTTTGGTTCTTGGCGCCCGTACCCGGATAGAGCGGCATCTGGTGGGTGGAGCAGTACAGGACGGACGGGTCGTCCCAGAAGATGTCCTGTGTTCCGTTGCCGTGATGCACGTCCCAATCAACGATCGCGATCCGTTCGGCGTTGTGCGCCTTTTGGGCGTGCCGAGCCGCGATCGCGGCATTGTTGAACAGGCAAAAGCCCATGGCCCGGTTCTTCTCCGCATGGTGTCCGGGAGGACGGGCGGCGACGAAGACATTGTCGCATCTCCCGGCAAACACGTCATCGACGGCCGCATCAGCCGCGCCGATCGCGTGCAGCGCGGCGTCGTAGCTTTTCGGGCTGACGCAGGTGTCGGCATCGATCCGTGCGATGCCGGTTTCGGGGACTTGCGCGATAACCCGCTCGATGTAGCCTTCCGGATGCGCGTAGCGGATCGTTTCCGGATCCCCGCATGGGGCCTCGGTCCGCTCAAGTTTCTCGAACGAGTCGTCCTGAAGCGCTTCGTTGATCGCCCGCAACCTGTCGGCTCTCTCGGGATGGCCGGGAGGGGTCTGGTGATCGAGAAAGATGTCGTGCGTGTAAAACCGTGTGGTCATGAAGCCGGTGTACCATCATTGCCGCGCCATGACAGCAGTGCAGGCGCGCCATTCGTTCATTTCGGATGTGGCCTTGCGGCAGCCTAGTCCGCGCCTCAGGGCACGATGATCAGCAGCGCGCCGTCTTCCGTCGCGGTCACGATGCGGCCTTCGGTCGCGATGATTGCCTTGTCGACAGGAGCGGGCAGGGCGATGTCGAGGCGGTCGGAGAGTGGAAACCGCAGTCGGGTGCGGTCTTGCGAGGGCAAGACGAGTTCTGCGATTCCGTCTCCGTCGAAATCCATGACGGCAGAAAGTCCGAGCTCCGTTGAGCCCAGGACGTGGTTGGAAAAATCGGTCGCGATATTATTCACCTCGTTGAGCGCGCCATCCTGATAGGTAATCGAAAAGAGACGCCCTCCAATGTGCGGCGTCCGCACCCCGTAGACGGTCGCGGTTCCGTCCGCCGAGCGGATTATTCCGGCAATGTTGAGCCACCGGTTGGGCGCGCCGTTTTCGCTCCCCGCCGCGCGCTCGACAAGTTCGTTTTCTTCCAGTCCGTAGATCACCACTGCGGCCCCACCCGATTGCGACGAGCGGATCGTGACGACCTCGTTGTTTCCGTCGCCGTCGAGGTCCGTTATGCGCGGCGTGATATCCTCGAACACCTGGGTCTCGGGCAACACGAATTCCAGTTTCTTGCCCTGCGAGGTAACTACGATCAGCGATCCGCCTTCGACATCGTCTCCGAGCGCGCCATGCGCATATCTTTCGGTGGGACGGCCGTACCAGGCGTTGCGGATGTCGCCAGCATCGGCAATGTCGATCTGGCCACCAGGAAGGGCGTTTCGCGGCGCGTTGACCGAGGTTTCGCTGAAAGGGGCGCTCGACAGACAAAGACCTTCGGGCGTCGGACAAGGGTCGAGGCGGAACGCCTCTTCTCCGAAGACGGCAAAGCTTCCGTTGACCGTCTGCCTGACGGAGGTGACTTTGGTCGGAAGGCGCATTTCGTAGACATCTGCGGCCCGTGCTTCGTCCGCAGGCACGGCGAGAGCCGCTGCCGCGATGGCGAACGCAATCGCCGCATCAGATGATCTCGGTCGACGATATCCGGATACCGAAACCTTCCAACCCCACATAGTGTCTCTCCCTCGACGCATAGAGCTTGATCGACTCCACACCCAGATCCTTCAAGATCTGAGCTCCAAGACCGATCTCGCGCCATTCGTTTTCCCTCTCGCGCGCTTCCGCATGTTCTTCACTCAGGGGCCGACCGGCGGATTTCGCAACGCCGACCGATCCCTCGCGTAGATAGACCACCACGCCGCGGGGCTCTTGCGCCATGTGCTCGAGCACCCACTGCATCGGCTTGTCCTTGCCGAACACGTCGTCGACGACCGATTCGAGCTGCAACCTGACCGGAACATCGACGCCGTCACGGATGTCGCCGAATACTAGCGCCAAGTGATGCATGGGATCCCAGGGCAGGGTATACGAGTAAGCTTTCGCTGGGCCTGCGACAGTTTCGACATCGAACGTGTCCACGTGCTGGATCAGTGTTTCCTTGCGCTGCCGATACGCGATCAGGTCGGCAACCGATACCTCTTTCAGGCCGTGACTCGATGCGAAGTCATGAACCTGCGGGCCGCGCATGACCGTTCCGTCGTCATTGACGAGTTCGCTGATAACACCAACCGGCGGCAACCCCGCAAGTTTGCACAGATCGACCGCCGCTTCCGTATGGCCGGAGCGCATCAGTACGCCGCCTTCGCGGGCAACGAGCGGAAAGATATGGCCGGGACGGACGAAATCCGGCGCTCCGGCGTTGGGATTGGCAAGATTTCTGACGGTCAGCGTCCTGTCGTCGGCCGAAATTCCGGTGGTCGTGCCGTGCTTGTAATCGACGCTCACGGTGAATGCCGTGGCATGCGGCGCGTCATTGTTGGCAACCATCTGAGCGAGGTTGAGCCGTTTGGCTTCCTCCGGAGGCATTGGTGCGCACACAATTCCCGAGGTATGCCTGACGATGAATGCCAGCTTTTCCGTTGTGGCATGTACGGCGGCGACGATCAGGTCTCCCTCGTTTTCGCGTCCGTCATCGTCCATTACGACAACGATTTCCCCGCGCTCGAATGCGCGCAGAGCGTCGATAACCTTCGCCTGATCGTAAGCCATCTTGTCCTCAGATTCGGCCGGTCTGGCCCCGGTGCCGCAGATAATGGTCAGCGATCGCACAGGCAACCATTGCCTCCCCGATTGGCACCGCCCGTATTCCGACGCAAGGATCGTGCCGGCCCTTCGTGACGATTTCGGTTTCCTCGCCATCGGCGGTGATGCTGCGGGTTGGAGTCAGTATCGACGAGGTTGGTTTGACGGCAAATCGGGCGACGACGGGCTGTCCGGTAGAAATCCCGCCGAGCACACCGCCGGCATTATTGGAGAGGAAGGAGGGGTTTCCGTACTCGTCGACCCGAATCTCGTCGGCGTTTTGCTCGCCGCGTATCCGGGCCGCTTCAAATCCGTTGCCGATCTCCACGCCCTTTACGGCGTTGATGGACATGAGGTTGGCGGCGATCTCTTGATCGAGCTTCGCATAGACCGGCGCGCCGAGCCCTGCCGGGACCCCTTCGGCGACGATTTCGATCACCGCCCCGACCGAGGAACCCTCCTTACGGATACCGTCCAGATACTCCGAAAACGTCTTCACGGCGTCGGCGTCGGGAGTGAAGAACGGATTGCGCTCGATCTCCTCCCAGCTCCAGTGGGCGCGGTCGATCTTGTGGGTGCCCATTGACACCAGCGCTCCGCGCACCCGCATCCCCGGCACGACCTTCCGCGCGATAGCGCCGGCGGCGACGCGTGCGGCCGTTTCGCGGGCCGACGACCGGCCTCCGCCGCGATAGTCGCGAAGACCATATTTCAGGTCGTAGGTGAAGTCCGCGTGTCCGGGCCGGTAACGGCGCGCGATATCGGAATAGTCCTTGGACCTCTGGTCAGTATTCTCGATCATCATGCAGATCGGAGTGCCCGTCGTGACGAGCGTATCGTTCTCTTCCTGCGGCATCACACCGGAAAGAACGCGCACCGCGTCGGCCTCGCGGCGTTGGGTGGTGTATTTCGACTGGCCGGGTTTCCGCTTGTCGAGAAATGCCTGTATTTCCGCCTCCGTAAGCGCGATGCCGGGCGGACAGCCATCGATCACGCAGCCGAGCGCGATGCCGTGGCTCTCACCCCAAGTGGTGACACGGAAAAGGTGTCCGAACGTATTGTGCGACATGCGTATCTTCCAGTTTGCAGATGCTTCTAGTGCAGACGTTAAGCAGATGGGAAGCCCTTTGAAGCTTTCCGGGAAAGGAAAAAAGCTTACGCAAGGGTTAAGCCGATCTTTAACAGTTTCTGCCAGTTTCGCCCGGAATTCTCGATCCGGCGGGAGCGGTCCACATGGCAAAGACGCGAATGATCAGGAAGTTCCTCGAGACGAGGGGCTCGCTGAGACAGTTCCTCAAATGCAACAACGGCAACTTCGGTATTACCTTGGCGGTTCTCTCTCTACCGGTCCTGGCGGCAGTGGGTCTGGCGGTTGATTACGCGCGGTTGCAAGCGGACAATCGCAATCTTCAGCAATCCGTCGATGCAGCTGCGCTGGCGGCCGTGGTGCCGCAGGGCAAGACCGATGCGGAGCGATCACTCATCGCCTCGGACTTCCTGGAGCATAACTTTGAGGGAAATTTCGTCGCGCCTTCGGTCGCGGTTTCCACCGTTGGTGGATATCGTAGAGTCACCGTGTCGGCGAACACGGCACTCAAGACATCGCTGATGAACGTGGTCGGCATCAACAATGTTGATCACGGTGCCAAGGCCGTAGCCGGTCTGCGATCCCTCAAGAATGCGTGCGTCCTCGCTTTGAATACAACGGAGGATGACACGATCAACATGTGGGGTTCGAGTGCGAAAATCGTCGCGAATTGCGATGTTCAGTCCAACTCGTCTTCCCCCAGTTTTGCCATGCGCAACAAGTCGAATGAGACGTCTACAGCAAAAAAATTCTGCACCGTAGGAGGCTACACCGGCACACGGTTCTCGCCACTTCCGGAGACTGGATGCGATCCTATGGTGGATCCATACACCGAACTTCCGGTACCCTCTGTCTCGGGGTGCACCTACAAAGGTCATAAGATCTCGGGCGGAATCGTCTCTCTTAACCCTGGTGTCTATTGCGGCGGGCTCGAGATCAAGGGCGGAACGGTGACCTTCAAGCCCGGTGTTTATGTGATGAAGAACGGTCCGCTGAAGATCGGCGCGAATGCCGCGGTTACAGGTGAGCAAGTCACATTCTATCTCTATGGCAAGAACGCCGTCATGGATATGGGTGGAGGTGCCCAAACCCTGCTCAGTGCGCCCATGACAGGCGACTATGCCGGCCTTCTGGTCGTTCAGCACCCGGGCGCGGCTGCCGGGGCCACAAGCTCGATGAGCGGAGGTTCGGACACACGTTTGATTGGAGTTTTCTATTTGCCGACGCAGAAGCTTTCAATTGGCGGCAGCGGACAGTTCGGCGCACTCTCCCCCTTCATGGGTGTTGTCGCGAACAAGGTCGAATTGTTCGGAAACGGTACCGTCGTTTTCAACCACGACTACGAGAGCGCCGGCTACGGCAACATTGCGCTTCCCGGGACCCCCGTGGCCTATCTGATCGAATAGCATTGGGCGGGGCCGCAAACTTCCTGCTTCACGCAATCCACTTCGCAAGGCTGCCGTCAAAGGCATAGACCTTGTCTTGGGGAACTGGCTCGCTCGCGATCCTGTGCCCATCGAGATCTTCCAAGATGAATCGCGTGGCACGAATGATGCCGCCGTGGCAGACGATCACCGATGGTTCTGCGAGTTCATCGAAAAACGTTGCCATCCGGGCCGCCGCGTCCGCATAGCTCTCGCCGCCGGGCGGAACATGCACCCACTTGTTCTGCTCGCGCCGTGCGACTTCCTGCGGTTCGGAAATCTTAAGGTCGGCCAAGCATTTCTGCTCCCATTTTCCAAAGGTGATCTCGATAAGCCGCTGGTCGATCAGGTAATCGTCGGGTGGAAGGCCCAATTCCGACCGGATGATCTCCATCGTGTGCCGGGCGCGCCCGAGCGGGCTCGAAATGAAGCGCCAATGGAGCGGTGAGGGGGTGAGCGAGGCAAGCAGGGCCCCGTTTCTCTCGGCCTGCCGGTGTCCGCGCGCATTCAACGGGATGTCGACCGTTCCCTGGTAGCGGCCTTCGCGGTTCCAGTCCGTTTCGCCGTGGCGGATCATATAAAACGGTGAACGGGCCATTACTTCCGCGCTGCGGGAGGTCGAGTTCAGTCCTTCGACATGTCGGGCGCGTCGACCGCCTTCATGCCGACAACATGGTAGCCGGAATCCACATGATGGACTTCGCCGGTCACCGACCGCGACAAATCGCTGAGAAGGTAGAGAGCGGCATCGCCGACCTCTTCAATCGAGACGGTCTTGCGCAGAGGCGAATTGTATTCGTTCCACTTAAGGATGTAACGGAAATCACCGATCCCGGACGCAGCGAGTGTCTTGATCGGCCCGGCGGAAAGAGCGTTCACCCGGATACGCTGCGGCCCGAGGTCGACCGCCAGATAGCGCACGCTCGCCTCGAGCGCAGCCTTGGCAACACCCATGACATTGTAGTGCGGCATTACCTTTTCGGCGCCGTAATAGGTCAACGTCAGCACCGCCCCGCCGTTCGTCATCAGCGGTTCGGCGCGCTTGGTAAGGGCCGTGAGCGAATAGACCGAAATGTCCATCGAGCGATTGAAGTTTTCGCGGGATGTGTCGACATAGCGGCCGGTGAGTTCGTCCTTGTCGGAAAAGGCGACTGCGTGAACGAGAAAGTCGAGCCGGCCCCATGTCTTCTCGAGGTGCGAGAACACCGCTTCGACCGTCTCCGGCTCGGTGACGTCGCAATGCCCGGCCACGATAGCGTTGAGTTCCGCCGCCAGTGGCTCGACCCGCTTCTTTAGCGCCTCGCCCTGATAGGTGAAGGCCAGTTCGGCCCCCTGATCGGCGCAGGACTTTGCTATACCCCAAGCAATGGACTTGTTGTTGGCAAGCCCGATTACGAGGCCGCGCTTGCCTTTCATAAGGCCCGAACCGGTGGTCATGGCATAGTTCCTGAAGTCGAAAGTCGTGCGTGTTATGCGGCGAGCATATCGCACAGCACAATGACGCCTTCAAGCTTCATCACACCTGATTGGCGGACGATCAGACTTCGGTTTTCTTGAAGAGCGCTTCCAGCGCCTCGCGTTTTTCGTCCGGCAACTGGATGAGAAGAACGGCAAACAGATCGCCGTGGCCACCCTTCGCATTCGGCAGGCCTTTACCCTTCAGACGAAGCGTCTGACCCGAGGATGCCCACGCTGGAACAGTTAACGCGACTTTCTTTCCATCCGGTAGGGCGAGTGACACCTTCCCGCCCCCGATTGCGGTTTCAAGCGGAACATCGACGTCGACGAAAAGGTCAGACCCGGACAACCGCATTCCATCGGAGGGCCGGATCCGGAGCGTGGCGAGCACGTCGCCGCGGTGCCCGGCAGGGCCAGGCATCCCCTGTCCCTTCAATCGAATGACCTGCCCGTCAACCGCGCCTTTCGGCACGCTCACCGCCACCGTTCGTCCATCCGGTAGTTTGAGGCGCGCCTTTTGGCCGCTCAGCAGGTCGGTAACGCCAACCACCAGGTCGGCTTCGATGTCCTTTCCGCGTGCCGGCTTGGCCGACGCGTTCGCGCGCGCAGCCCCTGCGGGACCGCCGTCCATTCCGGCAAAGGCTCCGCCCGCGCGGCGGGCACCACCGAAGGCGGATCCGAACAGTTCGCTCAGGATGTCTTCGGCGCCGCCGGCCCGGCTCCGGAACTGGAATCCCCGGACGCCCTCGGCCTCGTCGAATCCGTCATACCCGGTGAACGGGTTGCCGCGCTGATAACCGTGGAACGCCTCGCGACCTTCGGCGTCGATCTCGCCTCGGTCGAACTGTTTTCGTTTTTTCTCATCGCCCAGAATTTCGTAGGCGCGCGAAACTTCCGAGAAACGCTCCTGCGCTTTCGGGTCGTTCTTGTTGCTGTCCGGATGGTGCTTCTTGGCAAGCTTCCGGTAGGCAGACTTGATATCTGAAGCGCTGGCCGTCTTTGCGACGCCGAGCACTGTGTACGGGTCTCTCATGACACTCTTGCGCTATCGTTCCACAATTCTGGCCATATATGGATACGGCCCCGGCCGAATTCCAGATTTCCGCAGTGGCGGTGCGGTTTTGCGTCAACCAACCTGTTCAAGGCTTCGCGGCTGCAAAATGCGCGTCCACCACCCGGTCCGGCGATCGAGGCACAGGTCCCCCTGATAAAGCGTCACGCCGTCATAGGCTTCGCGGGTGGCAGAAAACTTTCGGCAGATTTGCCTAGCGACCTCGCGTTCCTCGATCCCCGATATGTCGCCGGACGAGCCGGTCGACGCGTTGGCCCAGGAGAGTGTCGAATCTCCTTCGGCATCCAGATCCGCGGACGTCACGGCGTTGCGAATGGTGTCCTCGTCGAGAATCCGATCCCGCTCCGCGCCTGCTGCGTCGTCGGCCGTAACGAACGGGTCTCGGGTAACATACGGGCTCTCGGCAAGGGCGACGGCGCCGGTTGCGGCCTGTTCCAGACCGCGCCCGGTCATGCTGCAGCCGCCGAGAACCGCGATTACAAGGAGCAGCACACCTTTGCACGTAAGGGCACGCCCTCTACGTTGCACCGTGCAGCCGTCAGCCAGTGTTGTTTGCGTTGCACCGTCCATCTAATATCAACCAGCAAAAGCGGTAACGTTCGCCGCGTCCCGAGCGGAATAATGGCTTCAACAGAGTTAAGAAAAGCTGACTTCACGACCCGTCAGGACCCGTTGCCCCTGTTTGGGGATTGGCTCGACGAGGCTGGCGAGGCCGAGCCCAACGATCCAAACGCCGCGGCCCTGGCGACGTGCGGGGCCGACGGCCTCCCCGACGTCCGGATGGTATTGCTGAAAGGTTTCGATGCGCGCGGGTTCGTATTCTACACGAATTTCGAGAGCCGGAAGGGCGAGGAACTTCGCGAGAACATGCAGGCGGCGATGTGTTTTCACTGGAAGTCCCTGCGCCGGCAGGTGCGCCTCCGCGGGCCGGTCGCACAAGTGAGTGACGCCGAAGCTGACGAATACTTTGCCTCGCGCGCCCGGGCCAGCCGCATCGGCGCGTGGGCGTCGAAGCAGTCGCGCCCGCTGGAGAGCCGTTTCGCGCTGGAAAAGGAGGTCGCCAAGTACACCGCGAAGTTTGCTGTCGGGGATATCCCCCGCCCGCCGCATTGGTCGGGCTTTCGCATTGCGCCGGTCTATATCGAGTTCTGGAAGGACGGCGCATTTCGGCTGCACGACCGGATCGTGTTTCAGCGGGAGCCGGAAGAAGAAGTCTGGACCAAGACCCGGCTTTACCCATGAAAGGGTCACGCGCGGAACACTCATCGGCAAGTTTCGACGTGATCCCCAGAGAAAGAGGCAATTTCTTGTTACCGAACCCAGTTTGCAGACAAGTTTCATAAAATGCGAAATTCTGCCGCGAACGCATAGGGTTGGATGGTTAATTTTAACGATTAACGCAGCGTTTATTTGACGGTGTGAAAGTTTACGGAATATTAAGGACTTTGATAATCTCGCAGAATTTTCAGGAGTTGAGTTGTGAACAAGATCGCGAGACTGCTTGACGAGCCGCACAAGTCCAGTATCCCGGCCGTCGAAGGCAATGGACCATCAGATGCGGAGTCCGCCGGCCTGAACGTAATGGCCTCGGATAACGGTGGCTCCGATCTGGATATGGTTGAATTGGACAAACTCGAACAAAGTCTTGCGCTGGAGATAGAGCGCGAATTCGGACATGCGCACGAAGAAGAGCCGCAGAATTCCGAAGAAACGGCGGAAGCGCCGCGCAATGAAGATTCCGTTCGGCTGCTCGACATTAAGCGGAAACGCGCGATGAGCGCCGATATCGAGCAGCGCGTCCGCGAGGGGGCGACGCTGTTCGGGTCGCTCACCAAGCAGGTCGCGATCCTCACCGGCTACCTGGACAAGACGGAAGGGGACCTCAAGCGGCTTGAGAAGGTGGAGGCTAACGCCAACAGGCTGCGTATCGCCAGCGAGAGCATCTCCCGAAAGAACCAGGAAATGCGGTCCACCCTGGACGATCAAAAAAAGCGGATCGCACTTCTTGAAGGGAAAATTGCCGCCTTGCGCGAATCCAATGAGCAGGCGCGCACGAACCTCGCGAGGCTCACAGAGGAGAAGCGGGTCGCGAGTGTCGACCTATCCGGCTTGCGCGGCGAGATTTCCCGTCTCGAGAGCGACCGGGAGTCGCTCGCCGAGCGTCTCGACAACGCTGTCAGCGAACATTCCGAACTGAGGCAGTCGCTCGAGCAACTCCGCGAACGCGAACGCGTCACCGCTGACGAAGCCCGGCAAAAGGACGAGGAAATCGCGCGGCTCACCGAAGAGCTCGAGGAGATGCGGGAAAGCAGGAAGCAAAAGGCCATCGACCTCGAGGAATTGAAAAGCCGCAACGCCACGCTTGAAACCGTGAGCACCGAGCAGAAATCGCGCATCGACGAATTGGTGTTCGAGTTGGAGTCCGGGCGCAAGGAATTCGACGAGATCATTCGTCTGAAACAGCAGCGGATTCTGGAACTCGAAGCCCGTACGGAAGGGCAGGCGAAGTCGCGTCACGAGCTAAGCGAAGACATGACGCCGTCGATGTCTTTCGATCCGGCTAAGGAGCGTTCCCGCGTGGAAACCGCAAAGCCTTCGAAAGATGGAAAAGATGGAAAAGCGCGGGCAAAGACCCCCGCAAAGGTCACGGCGAAATCCTGATCCTTCGCCCGGGCGTTTTGACGAGGGTCAAGACGCCCCGCCTTTCCCGTGATAGGTTTTTACGACCACGGATGCGGGAGTTGCGGCGATGGCGTTTGAAGAGTGGATTACACGGCTTAATATGCTGTTCTCCGAGATGGAGAACCAGCCCGAAGACAATCACGAACTGCTCGAACAGATCCATCAGGAACTCAACCGGATGAAAGCGACGGGGCAGCCGCTTCCCGCCGACCTCGTTGCGCTTGAAGAGCGGCTTGACCGCGAGTTCATCCGCGCGGGCCACAAGCGTCCGGCAGGCTCCTCGCGAACCGCCGATCAGGCATAAAAAAGTTCTGTCAACCCCCCTGGAACCAATTTCTGTTGCCTCCGTTACACCACGTGAAAGGAGTGCAACGAATGGAACCGCTTGTTGCCGTGATGATGATCCTGGGATGCGACGACGCGATGATGGTGTGCCGCCAGGTGCCGGAGCCTACACCTCAGTACGCCAATATCGAGGCCTGTGAGAGTGATATCGATCCGCGCATTCGCCAGATCGACGGTTATCCGGTCGCGGTCGCCGAGTGCTTCGAACTTCCGCGGGAGACGGCCACCACTGTATCGTTCGACTGGCGTGTCGACCGTGTGGGCAATCTGTACATAGAACCGCGCCAAAACGACAGCGCCGAAATTGCCGTTCGTGTTGAAGCGGCCTTCGCCGACGACGCTTGAACGAGAAAGAGTTTCATGAAAACGCAAGGCCGGGTATGCGCCCGGCTTTCTGTGTAGGGACTGGTCCCTGGCCTCGGCCTCGCCAGCAGACCGCTGACAAATCCGCAGTCTCACGCCAACCGGATGGCTGACATGCAGTTCCCCAGCCGGCCTCGCCTTGCCTTACTAGTCTTCCTCGCGTTTCTCGGGGTAGCGTCTCCAGTTGCAGCGCAACAGGGCGAGGCAATCTCCACTGGCAGGGAAACTGTCTCGGACGCCGAAATCGACGCGCGCATAGAGGGCATCCTTGACGAGATCGACGGGTTGCAGGCCGTTTCCGCGACCGTGCGGGCCGGTGTGGTGACTCTCCACGGCAGCGTCGCGGAAGCCTCCCTGAGAGATCAGGCGACGGAACTTGCGAACCGCGTAAATGGGGTAGTGGCCGTTTCCAACGAGATTTCCGAGGCAACGTCGGTGTCCGAGCGTTTGACCCCGGTTTATGACCGGCTGGCTCAGCGCGCACTGCGAACTGTCGGATATCTGCCGCTGTTCGCCGTTGCCGCCGTTTCCGGCGCGCTGGTGTTCGCCGGAGGGTTGTTTATTGCGGGACGTGATTGGCCTTGGAGGCGCGTGGCGCCCAATGCCTTCATCGCCGATCTCCTGCGCCAGCTCGTCCGGCTGGCCTTCCTTGTTCTCGGCGCGGTCCTGGCGCTCGACATCCTCGACGCGACCGCATTTCTCGGAACCATTCTCGGTGCCGCCGGTATCGCAGGTCTCGCGATCGGCTTCGCGGTGCGGGACACGGTGGAGAACTACATCGCCTCGATCCTGCTTTCGATCCGCCAGCCGTTCCGGCCCAAGGATTACATCCTCATCGAGAGTTACGAGGGGTTCGTCATCGGCCTGACCTCGCGTGCCACCATACTTCTCGATCACGACGGCAATCACATCCGAATTCCCAACGCGACCGTCTTCAAAAGCAACATCACCAATTTCAGCCGTAACCCGCAGCGCCGGTTTCTCTTTCGCCTCGGCGTCGACGCCGAGAGCAACCTCGAACGGGCGCTGGCGGTCGGAACAGAGCAATTGCGCAAGCTCGATTTCGTTCTGGCCGATCCGCGCGCCGACGCCTGGATAGAGGAGGTCGGGGACTCCAACGTCGTGCTGACCTTTGCCGGGTGGATCGATCAGAAATCGACTGACTTCGTCAAGGCGCGTTCCGAGGCCATGCGGCTCGTGAAGCTTCGCCTCGAGGAAACGGGCTTTACATTGCCGGAACCGATTTACCGGCTGCGTTTCGACACGCCTCCGTCGCTGGACGGGAAGCAGGCGGCCGCGGTCGCGGATGTGTCGAAACCGGGCGGAGAGGCGGGCGCACCGGAAACCAAGAACGCAAGCGACACCACCCCTGACACGGCGGTTGTCCAGAAAGTGGACGCGGAACGCGCCGAGGCAGCCCCGAAGGACCTGCTTGATGATAGTGCGCCGAACGAGATACCCGGATAGCCGGTAAGGCCGGGCTTCGGGGCGAGGCTGGTACTCCCAACGGGAATCGAACCCGTGTTTCCGCCGTGAGAGGGCGGCGTCCTGACCGCTAGACGATGGGAGCGCCGGTCATCGGGATTGCCCCGAACCGTTCCGATATAAGCCGCGGCCGCCCCGTTTTCAATCGCGCTAGGCGTACCGACCGGCCGACGCGATCGCGACGACCAGGACGCCGAGCGTCAGGTTAAGCGCCACGAGTTTCCGGATTGCACCAAGCGCGTCGGCGGCGTCGGCGATCGCCCCGCTATCGACCGCCTTCCTGAAGCGCTGCCAGGGGCGCATGACGAGGTAGAGATAAATCGCCGCCATCGCCAGGCCGATTGTCAGCATCAGGTGCACCTGGACCGGCGCTCCCGAAAAACCGCCGAAAACCGTGAAAATCATGGCAAAACCGGTGGCGATGAGCGTCAGAGCGGCAATCCCCGCCCATGGCAGGAATTGCCCGAAGACCCGCCGCCAGAGGCCGAGCCGCGCGGGCGGCTCCAAGGGGCCGGCCGCCGGACGCAGGATCAGATAGGCAAAGGCCATCCCGCCGACCCAGAATACCGCCGCGAGCAGATGCGCCGCAATCAGTATCATCGTCATCGCTTGCCCTCCGGTTCGCGGTCCAGAGACCGCGTCTGTGTCCGAAGGTCAAGACAACGGAAGAGGGCCACCGCGTGCCTGTTCAGATCTCCGTAACGGCCTCGCCCAGCATGTCGCGCACCTGGCCAGCGAGCGACTTCAGTTCATCATTGGGGATGGCCTGCATTGAGGAAACCGGATCGATGGCCGAGACCATGACCTCGCTATCGCCGGTCGAGCGAACGATGACGTTGCAGGGAAGCATCGCGCCGACCTGCGGCTCCAGCTTGATTGCCTCGTTCGCCATCTTGGGGTTGCAGGCGCCGAGGATGAGATAATCGGGCAGGTCCACGTCGATCTTCTTCTTCATCGTCGCCTTGACGTCGATCTCGGTCAGGACCCCGAAGCCCTTGTCGCCCAGCGCGGCGCGGGTGCGCTCGACGATCTTGTCGAAGCTTTCTCCGGTGAAGGTACGGTCGATCGTGTAGCTCATAACGGCCTCTCGGGTTGGGATGGAGCGAAACATATAGGAATGTGTGAATGTGACGGCAAGCCGCCGTTGGTTTCTCTTTCGTAAGCGGCAGGCCGCTATCCGGGCCTCTTCGAAAGCGGCAAGCCGTTGTCCGTGTCCGTCCGTGCGGAGGCGTTCACGCGCAACGGAGCCGCCGTGAGTTTGCAAATAACATGGGAAGCGGGCGGTCGTCGTCTCGCTTCTATGAATATGTTTGGTGCGATCGGATCGACCGCCCGCCGGTGTTCTCACCCGCCTCCCGGCCACGGCTCGCGGTCCCGTGGGACCGGCCGAAAAGCTGAAGGCTAGGGCCCGGCCGTAAGCTCTTGCCAGGCCGCATACCTTCTTGCGTTCCCCGGCCGGCACCGCATCCCTCCGCCTGATCGTCCGGTTCTAGACCCGGCTTCCCGTGGAGGAACGTCCGGCAAGTATGCACGAGGTCTCAGAGGTGTGGATAAGTTTTCGGTAGAAAAATTGAAATAACGAGACGGGACAAAGGGTTAGAGGAAATAGTCAAAAAACTTATCAACGTCCCGGAATTCTTCTCCGCCCTGCGAGGCTCCGTCTCGCGGCGCGGCAGGCTTGTCCAAGATCAATGTCGGTCGGCAGCCGATCGGCAATGTTGGGTGACCCGACCAAGAGATGGCTCAGGAGACATACATGACCGACAAGTCGATTCAGGATGAACTGGCGCACCGGCGTGACGAACTACGCTTGCAATTGCACCTCGCCTCAATGGAGGCGAAGGAGGAGTGGGACGAACTCACGCACGAATGGGATAAATTCGTTTCGCGATCACAGCTCGACAAGAGCGCAGAGGAAGTTGGCGAGGCCGCCCGGCATCTCGGGCTCAAGCTGAAGACCGCCTTCGACCGGATGCACAAGGGAAAAGGCTGACTGCCACAACCGCGCGCCGGGGCAAGGACAAGCAAGACGTAATTTTGAACTTCAGCGCGATGCGGCGATTACAGACACAATACGGAAAACTGTCTGTAACTGCGCCGCCTACCGCTCGGTGCCGCCGACGGTCATGGCGTCCATGCGGAGATGCGGCTGGCCGACCCCGACCGGCACGCCCTGACCGGCCTTCCCGCACATGCCGATGCCGGTATCGAGCGCCATGTCGTTGCCGACCATGGAGACGCGGTGCATCGCGTCCGGCCCGTTGCCGATCAGCATCGCGCCCTTGACCGGGTAACTCACCTTGCCGTTCTCGATCATGTAGGCCTCGGTGCATCCGAACACGAACTTGCCGGACGTGATGTCGACCTGTCCGCCGCCGAACGAGACGGCATAGAGGCCCTTGTCGACCGAGGCGATGATCTCCTCCGGCGTCTTGTCGCCGCCGAGCATGTAGGTGTTGGTCATGCGCGGCATCGGCACGTGAGCGTAGGACTGGCGGCGACCGTTGCCGGTCGGCTTGACGCCCATCAGCCGCGCGTTCTGCCGGTCCTGCATGTAGCCGGTGAGCTTGCCGTCCTCGATCAGCACATTGTAGCCGGACGGCGTGCCCTCGTCGTCGATGGACAGCGAGCCGCGCCGGGTTTCGATCGTGCCGTCGTCGACCACCGTGACGCCCCGCGCGGCGACCTGCTCGCCCATCAGCCCCGCGAAGGCCGATGTTCCCTTGCGGTTGAAGTCGCCCTCGAGCCCGTGCCCGACGGCCTCGTGCAGCATTACGCCGGGCCAGCCATTGCCGAGCACGATGTCAAAGGTGCCGGCCGGAGCGGGCTTTGCATCAAGATTGACCAGCGCCTGGCGGAGTGCCTCGTCGGCACCGTACTGCCAGCGGTCGGTGGCCACGAACTCGCCAAAGGCCTGGCGTCCGCCCATCCCGTGCGAGCCGGTTTCCTGGCGGTCGCCGTCGCCGACGACGACCGAGATGTTAACGCGGGTGAGAGGCCTTATGTCCTTGGCGAAATGGCCGTCGGCGCGCAGGATCTCGACGACCTGCCAGGAGGCAGAGAGCGAAGCGGTGACCTGACGGACGCGCGGATCCTTGTTGCGCAGATAGGCATCGATTTCCGTCAGCAGCTTCACCTTGGCCTCGAAGGACGGTTCACCAATCGGGTTGCCGTCGCCGTAGAGCTTGCGGTTGGTGCGCGGCGGCGCGTCGGAATAGGCACCCGAATGGCCGGTGGTGACAGCGCCGACCGCGTCGGACGCCCGTTTCAGCGCGGCGAGGGAGAGTTCTCCCGATTCGGCATAGCCGACAGCCTCACCGGCGACGGCGCGCAGGCCGAATCCGCGCCCGGTGTTGAACGAACCGGTCTTCAGCCGGCCGTTGTCGAACATCAGCGTTTCGGATTCGGCGTGTTCGAGAAACAATTCGCCGTCGTCGGCCTTCGCCAGCGTTTCCGCGACGAGTCCCTGAAGGCTCTCCTTCGACACGTCGAACGAATTGATCAGGTCTGGAACGGCAGTCGTTTCGGCGCTCATGACATCTCCTTTGGGTCGCGATGTCATGTAGGCACCTGCGGGGCGGCGGGCAACCGGGCGCAACTCGGCTAATCGCACAGGGCGTCGGGTTGATCCGGAAACAGGCGCAGGGCGGCCGCGCAATAGATCTCGTCGGCAATCGCCGCATGTCCCTCGGCGCTCGGATGAACAGGCCCGCCAAGGGTGCGAAAGGCAAGATACATCGCATTGCCGGTGTCGACCGGCCGTTCGTCATAGGCGTGCCCCTTGAAGTGATACATGGCCAGGTAGGAATCGTTGAAAGTCCGGAACCATCGCTGCCGTTTTGCATAGGGCCGGAAGTCGGTAACCGGATCGAATCCCTGCCATTCTGACGTGGCTTCCAGCTTGTGCGGAAGGTCGAACTCCTCGGCGGCTGCCGTCGATCCGGGCCTGGCGGCACACAACCCGTGCTTGCGGAAGCGCTCGGAATATCCGTCGATATAAGTGAAACCGTGCCGATCAGCCATCCGGCCTATCTTTTCGTTCAGTTTCTCGACTATGTCCTGCGCCTCCGCGATATCGGCCTTGCCGCGCGGCTCGCCGGGGCCGGCGAGGTCGAAGAACCGTGACGCATTCATGCCGAGGCGTCCCGAATCGCAGAGCCTGCCGTTTTCATCGAAGGCCGGTGACGGGTAGGCGGTGATCAGCACATCACCGGGGTCGTCGATCTCGAGTTTGGAGCCGATCGCCTCCGCCAGCATCTCGTAGCGACCGTCCAGTGAATTGATATTCCTCTGCGCATCGTTCAGGTCGATCCCGCCGGCCGCCGTTGCGTAGGCGCTGCTCATAAGATCGCCGAACAGCGTATCGGTGAAGCCGGACCGCAGCACGATGCTGGTGACAAGCGGCGCGAAGCCCATGTCGTTCCCGCCAATGCTGAGCATCAGAAGATCGATTTCCCGCTCGAACCCGGCCGTCCGCAAATACGGATCCCGGCGCATCGGCGTCAATCCGGGCCATCCGCCGCGAATGTTGCAGTAACCGAGATCGTTGCGGATTGCGATCGTACCGCCTTCTAGGCGGTCGAGCACGGCATCGAAATACCTGTCGGCCGGTTCGAGCCGGTTCGGAAATCGGCGATAATTCGCCCCCTCACCGGGCTCCTGGCCGAGGGCTCCGACGAGAGCGCTGATCTGCGGCTGCAGGTAGCGCGTGCCGCCAGCCGCCGGCGTCGTGCATTCACGTCCGTCCTGCGGCCAGAACACGCCGTCGGTGATTTCCGCGCCGGAGCACGACACGCTCATATAGGTAACGGCATGGCGGCGGTCGCCGGAAAGAGCGAGCGCGATCGCCGCGCGCGTATGCGCGCTGTACATCGAGCGGTGGCAGCGGCGGTCCAGCCAGCGTGCGCTGGAGAATTCGGCAATGCTGCCGTCAGGCCGCGCCAGACGTCTGGGCACCCCGAATTGCCGCTCGGTGCCCCCGTTCACAGGTTCATAGCGGGGTTTGACCGTAACTACGGGATCGAGCGTGGCCGGCAAATCGGGGTTGCCTTCGCCGGAGGAGAACGAGTCGCCCATGCTGGCGATCAGGATATCGCGAACTTCCACGACCTCCGGCTCCAGATCCTCGCCGTCTGCGGTGCCCGATAATGTGTAGGCTTCGCCATAGCGAATGCGCAGCACTGCCGGATCGGCGCATTTTCCGCTCCATTCTGCGCTCTCCCGGCTTTGCGTCTTGCGGCCGTCCTCCAGAAATCCGTATTTCGCCGTCAGCGGCGTCTCGATTATTAGCGTGCAGTCGGTGTCGGGATCGGCCTGAGCGACACGCACGGTTACGAAGTGATGGCGTGGAATCGCGTACTCGTTGGGCCCCGAGATTCCACCCTCATCGCTTTGGCAGAAGTAGAAACTCTGAGTGAGCGCATTCCAGCAGGTCGCTTCGTAGATGCCCGCATTTGGCCGGTTGAGCAGCAATGAGGACCAGCCGAGCCGCGCATCCACTGATTCCGGCGTCCGTTTCTCGGCGCCGCGCAGCCTCTCCATTAGATTTCTCGGGCTCCCCCCGAAGGTCGTGTTGGCGCTCTCCCACCAGGCCGGGTCGTTGAGCAGTGACTCCATCAGGCTGACACGGCGGTTCCGGAAGGAGGGGAGAGTAGAGGCATCGTCAAACGCCATCTCGTGAATCAAATGGTCCGACTTGAACCTGAGGAAGCGGAAGGGTTGGTCGACCGTCCAATCGATCTCGGCGGATTGAGCGCCCGACCCCGCAATACAATAAAGAAAGAAGGCGGTCATAAAGTGCGCGCGCATAGTATTCCCTCCCGTGGGAGAGTGAATCTACGGGCAGGTCCGCGCGGATGTCAAAATCGGGACGGGTTTCCTACGGCAAAGCCTTGTAGCCGTCTTCGAAGCCGTTGAGGTCGACGGAGATGCCGATGCCTTCTTCAGGCGTCTGGAAGACATAGAACGTGGCGTCCGTGCCCTCCGACAGGTTTTTCACCAGTGATTCCTCGAGAATTACTTCGGCATAGCAGCCATCGGTGAAACAGCGCACAAAATAGGCGCGACCGATGTCCTGGCCGTCGATATTGAGTCCCAACCCGTTCGGCAGCAGCACGCCGAGCGGCGCCAGCACGCGCAGGATCTGCGCCTTTCTGTCCGCGGTCTTCAGGACGACGACGGATAGCCCGAACTCCTCGCGGTCGGCGGCGACCACGTTCTGCATCAGCACGCATTGCTCCGAGGTCGCGCCGGGCGGCGTGTCGCAGACGATGGACCACGCGCCGTGGGTGGCGCGCACCGCGCCCTGCTGCGCGGCTGCCGGAGTGTTGGCGAGGCCGAACAGCGCGGCCGCGCCCAGAACAGAAAATATCAAGCGTTTCATACGGTTCCTCATGAGCCCTAAGCGAAAGGCAGCGGGCCGGCCGATTCGAAATCGAAACGTTTCTAGGACGAATGCGGCCAAATTGAAACGTGCGATGCAGCCAGCCCATGGTGTTGGAAACACGGCAAGTTCAAGATTGTGCCGGAATCGCCTCGTCGACGCGGATGCGCGCAAAAATGACGCATGGTTTCGACTTGCGTTCCAGTTGCGCCGGATAACGGGTTGTGATTGATACGCCCCGTGACGGGCGCGAGCCCCGTGCGGCCGGAGACGGCCGACTTCTTATTGGGAGTATGAACGTGCTGAAGAATATCGCCCGGCTGGCGGGCATGGTTTCAATCGCCACCATCGCGTCTGCGGGCACCGCCCTTGCGGCGCAGCCGAAGCCCTGGGAGATGACCTTCCAGCCGGCCGCGACCGATATCATGAGCGAGATCGCTTGGTTCGGAAACTACACCATGATCTTCATGGTGCCGATCGTGCTGCTGGTGATGGGGCTGCTGGCCTATGTCATGTGGCGGTTCAACAAGCGTTCCAATCCCAATCCGTCGCGCACCAGCCACAACACGCTGATCGAGGTCATCTGGACAGTCGGGCCGGTGTTCATCCTGCTGCTGCTCGCGGTGCCGTCCTTCCAACTCCTTTCGGCACAGTTCTCGCCGCCGAGCGAGCCCGAACTCACCATCAAGGCGACGGGTTACCAGTGGTACTGGGGCTACGAATATCAGGCGGGCGAGGGCGACGACGCCGAGGAAGTGGCGTTCGAATCCTACATGCTCGGAGAGGACGAGCGCGCCGCCGCCGGCAAGGAGGACATGGCGGCCTATCCGCGCCTGCTCGCCGTCGATAACGAGATCGTCGTTCCGGTCGACACCACCGTGCGCATGCTGGTCACGGCCGGCGACGTCCTGCATTCGTGGACCATTCCCGCCTTCGGCGTAAAGATGGACGCGGTGCCGGGCCGTCTTAACGAGACATGGTTCAAGGCCGAGGTCGAGGGGCTCTATTACGGCCAGTGCTCGGAGCTCTGCGGCAAGGACCATGCCTTCATGCCGATCGCGGTGCGGGTCGTCTCGCGCGATCAGTATGACACTTGGCTGACGGCCGCGCGCGACGATGTCGGCGCAGCCAACCAGAGCCTGATGGCTGCCCTCGACGCGCAGCGCAAGCTGGCCGCCGCCCAGTAACGGCGCGCCGCAACGAATTGCTTAGGAGCATGTAAAAGACATGGCCGGAACTTTCGCACATGACGCCCACGCCGACCACAAGCCGCAAGGCTTCGTGCGCCGCTGGATGTTTTCCACCAACCACAAGGACATCGGCACGCTCTATCTGATCTTCGCGATCTTCGCGGGCGTGTTCGGCGGCTTTCTGTCCGTGATGATGCGCTGGGAACTGGCGGAGCCGGGCATCCAGATCTTCCATGGGCTTGCCTCGATGGTCTACGGCGTCGACGGCGATTCGGCGATCGATGCCGGCAAGCACATGTACAACGTGTTCACCACCGGTCACGGTCTGATCATGATCTTCTTCATGGTCATGCCGGCGCTGATCGGCGGCTTCGCCAACTGGATGGTACCGATCATGATCGGCGCGCCCGACATGGCCTTCCCGCGGATGAACAACATCTCGTTCTGGCTGCTGCCGCCGGCCCTGATCCTGCTGTTCATCTCGATGTTCATGCCCTCCGCGCCCGGTTCGTTCGGCGTCGGCGGCGGCTGGACGATCTATCCGCCGCTCTCGACGACCGGTCAGCCCGGCCCGGCGATGGATTTCGCCATTCTGTCCCTGCATATCGCCGGCGCGTCGTCGATTCTGGGCGCGATCAACTTCATCACCACCATCTTCAACATGCGCGCGCCGGGCATGACCCTGCACAAGATGCCGTTGTTTGCCTGGTCGGTGCTGGTGACGGCGTTCCTGCTGCTCTTGTCGCTGCCGGTTCTGGCAGGCGGCATCACCATGCTTCTGACCGACCGCAATTTCGGCACGACCTTCTTCTCTCCGGACGGCGGCGGCGACCCGATCCTGTTCCAGCACCTGTTCTGGTTCTTCGGCCACCCGGAAGTCTATATCCTGATCCTGCCGGCCTTCGGCATCATCAGCCACATCGTGTCGACCTTCTCGCGCAAACCGGTCTTCGGCTATCTCGGGATGGCCTACGCCATGGTCGCCATCGGCGTGGTCGGCTTCATCGTCTGGGCACACCACATGTACACGGTCGGCCTGTCCCTCGACACGCAGCGCTATTTCGTCTTCGCGACGATGGTGATCGCGGTGCCGACGGGCGTGAAGATCTTCTCCTGGATTGCCACCATGTGGGGCGGCTCCCTGGAGATGCGCACCCCCATGCTGTGGGCGATCGGCTTCATCTTCCTGTTCACGCTGGGCGGCGTGACGGGCGTTCAGCTCGCCAATGCCGGTCTCGACCGCTCGCTGCACGACACCTATTTCGTCGTCGCGCATTTCCACTACGTGCTGTCACTGGGCGCAGTCTTCGCGATCTTCGCAGGCTGGTACTACTGGTTCCCGAAGATGACGGGCCTGATGTACAATTCGACGATCGCGCGCATCCACTTCTGGGTGACTTTCGTGGGTGTGAACCTGATCTTCTTCCCGCAGCACTTCCTCGGCGTTTCGGGCATGCCGCGCCGCTACATCGACTATCCGGACGCTTTCGCCGGCTGGAACATGGTATCCTCATACGGTTCCTACCTGTCGGCGATTGGCGTGCTGATCTTCCTTTACGGCGTGTTCGAGGCGTTTGCGCGCAAGCGCGAGGCGGGCGCCAACCCGTGGGGCGAGGGCGCAACGACGCTGGAGTGGCAGCTGTCGTCGCCGCCGCCCTACCACCAGTGGGAGCAGCTTCCGCGCATCAAGTGACGCGCGGCCCGGATTGAGAGAAATGGCTGCCCGGTGCTATACGCATCGGGCAGCGGCATTGAGAAGGCCCGAGAGGGCGCGACGGAAAACAGCATGGCGTTGGTCCATAACATCGAGAACGGCGAGGCGCGGATCTCCGAGGCGATGCCCGGCGATTATTTCGCGTTGCTGAAGCCGCGCGTGATGTCGCTGGTGGTGTTCACGGCATTCGTCGGCATGATCCTGGCTCCGGGCGGCATCAACCCGCTGATCGCCGCCATCGCAATCCTCGCGATCGCGGTCGGGGCGGGCGCGTCCGGCGCCCTCAACATGTGGTACGACGCCGATATCGATGCGGTCATGACCCGCACCGCCAAGCGTCCGATACCGTCGGGCCGGGTTACGCGCGGCGAGGCTCTGGCGTTCGGGCTGACCTTGTCGGTGCTCTCGGTCCTCACATTGGGAACCCTGACAAACTGGATTGCGGGCGGACTGCTTGCCTTCACCATCTTTTTTTACGCCGTGATCTACACGATGTGGCTGAAGCGCTCGACGCCGCAGAACATCGTCATCGGCGGTGCGGCGGGAGCGTTCCCGCCGATGATCGGCTGGGCGGCCGCTTCCGGCACGATTTCGCTCGAGAGCGTGGTCCTGTTCCTGATCATCTTTCTTTGGACGCCGCCGCATTTCTGGGCGCTCGCCCTGTTCAAGCTTCGCGACTACGACATGGCCAATGTCCCGATGCTTCCGAATGTCGCGGGCGAGCGACACACGAAACTGCAGATTCTGGCCTATTCGCTCGTTCTGGCGGTCGTCGCCGCGGCTCCGTGGCCGATGGGTCTCGCCGGCCCGGTCTATGGTCTCATCGCGATCGGTCTCGGCGCGAATTTCGTTCGGCACGCGATTTCGGTTTGGCGTATGGAGGATGGCGACGCGACGATGGTTCCGGCGAAGAAGCTGTTCCGCTTCTCGCTCTATTATCTTGCGACCCTTTTTGCCGTGCTGCTGGGCGAACGGCTGTTCGAGATCGCCCATTCGGCCCAGGTGGCGTGACGACATTGGAAACCGAGAGAAAAGACGTGCAACCGACCGAGGCCCAGAAGAAGGCGCAGCGCCGCCGCTCGATCGCCCTGGCCTTGTGCCTCGTTGCATTCGTGGTGATCTTCTATGTCGCGACGCTGGTGAAGTTCGGCCCCGCCGTCATGGACCGGGCGCTGTGAGGACATGACGATGAGCGCCAGCGTCAAGCAAGGCCCGAAGGGCTGGTCGAACACGGCGATCGCGATTGCCTGCCTCGCCTTCTTCTCCGGCATGATCGGCCTGGCATATGCATCGGTCCCGCTTTACCAGCTGTTTTGCCAGGTCACCGGATACGGCGGAACGACCCAGCGGACGCAGCAGGCGTCGGCTCAAGTTCTCGACGAGACCATCAATGTCCGCTTCGATGCCAACACCAACGGCATCGGCTGGGAGTTCAAGCCGAAGCAGCGACAAGTGCAGGTGAAGATCGGCGAGACGGTCCAGATCGCCTACGAAGCGCGCAATTTCGGTTCGGCGCCATCCACCGGGACGGCAACGTTCAACGTGACGCCGCAGGCTGCCGGCGCCTATTTCAACAAGATCGAGTGCTTCTGCTTTACCGAGACGACGCTGGGGCCCGGCGAATCGCTGGACATGCCCGTGGTCTTCTTCATCGATCCGGAGATCGTGGATGCGCCCGAACTGAAGAACATCAAGACGATCACGCTGTCCTACACATTCTTTCCAGTTGACGATCCACAACCGGTCGCGCAATCAGGCGCGGGCGCGGATCGAACCACCACCATACGATAATCGGGGAACGCCATATGGCCGACGCACACACCAAGAACCACGACTATCACATCATCGATCCGAGCCCGTGGCCGCTGATCGGTTCCATCGGCGCCCTGCTCATGGCGATCGGCGGCATCGGCTGGATGCAGGCGGTTCAGGGCAGCGATTTTAGCCTGCTCGGCATCCCGCTGGCCAATCCGTGGCTGTTCTTCATCGGCCTCCTGATCGTGCTCTATACGATGTTCGGCTGGTGGGGCGACACCATCAAGGAGGCTCATCAGGGCCACCATACTCCGGTTGTGTCGCTGCACCTGCGCTACGGCATGATCATGTTCATCGCCTCCGAGGTAATGTTCTTCGTCGCGTGGTTCTGGGCGGTCTTCGACGCCAGCCTGTTCTTCGACGAGGCCCAGCAGGTCGGCCGTTTGGCTTATACCGGCGGCACATGGCCGCCGCAGGGCGTCGAGGTTCTCGACCCGCTGCATCTGCCGCTCTACAACACCATCATCCTTCTGCTGTCCGGGACAACGATCACTTGGGCGCACCATGCCTTGCTGCACGGCGACCGCTCCGGGCTGAAATGGGGTCTCGCGCTGACCATCGTGCTGGGCATCATCTTCACAGGCGTGCAGGCCTATGAATACGCACATGCGCCCTATTCGTTCTCCGGATCGCTCTATGGCGCGACATTCTTCATGGCCACCGGCTTCCATGGGTTCCACGTTCTGGTCGGTACGATCTTCCTGATCGTGACCCTGATCCGCGCCATGCGGGGAGATTTCACGCCGAAACAGCATTTCGGCTTCGAGGCGGCCGCATGGTACTGGCAC
Organism: Oricola cellulosilytica; assembly: GCF_019966575.1. Classification (GTDB taxonomy): domain Bacteria; phylum Pseudomonadota; class Alphaproteobacteria; order Rhizobiales; family Rhizobiaceae; genus Oricola; species Oricola cellulosilytica. Next base: position 50,844 of record NZ_JAINFK010000006.1, on the reverse strand, counting down.
TTCGTCGACGTGGTGTGGCTGTTCCTGTTCTTCTCCATCTATGTGTGGGGATCGTGGGGCGCACCGATCGCGCAGTGAGAGGCGATGAGATGAGTTATCGGGGAGGGGCGGTCAGGTTGGCCGCCCTTCGCCTTTGCGAGGCAGCGATTTGAAGACAGACACACAGCAGAAGAGCGCAGGCGGCGGGCGGAAGCGGTTTCCCTGGATACTGCTCCTGCTCGTGGCGTTCTCGTTCGCGGTCCTGATCTCGCTGGGCAACTGGCAGGTGCGCCGGCTTGCCTGGAAGGAGGATCTGCTGGCGAAGATTGAGGCGCGTATTTCCGCCGAGCCGGTAACTCTTTCCGCGGTCGAGGACATGCTGAAGGCGGGCGAGGATGTCGAGTATCTGCCCGTGACTGTCGAGGGGACGTTCGACCACGCCGACGAGCAGCACATGCTGGCAACGTGGAATGGGGCATCAGGCTGGTACGTCTATACGCCCATGGCCGTTGAGGATGGCGGGTACCTGTTCGTCAATCGCGGCTTCGTGCCCTACGCCCTGAAGGAAGCTTCGGCGCGGCCGGAAAGCCTCCCGGAAGGGGCGCAGACGATCACCGGTCTTGCCCGCATGCCGCTGTCCGCAAAGCCCGGCTCCCTGCTGCCCGACAATGCACCGGATCGGAACCAGTATTACTGGAAGGATCTCTCCGCGATGAGCGCGGCTGCCGGTCTTGATAGCGAGGAGGTGGTTCCGCTGTTCGTCGACGCGGCCCGTGACGAAGACCCGCAGCGACTGCCGATTGGCGGCGTCACGAATATCAGCCTGCCGAACAGCCATCTGCAATACGCTCTGACGTGGTACGGGCTGGCAGGGGCGCTGCTGGCGGTCGCGGGTGTCTTCCTGTGGCGGCGGCGGTAACCACCGCCCGCTTCCCGGGATCAGGAGCGGAAAGGCTGTCGCCGCTTGACACTTGCCGGGCGCGCTCCCTAATCACCCCCATGACCGTATCAAAGCCTTTCCTGACAATTCGTCTTTGCGAGCCGCGCGGGTTTTGCGCCGGCGTTGACCGGGCGATCCAGATCGTCGTGCTGGCGCTGAAGAAATACGGCGCGCCGGTCTATGTCCGCCACGAGATCGTTCACAACAAGTTCGTCGTGGACGGCCTGCGTGAGCGCGGCGCCGTTTTCGTTCGCGAACTGTCCGACATTCCGCCCGAACACAAGGACCGCCCGGTGGTGTTCTCGGCCCACGGGGTCGCGAAGTCGGTTCCGGCGGCGGCCGAAGCGCGCGACATGTTCTATCTGGACGCCACATGCCCGCTCGTCTCCAAGGTGCACAAGCAGGCGATGCGCCATGAGCGTCTGGGCCGCCACGTTCTTCTGATCGGTCATGCGGACCACCCGGAAGTGATCGGAACCATGGGCCAGCTTCCGCCGGGAGCGGTAACGCTGGTCGAGACGGTGGAGCAGGTTGCCGCACTGGCGGTGCCGGACGAGGCGAACCTCGGCTACGTGACGCAGACTACGTTGTCGGTCGACGACACCGCCGACATCGTCGCGGCGCTTGAAGGCCGCTTTCCGGCGCTGACCGCGCCGTCGTCCGAATCGATCTGCTACGCGACAACCAACCGTCAGGAGGCCGTGAAGATGGCCGCGCGGGGAACGGAGATGTTCCTGATCGTCGGCGCGCCGAACTCCTCCAACTCGAGACGGCTGGTTGAAGTCGCCAAGCGCCATGGCGCGAAGGATGCGATGCTGGTGCAGCGGGCGAGTGAGATCGACTGGAGGCGCGTCGACGGCGTGGAAAGGGTAGGCATCTCGGCTGGCGCATCTGCCCCCGAGATCGTGGTCGAGGAAATCATAGACGCCTTCCGCGAGCGATTCGAGGTGAAGCTCGACATTGCGTTGACGGTGCGCGAAACCGAGAATTTTCCGGTAATGCGCGATCTGCGGGACACCGAACTGACCGGCGCCGACATGGCCTTTCTCAACGGCGGACGCTGAGATTGGCCGTCTATACAGACATCTCCGAGGCGGAGCTTGGAGCCTTTCTCGCTCAATATGATGTGGGCGACTTGCAGTCCTACCGCGGCATCGCCGAGGGCGTCGAAAACTCCAATTTCATGGTTCACACCACAACGGACCAGTACATCCTGACCCTTTACGAAAAGCGGGTGAACGCGGACGATCTGCCGTTCTTCCTCGGCCTTATGGAACATCTCGCCGAACGTGGCATATCCTGCCCGGTGCCGGTCCACCGCCGCGACGGCGCGGCGCTCGGGACCCTTGCCGGACGGCCCGCAGCGATGGTGACCTTTCTGGAGGGCATCTGGCTGCGGCGCCCGCAAGTTACTCATTGCGCCGAGGTCGGGCGCGCTCTGGCGGAGATGCATCTGGCGGGCGAGGGCTTTGCGCTGACCCGAAGGAACGGACTTGCGCTCGCAGACTGGCGCCCGCTGTGGGAGAAGTCGAGATCGCACGCCGCCGACGTCGAGGCCGCTCTGGAGGAAGAGACCGAAAGCCTTCTGGGCCGACTCGAGGTGGAATGGCCGCGCGATCTGCCGCAGGGCGTCATCCATGCCGATCTCTTTCCGGACAACGTGTTTTTCCTTGGCGACCGGCTGTCGGGCTTCATCGACTTCTATTTCGCCTGCAATGATACGCTCGCCTACGACATCGCGGTGTGCCTCAACGCCTGGTGCTTCGAGCGCGACAGGGCGTTCAACGTCACCAAGGGCAGGGCGCTGTTGAACGCATACAACGCGGTGCGCCCCCTGTCCGATGCCGAGACCGCCGCGCTGCCGATCCTGTCCGCCGGCGCCGCCCTGCGCTTCATGCTGACGCGGCTTTACGATTGGGTGATGACGCCGGAGGGTTCGCTGGTCGTGAAAAAGGACCCGATGGAATACGTCGCGAAGATGCGCTTTCACCGAGAAATACGGGCGGCGACAGAATACGGGCTCGACCGATGACGGCCAAGACGGTCCAGATATTTACCGATGGCGCGTGTTCGGGCAATCCGGGGCCGGGCGGCTGGGGTGCGATCCTGCGCTGGAACGGCACCGAGAAGGAACTGAAGGGTGGCGAGGCGGCGACCACCAACAACCGGATGGAACTGCTGGCGGCGATACGGGCTCTCGAAGCGCTGAAGGGTGGGCCGCATCGCGTCGAACTTTACACTGACTCGTCTTACGTCAAGGACGGCATCTCCGGCTGGATCCACGGCTGGAAGCGCAATGGTTGGAAGACTGCCGCCAAGAAGCCGGTCAAGAATGCCGAACTCTGGCAGGAACTCGACGAACTGACCCGTCGCCACGAGATCAGATGGCACTGGGTCAGGGGCCATGCCGGGCACCCGGAAAATGAGCGGGCGGACGAACTCGCACGCGAGGGCATGAAGCCGTTTAAAGGTTGAACTCGTTCACAAGGTGATGCAGCTCAAGCCGCTATCCCGTTGTTTTCGCGCCCCTTTGCAGCTCGTGCTAGAAAGCGCCGGTTGACCGGACTGTGCGGTTTCAATGCCAGCCGCTCGTTGGCGAATGCCTCGGCCTGATCGTGCAAACCGCCGCGGATTGCTGCTTCGGTCAGCGTCCAGTCGATCACATCGCGCTGCGCGTGGCTGCCGCCGAAGCTGTTGGCGATGAAGCGCGCGCCGTGAAGCCGATCGACGGCAGTCGGGTAGTCGCCCTTCCAGAATGCGGCAAAACCCTCGATTAGCGGCAGCCCCGCCGTCGCTGCCCAGCGCGCGTTCTCGGTCCCGTTTCCGCGCTCGCGGTATCGCGCGACGAGATCGTCAACGTCCCTGTTTCGGCCCGCCCCGAGCCATGCCATCGCGGCGTGCCAGTCGTTGAAGGGATAGAGCCGTCCGTCCGCGTACATGTCCCATTTCGAAGCGACATCGTGCCAGCGGTTGCCGACATCGTGGCCGCCGAGATGCAGACGCCACAGCAACGCAGACGCGTCGACCAGATCAAGCGCAATCATCTTGTCGCCTTCAATGCGTTCGTCAAACAGCGCCAGAGCGGCATCGCCTTGCCCGAGATCGAGATGATAGAGCGCCTTGTGCCACCAGTTGTGAACCTGGAAGAAGTTGTCATCGCCGCTCCAGTATGGTTCGCGCGCTTCCATCCACCCTATGCCGTCCTCGGAACGCCCTTGCATTTCCATCACATGCGCAACCGCATGGTGCGCCCAGCAGTCGAGCGGCTGGCGAGCCAGCGCATCCCGCCCGGCCGCCTCCGCGCGTCCGTAATCGCCCGTCTCCTCCAGTCCGAAGGCATGCATGCCAAGGAGGATGGAGTAGCCCGGCTGCTCCTCCGACCACTTGGGCAGCGCCCGGGCTATACGATCGCGCAGATCGCGCGCGCTCGCGCGATAGAAATCGGCTAGATGGCCGGCCTGGAGTGCGACGAGATCGTGCGGCCAGCGCATGCTGTGATAGTCAAGTCGTAATGCGGCAGCGGTCCAGTTGCCCTCGAGCAACTTGTCCAGTGCGGCGACATGGGAACGCTCGCGGTCGTCCATCGGTAACGCACGCACCGTTTCAACGGCTGATCGTGCTTCGGCGGTCGCTGCCGGCTCGGTCGCCAGCCCGTAGAGCCATGCCTTGACGATATGCGCCATCACCATGCGCGGCGCGGCGGCGATCGCGCTGTCGATCAGGGCGACGGGATCGCCGCGGTAAATGTTGAAGGCGTCGATGGCCTGGCAGTAGGTCTCGGCGGCCTCACGTGTCGCGCCCGTCAGCGCGTTTCCCTGGCGGTCGGTCTGCATCGGATCCCTCCGATCAAATGAGCGACATCTCCGGCGCCGGTTGCCCCGGGGCTCGTAGCGCGCACATTCTATCACAAATCCTTGGCGCAGGCGTGCGCGAACGGCGCGCAAATCGACACTGAATTCGCCGGCCGCCTTGTTTGATGCAGCACAAAGAAGCGCGCGCATAGTTTGTCTAGCGTTCATGCATGCAAGAATGAAGGAACGGAGAACCCCGATGATTACGCGCCGTACAGCCCTTATGGGGGCCGCATTCGCAGCCGCCGCACCGCATGCCGCCATGCAAAATGCATCAGCTGAGGAGACCATGACGCCGGTCGGTGACGCCGTAGACCTTACAGCCATGACGCGCAGAAAGGTGAAGCTGGTCGCTCCGCCATTCGTGCATGAGCATGAGCAGGTCGCGACCCGCGATCCAGAGATTGTCGAATTCGAGATGATGATTATCGAAAAGGAGTTCGAGGTCGACGACGACGGAACGATGCTTCAGGGAATGACATATGAAGGGTCGATCCCCGGTCCGCTGATGGTCGTTCACGAAGGTGATTATGTCGAACTGACGTTAATCAATCCGCCGGAAAACATGCTGCAACACAATATCGACTTCCACGCGGCGACCGGCGGTCTGGGTGGTGGGTCGCTGACGCTCGTCAATCCTGGCGAAAAGACCGTGCTGCGCTTCAAGGCGACCCGGCCCGGCACTTTTGTGTATCACTGCGCGCCGGGCGGTCCGATGATTCCGTGGCATGTCGTGTCCGGCATGAGTGGCGCGATCATGATCCTGCCACGCGAGGGCCTGAAGGACGACAAGGGCGAGCCGGTCTCCTATGACAAGGTCTTCTATATCGGAGAGAACGACTTCTACATTCCGCGCGACGAGGACGGGAACTTCATGCGTTTCGACGATCTCGGGTCCTCCTATGCCGATACGCTGGAGATCATGAACGGACTTGTCCCGTCGCATGTGGTATTCAACGGCAGAGCGGGTGCTTTGACCGGCGAAAATGCGCTGAAGTCCACGGTGGATGAGACGATCCTAATCGTCCACTCGCAGGCGAACCGGGACACACGGCCACATCTGATCGGCGGACATGGCGACCTCGTTTGGGAAACAGGCAAGTTCAACAATCCTCCGGAACGCGACATCGAGACGTGGTTCATCCGCGGCGGCTCGGCCGGCGCCGCGATCTACACGTTCAGGCAGCCCGGCGTGTACGCCTATGTGAACCACAACCTGATCGAGGCGGTGAATCTCGGCGCAACTGCCCATATCGTGGTCGAGGGCGCTTGGGACAACGATCTGATGGCCCAGGTGGTGCCGCCGACGCCATTTGGCGAAGACTACACCGCTATTTACAACAGCAAGAGGGCTTTGCCGTAAGACTTGAATCAGGAAGGAAAAATGGCCCGTCACGATTGTGGCGGGCTGTTTTGTTGCGGTCCCAGCCTGTCGGACTCATCGGTGCACGCCGCCACGAATAGGATGTGCGCCTGAAATCGCTGCGTCATTTTCAATCGACGCAAGGTAACCGGGAATACCTTTCTGGTGCCCCCCGGGCTCGTCTTCCAGATCGCTTGTCGAGGAATTATTTCGCCGCTTCATACTCGGCGAAAATCTCCTCAAACCGGCTCTTGGCTTTACCCTTCTGCTTGACAGCCATGGCGGCGTCTTCGTTGGCGGGCTCGCCAACGGTGATGAGCGCGACCATGCCCATACCGTAGTGGGGCGTGCACTTGATGCCGTAGAGGCCATCTTTCTCTACCGTCAGAACGAAATCCTTGCTCATGCCGCTTTTGAACGATTCCACACCGTCCGGCAGCATTCCCTCGATCGACTCGGCGTTGTGTCCCTTGTCGACGGAAACAAACTTGATCGAATCTCCAGGCTCCGCAACAACGAAGTCGGGCTGAAAAACCATCCCGCCCTTGTCGCCTTTGTTGAGCATTTGCACTTCGATCTCCGCGGCATTCGCGACCCCTGCGGTGAGGCCGGCCATCAGGAGAGTTGCGGTCATCAGTTTCCTGCGCATAGTGTTTCCTTTCAGCGGGTTTGTTGTTTCGATGCCGACGCTTAGCATTGGCGAAACTCGCAGAAATTGCGCTGCATCAAACTCCAGAAGGTCCTCATGCTGGACGCATCTCTGATCGCCGGATTGCCGCTATTTGCCGGAATGAGCCGGGAGGATCTGACGGCGTTAGTCGCAAAAGCCAATTCATTGCGTGTCGAGAAGGGGGCGAGGGTTTTTCACGCGGGAGAAGAGGCGCGGTCTTTCTTCGTTCTGTTAGACGGGCATATACGGGTGGTACGGACGACGCCCGCCGGCGAGCAGGTAATTGCCCGCTACATTTCGAGCGGCGAGCCGTTCGGCATCGCGCAAGCGATCGATCGTGACACTTATCCTGCCGATGCGGTTGCCGCCGTCGACTGCGTTATCCTTGCCTGGCCGTCAAGCTTTTGGAAGCAAGTCGTGGAACGCTATCCGTCCTTTGCGTCCAACATTTACAGAACGATAGGCGCGAGACTACAGGACGCCCAGGACCGGATCGTCGAAATGGCGACCGAACGCGTCGAGCAGCGCGTCGCCAACGCGATCATGAAACTGGCGGGTCAGAATGGTCGCAAAACTGATGAGGGCATCCTGATCGATTTTCCGATTTCCCGGCAGGACATTTCCGAAATGACCGGCACGACACTGCACACTGTGTCGCGCTTACTCAGCAGTTGGGAAAGTGAGGGGCTGGTGAAAAGCGGACGACAGAAAATTACGGTAACCGAGGGCCGCCGGCTGATGATGATCGCGGGCGGAACCTCGGGAGGATAACCGCCCACATCGAACAATTTCAGCCAAGCTGATCGAGCAGAGCCGCTGCGCCGGACTTGGTTGCCTTTCCGCGTTCGTCCTCGATATTCAGAGCCGTCACCTCGCCGTCGTCAACGATCATCGAATACCGCTTCGAGCGAACGCCGAGACCGGCCACGCCGAGATCAATGTCCATGCCCAACGCTTTCGTAAAGGCGCCGTCCCAGTCGGCGAGGAACTGAATCTTTCCGTCGGCCTTCGCCGCCTTCGCCCATGCCGACATAACGTGATGGTCGTTGACCGAAATGCAGACGATCTCGTCGATCCCGCTGGCGAGAATGGCGTCCCTGTTCTCAAGAAAGCCAGGTAGGTGGTTGAGCGAACATGTCGGTGTGAAAGCTCCGGGAACGCCGAAGAGCACCACCTTCCGGCCACCGAACAACTCGCTGGTCGAACTGTCGGCCGGACCGTCCGGGGTAACCGTTCTCAGGGTTGCGTCGGGAAGCTTCTCGCCGATGCTGATGGTCATGCCTGGTTCCTTGCAATCGTGGTTCGTCCGCTGACGGACATAGCCCAGCGCGCTGAAATGAGAAGGGGCTCGGCCAAATTTTGGCGGAGCGTGCCGGCCTACCGGTCAGGCGCAGGGAGGGAGATAGTGGTTTCCACGGTGTCGGCGCCATGGCGCGCAGCGATCACGAGATCGAACGCGCCGGCCTCCTCCGTGTCGAAAAGCGGTTGGACAGCAAACGTCGCCTCGACACCTGTGGCGGTTTGGACCGGCTTCTGGAAGGGGCGTTCCGTTCCGCCGGACACGAAGAGCGCCATTTCTTTCGAATTCGCATCGTCCGTTGACACTCGTATTTCCAGCGCGCCCGTTTCCGTCCAGCGTACGTTCCTGACCGACAGGGCATCCGAACTGTCGGGAGCTAGGGCGCCGTGCGCGGCAGAAACCAGCAGCCCCTGCAGTCGCTCGGATTGCCCGCCGGAAATCTCGATGTCCACCTTGGCGGTAAACGGAATGCAGACATCCTTGCAGATCCCGAGAAACACGTTGGCCTCGATGACGGCCGGCGGCGAGTCGGGGTCGATCCCAAAGGTAAGCGGCAGCGTCACCGGTTCCGTATAACCGGCCCACGCGCCGTAGGGGTCGTCGACCCAATGCGGTACGGGAAAGTCGATCCTCACTTCATCATGTGCACCGGACATGGCGGTTATCTGCGGCGGAACACCGGCGGAACCGGGCTCGCGCCAATAGGTTTTCCACCCCGGCACGAGATCGATCTGCAACGCACCGCGAAGCGAGGTGGAACCCGGCTGCACCGGCTCGGTGACGATGCGCAGGCGTCCGCCGTCGGTTTCCTGCCACTTCGACGCACCGGCCTGTGCAGGGCCAACGCTTAGAAAGCCGGCGACGGCGAGTGCGGCAAGGCGAAACGATGGATTCATGGCCCACACGTGACTCGCTAACGAGAAAATGGCAACCATTTCCTCGTTCCCCCACCTCACAACTCTTTGTGACACAAGGCTGATTTGCCTCCGGCAGACACGAATCGCAAAATTTGCTGGTCAAAATTCATGGCAATGGTACGCTTTCGGCATGGATTTGGCGGAAAACATGGAACTTTTGCAGAAAACCGGGCAGTTCGAAGGCAAATTTCTTGTCGCGACGCCCGGCCTCGCATCGTCGTTTTTCGCCCAGACGATCATCTATATCTGCGCCCACAACGAGGATGGCGCGATGGGATTCGTGGTCAACAAGGCGCGCGGCATGACCTTCTGCGACCTCGTTGAGCAAACAGACGTGTTTACCGAATGTTCAGTGCCGCAAATGGCCAGCGAAATTGCCTATACGCCGATCGGCCATGGCGGGCCGGTGGACGAGCATCGCGGTTTCGTACTGCACACGACTGACTATTGCGGCGAGTCCACGATACCGATTTCGGAGACGGTCTTTCTGACGTCGACGACCCAGGTGCTTCGCATGATCGCGAACGGGCAGGGGCCGCACCAGTGCGCCATCGCGCTCGGTTATTCCGGATGGGGCCCCGGACAGTTGGAAACGGAAATTCTCGAAAACTCGTGGCTGACGCTCGATGCCGATACCGGCCTCGTCTTCGATCAGGATCACGAGACGAAATATGACCGGCTGCTTCGCTCTTCAGGTATCCAGCCGGCCCATTTCGTCGCCGGCTACGGGCACGCCTGAGGGACATTCACCGGAACGCGTCACTCGGCTGCGGCGTCGTCTTTTACGAGCGGGTTTTGCGCGGCAACCATGTCAGTTGCCACGCTTCCGTTCACCGGCACGCCCGCGATAAAGCCCTGTATGTAACGGCATCCCATCTTCCGCAGTTTCACTAGGTCATCTTCGGTTTCGACGCCTTCCACCACCGTGGAAAGACCCAGATTGTCGGCCATCGAAATCACCGACTGAAGCAGTATATCGCGCTGCGCCCACTGATTGCGCACCAGCGACTGATCAAGCTTTATGGTGTCAAACGGAAACTTCGACAAATAGGCAAGCGACGAATAGCCCGTGCCGAAATCGTCCATAGCCAGTCCGATGCCGAGCGATTTCACCTTCTCCAGCACATGCGCATTGTGCTCGGGGTTCTGCATCAGCACGGTTTCGGTGATTTCTAGTCGGAGCGTGTGCTTGCGGTGCGCAAACCGCGCCTGCATGTTCGAGAGCGTGTTGGCGAAATCCCGGCCCATGACCTGCTGGCTCGACACGTTGACCGAAAGGAACAGGTCGGCATCGGGCAGCAGCACGTCCCAGTCCATGAGGCGGCGCATCGCCAGTTCAAGTGCATGGTTGCCGAGATCGACGATTAGCTCGGAACGTTCCGCCAGAGTAATAAATTCGGCCGGCTGGACTTCGCCGCGCCGCGGATGGTTCCAGCGCAGGAGCGCTTCGAAACCGGCAATGCTCAGGTCATCGGCCCGAACGATCGGCTGGTAGGCAAGGGAAATCTCGCCACGCTCGATCGCCCGGCGCAGGTCCGATTCCAGTTGCATCTTGTCGGAACCGGCCGTCCGGAACGCCGGACGGAAGGGCTCTACGCGGTCGCCGCCAAAGCGCTTCGCCTGGAAAAGGGCCAGTTCGGCATCCCCGAGCAGATCCTCGTGCTGGGCGCGCGCATGTGTCCACGTCGCCAAGCCGATCGACGCCGTCAGAATGATCTGCCGCTCGGCGAAACTGATCGGCGTCTTTATCGATTTCTTCACCGCGTCCGCGAAGTCGGCGATCCGCTCCGGATCGGTCTCTGAAAGAAGGATGATTCCGAACTGGTTGCCTGACAGCCGTGCGATCGTGTCGTGAGGACGCAAGAGGCGCCGCAGACGCCGGGCAATGGTGATGAGCAGCGTATCGCCCGCGGCCATGCCGATGCTTTCGTTCACCTGCCGGAAGCGGTCCATGTCGATGATCAGCGCGGTCGGCTTTATCGTCTCGTCGATATTCGCGAGCGCGATCGCGCTGCGCATCCGGTCCATGAACAGTTGCCTATTGGGAAGGCCGGTCAGATTGTCATGCACCGCATCGTGCAACAGCCGCTCTTCCGACCGTTTCTGGTCGCTAACATCAATGATCGTGCCGATGCAGCGGACGATCTCGCCGTTGGCCCCGATCACCGGCCGCGCACGCACTGAATACCAGTTGAAGTGGTTGTCCGGACCGCGCATCCGAATGTTCAGATCGATCTTGCCCCGGCGCTTCTCGACGACGGAATCGAGAGTAATTCTGAAACGGTCACGGTCGTCGCCATGGATGTGTGGCAGCCAGTTCTTCGGCGGCCCCTGGAACATCCCGTTTTCGAGCCCCATCACCGCCGCCAAATCCGGGGTTGTCGTCAGGCGGTCCCGCACCACGTCCCAGTCCCACACGATGCCGCCCGAACCACGCACGGCCAGCGCCTGCCGCTCGACGTTAGAGAGCAGGGTTTGCTGGAATGCTCCCCCCGAAAACGCGGTCTGCATGATGGTGAAGCCGATCAGCAGCACAACGAGCACGAGCCCCCCGGCCAGCGCCGGTTGGATGATGTCATTGTCGACAGCGCCAGAGATCGTGAGATAACCGGCCAGGATCCACGCGATCAGAAGCGACCACGCAGGCACGAGCATGATGGCGCGGTCGAAGCCGCGCCAGCTGAAGACGGCGATCAGCCCCAGCCCGAACACCGCGGTGATGGCGATCGAAATCCGCGCAATGCCCGCGGCGACGGGTGGGTCGTAAAACACCAGCGCGGACAAGGCGACGATGGCCAGTACCCAGGCGATCGCCCCGTAGCTCAGGTGGTCGTTCCAGCGATTGAGGTTGAGATAGGTGAAAATGAACAGGGCAAGTGTCGCCGCCAGCGATACTTCGCTCATGGCCCGCCACATGCGGATGTCGATAAGGGGAGCCTCGAAGAACCTTTCGATGAATCCGAAGTCGACGCAGATATAGGCCAGCGCAGCCCATGCGAGTGCGGCCGCGGCGGGGAACATCGACGTTCCTCGCACGACGAACAGGATCGTCAGGAACAGCGCCAGCAATCCCGCGATTCCCAGCACGATGCCGCGATAGAGCGTGTAGGAATTGACGATGTCCTTGTATTGATCCGCTTCCCACAGATAGACCTGCGGCAGGTTCGGCGACGCCAACTCCGCGACGAAAGTCACGACGGCCCCCGGATTAAGGGTTATCGAGAAGATGTCGGCATCGCTGCTCTCGACGCGGTCGAGCGCGAAACCCTCGCTCGGGGTGATCGAGACAATGCGGCGCGAACCGAGATCGGGCCAGAAGAAGTCCGAGCCGACCAGCCGGAAATGCGGGGCGACGATCAGCCGGTCGATCTGGGTGTCGGTCGTGTTCGCGAGGGCGAACACCGCCCAATGACCTTCCGTATCCTCTCGGGTCGCCTGGATCTCGATGGTGCGAACGATGCCGTCAGCACCGGGGGCGGTTGAAATCTGAAAGTTCTGTCCGCGATTGTGGTAAATCGTGACGGCTCCCGACAGATCAAGCGCTTCGGCGTTGCGGCTGATGCTGATCGGTTCCACTGCGCCCGCAGGCGCGGTAAGCAGCGTCAAACATAAGGAGAGGGCGGCAATGAACGCCGCGCAGACAAGCCGCAAGCCAAGCCCGTGGTGGCGCTCTCCAATGCCGGCATCTTTCGTCAAACTGCTTCACCCTGTTTCTGCGGCGTGTTGGCGCGTCCGTGGCGCGGATTGATCTGCGCGTAGAGCACGTGATCGCGCCAGATCCCGTTGATCTTCAGATAGGAACGCAGATACCCCTCGCGCGCGAATCCGGCTTTTTCGAGAATCCGGATCGAACGTGTATTGTCGGGGATACAGGCAGCTTCAAGGCGGTGCAATCCGCATGTGGAAAACGCGAAGCCGCACATCAGTTTCAGCGCTTCGCTCATCACCCCGTTACCTTTGTGGCGCACACCGATCCAGTAGCCGATCTGACCGCTTTGCGAAACGCCGCGGCGGACGTTTCCAAGCGTTATTCCACCCAGTATCGTGTCGTCGTCTTTCGAGCAGATGAAGAAGGGATAACCCGTTCCCGCCGAAATCTCCTGCTGATAGCGGCGGATGCGACCTCGAAAGGCGGAGCGTTGCAGGTCGTCAGAGGGCCAGGCCGGTTCCCAGGGCCGCAGAAAACTTTCGCTTTCGGAGCGCAGCGCGGCCCATTCAGAATGGTCGGCCAGTTCCGGGTACCGCAGATAGATGGATTCGCCGGAGACGATCCGCTGACGCGTTCCGCGAAAAGGAAAAGCAATCATGGGCGTATCCGGGGCGACCGCGCGGACAGCCGAATCAGCCGACTGCGAGACGCATGCCGCCGACGTTGGTTGCAGGTTTCTTTTCCATCGCCCCGGAGACCAGTTCGGTCCGGATCGAGCCGATATCCATCAACTGATCGACAGGACCGATGGCCGAGACGGTCGGCGGCGATTCCGTGAACAGCCGGTAGGCGAGATCACGGAGGCGTTCGACGGTTAGCTTGTCGAGACGATCCAGCAGCTCTTCGTTCGGGATGGGGCGTCCGAACAGCAGAATCTGCCTCGCAATCTGTCCGGCCCGGCTCGGCGCACTCTCACCCGACATCAACAGGCTCGCTCTGAATTGCGCCCGCGCACGGTCGAGTTCGGCAGGGCCGATGTCGTCGGCGGCGCGGCGCAATTCATGCAAAACCAGGCTGACGAGTTCCTCGATGTCGCCGGGTTCGGTGGCGGCATGAATTCCGAATATGCCGGTATCGGAAAATCCCCAGTGGAAGGCATAGATCGAGTAACAAAGTCCGCGCTTCTCGCGGATCTCCTGGAACAGGCGCGAAGACATTCCCCCGCCGAGAAGCATGGCGAGGACCTGCGACGCGTAGAAATCGCGCACGTGATAAGCACGCCCCTCGAACCCGAGGAGCAACTGCGTGTCCTGCAGCGGCCGGTGCTCCCGATAGTCGCCGCCGACATAGTGAGCCAAGGGCACTGCCTTGCCCTTCGGTTTTGCCCGGATGCCGGAAAAGTGTGTCTCGACGAGCCTGACGAACTCATCGTGATCGATCGCGCCGGCCGCAGCTATGACCATGCGCTCGCCGCAATATTCACGGTCGATGTAATGCCGGATCTGGTCGCTGGTAAAGGCCTTGATGGTGTCGCGGGTGCCCAGGATCGCCCGGCCTATGGGCTGATGCCGGAATGCTGCCTCGGTGAACCGGTCGAAGACCGCGTCGTCCGGCGTGTCGTTCGCCGCCCCCAGCTCCTGCAGGATGACGTGTTTCTCACGCTCCAGCTCGTCCTCGTCGAACTTCGAGTTCTGGAGGATGTCGGCCAGCAGATCCAACGCCAAAGGCACGTCGTTCTTGAGAACGCGAACGAAGTAGGAGGTTGTTTCGACGCTCGTCGCGGCGTTTATGTCACCGCCCACATTCTCGATCTCTTCGGCGATCGTCTGCGCCGTGCGCCGAACGGTGCCCTTGAAGGCCATGTGTTCCAGCAGATGGGCGACACCGTGTTCGTTTTCGAGTTCGTTGCGGGATCCGGCTTTGACCCAGACACCGAGCGCGACGCTTTCGACATGTTCGAACCGCTGGGTTGCAACGGTTATTCCGTTGGCGAGACGCGTCGTCTCTACTGTCATATACATCCTCCGTGGCCCGGCGGCTCAACGACCGCCGTACGCTCTTGTACACACTTGCAGACACGTGGTCACATCGCTGCGCGCGCATGCCGCAAAATGTGATCTTCCACTATTTTAAGGTCGGATGGAAGCGCCGTGAAACGCTCCTCGCGCTCCATCAGGCCGGAGAGCCAAGACGGCAGCGCCGGACCGATACCGGCCGCCTCTTCCACCGCCGCGGGAAACTTCGCCGGATGGGCGGTACCGAGCACCACAGTCGGGGCTGCCGCATCGCGGCGCGCTCCCGTGCGAGCGCGCGCGACATGCACGCCGATCGCCGTGTGGGGATCGAGCAGGTAGCCGGACCTTTCGTTCACCGAGCGGATCGTCTCGGCCGTCGTGTCGATATCGGCCCGCCCCGCGGCAAATCCCTCGCGGATGACGCCGAGCGTCTTTTCGGCAAGATCGAAGCGGCGGGCCTGCTTGAGCCCGGCCATGGCAGCGCGCACCTCTGCGGCGTTCCCGCCGCTGGCATCGTAAAGGAGACGCTCGAAGTTCGAAGAGATCTGAATATCCATCGACGGGGAAGTGGTCTTCACCACACCCCGCATTTCGTAGGCTCCCGTTTCAAGCGTGCGGGCCAGAATATCGTTGTCGTTGGTGGCGATGATGAGCGTCTCGACCGGTAAGCCCATGCGGCGCGCGACATGGCCGGCGAAGATGTCACCGAAATTGCCGGTTGGAACACAAAAGGAAATGGTGCGGTCGGGCGCGCCGAGCGACAGGGCCGACGTGAAATAATAGACCACCTGCGCCATGATCCGCGCCCAGTTGATCGAATTGACGCCCGACAGCCTCACGGCATCGCGGAACGAGGCGTGACCGAACATATCCTTAAGCAGCGCCTGGCAATCGTCGAAATTGCCGGCAATGGCAAGCGCGTGAACGTTCGCTGCGGTGCTGCCTGTCATCTGGCGCTGCTGGACCGGTGACACCCGCCCTTCGGGAAACAGGATGAAGATGTCGGTCCGGTCTCGGCCAGCAAAGGCCTCGATCGCCGCCCCGCCGGTATCGCCGGACGTCGCGCCGACGATAGTGGCGCGTTCGTCGCGCTCGCTCAGAACGTGGTCCATCAGCCGCCCGATGAGCTGCATCGCGACGTCTTTGAAGGCTAGGGTCGGACCATGAAAGAGTTCAAGGACGAATTCGTTCGGCCCGGTCTGGACAAGGGGGCAGATCGCTTCGTGGCGAAAGGTCGCGTAGGCGTCGCGGACAATCGATTCGAATGCTGAGCGGTCAATTTCGCCTTCAACGAAGGGCCACATGATCCGGAGGGCGATATCCGCATAACTTCCGCCGCGCAGGGCGCGGATGTCATCGGCCGAGAATTGCGGCCAGCTCTCGGGAACGTACAGCCCGCCATCCGGGGCCAGTCCGGCAAGCATGGTGTCGCAGAAGCCGAGCGCCGGGGCCTGGCCGCGTGTGCTGACGTATTTCACGGCAAAAAATCTCACGGTTCGTTGTGCGGCGATCCTATCGCGCCTCGTGGCGCGCTGCTTAACGGAAAACCGACAGGTTCTAAAGTCCCCCGGACGACCGTGCCTATCCCCTGCGCGCGCGGTTCGTGCCATTGACTAGGCTGGCAAAGGATTGGAATGTGCCCGCCGCCACCGCACGATCGCCATTTTTGTCCTGGCAATGGCGGGGGACGGTCGATGGACATTCTGAACGGCGGGTTGGTCATGCATTTCTACAGGACGGTGAATGTAAAAAGCGTGAGCGCGCTCCTGGGGTTGTTGGTGCTTGCAGCCTGTCAGACGGCGAAAGTGGACGACACGCTGGGTGATCCCGATGCTGAACTGACCGCCGACGACCTGCGCGCCTATTGTCCGCGCCCGGTACTGCGCGAGGGCACCGCCATTCTCCGGACCTTCACCCGGGGCAACGAAAACAATCCGGACGAGATCATTTATCAGGCGACGATCACCGATGTGACGCGGACCTGCCGGTATCGCGACGGCCTCCTATATATGTCCGTGGTCGCCGCGGGCAGGGTCGTCAACGGGCCGAAAGGCACAACAGGCAATCTCGAGCTTCCAGTTCGTGTCGCCATCAGCCATGGCGAGGATTTGCCCTATTCGCGGCTCGGCAAGATCAATGTCCCGATTTCGCCCGGCGGCGGGGCGACCCAGTTCATCTACAAGGACGAGCAGGTGTCGGTTCCCGCGCCGACGGAGCCGAGCCTGCAGGTTTTCGTCGGATTCGACGAGGGTCCTTATAACACTCCATGAGTCCCGGGACCAGCATCGCCCGGCCCTTGTTCGGCGCCGATCGATGCAGTCGCTACTCGGCGGCCATTGAACGGGTTTTCGGCGCTATGTTCTGATTGACGCGGAAAACATTGTCAGGGTCCCAGCGCCCCTTGATTTCCGCCAACCGGGCGTAGTTCGGCCCATACGTCGTTTGCAGGCCTTCGTCTTCGTCGTCGGGCAGGAAATTGACGTAGATCGTAGGCATCGCATTCGGCGCACTCGCGTCGAAGAACTCCCGTGCCCAGCGGATGCAATCGGCATCATCGGCAACATCCTGCCAGCGCGAGTGAACATTCATGACGAAGTTTGCTTCTCTACCGCCATACGCGGTCGCATCGACTGCAACGTCACCCATTGCGCCGCCCACGCTGGCAACAAATATCTCGCAGTCCGGGCTGGGCAATTTCCCGGCATACTTGATGAGGAGCTCGATGGTCGCGTCGGAGAGTTGGGAGAAATCGTGACTTTTCCAGTAATTGCGCGCCCCGGAAACGAGCAGGGGGTCAAACGCAGCCTGCCATCCGGTGAATGGATGCGGCGATATCACGTCTGCGATGGGAGTGCCGATGGCCCGCAACGGCGCCAGCGCAGCCTCCGCATCCTCCATCGGACCGGCATAGCACGCCGCCAGCACGACCACTTCGCGCCCGTGCCATTCCTCAGGAAGAAATGGCAGCGGAGGCGCCTTCCGTAACACCGTCCATGCGCTGACCTCGCGCGGCGCGGTTTTGACGAAATCGCGCCATGCTTTCAGGACCGTTTCGGCATCATCGAAAGGATGTACAATCAGCCCCGAAATGACTTCCGGGCCCATTTCATGGAGATTGAACCGGAAGCCTGTAACGACACCGAAATTGCCCCCGCCGCCGCGGAGAGCCCAGAACAGATCAGAATTTTCGTCTTCGGCGGCGCGTACCAGACGGCCCTCCGAAGTGACGACATCCGCAGCGACGAGATTGTCGATCGTCATGCCGAAAGACCGTGTTGTCCATCCGAAGCCGCCACCGAGCGTCAGACCGGATATTCCGGTTGTTGAATTGATGCCAGTCGGCACGACAAGGCCGTGTGTCTGAGTCTCAGCGTCCACATCGGAAAGCAGTGCGCCCGGTTCAACCCATGCCGTGCGCGATTCCGGGTCGACACGCACGGACCGCATCGAAGAAAGATCGATCATCAGGCCGCCATCGGCCACTGCCTTGCCGGCGATGTTGTGCCCCCCGGCCCTTACTGAAATCAGGAGTCCGTGTTCAACGGCGAAGCGAACGGCCTTGATGACATCGGACGGACCCTGGCAACGCACAATGATATCCGGGCGGCGATCGATTGTCCCGTTCCACACCGTGCGGGCAGTTTCATAATCCGGCTCGCCGGGTCTTGCGACCCTGCCGCGAAGGCCCGCATCGAGCGCCATCACCGCTTCCTCTGAAACTGACACTGGCGCACCGGAAAGATTCTTCATTGAAAACATGGTCATCAGCTTCTCCTCCAGCTTGGTCGGTTCGATGGGCAAAGCGCGTACAATGGTCAGCGAACAGACCAACCGCGGCAAGTACAGAAAATGCACTTGCGAACAGGGGTGCGGGGGGCTTTATTTACCTTACGGAAGATTGCGGGGAGGGCGGCATGACGATTACCGCAAGCTACGGCCAATTCTGCCCCGTGGCGATGGCCTCGGAAATATTGTGCAGCCGGTGGACACCGCTGATATTGCGAGAATTCATATGCGGCTCCACGCGTTTCAACGATCTGCGTCGGGGCCTGCCGCGCATATCGCCGGCACTTCTCTCGAAGCGCTTGAAAGAGATGGAGTCAGCTGGTCTCGTCGTCCACGACTGCGAGGGCAACTATCGTCTGACAGAATCAGGTCTCGCGCTCCGCCCCATCATTCTCGCTCTCGGGCACTGGGCGCAAAGCTGGCTTGAATCAGACGTATCCCTGAGAAATCTCGATCCTTCCCTGCTGATGTGGGATATGCGCCGCAACATTGAGGTCTCGCAGCTGCCTCAGGGGCGCAAAGTGATTCATTTCGTGTATCGGGATTTAGCGCCCAACAAGCAAAAACACTGGCTCGTAGTGGATGGGCAGGGGGTGGATCTCTGCTACATCGATCCCGGGTTCGACATCGACCTCTATGTTGAATGCGATCTCAAGACTATGACAATGATCTGGATGGGCTTGAGTACCATCGACGCAGAACGAAAAGCCGGTCGTCTCGACCTGGAAGGCGACCGGCAGCTCGCGATATCGATGCAAATATGGCTCGGACTGAGCAGCTTCGCCGGAACGCCGCAACGATCAGAGAATGCGGTGAAGCTCGCGCTCGCCAGTTGAGACGCGGGGACCTCCGATCAACTTCTTGGCATCCCGCTAACGCCCCTTTAACCCTGTTGGGTAACCATGCACCCGTTCTGTAATGCGTAACCCCCGGGTGTATCATGTCTGTCGTTCGCCTAGCCTCTGCGCGCGCCGCCGCGCCGAAACCCGCCGCCAACACCAACGCGAAGCCTGACTGGCTGGACACGATCATCAAGGGTGATTGCGTGGCGGCGCTTGACGCGCTTCCGGAGAAATCGATCGACGTCATCTTCGCCGACCCGCCCTACAACCTGCAACTCGAGGGCGACCTCCACAGGCCCGATCAGTCGAAGGTCGATGCTGTTGACGACCATTGGGACCAGTTCGAGTCCTTTCAGGCTTATGACGCGTTCACCCGCGCGTGGCTGTTGGCCGCCCGCCGGGTTCTCAAGCCGAACGGAACCATCTGGGTGATCGGCTCCTATCACAACATTTTCCGGGTCGGCGCCAGCCTCCAGGACATCGGCTTCTGGATCCTCAATGACGTGATCTGGCGCAAGACCAATCCGATGCCGAATTTCCGCGGCCGCCGCTTCCAGAACGCCCACGAAACGATGATCTGGGCGTCGCGCGACCAGAACGCCAAGGGCTATACCTTCAACTATGAGGCGCTGAAGGCTTCCAACGACGATCTTCAAATGCGTTCCGACTGGCTGTTTCCGATCTGCAACGGTGGAGAACGGCTGAAGAAGGACAATGGCGACAAGGTTCATCCGACGCAGAAGCCGGAGGCGCTTCTCGCGCGCATCCTGATGTCGTCGACGAAGCCCGGCGATGTGGTTCTCGACCCATTCTTCGGCTCTGGTACGACGGGTGCCGTCGCCAAGCGGCTCGGCCGGCATTTCGTCGGTATCGAACGCGAACAGGCCTATATCGATGCGGCGGCGGCCCGCATCGAGGCCGTCGAACCGGTCGACGCGGCGACCCTGAAACTGGTTACCAGCAAACGCGCCGAACCGCGGGTCGCGTTTTTGACCCTGGTCGAAAGCGGGCTGCTGCAGCCGGGCGCAGTGCTCACCGACGCCAGAAAACGTTGGGAGGCAACGGTGCAGGCGGACGGCTCGTTGGCCCATGGCGGCGAGCAGGCGTCGATCCACCGCATGGGCGCCAAGGTTCAGGGCCTGGACGCCTGCAATGGCTGGACATTCTGGCATTTCGAAAGCGGCTCGGGCCTTGAACCCATCGACGCGTTGCGCGCAGAGATCCGAAAGGGCATTGCGGCAGCAGGCGCGTGACGGTTATGCAGCGATCCCGACCGCCGCAAGATCGGCTCGCAGCTGTTCGGGTTCTTCGAACAAGATGGCGCGCCAGCCGTAGCCGCGCGCGGCAGCGACGTTTTTCTCGCTGTCATCGATGAACAGCGTGGCTTGCGGGTCGAGGCAGAAGCTTTCCGTGTGGAGCGCGTAAATCGCCGGATCAGGCTTTATGAGCTTGACGTCGCCGGAAACGGTGACGCCGCGCGATTGCTTCAGAAACGGGTACATTTCTTACGCCTCGCGAAACGTGTCTGACGCGAAATTCGTCAGCATCGTCACGTCGTGCCCCGCGGCGACGAGCGCATTGAGAATGGCGACGCTGCCGTCATAGGCGTGCGGCACCATCTCGCGCCAGTTCTGGCGAAAGGCGCGGATATTTTCTGCTTCGTCAGGAAAGGTGGCGATCAGCAGGTTCTCTGCTTCGGCCCAGCCTCGTCCGCGATCCTGCTCGACATTCCAGCCGGAGGAGCAGACCTCGGTCAGGAACCAGGTACGGCGGTCTTTGTCGGGAATGATGCGCCGGAAAGGCAATTCCGGGTCGTAGTGGATCAGGACCTTCCCGATGTCGAAGACGATGTGACGAATCTCGCTCAACTGTTTTCCGCCAGTTTGCTCTCGATGGCGAGAGCCAGAACCTTCTTCATGACGGTTGGCAACGCCTCGCCGCCGATCTCGTCCGATGCGCTCCACCATTGGCCGGCCTCGAGGGGTAATTCGGCGACCGCGTGATGAACGTCCAGTTCGAGCTCGAAATGGGTGAAGACGTGCCTGATGGAGCCGCAGCGGCGCCATCTCGATACGCCGGCGGGCGCCTCTGACGTATCCGTGGTTCCGTCCTGGCGCGCGGTCCAGGCGGTTGTCGGCACCTGCGTCATCCCGGCGAGGAGACCCGACCCGCCACGCCGCTCCAGCATCCAGCCCTTTTCTGGGTGCTCGATGACAAATGCGGCGCCGCGTCGGCGCGGCTTTGCTCTTCGGGGAGCCTTGACCGGAAATGTTTCCGGATCCCCCGTCGCCAGCGCCCTGCACATGCGGCGCACGGGGCAATGCATGCAGGCGGGACGCTTCGGGGTGCAAAGCGTCGCGCCGAGATCCATCATCGCCTGCGCGAAGTCGCCGGGCCGCGCGGGATCGAGCATCAGCGCTGCCTTGGCCCGAATCTCCTTCTTTGCCACCGGCAGCGGTGTATCAATACGGTGGAGGCGCGAGACCACTCTCTCGACATTGCCGTCAACGACGGGAACGGCTTCGCCGAACGCAATCGCGGCGATAGCCGCGCTTGTGTAGTCGCCGATCCCGGGCAATTCGCGCAGGGCAGTGGCGGTCTGCGGAAAGCGTCCGGCGTGTTCGCGAACCACCGCGTCGGCGCATCTCTTCAGGTTGCGCGCGCGCGAATAGTATCCAAGCCCCGCCCACGCCTTGAGGACATCCTGCTCGTCCGCACTTGCGAGGCTCTCGATGTCCGGCCACATTTCGGTGAATTTGCGAAAATAGGCCTTCACTGCCGCGACAGTTGTCTGTTGAAGCATGATCTCTGACAGCCAGACGCGATAGGGATCGGGGCGCACGCCCTTTGCTATCCGTGCAGGTCCGATGCGCCACGGCAGGTCGCGTGCATGGCGATCGTACCATTCGAGCAGGGCGGCAGAAGTCGGCATTGTCTTGCCGCCTGGATTGTGAAACGGATGGTTCATGGACAATGTCATGCGCGAACAGGGGCGGGGAGATCAAGCATACGCTTTGACCCTGCCCCTAGTTTTCGATCCGCGCCGGATCATGTCGGCCCTTGCGCCCATGAATGGCTTCGACCGCAACAATCGTATCTGGCTGTTTCTGGTGGGCGCAGCCGCGCCAGCGTTCGGCAGCACGCTTTCTGTCGTGCTGTGGTGCGCTTTCGTTTGGGCAGTGATTTCGTTGGCTCTGCGGCGGTTCCCCTTTCGCATTGACCGATGGGTCGCCACCGCGGCTACCGCGGCAGGTCTCTATGCGAGCGTCAAGATCGGGTTCGCGCTGGCGCACAATGGCTTGGAACGGTTTTCCGTGCTGTCGACGACCTTTGTGTTTTTTGCCCCGCTGGTGGTCGGGATCAGGCTACGCCTGACCCCGTACCGCGAAGTGCTGGACTTGTTCGTGCTGGCATGCGGATTTTCCGTTGTCATCGCAGCGCCCGTCGCCGCCTATCAGGTGATGACGATAGGTCTCCGCGCCGACGCCTGGTGCGGAAATCCCGGCATATTCGCCGTCATGTCTCTTCTGTTCGGATCGATCGGCACGCTGAACACTCTTTCGCCGTGGCCGGCGCGCCGCTGGCTAGGCGCTCTGGCCTATCTCGCGATGCTGTTCTGCGTCATCGCCTCCGGGATGCGCGCTGTCTGGATTGCCATTCCGCTGGTCACGGCGGTGCTGGTCTGGGCGTCGTCACGCACCTTGTCACGCTCTGTCCTGCGGCGAGGCCTTTTGGCCGCGTCTGCAATCGTCGTGGCTGGCCTCACGTTCGCCGCCCAGCCGATTATGGATCGCGTCGGTATGTTCGGTCAGGACATCGAATTGATGCAGTCTTCAGACGACTACGATTCCTCCACGGGCCGCCGTATCCTGATGCTCGCGGGCGGCTGGCGGGCCGTGAAGGAAGCGCCGTGGACAGGGTACGGCCTGACGGCCCGAATGGACGCTGTAGCCGCTTATCTCGATCCTGAGGATAACAGTCTTGTCGGCTTCACTCATCCGCATAACGGTTATCTGGCGGCGTTGCTCGATGCGGGCATATTCGGTCTTGTGGCCCTGCTTGTATTGCTTGGCGCCCCGGTTGCGCTCGCGCTGGCAAGCCCCAACGACAAGGGCAGGACGGCTCGCATTGCGATCGGGGCGATCCTGACGCTGACCTATGCGATCACCGGGGCGCCGGGAATCATGTTCGAACACGACTTGATGGACAGCGCGTTCGTTGCCACACTGATCGTACTCGCATGTTCGATGGCGCCGCCGGGTGTCGAGTCGGGGCAGGGAGCCGGAACCGTTGGGCAAATCGCCTGAACAAAGCGGACACAGACCGTCCAAGTGGCGCGGCAAGCCGGAACAGGTCGGCGGCCTGGTGTCGGCGGTACTCGATCCGGTCCTGGCTCGGCGTGCGGGAATGACCTCCGCGCTGCTGGGCGCCTGGCCGGAGATCGTGTCGGGGCGCTTGGCCGATACAACCAGGCCGCAAAAGATCAACTGGCCCCGCCGCGCAAGCGAGGACGACCCCTTCAAGCCGGCAACGCTCGTCGTGGCCGCCGAGGGCATGGCGGCTCTGCATCTCCAGCATCAAACGGGCGAGATCATCCAGAGGGTGAACGCCTTCTTTGGGTTTGAGGCGGTCGACCGGCTACAGCTGGTGCATAAAGCTGTTGCGCCCGCGCACAAACCGCCGCGCCGCGCCGCACCGTTGCCGCGGGAGGCAGAGGAAAGGCTCAAGGCGCTTGCCGATGGCATCGAGGACGAGGCGTTGCGCGAGGCGCTGATCCGGCTTGGGCGCAGCGTGAAGCGGGAAAGAGGCTGAACACAGTCCGCGTCGAGCGGTTGGTGGGCGGCTCCTGAGAATGATAGCGCTGACGTCCGACGCGGTTGCCAGCTCCGTTCTGATGTGGTTGGTCGCGGCGATGAGGCGTGACGTGGAAAGCGGCGAAAAGCCGTTCTGGCAAACCAAGTCCCTTGGCGAGATGTCGCCGGATGAGTGGGAGAGCCTGTGCGACGGCTGCGGCAAGTGCTGCATGTCCAAGCTGATCGACGACGACACCGACGAGATCCATTTCACCACCGTGGCTTGCCGCCTGTTCAACGAAAATACCTGCCGCTGCGCCGACTACCTCAACCGGCAGGCGATCGTGCCTGACTGCGTTCGACTGACACCCGAAAATGTCGGCGAGATCGAGTGGCTGCCCTCGACCTGCGCCTATCGGCTTCTGGCAGAGGGCCGGCCATTGTATGACTGGCATCCGTTGGTCAGCGGCGATCCGGCCTCGGTACACGAGGCGTCGATGTCGATGCGCGGGCGGGTGAGCGCTCATGAGCAGGAGATCGCCCATGAAGGGGAATATCTCGACCACATCATCGAGGATGGGCTCTGAACTCGCCATTCGCCGGGCTGGGCCTGACGATGCAGTTGCGCTTCATAAGCTGGCGCTAGGTCTTGCGCGCTCGCAGGGGGATCCGGACGACATCCTGACCGTCGTTGACGTTCAGCGCTTGATGCTGGAACCCCGGTGCCGCGATGACCGTTCTGATTGCAATCCATGCAGGGAGCCCGGTCGGCTATGTCGGGTTGCTGCCTTCTGTCGAGACCAGCCATGCGTCCGCCGGTCTCTATGTGAGCGATCTTTATGTCGACGAACGGTATCGCGGTCGAGGCGTCGGACAGAGATTGATGGCTGCTGCGGCTTCCCATGCAAGGATGCTTGGCGGAAGGCATCTCTGGCTGACGATGATGCCGCAAAACAACGCGGCGGACCGGTTCTACCGGCGCCTCGCCGATATCAGAGAGCCGGTGATTGCGTTTGCGGTGACCGGACAAACGTTCGACGAACTGGCGGAAGCCGGAGGAGATGGAATTGGCTGAAGAAGAGACAAGAGCGCTGATCGTGCGCTATCTGGAGGCATTCAACGCCAGCGACAGCGAGGCGATGCTCGCCTGTCTCGATGAGGATGTGGCCCATGACACAGCCCGTGGCGAAAGGCAGATCGGCAAGGAAAAATTCCGCTGGGCCCATGGAGAAAGGGCCCGGCATTACAGTGAGAGTCTCGAGGATATTGCTGTCATGACGGCACCTGGCGGGATACGCGCCGCCGCTGAGTTCACCGTCCGCGGCCGTTATCTTGCCACCGAGGAAGGGCTGCCGGTCGCCAACGGCCAGAGTTATGCGGTGCCGGGCGGCATGTTTTTCGAGGTGGATGACGGGCTCATCACTCGCGTGACGACCTATTACGACCTGAACGACTTCGTCGCGCAGGTGTCGAAGGCGGAGTAGCGGCAGCGGGCCCGACTACTGGTCCAGGGCGAAGGTGACGGTAACCGTGACCGAATAGGCGTTTTCGCCGGCCGCAACCGGCACGGGCGCGGCATCGGCCGCCTCCATCATGACCACCTTCGTACGTGCCAGCGGTATGGGCGGCTGAAATGCGCTTTCCGATATCTCGAGAACCTTGCCAAGCCCCACGCCGGCAGTGTCCGTCAGCGTTTTCGCTTTTGCCATGGCTTCCTGAATCGCCTTGATCCGCGCATCAGTCAGCGCCTCGGAAGGGTCATCATTCGTGAAGGAAACCTGGCCGCCCTGATTGACACCAAGCGTGACTGAACGGTCCAGAATGTCTCCGACCCGGTCGAGATCGCGGACCCGCACAGTCAGGCCGTTCCGCACGAAATAGCCGACGATGCGGGGCGGGTCCTGCTCGCCGGAAGCCTTCCTGTCCGGGAACTGGTATTTCGGCTCGATCGAAAAATCAGCGGTTTGCAGGTCCCGGTCCTCGATGCCTTCGGCCTTCATTGCCTCGAGCACCTTGGCCATTGCCTCTGTGTTGGCGTCGAGCGCCTCGCGCGCCGTGTCGGCCTCGCGCGTCACCGTAAAATTAAGGATCGCCATATCCGGAGCGACAGTGGCCGTGCCTTCCCCGGACACCATAATGCGGGGCGTGGGCTCTTTATCCTGCGCTATCGCCGGCGTCGCGACGAGCACGGCGCTGGTCAGCACGCCAATGAGGTAACGTGGGAATTCCTTCATCAAAACAACCATTCCGCTCTTCCTGTTTGGTGTGCCCTACGCTGTGGCGGTGACATGCCATTGCGCCGGATATGTGACACGCGCACAAAGGGCACATAGGTGCTTGTTTCGTGCAGACGATTCGGCTAGGGCTTGCGCCGCGTGGGGCCTGTAGCTCAGTTGGTTAGAGCCGGCGGCTCATAACCGCTTGGTCGCAGGTTCGAGTCCTGCCGGGCCCACCACAATCCCCTCACGCCGCTCGACCGTATTCGACCCTGTTTCGCCCATTGTCCTTAGCGCGATAGAGCGCCGCATCGGCGCGCTCGAAGGCATCCTCGAACGTGATATTGAAGCTGCGCACGATCTGGTAGCCAACACTGACGGTAACCATCAGCGGAATTCCTCCCAGAAGGACAGCTGTTCCCTCGATGGATTGGCGAATGCGCTCCGCCAGATCGCGGATGTTGACGGAGTCGCAGACCATGACCACGATTTCCTCTCCGCCGTATCGGGCAACGAGATCGGTGGACCGGGTTTGGGCCTTGACCATGTCGGCGATCTTCCTGAGTACGACATCCCCACGGGCATGGCCGAATGTGTCGTTAATCGCCTTGAAGTTGTCTACGTCGATGACCATCACCGCGTAGCTGCCGTAGGTCTCCAAGGCCTGACGGGCAAAATCCGGCCCGCGATCCTCAAAGAAGCGCCGGTTGTGCAAGCGGGTTAACGGATCGGTGGTGGTATCCTCCGTCAGTGAGCGCTCGCGGTACAACTGCGCGCGCCTGCCCGTTAGCATCGAGCCAACAATCAGCACGCCCAGCAGATTGGCGATCGCCATCGCCAGTCCTGCTTGCTCCAGAAATTCGAATGCGATTTCCGTCGGTAGAAAGAACACGCTGAAGATCGATACGGATGCCGCCAGTCCCATCGCCACCAGCTTCCGGGCCGAGAGATCGCGGGACTTGAATAGCAGGGCGAACGCGATTCCGAGGCAGGAACTGACGGCTATTCCGATAAGAGCCGCAGATGTCCCGGCGCCTCCCTGGTAAATCCGGCCCGCGACCGCGACGACGACGGTCAGCAAGGTGGCAATCCAGCCGCCGAATGTCGGAGCGATAATAAGGAAGACGTGACCGAGATCATAGGTCACGCCGGGCGCGAACCGAAGCGGCAGGGCCATCGATACGATCAGCCCCGCTGCCAGAACGAGGCCGGTAACCAGCATCTCCGTATATTTGTCGGAACACCTTTTCAGTGCGAGCTCGAGCGACATGGCCGTGAGCGCGGCGATGCCAACTCCTTGCACAAAACTCGGCGCGATTTCGACTGTCAAAGCGAGCGGCTCTCCAGGATCCGGCTCGTTGTATAAAGGGTGTGAATTTCCCCTAGGTTAATCCATTGACTATCATTTATGAGGGGTCGGGCCGGCACGGTCTGTCTCGTCCGCCCACACTCGGTTTTTGGCGATGATCGGCATCAGGCCAGTGCGGCAAATCGCGTATCGACACGATGCGGGTTTAGGAATATTCAACCACGCATGGCCAGTCATCTTCGCCTTCTGGTAGTCCTGATGCTCGCTGCGTTTGCGGCGGGTACGGTCGCGCACGCCGCAAATGCGGCGGCGATGAACACGAAGATGGCTCGCGCAGCCATCAGCGGAATGGAGATGGGAGACTGTCAGAGTTGTCCGGACGATGGCGACGAAACGCCTTCATGTGACAATATTTGCGTATTCCCGGTGCTCGCGGTGCTTCCGCCACCCACTGCAGCCCTCCCGGAGCCGGTGGAAATTACGAGGTCCGCCGCGATTTTCGACGGAACCGGGTGCACCGGTCCGCCAATTCCTCACCCCCCGCGAAAATTATCCTGAGCTGACGCCGTCCGGAATTCCGATTTCGGTGCGAATCGACGTGCGCGTCAGGCGCACTCGATCCCGTTTTCCCGAGGCGCAAGGCGACCTCACGAACCAATCTCAGGATCTCAAAAATCATGACTTCTCATTCACTGACGCTGACACGTCGTGCATTACTCACCTCCGCTGCTGCATATGCCGGTAGCGCAGTGCTCCCCGATGCCGGACTCGGCCGGACGCAAGCGGAGCCTTTACGCGAATTTCGCCTCAAATCCGCCCCCGGCACCGCTCGCCTGGTACCCGAGCATGACGGAGAAACCCTCGTTTGGAATTACAACGGCGCGGTGCCGGGCCCGGAAATCCGTGTCCGGCAGGGCGAGCGCCTGCGCATCACCGTGGGAAATGGTCTCGCCGAGGAAACCACGGTTCACTGGCACGGAATTCGCACGCCAAATGGCATGGATGGCGTACCGCATCTGACGCAGCCCCCGATCGCTCCGGGCGAAACCTTTGTCTACGAATTCGACGCGGTCGACGCGGGCACATTCTGGTATCACCCGCACCAGCGTAGTTTCGAGCAGGTCGGTCGCGGCCTTTACGGTCCACTGATCATTGAGGAGCCCGAACCTTTGCGCGTCGACCGTGATGTGACCTGGGTTCTAGACGACTGGCGACTTACGCGATCCGCGGGGATCAGCGACGACTTCGGCAACGGCCATGACATGATGCACAATGGCCGTGTCGGTAACACGGTGACGATCAACGGAGTGGTCCCCGACGATTTCGCGGTTCGCAAAGGCGAGCGTATCCGCCTGCGCCTGATCAACGCCGCAAATGCCCGGATATTCGGGCTCGATTTCGCCGGCCACGAACCGGTCGTTGTGGCGCTCGACGGACAGCCCGTGGCGCCCCATGCTCCGACGGAGGGGCTGGTGGTTGTCGGTCCGGCGATGCGCGTCGACCTGGTGGTGGACATGACCGGCGGAGCCGGAAGCCGCGTTTCCGTCGTCGACCGCTTCTACAAGGGGCTGGACTACCGACTTGTTGATCTGGCCTATGCCGATGAACCCCTTAGGGACCACTCTCCCGGCTGGCCGATTGAACTGCCGGCCAATCCGCTTCCCGACCCGGATGTGGGGGAGGCGACCCGTCATGAGATCACGTTCAACGGAGGCATGATGGGTCAGATGGTCATGGCTGAAATGGGTGGTGCCATGGGCGGCTCATCGAGAGAGACGATGGATTCCATGATGAACATGAACCACGGCGACGGCATGTGGTTTATCAATGGAAGAGCCGCCACCGGCCACGTCATGGACCCGATGCTGACGCTAGAGCAAGGACGCTCGCATGTGCTCGCCATGACCAACGCCACCGCTTGGCATCACCCGATTCACCTCCACGGTCACTCCTTCCGTGTCGTCTCCCGTAACGGTCAGCCGACGGCCAACCGCGAGTGGCAGGACACGGTGTTGATGGCACCTCGCGAGAAGGTCGAGATCGCATTTGTCGCCGACAATCCCGGTGACTGGATGTTCCACTGCCACATCCTGGAGCATCAGGCGGCCGGGATGATGGGTGTGATCCGGGTTGGTGGCAAGGAGGAGCCTAAGTGAGAAGGAACCTTGCCTCTCCCGGCCTTACGGGCCGGGGGCCGAATCGAAGAGAAATTTTGACGGGCACCGAAGGTGCCCACTCCGAAAGGATACCATCATGAGAAAACTGCCTTCAGTTCTGTTCTTCATTGCCGCTATAGCAGGCGGTGCCCTTTACTTTTTCTGGGGAAGTCCCTCTGAAGCCACGGAAGTGGCACTCTACAAGAACCCCCAATGCAGTTGTTGCGAGGGTTATGCCGATTATCTGCGCGAGAACGGATTTACGGTTTCGGTTCATCCTACGCACGAACTGGCGGCCATGAGCCGCGAAGCCGGCATTCCCGACGCCTTGCAAGGCTGCCATCTCTCCATGATTGACGGATACGCGGTCAGCGGTCACGTGCCGCTGGGTACCCTCAACAAGCTCCTGACCGAACGTCCGGGGATCAAGGGCATCACCCTGCCGGGCATGCCTATGGGATCTCCGGGGATGGGAGGCGACAAGACAGGGCCGTTCACCATCTACGAGATTGGAACGACTGAACCGGAGGTCTACGCAGTCGAGTAGGCCAGCGGCTTCCACTCGCGGTCTCCCAGGTCCGGGAGACCGCATCTGGCGACGCCGTCTTGTTTTCCCGGCCCGTTCGGCGTTAATCCTCTGTGTCCACGGCGGCCGCATGAGCGTCGGCCACGCGCTCGATCGCCTCGGCGACGGTCTCGATGGTCCATTCCTCACCGGCATATTTCTCAGCGAGACGCATCAATTCGCTTTCGAGATCGGTGAGAGAGAGCCGCGAACCGAAATTCGACAACATGCCCTTGAGCTTGTCCGCGATCTGTTGGAGGTCGCGGGCGACCTGCGCGGCCGGTCGGTCTGGCCCAGCCGCCCGCTCGGCTATGGCGAGAAAGTCCGGGCGCAGTGCTTCCGCGCAGGCGTCAACATCATCGTGTCTGGATGTCATCACGCGATCACACCTCGAGGATCGTGGCACCGGTAGTTTTCCGCGCTTCGAGCGCCTTGTGCGCCTCGGCGACCTCGGCGAGCGGAAAGCGCTGATCCACATGGATGACGATTTCGCCGGCAGTCACCTTTTCAAACAGCTCGCGAGCCATCTGCTGGCAGGTTTCGTGATCGGCGATATGCGTGAACAAGGTCGGTCGGGTGACCTTCAGCGAACCCTTGGCGGCCAGCGTCCCGAGGTCGACAGGTGGGGCCTTGCCGGAAGCGTTGCCAAAGGAGATCATCATTCCGAGCGGCTTCAGGCTGTCGAGGGATCCGTCGAACGTGTCCTTGCCGACAGAGTCCATCACCACATCAACGCCCTTGCCCTCAGTGATTTCGCGAACGCGAGTCGCGAAATCCTCATTGCGATAATTGATGACGTGTGTGGCCCCGTTCTCGCGCGCCAGTTCGCATTTCTCATCCGTGCCCGCCGTTCCAATCAGCGTGACGCCCTCGGAGCGCGCCCATTGACAGGCGATCAGCCCGACACCGCCGGCGGCGGCGTGAAAGAGGACTGTGTCTCCCTTGGCGATTGGCGTCGTGCGGCGAAAGAGATAATTGACGGTCAGGCCCTTCAGCATCATCGCCGCGCCTTCCTCGAAGGAAATCCCGTCCGGGAGCGGGCACACTTGCGCGGCCCTCATCACCCGCGCTTCGCAATAGGCGCCGGGCGGCGTCGACGCATAGGCCGCCCTCTCGCCGATCCTCAGATGCGTCACCCCGTCGCCAACCGCCTCGATGATACCCGAAGCCTCCATGCCGAGGGGGGCAGGGAGGTCTAAAGGATAGAGTCCCGTGCGTTGATAGACATCGATGAAATTCAGCCCGCACGCCTTGTGCCGGATGCGGACTTCTCCCGGTCCCGGATCGCCGACGGGACGCTCGATGAATTTCAGCTCTTCGGGCCCACCGAATTTCTCGATGAACACGGTTCGGACATTTTCGCTGGGCATTAAGTAAACCTCTGACTTTCGTTTTGCGTTTGCCGGATGACAACTATATCAAGCGGCAGGAATTACACGACTTCTCCCGGATCAATAAAGCAATCGAAGGCAGGGTAAGAAATTACCCATAAGCTTTTCCCCCAAAAAACAGGGTGGCTGCTTTCTAGAGGATTTGAGGTACCGTAACGTCATGTCTGTTCGGCGCCCGGAATCGAAATTTGGCGTGGATCGGGATCTCGAATGTGAGATGGCGGTCTCGGACGCTTTTTCCGATCTCATCGCAAGCGCGCGCGACGCAGGATGGACGGAAGACGAGGTCGCGAACGCCGTTCTGGCTCTTGCGCAATCGAACATTCAAAGGATGCGCGAGAAAGCGATCGTTTGCGACGATGGTCCGGTTGTACCCCCGCCCGATCGCCGAACAGCGCACTAGCGAAATTTAACGGCGAGCGAATTGGCGCGCCCGCCGGCGCGCCAAGAGGTAATCCTGTAAACTCTGTTTCACGCAGCCTGCGATCTATCAGAGGAACTTGAAGGCTGCCGCTCTTCGTGCACCTCGTCGAGGCGGAACCGCGCGACGAGAGCCGCAAGACCTTCCGCCTGACCGTTCAGATGGTGCACGACCGCGCTTGTCTCCTCGGCCATCGCGGCATTGCGCTGCGTGACGTCGTCCATGCGTGCGACGGCGGTGCTTATCTGCTGCAGGCCGGTGGCTTCTTCCTGCGACGCATCGGCGATGCCCTGCAGGCCCTCATTGATTTCGGTCACATATCCGGCGATCGCACCGAGCGCCTTGCCGGTCGCCTCGACAAGCTCGACCCCTGACGAGACCTCAGTGGACGACTTGTTGATCAGTTCCTTGATCTGCTTGGCTGCCGTCGCCGACCGCTGCGCAAGCTCGCGAACTTCCTGCGCGACCACCGCAAAGCCTGCGCCCGCCTCGCCGGCACGAGCCGCTTCTACGCCCGCGTTCAGGGCCAGAAGGTTTGTCTGGAAGGCGATCTCGTCGATGACACCGATGATCTGGGTGATCTCGCCGGCGACCGCCTCGATGCGGCCCATTGCAGAGACGGCGTTGGCGACGATCGGTTCCGACTTTGTGCTAGTGTCCTTGGCTTCGGCGGAGCGCGTTGCGGCGAGGCGTGCTTTCTCCGATGTCTGCTTCACCGTGGCGGTAATCTCTTCGAGCGCACTCGACGTCTCTTCCAGGGACGCCGCTTGCTGCTCGGTCCGCCGCGAGAAGTCGTCTGCTGAGGCGTCGATCTCGCTGGAATGAGCCCGGATGACACCGACATTCTCGCTGACTTCGCCGAGCGCCTTCGACAACATCTCCAGCGAAGCGTTGAAGTCGACCCGCAGGCGGTCGAGCTCGCCGGGGAATGGCTCGGAAATCCGTGCGGTCAGATCCCCTTCCGCGACGTTCCTGAGACCGCCGGCGAGGGTATCGACGACGCCACGCACCCGCTCGGCGTCTTCCGCCTTGGCGCGCTCGCGTTCCTCGCGTTGTCTTTCCGATGTCGAGCGAAGGTCTTCAGCGTCCCGGTTGCTGCGATCCGCCGCCTCGCGCGACAGCCGCGATTCTTCCAGCGCCGCGTGCACTTCTCTGAACGCCTTCTGCATCTGATGGCTCATCTGGACCAGGATGCCTGCCTCGACCACGAGAATGACGGCGTGAAGCGCCACGCGGGAAAGATCGGATTCGCCCGGGAAAACGGCCGAGGGCAGTACGACGTAGAGCGCCAGGTGGTGTAGGGCAGTGACTACCGTGAAGGCCGCGATCGAACGCCAGTCGATCCAGGCCGCAGTGATCGCAAGCGCCGCGAAGAAGTACATGTGGATGTCGATCTGCAAGGATGATCCGGAAAAGCCGTACACCAGAAGCGCGACGAGCGCGGCCTGAACGCCGCCGGTAATCATCCGCGTCATTGTTCCGGTTCGGTCTGCCCACCATGCTGCGGTGGCGCCGGCAGCGAGCACGAGCGCGCCAGCGACCATCACGGTTGCGCTGGCGTCGCTTGCCCAGACCGCTCGGAGCGCGATCAGCGCAGCGTTGAACCAGATAAGCGACAAGACGATGATCGACGCTTTTTGGCGCAGTGCGGCAATTCCGTTCATCTCAATTCTCCTTGATGCATGCAGCCGCGAGCTTGCCATCGAGAATGAACATCGCTCCGGCTTCGAAAAGCCTGTTGACGAAATCGGGTGAGGAACCCTCGGCCAGGACCCACCAGCTTGCCCGCCCGCCGTTTACAAGTGTTCCGCCCGCCCCCGCGACGATTGCGAGCACGCTTTCCGGCGGGTGCCAGGGAGGAGCGACGACCACGACACGACTTCCTGTCGGAACAGCCGCGATCGCGGTGAATACGGCCAGGACGGTAGTCACGTTGAAGGCGAGAATGGCTGCGCCCCTGGGGCGATCTTGCTTCGCTGATTGTGCTGCGGAAAACGGCATGCCGTCCTTTCTTCCTGCGCGACCCTTCTCGAGGCGGCGTGAAAAGACATCATGTCCCTGGGCGGATTCACCCAGCCGACAGGCGTAAAATATCCTTGTTAAACAGAGATTAAGGGGTGATAGCTGATTCTTGCTCTTTGCAACGCGCGGCTCGGTTCGATTGAGAATGATCAAGGCGTGGGTGTCGTCTCGAGGCATAATCGTGGCGATGAACCGATCAGCGATGAAAGCTTCCCACGCGGCCGAGACGGTGTTCCGGACGGATGGCGTTACCAAGGTCTATGACACCGGCGAGGTGCAGGTGCATGCGCTCGCCGGCGTCGATCTGCAACTCTATGCCGGGGAGCTTGCAGTGCTTTTGGGGCCCTCCGGCAGCGGCAAATCAACCCTGCTGAACATCCTCGGAGGGCTCGACCACGCCTCCAGCGGCAAGGTCTGGTTTCGCGAACTGGAACTGTCGTCGCTGAACGACCGGGCACTCACGCGCTACAGGCGCGACCATGTCGGTTTCGTTTTCCAGTTTTATAATCTGGTCCCCAGTCTGAGCGCGAAAGAAAACGTCGCCCTCGTGACCGACATCGCCCGTGATCCCATGCGCCCGGAAGAAGCGCTCGAACTCGTCGGTCTGGCTCACCGGCTCGATCATTTTCCCGCAGAACTCTCCGGCGGCGAACAGCAGCGGGTGGCAATTGCCAGAGCGATAGCGAAGCGCCCCGAGATCCTCCTCTGCGACGAACCGACCGGCGCGTTGGACAGCAAGACCGGAATCCAGGTTCTCGAGGCGATCAACGAGATCAACTTGCGTTTCGGGACCACGACCGCGGTGATCACCCACAATGCGGCGATCCGAAAGATGGCACATCGCGTGATCCGCTTTCAGGACGGACGGATCAGCGATGTAGCGATCAACGAGACCCGTGTTCCGCCGTCGGATATCGAGTGGTGATGCGATGAGAGCGCTCGACAAGAAGCTGCTTCGCGATTTCGCACGCTTGTGGGTTCAAGCGCTTTCGATTGCGCTGGTGTTGGGAAGCGGAGTTGCGATCCTGCTGATTTCCTTCGGCATGTACGGCGCCCTGGAAAACACAAGGGAGGCATATTACGAGCGCAACCGCTTCGCCGATGTGTTCGCGGGCGTGAAGCGCGCACCGCGTTCGCTGGAGCGCGACATCGTCGCAATTGACGGGGTCTGGGCTGTAGAGTTGCGCACCGTCGCCGAAGCGATCCTCGATCTGCCGTTTCGCCCCGAGGCGTCGGTAGGGCGGTTCGTATCGATACCGGCAGGAGACGGCGCGAGGCTCA
The DNA here is from genome assembly GCF_019966575.1 of Oricola cellulosilytica. GTDB lineage: Bacteria > Pseudomonadota > Alphaproteobacteria > Rhizobiales > Rhizobiaceae > Oricola > Oricola cellulosilytica. The sequence continues at coordinate 15,378 of NZ_JAINFK010000006.1, read as the reverse complement.
ACGTCCCGCTACTGCGAAGCGGCCAGTTTCCGGACCCGCAGTCGTCGAACGAAGTTCTCGTCAATGAACCCTTCGCGCTGGCCAACGGATTCGAGACGGGCGACACGATCCGCGCCAACCTGAACGGACGCCGCCGTGAACTGACAATCACGGGAACGGCGCTTTCGCCGGAATACATCTACACCATCGGGCCGGGGCAGTTGCTGCCCGACAACGAAACCTTCGGCATCCTGTGGATGCCGCAGCCGGCCGTCGAGGCCGCATTCGATACGGTCGGCGCATTCAACGACGTCAGTCTCAAGCTCACTCGCAACGCGAAGCCCGAGGAGATCATCGAACGGCTGGACGATCTTCTTGAGCCCTATGGCGGACTGGGGGCCTACGAGCGCTCCGAGCAATTGTCGCATAGCTTCATCGAAGCTGAACTCGAGCAACTGCGAACAATGGGGTATATCCTGCCGCCGATCTTCTTCGCCATTGCCGCATTTCTCGTCAACATGGTGGTAGGGCGGATCGTCGCGCTGGAGCGCAGCCAGATCGGCCTCCTGAAGGCGACCGGTTATTCCAACATGGAGGTCAGTCTCCATTATCTCTATCTCGCGGTGTTAATCGCCATTGTCGGGGTCTTTCTGGGTTGGGGCTTCGGCGCATGGGCCGCACGCGGCCTGGCGCAGATCTACGCCCAGTTTTTCACATTTCCATATCTTCTCTATCGCATTCCGGTCACCGCCTACGCCACGTCCGGCTTGCTCGGCATCGCGGCGGCGGCGGGCGGGGCGATATTGAATGCAATGAAGGCGGCAAAGCTTCCGCCCGCAATCGCGATGGCGCCACCCGCGCCGCCGAATTTTCGCCGCAGCGCCCTCGACGGCGTGTTGACGACGCTGCGGCTCTCGCAACCGACGATGATGGTGTTCCGCGGCATCGTCCGGTGGCCGGTTCGGGCATTCCTTACCTGCCTCGGTCTGGCGCTTGCCGTGGCGGTGCTGGTTGCCTCAAGTTTCTTCGGAGATTCCATGGACGAGATCGTGGATCTGGCATTCTACCAGTCGAACCGGCAGCACGCCGTCCTGGCATTCAGCGAGAACGCGCCGGAAACTGCGCTTGAGGATGTCGAAAATTTGCCTGGCGTTCTGTATGCGGAGGGTCAGTTGGGTCTGCCGGCGCGTCTGGTGAACGGGCATCTTGAAAAGCGCATCGGGATCGATGCGAGACGGCCTGATGCCGACCTCAGCCGCGCTCTCGATGACCGCGGGAAAGTCATTGTCGCCCCGGAAGAAGGCATCATGCTGACCGAACGTCTCGCAAGCCAGCTCGACGTCCTTCCCGGCGATAGTGTCGAAGTTCACTTTCTGACAGGTTTGCGCGAGACCCACGACCTGACAGTCACCGGAACGGTGGTGCAGTTTTTCGGCTTGGGCGCGTACATCGACGCCACCTTTGCGGCGCGGCTTCTGCGCCAGTCTCCCCGCATATCCTCTGCCAATGTATTGATCGACGCGCGGGCGATCGACGCGTTGCACGCCCGTGCGAAGGAAACGCCGAGCCTGTCCGGACTCATCATGTTCAGCAAGATGCGGAATGCTTTCCGTGACATCATCTCCGAGAACATTCTGGTCACGACGACCGTTTACGTGGTCACCGCCGTGCTGATCACGGCAGGCGTCACCTACAACGGGGCCCGGATCCAGTTGTCCGAGCGGGCCCGCGAACTCGCCAGCCTGCGCATTCTTGGCTTCACCAATGCGGAAGTTTCATACATCCTCATGGGTGAGACAATGTTGCTGGTGCTGCTGGCTCAACCGTTCGGATGGGCGCTGGGCGCTTTCCTCGCCTGGGCGATGGTTACCGCTTTTTCCAGCGATCTCTACTCGATTCCGCTGGTTCTGAACCGCGACACGTTTGGTTTCGCCTCTGTCGTCGCCCTCGCGGCGGCCATCGTCTCGGTGCTGGCGGTTCGGCGCCGGATCGATACCATGAACCTTGTCTCCGTCATGAAAACGAGGGAGTGACCCATGGCGCTTGGATCGCGCACAATCATCCTGTCCGCAGTTGTGATCGCCGCCCTCGGTGGCTTGGGCTACATTGTATTCAAGCCGCAGCCCGTTTCCGTTGACCTCCACGAATTGACGCGCTCGCCCATGCGTCAGACCGTGGACGCGGATGGCAAGACCCGTATTCGGGACGTCTTCGAGGTCTCGGCACCCGTGTCCGGAATGGCGCAGCGCTCGCCGGTCGAGGTCGGCGACTCGGTCAGTGAAGGTGTGACGGTTGTGGCCGTCGTCGAGCCGCTCGATCCGGGTTTTCTGGACGCGCGATCGCGTAGGCAGGCAGAAGCCGCGGTTGAAGAGGCCAAGGCATCGCTACAGGTGGCTGAAAGCAATGTACGCCAGGCCCGTGAAGAACTGACTTATGCCAAGTCCCGCTATGAGAGAACCAAATCGCTCGTGGAGGCGGGAGTTTCGTCCCTGACCCAATTGGAGGATTTGACGCAACAGCAGACGCTGCGCGAGGCGGCGCTTGAAGCCGCGTTTCTGACTCGTGACATGGCACAGAGCGCGCTCACGCGCGCCGAGGCCGCGCTGATCGAGCCGGGACTCGATAGAAACGGGGGTGATGGCACGGATTGCTGTGTGCCGATCATGGCGCCCTCGGACGGAGTCGTTCTGGAAGTGGTCAACATGAGCGAGCGCCCGGTTCAGGCCGGCACCAGGCTCCTTTCGATCGGGCAGCCGGGCAATCTCGAAATCGTCTCCGATATCCTTTCGAGTGACGCGGTGTCCGTACGTAAGGGGGCAAGCGTGCTCATCGAGCGGTGGGGTGGTGACGACCTTCTCGAGGGCGTGGTGAGCGAGATCGAGCCGTCGGCGCGGACCAAAGTGTCCGCGCTCGGGATCGAGGAACAGCGTGTTGACGTCATGATCGACATAGTCGACGAGGACGCTGCCGAAAAGGGTCTGGGCGACGGTTACGCGGTCTTCGTTCGGATCGTCACGTGGGAGGGCGACGATGTGCTACAAGCGCCTCTGAGTGCGCTCTTTCGCAGCGACGGGGGTTGGGCTGTGTTCCTGGTCAAGGACGGCGCGGCGCGTCAGGTCGAGGTCTCGGTCGGGCGGCGCAGTGGGCTGGTCGCCGAGATCCTGTCGGGTGTTGAGGAAGGGGCGGTGGTCATCACCCACCCCAGCGACAAGGTCAGCGACGGCGTCAGCGTCATCGACCGGGCAGCGCTTTGACGGCTGCTCGCAGATCAAATCCTTCATCGGCGATCTGGTCTGCAGTGATTTCCGCACCGGCCTCCAGCAGTTTACGGCTCATGGCGTATGTCGCCGCGTCGTTCAGACAATCGACCGCAATGAACCGGCCCTGTCTGAAATAGAAGTGCGAGACAGAGCCTTCGCGCTTCCCTGGCCGGACGATTACGGAGTCGTAACCACGGTTCAGACCGGCGATCTGCAACTTAAGGTCGTACTGATCGGACCAGAACCACGGATGCGGGTCATAGACAGTCGCGATCCCGGCGATGTTGGCGGCGACGGCGGCGGCCTGGTCGTGGGCGTTTTGAACCGATTCCAGCCGGGTCGGCATGTTCTGGAACGGTAGAATCGTGCAGTCGCCGGCTGCGTAGATCGACGGATCAGAGGTCCGCCCATGCTCGTCGACCGCGATGCCGACCGCGACCTCGAGCCCGGCGGCCTCGGCAAGTTCCGCGTTCGGGCTGATGCCGATGCCAACGACTGCCAGATCAAGAGGCAGTTCGCGGCCGTCCGAGAGGGTCACGGAGACCGCAACGCCATCCTTCTCGTTGATTCGCGCGATTTGCGTGTCTTCCATAACGGTAACGCCGTGCGCGGCGTGCAGGGCGCGGAAGGCGTCGGCGGTCTCCCGACAGGCGACGCGCTTGAGAATACGGTCGGCGGCCTCGATCACCGTGACCTCGAGCTCCTTTTTTGCAGCCTCGGCAGCCGCCTCAAGCCCGATATAGCCGCCACCAATGACAATCAGTTTCCGGCCGGGCTTCATCGTTTCCATCAGTTCATTTGCGTCGTCCAGCGTGCGCATCACGCGGACATTCGGCAATTCTCCGCCGGAATTGGCGGGAAAGCGCCGTGCGCTGGCACCTGTAGCGAGCACCAGCGTGTCGAAGGGGATCGTCGTATCGCCGGCGAGTCGCACCAGTTTTTCGGATCGGTCAATTGAGGTGGCGGCAACGCCCAGCTTCAGGTCGATGTGGTTGTCGGAATACCATTCCGCGGGCCGGAGACGGAGCCGTGCGAGACTCATATCGCCGGACATATAGCTCTTCGAAAGGGGAGGGCGCTGATAGGGAAGCTCGCTCTCTTCGCAGACTAGGGTGATCGCCATGTCCGGGTCGTGGTGTCTGAGCGCCGCAGCCGCGGCCACTGCAGCGTGGCTTCCGCCTATGATAACGGTATGTGGCATTTGCACCCCTGATCATCGCATCAATCTCACATTTAATTGCCACCCACACCAATCCGTAAGAAAGGATGGTCTCGAGACGACAAAAACCTCACCTTTCTGCACCAAATTCTTACCGCAGGGTTATGCAATGTTTTGCAGTCGCCGCCATGATTGAGCCGATTGGGCGTTGACTTGACAAACCTGAGGAAGCGCCGAGATTCGTTTCCATCTATCCGGCGTCTCCATTGATTCAAAGTCTTCCGCCTCGAATCACATGAGATTCCTCACCTTACTTTCGTTTTGCATCGGGGCAATAATGCGGATTAAGGAAGTCTTGTCACAGAACCTGCGTCGGCTTTGTCAAAACGAACCCAGCATATCCCACGTTTGCCGCGCAATTGGCGTCACGCGACAACAGTTCAATGGTTATTTGGCGGCGAAGCATTTTCCCAATGATCCGATCCTCTCGCGCATTTGCGAGTACTTCAATGTCGACGAAATCGCGCTCGTCGCACCCTTCATACCGGATCGTGAAATCGGCGCTCACCCTGCTAACGGCCCGCTCTCGCTCATCAACCATCAAGATCTGGTCAAGCGCAACGCGACGAGGGTCAATCTTGATGACGGCCTCTACGACGTTTATTTTTCGGTGCCGGGCGAGCCAGGCAAAGTGATTCGTTCGTTGATGGTGCTCAAGACGGTAGAGGAACTGCGCACGTTCAGGCGCATCACGAGTTACTATTCGAGAAAGTCATCGAACTGGTCCTATTACCGGGGAGACCATCGCGGCGTGGCCCTTCAAGCTGGCGGCACGATTTATCTATGCTCATTTAATCAGGTGGGTGTTGGGGAGCCGTCACTGGTCTCCCTTTCATGGACGCAGTCCTCGCAGCCCCTCCTAGCCGGAGTGGCGGTGATATCCGGTCTGAACGGCCCAGCTACGGTGGCAGTGGTAGTCAAGAAAAATGAACAGAACGGGCTTTTGAGCGCCGTGCGCCAGGTGGGAACCTTCGGGCCTTCTTCCAGAGAAGTGCCCAAAATGGTGATACACTTGTTGAAAGAGGAGCTCAAAATAATTCAAACGCAAGCGAATTTCCATTAAAGATCTTTTTAAGAACGCATGAAATCTTGTTAATTCGGTTAGAATACTCAATAAGTATAATAGAAAAAAAATATTGATACAAAAATTCATGAAATAATAATTAAATTGGTACAGTAAATATTATATAATTACATGGATATTAGGGAAAAATTTATATAAAAAATGCACCGTCTCCAACGCCAAATGATTGGCGGTGAATGCGAAGGAGACGATCCAATGAAGAAGAAACCATCTGTTAAACTTTCGACTCGGCCTATTTTTGTGAAGCCCGGCATGATCTTCGACAAGCGTTGATCTGATTGGTGGCCCGCGCAACCAAGCGCGGGTCAGCTGTTCTAAACGGGGGCACAAGATGAATTATAAAGTCGCCGATACTTTGGCGTTTACCCGTGAAAGTGGAGCGATCTTTGGCTGCAACTTCCTCAGGAAGACGACGTTTGAGTGCGATTCATCCGTGCTGGAGTGTCTCACGCGCATTTCGGGGTGGCGAAGCGCGGACGATATTGCGCGGATATTCGATATTGAGGACGGCGAAGACCTGGAGAACTTTGTCGGATCACTCACGGCGGCCGGAATTCTTGTCCGGCAAGATACCGTTGACGCCGAAGCCGACGGCGCGTTCGCCAAGTCGTGGGAGTGGGGCATTCCGGCGGCCCTGATGCATTTTTGCGTCCAGAATAACGAGCTGATGCCGGTTGACGAGGCCGAACAGATACAGCTTCGAAAGGCGAAGAAAAAACCGCAGCCGTCGCTGGTGAAAACGCACGGGAACAGCACGAAGAAGATCCCGCTGTCGATCGATTTGGAAGCCTGCGACCTGCTCTCGGTCATGGCGCGCAGGCGAACTCGAAGAGACGTAAGCCTCGAACCGGTCCCGCTTCAGGCGGTTTCTGATTGTCTTTTTTCGGGGTTTGGAGTGACTGGTGAAACGGAGAACCGAGCCGGCAAGCTTCCCCTCACGATGACGCCCTCCGGCGGTGCGCGTAATCCGTTCGAGGCTTATCTTTTGGCCCAAAATGTTGCGCACCTTGAGGCTGGAATTTACCATTATAGCAGCTCCGAACACAGTTTGTTGCCGGTGGCCGGTGTTGTCGACACTCCCGCCGATTTGGTCGGTGGACAGCCATGGGTGAACGATATGGCGTGTGTGATCTTTCTGTGTGCTCACTTCGAGCGCACCATGTGGAAATACAGTGATCCGAATGCTTACCGGGTTGTAATGATCGAAGCAGGCCACATCGGTCAGAACATCATGCTGACCGCCACAAAGCATGCTCTTACCGCTTGCCCGACAGCAGCGCTTTGTCACGCAAAGGTCAGCGCATTGTGCGGGTTGGATGACCCGATAATGCAGACGCCGGTATACGCTTTGGCGCTGGGCAGGCCGCGCAATGGCAGTTTGCCGATCTCAAGTAGCAAGGACCTTTAGTCGGATGGAGTATTATAAGGATGTCCGGGGCGTTCATCGGGGAAACGCCGAGAAGTTGGTCAATAGGCTAAAAAAGCTGGACGAAGAAATCCATGATAAACGGGTAGGCCTGTTGGCAAGCCTGGTGAAATGCAAAATCCTCAAATCGAAAGAACGGGCAATTAAGGAGAATGAATTTCTTCTCGCCCGAGCTGTTAGCGATGATGCGATTTTTGACTCTTTCAAAAGGAGCGGTTCTACGGTGGGTGCACCGATATACACGAGGCCGCTTCGTCTTGAATACAGCCTATATATTGACGGAAACACCAATAGAATATATTCGCATCTGCGGGAAAATTACGACGAATTCGATACAAGATTGAACATGTTGAAGCAGCACGGCCTGAACGTTAAGATGACATCGTTGTTGAGGACTTACAATCACAAAGAAAAACGACGCGATGGAAAACAGTTTGAACGGGAATTTTATCAATTATACGCGCATAAGTTCGTCTTCTATCGGCAGGTGAGTAGCATTGACAGCGGTACGCGACCGGAAATCTTCGTGCGGGCTATCTAGTACCTCTCGTCGGCGGCGGGTTGAACGGCCGCCGCGCCTTTCTCATGCCGCCGCCCGTTGTTCGAGCCGTCCCTTCGCAAGCCATGCGGCGCAATCGTCGCCCAGTTCGGTCCGCGCCCGCCGTTCGTAGCGCGTAACGTCCTCAGTGGTGAGCAGATCGCGCCACCTACCGTTTGTTCCCTTGTGAATGAAGGTTCCCGGACCGCCTTCCCAGAAGGCGCCAGCGAGTGGCACGCAGCGGCCCGCGTTCCGCTTCATGTAATCGAAGCTGCAGTGTTCAACGCTCCTCGCCATCAGCGCCTCGTCGGCTTCGATGTCGAGGAAAGAGGCGATACGGCGGATTTCCCCCTGCATGTCCTGCTTCAGATCCGCAAAGTGGACGAACAAGACGTTCGGAAGCTTGCGGATCGCCCACCAGGTACGCACGTTGTCCCAAAACGGCCAGAAGGGATGGCCGTCATGCTCCAGCCAGGTGCGGAAATACTCGACCGGCGATTCCGGCGGCTTTCCGATCGGCGGGCCGACCCGTCCTGGGGTATCGTTGAGCGCCTCGTACCAGAGACCATTGGCATTGGCGTGATGGTTGTACATGGACCAGACGACATCGCGTCCGTCTCGGCCGATATAGATGTATTTGGCCTGGGGTGAGAATACCAAAGCATCGACCGGCAGATGCGTTTTGAGAAACCGCCGGTGAGTCTGCGCTTCGACTTCCGGGAGTTTGACTTCCTTCGGCGGGATGCGCAGATCCATCCATGGCGACATCTCGGCTACGGGCAGGCCTTCCTCTCCATCGAATATCAGCTGAGACACGATTTGCTGCATCCACGTCGTCCCCGACTTGGCGTAGGTCGAGATCACCACGTCGTCGTCGCGAAAGCGAAAATCGTTCCAGATTGTGCTGTCGAAGTGATGGTTGTGCATCTCGCGCGTCTTTGCTGGCCATTGAATATCATTGCGTTCGGACATCGCCTTATCCCTCCTTGCCGTTGCCTTGAAAGAATGACGATCGTCATGACTTTACGGAATGTTGCCTATTGCCGAGTGGTTCGGCATTTCTGCATACTCGTTCGATGTTCGACTGGAACGACATCCGTGTCTTCCTCACCGTAGCCCGGGCAGGATCGACGCTCGGCGCGGCGCGGGCGCTCGACATGAACCAGACAACGGTAAGCCGGCGGATCCAGGCTCTCGAGCGCTGTCTCGATCTCACGTTGTTTTCACGAGATACGCGCGGCTTTCACCTGACCGAAGAAGGCGAAATGTTGCTCGGCGCTTCGGAAGGCATGGAGAACGCTGCCGCTGATCTCGGTGCGGAAGCGGACCGGCTGCGTCGTGCCTTGGGTGGCAAAATCCGTATCACCGCGGCCGAAGACATTCTCAACTACTCCATAAGCGAGATTGTGGCAGAGTACCGGGCGAAGGCCCCGGCAACCACCTTCGAATACGTCGCTCAGGACAGGTTCCTCGATATCGAGAAGGGCGAGGCCGATGTGGCGTTTCGCGCCGCCGACCATCTCGACGACGCGACACTGCTGTGCCGGCGCGTCGCCGATATTTCATGGGCCGTCTATTGCAGCCGCGACTATGCCCAAAAACATTCGGCCCCGTCGCAGGCGGACGAATTGTTGAACCATCCCGTTGCCGCTTATGAGGGGAAATTCGCGATGTCCCGGGCCTCGCTCTGGTTCATGAGCCAGATCGCGGGCAGACAGGTTGTGATGACTAGCAATACGGTCGTCAACATGCGAGCCATCGTCCTGTCCGGGGTAGGGCTGGGATTGCTCCCCTGCTTTTCGTCCGAACCGGTTCCCGAACTGGTTCGCTGCGTCGTTGTGCCGTCGGAAAACAGCCCCCACATCTGGATGCTCACGACATCAAAGGCGCAGCGCTCGCGTCATCTGCGGTCTTTCACCGATTTCGCCGCTGAGCGGTTCAAGACCTTGAGGTGCAGGTTTGAACTGCAGGAGTGAACGCCATCCTGTGCACGGCCTCCGCATTGGAATACCGTTCATTCCACTGCGTGACTATCAAGAAAACCTGGCGTTGCGGGTGCGCCCTCGGCGATCAAACTACAGCAGTATCGCCCACGAAAGCCTTCTCCAACACATAGTGGCCCGGTTTGGAGTTCGCGCCCTCTTCCAGGCCGGCAGCCTCGCAAAGATCCTTGATCTCGGTGTTAAGGCCCATTGAGCCACAGATCATCACCCGGTCCTCGTCTGGATTCCATGCCGGAACACCGAGGTCGCTGAACAACTCGCCGGACCGGATCTTGTCGGTCACGCGGCCGGTTGTCGGTGAATCTTCGCGTGTTGTCGTCGGATAGTAGACCAGCTTGCCGTCCACCATCTCACCGATCAGCGGATCGTTGACGAGGTTTTCAACGAGCTGCCGGCCGTATTCGAGTTCGGCGACCTGCCGGCAGGTATGGGTGAGTATCACCTGATCGAACTTGTCGTAGACCTCCGGATCGCGGATCAGCGAGGCGAAGGGGGCGATGCCGGTGCCCGTGGCGAGCATGTAAAGCCGCTTGCCGGGCAGCAGGGCATCGACGACGAGCGTTCCGACGGGCTTGGTCTTTAGGATCACCTGCTCGCCGACCTTTATGTTCTGCAGTCGCGAGGTGAGGGGGCCATTTGGCACCTTGATGGAATAGAATTCCAGCTCCTCGTCCCATGACGGCGAAGCGATCGAATAAGCGCGCAGAATCGGCTTTCCATTGTCGCCCGGCAAGCCGATCATGACAAACTCCCCCGAGCGGAAACGCAGGCTCTGCGGCCGCGTCAGCCGGAACGAGAAAAGCTTGTCGGTCCAGTGGGTGACCTCGGTCACTGTCTGGCCATCGCGCAGGGGGGTAACGATATTCACAAGCGCAGCCGCTTCCTTGATAGGCGTCATGTCGGTCATGTTCGGAAGTCCTGATAAACTGTTCAGCGCTCGCCAAGCAAACGCTTTTGGTAGAAGTGGTTCTGCCAGTCGGCACGCGCTGTCCACTGTTCTTCCGGCTGGCGGGCTGCCAATTCCGGCGAAATCTCGACTTCATCGAAGCCGGTCCGGCGCGCATGCGCGTACTGGTCGGCGATCAGATGTCCGGTCGCGCGAAGCGTTCCCTTGTAGCCAAGTTGCCGCAATTCGCGCGCGATTGAAAACCCCCGGCCGTCTGGGAAGGAGGGAAACGGGATAGCGATCACCGACACACGTTCGAAGAACGGCACAAGCGTTTCGGTGTCGACGGAATTGTCGACGGCAAGGCCGACCTTGCCGGGAGGTGCGCTCTCGTCGCTCTGCTGCAGTTCGTCCAGGCCCAGCATGCGAAAGTCGCCGGAAGCGGAGGCGATGGCGAGCGAATCCTCCTGGAAACCGCTGTCTGTAACGATAATACCCATGCTTACTCCGATGTGTTCGCGCCGGAACCGCGCACCAGCTTGCCGTTTTCGAAATGGATGCCGCATTCGGTCTTGTCGGATCCGCGCCAACGCCCGGCGCGCACGTCTTCGCCCGGCTTTACGGCGCTGGTGCACGAGGCGCAGCCGATGGAAAGATATCCATGTTCGACGAGCGGGTGTGGGGGCAGATCAAACCGCTCGAAATAGGCGTCGATATCCTCCTTCGTCCAGTGCGCGAGCGGGTTCACCTTGAGCTTGCCGTCGCTTGCCTGCTCGAAGGTTTCGACAGTGTCGCGCGTCGCGGCCTGAAAGCGCTTGCGTCCCGTGATCCAGCCGTCGAATGGCGCCAATGCGTTGCGCAACACCTCGGTTTTCCGGAATCCGCAGCAGGCGTCAGGCTCGCTCAAGTGCATGCGGCCATACGGATCATTCTGGCGGATGACCTTGCCGTCCGGCGACACGGTGCGCACATCGGTGAGCCCTAGCGTGCGGATAAGCTGGTCCTTGTAGGCCAGCGTCTCCTCGAACAGCATGCGTGTGTCGATGAAGATCACCGGCGTGGCCGGATCGACCTCCGCGACGAGGTGCAGCAGCACGGCCGACTCCGCGCCGAACGAAGAGACGACGGCAATCTCGCCGTGCTGTTTCTCCGCCAACACACGCTTCAGAACGTCGCGGGTTTCGTTGATCCGCAGAAACGTCCCGTCCTGCGGGGCTGCCGGATGCTTCAATTCGATGCGATCATGCGGCACGGGCTTCGTCCTCCGGGCGAGCGTAGATGGCCTGCTTGAAAGGCTCCGCGCCGACGCGGCGATAGGCTTGCAGGAAAGTTTCCGAAGTATCCTCTCTAAGGCCGAGATACGTCTCGATAATCGCCTCGATTGCCTGGATCAGGTCTTCGGCGTCGAAGCCGGGCCCGGTGCGCTCGCCGATGGTTGCGGTCTCCGTGCCGTCACCGCCCAGCGTGATCTGGTAATTTTCCTTGCCCGCCTTGTCGAGGCCGAGAATGCCGATATGGCCGACATGGTGGTGGCCGCAGGCGTTGATGCAGCCGGAAATCTTGATTTTCAGCGGGCCGATCTCGCGCTCCAGCTTCAGTTCGTCGAAGCGGGTCGATATCTGCTGGGCGATCGGGATCGAACGGGCGGTTGCCAGCGCGCAGTAGTCCATGCCGGGGCAGGCGATGATGTCGCTGACGAGCCCGATATTGGCCGTCGCCAAACCGGCTTCCCGCAATCTCGCATAGACCGCCGGTATGTCGGCCTTGCGGACATGCGGCAGGATGATGTTCTGCTCGTGGCTCACGCGCAACTCGTCGTGACCGTAGGCTTCGGCAAGGTCGGCGAGCGTGCGCATCTGCTCCGCCGTCGCATCCCCCGGTGTGCCGCCGATCGGCTTTAACGAAACGGAAACAATGCCATAGGCCGGGTTCTTGTGTGCGGCCACATTGGTCTCGACGAAGGAGCGGAAGGCGGGGTTTGCCTCCTGCGCGTGGTCGAAGGCGAGTGACTGCGTATTGTCGAACAGCGGCGGCGCGAAGGCTTCCTCGATCATCTCCAGCAACTCGGAAGGGGGACCCCGGAAGTCGCGCTTCTGCCGCTCAAAAGCTTCCTCGATCATCTCCTTGATCTCGTCGAGGCCGGTCTCGTGGACAAGGATCTTGATGCGCGCCTTATACTTGTTGTCCCGTCTGCCGGACAGGTTGTAGACCTGCATGATTGCTTCGAGATACGGCAGCAGATCGGCCTTCGGCAGGAAGTCGCGCACGGTCTTGCCGACCATCGGCGTACGCCCGAGGCCACCGCCGACGATCACTTCGTAGCCGGGGTCGCCGGCCTCGCTGCGCACCATGCGCAGACCGATATCGTGCGCCTTTGTAACTGCGCGGTCGTTCGGAGCGCCGGTGATCGCGATCTTGAACTTGCGCGGCAAATACTGGAATTCCGGATGGTCCGTTGACCACTGGCGCAGCAGTTCCGCCGTCGGGCGCGGATCCTCGATCTCGTCCAGCGCCGCGCCGGCGAAATGGTCGGCGGTTACGTTGCGAATGCAGTTGCCGGAGGTCTGGATCGCATGCATCTCGACATCGGCGAGAAGTTCCAGGATCTCCGGCACGTCCTTCAGGCGGGGCCAGTTGAACTGGATGTTCTGCCGCGTGGTGAAGTGCCCGTAACCCTTGTCGAAGCGCTCGGCGATCAGCGCAAGCTGACGCATCTGGGTCGAGTTAAGCGTGCCATACGGCACCGCGACCCGCAGCATGTAGGCATGCAGTTGCAGGTAAAGCCCGTTTTTGAGCCGCAACGGCTTGAACTCGTCTTCGGTCAGCGAGCCGTCGACGCGGCGCTCGACCTGTTCGCGGAATTCCGCGACCCGGTTGCGCACGAAGGCTTCGTCGAAATCATTGTACTTGTACATCTCTTCAGGCCTCTGCCTGTTTGCCGTGGAAGTAGTTTGACGGACCGCGTGTGCGGAAGGCCTCGCGGAAATGCGCCGGCTCAGGCCGGTTGTCTTCGCCCATGACGACCTCTGCAAGATACGGCCCGACGACCTTGTCCTGCTGATCGCTGGCGTGTCCGAGAAGCGTTTCGGCGGCTTCCTTCGAATAGGCTACGACCGCGCCGCCCAGATCGCGCACCCAGTCGTGCGACGCCGTGAAATACACCACATCCCCTTCGAAGAGATCGTTGGCGGTGACAATCTGCGGCTTGTATTCACGGGCCATCTCAAACCGCTCCAGCTTGTTCTGCGATATTTTCGGGCGAAACGCCGGCGGCGACGGCGAGCGCCTTGCGCGGCGCCATTCCGTAGAGCAGGACGGCGGGACCGGTAATGCCGGCCTCGGCAAGGGCGTCAGGGAGGGCCAGGATCGTCGTCGAGACCGTCTTCTGGTTGGCGCGCGAGGCGTTCTCCACGATCGTTACCGGCGTTTGAGCGTCCGCGCCATGTATCAGCAGCCGTCCGCGCAGAAAGGCAGCCGCCTTGACACCCATATAGATCGCGGCGCCGGAGCCGGATTTGGCCAGATCACGCCAGTCGTGCTCGGCGAACCCCTCGACGTCGCGGCCGGTCATGAAACGGATCGAGGAATTTCGGCCACGCTTGGTCAGCGACAGACCGCTGGAAGCGGCGGCCGCCGCCGCTGCGGTGATGCCCGGAACGATATCCCAGGAAATGTTGGCCTCGTCGAGGGCGTCGAGTTCCTCGTCCAGACGTCCGAAGATGCCCGGATCGCCGGATTTCAACCGTGCCACCTGGGCGCCATTTGCGGCATGTTCGACGAGCAGCGCATTGATGTCTTCCTGTTTCCAGGACGGCCCGTAGCCGGTCTTGCCGACCTCGACGATAATCGCCTCGCGCCGCGCAAGTTCGATGATGGCGTCCGGCACGAGCCGGTCGTGCAGCACCACGTCTGCCTCGTGGATGAGGCGGCGGGCCTTAACGGTCAGAAGTTCCGGATCGCCGGGGCCGGTGCCGATGAGCGAGACATGGCCATCGCGCGGCCTAGTCTCGATGGAGTCTGTCAGAAGCTCTTCGAGTTTCGCCTGCGCGCCATGCTCGCCGCCTTCCTTCAGTGCCGCATCGCCCTCGCCGGAATAATAGCGCGACCAGAAGTCGCGGCGCTTGCGGCCCATCGGCAGCATCGCCGCCTTGTGGCGGAAGCTCTGTCCGATCCGCGCGAGCAAGCCAAGCGACGCGGGCAGACGCGCCTCCAGATCGGCCTTGATCTTGCGCGCAAGAACGGGGGCGGCGCCTTCGGTGCCGATGGCGACCGTGACGGGGTCGCGATCGACAATCGCCGGTGTGATGAAATCGGAATGGTTGAGATTGTCGACGATGTTGACCAGCGCGCCGGCCTGCCTGCCGATCCCGGCGGCGCGGGCATCCTCCTCTTCGTCGTCATTCGCGCCATAGACCAGAGCGGCGCCGGCAACGTCTGCTGGCTCGATCCGGCGCTCGATGAGGGCGAGCCGGCCTTCTTTCGCCCATCGGCGTATCTGCGGCACCGGATCGGCGCCGATCACGACGATATTCGCGTCGGTTTTCAGAAGGAGGCGCAATTTGGAAACCGCGCATTCTCCCGCTCCCGAAACGACGACCCGTCGTTCGACAACATTCAGGAAAATTGGAAAATGACGCATTTCGAGCCTCGTCTCGTTGAGCCCGGAAGATAGTGAGGGCAGTCTGGTCGAACGAGGACTGGAATTCCAAAGATGCGAAAGGCCGGAGAATAACGTTTCTTTTCACCCGCGTTCACGGGGTCTTGATCGGGATCAAGGCGGAGGTTCGGGGCAATGTTAGGCATGGATCGCCTTTTTGACGCATTTCAATCAGGCGAAGAGGCGGTTATATGCCCTTCAAGAACGTCAACGGAGCCCGCCGGCTCCGCCGAACGGAGCTTGGTAATTTGGATTACGAACAGTTTTTCGCGGATCGTCTTGGCGGTTTGAGGGATGCGGGCAACTACCGTGTGTTTGCGGATCTC
>NZ_JAINFK010000005.1:195430-415933 GCF_019966575.1 Oricola cellulosilytica | reverse complement strand
TCACCCATCAGAACCTCCTGTTCGGAAATCCTGAATCACATCTCAAACCAAATTAATAGGTCCTGAGCCTAGAAGCGAGATTCCTGCAGATTACACGCCGGCCGAGGACGAGCCCTTCATGAATGATCGGCAGCGTACCTATTTCCGGACGAAGCTGGTCGCATGGAAAAACGACATTCTGCGCGAGGCGCGTGAAACGCTCGATCATATGCAGGCCGATAATTCGCATCATCCAGACCTTGCGGACCGAGCATCCTCAGAAACGGATCGCGCGATCGAATTGCGTGCCCGGGATCGCCAGCGGAAACTGATCAACAAGATCGATCTTGCCCTGAAACGCTTGGATGACGGGACCTACGGGTATTGCGAAGAAACCGGCGAGCCGATCGGCGTGAAACGACTGGACGCACGGCCGATCGCAACACTGTCACTTGAGGCGCAGGAACGTCACGAGCGGCGGGAAAAGGTCTATCGCGACGATTGACGACCCGCATCCGCGCCGAACGGCGCGATCTGCCGGGAAATCGACGGCTACTTGTCAGACAGTTCGGCGAGCAGTTTTTCCATCTCGTTTTCCAGCGAGGCCTCGTCTCTGGGGCCGGGAGTTCTTTTCTCCGCAATCGGTGCTGGGGAATGAACCAGGTCACCGCTCGGGGCATGAATCGGTTCCTCGACCCGTGAGCTTGCTCTCACTTCGTACGGCTCGCCTTCCTGCTTTGCTCCGAAGGAGGGGTCGTCGACAAATGGGGGCGCAAAATGCTGCACGGCGGAGGTTGCCTCGACTGCAGTCGGCCGCGATGAGGCCGATGAATGCAAGACCGGCTCCTGGCGGCCGCGGTGTTCCCGATCGGCAGAGACCGGCCGGTGCCCCCCGGGCCCCGGGTTCTCGGGAACCAGCTTAACCTTCGTCTGTCCTCGCCCTGTTGACTGTTCGTGATTGGCATTGCGTATCGACGCTTGCTCACCAATAGCAGCGGAAATGCCGATGTTCCGCTCGATGACCATATCGTTGTGCCCTCCAATCATCACAAGATGCTCGACGTCGTCACGTCGTACGAGGACAATGCGCCGGTGGCTGTCGACCGCCGCCGCGTCGACGACGGCAAGCCGGGGCTTGCGTCCCCGGCTGCCTGCGATGAACACTCCGCCGCGCACCCGGCGTGTCCAGAATCAAAGCATCCATACGACGATCAGAAGCGCCAGGGCTCCCAGTCCGTATGTGACAAAGGTCGCGACTTGCTCGCCAAACCTTTCCGATATCCAAGCATGCATGGCGGCTCTCCTGTTGCCGGCGCTTTCGCAACGCTGAAGGGTGTTAGCAACAGCGCGGACGAATCACAAAATTGAGTGCCGGGGCTTTCACCTGTTTCACGTTTGTGATTCAACCCAAATCCATATCCAAGGCCGCAATGCGGCAGTGAGAGGGCAATGGCCGACACCGGTAAATCGCATACTGCGGCTAATTTTCAGATTACCGGGCCGGATGGCGGTCGACCGAACGCCGCGTTCCGTCTGCTTGTCTTGGGCATCGCATCATTAGGCGCAGCCGCGTTTCTGTTTTTCTTTCGCGACAATCTCAATGACGCTTTCCTGCTGGTGATGCTCGGCGTTCTGGCGATGGTGGGTGTGTTTTACCTCTTCGCCTCGGCGATCGGCTTCGTTCAGGTCGCAAAGTCCAGCAGACCGGAAGATATCGGGCGCAGCTTTGTCGATGCGATGGACGAAGGCATCTGCATTCTCGACGAAAAGGGCGGAATCGTTTACGCGAACTCCGCGTATTGCGGCCTCACCGGCGCTGCTTCACTGGAAGACCTGCGCACCCCGGAAACTGTGCTTTCCAAACATGATGACGCCGCGAACGCAGTCTATCGCCTCGCCAACAACGCGATCCGCGGCCTCGAGGCTGACGAGGAATTTCGCCTCAATACCGGACTGAGCGAAGAATTCTCCGGGCCGCGCTGGTACCGCGCAAGTACGCGGTTGTTGCGCATGCCGGGCCGCGAAGGCGAGCTTCGCGTCTGGAGGCTTGCGGATATCAGCAAGGAACGTGACCATCAGGAACAGACATTTCTGGAACTCCAGAAGGCAATCGACCACCTCGATCAGGCTCCGGTAGGATTTTATTCCTCCAATGCCGAAGGTCGCATCCAGTACATCAACGCCACGCTCGCAAACTGGCTGGGGGTCGATCTGACCACGTTCCAGCCGGGCTCGATGTCGGTAGAGGAAATCGTCGTCGGCGATGGCGTGGCGCTGTTGAGTTCGCCCCGGCCCGAGGCAGGAACGGCGCGCATATCGGTGGTCGACGTCGAGATGGCCAAGGCGGATGGAGTCAGCTTGCCGGTGCAGTTGATCCGAAGAATTCAGGTCGACCGCGACGGACATTCGGGCCCCACACGTGCGATCGTTCTCAACCGTTCGGAAGGCGTCGACCTCGAAAGTATCTCCGGGAGATCGGAAGTCCGCTTCACGCGATTTTTCAATTCCACACCGATGGCGATCGCGGCCGTGGACAGCGAGGGGCGGTTGCTGCGGACCAATGCGCCGTTTCTCAGCCTCTTCGCAGCGGTCACCGACTCCGATGCAGTGGAGGGGGGCATCAAGTTCGAAGCGCTGCTCGACAGAGATGCCGCGGAACGGTTCCGGAAGGCGTTTACGGCCGCTTGCAACAACCAGGCGAAGATCGAACCCTTCGATACGGTGCTCAATCCCGGGCCGGACGAACGGCATCTGCGGGTCTTCGTCAATGCAGTGACGGGGCACCAGGATGCCGATGACGATACGGCGGAAGAGGCTGCCATCGTCTATGCCATGGACACCACCGAGCAGAAGGCGCTCGAAGGCCAGATGGCGCAAAGTCAGAAAATGCAGGCTGTCGGACAGTTGGCGGGCGGGATTGCGCACGACTTCAACAACGTGTTGACGGCGATCATCATGGCTTCAGATCTGCTGCTCGCCAACCACCGCCCCTCCGATCCGTCGTTCCCGGACATCATGAACATCAAGCAGAACGCAAACCGCGCGGCCTCCCTGGTCCGCCAGTTGCTTGCGTTCTCGCGAAGGCAGACACTGAGGCCCGAAGTACTGGCGCTCACCGACGTGCTGGCTGACCTGCGCATGCTGCTTTCGCGCCTGGCTGGTACCGGCGTCGATCTCCAGATCGAGCACGGCCGCGACTTGTGGCCGGTGAAAGCCGATCTGGGCCAGTTCGAGCAGGTAATTGTGAATCTGACTGTCAACGCGCGCGATGCGATGCCGAACGGGGGCAACATCGCTATCCGCACGCGCAATGTCGACGAGGCCGAGTCCAAGACGTTCGGATACCGGGGCATGGAGGCAGGCGATTACGTCCTGATCGAGGTCGAGGATACGGGGACAGGCATTCCTCCGGATGTCCTGGAAAAAATATTCGAGCCGTTCTTCACCACCAAGGAAGTCGGCAAGGGAACCGGTCTCGGCCTGTCGATGGTCTACGGCATCGTCAAGCAGACCGGCGGGTTCATCTATGCCGACGCGGAAGAGGGGAAGGGATCGACCTTCCGGATTTTCCTGCCACGCCATACCGCGTCGGAGACGGACGTGCCTGTGGAAAGGGCGGATACCGACGTCGCTGACAAGAAGCGCGACCTGTCAGGGAGCGCTACCGTATTGCTGGTCGAGGATGAAGATGCGGTGAGGATGGGGGGTGTTCGGGCGCTGACCTCGCGCGGCTATACGGTGCATGAGGCGTCAAGTGGCGTTGAAGCCTTGGAGATCATGGAAGAACTCGAAGGCAAGGTCGATATCGTGGTGTCAGATGTGGTGATGCCGGAGATGGACGGGCCGACGCTTCTCGCCGAATTGCGCAAGACCCATCCGGACATCAAGTTCATCTTCGTTTCCGGGTATGCGGAGGAGGCGTTCTCCAAGAACCTGCCGGAGGACGCGAAGTTCGGATTCCTGCCGAAGCCGTTTTCGCTCAAACAACTTGCGACGACAGTGAAGGAAATGCTGGAAGACGGCAGCGGCTGAGCGTTCCGCGTCCCGGTAGAATCAGGCGGCCCGCATCCGGACGTTTGACGGAACGTTCGCCTGCGCTGCGCACAAGTCCTGCAGCTCGCTAGCGCGTCGTTCCATGGCGGCGGCCTGGGAGAGGCGGCCCGACCGGCGGAGGAGGGTGGCCTGTTGCTCGATTGCAAGGGCGATGCGTTGAAGTTTTTTTGGTTCGACCATCATGGCGTCTTTCGGATCCCCGACTCATTTCAGGTGTTCCGGCACAGTGACGCATGGGGAGCTTGCGTGAAACTAGTTTCAGGCTCCAACCAGATCGAAGCGGCTTAGCGACGGTGCGCGCGATCGGTGCGGATGCGCACCGGCTGAAGCTGCGCGGCGTGGCCCATATGGTTGATCTCGACCGCGCGTTTCGCAACAGCTTTGGCCTCTGAGATAAGTCCCTCGGCTTTCAGAAGTCTGGCCTGCCTGATCATGATGCGGGCAAGATCGAAAAGGAAGTTGGTGCGGCTGGACATGACGGTCTCCTCTGCCGGTTGTCCGTTTCAGCTGCCCGGCAAGACGGGCTGTGGGTCGAACGCTCGAATCCTGCAGGGGTTCCTGAAAGGAAAGAATTTCCCGTCAGGTTGCCTGGCCAAGGACGATCGGAATGTCCTCCCAGGAATGGCCGGCTGCGACAATGCAACTGTTGCCATTCGCCCGGGTGACGAGGATCGTCCAGGTTCCGGACTCGGCCACGAAGACCTCGATCACGGCCGCCTCACCGATGACCCCGATCGATTTCGGCTGTTCCTTGTAACGGCTGGAGAGAAAGTCGCGCAGGTCGTCATGGGCGGCGCATCGCTGGGGCGGAACCGGCTGGCTGCTCGCCGGCGCGACGGCCGCGGCGGAAGCCGCAAGCAGCGCCAGACCGGCAAGGGCAGGTCGGAACAGGGTTCGGTACGGAATGAACCGTGGCATGCCGTCACCTTTCTCCCGCCTTTCGGCGCGGAGACGGCTCACATCATGCCGCGCGGGCGGGCCTTTCGTCAGTTGCTCTCGTCACCGTTTTCTCCCTTAACGGAACGCATTTCCGGGATTTTCATCCCGTGATGAACATGTGGGGGGTGGCGAGTGCTAAAACCAGCCCCGGGCGATCACGAGGCGCGTGCCGGCTGTCACGGTTGCGGGAGCCGTCGCGCGGGGTAACGCGAAACGGGGCGCCCGTTTCCGGACGCCCCGCTTTTCAAGGTTCGGCTATGGTGCGGTCTCAGAAGAGCCGCAGGAAGCGCTTGCGGCGTTTGGGCCGCGAGAACGGGGCAGGCTGTGCGTCCTGGCGCGACGCAACCGACAACATGCCGGTGTAAGCGCCGAAAATTCCACGGTTGCTCATTGGTGGTATTCCATCGTTACCAGTTGATCCGATCGCGCCCGTACGCCTTTTCAAAAGTGCGCACCAACGCGATTTCGCGATCCCTGCCATGCCGATCGTGCATGCGTGCGTCGCAAAAGGACGCGGGCTTTTCCGTTTGCGACCCGCGCCCGGAAATTCGTCAGAAGCTGCTGAACTTGCCGGCGTCGATCTCGCGCTGGCGGCGCTCGAGATCGTGAATCGAGAGCGAGCGGTTCAGATATTCGGTTTCAATCTGCTGGCGGCTCGGACCCTGCAGGATTCCGGAGATGCGGCCAAACACATTTGCCAGTCGTTTGTTGTTCATCTTGTTTTCCTTTCTTCTTGTTGACGGCAATATGGCGCTGCAGTGCAGCATCCGGCAGGGGGGCAAGCGCAATCCAGCCATGCGCGCCAAGCATGGAACCGGTGCGGGGAGGGCGGCCCGCGGGTGGGGCTTGATACCTCCGTCATCCGTGGATCAAGCCCGAGAATGACGATCCTGGGTTTGGCTGCGGCCGGGATTTCGATATCGACACATGCCTCCCCATTGCCACGCCGAGTTATCTGTCCCGCCCTTAAGCTCCTGACCCTTTTCTTTCGTAAGCGGCATGCCGCTATCCGGTCCTCGCCGGCGGGCCGAGTCGTCTGTCCATCCTAAGCTTCCGGCTACGCCCTCGCTGATGGGCCGTTATCTGTCCCATCCTTAAGCTTCGGGCTACGCCCTCGCTGATGGGCCCCTTGCGGGCGTGCCTCTTTCTTGCCACGCCCTGTCTCCAGTCTGGCCATTGAAACATTCATGGGAAGCGGGCGGTCGTCGTCACGCTTCTGTGAATAGGTTTGGTGCGATCGGATCGACCGCCAGCCGGTTGCTCACCCGCCTCCCGGCCACGGCTCGCGGTCCCGTGGGACCGGCCGAAAAGCTGAAGGCTAGGGCCCGGCCGTAAGCTCTTGCCAGGCGTGAACCGCACGCCCCAGCCGGCACCGCATCCCTCCGCCTGGCCATCCGGTCCATGAACCCGGCTCCCCGTGGAGGAACGTCCGGCAAGTATGCGGGAGATCTCAGAGGTGTTGATAAGTTTTCGGTAGAAAAAATATAATACCCAGAGAGAACAATGGGTTGGCCGGAACCCGGCAAAAAACTTATCCACGTCCCGGATAGCTGTGCATCGCGCGCGACGGGCTTGGCGGGCGGTCAGCCGAAGACGACGGGATCGACCTCGGCCACCGTTATCTCGCCGCCGCTGTCGTCCGTGGCCAGGAAGCGGGGCGGCGTGCCGTCATCGAAAATCACGCAGGTGAGATGGCCGGAAAACACCGCGCCGGTGTCGAGCGCAATGCGGTTGGGGTGAACTTCCGGCAGGCATGAGTCGGTCGGTGTGTGGCCGTGGACGACGGCTTTCGGCAGCGATCCGCGCCAGTCGAGGAAATCGTGGCGGATCCACCGCGTCGTCCCCGGGTCCTGCGTAGAATGGGAGACGTGCGGGTCGATCCCGCCATGAACGAAGACGTGGCGTTCCGTCTCCACCATCCAGTCCGCCGCGCGCATGGCGGCGACGTGACCGGGAAAGTCGCGCGCGAAATGCGCTGCGATGGTGTCGATGCGCTCCGTCTCGCCGAATTTATAGGACTTGAGCGTCGCAAGGCCGCCATTTGCGAACCAGTTCCGGGCCGCGCTCTCGCGATTTTCGGCGTTGTCGAGAAAATCCAGCAGGAACTCCTCGTGATTGCCAAGGATGAGCTTCGAGCCGGCATGTTCTGCGAGTGCCGCGACGACCAGATCGAGCGCCTGCCGGCTTTCCGGCCCGCGATCGATGATGTCGCCGAGGAAAATCAGGCGCGGCGGCTTTCCGAGCCGCTCCGCCTCGACCTCCACGGCGGCGAGCAGCGCGGCCAGCAGATCGCGCCGGCCGTGCACGTCGCCGATGGCGAAGAGGAGAGGCAAGGCCGGGTCACCGGTCAGATCGCGGACCCTTCCCTGTAGAGCGAGGCCAGCGCCTCGACATTGGGCGGGGTGACGCCCTTGCGCCAGGCGAGCAGGGTGCGTGCGCGGTTCCTGCCGTCTGGCAGCTCGTGCAGCCGCAGCGCGGCGCGGTCGGGAATGGTGTCGACGACGACGCGGGGCAGGAGCGCCACGCCCATGCCGACCGCGGCGCAGCCGAGAACGGCGTGCCAGGAGCCCAGCTCGACGATGCGCTCCGGCATCACGGCGCGGGATTCGAACCATTCCTCCAGCCGCATGCGGTGCGGGCAGCCATGCTCGAAGGCGAGCATGACGCGCGACGGGCTGCCGGGCGGCCCGTCCAGTGGCACGTTCCTGGCGGTGACGACGACCAGTTCCTCGACATAGGCGGTGAGCGTGTCGAACGGCCCCTCGGGCAGAGGCTCGCCAGCGAAGATAGCGTCGACATCGCCGGCCAGCAGCGTGGCGCCCAGCTCCAGCGTGTTGCCGGTGCGAAGCTCGATAGTCACTTTTGGAAAGCGGCGGCTGAACTCGGCAAGCGCGGCCGGCAGGCGTATGGCGGCGGTGCTCTCCATCGCGCCCAGGCGCAGCGGCCCGCGCGGCGCGCGGTCGGTAACGGCGTTCTGCGCCTCGGCCGCCAGATCGAGCATGCGGTCGGCATAGGCGAGCATCGTGTTGCCGGCGGGCGACAGCGTCAGGCGCTTGCCGGTGCGCACGAACAGGTCGACGCCGAGCTTCTCCTCGAACTGGCGGACGCGCGTCGTCACGTTGGACTGAACGCGGTTCAGCTTCTCGGCGGCGCGGGTGATGCCGCCCTCACGGGCGACGGTGCGGAAGATGTAGAGATCGGTTAGTTCCATTGCAAGTCTCAAATAGAGAATGGAAATATTCCAATAATTCATTTTCTCAGATAATGCCATCCTGCTATTCCGGCGGCATGACAATCCGTAGTACGGGCCATGAGGACGATCCGCAAATTTGCCGCCTCAAGATACGACTTCCATGCGCTGACGGCGCAGGAGCAGGACGCGCTGATGGACGAGGCGCGGGCGGCCGCTGCGGCCGAGCGCAGCGCGGCGATCGGGGCGCTGTTCGGCGCGATGGCGCGGGCGGTCTCCGCGCTGTTCGCGACGCTCGCCGGCCGGGCCCGGCGCCGAAAGCTCTTCCTTCCCCGCCACGCCGGCGATAGGGAAGCGATACGCCAGGCGCGGCAGGGAGGGTTGGAGACATGCAGGAGGCGGGGCAGTTGCAAGGCCGCAGGCGGTCACCGGCATAGCGCTGATGGCCGTCGGCGTCGCCTGCCTGTCGGTCAATGACGCCATCGCCAAGACGCTGACCGCCGGCTACACGCCGCTGCAGATCCTGTTCATCCGCAACCTGATCGCCCTGCCGATCGCCGCGGCGATCGCCTGGAAGATGGGCGGCGCGGCGGCTTTGCGCTCGCGCAAGCCGCTGGCGCATCTGGCGCGCGGCGTGATCTGGGTCGCCGCCGCGACCCTGTTCTTCACCGGCCTGCGCCATCTCGGGCTGGCCGAGGCGCGACGGTGCTGGTGTTCGCCGCGCCCGTCTTCATCACCGCTCTGTCCGCGGTGGTGCTGAAGGAAACCGTCGGCTGGCGGCGCTGGTCGGCGGTTCTCGCCGGCTTTATCGGGGTTCTGGTCGTGATGCGGCCGGGGAGCGCCGCCTTCCAGACCGCGTCGCTATTCCCGGTGGCGACTGCCTTTCTCTACGCGGTGATGATGATCCGCGCGAGTCTGTCTGGACGCTGATGCTCTATCTGACGGGGGCCAGCTGGGCGCTGTGCGCGCTCGCCATGCCGTTCCTGTGGACCGCCGTGCGGGGCGAGGATCTCTGGCTGTTCTTCGCGATCGCGTTGTTCGGCACGGCGGGCGTCACCCTGATCACACAAGCGTTCCGCATCGCGCCGGCGGCGGTGGTGGCGCCGTTCGACTACACGGCGTTGATCTGGGCGACGCTGTTGGGCTGGCTGTTCTGGAGCGAAATCCCCGATGCCGTGACCTGGCTCGGCGCGGCCGTCATCATCGCCAGCGGCGTGTTCATCGTCTGGCGGGAGAGCCGGGCGGGGTGAGGGCGCTGGACCTCCCATCTCCCCTTTTGGGAGAAGTGAGGGCGTCGGCAGTCTGGGCCTCGTTTTACCGCTTCTCCCGTGACGTCAGCCCCGGTTCGAAGTCGACGACCCGCGACACCACACGCATGAGCTCAGATTGCCGGCTGCTCGCCGTCTTGTGCAGGACCGTCTTGAGCTGGTTTCGCGCGGTTTCGTAGCGGATGCGGCGGCGGTCGGCGTAACTCCTCAGTGTCGCTCCTCCGGAGAGTGCGGCGACAAGGCGCGCCTCCGCCGGCGTCAGGCCGAAAAGATGGGCGAGGACCGTGCCCGGTTCCACCGGGGTTCGCCGCAGATCGAGGATGACCAGAATAAAACCGGACGGCCGGATTTCCGTGCCGCGAACCAGATCCAACCTGGCGTCCCTGGAATAGAACGGGGCCAGGATGCAGACGAACCGGCCGCTATCGCCGGATTTGAGTGACAGGAGAGGCGGATCGCTGACCTGGCGGGGCCGCAAGAGCCGACGCGCCAGACCTTTTACGGCCGCGTCGTTATTGCTGTCGCGCATCGCGAGACGCCCGGTGGCGTCGGACGTAAAGAGGCTGCCCTCGGACATCGACGCTTCGGCCGATCCGTTCGCGTATATGATCCGGCAGTCGGGATCGAGCATGAGAACCGGGTGCCGCATGCAGTCCAGCGCGGTTTCCAATCCCGCGGTGCGCGCCCGTTCGAGGGCGACCTGACGCTGAATCTCGTAGGCCCGCAGCAGATGGGGCCTGACCGTCCGCATGACCTTGTATTGCTGTTTCGCCGCCGGCTCGTCTCTCTCCCTGAACATGTGCAACATCATGAAGTTGCGGCCGGGCCCATTGTGCATGTTGACGGCGAACCCCAGGCAATTGTCGTCCTGGGGCCGCAGCCAGTCCGCATAGAACTCGGATTTCTTGAGATCGCGCATGCTGAGGGTCTCGTTCGACCATCGCAGCGTCCAGCCGCTGCCGCGGCTCATTTCGATCCACGGGTCGATGCACGAGTAGTGGGCGTGCCAGCTTTCAAGGTAGCCGGGTTCGTAATTGGCCGACGAAAAGGTGGAGCAATGCCGCGTGTCGCGGTCGAACAGGGTAAAGGCCGTTTTCGACCAGGGAAAGGCGCGTCCGCACGCCCCAACGAACTCCTCCCAGCTTCCGTCGCCCACGGCGGCGCCGTACGCCGCGCTGATCAGACCGTTGGTAATCCTGGCCGTTTCCGCTTCCACCGTTGCCTGCTCCTTGCCGCGGGTCCTGCGATCGGAATGTTCTCGCCGGTCGGGCGAGAGTATCGTGCATCCCTCGCCTGCCCATCATCTCAAGAACGGGGCACCAGGGCAAGGCGTCGGGCTTGCCGCCGCCGGTTTCGAAGCGGCCGCCGGGCCCCCGTTTGGGGGTTGGCTCACACTCATATATCTGTTTTATACTGGGCGTTTTTGACCCCTTAAAAATAGTTATGCTCGGAAAGATCCATGCGACTCGTGTACCTGAAACCCGTGACCGAAACAGCCGAGGATGCGGGCATGCGCGGCTATGCGTTTTGCGGATTGGTCAGCGAGGACATCGGCGTGTCCATGCGTCTCGAACAGGGGGGCTGGCGCTTTCGCTGCGTGCCGGACACTTCAGCTAGCGACGACGATCCGGACCGTTTTTTTGATGCGGCCTTTGACGTGGATCGTCGGGTCAAGCCCGAGGATATCCGCTAGGTTCGGTCCTATGTACCCGCTGGTTCTGCATCGCCATAGAGAACGTCGAGGCGACAGCCGCAGGGATGCAGATGCACCGCGGCGGCGCGGGCCTGTGGGATTCCGCACGCTGGCGCATGGCGTGCAGCCACTCGCACTTGGTGCGCCACAATCAGGGCGTGCTGCCTCCGCCTGAAGTTCAATGTATTGACGCCGCCCGTCAATGCGAGCGACGGCGCCGAGCAGCGCCGCGAGAAGATCGCGCCGGCCGTGGACGTCACCGATGGCGAAGAGGAGGGGCATGCTCGGAATTTATCGCGCCCCCGGCGGGGGAGAAAGGCGCTTCGTCAATCGCGCTCGCGGGTTTCGCCGGCGGTCTCGTCGACGAGTTCGGTCTCGGGCCGCTGACCGCCCCGGGCGATCTCCTCGTGCCACTTGCCGTTTGCGTCCTGGTACTGGATCGGCGTCGTTTCGTCGCCGAGCTGCTGGCGCTTGGCCGCGTCGGCGGCGGCCTCGTGCGCCGCATCGTGGGTGGGGTAGGTCTCCGAGTAGACGTCTCCGACCCGGTAGGCGTAACCGCCGTTGTGCTCGACGACTTCGTAGGTGACCTTGGTCATGGGTTTCTCCTTTTCAGGGTGTCGAATGCACAACGCGGGCGGTGAACGAGCGTTCCGTGCGGAGGAGAATATGGGGGCGATTGTTGCTTGCGCCCAAGATCCAGGGTATGGACGCCGCCCGTCAACGCTAGCGATGGAGGCGAAGATGACCAAATTTCGCGATCATGACGACCGTCCGTCCTTTCGAGGTGATGTCGAAGCGGCGTAAGTCCTTCCCGTCCGAAACGCGCGTCAAGACCGGCCCGCGCACCGTCCATGGCGATGTCGAGCTGACAGAGAAGCTGGGCCGCAACGATCCGTGCCCGTGCGGATCGGGACGCAGATTTCAAGAAATGCTGCCTTACATCCGGCCGCTATGACGGCGCGCCGCGCGACCACTACTTTCAGGGAGAGGGAGTAGGATGCGGGGCTGGCGCGGTGACTGGGCAACTCTCTTGCCCCTGGAGGGCGAGAAAGCAATTTCAGCGTCTTGGCTTCAGCCAAGTGCTGGAAATCGCAAGAGCGGGCGTTGTTGGCCTGATGTTTGACGACTTCCTCTCTGGCCTTTTCCAAGCACTTACTCAGGCATGCGCCTTCGTAAGCGCAGGAAAAGGCTTTCTCCCCCTCCAAGGGGGAGATGGGGCACCCTTCCTTCCCCCATCGCGGAGAAGGCGGATGAGGGGGCTTTGCCGTGGATCTCCGGGTTAAGCCCGAGAACTACGGAGTTTGATCGGAAATACCAAGCTGAAGCTAATATTATTTCTTCTTCACAAACTTACTTCTGAGCTTGGGAGAACGTTCGTGCCCTCTGTCTCGATTGGATACGAAATGCAGTTCGTAGTTTTCTAGTAATCGAAAATTTAACAGATCTCTGGCTCTTTCAACGAGGTTATCAAAAACTACAAAACTTTCGACGAACCGATTATCTTTGATTACGCCGAGAGAAATCGTTCGTGATCCGAGTCTAGAATACTTATCAATGAATTCAGTTAAGAAATTCATCGATGAATCAAGCTCATCTCTTATTTCCTTTATGGATGATTTCGTTATCTTGGCGATTTCGCTGGAGGTCGATCTTAGTAGGAATCCCACATCAATTTCTTCTCCAAAAATCTCTTTATATTCGTCTCGCTCAGTCTTTCTTATATCCCGATTCTCACAAATTTCAGAAAGACTGGCATTGATTGTAATATGCGTTTCGCACCGTACCATTTCTTCATCCCAGCCACCTCCCGACGTAATACCTGTTGTTGCCTGATTTTGATGCTGAGTATACACCCGGTAGCGACAGGCCAGTCGGAAAGTTGCTGAATTGCTCTTTGCCTTATCCCATTCCCTTCTGAATTTTTCGCGAAACCGAAACTCTCCTTTTGGTGCTTCGATATTGGTCGCCTGATCGCGAATTGATGTCATTGTGTTGAGATAGGCGGCTACTACATTGTTAGCTTGAAGGCGGCTTTCTTGGAATTCATGGTAGTCCATGGCGGCGACTAAGAGGTCATACAGCGCTCTTTCTAGTTGAAATCTTTCAACCTCATGGAGCCTAAGGATTAGCTGCCGTACCTGCTCTTGGAAACTCATGAAATCCAGAAGCAGTTTTCGAGAATAGGCGACGCGTTCATATTCGTCGTTAGAGAGCGGGATGGGCTCCGCTTTACTGTTGAATCTCGTGAATGCAACGCAAGTCATTTTAGTCTTCTTAGTACTTCTTATCTTTTAGCGTCCCACTGATTTCAACTCGCACAGTTAAATGCTTTGAATTTCGCTCAAGCCCGGAAGCCTCTCTCATACCGATCCCAAAATACCTTCGCTTTTACCAGAGATCGCTGCCAAGTGCCCTTTGAATCCCAATTGAGTCCTTCTATCGCGAAAGAGGCATCTTTCGTCGCGCAAACACTGAGGACTATGCCATCGCGAATTTCTCGGATTTGAGGAAGACGTGCAGGATCAGCATTGAGAGCATGGGCAAGATGATAGTTTCGAATGTCATCAATTGCCGCTTTTATATGGCCGATATTTCGAGCTGCTTTCTGCCTACCAGAAAGGCGTATTCTCAAACGTTCGATGCATGTACGTGTGAGCTCTTCGTTCCGGTCTTCTCCAATACCAGGTGTCCATTTCCGAGCAAGCACCGGTAAGGCATCCGCATTTTCTGGTCGATTTACGAACTCATATATGCGCTTTAGGCTTGCGCGGTCCTTTTTTCCAGCACCCGATGATTCATCGATTATACGAGAAATCGTTAGGACAGCATCTTTAGCACAGGTCTCTAAAAGATAGCGAAACCCGGTAGCTTCGTGCGCTGCATTGACGGCGTCTCTTAGCTTGGCTTGCGCTTCGCCGTGTGGGTAGCCGTTTGCGACTTCAAAAAACGCCCAGCTTGCCAATGCGAGTCCGCATTCGCTGCGAAGGCGTTTTAACGTCAGGATTATTTCACTCGGTATTTCCATATCAAAAGAGTGACCCCGCACTTGGAATTAGCGCGGGGCATCTATTTCGGAGTCGTGTTTTAGCTCCTAGCTACACCCTGAAGTTGACCCACACGTGTCGCACTTCAGGCACGTTCCGTTGCGGACCATGGTGAAGTTGGAGCATTCCGAACACATGTCGCCGGTGTAGCCCTGCATCACAGCCTTGGCGCGGCGGTCGGCCTCGAGCTTCTTGGCCTCGGCGCGGTCGGTTGCGCGGACCGGCGACAGGCCGGTGGCGGCGGCATGGACGGCCTCCGCCTTGGCGTCGGCGTCGGCTTCCGCCTGCAGATCGGCGTTGCGCTCCTCGTAGTCGCGCTTGAAGGCCGAGGTCTCCTCGAACAGTTCGGCGACCGGCTTGGTGGCGAGGCTGGCGGCGGCCGCCGAGGCGACGGCGCTGACCCGGTTGGCGTTGACGGCCGTCGGCGTGGTGGCCTTGGAGGGCGCGCCTCCAGCGGAACCGGCCGGCTCGTTCGGCTTGCCGCTTCCCTGGCCGGAAACGACCGAGAACTTGTGGCCGCGCGTCAGGCCCGACGAGACGGCCTGCGCCTTGCCCTCCGAAATGCCCTTGCCGAGCGTGGTGGAGGTGAACTCCGACTGGTCGACATGGGCGAGATCGTGCCGGCCGAGATAGGAGACGGCAAGCTCGCGGAACACGTAGTCGAGGATCGACGTGGCGTTCTTGATCGCGTCGTTGCCCGCGACCATGCCGGCCGGCTCGAACTTGGTGAAGACGAAGGCGTCGACATATTCCTCCAGCGGCACGCCGTATTGCAGGCCGAGCGACACCGAGATGGCGAAGTTGTTGATCAGCGCGCGCAGCGTCGAGCCTTCCTTGTTCATGTCGAGGAAGATCTCGCCGAGGCGGCCGTCGTCATACTCGCCGGTGCGCAGGAACACGGTGTGGCCGCCGATCTTGGCCTTCTGGGTGTAGCCCTTGCGGCGCGACGGCAGCTTCTCCTGGGAGCGGACGACCTTCTCGATCACCCGCTCGACGATGCGCTCGGTGACTTCCACCGCGCGGGCGGCGGCGGGCGCCTCGACGATCGCCTCGATGACGTCGTCCTCGTCCTCCCCGTCCTCGATCAGCGAGGCGTTGAGCGGCTGCGACAGCTTCGAGCCGTCGCGGTAGAGCGCGTTGGCTTTCAGCGCCAGCTTCCATGACAGCAGGTAGGCGGACTTGCAGTCGTCGACCGTGGCGTCGTTGGGCATGTTGATGGTCTTGGAGATCGCGCCCGAGATGAAGGGCTGGGCGGCGGCCATCATGCGGATGTGGCTGTCGACGGAAAGGTAACGCTTGCCGACCTTGCCGCACGGATTGGCGCAATCGAAGACCGGGTAGTGCTCCTCCTTGAGGTGCGGCGCGCCTTCCAGCGTCATCGCTCCGCAGATGTGGATGTTGGCGGCCTCGATGTCCTTCTTCGCAAAGCCGATCGCGGCCAGCATGTCGAAGGAGAAATCGTCCATCTGCTCGTCGGTGAGCTGAAGCGTCTCCTTGCAGAACTCCTCGCCGAGGGTCCACTTGTTGAAGGCGAACTTGATGTCGAAGGCCGACGCCAGCGCGGCGTTGACGGCCTCGATCTTCTCGTCGGTAAAGCCCTTGGCCTTGAGCGCGCCGGGATTGACGGCGGGCGCCTGGTTCATGTTGCCGTGGCCGACCGCATAGGCCTCGATCTCGGCGATCTCGGCTTCCGAGTAGCCGAGCGTGCGCAAGGCTTCCGGCACGGCGCGGTTGATGATCTTGAAGTAGCCGCCGCCGGCGAGCTTCTTGAACTTGACCAGCGCGAAGTCCGGCTCAATGCCGGTGGTGTCGCAATCCATGACGAGGCCGATGGTGCCCGTGGGCGCGATGACAGTGGCCTGGGCGTTGCGGTAACCGTTTTTCTTGCCGAGCTCGATCGCCTTGTCCCAGGCGGCCTTCGCGTGGGCGACCATCTCGGCGTCCGGGCAGTCGCCGGCCTTGATCGGCACCGGATTGACGGCGAGACCCTTGTAGCCCTGCGTTTCGCCATAGGCGGCGCGGCGGTGGTTCTCCATCACCCGCAGCATGTTTTTCGCGTTCGGCTTGTAGCCGGGGAAGGGGCCGAGCTCGCCGGCCATCTCGGCCGAGGTCGCATAGGCGATGCCGGTCATAATCGCCGTCAGCGAACCGCAGATGGCGCGGCCGGTGTCGGAATCGTAGGGGATGCCGGAGGTCATCAGCAGACCGCCGATATTGGCGTAGCCGAGGCCGAGCGTGCGGTACTTGTAGGACAGTTCGGCGATCTGCTTCGACGGGAACTGCGCCATCATCACCGAGACCTCGAGCACGACGGTCCACAGCCGGACGGTGTGCTCATAGGCCTCGATGTCGAACTTGCCGGTGGCAGCATCGCGGTACTGCAGCAGGTTGATCGAGGCGAGGTTGCAGGCCGTGTCGTCGAGGAACATGTATTCCGAGCACGGATTGGAGGCGCGGATCGGGCCTTCGGCCGGGCAGGTGTGCCAGTCGTTCATCGTGGTGTTGAAGTGGATGCCCGGATCGGCGGATGCCCACGCGGCATAGCCGACGCGCTCCCACAGTTCCTTGGCCTTGACGGTCTTGGCGACCTGGCCGTCGATGCGGTTGACGAGGTTCCAGTCGCCGTCGTTCTCGACGGCGCGCAGGAACTCGTCCTTGACCGAGATCGAGTTATTGGAGTTCTGGCCGGACACGGTGAGATAGGCCTCGGAATCCCAGTCGGTGTCGTAGGTCTTGAACTCGAGGTCGGTGTAGCCCTGCTTCGCGAACTGAATCACGCGCTTGACGTAATTCTCTGGAACCATTGCCTTTTTCGCCGCGCGGATCTCGCGCTTGAGGGCCGGGTTCTTGTTCGGATCGAAGCATTCGTCATTGTCGGCCTCGCAATTGATGCAGGCCTTCATGACGGCGGTCATGTGCTTCTTGACGGTCTTGGAGCCGGTGACGAGCGCCGCGACCTTCTGCTCCTCGTTCACCTTCCAGTCGATATACTGCTCGATATCGGGATGGTCGATGTCGACGACCACCATCTTGGCGGCGCGGCGGGTGGTGCCGCCCGACTTGATGGCGCCGGCGGCGCGGTCGCCGATCTTCAGGAAGCTCATCAGGCCGGACGACTTGCCGCCGCCCGACAGCTTCTCGCCTTCGCCGCGCAGATGCGAGAAGTTGGAGCCGGTGCCCGAGCCGTATTTGAACAGGCGCGCCTCGCGTACCCACAGGTCCATGATGCCGCCGTCGTTGACGAGGTCGTCGCCGACCGACTGGATGAAGCAGGCGTGCGGCTGCGGGTGCTCGTAGGAGGATTTCGACTTCACCAGCTTGCCGGTGAACGGGTCGACATAGAAGTGGCCCTGGCCGGGGCCGTCGATGCCGTAGGCCCAATGCAGGCCGGTGTTGAACCACTGCGGCGAATTGGGCGCGACGCGCTGGGTGGCGAGCATGTAGGCGAGCTCGTCCCGGAAGGTCAGCGCGTCTTCCTCGGACTCGAAGTAGCCGCCCTTCCAGCCCCAATAGGTCCAGGTGCCGGCGAGGCGGTCGAAGACCTGACGTGCGTCGGTCTCTGAGCCAGTGCGCTCGTCCTCGGGAAGTTCGGCAAGCGCATCCTCATCAGCGACCGAGCGCCACAGCCACGAAGGGACGGAATTTTCCTCGACCTTCTTGAGGCGCGCGGGCACGCCGGCCTTGCGGAAATATTTCTGCGCCAGAATGTCGGCAGCGACCTGCGAAAACTGCTGCGGGACGTCGATATCCTCGAGGCGGAATACGATCGACCCGTTCGGATTGCGGATCTCGCTCGTCGCCTTGCGAAACGCAATCTCGGCGTAAGGGGACTGGCCTGGCTTGGTAAAGCGGCGTTCGATGCGCATTGTCGTCGGATCCTCGTCTCTCAATATATAGTATGCCGCAAAACCTGTCCCAACGGGACCGTTCCGGACATAGCGTTGCCATCCGACGCGCTCTCACGCGCCGCCCAATCGTGTCGGCGCGATTCGCGTCCTCGAACGCCTTTTCGCTGCCAGCACCACTTATTCACGATTGCCGCCCGGTTCGATCTCGGTGAGTCTCTTCCGGTCCGGAAGGATCACTCTATCTAGTGGTGAACATAGCCGCAAACACTAAATATAGTATTAACAAGTGCTTTACGCCACCACTTTCCGAACTGCCAAAAACCCCTCACGCGCACACGTCTGCCGACCAAGCGGATAAGCCCTAAGGCTCCGCCGCACCCCAGTCGAGCGACAGAATTTGAAAAAAGCCGGCCCCAATGAACATTCCGGCGCAGTGACCGCAGTCACGTTTCTGCCATAAAAGGCGACTCGCAAAATCCGGTCAAGCGCTAGTTTTTGCGACAGACGAAAACCCAATATGTTGTGTGTGGCTGTGTGGAAGCCGGGGATAACGGCAATTCGTGCATTGCGTGCCGCTGGACGTTGGAATTTCCGAGGCCGCCGGGTTACCTGCGGGCCGCCGACTGGGCGCGGGCGTGGGAGCCGCAGAGAGGTTTGGGCGGCCGTCTGTGGAAAACCGCCGCCGCTGTGCCCGATCGCCGGAAGACGTCGCCGGACCCTCCCGTTTCAGGTCAGTTCCTTCAGGCCGGCCGGGGTTTCGATTCGCGCCCTGTCCTGCACGTCCGGACGCTGGACAATCTCCGGCGGGCGATCGATTGCGAGGTGCCCGTAAAGCGTCTCAGTGTCGGCGGTACAAGGATGTTCGAGCGTCAGTGAACAGAGACTGCCGTGTAGATGACCAGTGCGCTCCGGCGCGCTGGTATGCGGCGATAATTCTCCCACCTGCAACGCTGATGATCGCGCTGCGCCAGTTCCGCTGAAGATTGAATTAACGTAAGCATCCCCCTTTTTCACACTGCGCAACTGACACCTTCTTTAACGGGTGTCATAAATTGTAGCTCACGCACGGGAAGCGCGTCGCGCAAGCAGGAATGGGACTGCTCATGCACCCCCCGTGAATGTCATTTGAATGGCTATGGGACACGATGCCGATCGCCTCGGGGCGGGCGAGGGTGTCCTGGGTTGGGGGTTCTCATTCATGCTGAATAAATTCCGGAATCTTTCCGTTTCCGCCAAGCTGGCCGCCGTGATGGTGATCGCCAACATCGTCGGCGTGGCGGCAATAGCGACATATACGTGGATCAACGAAACGCAGACGGCCGTCGAACGCGCCGGTGCGAAATGGGAAGGCGACACGGAACAATTCGCAACGCTGGCAGCCGGCGGAATCAAATGGGACAAGCCGGAAGTCGTTCGCGATGCCTACTCGTTGTTTCGTGACGATGCCACACTCAACATGGTCCAGTTCGTAGCGCTCAACAAGGACGGCGCGATCGTCGACCAATGGCGGCGCGACGGCCACTCGACGCTTACGGACGCCGACCTGAACGCGCTTCCGAACGAGATCTACGAGGCCAGGGCGGATTTCCAGCGTCTCTCGGAGGATTTGGTCGTGGTGGTGGCGCCGCTTCCCAGATCGGCGACCGGAGAGGCGTCGGGCCACGTCGTGACCGCCTGGACGACGGGCTCCATTTTTGCCGCGGCGTCGAGAAACGCGCTGACGCTGCTGGCCATTCAGGGCGTGGTCGTGGCGATCGCGGTGGGCGTGTTCCTCATGGTGATGAGGCGGCTGATCGGAACCCCGCTGGGCGCACTGAGCGAGAGCATCAACAGGCTTCAGGAAGGCGATTACGCAACAGAGATTTCCTACCAGGACAACGGGGACGAAATTGGTGTCGTGGCGCGGGCCCTCGATACCTTCAGAACGAAGTCCATCGAACAGCAGGAAGAAAGCCGGCAGGCAGAAGAGCAGCGGCGTGGCTTCGAGGCCGAGCGTACGGAAAACGCCGAGCGGACCGTTGCCGTCGCACAGCGGCAAAGCGATGCCGTCTCACAGGTGGCGGATGTTCTCGCTCGGCTCGCAACAGGCGATTTCACACACCGTCTCGACGATCTCGGCCCGGAATTCGAAAAGCTCGTGACCGACTTCAACAAGATGACCGACGCCGTTTCGTCCACGCTTCTCGAGATAAAAACCTCAACCTCGGCGGTCGACGCCGGCGCCAACGAGATCGCAAATTCCGCCGATACTCTTGCGCGCCGGACCGAGCAGACCGCCGCTGCACTGGAAGAAACGGCCGCGGCACTGCACGAGATGACATCCAACGTTCGTGAGTCCTCCGAGCGCGCCGGCGAGGCGGGCACGCTTGTCACGAAGACAAAACAGGATGCCGAAACTTCGGCGGCCGTGGTTCGCGACGCCATCGGGGCAATGGACCGGATCAAGGAATCATCCTCAAAGATCGCCCAGATCATTTCCGTCATCGACGAAATCGCCTTCCAGACAAACCTTCTGGCCTTGAACGCCGGCGTGGAAGCGGCGCGGGCAGGCGAGGCGGGGAAAGGCTTTGCCGTCGTCGCCCACGAGGTGCGGGAACTCGCGCAGCGCTGCGCCGGGGCTGCAAAGGAAATCACCGGCCTGATCAGCGAATCCGGGAAGGAAGTCGACGCGGGAGTCGACCTCGTAAACCAGACCGGGAAATCGCTGCTCTCCATTGAACGGCAGGTCAACGAGATCACCGACCGCATCCAGGCGATCGTCGGAGCGTACCAGGAACAATCCACCGGTCTGGAGGAAATCAATACGGCGGTCGTCAGCATGGACGAGGCGACCCAGCAGAATGCCGCCATGGTGGAAGAAACCAACGCCGCCTCTCAGGAACTGAAATCCCAGGGCGGGCAGCTGACACGTGCGCTGGCGCGCTTCTCGATCCAAGCCGGCAGAGATTCGACGGAGGAACGGTCACCGGCCACTGCATGCGCTTCCAAGGCCAGTTCGGCAAAATCATCAATTCCCGCCGTCGCGGGAAACAACGCGCTCGCGGTGGATACAAGCGAATGGGAGGACTTCTGAACCGGGGAGAACCAAACACTGTGAAATCAAAATTCAACGAGGAGAAACACATGAAAACCATCAAGATCATTCTCGCAGCTTCCGCACTTGCCATCGCCGGAAATCCAGCTCAGGCAGAGGGCCCTCACGTCCCGGCGGTGAAGGAATTCATACAGGCGAGCGTCATGCCCTGGCTGAAGGATCCGGCTGTGATCGCAGCGGTCAAGGCGCAGAACGAGGCGAATTCCGGTCTTTCCGAAGAGGAAATCGTCGCGCTAGACAACAAATGGCGCGCCGGCGTGGACGGTGGCGACAAGTCGTTGATCGACAATGTCCTGTCAAACTCGCTCTCGGCGTTTCTGCGCGACAAGCAGATGGCCTCCTCCGGTGTGATCACCGAAGTTTTCGTCATGGACGCGAAAGGTCTCAATGTCGGCCAGAGCGACGTAACGTCGGATTACTGGCAGGGTGACGAAGCCAAATGGCAAAAGACTTATGGCGCCAGCGACGCGAATGCGATTTTCGTCGATGAGGCCGAGAAGGATGAATCGACGCAGATGCTCCAGTCCCAAGCCAGCATGACCGTCACCGACGAGGGCGGCGCCCCGATCGGCGCGGTTACAGTGGGTGTGAACCTCAACTCGCTCTGAGCGAACGTTACAGATGAATGGTGCGAAGGGCCCTCCAGGGCCCTTCTTTTTTGGCCGGGCGCGGCCTTTTCACCGTTCCCGCACTCTTGCGGAACGCCAGGCGGTCAGGGTCGCCGCGGCGAAGGCGGTTGCGCTCAGGATGAACCACGCGCCGGGCAATTCGAACGCCGGCGACGGCGATGACACGTGAGCCAGAACCAGCGAGGCGAGGAACGGGCCAATGATGATGGCAAGCGCGTTGATCGCATTCAGCGCTCCCTGCAATTGACCCTGGCGCGTGGCGTCCACCGTGCGCGAGCAGATCGCATTCAGGGCGGGGCCGCCGAAGCCATTGCCGACGGCGTAACCGGCGATCAGCGGATAGACCATCCACCCCTGGTCCGCGAGCGCGTAGAGGGCGAGGGAGAGGCCGCTTACGGCAAATCCGGCGATCACCGTCGCCCATTCACCGAGCCACCCGACGACCGGGCCCACCAGAAATCCCTGAATGAGGAAATACAAGGCGCCGACGAAGGCTAGGGACCAGGCGGCCTCGCGAACGCCCCAGCCGAACCGGAAATCGGTGTAGAGCACCCACGTGCCCTCGAGTCCGCGCTGGGCTGTCGCGGTGACAAAGAGTGCGATCATCAGCGGTAGCAGTGCCGGAAAGGCTGCAATGCGCCTCAAGGCCGCGAACGGATTGATCTCGCGCAGGGCCACCGGCCGCCGGTTCTCCTGTTTGAGGGACTCGGGCAGCGCCAACAGGCCGAACGCCACGTTCAATGCTGCCAGCGCCGCGGCGGTGTAGAAGGGGAGACGGATGTCGATCGCTCCCAGCATCCCGCCGAGAAGCGGGCCAAGCACAAAGCCGATACCGAAGGCCGCGCCGATATAACCGAAATTGCGGGCCCGGTTCTCCGGCGTGGAGACGTCGGCCATATAGGCATTCGCAGTGGTCGCAGTGGCGCCGAATATGCCGCCGGCGAGGCGCGCGAAGGCGAGCCAGACAAGGTTGGGGGCAAGAGCGGTGAGCAGGTAATCGAGGCCGAGGCCGGCGAGGGTGACGAGCAGGACGGGGCGGCGCCCAAAGCGGTCGGACAGGGTTCCGATCAGCGGAGAGAACAAAAACTGCGCGACCGCATAGACGGTGCCGATGATCGCATAGGCGGCGGCGGCCTCCGACACCGAACCGGTACCCATCTGCTGGATCAGTTTCGGCAGAACCGGCCATGCAAGGCCGACGCCAAGCATGTTGATGAAGACGGTGATCAGAAGAAAGACGGTGGCGCGGGTCTTTCCCAGGTCCGACCCTGCAGGGCTTTGCTCCACAGTGGTCAGCCGGCGTGATCCTTGGCGATGGGCTCCTGGTAGCTGAAGCCGAGATCCCAAGGGAAATAGATCCAGGTGTCCTGGCTGACCTCGGTGACGAAGGTATCAACCAGCGGGCGGCCCTTGGGCTTGGCGTAGACGGTGGCGAAATGCGCCTTCGGCAGCATTGCACGCACGAGACCGGCGGTCTTGCCGGTGTCGGTCAGGTCATCGACGATAAGAACGTTCTCGCCGTCATTGGCCAGCAGCTCTGCGTGAACTTCCTTCAAGACCTCGATCTCGCCCTGCTTGGAATAGTCATGGTAGCTGGCGACGCAGACCGTCTCGATGACGCGGATGCCAAGTTCGCGCGAAATGATCGCGGCGGGGACAAGACCGCCACGGGTGATACAAACGATCGCCTTCCACCCATTGCCCATGCCTGCGATGCGCCAGGCGAGGGCGCGGGCGTCCCGGTGGAACTGGTCCCATGAAACGGGAAAGGCTTTTTCGGGCAGTGACATAGGGCAGTCTCGGCGGTCGGATTGAAGGTGGGGAGCGACATAGCGGGAATGGCGCTGCCCAGCAAGCTTGGCCGTCATCCACAGTGCCTCATCCTAACCGGTCGGGACATTCAGCTGTGGAGACCTTACATGTTCGGGTCGGCCCGGCGGTGCGGTACGGTCCGTCATCGATGCGCCACGGTCAGCCAGCCAGTTCGTTCACCATCGCGCGGACGGTCTCCTCGGCGGCGTCGAGACGGCTTTCGTCGCTGCTGCGCAGAACGATCTCGGTCCAGAACTTGCCGGCATCGTATTTCGGGTATGAGCCGATCGCGACATCGGCGTAATCGTCCTGTATCCCCGACAGCGCTTCTCCGATCGTTCCCTCGCCGACGGGACAATGCACCGTTCGCGAAAGCAGAGTTCGTCCCGTGCGCAAGGTCGGCACGACATTGTCGAGCATCGCCTGAAAAATCGCCGGCACGCCGGCCATCACATGAACGTTGCCGATCAGAAATCCGGGCGCCCTGGAAATCGGATTGTCGATGTGAAAGGCGCCCTCCGGCATCCGCGCCATGCGCTTGCGCGCTTCTGTGAACTCGATGCCACGCTGCTTGTAATGCGAGCCGAGAATTTCCATCGCGCGGGCGTCGTAGTCCCATGGCAGGCCGAACGCGCGGGCGATGGACGGAGCGGTGATATCGTCATGGGTCGGGCCGATGCCGCCCGAGGTGAACACGTAGGTGTAGCGCACGCGCAGAGCGTTGACGGCCTCGATGATCGCGTTTTCGTCATCTCCGACGATGCGCACCTCCTTCAGGTCGATCCCGATTGCCGTCATCACGGCGGCCAGATGACCGGCATTCTTTTCGCGAATGCGACCCGACAGGATCTCGTCGCCGATCACCAGCATGGCCGCGGTGACGATCGGCACGGAGTCGCGTTGCCTGCCGTCGGGCAGGTTTTCCGGGTGTTGCGTCATGCCGGTATTCTTAGGCAGGTTGCCACATGTTGTGAAGCGGGAAGAAACCCGGGGCTGTCCTGCCCTGCGAGGTCGAAGCCGGTATGGGGCGGAGCGCAACGGTCGCCTTCGCTTCTTGATTGTCGCCTGCCAAGCGGCTAGGCGGGAATGGTTGCCCCCTTGGCGGAACTGGTAGACGCAAGGGACTTAAAATCCCTCGGCCTCGGCCGTGCCGGTTCGAGTCCGGCAGGGGGCACCAAGAAGCCGGGTGCGCCGACGCTTCCGGGCCGTTCGGGTTTCGGGCGTACGATCAGCCGGGCAGCCGCCCGCCGATCGCGTCGGTGATCTCATCGGCCGCCTGGCGCACGAGTTCGCCAAGCGCGGCATCGCGGCCTCCCGTCATCCGCACTGTGGGGCCGGATACCGAAACACCGGCCACCGCTTCGGCGAACTGGTTGAAGATCGGCGCAGCGATGCAGCGCATGCCGTTCGTCCGCTCCTCGTCGTCGACGGCCCAGCCGCGCGATCTTATCGTATCCAGTTCCTCGAGCAGCGTGTTCTCGGCGACGATGGTGTGGTCCGTGAACATCTCGAGTGCGCCGCCGCGCAGGGTCGCGCGGGCCTGCTCGATCGGCTGGTAGGCAAGGATGGCCTTGCCGATCCCTGAAGCGTGAACCGGTCCGCGCGTGCCCGGACGGAAGAACGCACGGATCGGCTCGTGCGTCTCGATCTGGCTGATGAAGATGACCTCGCCGTGGTCGATGATGGCGAGGTTCGCGGTCTCACCGCTCTCGACCATCATCCGCTCCATCACTACCCGGCTCTGTTCGACCAGCCGCGTGCGGCGCAGGAAGCTGCTGCCGATGCGAAACGCACCGGCGCCGACGTGCCAGAGCTGGGTCCGCTCGTCGAAGTCGACAACCGCATGCAGTCCGAACGTCGTGAGGATGCGGTAAACGGTCGCCGGCGACTGATCTCCGGCTTCGGCTATCTCCGTGAGCGACATGCCGGAGCCATCCGATACGATCTTCAACACCGCGAGCGCCCGGTCGAGCGACTGGATCGTTACGCTTTCGGTCTTGTCGTGAAATGATTTGGGCCGGCCGCGGGCCCTGCTCATCGTTTTCGCCATCGTGCTGTCTCCGGTCTTCCGCTCTAATCCGTCTCCATGAAAAACGATTTTGCGGAATGAAAAATGCAAATCCTTTTGAAATCAGCTAATTACAAGAAAGACAGCAAAATGAAAAACTTTTTCAAAAAAATTGTGCCTGAATCCCTCCGCATGTAGCCTGTGATTGCGCCGCAGCAATGCGCCCAATCCGGGAGGTCCCATGATGATTCCGCAGAACCCCGTCTTCATTCCTGGTCCGACCAACATTCCGGACGAGTTGCGCCGCGAAATCGACTTCCCGACCATCGATCACCGCTCATCGGTCTTTCCCGAGATGCTGGGCCCCGTGCTCAAGGGACTCCAGCGCATTCTGAAAACCGAGATCGGCAGAACGCTCGTTTTCCCGGCCACGGGGACCGGCGCATGGGAGGCGGCCGTCACCAACATGCTTTCGCCGGGCGACAAGGTGCTCGCCGCCCGTCACGGCATGTTCTCGCACCGCTGGATCGACCTCTGCCGGCGTCACCGCCTCGACGTCGAGGTCGTTGAGGAGAGCTGGGGCAAGCCGGCACCGGCGGACCAGTTCGAGCGCATTCTCGCGGGCGACAAGGCGCACGCCATTCGCGCCGTACTCGTCACGCATAACGAAACGGCGACCGGCGTCCGCTCCGACGTTGCGGCTGTCCGCAAGGCACTCGATTCGGCCAATCATCCGGCCCTTCTCCTCGTCGACGGGGTCAGTTCCATCGCGTCAATGGATTTCCGGATGGACGAATGGGGCGTCGACATCGCCATCACGGGATCGCAGAAGGGCTTCATGCTGCCCCCTGGCTTGGCGATTCTGGGAGTCAGCGAAAAGGCCCTCGATGCGATGGAAGCCGCAACCGGACCCCGCTGTTTCTTCGACATCGGCGAGATGCTGA
Source organism: Oricola cellulosilytica (assembly GCF_019966575.1). Classification (GTDB taxonomy): domain Bacteria; phylum Pseudomonadota; class Alphaproteobacteria; order Rhizobiales; family Rhizobiaceae; genus Oricola; species Oricola cellulosilytica. The sequence goes on along the minus strand of NZ_JAINFK010000005.1, from coordinate 389,432 downwards.
AAAGCAACGCAAACGGTGGGTTTCCCTATACTCCGCCAGTCAACCTGATCAGGGGGCTTGCTCTCTCAATCAGAATGCTGGAGTCCGAGGGTCTGCACAATGTCTTCGCGCGTCATTTCCGTATCGCCGAGGGCGCGCGCAGGGCGGTGCGTGCATGGGGCCTCGGCCTGTGCGCGACGGAAACCCGCTATCAATCCGACACGGTCAGCGCGGTCGTCACCCCGGCGGGATTTGACGCCACGCGCATCGTCAACCACGCGGCCGAGAAGTACAAAGTGGCTTTCGGAGTGGGGCTCGGCGATGTCGCGGGCAAGGTCTTCCGCATCGGGCATCTCGGCTCGATGACTGACGTGATGGCGCTGTCCGGCATCGCCACGGCGGAAATGGCAATGGTCGACCTCGGTCTTCCGGTCCGGCTAGGCGCGGGTGTCGCCGCAGCGCAGGAATTCTACCGGGCGAGCGAGAGCGACGTTCACGCATGGGCGGCCTGAGACGATGAACATTCACCCGGAGGCGCCGTCGATGGACATCCCGACCTTTGCCGACATGCTGGCAGCTCATGAACGCATCGGACCCTATATCCACCGCACTCCGGTGCTGACGTCGAGCCATATCGACGGGCTGGCGGGCGCGGAGCTGTTCTTCAAATGCGAAAATCTTCAGAAGGCCGGCGCATTCAAGGCGCGGGGCGCCTCGAACGCGGTCTTCGGCCTCACTGACGAGCAAGCCGCGAAGGGAGTGGCCACCCATTCTTCCGGCAATCATGGCACCTGTCTCAGCTACGCGGCTGGCCGACGCGGAATTCCCTGCACGGTGGTGATGCCGCGCACCGCGCCGCAGGCCAAGAAGGACGCCGTGCGCGGCTATGGCGGGCGCGTGGTGGAATGCGAACCATCGACGTCGTCGCGAGAGGCGGTCTTCGCCGAGGTGGTGGCGGAGACCGGGGCCGAATTCGTTCATCCCTATAACGATCCGCGTGTCATCGCCGGGCAGGGGACCTGTTCGCGCGAACTCGCCGAGCAGGTGGAGGCACTCGACGCCGTCATCGCGCCGATCGGCGGCGGCGGCATGGTCTCGGGGACCTGCCTGTCTCTTTCGAACATCGCGCCCACGGTAAAAATATACGCCGCCGAGCCGGAGCAGGCCGATGATGCGTACAGGTCATTCAAGGCGGGGCGGATCATCGCGGACGACGCCCCGACGACCGTGGCCGATGGGCTGAAAGTGCCGCTCAAGGAACTGACCTGGCACTTCGTCTCCAGCCACGTCACCGACATTCTCACAGTGTCGGAACAGGAAATCATCGACGCGATGAAGCTCATCTGGAAACGGATGAAGATCGTGATGGAGCCTTCCAGCGCGGTGCCGCTGGCGGCGATTCTGCGCAATCGCGAGCTTTTCGCCGGCAAGCGCGTCGGTGTCATCATCACCGGCGGCAATGTCGATCTCGACAAGCTGCCCTGGCTCTCCTGAACCGAAGGAAGACAACATGAACGCTCCCTTGAATTTCAGCGAACTGGAAGTCGGTTTCGATGTCCCGGCCGTTCCCGGCATGGACGAAAAAGATATCCAGACCCCCTGCCTCGTGCTCGATCTCGATGCGCTGGAACGCAACATCAGGAAAATGGGCGACTACGCCAAGGGGCACGGCATGCGCCACCGGGTCCACGGCAAGATGCACAAATCGGTCGATGTGGCGAAGCTTCAGGAGAAACTGGGCGGGTCCGTCGGCGTCTGTTGTCAGAAGGTGTCCGAGGCCGAGGTTTTCGCGCGCGGCGGCATCAAGGACATACTGGTTTCCAACCAGGTGCGCGATCCGGCCAAGATCGACCGGCTTGCCCGGCTGCCGAAACTCGGTTCCCGCATCATCGTCTGCGTCGACGACATTGCCAATGTGGGCGACCTGTCGGCTGCGGCGCAGAACCATGGAACGCAAATCGAATGCTTCATCGAGATCGATTGCGGCGCGGGCCGCTGTGGCGTGACCACAACCGAGGCCGTGGTGGCGATCGCCAAGGCGATTGACGCCGCGCCGGGCCTCAAATTCACCGGTATCCAGGCTTATCAGGGCGCAATGCAGCACATCGATAAGTACGAGGATCGGAAGGCCAAGCTCGATACCGCAATCGCGATGGTGAAAGACGCCGTCGAAGGCCTGAAAGCCGTGGGGCTGGAGCCCGAACTCGTTTCCGGGGGCGGCACTGGATCCTATTATTTCGAGTCGAATTCCGGCGTCTACAATGAGCTGCAATGCGGCTCCTATGCGTTCATGGACGCCGATTACGGGCGCATTCTTGACGAGAAGGGGAATCGCATCGACCAGGGAGAGTGGGAGAACGCGCTGTTCATCCTGACGAGCGTGATGTCGCACGCGAAGGCCGACAAGGCGATCTGCGATGCCGGACTCAAGGCCCAGTCCGTCGACAGCGGGCTGCCGTTCATCTTCGGCCGCGATGACGTCAAATATGTGAAATGCTCCGACGAGCACGGTGTGATCGCCGATCCGAATGGCGTCCTGAAGATCGGCGAAAAGCTGAAGCTCGTTCCGGGTCATTGCGATCCCACATGCAATGTCCACGACTGGTATGTCGGTGTGCGGAACGGCAAGGTCGAGACGCTGTGGCCGGTTTCGGCGCGCGGCAAGGCCTACTGATCCGCTGCGCGATCATAAATCGACGGGGCCGGTTGCCGCCGGCCCCGACTGCATTCAACGGAAAGACGCCATATGATCATCGTCCCCGAAAAAGAAATCGGCGCCCTGATAACCCGCGCGGACGCGTTCACCGCGGTCGAAAGCGTGTTCGCCTCGATGGCGAAGCGCACTGCTACCAATTTTCCGGTAATCCGTGAGGCGATCGGCCATGCCGACGCGCTCTACGGTTTCAAGTCAGGCTTCGACCGCGCCGCGCTCAATCTCGGGCTTAAATCCGGCGGGTATTGGCCGGGCAACGCGGCCAAGGGCATCACGAATCACCAGTCGACCGTGTTCCTGTTCGACGCCGACAGCGGGCGCTGCCGCGCCGTCGTGGGAGGCAATCTGCTGACCGCGCTACGGACCGCCGCAGCGGCAGCCGTCTCCGTCGCGCATCTCGCGCGCCGGGACTCCAAGGTGCTCGGCATTGTCGGCGCGGGCCACCAGGCGGCGTTCCAGTTGCGCGCTGTCGCCGAACAGCGCGGATTCGAGCGGGTCGTAGCGTGGAACCGGACGGCGAGCAAGCTGGACGGGCTGGCGAAAGCGGCTGGAGAGATCGGCTTGCCCTTCAAGGCGGTGTCACTGGAAGAACTGGGCGCACAGGCGGATGTGATCGTGACGATCACCTCGAGCTTCGAGCCTGTTCTCCTCGACCGGCATGTGAAACCCGGAACGCATCTGGCCTGCATGGGAACCGACACGAAGGGGAAGCAGGAAGTCGAAGCCGCGCTCGTCGCGCGGGCCACGCTGTTCACCGACGAGGTCGCCCAGTCGATCAGCATCGGGGAGTGCCAGCACGCTATCGCGGACGGTTCGGTGACCGAGGGCGATGTCGGCGAACTCGGGGAGGTGATCAACGGCGACCGGCCTGGCCGCCGTGCCGAGGACGAGATCACTCTGTTCGACGGGACCGGGGTCGGCCTGCAGGATCTGGCGGTCGCTGGTGCAGTGGTCGATCTCGCCGTTGAAAAGGGTGTGGCGCTCGAGGTCGATCTGACCTAAATCCTTAGGTCCTGCAGGTATTTGGGGTGAGAGTGGCCAGGAAACCGATCACGGTTGCGATAAACGGGTTTGGCCGCATCGGCAGGACGATCCTGAGGCAACTCGTTGCCGGAAATTTGCCTACGGACATCCGGCTGCTCCGCCATTTTCTGCCGCAAGTGGGCGATCGGATCACCGGCTCGCTCCGGGTCACGACGCCAGTGTTTCGGCGATTGACGCGACCCTACAATTGTCCAAGCCTGCGGGCGAAGATCGTGTTGCCGGAGACAATGCAGGCCGATGGGCATCAGGTTCACGTCTTTGGCTGGTATGACAATGAATGGGGCTTTTCCAGCCGCATGATCGATGTTGCCCGGATGATGGCAGCGCGCAAATTTTAGGGGGGGAGATACGCAGATGGCAGACAGCAGCGAAAAAGCCGCGATGGAACGCCAGGCGGCACTGGACTATCACGAGTTTCCGAAGCCCGGAAAACTGGAAATACGCGCGACCAAGACGATGGCGACAAGCCGCGATCTAAGCCGTGCCTATTCGCCGGGCGTGGCCGAGGCCTGCCTCCAGATCGCTGACGATGCGAACAATGCGCGCCGCTACACGTCGAAGGGAAACCTGGTCGCGGTGATCAGCAACGGCACCGCGGTGCTTGGCCTCGGGGACATCGGCGCGCAGGCATCGAAGCCGGTGATGGAGGGCAAGGCGGTCCTGTTCAAGAAATTCGCGGGAGTCGACTGCTTCGACATCGAGATCAACGAGGCCGACCCGGAGAAGCTGGCCGAAATCGTCTGCAAGCTCGAGCCGACGTTCGGCGCGATCAATCTGGAGGACATCAAGGCCCCGGACTGCTTCCTCGTTGAACGCATCTGCCGCGAACGCATGGGCATTCCGGTTTTCCATGATGACCAGCACGGCACGGCGATCGTCGCGTCTGCGGCAGCCGTCAACGGCCTGCGTCTTTCCGGCAAGAAAATCGAGGATATCCGTATCGTCGCGCTCGGCGCCGGGGCGGCGGGCATTGCCTGCCTCAAGATGCTGATGACGATGGGCGCCCGCCACGAGAACATCCTGATGCTCGACAGCAAGGGCGTCGTGCACAAGCAGCGGAACGGATTGACCCCGGAAAAGGAGATGTTCGCGCAGGACACGACGTTGCGCACCATCGAGGAGGCGCTGGAGGGCGCGGACATGTTCCTCGGCGTTTCGGGTCCAGGTCTGCTGACGGCAGAGATGGTCGCCCGCATGGCCGACAATCCGATGATTTTCGCGCTCGCCAATCCAACGCCCGAGATCATGCCGGAAGAGGCGCGCAGGGGTAAGCCGAACGCGCTGATAGCGACCGGCAGATCCGACTATCCGAACCAGGTCAACAATGTGCTGTGCTTTCCGTTCATCTTCCGCGGCGCACTGGACGTCGGCGCGACCGAAATCAACGATGCGATGAAGATCGCATGCGTGGAGGCGATTGCGGGGATAGCCCGCGCCACGACCTCGGCGGAGGTCGGCCAGGCCTATCGCGACGAGCGGCTGACCTTCGGGGCGGAATATCTGATCCCAAAGCCCTTCGACCCGCGCCTGCTGCCGACCATCGCGGTTGCTGTTGCCAAGGCCGCCATGGATTCCGGCGTCGCCACCCGGCCGATTGACATCCCGACCTACAAGGAGAGCCTTCAGGCGCAGGTCTACCGCTCGTCCATGATCATGCGCCCGGTCTTCGACGCGGCGCGCCAGGCCGACAGGCGGATCGTCTTCGCCGAGGGCGAGGACGATCGGGTGCTGCGTTGCGCCCAGGCGATGATCGAAGAGCGTGTCGACGTGCCCGTCCTGATTGGCCGGCCCGATGTGATCAACGCGCGCATCGAACGCGATGGCCTGGCGATCCGGCCGGACCGCGATTTCGAGATCGTCAATCCGGAGAGTGACGAGCGCTACAGGGACTACTGGCAGACCTATCACGCCGTCACGCAGCGGCGCGGCACGACGCCGGATCTCGCCAAGGCCGTGATGCGAACCAACACCACGGCCATAGCCGCGATCATGGTCAATCGGGGCGAAGCCGACAGCATGATCTGCGGAACCTTCGGCCAGTATCACTGGCATTTGAACTATGTGCGCCAGATCCTGGCCACCAGCCAGTTGAAGCCGGCTGGCGCCTTGTCGCTGATGATCCTGGAAGACGGCCCGCTGTTCATCGCCGACACCCATATCAATATCGAGCAGACCCCGGACACACTGGCGAACACCGTCATCGCGGCCGCCCGGCATGTGCGTCGTTTCGGTATCGCGCCGAAGGTCGCGCTTTGTTCGGGCTCTCAGTTCGGCAATCTGGACAGCCCGTCCGGACGTGTGATGCGACGTGCGCTGGAAATTCTGGACACTTGCGACCTCGATTTCGAGTACGAGGGCGAAATGAATTCGGACACGGCGCTGAACGCCGAACTTCGCGAGCGGCTGTTTCCGAATTCCCGGTTGTCCGGCAAGGCGAACGTGCTGATCTTCGCCAACATGGATGCGGCAGGCGCGGCGCGCAATCTGCTGAAATCGGCGGCGAACGGTCTCGAGGTTGGGCCGATCATGATGGGTATGGGCAACCAGGCCCATATCGTCACGCCGGCCATTACCGTGCGGGGCCTGCTCAACATGGCGGCTCTCGCCGGGGCGGACGTGTCGACCTATGCGTGAGGACGGGATGCGGCCGCCGGAGGGCCAACGTCAGCCGACCGTGTAGGGCTGGTCGAAGAAATGCTCTTCGAGATTGGTTCCTTCGCCGGCCCAATCCACGACAACAAAATCCGAGGTGTCTTCCAGGGGCGTCAGGATGCCGTGCCAGACGTTCCTCTTGAAGTTCACGCCCTGACCGGGTGCAGTCAGAAAGGCCTTCAGGTTCGCCGGCGTGCCATCGTCATCGTCGCAGACGACGACGAGGAACGGCCGCGATGACAGCGGAATGAACGCCTGGCTTCCGAAGGGATGGCGTTCGACCATCGGGATCCTTGCGGGGAGTTCATATGGCTCACCCGTGACAATGCTGACGATCGGGCGCGCGCCCGGGCCGGTTACGTCGATCTCGGCCAGATCGTGATAGCGGGTACACATTCCGCTGTTGATGGGAAACGAGCGCGCGTGCTCCTTGTCAATGACTTGCCCGTACGGGTGGAACGCGTCTGCGTCGAGCATTTCCGGCTTCATATTCAACATGGCTCGAGGCTCCGCCTGTCGGCTTTCCGACCGCCGGCGGACCGTCCGCCGGCTCCGGATATGGTTGTGTTCCACTCGGGGTATGGGCCGGGGCGGCCTGGCGCCGCCCCAACCCGCTCAGGCGCTGCGGGGGACGGCAACCGTGCTGCGCATCAGCACCACGTGGAACAGCCCTCCCAGAACCGCGCCGATCACCCAGCCGTAGCCGGAGAGCTGTGCGAGGGCAGGAACCCAGACGGTCGCCACGGAAAAGACAGCGGCCACGCCGAAAGCGGCGACCGCCCGGCCGTTCCATCCATTTCCGTAAAAATATTGGCCAGCCGGATCGGCGGAAAACATGTCGTCAACCGAGACGCTCTGCCGGCGTACGATGTAGTAGTCCGCGACAAGAATTCCGTAGAGAGGGGCGAGGATTGCACCCAGCGTATCGACGAAGGCGGCGATGCCGATATTCGAGATAAGCGGCACCCACAGCGCGCCGATAAAGAAAGCGATGACCGCCGTGATAACTCCGCCCATCCGGGCCGAAATCTTTCCGGGATTCAGGTTGGCGATATCGTAAGCCGGCGGGATGAAATTGGCGACGAGATTAATGCCGACGGTTGCGGCAAAGAAGGTCACCGCTGCAATCAGCGTCAGGAAAACGTTGTCCACGCGGTCGACGATGTCGGCCGGGTTCACGAGTTTTTCGCCGAACAGCACGACAGTGCCCGCCGTGACAAAGAGGGCGATGAAGGAGAAGAATGCCATCGACACCGGCAGACCCCAGAAGTTTCCTGCCTTCATCGCGCCTTCGGATTTCACGAAGCGCGAGAAGTCACCGAAATTGATGATAACCGCGGCAAAATAGGCGATCATCGTACCGATAATCGCGATGAAGGCCGCGACGGGTCCTCGCGGATCGGACGCTTCCGAACCCTCGAAGATCGAACCGAGCGCGCCGAAGATGCCGTTGCCTGCCTTCCACCAGATCGCGATGCAAAGCGCGATCATGACGGCGTACACGAACGGACCGGCCCAGTTCAGGAACTTGCCGACCCAGTCGATGCCTCGCATGAACAGCGCCACCTGGAAGACGCAGACGATGAGGTAGGAGAGCCAGCCGATCGCGGACATGCCGAGAAACTCCGCTCCGCCCTTCAGTCCGAAGACTGTGTTGAGCAGCAGGGCTACCGCGGTCGAGGCGAAATAGGTTTGCACGCCGTACCAGAAAATGGCGACGATGCCGCGGACAAGGGCGGGAAATCTTGCTCCGTAGACGCCCATCGAGGCGCGCGCCATGACCGGATAGGGCACGCCGTATTTCACCGAGGGCTTGCCGGTCAGGTTGACGAGCAGCATCACGAAGAAGCCTGCAATCACGATGGCGGCGAAAACGGCCCAACCGTTGAGGCCATAGGTGATGAACAGCGACGCGGCCAGAGAATAGCCGAACAGGCTCTGGATGTCGTTGTTCCATACGTTGAAGATTTCAAATGACCCCCATTTCCGCTTTTCGGGCGGCAAGGGAGCCAGGTCCTCATTATAGAGGGCGCCTTCTCCGGCACCTGTTTTCTGTATCGTGGCCATGCGACTTCCTCCAGTCCGATCTGCCCGTCTCGGCCCTTTTTGCAAAACGAATCACCGAACGGCATGCCATCAAGAATTGCACCTGACATGTTACATGGTATGTTGACCTTACGATATCTCGAAATACCAAGAAGGACTTTCAGGATAATCGCGATAATCGGAGGATGTCCTTCATGAACGACCAATCGAGGATCGGCACGTCCGATCTGCTGACTGAGCGCGCTTACGACGCGCTTGTTGCCCGGCTGCGTGACGGAAGTCTGCAGAGCAGTGCGTTCATGTCGATGCCCATGCTCGTCGAACAACTCGATCTGCCGCTCGCGGCTGTGCGGGAAGCTGTCAAACGCGCGGAAAGCGGGGGTCTGGTCACGGTTCTGCCCAAGCGTGGCGTGATGATCATGGATGCGGGGCCGGAAACTACCCGGGAATGCCTCGATCTGCGTGCGATCTTCGATTGCGAAGGCGCGCGCCGTCTGATCGAAAAGGGTATCGACATTCCGCTCGGCAGGCTTAGAGACGCGCACGAAAAGCTGCGCGAGGCTGCAACGGCGAATTTAACGCCCGAACTGCCGCGGCGGGCGATGGAAACGGATTTGTCCCTGCACGACGCGCTGTCGCGCGGCCTCGGAACGCGCCTTGCCGCACGGCTGTACGCGGAGAATCGCAACCGCATCGCCATCATTCAGAATACACGGCCGTTTCTCTCAGACCGCATCGTTTCCGCTATGGACGAACACCTGGAGATTATTGCGGCGCTGGAGGCGCGAGACGCGGACCGTGCGGCGGTGGCGATCCGCGATCACTTTCACCACACATTGCGATGGTGGGGCGTCACGCCCTGACCGTCGCGCGCGTCACACGGTTGATGACGCTTGCCGTCAGGGCCGATAACGACCCAGCGACGGGTGACGATTCACGTCCTTGTAGAGCAGGTAGCGAAAAGGTCCGGGACCTCCCGCATAACAGGCCTGCGGACAGAAAGCCCGGAGCCACATGAAGTCACCGGCCTCGACCTCAACCCAGTCGGTGTTCAGCTTGTAGACGGCCTTGCCTTCGAGGACGTAGAGGCCGTGCTCCATGACGTGGGTTTCCTCGAACGGAATCACGCCCCCCGGCTGGAAGGTCACAATAGTGACATGCATGTCGTGGCGCAGGTCAGCCGGATCGACGAAGCGCGTCGTTGCCCACGCGCCCCCGGTATCGGGCATCGCAACAGGCTCGATTTCGCGCTCGTTGGCGATGACGGGATCGGGGGCGTCGAGCCCAGAGACGGCGTCGTAGCGCTTGCGGATCCAGTGGAAGCAGGCGTCCTGGCTGCCGCGATTTTCGACGGTCCACGCCATTCCCGGCGGGATATAGGCGAAGCCGCCGAGTTTGAGCATGTGCGGGGTGCCGGCGATCGTGAGTGTCAATTCCCCGGATGTCACGAAGATCGCGGCCTCGGCGCCTTCGTCCGGTTCCGGATTTTGGCTTCCGCCGCCCGGCTTCACTTCCATGACGTACTGGGAAAACGTCTCGGCGAAGCCCGACAACGGCCGCGCGATGATCCATGCGCGGGTGTTCGACCAGTGGGGAAAATAGCTGGTTACGATGTCGCGCATTACGCCGCCCGGAATCACAGCATATGCCTCGGTGAAAATGGCACGCCCGGTCATGAGCTGCGTTTGCGGCGGCAGTCCGCCCTCGACATTGTGGTACGAGCGGTGTTTCCCTGTCTGATCCAGCATGGAGGGGTGTCCCTGAGATGACGGCGGGCGATGCGTTCGGTCCGGTCGCACGCGGTTTCGATTTCGAGTTCGCAGCGGTTCACAACGCGATCTTCGAAAGTTTCCAAAAATCGCGCCCCATGTTTGTGGCTGCCATCTTTGAATTTTCATTTTATCAGAAAAGGCATGGCCTATTTTCAAAAAAAATAAGAAACACTGTTCCGGAAAACCTGTTCAGCATAGCTCGCCCACGAGCCGCCGCTGCTTTCGCGGCTCGGCGTTCCGCCTGACCCTAGTCCAGAAGCTTCGCGCAGGATTCAACAATGTGGTCCATGAAAAGGCGGGCCTTGGGATCCTGCAATCTCTTGTGCGGATAGACGCAGGACAATGGCGTTGGTGTGGGGGGCGTTTCCCCGGCAACCTCGACCAGTTCGCCGGAAGCCAGTTGTTCGTCGACCTCAAATCGCGGCTTGTTGACGATGCCGCACCCGGCAAGCGCCCATCCGGTCAGCACGTCCCCGTCGTCGGACTCCAGGGGGCCGGCGACGTTGAACCGCTTTGTCTTTCCATCGACCAACAGGTTCCAGAAAAACTCGCTTGCGCCAGGATAGCGGAGCAGAAGGCACTGGTGATCGCGTTCAAGCAACTCGTTCCCGTGCGCCGGCTTGCCGTGTCGTTCGATATAGCCGGGCGAGGCGCATAGCACGCGGTCGAAGTCCCTGATATGCCGAACGCGCATGTTCGAGTCGGACAATTCCCCCAGAACAAGCGCGAGGTCGAGACCTTCGCCGGCAACGTCGATCTTGCGGTCCGACAGGCGCAGGCGAATGTTGAGCTCCGGATACTTTTCCTTGAACGCCGGGATGGAGGGCGCGACGAGTTTCTTGCCGAGACCGAGTGGCGCCGCGATAAAGATGGAGCCGCGGGGCGTCTTGGTAATCTCCCCGATCTCGGATTCGGCATCGACGATCGCGTCGAGAACGCGAGTCGCTCCGGCATAAAAAACCTTGCCCTGTTCCGTGGGCTTCAGGGACCGGGTTGTCCTGTGAAACAGGCGGACACCCAGATGTTTCTCGAGTTCGCCGATCCGGCTGCTTGCAACGGCGGCGGAAATGCGAAGATCCCTTCCTGCGGCCGACATGCTTCCCAGTTCGTGGGCACGCACGAAAGTCCTCAGATTGTTTACGTAGGACACGGGCCAATTTTCAAAACATTTGCGAAACGGCTTGAAAATTACTCCGGATTTTTGAAAAACTCAAGCCGTGCCTGAGCCGGACTGCAGCGTCGCCAGCTTGTGTGGAAGCGGCCCTCCAGACGACGCTTCGTCACGCGCCTGTTCGCGGGTTGAGAATTTCCAGAACCATTGCCGCCGTCCAGGTGAAGCTGCCGCCACCGAGCGGTGCACCGTCGGTGGGGTCGTAGTATTCGGCGAAGCCGCTTTCGCGGATGAGGTCGAGGCTGGAGGCGCTGATCCGCTCCGCGGTTGCCACGGCCCCTGCGCGTGCGAGCCCGTCGGCGATCATGTAGTTGACGATCAGCCAGACCGGGCCGCGCCAGTAACGCCGGGCGTCGAAGCGCGGGTCGTCGGGATTGTGACTCGGCACGATAAACCGCGCCTTGGCGGCCAGCGTTTCGATCGTCGCCGCGATTGTCCTGGCCCGTCCGCCGGGGATCGCGGCGAAGGCCGCCAGCAAACCGCCGATCGAGGCGCTTTCGACAAGCGCGCCAGTGGTCCGGTCGCGGCAGAGGTACTGACCACGCGCCGAACTCCACAGGCTTTCCATCCCCGCTAGACCGCGCCGGGCGAACTCGCGGTTTTCCGCAGCGATCGCCGTTTCGCCGAGAGCTTCGGCAAGGTCCGCCAGGTCCGTGCAGGAGCGGAGCAGGATGGCGTTGAAGCCAGGGTCGACGATCTGAAACGGCGATGCGTCGTGCAGCTTTGCGTTGTCCCAGCCGAGCCCGCGAAAATGCTCGACCAGCCAGAGATAGCGGTCGTACTGATCCTTCGTCGGACGGTGAGCGGGGGCGGCGTGCTGGGTGTCCCGCCGGATGTAGGGCGCGATTCCTTCCGTCGGCACGCGTTCGAAGGCCTCGTCCCAGTCGATCGAATTGTCGCGGCCCGATTCCCAGGGGTGCAGGAGTGCGACGAGCCCTTCGCCTTGCGGGTCCCTGTTGGCGAAGAACCAGCGGTGCCATGCCGCGACCTTCGGCAACAGCGCCTTCACCCGTCTGGAAAGGACGTCGTGGTTTCTGGCGCGGTCCCAGAGCCTGCGTACCGCGAATCCCGCGACGGGCGGCTGGGTGATGCCGGAGGTTGGTGTCGGGCGCCCGGTCGCCCAGATCGAGGGGCCCGGAAAATAGCCGTCGTCGTCGACATGGAAGATGATGTGCGGGACCATGCCGTCCGGCCATTGATGCGCGAACAGCGTCTCGATCTCCCGCCAGGCCCGATCCTCGTCGACGTGCCACAGCCCGAGAGCGGTCAGACAGGAATCCCAGTTCCACTGGAAGGGATAGAGCCCCTTTGTAGGCACCGTATAGTTGCCGCGATCGTTCTCGCGCAGGACGTCGACTGCATCCCGGCTCAGCGTCTGGACATCGCTCATCGCACAGCTTCCATGGTTTCGGGATCGAACCAGCGAACCCGGTCCGGCTGGGGCACCAGCGACAGGTGGTCGCCGGGAGCGACGCTCAGATCGGAATCGACCAGGGCACGCAGCATCGAGCCGTCAACGTCGGTGGTGACGAGGGTGTGCGCGCCGAGCGGCTCGACCACGCGGACGGTGGCGGGGATGCCGTCTTCGCCAAGACGCATGTCTTCGGGGCGTATGGCAAACTCGATGCGGTCGCGCGGAGCGTTGGGGCCGGGGACGACCCGTCCGGCGACGGTCCACTGGTTCGTTCCGGCGCGGGTTGCGGGCAGGAAGTTCATCGGCGGATTGCCTATGAAACTGCCCACGAAGCGCGCCGCCGGGTTGCGGTAAACCTCAACCGGGTCGGCGGACTGGACGATGTAGCCGCCATTCATCACCGAGATCCGGTCGGCCAGCGACATTGCTTCGACCTGATCGTGGGTGACGTAGATCGTCGTGGTCTTGCTTTCCGCAAGCACCCCCTTCAGTTCGGCGCGCATCTCGAGGCGCAGCAGCGCGTCGAGGTTCGACAGCGGCTCGTCCATCAGGATGACGTCCGGCTCCATCGCCAGCGCCCGCGCCACGGCGACCCGCTGGCGTTGGCCGCCGGACAACTGGCCCGAGTAGCGCTTCAGCAACTGTTCAATGTGCATCAATTCGGCTGTGCGTTTCACCCGGCGGTCGACCTCGCTCTGCGGAAGCTTGGCCATCCGCAAGCCGAACGCGATGTTCTCGAACACCGTGAGGTGGGGGAATACCGCGTAGTTCTGAAACACCATGGCGATCCCGCGCTCGCGGGGCGGGAGCTTGTCGACCCGCCTGTCTCCGATCCAGACCTCGCCCTGGCTTGGGGTCTCCAGGCCGGCGATGATCCGCAGGAGCGTCGTCTTTCCGCATCCGGATGCCCCGAGGAGGACCATGAATTCCCGGTCGCGGATCGTCATGTCCACCGAATGCAATGCGGTGAAGGCGCCGAACTGTTTCGCCACGTTCTTGATACGAATTTCAGCCATGTCGAGCTTCCTAAGTCGAACTTCCTAGCGGTTTGCGATGCCCCACATCGCGAACAGGTATTTGCGGACGGCGAAGATGAAGATCAAAGCCGGAAGAACCAGCATCGCGCCGCCCGCGAATTTTAGCGGCAGCGGCGATACGTCGAGGCTCTGCAACAGAAACGCCGTGAGAGTGCGGTTCTGGATCGTGAGCACGGCGGCGGCGAATACTTCGTTCCACGAGATGACGAAGGCGAAGACCGCCGAGGCGGCGATGCCGGGCAATGCCAGTGGAAGAATTACCTTGTAGAACGCCTGGATTCGGGTGCAGCCCAGCGTCCACGCCGCTTCTTCCAGTTCGACCGGGATGCCGGAAAACAGCGAAAAGGTGATCAGCACTGCAAACGGCAACGCCAGTGTGGCGTGGACCAGCGCCAGGCCCAAAATGGTGTCGTCCAGTCCTGTGCGTATGAACATGATCGCCAACGGGAGCGCCAGGAGGGGGAGGGGGAACGCCCGTGTCATGATCACCAGGAAGCGGAACGCTTCCTTTCCGCGAAAGTCGAACCGCGACAAGGCGTAGCCGGCCGGCGCACCGAGACCGATCGCAAGGATCATCGTAAGGCTTGCCACCTGTACGGAATTCCACAACGCGCGCAGAACCCCCTGGAACTTGAAGAAGAACGTCACCGACGCAAGATCGAAAGACGGGAACATCCGTTTCGGGAACGAGGTCACTTCCTCGGGCGAGGAAAGGGCGTTGATCATCAGGAAATAGATCGGCAACAGCACCCAGATGCAGAGCATCACCACGCCGGCGACGAACAGCCACTTGCTGGCGCTGCGGACCTCGTCACGGGTCACGGAAACCGTATCGGTCGCGGTGGTCATACCCTCGCCCCCTTTGGAACATGCAGAAGCCGAAGAATGAGGATGGTGAAGGCGACGGAAATCCCTAGGATTACCATGGCATAAGCGGCGGCGACGCCCCTGTCCTGCAGGGTGAACTGCCACTGGAAGGTTTCTTCCATCAGGACCGGGAAGTTCGTCCCGCCGAGCGCGATCACCACCGCGAAAACCTCGAAGGCGAGGATGACGCGCAGGATCAGCGCGGTCTGGAGGCTGGGCTTGAGCATCGGCAGGGTAACCTTTCGAAACCGCTGCCAGGCGGTGGCACCGAAGACCTCGGCGGCCTCGCCGTATTCCTTCGGGATCAATCCCATGCCGGCGACAAGGATGACCATCATGATCGCCGTCGCTCGCCATATTTCCGCAAGCGCGATGGCGGCGAAAATAACCATCGGGTTCTGATAGCTGAGGAACAGCACGGGTTGCTCAATCACCCCCAGTCCGTACAGGGCGGAATTGAGAAAACCGGTCTGCTCGAATATCGCAAGCCAGATCAGGCCGGCGGCCAGGTCCGAAATCCCGAGCGGGATCGCGAAGATGTAGAGAAGGGTGCTGCGGCCGGTCGAGAGTTTGGTGACGACGCTGGCCATCGCGAGCGACAAGGCCAACTGGACCGGAACGACGACCGCAGCAAGCAGCAGCGTGTTGCGCATGGCAGTGCCGAATTTCCAGTGTGAGACCATCCGCTGGAAATTGTCGAGGGAATAGGACCCCTCACGTGTGACGGATTCCATCGCCACAAGAACGAACGGGTAGAGGAAAAAGACGCACAGGAACGCCGTGGCCGGAAGCAGCAGCAAATAGGGCAAAAGGCGTGGCAATGGCGGCATCCTCCGCGAGCAGTATGGGAGAGCGCAGGGCGCTCTCCCTTGGCCGTCAGGTCTGGGTCAGTCGACGGGGCAGGGGCCGTCGGAGGGCTCATCCGGCGCCCAGCAGGGAGCCGCGGCTTGTTCGACGATTGCGGCAAGCGCGTCGCCCTGCTGATCGAGCACTGCCGGAATATCCTGTCCGGCAAGAATGATGCGCTCGAAGGTGTCGATGTAGACCTGGTTGAACTGGCCGCCGAGGTCACCGAGTCCCACCGGAAGCAGGGCAGGCATTGCATCAGACGCCGCCGTTGCCGCGGCGATCGCCTCGCCGGAGAGACGCACAGAGGCCGGCATGTCATCCGGCAAGGCAACATCGACCACCGGGAAGAAGTTGGTGGCCCGCAGCGTCGCGATCTGTGTTTCGGGCTTGAGCATGTACGCCACCAGTGCCTTGGAGGCGTCCATGTCGGGGGCAGTGGTCGGAACCGCTACTCCCGCAACGACCGGCATGAAAGCACGTCCGGCCGGACCTGCCGGTGGCGCGAAGGCGACGAAATCATCGGGACGCTCGTTGAAGGCATCGGCAAGCCGGGCGGTATGATCCCACGCGACCCAGACCTCCTCGCTCACCAACTGCTCCTGCATGAAGCTGTAGTTGGGCGAAGCGGGACTCGTAAACTGCCAAAGCTCGCGGAATTTCTCCCAAGCCGCGGCGGCTTCCTCCGAGCGGAATTTCGTAACCATCGATCCGGTGTAGGAAGGGATAAGGTAGCCTTGGAAGAACCGGTGCTTGAGTCCCTTGGGACCGGCGGGGAAGCCGAATTTCGGCCCTCCGGTGGCTTCCGCCATGGCCTTCATCCAGTCCACGAACTGGTCGTAGGTGAGCGCATTCAACTCCGCGCCGTCCGGCAGGAACTCCAGCGCCTTCTTGTTGGCGGCCATGATGTAGGTGGCCTGCATCCAGGGGATGTATTTCTGCTCGGCGGTCCCAAGGGTGCCCAGTTCGAGCAACGCGGATTTGACCGCGCTCGAGTCGATGTCGCCCAAGTCCGCCAGATTGTCCTCAAGTCCGGAGAAGTGGCCATGCAGGCCGCCGAGGACGGCGATCGTGCCGGAGCCCGCGCCGGCCTCCGCCTGCAGGCGGGTGAGCCATGGACCGAGTTCACTGGATTGATAGTCGACGCCACCTTCGAAACCCGAAAGGACTTGCTCGCGCATGGCCTGGGTCTCCTCGATCGGATTGGCCTGGGTGGACCAGAACAGTGGTTCGGCCAATACCCCGGCGGAGTAGATGGTGGTCACGGCAGCAAGCGCCGCACCCAACGAGCGATTTCGATTACCAGACATTTCAACCTCCCTGTGTTTGTCGGTAGTGGTAATGGTGCATTCAGTTTTTCGGCGCCGGTCCGTGGCTGCCGCGCAAGACCAGGCGCGGATGGACCAGTCGGGTTTCCGGCTTGCTGCTGTGCCCCGACAGGCTGCGCATGAGCATGCCGGCCATCTCTTGGGCGGAATCATGAATTCCGGTGTCGAAAGTGGTCAGTCCAGGTGGCACATGTTCGGCAGTGGGAATGTTGTCGAACCCGATGACCGAAATGTCCTCTGGAACGCGGAGCCCCAAACGAGCGGCTTCCTGCAAAACGGTAATCGCCAAGCCATCGAAAAGGGTCAGAATTGCCGTCGGCCGATCGGCGGCAGTGAGCAAGCGTTGGATCTCCTTTGCCCGCGTCTCACGGTCGAACCTCGGGGAGGCGGCGACCGCCAGCCGGACGGTGGGATCGTCCGTGCGGGCAATAGCCTCATTCAGACCGTCAAGACGCTGTCGCCTGAAGGTCATCGGCTCCGAGATGGTGACAAGTGCAAAGTGCCGATGGCCATGCGCGTAAAGCAGGTCGAAGGCCTCGATAAAGGCCGTCCGTCCATCGGTATCGAGCCAGTTGTAACCGGCCTCGGTCTTCAGAATCCGGCCATGGGCGACGAAGGGAAAGCTGCGTTGCATCAGGAAATTGACGCGCGGGTCTTCCTCGGTGACGCGAGCGAGCACCAGACCGTCAGCGCGGCCATCCCGCACGAGGTGCTCCACCACCGAAAGCTCCGATTCGCCTGGCGGTACAGCGGTCAGGAAAAGGTCACTTCCGTGTTCGGAGAGGCCAGCGCCAAGACCGGTGACGAATTCTCCCAGAAATGGGTCCTCGAACCCGTGGCCGCGCGTCGGCAGCACGAGGCCGACGAAGCCGGTCTGGCCGGAAACGAGGGCGCGCGCCGCCCGGTTCGGGACGTAGCCGATCCTGTCCGCGGCCTGTACGACCTTGCGGCGGGTCTCAAGCGAAATCCGCTCTTGCCCGGCGAGGGCACGCGAAGCCGTCGCAATCGAGATTCCTAGGCTTTCAGCCACATCCTTGAGCGTCTTGCCGCTGTCGGGCACGCGCTTCCTCCCATGGATCTTCGGTCCAAGTTCCACTCTATCGGATAAAAATCCTTAGTGCAAACGTTTGCACACGGTTATGCAAACGTTTGCACACAGTTATGCAAACGTTTGCGCATGGTGTTTCCCGCGAAAACTCGTTAAGTGCCGGAAAATGCAGAGATCTTGAACGGTGCCAATCCCGGAAAAAAATGACTGTGTATGTTTGGGCACTTCCGGGCGGGCGAGGCCACAGCGAAAGAGAGGAAGCGGTGAATGACTGACGGATCGAGCAACGGACGGAAATGGGCCGGGCTGGCCTATCATCGCGCGTGGCTTCTCGACCAGGCGAGTGGGTTGTTCGAGTTTTTCGAGCGTGACAGCATTGACCCCCGCGGAGGGTTTCATCAACTCGACAATACGGGCCGGCCGATCCTTCGGGAAGGGTCGCATGGCGGCCGGCCGGCACGCGAAATACACGCGACCTGCCGGATGGTGCACTGTTTTGCCATCGGCCGCCTGTTGGGGCGACCAGGGACTGACCGGTTTATCGACCACGGGATGGAGTTCATCTGGACATCCCACCGGGATCGCGTGAATGGCGGGTATTTTTGGGGAATTGGAGATGCCGGCCCGAGCGATCCCTTGAAGCAGGCCTATGGGCATGCATTCGTGTTGCTGGCGGCCTCGAGCGCCAAGGTTGTCGGTCACCCTGATGCTGACCGTTTGCTCGCGGATGTTAGCGAGGTTTTGCACACCCGGTTCTGGGAGGCCGACAGGGGGGCTTTCGCGGAGGAATTTGCGGCAGACTGGAGTCCAATCAGCAGTTACCGCGGCCAGAACTCGAATATGCACATGACCGAGGCCCTTATGGCTGCCCATGAGGCGACCGGTGACACGTCATATCTTGAGATGGCGGAAAGCGCTGCGACTTTGGTGATCCGCCGTCTCGCCGCCGAACAGGGGTGGCGGGTGGCCGAACACTTCGACGAAGCCTGGAAACTCGATCGCGATTACGCCAATGGCGACGTGTTTCGCCCCTTCGGCACCACGCCGGGCCATTCACTGGAATGGGCGCGCTTGCTGCTGCAGCTCTGGGAGATGACGGGCCGTCGAGCCAACTGGCTTCCGGAGGCTACGAAGGCCCTTTTCGCGCAGGCGACCGCCGACAGTTGGGACAGCGAGAACGGTGGATTTTTCTATACGCTCGATTGGAGCGGCGAACCGAGCCTGCGAAACCGCTTATGGTGGCCCTGCGCCGAGGGCATCGGCGCGGCCGCCTTTCTGAATGCCATCGACGGGGCTCCGGAATACGAAATCTGGTATCGCCGTATTTGGGATTTTGTTGCCGGCAAATTGATCGATCAGGAAAACGGTGGGTGGCGCACCGAGCCTGAGGAATCGAGGCGGCTGTCAAAGCTGTTCGACGGAAAACCCGACCTTTATCACGCGCTCCAGGCCTGTCTGATCCCGCTATTGCCCACGGCCGGCACGATAACCCACGGACTGCTGAATGAAGGGCTGAGTTAAGGGACGTTGGCCGCTTGGCGCCGCCGCCATCGGGTCAGGCGCGGGTTTCGGCCAGATGCGCGCCGAGCCTGTCGGCAAACGCCACGATCGTGGCCGTCGGGTTGGCGTAGCCGGATGTGGTGAAGATCGACGAGCCCGCTACATAAAGATTCTCCATGCCGTGGACCTTGCAGTCCCCGTCGACCACACCAGTCGTGGGATCCGTGCTCATTCGGGTGCCGCCCATATGGTGGTGCCCTGCCATCTCCTGGTTGGTGGGATAATCACCGCCATTGCGGATCCATTCGTCGATGCGAATGCGGCCGATGTCCTTGGTCGCAAGCGTTGCGCCGAAGAGCTTCAGACCCTCGAGAAGCGTGCGCCGTTCCAGTTCTCCCTTTTTCCAGTGAAGTTCGACGCGGGGAATCCCTGCGTAATCTCGCTGGTCTGAAGAGAGGGTGACCCGGTTTTCGGGCAAGGGCGCCTGTTCCCATGCCAATCCCACCCGCGCGCCGCACGAGAGGTTCTTGCCCGCTTTGGCCGCGAGCCATTGGGCGGCGGCCGGTGCGGTGCAGGCAAGTTCCGCAAGAAGTCTTTTTCCCCCCGTATAGCGCCGGGGCATGATGACCGCGTGAAAGTTCATCAGCCGGTTCAGGCGCATAGCCGCGGGTGTCGGCGCGAAATACGCCCAGCCGTCCACCTCCGCTCGATACGCCCCGGTGTCTTCGACGTAAATGTCGCCACCCTCGAATTCCGGATGCTCCATCCAGTATCGGCCCAGTGCGGCGGCTTCGGGGACAACGGGATGGCTTGACGTCTCATTGGACCACAGAAGAAGACGCGAATTCTCGATGCCGCCGGTGGCGACCACGAAACGCGGCGCATCAATCCGCCCGGCCGGCCGTCTGTTCGAATTGATATTCGCCGCGGTGACCCGGCCGTTCTCGGCGGCGAGATCCGTCGCATAGGTGTTGAGCACCACAGCGATGAGCGCGCTGTCCGCCAGTTCTCCGGCATATTTCGCGCCGAATCGGACCGGATCGCTGCGAATGAGGTGAATGCGCGAAATGTCGTCCGAGATCGGCAGGTCGTCGAGAAACCTGGGCAGACCGAGGATCTCTCGTGCCGAAGCGAAATGCGGCTCGATCGCCTCGCGTCCAATCGGCCACCCGCTATTTGGTATCCAGTCACGTTTCTCGAAGTCGTGCGGGTCAAGAAACCGGGTCCATCCGGTCCAGTGGCCCGATGTACCGCCGAGGTAGCGAAGGCGCGTGGCATCAAGGTCGAAATAAGGGTCGCCAATGGTGGTGCCCCGGTAGACGTCCTGCGATTCCTGCGAATACACCCTGCCGCCGGCATCAAGCAGAGCGCACGGAATTCGCGCCTTCGCAAGCCTGCGGGCGACAGTGATCCCGGCCGGGCCTGCTCCAACGATTGCTACCTGCGGAGCAAATCCTGATGAACGGTACTGCGCGGCGTCGTCAAAGATCACGGAGATCGCTCTCCTTCAGTATCCAGCCGTCGCGCATGACGATGCGATCAGTTCCGGTGATTTTTCGTGCCTGAAAGACGCAGCCAACAACCAGCGTGACGAATCCTGAAAGGAAATTGCGGCGGTTCACTTTTCCTGCGCATTTCATGACGGGTCTCCCAGCGGGCTTGCATGCCGTTCGTTCATACCACGGTTACCCTTCTCAACCGTGAAACGCGGCTTCGGCGGAAGGTTTTTCCAACGAAAACAAGGCGCCATCGGGTGCCGCTCCTCCGGACACCGCCTTCAGCTTTCATTCCAACCTCGCCATGAAAAAGCCGCCAAATGACCTCGATTGGAGAAGGAACGAACGGTCATCTCCAGACTTATCGGGCTGCAAGTACAGAAAAGGAAGGGATGCCTTTTCAACCCCAAGGAGTTCATCATGAACAAGACAATAAGAAATATTAGTTCTGCCGGCGTAGCCGCTCTGTTGCTCTCGTCGACCGCAGCCTTCGCCGACTTCTCGGCAACTGCAACAACTGACCTGAATATTCGCTCCGGCCCCGGACCGCAGTTCGACGTGGTCGGCGCGATCACCCACAACGATTCGGCCACCGTGAATGGCTGCATCGAAGGCAGCAAATGGTGCCAGGTCAGCTACAACGGCACGACCGGCTGGTCGTATTCGGAGTATCTGAGCTCGGATTTCGCCGGCGAGACCACCGTTATCGCGGCAGCTCCCGCAACGGCCCAGATTCCGGTCGTTGAAAGCGACGTCTCGACAAATGCCACGATCGGCGCCGCAGGCGGTGCGATCGCCGGCGCCCTGATCGGCGGCCCGGTCGGCGCAGCCATTGGCGGCGTTGCCGGTGCGGCTGCCAGCGCGGCTGTAACGCCTCCTCCGACAGTCGGCACCTATGTCGTCGAGAACCGCGTTGAGCCGGTATATCTCGAAGGCGAGGTCGTGGTCGGCGCCGGTGTCCCGGACACGGTCGAACTGCGTCCGGTACCGGATTACGATTACGAGTACGTGTATATCAACGGTCAGCCCGTGCTGGTCGACGCGAGTACGCGCCAGATCGTCTACGTGTACCGTTGATCATCGGTCATTGAGAATTCGCCTCCGGGTTCTGCCCGGGGGCGTTTTTTGTTCCGCTTTCTCGATCAGGCCGCCAGGCGCAGGACGAGGATGAGAACCGCGGCGAGGAACGACAACCCCGCCAGCGCGACAAGGCCGTCTTTTGCGACAAGTGCAATGGCAAAAAAAGCGACCGCCGCACCGAGGATGGAGGAGGAGAACGGGACCAGTTCGAGAAACGGCATTGCGAGGCCGCACAACATGCACGCCAACTGGAGAATGGAGCGAAACGGGCGGTGAACGAGAATGCCGAGGCGCACGGTTGTATGCCTGTCAATGAAACGGGCCGGCGCTCTGAGATAGCTGACCGCTTTTTCGATCCTTGAAGTTGGTATCCTGCGCTTTAGCAGCCATCCCGGAAGCCAAAGGTGATGGCGGCCGACCAGCATCTGCAGGGAAACGAGCGCTATCGTAAGGCCGAAAAACGACGACAGTCCGGGTACGCCGCTCAGCGGCGTGATGACGAGAAGGCCGGGCACCAGCACGAGAACGCTGTGCCCCAGCTGCCCGAGCCCCTCAACCAGATCGCCGACGGAGGTGCTGTTGCCGTCTCTCGCCTCGCAGACGCGGTCGAGCACCGCCGTAATGGAATGCGGCAGCGCTTCCGCATCGCGCTCGTCATCGCTCAAGACACGGCTTTCCGGCCGGGTCTGGTGGTGGGAAAGCCCGGAGGAACCTGGCTCGCCCACGTCAGTGAGAGGGTTTGCCCGGCGTCGAGGTGCTGGTGACGGAAACCGGATCGCTGGCAGGAAACGTGTCTTCGAGCCCTTCCTGCAACTCCCCATCATCCTCATCGTGCGGGAGTTCCGTCGACTGATCTTCGCGTGCGGCCGTTTCCGCATCCTGCCTTGTCGCGTAGACCGTCGAATAGCGCTCCCCGACCCTGAAGGCCCAGCCGCCATCCCGCTCGACAATCTCGTATTTTTCTTCGCTGGTCATCTCTCTAATCCTCTCTTTGATCCCCAACGAAACCCGATTGCAATTGTTCCCCGGACTCGCCACTCAATTGCGCAGAGTTCCCTTTCCGGACAACATGGCCTCGATGCGGGCACGGGTCTGGGGTGTCCGGGCCAGCCGCACAAAGCTCGAGCGTTCGAGATCATACAGATCCTGCTCGCTCGCTCGGCGCGGCTCCGCCTGCTCGCCGCCGGTCAGTATGGCGGCGATCTCGCTCCCGACCGTGACATCATGAGGGTGAAACGTTCCGTCTGCCAGTCCTTTTTCGAGGAAGGCGTGCATCCGACCGTGCAAGTCCCCCCCAAGTAGCTGGAACTCAGGTTTTTCGGGAGGGCGATAGCCGCTCTCCATCTCGCCAACGACCCGCGTTGCGGCCGACATCAAACGGTCGCGGTTCATGACCGTCTCGTCGCGGTCGGGGAGGAAGTAGGCGAGCGATTTCGCCTGATCCGGGGAGGAGGCTGTCCGCCCATATCCGATCTGCTTGAACGCGTTCCACGCGGCTTGTTCCCAGTCTCCGGATTTTCGATACCACCGCAGAAATGTTTCTTTCACACCCCCGCCGCCCGGCACCAGACCGACGAGGCTCTCGACGAGTCCGAGGACGACATTGGTGTGAACCACCAGCTTGGAGCAGTGTGCCAGCACCTCGAAACCCCCGCCGATCGACAGGCCTGATGGCGCGCCGACGACTGGTGCCGCGCAATATTTGAGGGCTCGGCAGGCCTGCTGAAAGTCGTCGAGGAAGGCATCTATACCGGACCAGTCCCCGGCGTCGATAAACTCCCGAAATCTTTGCAGATTGACGCCCGCGGAAAAGTGCTGGCCGTCATTGTGGATGATGATGCCGCGGCCCGGGTTCTCCGCCGCCTCGCGTACTAGGGCCATGGAGTCGGCGTCGAGCGCATTCGCCTTGGTGTGGAATTCAACCAGACGGATACCGCTTTCAAGCGTGAACAGGCTTGCGGACGGGTTTTCGCTGTCCGGCTCCAGTTCACGGCGCTTCAGATGGAAACGGACAACTCCCTCGGGCAAGTCGAGCGGGCGATAGGCGCCGTCGGCCCGGCGCACCTGCAGCACGCCATCATCGACACGGTAGATCGGTCCTGACGCATTATTGCGCAGGAAGTCGGGCACGGTCAGGTCCTCGGCCTGGCAGCGCGCGACGAAGGTTTCGACGCCGATCTCGTCGAGCATCTCGAAAGGACCCTTGATCCAGTTGTAGCCGAGCTTCATCGCATCATCGATGTCCTGCGGGTTCTCGGTCACGGCGGGGATCAGCGATGCCGAATAGCGCAGAATCCGATTGAGGACGTTCCAGCAGAATTTCGCATTGAGATCGTCGCCGGAGACAAGTTCGGCTAGGCCGCCGGATTCCGCCCGCTCGGGAACCCCGCGGTTGCGAGGACGATAGTCGCCCGTGGAAAGATCGATCGCGAGCTTCGCTCCGTCCTCGCCGCGCCGGTAGAAGCCGCCGCGGCCCTTGTTGCCGGTGAGTCCACTCTCGCACAGCTTGTTTATCAGCGCGTTCTCGCCGCCGACCGCATGGAACGGGTCTTCCGCCGGGAGAATGGCACGCAGTGAGCGCACGACATCGGCCATCAGATCGAGCCCGATGAGATCGTAGAGACCGAAGATGCCGGTCTTTGGAATGCCCATCGGTCGGCCCATCAGCGCGTCGGCGGTCTCGATATCGAGGCCCAGTTGCGTTGCCTCGGCGATACCGACCTGCAGCGCGAAGACGCCAACGCGGTTTCCGAGAAAGCCCGGCGTATCCGCACAGCGCACCACACCCTTGCCCAGCACGCGGTCGCAGAAATCCGCAAGTGTCTCAACCACTTCGTTCTCGGTTTTTTCTCCTCGCACGAGTTCCAACAGGCGCATGTAGCGCACAGGATTGAAGAAATGGGTGATCGCGAAGCGGCGGGCGAACTCGTCGTCCATCTCTTCGACGAGAAGCGAAATCGGAATGGTGGAAGTGTTGGAGGTAACGATAGCCTCCGGTTTCAGGTGGGGCTGGAGACTCCTGTACAGCACACGCTTGATGTCGAGCCTTTCCACGACCGCCTCTACGATCCAGTCGCAATCGGCGACGCTGGCGAGGTCATCCTCTATGTTCCCGATGGAAATGCGGTTCAGCACATCTTCGGAAAAAAGCGCGGGGGGATCGGATTTGCGCAGGCGTTCGAGTGCGGCTTCCGTGATGGCGTTCCGGTTGCCATCATTGCCGGGCATGTCGAGCAGCAGAACCGGATAGCCGGCGTTGGCGACCTGACCCGCAATGCCACTGCCCATCGTTCCCGCGCCGATCACGCAGACGCGCCGAAGCGAGTTGCCGGGATGTGAGGCCATGGCTGGATTTCCTATGCAGGTGTTTTGAATGAGGCGTGAAATGCCCGCAAGGCGCGATTTACCTCGTGCGGGTGTTCGCCCGGCAGCATGTGGCCGGCATTATCGATAATGGTCACAGTGGGCTTGTCGAGCGCTTCGGCGAGCGCCAACCCGGCCTTCAGCGGCGTCATCCGGTCCGCGCCGGCCAGAATGCACGCCGTAGGGCAGGCAATCTTCGCGGCCTGCTGTGCTCCGATATCATAGGCGTTGCATGCTTTTAGGTCGGTTTCGAGCGCGCCAGGCACGTTTCCCTGCATGGTGCGGACGCCGCCGAAAATCAGCGATGAGCCAGGCACGGAGTTGTCCTGATGGTGGGCGAACGCACCGAAGCCCCAGGAGAGCATCGCGTCGATGGCGCGCGGCTCGTCCTTGCCGGCCAGCGCGACGAGGCCGGGATTCACAGGTATCGCGGCGCCGGTGGCGATGAAGGCGATGCTGGAAACCCGCTCGGGATATCGCGCGCCCAATTCGAGCGCGACGAGACAGCCCTGCGAATGGCCGACGATATGCGCTTCGGGAATGCCGGCGGCATCCATGAAGGCGATGAGCCAGTCCGCCATCGCCCCGATCGAGGTCAACGGTGCACCATTGGACAGGCCGTGGCCGGGAAAGTCGACGGCCGCCGTGTTGAAGCCGTCATAGCCGAGGGCGCGCACCTGCTGTGTCCAGGTGATGTGGCTCTGACCGGAGCCGTGCAGGAAGATGATCCAGGGAAGGCCGTCGCGGTGGGGCTTGCCGCCGGTCGCCGCGAAGGCTTCATGGCCGTTGACCGAAACACGCATTATTCGGCGGCCTCGGAAACGGATTTCGCCTTCGCGACCCGCTTGGCGGCCCGCAGTCCCTTCTCGAAATCGGCTTTCAGGTCGTCGATATCTTCCAGCCCGATCGACAGCCGGATCATGTCTTCCGACAGGCCGCCGGCCTTCATGTCCTCCGCACTGATATGCGAGTGGGTGGTCGAGGCCGGATGGATGACAAGTGTCTTGGCGTCACCGACATTGGCGAGGTGGGAGGCAAGCTCCAGGGCTTCGATGAACGCCGCGCCGCCCTCGCGCCCGCCGGCAACCCCGAAAACGACGACAGAGCCGGCCCCCCTGGGCAGAAGGCGCTCGGCAAGTTCATGGTTCGGATGGTCCGGTAGGGACGGGTGGCGCACCCAGGTCACCTGTTCGTGGGCGGTGAGGAAATCGAGCATGGCGGCCGTGTTTTCCTGATGACGCTTCATGCGCAGGGGAAGGGTTTCCAACCCCTGCAGCAGATAGAACGCCGTCTGCGGACTCATGCACGGGCCGAAATTGTACATGCCCTCCATGCGGACGCGCTGGGTGAAGGCGGCCGGGCCGAACTCTTCCCAGAACACGATGCCGTCGAGCGCGTAGTGCGGCGCGGCGAGCGTCGGGAATTTGACGTTGCCGTCCGCATCCTTGACGCCCCAGTCGAAATTGCCGCCATCCACGATCGCTCCGCCGATTGCCACTCCGTGGCCGCCGAGCCATTTGGTTACGGAGTGGATGACGATGTTGGCGCCCATTTCGAGAGGCTTGCAGAGCCAAGGGGTGTTGAACGTGCCGTCGATCATCACCGGGATGCCACGTGCGCTGGCGATCTCACCGACGCGCGGAAGGTCGAGAATGTCGAGCCCGGGATTGCCGATGATCTCGCCGAAGATCAGCTTGGTGTTCGGGCGGATCGCGGCCTCGAGCCCGTCGATGTCATTGGCGCTGACGAATGTGGTTTCGATGCCGAAGCGCGGCAGGGTGTTCTTCAGCAGGTTGATGTTGGCGCCATAAAGCTGCGCGGTCGAGACGATGTGGTCGCCCGCGCTCAGCAGACATGCGACGGCGGTGTGCAGCGCCGCCATGCCGGACGCGGTGGCCGTCGCGGCTGCTGCGCCATCCAGCGCGGCGAGCCGCTGCTCCAGCACCGCCACCGTCGGGTTGGAAATGCGCGAATAGAGATGTCCGCCTTCCTCGAGATTGTAGAGGGCGGCAGCGTGCCGGCTGTCGCGGAAGACGTAGGAAGTCGTCTGGTGGATGGGCACGGCGCGCGAGCCGTGCCGTTCGTCGGGCGTGTGGCCCGCATGCAGGCTCAGCGTATCGAATCCGTAGAAATCAGCCATCGGGTTCCTCCGGGCGCCACCTAGCCTTTCGGGATATCGAAAGGCAACTCGCTCACTGTGGCGCTGCGGCGGCCATGTTCCGTTTCCACAATCAGTTTGGTTCCCGGCTCGGCCTGGCTCGCATCGATCAGGCCGAGACCGATGTTCCGCCCGATCCGGGGAGAGTAGGCCGCCGCCGACACGAACCCGATCCGCGCCCCGTCGGCGATCACCTTCCACCACTGCTGGTTGGGGCCCTGGAACGGGTCTCCGTGAACGAAGAAGCCGCAACGCAGACGCCGGACGCCGCCATCGCGGATGCGGCGGAGCGCCTGTTTTCCGATAAAATCGGTCTCCTGATCGACATCGACCAGCTTGTCCATGCCGACCTCGAATGGATTCGTGCGGTGGTCGGTATCCGCGCCCATGGAGAGGAGCCCGCTCTCGATTCGCTCGATGTAATTTGGCGCGCCGGGACCGATGCCATAGGGCACACCCGCCTCGCCGACCATGTTCCAGAGATCAGTGCCGCGCCGGCTTTCCAAGAGGTATAGCTCGTAGCCCCCCTGGCGGCTCCAACCCGATCGTCCGAGGATCAGCGGAATTCCGTCGAGTTCGCTCTCGGTGAACGCGAAATGCTTCATCTCGGTCGCCCAGTCTCCGAAAAGGTCGCGGATCACCTCGACCGCCTTAGGGCCCTGCACGGCTAGAGGCGATACGTCCGGCTCGGAGACTTCAACCTTCATCCCGCGTTCGAACGCAACCGCCCGGACCCAGAGGATCAGGTCGTTGTCGGCAATCGAGAGCCAGTATTCATCGTCGGAAATCGGCAGCAGGACGGGGTCGTTGATCAGCGTCCCGCGATGGTCGCAAATTGGAACGTAGCGTCCCTGGCCGGTCTTGACCGAAGCGAGGTTTCGCGGCGTCAGTGCGCGCACCAGCGTCAGCGCGTCGGGGCCCTTGACCCTGACCTGACGCTCGACTGCCACGTCCCACAGGGCAACGGCATTGACCAGCCGGTCGTATTCGGCGGCCGGATCGCCATAGGCGACCGGAAAATACATCTTGTTGTAGATCGAAAAATGCGATGCGCCGGCGGCCTGTGTCGCCTTGAAGAACGGCGATTTGCGTATCCGCGGCCCGAAGGCGATCTGCTGCACCATCTGCACCTCCCCGTGCGCTGCAGCTTATGGCGCTGCATTCGCGGCATGTCTGGCGACGGGCGGGACTTTGACAGGCAAAGATTTCGCAGGTCAATCACGAATTTCCTGCCCTGATCGGGGGTATCCGGGTTCCACTCGCCATCTCGCGCTCTGGATCGAGGCCGGGAAAACGGATAGGAGCGTCTCCGGACTCCAGACGCCCCTGCCATCCTGCCAACAAGAGCCGACACGCGATTGTCTCTTACATCCGCTCTCTCCGACGCCTTCTCCACGATCGCATATTGGCAATACGCGCTCGCTTATGGCGTGATCGCGTTCGCGGCGATCGTGCAATATCGAATCGGCGTCGGTTTCGGCCTGTTCGCAGCCCCGGTCATTGCCCTTTTCGCTCCGGAACTGGTTCCGGTTCCAATCATCGCGCTGACGCTTTTCACAGCCACGGCCGCGATGGTGAACCAGCGCAACGGATTTGACTGGCGTGAAATCGGGTGGTCGGTTGCCGGACGTTTTGCCGGGTCCCTCGTCGCCGTGGCGATCCTGGCCCAACTCACCGATCAGAAGCAGTTCATGCTGGTGTTCGGGCTTTTGATCGCGCTCGCCGTCGCGATGTCGCTGGCCGGTTTCCGGTTCCGCTTCACCCGCAGGCTGCTGTTCACCATGGGCGCCATTTCCGGACTGACGGCGACCATCACCTCCGTTGGCGGGCCGCCGATGGCGATTGCCTATCAGGATCAGAAACCGGAGCGCGCGCGCCCCAACATGTCGGCCTTTTTCGCGCTTGGCTGCGTCATCGTGCTGGCGGTGCGGCAGGTCAACGGGTTCAACACGACGGCTGACCTTGTGCATTCCATTGTTCTGCTCCCGGCGCTGTTCATCGGGATCAAGCTCGCCCCGGCGTTCGAGGGTGTGATCGACCGGAATTTCCGCACCATGCTGCTGGTCGTCTGCGGACTGTCGGCGTTGCTGCTGATCTGGCGCGCGCTCGCATAGCAAAGCGGCTGGCAATTTGACGCGCGTGCGGGCATGGTCGCGCCAGTTTTCCGGAGATCCACATGCCTGACAAGAAACCCGTCTTCGAGCCCCCCAAGCCCTGGACCGAATGCGCCCGCGATCTGGTGAACGTCGCGATGGGCCGCAAACCCGCCGAGACGGTGGTGCGCAACGGCCGCTGGGTGAACGTGCATTCGAGCGAGGTGATTCCGGCCACCGATCTTGCGATTATCGACGGCCGCTTCGCCTATTGCGGTCCGGATGCGAGCCACTGCATCGGTGAGGGGACCAAGGTTGTCGATGCGCGGGGACGCTATCTGGTACCGGGGCTGTGCGACGCGCACATGCATGTCGAGAGCGGCATGGTGACGGTGACCGAGTTCACCCGCGCGGTCGTGCCGCATGGTACCACCTCGATGTTCATCGACCCGCACGAGATCGCCAATGTGCTCGGTCTCGAGGGTGTGCGGCTGATGCATGACGAGGCAGAGGCGATGCCGGTCAACGTGTTCGTCCAGATGCCCTCCTGCGTGCCGTCGGCGCCGGGGCTGGAGCATGCCGGCGCGTCTCTCGGGCCGCAGGAGATCGCGGAGGCGATGGCATGGCCGAACATCGTCGGCCTCGGCGAGGTGATGAACTTTCCCGGCGTTGCGGCCAACGACCAGACCATGGTTGGCGCGATCGCGGCGACCGTAAACGCCGGCAAGACCGTCGGCGGCCACTATGCCTCGCCGGATCTCGGGCGCGCCTTCCACGGCTATGTCGCGGGCGGGCCGGAAGACGACCACGAGGGCACGCGCGCCGAGGACGCGATCGCGCGGGTGCGCCAGGGCATGAAGGCGATGCTCAGGCTGGGGTCGGCGTGGTACGACGTTGCCGAGCAAATCAAGGCGGTGACCGAGCAGGGGATCGAACCGCGCAATTTCATCCTGTGCACCGATGACAGCCACTCCGGCACGCTGGTGCGTGACGGCCACATGGACCGCGTCGTGCGCCATGCGATCCACCAGGGCTTGCCGCCGGTCACGGCGATCCAGATGGCGACAGTCAACACCGCCGAACACTTCAAGATGGAGCGTGAATTGGGCTCGATCGCTCCCGGCCGCCGCGCCGATTTTCTCATCGTTTCGAACCTCGCCGAACTGACGATCGACGAGGTGTATGGCCGCGGCGTGCAATTGGCCCGTGACGGTAAGCTGTCGGTGGAGATCGGCAAGTACGACTATCCGGAGAGAGCGAAGAACACCGTCAGGCTCGGCAAGACTCTCGCAGCGGACGACTTCGTCATCGCTGCTCCGGAGGGTGCGGACGAGGTGGACGTTCGCGTGATCGGCGTCATCGAGAACCAGGCGCCGACGCGCGCGATGGAGGCGCGTCTGACCGTCGCCGGCGGCGTGGTCGAGATGGACCGCCCGCAGGATGTCTGCCAGATTGCACTGGTGGAGCGGCATCGCGGCACGGGCGGCGTCACCAATGCCTTCGTTTCGGGCTTCGGCTACACGCAGGATTGCGCGATGGCATCAACTGTCGCTCACGACAGTCACCACATCATCGTCGTCGGCACCAACCATGCCGACATGGCACAGGCCGCCAATCGGCTCGGCGAGATCGGTGGCGGCGTGGTAATGATTTCGAAGGGCGAGGAACTGGCGCTGATCGAAATGCCGATCGCCGGTCTGATGTCGGATGAACGCGCCGAGATCGTCGCGGCCAAGGCCGACATATTGGGCGCTGCAATGCGCGAGATGGGCTGCACCCTCAACAACGCCTACATGCAGCACTCCCTGCTGGCGCTGGTGGTGATCCCGGAGCTCCGCATTTCCGATGTGGGTCTGGTGGACGTGCGCAGCTTCGAAAAGGTGGATTTGTTCGTTTAGCCTTACGCCCCCTCGGCGCTCTCTTCGTAGCGCGTCCGGGCTTCCGCCACCTCGTCCTCGTGCGCCACGGCCCAGCGGCCGAGCGCGCGCACCGGCTCCAGCAGCGACTGGCCAAGTCTTGTGAGGCTGTAGTCGACCCGCGGCGGCACGGTCGGCGTCACCACGCGCTCGACGATGCCGTTTTTTTCAAGGTCGCGCAGCACTGAGGTCAACACTTTCTGGCTGATCGTCCCGATCTCGCGCTTCAATTCCGAAAAGCGCTTCGGCCGTTCCGACAATCGGATGAGGATTAGCACCACCCATTTGGAGCTGATCGCGGCAAGGAGATCGCCTACGGGACGGCAAAGTTCGCCCAGCTCGTTGATGTGCTGCGGTTTCATCGCGGTAACTCCGGTTGCAAAAAAGTGCCGTCTTGTGCAGCGCATTCACGTGTCTAAATAGATTGTCGGTATCAAAATAACACGGCGGTATCGCATGAACACCATCGTATCGAAAGAATACTGGCGCGCGCCGGCCTGATCGCCGGAAGACGCTTCCCAATCCGAACAGGGCAACGAGCCGGACCCGCGCTTTCCGTGCGCGGGAAGGGGACCGATTTGTCCAGGCGAACGTTCACACCCCAACAGTCGAAACCCAGGAGATCATTATGAAACTCAAGCTTAACGTTATCGTCACGTCGACGCGGCCCGGCCGCAACGGCATCAAGGTCGGCAAGTGGATGGCCGATTTCGCGAGCGAGAATAGCGAGTTCGACGTCGAACTCGTTGATCTTGCCGACTACGATCTGCCGCTGCTCGACGAACCGAACCACCCGGCGATGCAACAATACGAACATGACCACACGAAGCGCTGGAGCGCCGTCAACGGCAAGGCCGACGCCTTCGTCTTCGTCTCGCCGGAATACGACTATTTCCCGGCGGCATCGACGGTCAACGCCATCCAGACGCTGCACCGGGAGTGGCAGAAGAAGCCCGTCGGCCTCGTCGGCTATGGCGGCGTTTCGGGCGGCATGCGGGCCATGCAGACGACGAAGGTGCTGATGACCGGCGTCAACCTGATGCCGCTGCCGCAAGAAGTGCCGATCCCATTTGTCTTCGACTTCCTTTCCGAGGACGGGTTTGCGCCGGCGCCGGAGGTCGAGGAGGGCGCGAAGGCCATGCTTGCCGAATTGCATGACTGGGCGGAGACGCTGAAGCCGCTGCGCGAGCAGGAGGTGAAAAAGGCGGCGTAGGGATCGCGCGGTAATAAAACAAGGGCAGAGTGCTCCGCTCCTCCGCGCACGAGGGGGGTGGGGCCTTTGTCTGCCGTTATTCCTGCCAGAAAGTCGGCGACAGCAGCACCAGCACGGTGAAAATCTCGAGACGGCCAACCAGCATGGCGAAGGACAGGATCCACTTTGCGGAATCCGGAAGGCTATCGAAATTGCCGGTCGGTCCGATCACGTCGCCGAGGCCGGGCCCGACATTGGAGAGCGCGGTAAGAGCGCCGGATATTGCGGTCAGGAAGTCTATTCCTGTCAGAGTCAGGGCCACCGTAAGCAGCGCCCAAAGCAGCATGTAGGCCGCGAAAAAGAGCAGAACGGTGTCAAGCGTTTCCTCGCTGACCTTGTCTTTGCCCGAATGCACGCTGGCAACCGCGTGCGGATAGATGAACCGGTCGATCGCGCGGCGTAGGACGCCGTAAAGCGCGATCCAGCGGTAGGCCTTGATGCCCCCGGCGGTCGAGCCCGAACACCCGCCGAGAAATGTGGCCATGAACGCGATGGCGATCGCGAAGGAGCCCCATTGCAGGTAATTGGCGCTTGCATAGCCGGTGGTGGTGACAAGGGAGACGATGTTGAAAGTGGAATGGGTGATCGCCGGAACGATATCCTCGGTTTTCGACAGTTCAAGATAGACCGCGACTGCCAGCGAAAGTGCGCCCGCATAGGCAAGCATGACCAGAACCTGATTATCGCGGAAGGTGTCGAACCGTCCGCGGAGCATCAGCACGATGAGGGCGGTGAAGGGGATCCCTCCGATCAGCATGAAAACGATTGCGACCCAGTGCGTGAGCGGGTTGGTGAAGTATTCGAACGATGTGTCATGCGTGGAGAACCCCCCGGTCGATACCGTCGTCATGGCGTGATTGATGGAGTCGAATATCGACATTCCGGTCATGGCATAGAGAACGGCGCAGACTAGGGTCGACGCGACGTAAATTCCCAGCAGACTGGTCGCAAAGGTGGACAGACGCGAGAATGGACGCGTGTACCGATCGGACGATTCCAGCTTGAACACAGAGGAGCCGCCGATCTTCAGATAGGGCAGGATGAACAAGCCGAGCACGATGACGCCGAGGCCACCGACCCACTGCAGGATGGACCGCCAGAGAAGCAAGCCGGGAGGCAATCCGTCCAGGCCGGTCATGACCGTCGACCCGGTTGTCGTGATGCCCGACATCGATTCGAAGAACGCATCGGCGACCGTCATCTTCTGGGACGATTCGATGAAGGGCAGGGCGCCTGCCACTGCGAATGTCAGCCACAGAATGTTGACGAGGAGAAATGCAAAACGAACAGAATAGGTTGGACGGAAGTCCCGCGTGGCGACGGCGGTCAGGATGCCGAGAACCGCAACCAGGAGCGCCGAAATGGCAAACACCAGCCAGTCCGGATTGCCATAATAGAGATCCGTCAAAGCCGGAATGAGCATCAGGGCGGCAAGCCAGATCGCAAACACGGCGCTGACATGAATTGCAGCGTGGAGGTTCCTGCCTTTCATTGCCGGTATGTCTTCTCTATTGCGCCACTTGCCTGTTGCACCTCGACCCGGGATCGGCCTGTCCGGTTGAACCGGACGCATGCCTATAAATCGCGATGTGCCGAAAAACCATCCTGAACCGGACGCCCTTTACGCCGGGACGGGTCATTCATAATGCCGGTGGCGGAAATTCAGCACCAATCTGAGTATCCGCACGCCACTGTGCCTGAACTCTGGAAATGATGGCGAGCGCTAATCGCCCCCGGCGGTCCGAAAAACGTTGATAAGTTTTTTACCCGGTTTTCTATAACCCTTTGTCCCGTCTAGTTATTTTATTTTTTCTACCGAAAACTTATCCACACCTCTGAAGTCTCCCGCATACTTGTGGCACGTTCCTCCACGGGAAGCCGGGTTCATGGACCGGATGGCCAGGCGGAGGGATGCGGTGCCGGCTGGGGCGTGCGGTTCACGCCTGGCAAGAGCTTACGGCCGGGCCCTAGCCTTCAGCTTTTCGGCCGGTCCCACGGGACCGCGAGCCGTGGCCGGGAGGCGGGTGAGCAACCGGCGGGCGGTCGATCCGATCGCACCAAACCATTCATAGAAGCGTGACGACGACCGCCCGCTTCCCATGAATGTTACAATGGCCAGACTGGAGACAGGGCGTGGCAATGGTGAGGCATGTGGCGATATCGAAATCCCGGCCGCAGCCAAACCCAGCATCGTCATCCTCCGGTCAAGCCCGGAGAATGACGATGGTGATACAGGGCGCAATGCCCACACTTTCCGATAAGGCGACAGACAAGGAGAACGACGATAAAATTGATGCCCGTAACCGCCAAAGCTTCCCTGTCCGCCGCGTCCATGGCAGGAGTGCGGGCATGACCGGATTTCTCAAGGATGTCGCCGAAGCGACGCGCGCCATGCGCGATCTGTTTCCCGAGACGCCGCTGCAGGAAAACGTATTTCTCAGCCAGAAGCACGGCTGCCGGATTTTCCTGAAGCGCGAGGACCTGTCGCCGGTGCGATCCTACAAGATCCGCGGCGCGTTCAACTTCATCCGCAAGCGTCTGGCTGAAGGAGCCCACGGTCCGTTCGTCTGCGCGTCGGCCGGCAATCACGCGCAGGGCTTGGCCTTCGTCTGCCGCCATTTCGGGAAGCACGGCGTCATCTTCATGCCCGTCACCACGCCGCAACAGAAGATAGACAAGACCCGTGCGTTTGGCGGCGATAATATCGAGATCCGGCTGGTGGGAGACTATTTCGACGACTGCAACCGCGCGGCGCTCGCTTATGCCGAGGCGGAGGGTGCGGTGATGGTGCCGCCATTTGATCATGCCGACATCATCGAAGGCCAGGCGTCCGTTGCCGAGGAGGTGTTGGCACAAGCGCCGGCAGGCGTTTCGCTCGATCGTGTCGTCGTGGCGGTCGGGGGAGGCGGGCTGGCGAGCGGATTGACCCGCTATTTCGAGGATAGCAGCCAGGGCGCACGCTTTACCTTGACAGAACCGGCTGGCGCGCCGAGCTTGCGCAAGAGCCTGGAGGCCGGCGACCGGGTTCAACTGAAGACGTTCAGCAATTTCGTCGACGGGGCCGCCGTCGGCCAGATTGGTGCGGCGACCCATGCCATCCTCAAGCGCTTTGCACCGGGCGATGTCACGCTCGTACCGGAGGACCGGCTCTGCACGACAATCATCGAGATGCTCAATGTGGAGGGCATCGTGCTTGAACCCGCCGGTGCCCTGACAGTCGATGCGCTCAAGGACATTCCGGAGCGGGAGCGCCGGGGCAAGACGATATTGTGCATCGCCTCGGGCGGGAATTTCGATTTCGAGCGGCTGGCGGAAGTCAAGGAAAGGGCGCTTCGTTCGGATGGGCTGAAGAAGTATTTTGTGTTGCGCATGCCGCAGCGGCCCGGGGCGCTGAAGGACTTCCTCGATCTTCTCGGTCCGGATGACGACATCACGCGCTTTGAATACCTGAAGAAGTCGGCGCGCAATTTTGGCTCGGTTCTGATCGGGATCGAGACCAAAAATCCGGGCAATTTTGCTGGATTGATGGCCCGCATGAACGACAGTGGGCTTGCCTGGCAGGACATTTCGGAAAATGACCTCATGGCCGGACTTCTGGTCTAGCGAAGTGTTTCAGATATCTTCGTCGTCTTCCTTGTCCGGCTCAATCGTATAGGCGCCGTCGGTCTCGACCAGCTTTCGGATCACCTTGTGGCGTTGCGGCGGAATGCGGCCGGAGCGCGACAGGAGAATGGCGATGGGCCGGGTGCCCTCGAACTCGGAAAAGACGATCACCATGATCGCCGTCACGGGAACAGACAACAGCGCACCGGGAATGCCCCAAAGCATGCCCCAGCTTGTGAGCGATACGAGGATGACGAACGGGCTGAGGTTGAGCTGGCGGCCCATCAGACTTGGCTCGAGGAAACTGCCGACGAATATCTGGCAGATGGTGAGGCCTACGAAAGCCGTCGCGATCATGCTCCAGTCGCCCTCGAACTGCACGATGGCAATGGCGGTGGGGAACAGTACGCCGCCCATCGAGCCGATATAGGGAATGTAGTTGAGCAGTGCGATCAGAACGCCCCAAAACGCCGCGAAATCCAACCCGATGAAGATCATCACCACATAGCTTATCAGGCCGAGCACGAGGTTCACGAAGGTCTTGGCGGCAAGATAATCGCCGATCCGGTCGTTGATGGTGTTGACGATCTGGGCGATCAGCGCGCTATCGGCGGGATCGCTCGACAGGCGACTGAGCTTGCGGGCGAACAACTGGCGCTCGGCCAGGGCGAAGCCGGTATAAACCACCACAACGAATACCGAGCCGACAAGAACGGAAATCGAGGTCACGGTCGAGCCGATCAGCGACTGCAACCGGATCTCGCCGAAAACGTCGCGGCGTATCGTTGCCCAGGTCGGCTCCGTCTCGAAGCCGAACTGCACAGCGAGACCCTGAATGATCCGCAGCAGCGAGACCTGATATTGCGGCACCAAAGCGATCACCTGGTTGATGTTGCTGATGATCAGGAAAACGAATGCGACGACAATGAACGCGATGATGAGGATCGAGATTGTGTAGCGGACCGGACCGGGCAGGATGTGGCCGACGAGCGGCAGCTGATACATGCGCCGCGCCAGCGCGACCACGATATAGGCGAGAATGACGCTGGCGATGACCGGGACGAAGACATTGCGGCCGACGTGAAGAATCCAGCCGATCATGATCGCAAGCGCCATGCCGTAGACGAAATTGCGAAAGCGATCGTAGGCCTGCATGGTGTTCCGTTCTTCAGAC
The DNA here is from genome assembly GCF_019966575.1 of Oricola cellulosilytica. Classification (GTDB taxonomy): domain Bacteria; phylum Pseudomonadota; class Alphaproteobacteria; order Rhizobiales; family Rhizobiaceae; genus Oricola; species Oricola cellulosilytica. The sequence continues at coordinate 351,880 of NZ_JAINFK010000005.1, read as the reverse complement.
AACAGGCTGATATTGTGAGTATTGCGCGCGAGTTTTCAACCGGGTCGTCCTGTGGGGCTGCGAGCCATTTTCGGAGTCACTGGTCACGAACGAACTCGATAATGGCGTCACGGACCGCAGAGTTGTTGGATGGCGACATGATGTCGCCGGCGACCACGTGGTTGGACGGGTCGTCCGACGTCTCCATCCGGACGATCTCGGACGGACCGCCCCAGCGCTCCGCGACCTCGGCGGTGACGGCGTGATCGACGACCTCGTCCTCAGGGTGAAAAATAAACAGGGCCGAAACATCGATTGCCTCGAATTGCAGAGTACGAACATGTCTGACCAGCGCCGCCATCGGCAGCAGAGATACGGTTGGATAGCGCGTTGTCCAGTTGGCCGCGTGTTCCTCGTTCCGGGCCTCGAAGCTGCGCTCGGCACCGACGACAACGGGCAGGATCGAACGCGCGAATGGCATGGTCAGCAGCGGCGCCGCTCGCGACTGAATGGCGAAGTTGGGTGATACGAAGACGATGCCGTCAATCCGGTCTTTCATGTCCGGCAAGGTCGCCGCGAGTGCCGCCAGTGTTCCGCCTGTCGAGGTCGCCACGAGAATGACTTTTTCACCGATGCGCTCTCCGATGGCGACGGCCTCACGCAAATCGCGAACCCAATCGGCCACGGTGACGTTCGCCATCGCGCGCTCGTCGCGCCCGTGGCCCGCAAGACGGGTGTAAAACAGATTGGCTCCGAGTTCTGCGGCGGCCAGGTCCGGCACAGGACGAATTTCACCTTTCGCCGCCGAAAATCCATGCAGATAGACGAGCGCAAGCGGAGTCTTGGCGCGCGACTCAGGATATGCCCAGACGATCTCCTTGGCTGCATTGCTTCGGAGGTCGGCGACGCGCGCCTCGGTTTCTTCCAGGTAGACATCGACATCGCTGCCGATAACCGCAGGATCGAAGGATCCGTTCACCTTGACCGGTTCACGCGGACCGAATAGCCAGGCGAGCGCTACGGCGGCGGCAATCAAAAGAAGAGCATAGAGCACGAACTTTACCCGTGAGCGCCGTGATTTCGGCCTGTGGTCGGTCATATCGGCTTGTCGCAATCATTCATCGCACGGACGCCAGCCCCCTTAAAATCGCTGCGATACTGGTAACCGCCAACTTTCACGCTGGCAATCTGCACATACCCGTCCTTGACCGGGCGGGGATCGCGGCACACAAACACAAGAACGGTGCAGCAAGAATCGTGCCCGAACAATTCGACCATCGGGGATCCAGTTCAGATCATGCAGGACGATACATCCGTGCCAGCGCCACGTCTGGAACCCGGAGGCACGATTGCCCTGGAGTTTGACGGTAAGGGCGGCAGTAGATTTGTTGCCGAGGCGGCGTCAAATACAGCGGCGGCGTCCGGGGGATTTACCTGGGTGCACATTCATCGCGATGCTCTTTCCATCGAAGAACTGCTGCAAGACCATGATTGCGATGAGTTCGTGCGCGATGCCCTGACTGCGGACGATACACGGCCGCGCTGCACGGTTCACGGCGACGGGGCCATCGTCATCATGAGGGGCGTCAATCTCAATCCCGGCGCCGAGCCCGACGACATGGTTTCGGTGCGGTTCTGGATTGAAGACAGCCAGGTGATTGGCGTGTGGGTGCGTCCGCTCCTCGCAATCGAGGAAATTCTGGCTGCAACCACACGGGGACAGGCGCCGCGTACGCCTGGCGATCTCATCGCAAAGGTGGCGCTGCGGCTTGCCGACCGGACGGAACCGGTCGTTACCGACCTTAGTGAACAGATCGATGCGCTTGAGGAGCGGGTGGCCGAAGATTTGCCGCCCGCGCTTCGGCGCGATCTGGCTGAAATTCGCCGCGATGCGATCAACCTGCGGCGCTTCATGTTTCCCCAGCGGGACGCCCTCACCACACTAGAAATCGAGGATCTGGAATGGCTGGGCGAGCATGAGCGCAGCCGGATCCGGGAGGCGGCGTCACGAACCACACGGCTTGCCGAAGAGTTGGATGCAATCCGTGATCGGGCGGCCATTGTTTATGACGAGATAATGGACCGGCGATCCGAAGTAATGAACCGCAACATGCTGTATCTGGCGATCGTCGCAGTGATTTTCCTGCCGCTCGGTCTGATCACGGGATTGCTGGGTATCAATGTCGGCGGGATTCCTGGACAGGACAGTCCTAACGCGTTCTGGTTCATTACGGCAATCCTCCTTGGGATCGCCGTGATCGAACTGGCAATCTTGCGTGTGCTGCGCCTCTTCTGACGCCTTCTAGAGCGTGATCCGGTATTTCGCGAAGCCGTCGGACCCTCCTCCGGCGGGTTCGATCTCAACCCCTTTCACATCCGAAATGTATTCCGCGCCGCGCGGACCGGTTTCAAATATCGCCGTCGTTCCCTCCAAGGGCTTGAACCGCCAGTTGGCGTCGGCGGAAGGATTGATTGTCCCCTTGTCGACGATATAGCGGACGATGACATCGCGGTTGGTGTCCGGTGCTTCGAGGATGATCTTTTCCGGTGTGACCCCCGGAAAATTGCCACCGCCGCCTGCACGGTAGTTATTGGTCGCGATGACAAATTGCTGTTCCGGATCAATCGGTTCACCCTTGAATCGAAGATTTTGAATCCGGTTTGCGTCGGGGTTTTCCGGTTCCCCTTTTGCCGTGTATTTCCGAGGCTGCGAAAGGTCTATTTCGTAAGTAACACCGTCGATGACATCGAAGTTGTAGGAAGGAAAATCGTCCGCGATAAGCGGCTGGTCCGATCCGCCCGGCTTCACCTGCCTGAAAATTCCGGCAGACATTTCCAGCCATTCCTTTACGTCCGCCCCGGTGATCACCATTGCGCGTACGGTGTTCGGATAAAGGTAGAGATCCGCAACATTCTTGATCGCAACGTCGCCCGCCGGGACTTCAGTATAATATTCCGGTCCGCCGCGGCCGCCAGCCTTGAAAGGAGCAGCCGCGGAGAGGACGGGAAGTCCCTCATGTTCCGTTCCGCTCATAAGATCGGTGACGTACCAGGTCTGCGCCTGGCTGACGATCTGGACCGACGGATCATCGGCGACGAGCGCGAAATAGGAATGCAGCGGCGCCGAGGTCTTGCCTACGGCTGTGCGGACATAAGCAAGCGTCGCCTCGTGAACATCCTCCACACTTTGGAGCACCGCCTGCTTGCTTTCAACGAGCGGCATAACCTTCCGGTCCTCGCCACGTGCGTAGATGGGGCGCGCCTCACTGGTGAAATCGACAATGCGCCAAGCATTTCCGTCGCGCTCGAGCATCAGGTCGATCAGACCAAGATGCGATCCCCAGAACCCGCCCATTGTAGCCGGCTTTCCGTGGATCGTTCCCCTGACGTGGTCCACTGCATCGAAGCCTTCGTATTTCGGTCCGGGAAAATCGAGATGGCTGTGACCGGTCATCACCGCGTCGATGCCGTCGACCGCGGCAAGCGGCACCGAGGCGTTCTCCATACCTTCAACGTGTTGCGCATCTCCGATGCCGGAATGCGAGAGCGCGACGATGATTTCCGCGCCGTCTTCGCGCATCTGGGGGACCCAGGCGCGGGCGGCCTCGACAATGTCGCGGGCGTTGGCCTTCCCGGCCAGATGGCGCTGGTCCCACAGCATGATTTGCGGCGGGACGAAGCCGATGAGACCGACCTTGAGCGGATGTTCGGAACCGTCTCCCGTCTTCACCATCTTCTCGACGATGATGTACGGCCTGAGGAACAGTTCGTCGTCGCGCGGATTTGCCGCGAGAGCGCCCTTTGTAACATTGGCGCAGACGAAGCGAAAATTTGCTCCGTCAAGCACCTTGAACATGAAGTCGAGGCCATAATTGAATTCGTGATTGCCGAGTGTCGAGCAATCGTAGCCGAGTGTATTCATCGCGGAGATGACGGGGTGCATGTCGCCCTCATTCATGCCGCGCTCATAGGCGATGTAATCGCCCATCGGGTTGCCCTGCAGGAAGTCGCCGTTGTCGACCAGCATTGAATTGGTTGATTCCGCGCGGATCGCGTCCATGATCGAGGCAGTGCGGGCAAGGCCCATCGTGTCGTTCGGCTTGTCGCTGTAGTAATCGTAGGGGAAGACGTGAACGTGAACGTCGGTCGTCTCCATAATACGGAGATGCGCCTGGTTGGCCTGCGCTCGAACGGCGAAGGGATGAAGGACGATCAGTCCGCTCGTTGCCGCCGCGCCCGCAAGAAGCGAGCGGCGTGTGATCGGATGAAGTGCCTGAATTTTCTGAAACGCAACCATGATATGCTCCTGCCGTCGGCGGTGAGTTCGGTCTGCCGATCGGATTGCAGACCGGTTCTTGATGGCTGTCAAGCGCTCCTCGTGGCCGAACTACTGCCATTGACACAGGAAATGAGACCCAACATCCTTGCGGGGAAGGAGAATGTTCATGGCCGGTTTTTTCAAGCGCCTGTTAGGCACTGCCGCAAACGAAAACACGCCCCCGGCAGGCGCTCCAGACGAGGTTTACAAGGGTGTTGAGGTTTTCGCCCGTCCCGTGAAGGAAAGCGGACAGTGGCGCGTCGCAGGAGCGCTGCGGCGGGAAAAGGATGGCGCGATGCTCGAACGCAAGTTCATGCGCGCCGATTTGTTGCCGGATGAGGCTTCAGCAAAGACGGCTGCGCTCGGCAAAGCCCATATGATCATCGATCAGAACGGCGAGAGCCTTTGGCAGGGCGAGGAGCGGATGGTCTGAGTGGACGGCGCCGCCACGTAAGTGCTGGACGCCTCCCGTTCCAAGTTCGGTCCCTTTCCCTTGCAAGCGAGCCGGATGATAGGCTTGCGGTGTCCGGAAGGCTTATGAGTCCGGCATCTGCACGCTGATCTCGATTGATGCATACCATGCCGACAGATCGGCAATATCCTCGTCGCTCAAATCCTTCGCTATAATGCTCATGATCTCATGTTCGCGCTTCCCCGAACGAAATGCCTTGAGCTGAGTCTGCAGATAGACCTCACTCTCGCCAGCGATATGCGGTGCGATCGGTATCTTGGCGATGCCGTCGATGCCGTGACAGGTGCTGCAGGCGGATGCCTTTTCGCGGCCGGCCGTCGGGTCCGCCGCATTGGCGAGACCCGACGCAGCCAGCACGGCGAACAACGCACAGATCACTGTGCGTTGCACGCTGCTCCCTCCCGCCGAAGCTTGATAACACGAAATGCCCCTCATGGCGCCTCGTAGGAAATGCGATAGAGTGCGCCGGCCAGATCATCGGACACGAGCAAAGAACCGTCTCGAAGTTGCGCAACATCGACAGGACGGCCCAGATACTCTCCGTTCTCGTCCTTCCAGCCTTCCGCGAATGGTTCCATTTTCGCATTGCCCTCATCGTCGATGAAGGTGACCATCACCCGCGCGCCGACCGGTTCGGTGCGGTTCCACGACCCGTGCTGGGCGGAAAAGATGGCGTTACGATATTTGGCCGGAAACATGTCACCGGTGTAGAAGGTCATTCCGAGATCGGCCGCGTGCGCGATCGTTTCGACCGCTGGCATCACGACCTCGACAGGCACCTCATCGCTCTTATATTCGTTGGTGCGCACGTCTCCGCCGCCATACCACGGATGACCGAAATTCTGCCCGGCGGCGGTTTGGCGATTGAGTTCTCCGGGCGGAATGTCATCTCCCATTCCATCGACCTGATTGTCAGTGAACCAGAGCTCGCCCGTAACCGGATGGAAATCATGGCCGACCGAGTTTCGGACACCGTAGGTATAAACCTCGCGTCCGGTGCCATCCGTATTGAGACGAATTATGCCGCCGATACCCCATTTTGTGTTCCTGTCAAGATCTTCGGGGGCGGCGACGTTCAGTGGTTGCCCGAGCGAGATGTAAAGCTTGCCATCAGGGCCGACGCGACAGACTCGCGCAGTGTGGTTGTAGCTCTCAGCTTCCGGGGGGATCAGTTCGCCTTGTTCGATCACGGCGAAAGCCGCGACGTCGGGACTTTCATAGAAAAACTCGGCGGCCGGAAAAAGCAGCACGCGGTTTTGCTCCGCGAGATACAGGAATCCATCCTTTGAGAAACACGGGCCGTTGGGTATCGCTTTGGCGAGCGACGGGGCAAAGTTTTTCACCTCATCGGCGACGCGATCCTTGTCGCGGTCGGTTACAGCCCAGACTTCGGTCTTCCGTGTGCCAACAAAAGTAACGATGCCCTGCGGTCCCACGGCCATGTGTCGGGCATCCGGCACAATCGCGTACAAGTCAATTTTGAAGCCCTGCGGAAGCGTTATGCGCTCAAGGGTCTTACGTATCGCGTCGGCCTTGGAACCGTCTTGTTCGATGACCTTGAATTCCGTCGTGCCCGTGGACTTGAATTGGCTCAGCCGCTCCAGATCCGCTTGAGCGTGGGCCGCCACCCCCGTGCACGCGAGTATCGCTGACGCGCAAAGCAACGTTCTGAAAATCGTCATGATATCCTCCCAAAGGCGTTCACCCGGCGGGGAGATAATATCTGCTCTCTTGGACAGGTGTCCTCCCGCGACCCTTGTAACTACACCATAAAGTGGAACCTTACTGACTTCACAAAATATCTCGCTGCGTCGGCGAAATGTGTGCTGCGGCTGCGAAGACCGCTCAGGCAAGAGAAGGATCGATTCCGACGTTGGGCCGATCGATGATTTCACGAAGCGCAAAGGACGAGTTGATCTTCACCACATGAGGGAGAGCGGAAAGCCAGTCGCGGTGTATCCGTTCGTAGTCCGCAAGATCCTTTGCTGCGACCCGCAAGATGTAATCGTATTCCCCGCTCATCAGGTAGCAGACGAGGACATTCGGACAGCGCTTTACGGCCTCTTCGAAGTCGCGCAGCGTCTTTTGAAACTGGCCGGACAGCGAGATATGTACGATGGCCGTCATTGTGTGGCCGAGGGTGCTGTTGCTGACCCTGGCGTGGTAGCCCCGGATTGCGCCCGATTTCTCCAGGTGATCGAGGCGCCGCGAACAGGCTGAAGGCGACAGGCCGACGGTTTCGGCAAGCGAGGCATTTGAAATGCGGCCGTCGCGTTGAAGCGTCGTCAAAATGGCGAGATCGATTGCATCAAAATCCATTGCCGCAAGCTTCCCCGAATAACGTCCCGTTTGGCGCAATTATATTCGAGCATGCTGGTGGTGCCAACATGCTTTTGCAAGGACATTCGAGGGCAAATACGGGATCATTCCCGACGGATCAGCATTCGCAATGCCACGGGAGAGTAGAGACATGCGCGTCGGTTGCCCTAAGGAAATCAAAAATCATGAGTACCGGGTGGGGCTGACCCCAGGGTCGGTTCGAGAGTATGTCGCAAATGGCCACACGGTAATCATTGAGACCAATGCCGGGGCAGGTATCGGCGCAGACGACGCGGCATATTCCGCAGCGGGCGCCAAGGTCGTCGACAGCGCCAAAGATGTTTTCGCGCAATCCGACATGATCGTAAAGGTCAAGGAGCCTCAGTCTTCGGAATGGAAGATGCTTCGCGAGGGTCAGATTCTCTACACCTATCTGCACCTCGCGCCGGATCCAGAGCAGACGAAGGGCTTGGTCGAGAGCGGGTGCACTGCAATCGCGTACGAGACGGTGACGGACGAGCGTGGCGGTCTTCCTCTGCTGGCACCGATGTCCGAGGTCGCCGGGCGGTTGGCGATACAAGCCTCGGCGACCGCGCTTCAGAAGGCCAATGGCGGCCGCGGTGTTCTGCTGGGCGGCGTCCCAGGTGTACTGCCGGCGAAGATCGCCGTCATCGGAGGCGGTGTCGTCGGAATCAATTCCGCCAAGATGGCCGTCGGACTGGGTGCGGACGTGACCATTCTCGACCGTTCGCTGCCGCGCCTGCGTGAACTCGACAACATTTTCAATGGCCGGGTTCATACCCGCTATTCGACCGTCGAAGCTTTGGAAGAAGAAGTGTTTTCAGCCGATGCCGTTATCGGCGCGGTTCTGATCCCCGGCGCTGCGGCTCCGAAACTTGTCACCCGCGAAATGCTGGGCGGCATGAAGAAGGGTGCTGTGCTCTGCGATGTCGCGATCGACCAAGGCGGTTGCTTCGAAACCTCGAAGGCGACGACGCATTCCGAACCGACCTACGAAATCGATGGCATCGTGCATTATTGTGTCGCCAACATGCCGGGTGCAGTCCCGGTCACCTCGGCCAATGCGCTGAACAACGCGACGCTGCACTACGGGCTGATGCTTGCCAACAAGGGGCTGAAGGCGCTTGTCGACGATGTGCACCTTCGCAACGGCCTCAATGTGCATCGTGGACGGATCACCAACAAGGCGGTTGCCGAGGCGCTCGGCTATGAAATGGCCGCGCCGCAGGAACTGCTCAAGGTCGCCTGACTGCGAAAATCCTGTCAGGCACGCTCGATGCGTGCCTGATAGCAATTGTTAGACGCGGAACGTACATGGACAAAAGCGGTCTCGGGATCGCCCAAGAGTGCGGTGGCGTAGGAGATCATCTGCGCGCGCGAGACGACCTTGCCTGAGCCGTAACGGATTCGCTGATCGGCCCCATAGCCCCTTAGAATGTATTCTTCGGATTGGCGCAGGATTTGGGGTAAATCGCCGCTTGGGGCGGCTGCCTCGCATTCACGCCTGTGGAGAAAGATCGGGCCTGTTTCCGCATAAGGCTGCGCTTCCGGAAAGGGGCGATGGGCAAGGATGAGGTATTCCTCACCAGCTGCAATATTCTCCATGCAAAGGCGGCAAGGCGTTCCGTGCCCCGGGATATCGCAATTTCCGGCGGTCGCCCGTAGGCATCCGGCCCGCCTCGCTGGAGGGCGCGCGCGGTCCCGGTTTCGATTGGCAGGAAACGGATTGCGGACATCGCTCCAACCTTGCTCACGATGAAATACCCGCGAATGTTTGGCGCACGAGGGTCTCGGCGGCCACCCGATTCCTGACGCGCATTACGTCAGGCGATTTCATGCCAAAGCCGTCATCTAGCCCTGAACCACGATTCAGCGCTGGACCACACCTTGTTCAGCCAATTTTTGCAGCTCGAGGGCCGCAAGCGGCGTCACCTGGCCCGGTGCCTGGCGATAGGGTTGGAACCCCAACTTTTGATAAAGAGGCAGTGCGGCGGGGTGGTCTAGTGTGCAGGTATTGACGGTCACCTTAGTCGCATCGTCCGACCAGCATGCCTCGAGAGCTCGGCCCAGAAACCAGCGGCCGAGACCGCGGCCGCTCGCATGCGGCATGAGGCCAAAATAGGCGAGATCCGGGCGCGTCCGATCCCGCCGGTTCACTTCGAAAAAGCCTGCGGGGGCGCCGTCCAGGTAGAGAACGTAGATCTCAGTTGCGTCGGCATGGACCTGACGCGCCAGCGCGTCGTCGTTCATGCGCAGGCGCTGCTCCCAGTTCCACGGATATCCGACGTGGAACTGCAGGTAGCGGTAGAAGGGCAGCGGGGGCTTCTCGGCCCGCAAGACGACGGCGTTGACACCGAGAGGCAGGGCGTAGCGTTTCGCCGGGGGACTGGTCATCTCGAGAAAGGTGACGGTGGTTTCGAGGGGCACCGACCTGGCGTTCATAGATCCAGTCATGTTTTTGGCGGGCCTGTTTCGACAGGCGTGTCGTCACGCATGCCCCATTCGGACCATGATCCGTCATAGAGCCGGTGATCGACGGCGCCAAGCGACTCCAGAGCCAGCGATATCACGGCTGCCGTAACCCCCGATCCGCAGGTGGTGACCACCGGCCTGTTCGGGTCTACTCCCGCCTGTTCTAGCGTTTTGCGCAGGGATTCCAAATCTTTCAAATAGCCGTTGTTAGATAGCGTCATTACCGGCACGTTGCGAGCGCCGGGCATGTGGCCGGATCGCACTCCGGTTCGTGGCTCGGGCTCTTCTCCACTGAAGCGGCCGGGACTCCTCGCATCGGCAATCTGGAACGTCGGATCGCCGACGATTGCCGACATGTCGGAGAAGGTGGCAACGCGCGACAAGTCGGGCTTCGGTACGAAAGCGGTCGGCGCAATCTTGGTCGGCTTGTCGGTGACGATGTGACCGTTCGCTTTCCAATTGTCGATGCCGCCATCGAGAATGAAGACCTTATCGGCGCCCATCACGCGAAACATCCACCAGACCCGGGGCGCGGTGAACATGCCCGGGCCGTCATAGACGACAATCGTGTCCTCGCGGTTTATTCCCATTGCACTCACGTGCTGTTCGAAGGTCGAGGGCGAGGGCAGGGCGTGCGGCAGCGCACTGTCAGGGTCGACCACCTCGTCATGATCGAAAAAGACCGCGCCAGGTATATGGGCCTGATCGTATTCATTGCGTGCGTCACGGTTTTGAGCGGGCAGATACCAGGAGCCATCGATGATCGAGAGGCCGGGATCCTTCAGGTGTTTCACCAGCCATTCGGCGGAGACGACAAAGGGGCTTTTCTTGCTCATGTTCCAGCCTGTCAATTTGCGGGCAGCGGCCCGAAGCGAATGCGGAAACGGCGGTTTTCGCGCCCTTTCTTTTCGATCTTGCCGATATGGATGTCGCCCACTTCCTGCGTTTCGGTGACGTGCGTTCCGCCGCAGGGCTGGCTATCGACCGAAGCCGCGTCGCCGATGCATACGAGGCGGATGCGGCCGGCGCCGGAAGGCGGTCGGACATTCTTCGATTTGATCAGGGCGGGATTGGCAGCCAACTCTTCCTCCGTGATCCATTTCGTGGACACCGGATGGTTCGCAGATACCAGATTCATCAGGGCAGCGCTGACGCTTGCCTTGTCGCCGTCCATCTCGGGAATATCGAAGTCAACGCGGCTTTCCTCCTCGCCTACCGAGGCACCCGTGATCGGGTAGGGGCACACGACCGTTAGCAAGTGACAGGCGGTGTGCATACGCATCAACTTGTAACGGCGGTCCCAATCGATATGGGTCACCAGCTTCTCGCCAACTGACGGCGGAGGCTGATTGTTCGAGGGAACATGGATTATCTCGTCCTTGTTCTCGCCACACACGGTTGCCGAGATCGCGATTTTCGAGCCGTCGGCGCGTTCAAGGAACCCCGTATCACCGGGCTGGCCTCCTGAGGTAGCGTAAAAGCATGTCTGATCAAGAATTATCCCGCCGCGATCGTTCACTGCAGAAACCGTTCCCTCTGCCGTTGAAAGATAAGCATCGTCACGAAACAATGCCTTCACCTCACGAGGCATCATGCAACATCCTGAAAGGGTACGTCGATATTGGCCGTATGTTCCATCCATTCCGGAACCGGCAGGTGTTTAGAGCGCAAGAACTCGGGGTTGAACATCTTGGACTGGTAGCGAATGCCATAATCGCACAGGATCGTCACAATGGTGTGGCCGGGGCCCAGTTCCTTCGCCATTCGAATGGCGCCTGCGATATTGATTCCAGTCGATCCGCCCATCACCATGCCCTCTTCCTGGGCCAGTGCGAAGACGATGTTCAATGCTTCATTGTCGTGGACCTGGTAGGCGAAGTCCGGTGTAAAGCCCTCAAGGTTCGCGGTGATCCGGCCCTGGCCGATGCCTTCGGTGATCGACGATCCCTCGGACTTCAGTTCGCCGGTCGTGTAGAAGGAATAAAGCGCCGCACCCATCGGATCAGCGATGCCAATCTTCACATCCTTGTTGCTGGCGCGAAGCCCTTCTGCGACGCCGGCCAGCGTTCCGCCCGATCCGACCGCGCAGATGAAGCCGTCGATTTTGCCGTCGGTATCGCGCCATATTTCGGAAGCTGTCGTTTCGACGTGCGCCTGACGGTTGACCACATTGTCGAACTGGTTCGCCCATATTGCGCCGTTCGGATCGCTGGCTGCGATCTGCTCGGCCAAGCGGCCCGAGAGACGGACGTAGTTGTTGGGATTGCGGTAGGGTACCGCCGGGACCTGCACGAGTTCGGCGCCCGCGAGGCGTAGCGCGTCCTTCTTTTCCTGCGTCTGCGTCTCCGGGATAACAATCACGGTGCGATAGCCGCGAGCCTTGGCAACCATCGACAGGCCGATGCCTGTATTTCCTGCCGTTCCCTCGACAATCACTCCGCCGGGGCGCAGGAGTCCTTTCTGCTCCGCATCGCGGACGATGTAGAGGGCCGCACGGTCTTTGACCGACTGCCCGGGATTGAGAAATTCCGCCTTGCCGAGAATTGTGCAACCGGTCTCCTCGGATGCCCGCCTGAGTTTGATGAGTGGTGTGCTGCCGATTGCGCCGATCACCGAGTCATGCATGATCCGTCCCTTTCGATTTCCCCGGACACTATGGTCTTGCAGGAAGCGCATCAAGGCACATTTCTTTGCGAGAACCGGCAGTTAATGCCCCTGAACACGTTGGAAAAAATGATATTGCCACATCCGTTTCCAGAGTGATCCGGATTGCATCAGCCCGCGTATCGATGTCAAACAAACGGGTGGGCGGAGTTCGTCCAAAATCGATGTGACGTCATGGTCGAGCACAAGTTCGAGAATTTAGACGCGTTACTCGCGCGGTACGCGGCTGGTAGGCTGCCCAAACCTGTGGAGGTTTTGGTATCGTCGCACCTGGAATTGTCGGCGCCCAGCCGTGCGCTCCTCAGCGGAGTTGAAAGCGCGGCGGGTGAATTCCTGTTCAGCGAAATTCCGGCTGCGCTTGCGTCGCGGGAAACTATGCTGGACACCGTCTTCGCATCCTCGACTCAGGAGGCAAGGGGTTCCGATACGTCCCGCTCCCAGGAAGCGGGCTGCGCGATTCTTCCGAAGGCGCTTCAGGAATTCGTAGGCCATACCGTCGACACGATCCCCTGGCGGACGAAAATGCCCGGCTTTCGGGAATTCGAACTTGGCGATATCGACGGCTGTCACGTTTCGATGTTCTGGCTCAAGGCGGGGCGTCCAATCCCGGCCCACACCCATGAGGGGATAGAGCTCACGCTGGTGTTGGACGGTGCTTTCAACGACAACCGGGGACGGTATGGACGCGGTGATATTTCGATTGCAGACGATGCCGTTTCCCACCGGCCGATTGCGGAAGCCGGCCGAGCGTGCATCGGATTTGCGGTCACTGACGGGCCTCTGCGGCTGACTGGCCCGTTGCACCAGCGGATAAGCGACATTATTGGCTTGGGCTGAAACCCCGCGAAAATCAGCAATCGAATTCGTTTTTTTGCCACGCAGGGCCGGCAGCGGGTGTTGGTTTCAAAAGGGAGCTTTGTGAGATGACGCTCTATCGCGTAATGGCCGGCGAAGGTGTGGCCTGGATCACAGGTGCGAGTTCCGGGATAGGGAGGGAACTCACACTGCAGATGGCGCGTAGGGGCTACACTGTCGCGGCCACCGCACGCGGGGAGGACAAGCTCCAGTCGCTTGCAGACGGGACTGAGGGGATGAACGGTTCGATCCATCCATTTGCCTGTGATGTTACCGATCGCGAGGCGATGGCCGAGTTAGTGGATAGGATCGAGAGCGAAGTCGGGCCGATCCGACTGGCGGTTTTCAACGCCGGAAATTACTTTCCGACGCACGGCGAGGCGATGAAGATCGAAAATTTCGTCAAGACCTACCAGATCAATGTTTTTGGAGTTTTGAACGGTCTTGTGCCGCTTATTGAACGCATGAAGGCTGCCGGTAGGGGGCAGGTCGTCCTCGTGGGGTCCGTAAGCGGGTACTCCGGGCTTCCCGCTGCATCGGCCTACGGCGCATCCAAGGCTGCACTCACTCATATGGCGGAATCGCTGCTGTTCGACTTCGAAAAGATGAACATCCGTATTCAGATCGTGAATCCGGGTTTCATCGATACCCCCCTCACGGAGAAGAACGACTTCGCGATGCCGGCGCTCATGCCTGTCGAGAAGGCCGTCGATCAGATGATTGCCGGTATCGAAGGCGGCGGCTTCGAAATAACGTTCCCCCGCCGGTTCACCTACACGCTGAAGTTTCTGCGAATGCTGCCGCATCCGGTATATTTCTGGCTTATGAAGCGCATGACGGGATGGCACAAGCGTCAACTCGATTTTCGGGACACCACGCCCGCGGCGCAAACTCGAACGGGATAATAAATTGCGGCCTCTGCATCGGCCTCGCGCTACGTTCGCGCGTAGACGAGTTGCCGGACGTCAATGAACTCGTCGCGGAAGCCTGCTTCGCAATAGTGCAGGTAGAACTCCCACATGCGGCGAAAACGCTCGTCAAAACCCTGCGCGCTGATCGTGTCCCAAGCCTCCCAGAACCGCTCGCGCCACAGCTTGAGGGTGCGTGCATAGTCTTGGGCCATGATGCGCTCGCCGATTTGGGCCAGGCCATTTTCAGATGTGAGGCGGTGCAGAGCTTGTGGCGTCGGTAACATGCCGCCTGGAAAGATATAGCGCTGGATGAAATCCGGGCTCGCCCGGTAATCGGGAAAGGCCTTCTCATTTATGGTTATGATCTGAAGGCCGGCACGCCCTCCCGGAGCCAGCACGCTGCTTACCTTGGAAAAATACTTCGGCCAATATTTTTCGCCGACAGCCTCGAACATCTCGATTGAAACCACCTTGTCATATGTTGCTGTCTCGTCCCGATAATCCTGGTACTTCAGGCGCACCTTGTCCGAGAGGCCCGCAGCGTAGACGCGTTCGTTAGCGAAACGGAGCTGTTCGCGACTGAGGGTGAGTCCTGTCACGCGACAGCCGATCTCGCGAGCCGCGAATTCCGCGAAGCCGCCCCAGCCGCAACCGATTTCGAGAACGTGATCCTCAGGCCGAATCCCGGTGGCCTCAGCGAGAGCTCGATACTTGGCCGCCTGCGCGCTTTCGAGATCGTGTGCACCTTCCGAAAACAGTCCAGAGGAATAGGTCATGCTCGGGTCGAGCCAGTGGCTGTAGAATTCGTTGCCCAAATCATAGTGCGCGGAGATGTTCCTCGCCGCCCTTGTCTTGGTGTTGCGATTAAGCCAGTGGCGGAAACTGTGGACGGCGCGGACAATCGGGCTTGCCTCGGCGATCTTGTAACCGAGATCTTCGTTGGCAACGAACAGCTCCAGAAAGGTGGTCACATCCGGACTTTCCCAATCTCCATCCATGTAGCTTTCGCCGATACCCACGGTGGATGCGGAGATAGCGCGCTTGGGCAGATTCCAGTTATGCAGGATCACGACCGCATCGGGGCCGGGATTGTTTCCGCCTATTTTCATCACTCGCTTGTCGGGCAGGCGAAGTATCAAGGATCCGAACGGAAGCTGTGTGATAGCCCCAAGGGCGAGGCGCGCCTTCAGCGGAATTCCGCGAAGACAGTGGCGTATGTTCTCGGGGGTGATGTGCACGGCATTACTGATCAGCTCGTCCGCGATGGTTTCGCCACGTCCCCGAATGGCAACCTCGTCGTTGTCAGTCATTGGAACAAACTAACTTCATCATTCGGCGGGGTCCAACCCATGCCCAGCGTCGCGATAGCTGACTGGCGCGGGGGGCGTGCCGCGTGAGTGGAATTTCGCGCCCTTGATCCAGAGTTTCAGGGCCTCCCAATGGATCCCGAGCAGAATCTTCATCGTCATGAACGGCAAGCGGATCAATTGACGGCACAAATTGGCTGTCGTCAGGTCTTCTGCTTCGCCGCTAAACGTGGCTGAAAGGAGCGGCTTGCCGCCCTCGGTTTCCAGTATCCGGAGGCGTACCGTATCGCCCGGCGGAGTCATCCGAAAGAGGTATCGGGTGCCGAGATCGATGAAGGGTGAAACGTAGAAGATCTTGGTGCGCTCCTGGCGCAGGCCGCTAGCCGTAATCTCGCCGGGCTCTATCGGGCACACATAGGTATGGCGCTCACGAAAGGTATTGCGCACCTCGTAGATCAGCGCGCTGAGCGTCCCGTCCCCACCGTAACAGTAATAGACTGAGAGGGGGTTGAAGACATAGCCGAAGATGCGTGGATAGCAGAGGAGCTGTATGCGTCCGGCAGGATTGGCGCCCGCATTTCCCAACAACCGGTCGACGTATGACCGAAGTCCGTCCCGGTTAGCCTTCTCGTCGAGATGGTCGCGTTCATGAAACGAAACGAAATTGCGGCGATTGACGGAAAAAAGACGGGACATTCCCTCCGCTTCGGAAAGTCGATCGAGATCTATGAGCAGCGAAAAGACACGGTACGTGAACCGGTGGCCGAACGGCATCAACCGGGCATGCATGACCTTCCCGGGATAGAGGCGCGCGGCCTCCGGAACCGGAGGAAAAAAGGCTGCGTGGTCGGTCTCCATCATCGTTGCCTATTCTGCCGCTTGAATCGCCGGAAGATGAGCACTTGAGGGAGCGGCAGCGGGGGCATCGACCCGCCAGGGTATGACGCCGCCTAGCGCCGATGCGACCTCCAGGGCGGATCGCAGACCGTCTTCGTGAAAGCCGTAGCCAGTCCATGCGCCTGCGTACCAGATTCCGCCTTTACCTTGGATCCGATTGAGCCGCAATTGGGCTTCGAACGAACTGTCGTCGAACTGGGGGTGGTCGAAGATCCACTCGCCGAAAATCGTTCCCGGCGCCGGATCGCGGACGGGGTTGAGCGTTACGAAGAGCGGCCTGGTATTGTCCAGATTTTGAAGCCGATTCATCCAGTAGGTGACGCAGATTTCGCTCTCGTCACCGGTGCTCGCGTCGCGCAGGTAATTCCAAGCGGCCCAGGCTCCCGGGCGACGTGGCATGAACGATGGGTCGCGATGGAGAACGACCCGGTTCGACTTGTAAGGAATTGCCTCGAGGATGCTACGTTCCTCGTCAGACGCGTCGCTGCCGCGCATGGCGAGGCTCTGATCCGTATGCGAAGCCAGAACCACACTGTCGAAGAGCGCTGTCGATCTTGACATGTTTGTCACCGCCACTCCGCCAACAACCTTCTTCACGGATCGGATAGGTGTCCCCGTAAGCAGCGCGCCCTCAAAGTCCGACAACACCCTCCCGAGATACGTCCTCGAACCTCCGGAGACGGTTTGCCAACTCGGCGGCGTTGTCTCGAGCAGGCGATGGTTCTCAAAGAAGTTGACGAAGGACCGCGCGGGGAAGTCCAGCATTCTGATCCGCGGCGTCGACCAGATGGCCGCCGCCATAGGGATCAGATAATCGTCTCGGAAGCGCGCGGAGAATCGTCGCGCCTTTAGATATTGACCGATCGATATCCGGTCCAAATGGCCGGCTTGGCGGTCGACGAGACACTGGCGGTTGAAGCGGAGGATCTCTTTCAGCATCCACCAGAATGAGGGTGATAGCAGATTGCGCTTCTGGGCGAACAGCGTAAGCAGGTTCTCGCCGCACCATTCACGCCATCCGTTGTCGAGCGAGAGTGAGAAGCTCATGTTCGAGTTCTCGACCGGTACACCAAAGTGCTCGAACAGGGCGGTCAGATTTGGATAGTTTCGGGCGTTCATGACGATAAATCCGACGTCCACGGCTATTTGCGAGCCGTCATAGTCTACATCGACTGTACACGTATGGCCGCCGGGTCGGTCTTCGGCCTCATAGAGGGTGACGTCATGACGCTTGGAAAGCGACCATGCCGCGGCCAGGCCCGATATGCCGCTGCCTATCACGGCAATCTTCTTTCTGGCCCCCCTGGTTTCCGCCTTCAGCGGCGCAACGAAATTCACGGTCAAGCAGTTTTTCCTTTCATCGCGTGATAGGCGTTGAGCGCACGCTCGCGTGCTCGCCGATGTTCAACGATTGGACGGGGATAGGTCTCTCCCAGCCTCACACCCGCTTCACTCTGTACGGAAGCGGGAGCCTCCCAAGGATTGTGGATGTACTTCGCCGGAATATCCGCCAGCTCCGGGACAAACTGTTTGACGTATTCTCCGGTGGGGTCGAATTTCTCGCCCTGCAATATCGGATTGAAGATGCGGAAATAGGGAGATGCGTCGGCGCCGGAACCCGCGATCCACTGCCAACTGGCACTGTTGGATGCCGGATCGGCGTCGACCAGCGTATCCCAGAACCATTTTTCGCCGTGGCGCCAATCGATCAGCAGATGCTTGACCAGAAACGAACCGACGATCATGCGTACACGATTGTGCATCCAGCCGGTCTGCCAGAGCTGACGCATGCCTGCATCGACGATCGGGTAACCGGTGCGTCCGCGCTGCCAGGCGGACAGGAGGTCGCCCGGTTCTCTCCACGGAAACTTGTCAAAATCGGAATTGTAATTCGCGGTCGGCAGATCCGGACAGTTGACCAGGAGGTGATAGGAGAATTCGCGCCACACAAGCTCCTTGCGGAATGTCTGAAGGTCAGCTGTCGGGACCTCGTCCCGGGACATTTCCGTTGCGTGCCAGATCTGAAACGGCGTTATCTCGCCGAACGCCAGGTGGGGGGACAGGCGCGACGTGCCGTCAATCGAAGGAACGTTACGGTCTTCACCATAGCCCGCGAGCCTCTTTGCCAGGAAGGCGTCAAGGCGTGTGATGGCACCGTCTTCGCCGGGCGTCCATTGCGCGGCGATGCCGGCAGACCAATCCGGTCCGTTGGGCAATAGCCCCCAGTCTTCGAGACGATCGGACTGCAGTGACATGCCAATGGGCATCAGGCTTTCAGGCCGCGCTAGCGGCGGGCGTGGCTCCATGCCGCTGGAGAACGCACGCCAGAACGGTGTATAAACCCGGTACGGCCCCCCCGAGACGGTACGCATCTGTGTCGGCTCATGGAGAATGTGCCCTTCGGAGCTTTCAATTGTCACACCGTCGATTTGAAGGGCCTGCTGGATCTCCGCGTCGCGCGCTAAATGTGACGGCAGGTAGCGACGATTCCACAGAACCGTCCGAGCGCCTGTAACGGAAACGACCGAGTGAAGAACCTCGAGCGCCCGCCCGCGGCGCAGTATCAGAGGAGTGCCCATACTCGCCAGTCGCGAAGCAAGCGCTTCAATGGAGTGATGCAGCCACCATTTCTGCGCGCTTCCCAGGGTTGCTGAACCGTCCTCTTCGTCCTCAAGTATGTAAAGCGGAATTACCGGTACGCCGGTTCTAGACCCCGTGGACAACGCACGATTGTCTCCAGTCCGCAAATCGTTGCGGAACCAGACGATTATGGGAGCGTGGCGGGGTTCACCGGCGGGAATGTCGTTCACCAATCACTTGCAAACAATTATTGCAGCGCCTTACGCAGTAGCCTGCGCTCTGGATCAGCAGAAATGGAACGGACATGTGGAGGGGCAATGCAAAACGGCCGCCAATGCGTTGACATGGCGACCGTCCATCGAGAGGTGGCTCCCCGGGCCGGATTCGAACCAGCGACCAACCGGTTAACAGCCGGTTGCTCTACCGCTGAGCTACCGGGGAATAGCGCTCAAGCTGGAGCGAGCCTATATCAAAGGTCGTTCCGATTTGCCAAGGCGAGAAAGAAACTTTTTTTACCGTGATGAGAGACATGTGCAATTACTCCTCGAGCGTAAATCAAGCCCGGCCCGGCGACCTTTCTTTTTCGTGGGCGTCGATTTGAGATGACTAAGACATCCGATGAAGCGTCGCCCCAGTCCGGAAAGCCTCGCCGGCGAAAAATTCGGGTGTTTGGCCGCGACATGCCTGTACCGGGCAGTCGGCAGGGGCGAATGGTTCTCGGCTCTTTCCTGATCATCGGTGGCGTCGTCGGCTTTCTGCCCGTTGTCGGCTTCTGGATGCTGCCTCTGGGGGTACTTGTCCTCTCCCAGGATATTCCCGCCGTGCGGCGTTGGCGGCGCAAGCTTGCCGTGAAGTTCTTCGGTCGGAAGGAAAAACAGGGACGCCAATGATAAGGACGCTTGCCGGGCGAAAATCCCTCTGTTAACAGGACGCGCCATACACCACATCCATGGAATGGCCTCGTGGCGGAGTGGTTACGCAGAGGACTGCAAATCCTTGCACCCCGGTTCGATTCCGGGCGAGGCCTCCACAACCTCCGGCAAACGTCGAGGCGCATTTCGACTGCGCGTTGGTTCTGGAGTGTCAGTGAGGGTGCGCTACGGTCTCAAATGCGGTTTCCCGAAGCTCCGTGCTGCTTGGTAAAGATATGTTGGCAATTGCGGTCGACACCTTATTGTCCATTGCTCTTGATCGTCGGTTGCACAGACCATAGAAGCCAAAGTTCATTGTGATCGCTCGGCGAGGTCTCGCCGAGGCATGGACCGGAAAAGAGAAACGGGTTTGAAGCCATGGGGCAAAATTACGCCGATTTGCGCCAATCAATGGTGGATACACAGGTACGGACGACCGACGTCACCAATTTGAGGATTGTGGAAGCCCTTCTTGCCGTTCCGCGGGAAGAGTTTGTGTCCGACGCGCGCAAACCCTTCGCCTACATCGACGACGACATCGAACTGGCAACGACGAACGGGGTGAGACGGTATCTCATGGAGCCTTCGCCGTTTGCAAAGCTCGTCCAGCTTGCCGATGTGCAGGAGGATGATCTGATTCTGGATATCGGTTGCGCCACCGGTTATTCCTCCGCGGTCCTTTCCAAGCTGGGCGGCGCCGTGATTGCCCTCGAAAGCGACGAGGATCTGGCTGGGCGTGCTACTGAGGTTCTGGTCGATAACGGCTTTGACAATGTGGCCGTAGTGACCGGGCCGTTGCGTGAGGGCTATCCTGCCGAGGGCCCTTATGACGTCATCTTTATCGGCGGAGCAATCGAGGAGGTGCCCGAGGCGCTGTTCGATCAACTCAAGGATGGCGGACGGATGGTCGCGGTCGTGGGGCACGGATTAGGGGCCTTCGCTAACCTCTTCGTTCGCGACGGCAAAAATATCTCCGGCCGAAGGGCCTTCAATCTGAGCGTAAAGCCGCTGCCCGGATTTCAAAAGGAGCCGGCTTTCGTATTTTGAACCGGTAAGGTAGCGCGGCGGCAACTCCGCCGAATTCCAATCGAACTGCCGGGTCAAATTGGAAGCTGCGCGCTCCGCTGCTCCAGAAAAAACTTGCGTGCCGCCGGGTTCGCTCTGGGCAATTTCGTTTGGTCGAGAAAGGTCGGTTGATCCGAAGCGCTTAGCGTGCTGACCGCCCGCACGACCGTTCTGGACGTGGTGTCGGCGTTGTGCAGATCACTCCGCACTCCCGAAGGGAACCGCGATTCGCATGTTTGCCGCCTGACGGACGTCTACCGTCGCTGCAATAAATTTGCCGCGTAATTGCTGTGGGTCACGCTCGCGCTTGCGCCCCCGAGGATTCTCAATGGGCAAGTCATAAGTTATCGTTGCAGCGTGATTCGCCGTAGTTACGGCACGCTGGGGAAAATCGATGGGACAGAGTAACGCACTTCGCGAACAACCATCAATGGACGAGATTCTGGCTTCGATCCGCCGGATCATTGATGCTGGCGAAAGCAAAAGCCGGGGCGTCACAACAGAGAGGGTCGAGAAAGCGCCCGGCGACACGGGCATGCAGTTTGCGCCGGCGACCGTTGTGCCCGCACCGGCGAATGATGCGGGAGATCAAGCAGCCGTTCCGGTATTCGGGGAGTTTTCACGAAGCTCCTCAAGCGAGCCGCTTCAGACGGTAGCAACGCCTGGGGACGATATCACCGCGGCGATTGAGGATTATCTTGCAAGTCAAAAACGCACCTCCGGGCAAGCAGCGGTCGGCCGTGACGGCGCTGAGGCTTCCGAGCGGCAACCTCTTGAGAGCCCATTTCCCGAGCCGGATATTTCTGAGATCGAGGCCGCGCTCGAAGCAGAGTTCAGCGGGCTCGACAGAGATCTGCTCATTGCGGAGCGTCGGGCAAAATACGGATCGCGATTTTCGGAGTCCGACAACGGCGCATTTCAGGAAGTCGCAAGCCTGTTGCGGGGATCCCTGGAGGAGGGGACACGCGAAGATGTGGCCAAGTCCCAGGAAGTTCCGTCGTTGATGTCGAGTGCTGTGACGCAAGCCGTCACTCAGTCCTTCTCCGATTTTTCCCGACGCCTGGAGCGCACGCGGGTCGATATCGACTCGGTTGCGGAGGAGATGCTGAGGCCCATGCTTCAGGAATGGCTGGACAATAATTTGCCTTCGCTGGTAGAGCGGCTCGTTCGCGCTGAAATTGAGCGAATTGCCCGCGGAGAGCCGCGCGGCGCCTGAGCGGATCACCGGCGACGCCCTTTGTTGACAGGCGGTTGGGGGCGGCTTTACACGAGCGCGACACTACCGACCTTGTTTGCGGACCATTCCTCATGCTCGATAAGACTTTTGACGCCGCCAGCGTTGAACCGAGAATTGCCAAAACTTGGGAAGAGGCGGACGCATTTAGGGCGGGTGCGGGGGCGACGGAAGGCGCCGACCCATACTGCATCGTCATTCCGCCGCCGAACGTCACCGGCTCCCTGCATATGGGCCACGCGCTCAACAATACCCTCCAGGATATACTGATCAGATATCACCGGATGAAGGGCTTCAACGTATTGTGGCAGCCGGGCATGGATCATGCCGGCATAGCGACCCAGATGGTGGTCGAGAGGCAGCTGGCGCAATCGGGCGAGAACGCGAGCCGGCGGGAAATGGGCCGCGAGAAGTTCATCGAGCGCGTCTGGCAGTGGAAGAACGAGTCCGGCGGGATGATCTTCAACCAGCTCAAGCGACTGGGCGCGTCATGCGACTGGTCGCGCGAGCGTTTCACCATGGATGACGGCTTGTCCGCGGCCGTTCTGGAAGTTTTTGTTCGCCTCTACAAGGAAGGTTTGATCTACAAGGACAAACGCCTGGTGAACTGGGATCCGAAGCTGCTGACGGCGATCTCGGATCTCGAGGTCGAGCAGATCGAGGTCGAGGGCAATCTCTGGCATTTCCGCTATCCGCTGGCCGATGGCGCAACCTACGAGCATCCGTTCAATCTCGACGAGGAGGGTAATCGCGCCGCCTGGAAACCCTCCGACGGCGATCCGGCCGGGTATGAAGCACGCGATTATCTGGTGGTCGCGACGACACGGCCGGAAACGATGCTCGGCGACACCGGGGTTGCTGTGCATCCTGACGATCCGCGCTACCGGGAGCTTGTCGGAAGACATGTGATCCTGCCGCTTGTCGGCCGTCGCATTCCCATCGTGGCCGACGAATATCCCGATCCTGAAGCCGGGACCGGAGCAGTGAAGATGACGCCTGCTCACGATTTCAACGACTTCGAGGTTGGCAAGCGGCAGAACCTTCCGGCCGTCAACGTTCTGACCCCGGACGGTATGATTTCGCTTAAGGAGAACCCTGATTTTCTCAATGACCTGGATCAGGTCTCTGAGCTTTCGGAGACGATTGCGGCGCTCGATGGAGTCGACCGCTTCGAGGCACGCAAGGGTGTCGTGGCGCTGATGGAGGCGCGCGGACTGGTCGACAAGATCGAACCGCACAAGCACCAGGTGCCCCATGGCGACCGAGGCGGCGTGCCGATAGAGCCGTATCTGACGGACCAGTGGTATGTCGATGCCGGGACCCTGGCCAAGCCTGCCACTGCGTCGGTCCGTGAGGGCCGCACCAAATTCGTACCGAAGACGTGGGAGAATACCTACTTCAACTGGATGGAGAACATCCAGCCATGGTGCGTGTCACGCCAGCTTTGGTGGGGACATCAGATCCCCGCCTGGTACGGACCGGACGGGGAAGTCTTCGTGGAGAAGAGCGAGGAGGAAGCCCGATCGGCGGCGGAAGCTCATTATGGTCGAGCCGTCGATCTGACCCGGGACGAGGATGTGCTCGATACGTGGTTCTCGTCGGCGCTCTGGCCCTTCTCAACACTTGGTTGGCCGGAACGGACCGAAGAACTCGCGACGTGGTATCCAACGAACGTGCTCGTTACCGGTTTTGACATCATCTTCTTCTGGGTTGCGCGGATGATGATGATGGGTCTGCATTTCATGAAGGACAGCGAGGGGAAGCCGGTCGAGCCATTCGAAACGGTCTATGTTCACGCGCTGGTACGCGACAAGTTCGGGCAGAAGATGTCGAAGTCCAAGGGCAATGTCATCGACCCGCTGGAATTGATCGACGAATACGGCGCGGACGCTCTTCGCTTCACTCTCGCGATCATGGCGGCGCAGGGCAGGGATGTGAAACTCGATCCCTCCCGCATTGCCGGCTATCGCAATTTTGGCACCAAGCTCTGGAACGCAACGCGGTTCGCCCAGATGAACGGGGTGAAAACCAATCCTTCCTTCAAACCGGAAAACGCAAAGCTTCAGATAAATCGATGGATCCTGACCGAATTCACTCGCGCGGCGCGTGACGTTTCCGCGGGCATCGACGGTTATCGGTTCAACGATGCCGCCGGCGCAGCCTATCGGTTCGTGTGGAACACGTTCTGCGACTGGTATCTGGAACTGCTGAAACCTGTCTTCAACAGTGACGACGAGGACGCGAAGGCGGAAGTGCAGGCCTGCGCGGCATATGTGCTGGATGGTATCTACAAGCTCTTGCATCCGTTCATGCCCTTCATGACGGAAGAGCTTTGGGCGCTTACCTCCGATAGCCGGGAGACTCTTGTCTGTCACGCGGCCTGGCCATCGCCCACACTGAAAGATCGCGACGCCGCCGACGAAATCAATTGGCTGATTGAACTGGTCACCGGTATTCGCTCGGTTCGCGCGGAGATGAACGTTCCGGCGTCGGCGACCGCTCCCCTGGTCGTGGTCAACGCCAATGACACAACGTGCGGACGCCTGTTGCGCAACGATCCGGCGCTGAAGCAACTGGCGCGCGTTGAGGACATTGTGCTGGAGAGCAACGTTCCTCCCGGATCGGCGCAAATCGTGATCGGTGAAGCGACAGCCTGTCTGCCTTTGGGAGGCTTGATTGATGTTGAAGCGGAACGTGCGCGCCTGCAAAAGGCGATCGCGAGGGCGGAAGCTGATATCGCCAAGCTCGAGGGCAAGCTGAAGAACGAAAAATTCGTTGCAAACGCCAAGCCGGAAGTTGTCACCGGCGAGCGCGAGAAACTCGCCGCTGCGGTGCCTGAACGTGATTCGCTCAGGGCGGCGCTTGCCCGGATCGAGGAAATCGGCGGCCTCTGATCGATGTCGGCCGGGCCGTTAGCTCACAAACTGGCGGAATGTGTCAGTTTTGCAACATTCCGAATTTGGGTCCGATTTATAGCACGGCGAGGTAAAAATTACGCTATTTCGGGCGGATTTTCGCGGTCCTTTCGTAACGTAAACCTATTTGACGTTAACGTAAGATTTGCGATTTTCGCCCCACGATTTCTCTTCAACGCATGCGCGACGCGATTGCGGCAAAGATCTGTCCAAAATGTGCTTGAAATCCGAGCCTCGTTTCCCGCATGAACGTGCCGACGACTGGCGGAGGACGGGAATGCCAAACACTTTTAAGAAGATCGCGATAGCGCTTGCCTGCGCGACAGCAACGGCAAGCGCCGGGCAGGCCGGCGGCTTTAACCGCGGCACCGCAGATACCGATATTTTGTTCGAAGAGGGGAATTTTTCGATGCGTGCGGGCGCTGTGATCGTTTCGCCTCGTCGGGGATATGATACTATTACATCCCCGCTCTTGGGTGGAACGGTAAGCGGTACCGATGGCAATTTTAGCGACAGCTACGTGGTGCCGTCAGCTGCATTCAAATTGCAGTTGTCGGAGCGCGGCTCTTGTGCCGGAACGTATACAGAGTCGTTTGGAGCCGGCGCAACCTACGGCACGCAGGCGATTACGGCCGGATACGCAGACGGAACCGGAACGGTCAGCGAAGGTTTCACGTCGAATGAATTTGGGTTGACCTGCGGTGCCAATTTCCAAGCTGGGAAGGGGCGAGTTTGGCTCATTGGTGGTGTTTTTGCGCAGGATTTCAAATACGCCCAGACCGTCGAATTTGCCCCTTTGACACCTCTTGCGGGATCTCGGGCGACGTTAGCGTTCAATGATGAGTATCGGCTCGGGTACCGCATTGGTGCGGCTTACGAAATTCCCGAAATCGCTTTGCGCGGGCAAGTCATATACCGGTCGGCAGTTGACCACACACCCAACACCTCGCAAGGGTCATTTACTACGGTAGCCGGTGTGTTTCCTACCTTCGGTAACGGTACCCTTCCGCAGTCGATTGAGGCAAAGTTCCAGACTGGCATCGCTGCGGGAACGCTTGCCTTTGCTTCGGTGAAGTGGACTGATTGGTCAGTGCTCCAAACGCTAAACTACACGATCGTTGGCCCAGCTCCCATTGGGGGAGCTCGAGTCTTGGAGTATTTCTGGCAAGATGGATGGACCGTCAGTGGCGGTCTCGCGCGGCAGTTCAACGAGATGGTCGCCGGTTCGGTCAGCTTGACTTGGGACAAAGGCGTTTCAACGACCGAGGATGTACATACCGATACGTGGACAGTGGCTAGCGGCGTGTCACTGAAGGGCGAACGAGGAACGGAGTTGAGGCTGGGTGGGGCGATCAGCTACTTGGCAGCCGGCTCTGTTGCAGCCGACCCCACGCCGCTGACACCGGGAACGGGGAACACGTTTGCTTATTCGGTCGACGGAGACTGGTCATACGCAGTAGGGGCAAACTTCAAGGTCAATTGGTAAGACTATCGGCATAATTTCCCTTTAGGCCCCGCTGCATTCCGGCGGGGTTTTTTTTGTCATATCCGTCGGTTGCGCTGCGACAAGTTTCGTGAAATCGCGGAATTTGTGACGAATTGGCAACACATTTCGGCGAAGAAATACCCTAGAAAGCTTCCGGCATATAATGCCCCCGTGCCGCCACAAAGCGGGCGCATCCGCACTTTTCCCGTGAAGGTGCGCTCGTACCCAACGAAAGTACCGCGCCTGCGGGCCAGGATTGAATTGATGGACGCCAAAGTTATTTCCAAAGCCAATTTGCCCAGCCGCCATACGACTGTCGGTCCCGCGCGAGCGCCGCACCGCTCTTATCTTTACGCGATGGGTCTTTCGACTGAGGAGATCAATCAGCCGCTTGTCGGGGTTGCCTCCTGTTGGAACGAGGCCGCGCCATGCAATATTTCGCTCATGCGTCAGGCGCAAGTCGTCAAGAAAGGCGTCGCCGCCGCCAATGGAACGCCGCGCGAGTTCTGCACGATC
The DNA here is from genome assembly GCF_019966575.1 of Oricola cellulosilytica. Taxonomy (GTDB): domain Bacteria; phylum Pseudomonadota; class Alphaproteobacteria; order Rhizobiales; family Rhizobiaceae; genus Oricola; species Oricola cellulosilytica. The sequence continues at coordinate 324,958 of NZ_JAINFK010000005.1, read as the reverse complement.
ACCGTGACCGACGGGATCGCCATGGGTCATCAGGGAATGAAGTCGTCCCTTGTCTCGCGCGACGTGATTGCCGACTCCGTGGAACTAACCATGCGAGGCCACTGCTACGATGCGCTGGTGGGCCTTGCCGGGTGCGACAAATCCCTGCCGGGAATGATGATGGCAATGGTGCGCCTCAACGTTCCCTCGGTATTCATCTACGGGGGGTCGATCCTTCCGGGCAGCTTCCGCGGGCGCCAGATTACGGTGCAGGACGTTTTCGAGGCCGTCGGACAGCATTCGGTTGGCGACATGTCCGACGAGGATCTCGCGGAGATCGAGCAGGTTGCCTGCCCCTCGGCCGGATCGTGCGGGGCGCAATTTACCGCCAATACGATGGCGACGGTGGCGGAAGCTATAGGTCTGGCGCTTCCCTATTCTTGCGGGGCGCCCGCACCCTACGAAATGCGCGACCGGTTTTCCTTCGCGTCGGGCGAGAAGGTGATGGAACTGATTGCCCGGAACATTCGTCCGCGCGACGTCGTAACCCGTAAGGCTCTCGAAAACGCCGCTTCCGTTGTCGCGGCCTCGGGGGGGTCGACCAACGCCGCCCTGCACCTTCCGGCGATCGCCCACGAATGCGGCATAGAGTTCGATCTTTTCGACGTGGCGGAAATCTTCAAGAAGACGCCCTACATCGCTGATCTCAAGCCCGGCGGAAAATATGTTGCCAAGGACATGTTCGAGGCCGGCGGCATTCCCTTGCTGATGAAGACACTTCTCGATCACGGCTATCTTCACGGTGACTGCATTACAGCGACGGGCCGTACTTTAGCCGAAAACATGGAGCACGTTGCCTGGAATGCGGAGCAGGATGTGGTCCGTCCGGCTGACAAGCCGATCACCAAAACGGGTGGTGTGGTGGGACTGAAGGGCAATCTCGCTCCCGACGGTGCGATCGTGAAGGTTGCGGGAATGAAGAGTCAGACATTTTCGGGACCCGCCCGCTGTTTCGACTCCGAGGAGGAATGCTTCGAGGCGGTCAGCAATCGCTCCTACAAGGAAGGTGAGGTGCTGGTTATCCGTTACGAGGGTCCCAAGGGTGGACCGGGAATGCGTGAGATGTTGGCGACGACCGCAGCCATCTACGGGCAGGGCATGGGCGACAAGGTGGCGCTCATAACCGACGGCCGTTTTTCCGGTGCGACACGCGGTTTCTGTATCGGTCATGTGGGCCCCGAGGCCGCAGTCGGCGGTCCGATCGGGCTCCTTCGTGATGGCGATATCATCTCGATCGACGCGGTGAAGGGAGCGATCGAAGTCGATCTGACCGACGACGAGCTTGCTGCGCGCCGCACGGAATGGAAGCCGCGCGAAACGGACTACACATCCGGCGTGCTTTGGAAATACGCCCAGACTGTTGGCGACGCGAGAAAGGGCGCACTGACCCATCCGGGTGGTGCGGCCGAGAAACATTGTTACGCCGACATATAGAGTATCGAGTGAGAAGATGACCATTGGCCGGTCGAAAAACAGAATGCTGAGCGCCGTTATCGCGCCAATGGCCGCCGTTGCGGTGGCTGGGATTGGTGTCGGTGCGATGACGCCTGTGCCTGCCTTGGCGCAAGAGGTTGCGGACGCCGGGCCTTCCAGTCCGTGGAGCCGGTTCCGGTTCGGATTCTCCGCCTACAAGAACGGGCGCAAGGACGAGGCATTGAAGGCTTACCGGGATGCGGCGGAGCAGGGGCATGCGGGAGCCCGCTGGAAGCTCGCAACGATGTATGCATCGGGCGATGGGGTGCGGGAAGACGATTATCAGGCCTATCAGCTTTACGAAGGCCTCGTGAATGATGGCGCGGTACCCGGGACGGGTGACGAGACGTTCGTTTCCAGTGCGCTCTTTTCCCTCGCAAGTTATTTGAGGCGCGGGATTCCGAATTCACCCATTACCGCCGACCCGTTGCGTGCCCGGCAACTTTACCTGCAGTCTGCAAGCCAGTTCGGTGATCCCAACGCGCAGTTCGAGATCGGCCGGATGTATCTTATGGGCGAAGGTGGGGCAGCCGATGCCCTCCAGGCCGCTCGGTGGTTTAAGCTTGCGGCGCAGAAGGGCCACGTCGGAGCGGAAGCGATGCTGGGCAAGACACTGTTCGATTCCGGGCGAACGAAGCAGGGTTTGGCGATTCTCACCAGTGCGCTCTTCAAGGCTCAGGGCGCTGACCTTCACTGGATCCGGACCTTGCAGGAAGAAGCGTTCGCGCTTGCTTCGGAGGCCGACCGCCGGTCCGTGGTTCAGGCTGCAAACTGATCTAGCTGGAGATGCCGAGGGCTCCGCGACTTGCGGGCGAGGCGGCAACAGGACAATCCTCCTGAAGAATTTTCCAGGAGGTGTTGTTGAGCACTCGCTCACAGCGGGCAAGCTTTTCACCGCTTGCGGTGCGCAAGCAAACAACCCGGCCTTCCTCCACGTCCTCACCGTTGCCGCGACACGTGCAATTTTCGCCAGCGATGCCTGGAGGCGCGGCCAACAGAAGTGCGATTGCGGCTGACACGAATAGCGAGCGGATTCTCGACATCAGGTCGTCCTCCTCGACCCAAGAATATCACGATCGCGAAATCGCGCCTAGCTGGTCCCGCGCCCCCTAAGCCGCGATATCGATGACGACAGGTACGTGATCGGACGGCTTCTCCCAGGCGCGCACGTATTTTTCGATCTCGGCACCCTCGAGATGTCGCGCTGCCTCTGGTGAGAGGAGCAGATGGTCGATGCGAATACCGTTGTTCTTTTGCCACGCGCCTGCCTGATAGTCCCAGAACGTATATACTCCGTGTTCGTCGGTCACCGCGCGGACAGCGTCCGTGAAGCCGAGATTCGCGAGACGCCGGAAAGCCCGGCGCGATTCTGGGCGAAAAAGGGCATCGCCTTCCCATACTGCCGGATCGTGACAATCCTTCGGCATGGGGATGACATTGTAGTCGCCTGCGAGAACCAGAGGTTCTTCCAGTTCCAGCCGCGCCTCCGCCCACGCGTGGAGGCGCTCCAACCAGGACAGTTTGTACGGAAACTTCGGGCTGTCGACAGGGTTTCCATTCGGCAGGTAGAGCGAAACGATTCTCAGTACACCACGGTCGGTGGAAAATACGCCCTCGATGAAACGCGACTGCTCATCGTCGTCGTCGCCGGGAAGGCCGCAATTGACTTCGTCAAACGGAAACTTCGAGAGAATTGCTACCCCGTTGAATCCCTTCTGGCCGTGTGTCTCCAAATGGTATCCTGCCGCTTCGAATGCTTCTCGCGGGAAGTTCTCGTCGACCGACTTGATTTCCTGAAAGCAGGTAATGTCAGGTTGGCTCTGTTCAAGCCAGCTCAACACTGTGTCGAGGCGCGCTTTGACGCCGTTAATGTTCCAAGTCGCAATCTTCATGTGCCGACAGATTCCTTTGCTCGCGGGTGCAGCTTGCGAAGCTTTCATGTTCGGCAAACGTTTTCAACGCCGGGAATTTGACGCCAGCAAATCCGGGCTCAGCTGGCCAGCGAGTCTATCGCTTCCAATTTGCGCGGGGTGCGCTGCCCGACCCTCAGTTTTCAGACTGAAAAACTGGTTCCGCAGCCGCAACTCGCGACGGCGTTGGGGTTTCTGATCTGGAACGACTGACCGATAAGATCGTCGACAAAGTCGATTTCGGATCCGGCGAGATAAACCATCGAAATAGGGTCAATGACTAGGGTTGCGCCGTTTTTTTCAAGTACGACATCATCGTCTTCCGCAGCGGGAACGAGATCGAACTTGTAGGAAAAACCAGAACAGCCACCACCTTCGACGGAAATTCTAAGCACGGTGTTCTCGCTCTCGCCTTCAACGATCTTCGCCACCCGCGCTGCGCACGCGTCGGTGACGGTCACGTTCCTTGGGGCGATATCGGTTGCGTGGGCGGTCATGGGGTTTCCGATCTGTTTGTCTCCAAGGGTATGGAAGACTACTGCGCAATAGGTATGAAGTGGTGGTCCCGTCGTCAACATCGTCGAGGAACGAGAACAATATGGAGCGGTCATGACCCCGGAGGCGATTGAGGGATTCGAGGATATCGGTTTTGGTGGCGGACAGCGTGCGATTTTTGCAAGCTTCCCAACGCGAAGCAGGGGGCGTGTGGTCGACGAGCCTGCAAGCCGAACGCGGACTGATTTCCAGCGCGACCGCGACCGGATCGTCCATTCAACCGCCTTTCGACGCCTGAAGCACAAGACACAGGTGTTCTTCAGCCACGAGGGGGATCACTACCGCACCCGGCTCACCCACACGATTGAAGTTGCGCAGATTGCCCGCGCGCTTGCCCGCGCGTTCCGGCTTGACGAGGACCTCGCGGAAGCGGTTGCACTGGTCCACGATTTCGGTCACACGCCGTTCGGTCACACAGGTGAGGATGTGCTCGACGCCTGCATGGCTGAGCATGGAGGCTTCGATCACAATGCCCAGGCGCTGCGGGTCGTTACACAACTAGAGCGCCGCTACGCCGATTTCGACGGTCTCAATCTGACATGGGAAACGCTGGAGGGACTGGTCAAGCACAACGGACCGCCTGCTGAACCGGTACCAGATACTGTCTTGCGCTATTGTGAAGTGCAGGATCTGGAGATTGCTTGCCGCGCGGGCCTGGAGGCACAGCTTGCTGCGATTTCCGATGATATTGCCTACAATACACACGACATCGATGACGGCCTGCGGGCCGGCTTGCTGAGCTTTGAAATGCTTCGCGACGTCCGTCTCACGCGCGACATTCTCGATGAGGTGGACGGGCGTTATCCGGAACTGGACGACGCGCGACGCGGTCACGAAACGACGCGCAGGCTGATGACCCGGATGGTGGAAGACGTGATCAGGCAAACGCAGAAGAACATTGACCGCGTTCGACCAGAATCGGTGATCGACATCTATGCGGCTGGGGAGACCCTTGGAAGTTTTTCCCCTGATATGGCTGCGCTGGAAAGGGAGTTGAAGGCGTTCATGTTCGCCAACATGTACCGTCATCCTTCGGTTATGCGGCTGCGTGCGGATGCGGAGCAGGTAGTGCGCGATTTGTTCCAGGTCTTTCGCGCAGACCCCAAGCGAATGGGCGGTGTCTGGAGCGAAGAGTTGCGGCGCCATCGTGTGGAGTCGATTGAACGCCATGTAGCCGACTATCTGGCGGGCATGACGGACACATTCGCGCTCTCGGAGCACCGGCGCTTGTTTGACCGCACCCCGGAATTGCGGTAGCCACCGCCTCCGAACCCGCAGCGGTTTGTCGTCCATCCAGGAAAGTCACAATGAATATCTTCACCGAGTTCCGACATCGGGTCATCAAGGCCGTCAACGCGCTTGAGATACGTTCCCGGGACGGCGGTGAACTCGATTTTTCCAAACTTGGCATCGAACCGCCCCGCGATCCAGCCCATGGCGATATTGCCACCAATGCTGCGCTCGTGTTGTCCAAGCAGACTGGTATCGCGCCGCGCGAACTCGGTGAACGGCTAGCCGCCGTCCTCGCCAAAGACGACGATGTCTCAACCGCCGAACTGGCTGGGCCCGGATTCGTCAACCTGCGGCTCGCCGACGGGTTCTGGTTCAAATTGCTGGTTCGGATGCTGGCTGCTGGAGCCGATTTCGGCCGTTCGGCGATGGGTGACGGGAAGAGCGTCAACGTGGAATATGTGTCCGCCAATCCGACGGGTCCGATGCATGTCGGCCACTGCCGCGGCGCAGTCGTTGGCGACGCCCTGGCCAATCTGCTTGCCTTCGCGGGCTATGAGGTGGTGAAGGAATATTACATCAACGACGCGGGCGCTCAGATCGATGTGCTTGCCCGATCGGTGATGCTGCGCTACCGCGAAGCACTGGGGGAGGATATCGGCGCAATTCCCGAGGGGCTCTATCCTGGCGAATACCTCGTGCCGGTCGGCGAGGCGCTTGCCAGGGAGTTCGGCTCCGAGCTTTCCGAGATGCCGCAAGACGAGGCGCTTGCCATCGTGCGAGACCGGTCAATCGAAGCGATGATGTCGCTGATCCGCGAAGACCTCACTGCGCTGAACGTTCATCATGATGTCTTCTTCTCTGAGCGCTCGCTGCATGAAGACGGTGCGCGGCGGATTCGGACGGCGATAAACGAACTGACGCTCAACGGACATGTCTACAAGGGCACTCTGCCGCCACCGAAGGGGCAATTGCCGGAAGACTGGGAAGATCGCGAGCAGACGCTCTTCCGTTCGACGGCGGTGGGAGATGATATCGATCGTCCGCTTGTCAAGTCGGACGGTACGTATACCTATTTCGCGGCGGACGTTGCGTATTTCATCGACAAGTACAAACGCGGCTACAACGAGATGATCTACGTGCTTGGCGCGGATCATGGCGGTTACGTCAAGCGGCTTGAAGCACTGGCCCGCGCGGTTTCCGGCGGGCGGGTGACGCTGGCGGTGCTGCTCTGCCAGTTGGTAAAGCTTTTTCGTGCCGGCGAACCGGTGAGGATGTCCAAACGGTCGGGGCAGTTCATAACCTTGCGTGATGTCGTTGATGAAGTCGGGCGCGACCCGGTGCGCTTCATGATGCTCTACCGCAAAAATAGCGAGCCGCTCGATTTCGATTTCGCCAAGGTAACGGAGCAGTCTAAGGATAACCCCGTATTCTACGTCCAATATGCCAGCGCGCGCTGTCATTCGATATTCCGCCAGGCGGCGGAGCAGTTCGGCAAGGAGATGTCAGCGGACCCTGAAAAGATACATCTGCTAACAGACGAGACGGAAATCGCGCTCATTCGGAAACTGGCGGAGTATCCTCGTGTCGTCGAGGCGGCAGCGCAGTCGCATGAGCCGCATCGGATCGCGTTTTATCTCTACGATGTCGCGAGCGTGTTTCACGCTCATTGGAACAAGGGGACCGACAATCCCGACTTACGCTTTGTTAAGGTTAACGATACAGACTTGACCCGTGCCAGATTGTGTCTGGTGCAGGGTGTTCTCAACGTGCTGCGGTCCGGACTTGCGATCGTTGGGGCTGATTCTCCTGCTGAAATGCGGTAGTACCCTGTCACCATTTACCCACAATACGCTGGCATGGAGCCACGTTGGGGGCCGAGGTCCCTGGGGGTAAAGCGTACGGGGTACAGACATGACGGACGCTACCAATCGCAAATTGGACGTCGACGATATCGATACAGGGGACATTCGCCGGGATGATCCTCTATTTGAGCTTTCCCAGATAATCGGTTTTTCGGAGGAGAGTGACGAGCAAGTTGCGGATCACGAAGCTGGCGATGCTCAGATCGATCTGGAAGATGCTCTGCTCCGCGAGCTTGAAGGGGACGGCTCCGATCTAGACAGTGGGGCGGAGATTTCCGCGTTTGCACCGGCCGAGCCCCACGAGCCCGATGACGGTAAGGCGGAAGCCCGGGATGTGGCCTCGGAAGCTGATGCGCCAGTTCATTCGGCAGAGACGTTTTCGCGTGACGGCTTGGAAGTGCGTAATCCTGATTCAGCGCAATCACGTGCCGATGGTTCTGCCGATGTCCTTGAGGATGAACTTCTCGCACTGCTCGGCGGTATCGGGGAAAAAACGCCGGTGGCGCAGGCCTGGACGAGCGAACCTGCCGAAGTCGAGGGCGAGACCGGCAACGTGTCGAGCGACATCCCGCAATCCGTGTCCGACCCGGAAGGGGCCGCTGGCGAATGGCGTTCACTTGACGAGCCCGAGGATCCGCAGCCTGCCTCATACGACGCTTCGAATTGGGAGCGCGACCTTGTCGATGGCGGCCATGATGATGACGTTGAAGCCGATGCGGATGATTTCGCGATTTTCGATGAGTTCGAGACCGCGCTGATGAGCGATCTGGAACTTTCATTCGATGAGTCAGATGAGGCGGCGATTAGCGAAGGCGACACGGCGGCTGCGGAAATTGATCCGCAACATTCCGAAATAACCGAAGCGGCCTCTTTCGGTTTCGATGGCACGCCTGATCGGCGCGATGACGCTCCGAAACTGGAGACCAGTGAGATGCCGATTGGCGGCGTGGAACCAATGGCACCGCTCGATCTTCCCGAACTTCCTTCTGTAGAAAAAATTCGCACGGAGGCGGAGGATATAGAGAGCGAACTCGACGCGGCCCTGGCGGGGTTCGACAATTACGATGGTGGCGAGGCAGAGCACGATGAATTTCGCCGCGCGGCGTTCGCTGCGCCGGCCGGAGCGGCAACTGCCGCACAACATCTCGACATCGACATGAACGCGTTTGAGGATGACCTCGCTCGCGATTTCGAGTACGCGCAGCACGACCTGGCAGCCGGGGAAAAGGACGAAAATGCCGGATTTTCCGCAAGCCAAGGCGAGGGCGAACGCTCTCGGGACGAAGGGCGGTCGCGGCGGGGGCTTGTTATCGCCGCCATCGTGGGTGGCGTCGCCATTCTTGGCACGATCGGCGCGTTCGGTCTTTCCGGCGGCGGAACCGGTGGCCAGGGCGAACCGGTTTTGGTCAAGGCCGACCCTGATCCGGTGAAGGTAGTGCCCGACGATCCGGGAGGGGCAAAGGTGCCGAACCAGGACCGGGCAGTTTATGGCGAGGTCGACGGAAATGCGCCGGAGGCTCCGATGCAGGAAACCCTGGTGTCGACTTCGGAGGAGCCGATTGACCTGAGCGACGGCGGTTCAGCGATCCTGCCCTCCGGCCTCAGCGAAGGTGTGAAGGTTGAAGACAGGCTGGCACCTGAAGCGGATGACGGCCAGACGATCACGGCGCGCGACAATTCCGGTGCGCTTGCGCCGCGGCGCGTTCGCACCGTCGTCGTGAAACCGGACGGCACACTGGTCGCGAAGGCTCCCGACTCCGCAGCTCCGTCACCAAGCTTGGGAGCGTCGCCGACGCTCACGCAGGCCGGGGAGGCATCCGAATTTGTAAAAGAAAGTGATGTCCCGGAGGCCGAAGCGGTTGAAACGCCTCCGCAGGATGCGTCTGCGGCTCTTTCAACCGCGGTATCGGAGGTAATTGAACCCGAACCGGCGGAACCGGAGATTGCGGGCGCGGTCCCGGACGAAAATACGCCGACCGCGCCGGCGGGGCTGGCGGAAACACCGCCGACCGTCACGAGCGATGCCGCCTCAACTGATGCGCTGATTGCCTCCGGCGAGGAACAGCCGCTCGGTGAGCAGCCAGCGCTGGCCCAAGCTCCGCGACGGTTCAACGCTCCTCGAGTGATTCCGGAGCGGCCTGCTGAGCAGCCCGTCACGATCGTCAACCAGCCCGCAACGGAGGTTGCGGTTGCTACACGCCCTGAGGCGGCCCCCCCACCGCTTGCGCAATCTGCTGCAGCGTCGCACGCCAGCGAGTATTCGGTGCAGATCGCATCGCTTCCGAGCGCAGCTCTCGCGCAGTCGACTGCTGCGAATCTGAAACAGAGGTATTCGACCGTTCTGGGTGGGCGGTCGATCAATATCCAGGAAGCTGAGATCGAGGGTCGTGGGACTTTTCACCGGGTCCGCGTCGCAGCGACAAGCCGTAGCGACGCCGTCGCACTCTGTGAGCGGTTCAAGCAAGCCGGCGGCAGTTGCTTCGTGGCCAGATAAGATCCGGGGCACCGAACTCGGGGGGCGGCCATGGGCCGCCCTTTTTGGTTTGAGGGCAATCAGGCTACGGTGTGAACATGAGCGAATCAAAAGCAATGATAATCGGCTGTGCCGGCGTCCGTTTTACGGTGGATGAAGTCGCGTTTATCAGCGAGGAAAAACCTTGGGGCCTGATCCTTTTTGCACGCAATGTCGGGTTGCCAGAAGAGATCAGTGCACTGACGGCGCGTTTCCGCGATCTGACGGGTCGTGAGGACGCACCCGTATTCATCGATCAGGAGGGCGGCCGGGTTCAGCGGATTCGCGAACCGATTGCGCCACCCTATCCATCCGGTGCCTCGATCGGCGCACTCTACAAGCGCGATCCCGAAACAGGCCGGCGTGCGGCATGGGTGATGTCGCGCCTTCACGCAGCAGATCTCTTGCCGCTCGGAATAAACGCCGATTGTCTTCCGGTGCTCGACGTTCCCGTCAAAGGAGCGCACGACGTTATCGGGGATCGTGCCTACGGATATGAACCGGAGACGGTAGCGACGCTAGGCGGCGAAGCGGCTCGCGGGCTCATGGCGGGTGGAGTATTGCCGGTGATCAAGCATATACCCGGTCATGGACGGGCATTTTCCGACAGCCATTTAGCTCTCCCGGTCGTCGATACGCCGCTCGACGATCTGCGCAGCCACGACTTCCCTCCCTTTCGGGGACTGAAGGATATTCCAATGGCCATGACCGCACACGTCGTTTTCTCGGCGATTGACCCGGAGCAGCCTGCAACGACATCGCCGACAGTTGTCCGGGATATTATCCGCGAAGAAATCGGATTTGACGGCCTGCTGATGAGCGATGATGTCTCCATGAAAGCACTTTCTGGGGATTTCGCAGCCAGGACCGGAAGCATCTTTGGCGCTGGCTGCGATGTTGTCCTACATTGCAACGGCATGATGGAGGAGATGCTGGCGGTTGCCTCGAAAACACCGGTTCTGGAGGGTGAGGCGGCCAACCGAGCAGCCCGAGCGCTACGACATCTTGGGTCAAGTGATGGCCATCTGGGCGACGCCGCTTATATAGCGGAGCTGAGAAACGAGTTGGCCGGGTTTTTGGCTGCGGCCGCGTGAGTTTCGGCATTTAACGGCCTATCGATCTTTAGGAGCGGCCTAGGTGGTCATATCGAACCAGACAAACAGGGCGGGTGCACAGGGGGCAAAGGGTTCTCCCGTACCCATGGATGCTGTCTGGGAAGAGGAAAACACCGAACGTGCCACGGTTGAGCCGGCGCTGGTGGTCGATGTCGAGGGGTTCGAAGGTCCGCTCGATTTGCTGCTTCACCTTGCGCGAAGCCAAAAGGTCGACCTAACCCAGATATCGGTTCTCGAACTGGCGCGGCAATATCTCACCTTTATAGAGAAGGCCCGCGCGCTCAGGCTCGAACTTGCCGCAGACTATCTGGTGATGGCGGCATGGTTGGCATTTTTGAAGTCCAAGCTGCTTGTTCCCGAACCCGAGATCGAGGGGGAGCAGTCCGGCGAGGAAATGGCCGCGTTGCTGCAGTTTCGCTTGAAACGGCTTGAGGCCATGCGTGACGCTGCGGCGCGGCTCGTGAACCGGAACCGGCTTGGCCGGGATGTTTTCGCCCGCGGAATGCCGGAAACCGTCATCGTCGAGAAAACGAACGAGTTCCGCGCGTCCCTTTATGATTTGCTGACTGCCTACGCGCAGCAGCGGCAGCGGGGAGCGGACAACCATGTCGAGATCGCGAGGCGCGCAGTCTGGTCGCTGACCGAAGCGCGGGACATGCTGCGGAATTTGATCGGCGAGATGAGCGACTGGACTGCGCTGGACAGCTACATAATTGCGTATGTGGCTAGTCCCGAGATGCGACGCACTGTGGTGGCCAGCGCTTTCGCCGCCAGTCTCGAACTGGTGCGTGAGCGGGTGGTCGAAATGCGCCAGGACGCGCCGTTCGCCCCACTGTACATGCGGGACGTTCCCCCCACGGAGACTGAACAATGACCGACAGCATGGACGACATGGGCGACGGGCGGGGCACCGAGGCGATAGACGACGGGATTTTTTCGGAGCCGATGGCCGATGACGGAAACGTCGTGTCGATTGATGCCAACAATCCGGCCCGGAAGCTTATGGAGGCAGAGGCGATGCGCATGGCCGAGGCGCTGGTTTTCGCCTCTGCCGAGCCTGTCACTGAAAGGGCGCTTGCGGATCGGTTGCCGGACGGCGTCGACGTGCATGAATTGATGATAGAGCTTCAGTCTTTCTACGAAAAGCGCGGTGTAAACCTCTTCCGTATCGAGAATTCCTGGGCTTTTCGAACGGCCGGAGATCTCGGATTCCTGATGCAGCGTGAGGAGACCCAGCAGCGCAAATTGTCTCGCGCGGCGCTGGAGGTGCTGGCAATCATCGCTTACCACCAGCCGGTTACACGCGCCGAGATGGAAGAGGTTCGCGGCGTGGAGACATCCAAAGGAACCCTCGACGTGCTGATGGAGACCGGTTGGATCAAGATGCGGGGGCGGCGCAAGACCCCCGGTCGTCCGGTCACCTACGGTACGACACCTTCATTTCTTGATCATTTCGGCCTGAGCGAAGTTCGCGATCTGCCTGGAATGGAGGAGTTGAAGGGTGCCGGGTTGCTATCGTCGCGGATGCCGGCAAACTTTTCCATGCCGATGCCGGGTGTCAATTCAGACGAACTGACGGAAGAAGAAGACGAGCTGACTGACATCGATCTCGAGGAACTCGGTCTGTTGACACCCAAGGGCGGCGATGATTGACACGATGCGCGTCCATTCCGGGCGCGCGTCCATGGTTCTTTTGTTCGATCTCGATGGCTCAGGCCCAGACCCCCTCTTTTCCGCGCACCGGTGTTTCCTTTGCCGCCGAGCTGGCGTTCGAGGACATTCATCTCCATTACGGGGCCGTGCACACCCTGAAAGGGATTTCGCTGGTCGCAAACCCTGGCGAAATTCTTTGTCTGCTCGGTCCGTCGGGATCCGGCAAGACTTCGTTGCTGCGGCTCGCCGCAGGCCTTGAGGCGCAGACCTCCGGCCGGGTTACGATGAACGGTCAATTGATTGCCGGGCCGGCGACGTTCCTGCCCCCGGAGGAGCGCTCAGTCGGACTCATGTTTCAGGATTTCGCGCTGTTTCCGCACATGTCCATTCTGGACAATGTGCGTTTCGGGCTGCACGACATGAAGCCGGCCGACGCGCACCGCGAAGCGATGGCGGCAATCCGCCGGGTGGGTCTGGAACACCATGCGCGAAGCTTTCCCCATGTCCTTTCGGGCGGTGAGCAGCAACGCGTTGCCTTGGCGCGCGCGCTCGCACCCCGACCCTCGGTCATTCTGATGGACGAGCCTTTCTCGGGGCTCGATACCCGTCTCAAGGACAGCGTGCGTGCCGAAACGCTGGCAATTCTCCGCGAAACCAGAGCGACGGCGATCGTCGTCACCCACGACGCCGAGGAGGCGATGCGAATGGGAGACCGCATCGCACTGCTCAATCGCGGAGAAATTGTCCAGTCGGGGACGGCCCAGGAAATATATCACGGACCGCAGAGCCTGTTTGTCGCCGGTTTTTTCGCGGAGCTGAACGTTTTCGACGCAACCAGCCACAAGGGCGTGGCCGAAACCCCGATCGGAGCTTTCGATTGTCGCGGCTACCCGGACGGAAGTTCCTTGAAGGTTGCCATCCGGACCGTCGGTCTCAATGTGCGCGCCAATGGTGACGTTTTGCCAAGCGGCCACATCCCCGGCCGGATCGTCAGCAGGCGGTTCCTTGGGTCGACCGAAGCGCTGGTTCTCGCGGTACCGGGAACCGACCAGCGGGTGAGGGCACGGATCCGCGCCGACGAGCTTCCGCCGGGTGTAAAGGATGTCGTCATAAATGTTCGGAAGCGGGACATAATGCTGTTTGAATCTGACGACGAAAGCGCCTAAGTGTCCGGTGACAACGCTTGCTTGAGGAGACGTCTTAGATGGGTATTACAGGCTGGTGGCAGTGGGTCATCGTGCTGGTCATCGTGCTGCTGCTGTTTGGTCGCGGCAAAATTCCGGAACTGATGGGCGACGTCGCCAAGGGCATCAAGAACTTCCGAAAGGGCTTGTCCGACGAGTCCGCCGAGGCCAAGGACGATTCGCCCAAGACGGTTGAGCATAAAACCGAGGAATCGGTCGACACCAAAACCGCCGCCAACGAAAAGAGCTGAAACGCCTAGGATTTCCTGCGCGCACCGGCCTTACGGCTTGTGCGCTCGCAGGAATTATGGACACCCGATATGCTGCCGGATTTTGGCTGGAGTGAACTACTGGTCATTGCCATCGTGCTGATCGTTGTGGTTGGCCCGAAAGACCTGCCGAAAATGCTTCGCACCTTCGGCAAGGCGACGAGCAGCATGCGGCGCATGGCGGGAGACTTCCGCAAGCAGTTCGACGAAGCGCTGAAAGAGGCGGAACTGGACGACGTCCGGAGTCTTGCTCGTGACATGAAGGGTCTGGATCCGCGCAACGAGATCAAGAGCGCGCTCAATCCGCTCGGCAAGGTCGGTGAAGACCTGAACGAGGACCTCAAACGCGCGACCAGGGATCTCGACAAGAGTGACAAGCCGACGAGCGCCGCTGACCGCTCCCTGGCAAATTCGGGCGACAAGATGCGTGCTGCGCAGAAAAAGCCGGAAAAACCCACAATGTCGGAGCAGGCTGGAAAACCGGTCGAAAGGCCGGCGTCCAGGGCAGGCGGGCGGAAGGCGAGCGGATCCAGAGCGCGGACGCCGGCAAAATCCGCAAAAGAGAAAGTCGGCAGTTTGGCTCCAGCCAAGGGTAATGGAGCGGCGAAACCGGCCACTACCAAGGCAACAAGTGTGAGATCGTCGATGAAACCGGCGACCGGAACGGGTTCCTCTCCCAAGTCCAAAACGGCGGCCAAGGCCACGGGTAGTGCGCGCGGTGCTGCCAGGCCCAAGGGCGCGGACACCGGAGAAAAGACTTGAGCGCTGCGACCGAAGACGACGAGATGGAGGCCACGGCTGCGCCGTTGATGTCGCATCTGATCGAGTTGCGCACCCGCCTGATGTGGTGCGTCGGGGCTTTTTTTATCGCTTTCGTGATCTCCTACACATTCGCGACGGAGATATTCAATCTGCTGGTGGTGCCGTTTCAGTGGGCTGTTGACTGGCTAGAACTTTCCAACGACCAGGTGCGGTTCATCTACACCGCACCGCAGGAGTTTTTCTTCACCAAGATCAAGATTGCCGCGTTCGGTGGATTGGTTCTCGCATTTCCGGTGATCGCATCCCAGATCTACCGGTTCGTGGCGCCGGGCCTCTATCGAAACGAACGCAGTGCCTTTTTCCCGTATCTGATTGCGACCCCAATCCTTTTTCTGCTGGGTTCCGCGCTGGTATACTTCCTCATTATCCCCATGGCGATGTGGTTCTTCCTGTCGATGGAACAGACCGGCGGCGAGGGAATGGCGTCGATTCAGCACCTGCCTAAGGTCTCGGAATACCTCAGCCTGATCATGACGCTGATCTTCGCTTTCGGTCTCGTATTCCAGTTGCCGGTTGCGATCACGCTCCTGGCGCGGGCAGGCCTTGTCACCACCGAGGGGCTTGCGAACAAGCGCAAATACGCGATCGTGATCGCCTTCATTGCGGCGGCCATCCTGACGCCTCCCGACCCGTTGACCCAACTCGGTCTCGCCGTTCCGACGATCCTGCTCTACGAACTCTCGATCCTGGCGGCGCGCTATGTCGAACGAAAACGACTTGAGCGCGAAGCCGAGGCCGCTGCCGTATCTGAATCATCCTGAGTACGTTGCAGTAGGCGCCGCCCTTGACCATCGCCTTCTTTCGGGCGATGCACCTGCCATTTCCCAGAATTCTTTTTCGACAGGACTTGAGCCATGCTCGACATCCGCTGGATACGAGACAATCCGGAAAAACTCGACGAGGCGCTGCGGTCGCGGGGGGCGGAGGCTGAAAGCGCCAGGCTGATCGCCCTCGACGAAGCCCGCCGCACTCATATCGCCAAGCTGCAGGAAGCCCAGACGCGACGCAATTCAGCGTCCAAGGAAATCGGCGCCGCGATGGCTGCCAACGACCCCGCCAAGGCCGAAGCGCTGAAAGCGGAAGTAGCGGAAATCAAGTCGTTCATTCAGACGGGTGAAGCCACCGAGCGAGAGCTGAGCGAAAAACTGAACGACTCCTTGGCGCGCTTGCCTAACATTCCTCTCGACGACGTCCCGGTCGGCGCTGATGAGAATGACAATGTCGAGGTGCGCCGAGGCGGCGAGAAGCCTGCGTTCGATTTCCAGCCGAAGGAGCATTTCGAGCTCGGCGAGGCGCTGGGCGGTATGGATTTCGAGACCGGGGCGAAAATATCCGGCTCGCGGTTCACCGTGCTTCGCGGCCAGATCGCGCGTCTGGAGCGTGCGCTCGGCCAGTTCATGCTCGATCTGCACACGGGCGAGCACGGCTACACGGAAGTCCAGCCGCCGTTGCTGGTGCGCGATGAGGCCGCCTACGGGACTGACAAATTGCCGAAATTCGCCGATGACCTGTTCCGCACTACCGATGGACGCTGGCTCATTCCGACGGCGGAGGTTCCGCTCACCTACACGGTCGCCGACGATATTCTTGCCCAGGATGCATTACCGATACGCATGACCGCCCTGACCGCGTGCTTCCGCTCGGAAGCCGGTTCAGCGGGACGCGACACCCGCGGCTATTTGCGCCAACACCAGTTCTACAAGGTCGAGCTCGTTTCGATCACCGACGCGGATTCCAGTCTCGATGAACACGAGCGAATGACGGAATGTGCCGAAAAAGTGCTTGAAAAGCTCGGGCTGCACTTCCGCACCATGGTGCTGTGTACAGGCGACATGGGCTTCGGCGCGCGCAAGACCTACGACATCGAGGTGTGGCTGCCGGGTCAGAATGCGTATCGCGAGATATCATCCTGCTCGGTATGCGGGGATTTCCAGTCGCGGCGCATGAATGCCCGCTATCGGCCGGACAGCGACAGGGATACGCGCTTCGTGCACACATTGAACGGCTCCGGCGTCGCACTCGGTCGCGCACTGATTGCCGTCATGGAGAACTACCAGAACGCAGACGGAACGATCCGCGTCCCCGATGCGCTGAAGCCGTATATGGGCGGTATCGACGTTATCGGGGAATGAGGGACACCGCATGCGAATACTGATCACCAATGATGACGGCATTCACGCGGAAGGACTTGCGGTACTGGAGCGCATCGCGGCCACGCTTTCGGACGATGTCTGGGTGGTTGCCCCGGAGACCGACCAGAGCGGACTGGCGCATTCGCTGACGATCAACGACCCGCTGCGCCTGCGCAAGATATCCGAGAAGCGTTTCGCGCTGCGCGGCACTCCCACCGACTGCGTCATCATGGCCGTGACGCACGTAATGGGGGACAAGCCGGACCTGGTGCTTTCCGGCGTCAACTCCGGTGCCAATATCGCCGATGATGTCACCTATTCGGGTACGGTGGCCGGAGCGATGGAGGGCACGCTGCTCGGCATCCGCTCGATTGCCGTTTCACAGGCCTACAGCTTCCAGGACCAGCGTCGGCTCATTCCATGGGAAGTGGCGGAAACCCACGCGCCGGATCTGTTGAAGCGCCTGCTGGGCATCGAGCTCGAGCCGGGTACGTTCCTGAATGTCAATTTTCCGAACTGCCCAATCGACGATGTGGCGGGGACTGTGGTCACCCATCAGGGCAAGCTGTTGCATGGCCTCTCGGTGGAGGAGCGTGCGGACGGGCGCGGATTTCCTTATTTCTGGATACGCTTCGGGCGTTCCCCGGTCGAGGCACCTGATACAAGCGATATCGCTGCTCTGCGACGGAATATGATTTCCGTAACTCCGCTGAAACTGGATCTTACCGCGCATGAGGCGGTATCGCGATTAAGGGAGGCGCTTGCGTGAGTGAACGAGCCGCGTCCGGACCGAAAGTGGTGTCGGACGCCGACCGGGAAGGGTTTGCCGCGTTCCTCCTGCGGATGCGCACGGCAGGCATCGACAACAAGTCCTTGATGAGTTCGATCGAAGCCATTCCGCGGCGTCAGTTCGTCGAACCGCAGTTTCATCATGTAGCGATGGGTTCACGCACGATCCCTATTGGCTGTGGCGAGACGCTCGAGGGACTGGATCTGCAGGCGCGCATTCTTCACGAACTGGATCTGGATGCAGGTCAGCGCGTGCTCGAGATCGGCACGGGAACGGGGTTCACGGCCTGCGTTCTCTCCAAACTCGTGAAGCGGGTTTATACCGTCGAGCGGTTCAAGACCCTCCACGGCGAGGCGATGCATCGGATGCGTCATCTGGGAATCGGCAATATCGTTTCCGAGCATTGCGATGGAGCCGCCGGAAGCAGCGAAGGACCGTTCGATCGAATCGTGTGTTGGGCCGCATTCGAGACCGTGCCGCGCGCCTTCGTCGAGCAACTGGTGTCCGGAGGGAGGATGGTCTGCCCGCTTGGGCCAGCCGACCAGCCCCAGAACCTCGTCCGCATGACGAAAGTCGGCAGCCGCTTCGAGCGCGAGGATATCGGAGCAGTGCGCTTTCAGCCGATCGAGCACGGACTGCCGGCCTTTCTTTGAATCCGGCCCTGGACTCACTCATCATAACAATCGCTTAACTGCCCGGTAACATTAACGCGCTTTAATCAACTCATGATCCGGAACGGATGTGAGTGGCGTGATGCGTAGAAATTTCACCAAATCCAAACTGATGCAGATCCTGAAAACAGCGACGGTTCTTTCGGTCGGCGGTATCTCTGCGGGTTGCAGTTCCGACGTGATCCGGTTTTCGGATGGTTTTTACACGGGGGCCGTTCCGAAGCGCGCCGTCGTTGCCGCGAGTGCGGCAACTGAAAACTACGGCACGCCGAACTACCAGCCGGGTTTGGATCAATCGATTACGGGAAGTATAGCTCCCGTGCAAAGGGCCGCTCTACCCCGTCCGGACGGTGCGGCAGTAGCGGCACCGCAACCGGCCGCGCCCCTGACCGCCGCGCAGGGCGCCATGCCCGCGCCTCGAGCTCCGACCGGCGCTACTGTCGCTTCTACCGGAAACGCCTCGCCGCGCGGGTCGGTTTCGGCCCGGCAGCAGACCTCAGCTCCTTCTACGGGAACCGGTGGGTGGTCGTCCGCAAACGCCACGCAGGTCACGTTGCGCCAGGGCGAAACGATCTATTCCCTTTCCAAGCGTTACGGCGTTCCGTCGAAGGCAATAATGGACGCGAACGGCATTGCCGATGCCCGATCCGTTTCTGCAGGCCAGGCTGTGCTCATCCCGACATTTGCGCGTGCGGGTGGCGACGCCAAGCCGAGCGCTCCGCGGGTTGCGGAAGAGAATACACAGGTAGCTTCTCTCGGCTCCATCCCGGCAAGGCCCTCGGCAGCAGCGGCGCCCGAGCGGGCGCGGGTTTCAGCCGATGGCGGACGGTACACGGTTGTCGGCGGCGATACCCTCTCGGCCATTTCGCGGCGGACAGGCGCCAGCGTGGCTGCAATCAAGCGCGTCAACGGACTTTCCTCGGATACCGTGCGTATCGGCCAGAGCCTGACAATCCCGGGGCTGTCCGATAGCGGAGCGATGAATGTTGCTGCCGCCAAGAACCTCGATCCGATCGTCACGAGCAAATCCGCGGCGGCTCAATCGGAAACAAAGCAGGTTGCCGCTTACACTCCGCCGACCTCCGCAAAGACGAGTGATGGAGGCGGCTCGATAGAAAAGATTGAAACGCAGGAGACTGCGAGGGCCCCGGACGCGACGGGCGTGAAAACGATGCGCTGGCCGGTGCAGGGTCGCATTGTTAGCGCTTTTGGCTCAAACGAGGGCGGCAAGCCAAACGACGGGATCGATATTTCCGTTCCGACGGGAACGGCGGTAAAGGCTGCCGAGAACGGTGTCGTGATTTATTCCGGCGACGGCCTGAAGGAATTGGGAAAGACGGTTCTTGTGCGCCATAGCGACGGATATGTGACGGTTTACGGTCATGTGTCGGAACTCGCCGTAAAACGCGGAGACACAGTGCGCCGGGGGCAGCAGATTGCATCGTCGGGCATGTCGGGTTCGGCCAAGAAGCCGCAGCTTCATTTTGAGGTGCGCAAAAATTCCGCCCCCGTTAATCCAGTCAAGTATCTGCAATAAACAGTGACTCTTGCAGCTCGGCGGTGACCCCTCAAGCGCTTAGCGGTGTGGTTATAACTATCCTTGCAGCGGCTGGCCGAGACGGCCGGCTAGATCATTGATGTACTGCCATGCCACGCGGCCGGAGCGGCTCCCGCGTGTCGTCGCCCATTCCAGGCAGTCTTGCGCGAGTTCGTCGGCACCGATTTCAAGGCCGTAGTAAGCGACGTATCCACGCACCATGTCGAGATATTCCTCCTGGCTGCATTTGTGGAATCCGAGCCAAAGCCCGAAACGATCAGACAATGACACCTTTTCCTCGACCGCCTCAGATGGGTTGATGGCCGTCGAGCGCTCGTTTTCAATCATGTCACGTGGCAGCAGGTGCCGGCGGTTCGAAGTGGCATAGAAGATAACGTTTTCCGGCCTGCCTTCGACGCCTCCGTCGAGCGCCGCCTTGAGGGATTTGTAGGACGTGTCGTCGTGGTCGAACGAGAGATCGTCGCAAAATACGATAAAGCGAAATTCGGACGCTCGGAGAGCATGCATCAGTTGGGGGAGGGCGTGGATATCTTCCCGGTGAATTTCTATAAGTTTCAATGAGTTACTTGTAGTTTTTGAGATTTCGGCATGGACCGCCTTCACCAGTGACGATTTTCCCATGCCGCGTGCGCCCCAGAGAAGAACGTTGTTGGCGGGAAGGGCGTCGGCGAAGCGCTGCGTATTCTTCAGAAGGATATCGCGAACCTGATCCACGCCCTTGATCAGGCCGATGTCTACCCGGTTCACCTCCCGCACTGGCTGGGCAAAGCCAGCCTCCGCGTTCCAGACGAAGCACTCGGCCGCCGAGAGGTCGGATTCCGGTCGCGTTGCAGGCCCGAGTCGACCGAGAGTGTCGATCAGCAGGTCCAGTTTGGCATTGAGTATTTCGAGTGGGTCTGGCATGGCTGGCTGTTCGTCGGGCGCGCGTGCGGCGTGCCCCGGAGACGGGCTCCGCTTTTGGTTGCAATGGCCCTTCTGCTGACTATATTCGCGGCAAATTTTCAAGGCGTGCGTATGCACGCATTCACGGAGTTTTTCATGTTCGTAACCCCCGCTTATGCGCAGGCCGCCGGTGGTTCGGCCGGCGGTGCCGACATCATCATGAGCATTTTGCCGTTTCTGCTGATTTTCGTGATCATGTATTTCCTCATTATCCGGCCTCAGCGCACGCAGATGAAAAAGCGCGATCAAATGCTCAAGGCGATCCGCCGGAACGACACGGTCGTTACCGGCGGCGGCATTCTCGGCAAGGTGACCAAAGTCATCGACGATCATGAGCTGGAGGTGGAGATCGCCCAGAACACGAAGATCCGTGTGATGCGGGCGATGGTCGCCGAAGTCCGGGTCAAGGGCGAGCCGGTGGCAGCCAACGACGCAGGCAAGAAATAACGCACCAGGGAGCCGCTGCTCGCGATTTTCTGCCAGCGGCGTGAGCCCGCGCCGTATGTAAGCCGTGATTTCCGCTGATAAGCGGTGTCGTCGTATCAGCTGACGAAACCAGGAACGATATGCTTTATTTTTCTCCGTGGAAGACCGTTTTGATCTGGCTTGCGGTGCTGGCAGGCATCCTGTTCGCGCTGCCGAACCTGTTTTCGAATACGGCCCTCCAGTCGTTCCCTTCATTTCTGCCGCAGAGCAAGCTGGCGCTTGGCCTCGACTTGCAGGGCGGCGTTCATCTCCAGCTGAAGCTGGATCGGAAGGAACTCGTCGAGGCTCGACTGGAGTCGGTGCGCGACGAAGTGCGGCGCCTGCTGAGGGCGGAAGGCATCGGCTACACCGGCCTTAGCGGTCGCGGCCAAAACGTCACGGTTCGGATTCGCGATACCGGCGATGTCGCGCAGGCCCGAGAAATTCTAGATCCGTTGACGGAGCCGGTTGCCGCCGGCCTTCTGGGTGGCGGTATCGTGCGGGAAATTGTCATTACCGAGCCGGAGCCGAGCCTTTTCCATGTGGAAATCACGGATGACGGGCTGGATTATCGCATGGCGCAGGCGGTCGCGCAGACCGTCGAGGTGATCCGCGGGCGCGTCGATGAACTCGGAACGACCGAACCAGTCATCCAGCGGCAGGGCACGGACCGTGTCCTGGTTCAGGTTCCCGGCCTTGACGATCCTGAGCGGTTGAAGGAGCTGATTGGCACGACGGCGCGGCTGACCTTCCAGATGGTAGACGTCTCGACGCCGGTGGAGGATGCACTCAATGGGCGTCCTCCAGCAGGAACTGAAGTGATGTTCTCCACGGACGACCCGCCGGTGCCGTATCTTCTCGAAACACGCGAGATCGTGACTGGCGAAAATCTCGAAGATGCGCAAGCGGCGTTCGACCAGCGCACCAACGAGCCGATCGTCAGCTTCCGTTTCGACGGGACCGGTGCGCAACGTTTTGGCCGGGCGACGCAGGAAAATGTCGGTCGTCCCTTCGCCATCGTGCTGGACAATCAGGTGATTTCGGCGCCGGTGATCCGCGAGCCAATCCTGGGCGGTTCCGGGCAGATCAGCGGGAACTTCACCGTCGAGGGCGCCAACGACCTCGCGATCCTCTTGCGCGCAGGTGCATTGCCGCTCACTCCGACCTTCGTCGAGGAACGCACCGTCGGGCCGAGCCTTGGCGCGGATTCGATCGCCGCGGGCGAAATTGCCGGCATCATCGGTTCGATCCTCGTCGTCGCGTTCATGTTCCTCGCTTACGGCTTTCTCGGGTTCATCGCCAATATCGCCCTGATCGTGAACGTCATTCTTGTTATCGCAGTTCTTTCCGGACTGGGCGCCACGCTCACATTGCCCGGCATTGCCGGTATCGTGCTCACAGTGGGCATGGCGGTCGATTCAAATGTGCTTATCTTTGAGCGAATACGCGAGGAAAGGGCAGGTGGGCGCTCGGTCATTCAGGCCATCGACACCGGATTCCAGCGCGCGCTGACGACGATCATCGACGCAAACGTGACGACACTGATCGCGGCCGTCATCCTGTTCTACCTGGGTTCCGGCCCGATCCGCGGCTTCGCCGTCACGTTGGCCATCGGTATCGTCACCACGGTTTTCACCGCATTCGTGTTGACCCGCTGGATGATCGCGTTCTGGGTACGCCGCCAGAAGCCGAAAGAACTGCCGAAAGCTCCAATAACGCTGGTGCCGAGCGGGACGGCTATACGCTTCATGTGGCTGCGCAGGATGACGTTCACCGCGTCGGCGCTCGTAGTACTTGTTTCGATGGCTCTGTTCGCGACCGTCAACATGAACCTCGGCATCGATTTCAAGGGCGGGTCACTCATCGAGGTACAATCCAAAGAGGCCGTCGCCGACACGGGCGACATCCGTTCGCGGCTGTCCAGCCTAAATCTCGGCGACGTTCAGGTGCAAGGCTTCGGCTCGGACCGCGATGTTCTGATCCGCGTGGAATCGCAGGGCGCTGGCGAGAACGCCGAACAGACCGTAATCACCAAGGTGCGCGGCGAGCTGGAGAGCGACTACGAATTCAGGCGGGTCGAAGTCGTCGGACCGACGGTGTCCGGTGAACTTGCTCAGGCGGGCACGATAGCGGTTCTGGCAGCTCTGCTCGCCATCCTTGTTTACATCTGGCTGCGGTTCGAATGGCAGTTTGCAATCGGCGCGATCGTCGCAACGACGCACGATGTGCTGTTGACGATCGGAATGTTCGTGGTCACGGGGCTCGAGTTCAATCTCTCCAGTATCGCGGCCATTCTGACCATCGTCGGCTATTCACTGAACGATACGGTGGTCGTATACGACCGGGTGCGTGAAAATCTCCGGCGTTACAAGAAGATGGCTCTGCCGGATCTGCTCGACCTATCGATGAACCAGACCTTGCCGCGCACCATCCTGACCTCTCTGACCACGCTCCTGGCGTTGCTGGCGTTGTTCTTCTTTGGAGGCGAAGTGCTCCGGTCGTTCGTGGCGGCCATGATCTTCGGTGTCGTCGTTGGGACCTACTCGTCCGTGTTTATCGCCGCGCCGTTGCTCATCCTGTTCAAGCTCCGGCCCGGCGCCCTTGACCGGGACGACAGCGAAAAGGCGGCGACCGCGCGCACCCAGGCCGTCGATCTGGACGCCGGCTAGGCGCGTCGGTTGGCGAAGGGCATCGAAATTCGCGAGGCGCATTTCCCCGGCCGTGCGCCGATCGATGCGTATGGTTCGGGCGGTTTTCGATTTGCGGAGATGTCACATCGCGGCTCGATCCTTTGCCTTCCGTCCGGCGTCCACGGCTGGGATGTGACGGATGCTGCGGACATCACCGCCACGAGCCTGCAATCCGTGTTCGATCAGTCTTCGCAGATCGAAGTTCTTCTGGTTGGAACCGGGCATGACTTGCGCCGACTTGATCCGGCCCTGCAGGCGCGGTTGCGCGAGAGCGGGATCATGGCGGAGCCGATGAGCACGGGCTCTGCCGTGCGCACCTACAATGTCCTGCTTGCGGAGGACCGGGCGGTTGCTGCGGCGCTGATCGCTGTGGACGCGGCCTGAACGGCTTCAGCTTGTCAGATATGCCGGATAACTTCGAATATTGCATGGGTCTGCTCCGCGAGGGTGACCGGGAGCGCTATCTGACGGTGCTCTATTCACCGGAATCCAGACGGCCGGGGCTGGCGGCGCTCTTTGCCTTCAATCTCGAGACGAGCCGCATCAGGGAGATCGTGTCTGAACCGATGCCGGGCGAGATCCGGCTTCAATGGTGGCGCGACGCGATTTCCGGCGACCGAGCGGCCGAAGCGATGCAGCATCCGGTGGGAGCGGCCCTGCAGCGGGCGATTACGCGCTACAGGCTGCCGCAAAGCGCGCTGGCGAACCTTCTCGAGGCGCGCATTTTCGATCTCTACAATGATCCGATGCCCGACCAGACGAGCCTTGAAGGGTATCTGGGAGAAACGGTGTCGGTGCTGTTTCAACTCTCGGCGCAGATCCTGATGGACGGCGGCGACCCGGGCTCTTCCGATGCCGCCGGCCATGCTGGTGTCACTTTCGGGCTGACCGGCATTCTTCGCCGTACGGTGTTTCACCGCCGTTACCAGCAAGTGTTCGTGCCCGAGGAGTTTCTGGCTGCTGCGGGAACCGATAAGGAAACCTGGTTGAAGGGCGAGGACGCCGAGGCGGCCGGACGTGTTGTCGCCATGATGACGGCGCTTGCCCGTGACCATTTGACCAGGGCCGAGATGGCGCTCGCGAAGCTCGACCCGCTCGTTAAGCCAGCCTTCCTTCCGCTCGCGATCGTCAAGCCGACATTGGCCAGGATCGAAAGGAGGCCGGGTAGGGTCTCCGCCGGAACGGCGGGGCTCTCCCCATTGACGGCACAGTGGCGGATATTGCGCCGCGCCATCGGGCCGTAGATCTCAACAAATTACTTTGACGTCAACGTCAAAAACGCTAGGATTTGTTCGGGAATGGGAGCGTCTGGAGGATCGCGTGAGCCTGCCGGTACTTGTTGCAGTGGTCGCTATCGGCATAGCTGTTATCGTTCTTTCGGTACATTTGAGCGGCGGCAGTGCTGCGGTGAAGTTTGCTACCGCCGCGGAAGCGATCTCCCGGTTCAAGATCGATTTTCCCGAAGCGGTGGTTCATGAGGGCCACGTTTCAAGCGATGGGCGAGACGTGGTTCTCGAACTTGCCGACGGTCACATCGGGCTCGTGCATGTGTTGGGGAGCAAACAACTGACCCGGCTGGTTACCTGCGGAGAGATGGTGGCCACGGCCGATGGGCGCATCGTCGAACTCATGACCCGCGACTTTACATTGCCGCGCGTGCGGCTGGCATTCGAAGATGCGAGGACGGCCGGGACCGTGGCAGGTCTTTTCGCTGATGCGCAAGAGAAGGCAGCCTGATGAACCTAAGCGAGCTTATCCCGGACTATCCCGACGTGACACAGATCGCGATCCCGTTCTTCATCATCGCGATCCTTGCCGAGCTTCTCTACCTCAAGCTGTCGCGTGCAGAGAAGAAGGCGGGTTTCGAGACCCGCGATACGCTGACTTCGTTATTGATGGGAACCGGAAACGTGGTTTCCGGCCTGTTGGTCGGTTTCGTCGCCTTTGCGGTCCTGATGTGGGCGTGGCAGTACCGCATCTACGATTTCGGCTTTTCCTGGTGGGCGGTGCTGCTTTGTTTCCTGCTCGATGATTTACGCTATTATTGGTATCATCGCATTGCGCATCGCTCGCGGTGGGTGTGGGCAGAGCATGTCAATCATCACACCTCCCAACATTACAATCTTTCAACGGCATTGCGGCAAAGCTGGACCGGCACGTTCACCGGAATGTTCATCTTGCGTGTTCCGTTGGTCCTGATCGGCTTTCATCCGGTTTTGATCGCCTTTGTCGGAGGACTGAATCTTGTCTACCAATTCTGGATCCATACCGAGGCGATCGGCAAAATGTGGAAGCCGATCGAGCTGATCTTCAACACGCCGTCCCATCATCGCGTCCACCACGCAACCAATCCGCGTTATCTCGATGCGAATTACGCAGGCACGCTCATCATCTGGGACCGGATGTTCGGCTCTTTCGTGGAGGAACTCCAGGAAGACGTCCCGCGCTACGGGATCG
The DNA here is from genome assembly GCF_019966575.1 of Oricola cellulosilytica. Classification (GTDB taxonomy): domain Bacteria; phylum Pseudomonadota; class Alphaproteobacteria; order Rhizobiales; family Rhizobiaceae; genus Oricola; species Oricola cellulosilytica. The sequence continues at coordinate 298,626 of NZ_JAINFK010000005.1, read as the reverse complement.
TTCGGAATATTGGCACCTTCAATCCGGTGAAGGTGGCGTTCCACGAATGGGTCGCCATGTTCAAAGACGCGTTCTCGTCCGGCCTGACGTTGCGCCAGCGGCTCGGCTATCTGTTCATGCCACCCGGTTGGAGCCATGACGGCAGCCGCAAGGGCTCCGAGGCATTGAAGGCGGATTACGTCCGTTTGCATCCGGATGAAGCCGGGAAGCCCGGGCTCCCCCGCAGCGGCAGACCGACGGTGGCGAACCCTGCGCTTGCGCCTGGCGAGTGAGGCGGACGCCGGTATTGCCGCCTTTAGAAGAGTGTGTTGAGCACGAGAAACGTTGCCGCTGAAAGAAGCGCAGCTGCTGGCACCGTAATGACCCACGCCGCTACGATGGTCGTGAAATGCGCCCGCCGGACGAGAACGCGGCGGCGAGATTCTTCCGGCGCCATGCCATTGCGACGTGGTTGCTCGCCGGCCTCGGCTTGGTTGTTTTCCTTTCGGCCACGCTCATATTTCCGAGCCAGGTATTCGCGCCGGTGGCTGGAGCGCGACGTGAACCACTCGCGGAAAAAGCCAACGCCGAACACAGCCCCAACGGCAATATGGGTCGAGGAAACCGGCAGCCCCAGCCATGACGCGATAATGACGGTGATGGCCGCGGAAAGCGCGACGCAATAAGCCCGCATGGGATTGAGCCGGGTAATCTGTTCTCCGACCATCCGGATAAGGCGTGGCCCAAATAGAACAAGCCCGATCGATATTCCGGCCGCGCCGATCAGCATTACCCAAAACGGAATCGAGACTTTGGCGAGAACCTCGCCTGCCTCGGCTGTGTGGACGATCGCAGCGAGTGGACCGACGGCGTTCGCGACGTCATTTGCCCCGTGCGCGAAGGAAAGGAGTGCTGCCGAGCAAATCAGCGGAATATGGAAGAGTGTTCGCAAGGACTGATTGCGGTTTTCCATACCCTCGGATTGCCGGAAGATGAGCGGTTTCGTACCGAAATATGTGGCCAATCCCGCGACTGCCCCGATTGCAAGGATCTGCCATCCGCTCAGGGATACGACTTTTTTCAGTCCCTTCATCGCCAGATAGCCGGCGAACGCTGCGGCCATGATCGCCAGGAGTACGGGGACCCAGCGCCTGGCAGCGGCAATCTTGTCGTCCCGATAGATGATCATGACCTTGATGAACGCGAGGAACATCGCGCCGATGACACCGCCCAGCACGGGCGAGATCACCCAACTCGCTGCGATGGTTCCCATCATCGGCCAGTTAACGGCGCCGAAACCCGCCGCGGCAATACCGGCGCCCATCACGCCTCCGACGACGGAGTGCGTGGTGGAAACCGGCGCGCCTATGATCGTCGCAAGATTTACCCAGAGCGCTGAGGCGATAAGCGCGGACATCATTGCCCAGATGAAGGTGTCAGGGCTCGCAACGCTCGCAGGATCGATTATTCCCTTGGAAATGGTTCCGACCACATCGCCGCCTGCAATGAGCGCACCGGCGCTCTCGAATACGGCAGCGATCAACAACGCTCCCACCATCGTCAAGGCGCGCGAGCCAACAGCGGGTCCGACATTGTTCGCAACATCGTTCGCGCCGATGTTGAGCGCCATATAGCCGCCAAGGACGGCTGCGATTACGATGAAAAGGCCACTTTGCCCCGCGCCGATGTAGAGAGCGGCGAAAATGGCGGCAGCGGCGAGAAACAGAAGCGCGAGGCCGGGGCCAGCGAAGCCGCGCGAAACAAAGCCGGCGGCTTCCTCGATGCGAACGATCTTGTCGAGGTCCTTGTCGAGAGTTGGCTTCTTGGCCGTGTCGGTAGAGATTTTCATGAAAGGTTCCCTGCGATTGCGCCGTCTCTAGCAATGGCTCGTGCCAAGGAACAGACGCAAAATCCGAATCAGCGCCGAAAACGCGGGATATCTAGAAAAGATTGGCTCCGCTGGTCAGCCGAGGGGAGAGGGCGGCGCGAATCTCAAAATGATTTCGCTCAACTCCGGCTCGTCGACGCGCTGGGCGGCGTCATTGCGGGGAAACCAGATCGTGTTGCGTTCGGCGCTCTCGGGCCAATCATCGCGTTGTTCGGTAACCTGCAAGGCGTGAACATGGACCACGCACTCCACGGACGCGCCTTCCTCGCGGGTTTTCATGTAGCGATATGATCCGATCGGTTGATCGCTTGTCTCGCCGACCAAACCGGCTTCCTCGTACGCTTCCTGCGCGGCGGTCCGGGCCGAAGAATAGCCTTCGATCGGCCAGCCCTTGGGAATTATCCAGCGACCGGTTCCTCGGCTGGTAACCAGCATGACATCCATTGTGCCGTTCGTCATGCGCCAGGGTAGGGCGCCATACTGGACTCGCGGAGGCATGGTCAGTATCGCCGGCATCTTGAAAGCATGAGATGCCCGCCTGAGGAGAGATACTTTGTTCTTTCGTCGGCCCATTCCCAATATATGGGACGATTCGCGAAAAAAGGCGAAGCGTTAAGAGGAGGGGATATTGCCGAACGTTCCCGGTACGGAGCTTATTCAGCGGCCATTACTGCACCGCCAGACATCCATTCTTGGAGATCGCGTTTTGCCCGGTCCGTGATGGCCTTTTTCTTGGCGACCGCCTTTTCCTTTCCGCGCCAGCGGCCCACATGGCCCTCAGGTTTCTTCAGCGCGCCCGGCTCCAGCGGCGGAAAAAGTCCGAAATTGACGTTCATTGGCTGGAATGAACGCTTCTTTTCGTCGTCGCTAACGATGTGTCCGCCGGTAATGTGGTTCAGGAGCGCGCCGAATGCGGTGGTCGTTGGCGGCAAAGCCTTGTGTTTCCCGAGGCGGTCTGAAGCGGCGAAGCGGCCCGCCAGAAGACCGATCGCGGCGGATTCCACGTAGCCTTCGCAGCCAGTGATCTGACCCGCGAACCGGAGCCCCGGGCGACCCTTAAGCTGCAAATCCGGTGTAAGCAGAACTGGCGAGTTGAGATAGGTGTTGCGGTGCAGGCCGCCCAGACGTGCGAATTCCGCTTTGGCAAGACCCGGAATCATGCGGAAGATTTCCGCTTGCGCGCCGTAGCGGAGCTTCGTTTGGAACCCGACCATGTTGTATAGCGTGCCGAGAGCGTTGTCCTGACGCAATTGCACAACTGCGTAGGGCTTTTCGTGCGGATTGTGACGATTGGTGAGGCCCATTGGCTTCATCGGGCCATGGCGAAGGGTCTCACGGCCACGTTCGGCCATCACCTCGATCGGCAGACACCCGTCGAAATAGGGCGTGCCTTCCCACTCCTTGAACTCGGTCGTATCGCCGGCGATAAGGGCGTCGACAAACGCGTTGTATTGCGACTCGTTCAACGGGCAGTTGATGTAATCCTTGCCCGTTCCTCCCGGTCCTGGCTTGTCGTAACGCGACTGAAACCATGCGGTCTGCATGTCGATGCTCTCGAAATGGACGATCGGCGCTATGGCGTCGAAGAAGGCGAGCGCATCACTGCCGGTAGCCTTGGCGATCGCGTCCGCAAGGCTGGGAGCCGTCAGAGGGCCCGTCGCGATGATCGCCTGATCCCATTCGGCGGGCGGGAGTCCGGTGACTTCCTCGCGAACGATGTCGATCAGGTCATGCGACGCGATGGCCTGCGTCACCGCATCGGAAAATCCATCCCGATCAACGGCAAGCGCCCCACCAGCGGGCACCTGGTTGGCATCCGCGCAGCGCATGATGAGCGAGTTGGAGGCGCGCATTTCGGCATGAATCAGCCCGACCGCGTTGTGCTCGGAGTCATCCGAGCGGAACGAGTTGGAACAAACAAGCTCCGCCAGCCCATCGGTCTTGTGAGCGTCGGTGCCGCGAACGCCACGCATTTCGTGGAGGATGACCGGAACGCCCGTGGCGGCGATCTGCCACGCGGCTTCCGATCCGGCGAGCCCGCCGCCAATGATATGAACCGGGGAATGAGACATGGGACCGGAAATACCGCTTTCGGCAGCCTGCTTCAAGAAACGAAAACACCCGCTGCGGGAGGAGCAGCGGGTGTCTGTTACGGATGGCGCGGGCCTTGGGAGGGAGGTCGGGCTGCGCCCCGTCAGCCAGATGAACCGGGGAGGAGGAACGGTTCACCCGGAATTCAGTGCTCTCAGATGCGAGCCGCCTTGCGGGCAACTTCCGTGATATCGCCGCGGTTCATGCCGATATCTTCAAGTTCACGGCTGCTGAGGCGGTTGAGCTGCGCGCGCGTCGCGTTGTAGCGGCGCCATTCGTTGAAGGAGCGTGCGAGGTTCATAGTCAGATCCTTTCTCGGTTGGGCTGCTTCGGTGGTCTTTTCGTTTTCGTTATGCTTGCAAGATAAGGGTTTCAAACGATTTGATAAGGCCCGTTTCAGCAAAGCTGCCATGCATACGATGCAGTGCGCCATACGTTTCATGTTGGCCGCGATATTCGAGGTACCCCCTGCGGGGCATACGAAAACACCCGCTGCGGGAGGAGCAGCGGGTGTCTCATTTCGGTGACGCGAACCCCGGGAGGAGGATAGGGCCGCGTCCCTTAAATCCGCGCGGACCGGGGAGGAGGATCGGTCCGGACGGAATTTCGTCGGTGCTTCAGACGCGCGATGCCTTGCGTGCGATGAACGGGATGTCGCCGCGGTTGATGCCGAGGTCGTTCAGTTCACGGCTGGAAAGGCGTGTCAGTTCGTTATACGTCGCGCGGTAACGGCGCCATTCGTTGAAAGAGCGTGCGATATTCATCTTCTTAGTCTCGTTCTTGGTTGGTCATTTTTTTGTTTTGTTGTGACCGGAAGATAGTCGCCCTGTCGAATATGATAAGACGTGAAAACGCATAGCACCCATGCAATTGTGCATCGCACAATGCCGGGCGTAACTGCGGACCTCAAAATGCTTCGGCCATGTGCTAAGCAGTTGAAATGAGAGAGCTTCCGTTTGGCAACGTTGATCGAGCGTCAAGTCGATGATTGGCAAAAACGCGGCGTTATCGATGCCGCCAACGGCAGATAACTTGCGCCGTGACGCAGGGGCAGGTGGCGGCGCTTCGAATGGTGCGAAGGCGGCCCGGACTACCGGCCAACTCCGATGCGGTCTGGATAGGATGCGCGAAGGCGCTATCACGGAAGTCGTCGTTGCGTTCGGCGGGAACGGCCGGGCGCAGCAAGGGGCTTCGCCAGGAGGGCGAAACGCTTTATACTGAACGCCTGTTTTGATCGAGACAGCCCTGTTTCGCCGCGAATGCGCGGATTTTTTCATTGATCGGTGCGCGAGCGGTGATATAGACGCCCGATCAAGCGGCATGCCCTGTCATGTCCACGAACACTGCGGATATGGCGGAACTGGTAGACGCACTGGATTTAGGTTCCAGCGCCGCAAGGCGTGGGGGTTCGACTCCCTCTATCCGCACCACCACACCGCCGGCAAGGCAAACGGCGCGATTTGCTTGACGGCATGTCGCCAAACGGGCGGTAGAGAAACGAAGGTTGAACAATGCAGGTTAGCGAGACCCTCAATGAAGGGCTGAAACGGGAAATCAAGATCGTCGTTCCCAAGGCGGATCTCCAGTCCAGGCTCGGCGAACGCCTCGAGGATGCCAAGGGCAAGGTCCGTCTCAACGGATTCCGGCCCGGAAAGGTCCCTGTCGCGCATCTGCGCAAGATGTACGGCCGGTCGTTCATGGCCGAGATCGTCAACGAAATCCTGAACGAGACGCCGCGCTCGGTTCTTTCGGACCGCGGCGAGAAATCCGCGACGCAGCCCGAAGTCGACATGACCGAGGACGAGAAGGAAGCCGAGAAGGTTCTTACCGGTGACGCCGATTTCGAATTCTCGCTGAAATACGAGGTCATCCCGCCGATCGAGATCAAGGATTTCTCTTCGATCAAGGTGACGCGGGAAGTCGTCGAGATCCTGGATGAGGAAGTCGAGGAGCAGGTCAAGCGGATCGCCCAGTCGGCCGTCGAATACGAGCCCAAGAAGGGCAAGGCGGAAAATGGCGACCAGGTCACCATGGACTACGCCGGCAAGGTCGACGGCGAAGCATTCGAAGGCGGGACCGACACGGACGCCAAGCTGGTGCTCGGCTCGAACCAGTTCATTCCCGGCTTCGAGGATCAGCTCGTCGGGACAAAGGCCGGCGACGAAAAGCAGGTCAAGGTGACCTTCCCGGACGATTACGGTGCCGCGCACCTCGCCGGCAAGGACGCCGTTTTCGACGTCAAGGTGAAGCAGGTCGCAAGCGCCGGCGAGATCGTCATCGACGACGAACTTGCCAAGAAGCTCGGTCTGGAAAGCGCGGAACGCCTTCGCGAGGTCGTTCGCGAGCAGATTGAAAGCCAGTACGGGAATGTCACCCGCCAGAAGGTGAAGCGCCAGCTTCTCGACGCTCTGGACGAGCAGTACAAGATCGACTCACCGTCGAAACTGGTCGATGCGGAGTTCAACAATATCTGGGCCCAGATCACCAACGATCTGGAGCAGGCCAAGAAATCCTTCGAAGACGAGGACACCACCGAAGAGGAAGCGCGCGAGGAATATATGCGTCTGGCCGAGCGCCGGGTGCGCCTCGGGCTGGTTCTCTCCGAGATCGGCGAGAAGGCGGGCATCGAGGTCAGCGAGCAGGAACTGCAGCAGGCCGTGATGAACCAGGTGCGTCAGTACCCGGGTCAGGAGAAGGAAGTCTTCGAATTCTTCAAGGGCAACCCGGATGCCGTCGCGAACCTGCGCGCGCCGATTTTCGAAGAGAAGACCGTCGATCACCTGCTCGAGCAGGTTTCGGTTACCGACAAGACCGTCAGCAAGGAAGAGCTGATGGCCGATGACGAGGAGGCGACCGAAACCAAGAAAGCTGCGCCGGCGAAGAAGAAGCCCGCTGCCAAGAAGAAAGCCGCGCCGAAGAAAAAAAAGGCCGACGCAGAGAGCTAAGCCCAAACTGCATGTGCTCGGTTCAAACCGCCCGACAGCAGAAGCTGCGGCCGGTTTTTGCGTTTCAGGGTTGAAGCCACATATCGGGGCCTAGTTACTCGTTCAGACGATCCGCGGACATTGGGGGGCCGGAGGCGGATGGGTTCGATAGAGGCGGTAATGGGCAAGTATCTGATCTATGGCGCAAATGGCGGGATCGGGAGTGCGATCGCGCGCCGGTTGGCATCCGCGGGCGCCGCACTGCATCTGACGGGCCGCAATGGGGACGCCTTGGACATTCTGGCTTCCGAGCTTGGTGCGACGTACAGCATTGGTAATGTCCTGAACGCCGACGACATCTCACGCATCGCGGATGAGGCGGGAGCGGACCTCGCGGGACTGGTCTATGCGCCCGGCACGATCAACCTTAAGCCCCTCAAGCGCCTGAGCGATGACGACTTCCTGAACGATTTCCGCATCAATGCCCTCGGTGCCGTAAATGCGATTCAGGCGTCACTCGACGCGCTCAAGGCCGGGGAGGGCGGCTCGGTGCTGCTCTTTTCGACGATTGCCGTTTCCCAGGGGTTTGCCGCGCACGCATCCGTTTCAATGGCGAAGGGTGCCGTGGAGGGCCTCGTACGGGCGCTTGGGACGGAATTGGCGCCGCATGTCCGCGTGAATGCGATTGCCCCGAGCCTTGTTGACACGGGCTTGTCCAAAGCGGTGACGTCGTCGGAGCAGATGGCAAAGGCGATCGCCGGCATGCACGCGATCCCGCGCGTTGGGCGGCCGGAGGATCTGGCGGCGCTCGCAGAGGTGTTGCTGACCCCCGCCGGAGGCTGGATCACAGGTCAGGTGATCGGTGTCGATGGCGGGCGCTCCACGCTCCGTCCAAAGGGGTAAGCCAGGCCTATGGGCAAAACCCTGCGGTTTGTGCTGGGCGACCAGCTTTCACGCGATTTGCCGAGCCTCCGCGATCTCTGCGAAAGCGATGTCATCGTGATGTGCGAGGTGGCCGAGGAGGCGACCTATGTGCGTCATCACAAGAAGAAGATCGCATTTCTGTTCTCGGCCATGCGGCATTTCGCGGCCGAACTCGAAGAGGACGGGCAAACAGTCGACTATCTCAGGTTCGAGGACGCCGACGGAACCGCGATCTCCTTCACGCAGGCTTTGAAGCGGGCGGTGAAGCGTCACGGCGCCGAGCGAGTCGTCACAACCGAAGCGTCGGAATACCGGGTCCTGAAGATGCAGCAGGGCTGGGCGCACGAGACCGGCGTCGACGTAGAGATATTGCCCGACGACCGTTTCATGGCCACGAGGGAAGAGTTTGCCGAGTGGGCGAAGGACCGCAAGGAACTCCGCATGGAGCTCTTTTACCGCGAGATGCGCAGGAAGACCGGCTACCTCATGGACGCCGCCGGTGAACCGGAGGGAGGGCGGTGGAACTACGACAAGGAGAATCGTGAACCGCTGCCGGAGAACGCGACTTTCCCGGACAGGCCGGACTTTTCGCTCGATGACGTCACCGAGGACGTGCTGACCTTGGTCGGCGCCCGCTTCGGCGATCATTTCGGGGACCTCGAACCATTCAATTATCCCGTCACGCGCCGCCAGGCGCTTTACTACCTCAACTGGTTCGTCGATGAGGCGCTCCCCGGTTTCGGCACCTGGCAGGACGCGATGAAACAGGGGGAGGCGCTGATGTTCCATTCGCATCTGTCCGCGCTGATCAATTGCGGATTGCTCGATCCGCGGGAGTGTTGCGAGAAGGCCGAGAAGGCGTTTCGCGACGGCCGTGCGCCGCTCAATGCTGTTGAGGGGTTCGTCCGCCAGATCATTGGCTGGCGCGAATATATGAGGGGTATCTACTGGCTCAAGATGCCGGGCTATGGCGACGAGAATGCACTGAATGCCCGGCGCGATCTGGCAGATTTCTTCTGGACGGGAGAAACGGACATGAACTGTCTGCGTCAGTCCATCACCGAGACGAGGGAAAACGCCTACGCGCACCACATCCAGCGATTGATGGTGATCGGCAATTTCGCACTTCTTGCCGGGCTCGACCCGAAGCAGGTGCAAGAGTGGTATCTTCTTGTCTATCAGGACGCCTATGAGTGGGTGGAGATGCCCAACGTGGTGGGCATGATCCTCTACGCCGACGGAGGGGTGGTCGCGTCGAAGCCATACGCCGCGTCGGGGGCCTATATCGACCGGATGTCGGACTACTGTGGCAACTGCCGCTACAATGTGAAGAAAAAGAACGGCGAGAAGGCGTGCCCGTTCAATTATCTTTACTGGAACTTCTTGATCGAGAACCGGGAGAGCCTGGAAGACAATCATCGCATGGGCATGGTCTATGGGACGCTTGGCAAGATGACTGGAGAGAAGATCGACGCGGTGAAGCACGACAGCGAGCGGTTTTTTCGCGCGCTCAGGCGGAACGAGGTGTGAGCCGATTTTCCGGAGCAAACGCGTCGGGCAAAAAGTCTGGCTCCCGATCGTCCGCAAGAGCGACGGCAGCTTTCGCCATCAAATGGGCGATCGCAAAGCTGATCTTGAACCCGCCCGTCGCCACAAGAAGGTTTTTCGCACTGGGAACGAGGCCCACAAGCGGGTCGCGTCCGGTAGCGCGGGGGCGCAAGCCGGCCCACCGCTCGGTGACCTCTGCCCCTTCGAGGGCTGGGCAGAGCGTCCGTGCCTTCGTGATAACCTCATCGAGCTTGGCGTCCGTCATTCCGGCGCTCTCGAAATCGTTCTCCGATGTCGAACCGACCGCCACGAGACCGCTGTCATGGGCCACCACATAGGTGCCGTTGTCGTAGAGGATCGGCAAGGCGGGGTCGACCGGACGGGCGGGTTTCAGCAACGCGGCCTGGCCTTTGACGCCGCGCCCGGCAACCGCTGTAGAGAACGGCATGAGGAGATCGAAGCTCGACGCACCCGCTGTGAGGATTGCGTGGCCCGCGTCCATGGCCGTTCCGTCACTGAGCGAGACGGTTCCGTCCGCGCCGATGGCGGCAACCTCGCGACCGATTTCCAGTTCGGCGCTCGGCATGTTGGCCACTGCCGCTGCAAGCGCCGACACCAACGCCCGCGGGTCGACCCGCGCCGAAAGCGTGTCGCTGTTTGCACCATGCGGCATCTCGGTTTCGGGTAGCCAATCCTTTGATGAATAGTCATCGATAACGGACCATCGATACGGCTGGGGCCAGACGGTCCCGGCGGAATCAGCCCATTGTACGCTTTGCCTGCGTTTTTCCGCATTGCGGATAGGCATCAGGCGCCCGCATCGCCGGTATCCGGCCCCCAGCCCCGTGCGATTCTCAATATCGGCGATTTCACTTTCCAGCGAGAGCAGTCCGTCGAGCTGGAATTGCTTCTTGTCGCTCCAATTGATCGGCTGGTGCGGCATCAGCGCACCAAGCAGCCCTCCGCTCGCGCCGCCTCCGATCGCTGTTTTATCGAGAAGCTTGACGGACGCGCCTTGCCGGGCGGCGTAATATGCAGTCCATAGGCCGACGATCCCGCTACCGATCACAAGGATGTCGGGTGAATTCGACGGGTTGACTGCGGACGGCATGTGCTTTGGCTGAACTGAAAAGAGACAGGCTTTCGTGGCTCGACGGCGATATGCCGTTTTCGGAGACCTTTGGCGACCATTTTTATTCTCGAAGGGATGGTCGCGCCGAATGCCGTCATGTCTTCATGGCAGGCAATGGCCTTCCGGAGCGTTGGTCCGGTTCGGCCGTTTTCGTGATTGGAGAACTCGGCTTCGGCACCGGTTTGAATTTCCTCGAAACCTGGCGCGCGTGGTGGCAGAGCCGGAAGCCCGGTCAGAGGCTCCATTTCGTTTCCTTTGAAGCCTATCCGCTGGAAGAAGCCGCGATTCGGCGCGCGCTTTCGTCTTGGTCTGACCTCGCGCCGCTGGCCGAGAGGCTTCTGGAGCGCTGGTCGTCCCTGTCCGATGCGCCGCAAGAGTGGGACTTGGACGACCACACGCGGCTCACCGTTGTCGTCGGTGATGCTCTCGAGAGCGTGATGAAATGGAACGGTAAGGCGAACGCCTGGTATCTCGACGGCTTTGCTCCTTCAAGGAACCCCGGCATGTGGTCGGCGGAATTGATGAGAGCGGTCGCGCACAAGACGGCGGCAGGTGGCACCTTCGCCAGTTATACCGCAGCCGGATGGGTGCGCCGAAATCTGGGAGCGGCCGGCTTCGCGGTTGAAAAGCAGCCCGGCCATGGCGGGAAGCGGGAGATGATCCGCGGCCGGCTGCCCGCTTGAATTGCGTCTGTTCACGAGGGGAAAGCAGGGAGGACGATCATTCCATTCTCCCAGCGTGAGGGATTCCGGGACGTTGATAAGTTTTTTGCCCGGTTTTCTCTAACTCGTTGTCCCGTCTCGATATTTTATTTTTTCCGCCCGATTTCCATCAACACCTCCGAAACCTCCCGCATACTTGTGGCACGTTCCTCCACGGGAAGCCGGGTTCATGGACCGGATGGCCAGGCGGAGGGATGCGGTGCCGGCTGGGGCGTGCGGTTCACGCCTGGCAAGAGCTTACGGCCGGGCCCTAGCCTTCAGCTTTTCGGCCGGTCCTACGGGACCGCGAGCCGTGGCCGGGAGGCGGGTGAGCAGCCGGCGGGCGGTCGATCCGATCGCACCAAACCATTCATAGAAGCGTGACGACGACCGCCCGCTTCCCATGAATGTTCAATGGCCAGACTGGAGACAGGGCGTGGCAATGGAGAGGTGCGCCCAAGGGGCCCGCCAGCGACGAATGAAATGAGGAGCTTAAGGGCGGGACAAAGAACCGGCGTGGCAACGGAGAGGCTTGGATATGAGGAAGTGTGTCTCACTCTCTCCAGGCGACAACCAGCCAGCCCGGGATCGGGGTACCCTGTTCCATCCGGACCGTGATTGCCTCAAAGGAGGAAATGCGAGTGAATCCATGATTCTGAAGAAGTTTATTCAGGTAATTTCTGTGGTGGGCAAAGCGCTGGTTCGGCGTAACGCGCCATGGATGACCCGCAAAAGCTTCATCCGGCAGGGTCTCGGATGAAAAGGCAAAGCATGCGCCGGGATTGGCATTGGCTGCAGCGCCCGCAAAGAGCGGTTCCAATGCTCCGACATAGGGAAGGACATCGGTCGCGACAATCAAGTCGAAAGGCCTGTGCTCTGGAACAGCGGACTTCTTCCACTCCTCGAGAAAATGCACCGCTTCGTTCACGAAGAGTTCGTCGTAGCAGGCCCGCTCGTCGGCAAGATCGATCATCTTCTCCGACAGATCCACACCCGTGGCGTGATCGCAAAGGTGGCCGAGTGTCATGCCCGAAAGGCCCGTTCCGCAGCCGAGATCGAGCATACGGCTGAAATGCGAGCCTTCGTCGGCCGCAAGAACCTCGGCCAGCTGCATCGGCACCGCATAGCCCAGATCGCCGGTCAGGATATCGTCAAAGGCCTCCGCATGCTGGTCGAAGAGCATCGCGACATAGGAGTCCGGCGCCTTGTCGGGCGGGTCGCCAAGGCCCAGCGACGCCAGGCGGACAGAGGCGCCGCAGTGGTCGTCCGGATCGAGTTCGAGACATTTGCGGTAGAGTTCAGCGGCCTCGTCGCCCGCGCCTCCCTTTTCAAGAACGAGGGCGCGCTCATAGACTTTGCTGAGTTGCTTCAAATTCTTCGCGGCGATCATCGGACCGGCGTAACCGATCCGTACGCGCTTGCGAAACGAAAGGTGCCGCGGATACGGGGCATCAATCGCCTTGGCGCTGGAGCCGGACCAGCTCGTTTTCAACGCGCTGAAGGATCGCGCCGGCCTCATCATGCGCCTGCCGCAATTTGTTGACCTGACCACGAAGCACAGCGATCGCATCATTGCGCGGATCGTCCGCAGGGGCCGAGCCGACGCCGTGCAGGAGCCAGGGCGTGCTGACATTGAGAATGCCGGCGATCATGGACAAGCGGCTGGACCGGGGCTCCGACCGGTCTGACTCCCAAGCCTGAACGGTCGCCGTCTTGACACCGAGCCGCCGCGCAAACTGGGCGGCGGACATGCCACTGGCGTCACGCGCACGGGAGAGGCGCCCTCCGAGCGTATCGACATCGGGCGGGCTGCTGAACATGTTCTCATTGGGCATCGTGCGTTCCATCATCTTATCGGTGCGGTGAGCCGCTCGGCGTGCCAGCGGAGGTGATCGTTCATGAAGGTCGAGATGAAGTTATAGGAATGATCGTATCCGGACTGCATGCGGAGCGTCAGAGGGATGCCCGATTTGCGGCATGCGGCTTGAAAGAGCTCGGGCTTGAGACCTTCTTCGAGGAAGGGGTCGGCGTCTCCCTGATCGATCAGAAATTCGCTGAAGGACTTGCCGCTCTCGACCAGACGCGTGGCGTCATATTCGACCCATCTGTCCTCGTCTTCGCCGAGATAGGCGGTGAAAGCCTTGCGAGCCCATTCGGCACGCGAGGGTGCGACGATCGGGGCAAAGGCCGAACAGCTGCGGAAACGTTCGGGATGGCGCAGCGCGATTGTCAGCGCTCCGTGCCCGCCCATCGAATGGCCGAAGATCGCCTGGCGGTCCATGTCGACCGGGAATTGGCCGGCAATGAACTCGGGCAGTTCTTCGGTGATGTATGTGTACATGCGGTAGTGTCCGGACCATGGTTTACGGGTCGCGTCGACATAGAAGCCCGCGCCCTTGCCCAGTTGCCAGTCATCCGGATCGTCGGCGACATCATCGCCCCGCGGACTGGTATCGGGACACACGATCACGAGACCGAGTTCCGCCGCCATGCGCCGGTATTCCCCCTTGTCCATAACGTTTTGATGGGTGCAGGTGAGCCCCGACAGATACCATACGAGCGGGCAGGGGGTATCGTTCGCCTGCGGCGGTACGAAGACCGCGAACGTCATTTCACATGAAGTGGACATCGCACCGTGGCTGTAGACTCCCTGGATGCCTCCATGTGCCCTCGATTCAGAAATTGTTTTCATCAAATGTTCCTGTCCGCTTCTTCCGATTGCCGCTTTGCGCGTCGGCATACGCGATCAAGCGCCTGGAGGAAGACCGATCGATCGTCACGGGTGAAGGCCCGATTAAACCCCCGGTCCTCGCCCGTTTCCCGCAGATGCTGTTTCAGGTCGCGCATGGCGACGGCCATGCCGATTGTCTCGCGCGTGTGCTCGCGACCCGTATTTCCAAGCACGTGAGCGCCATTTTCGACGCACCGGGCCGCAAGCGGGATGTCCTGTGTCACGACCACGTCGCCCGGTCCGGCGCGTTCGGCGATCCAGTCGTCCGCCGCGTCAGCGGAATTGGGCACGATCACGTTGCGGATCATCGGATCGCGGGACGGCCGAAGGCCGCCATTGGCGACAAACGTTACCGGCAAGTCGTGCCGCTCGGCCACCTTCAGGATCTCTTCCTTGACCGGGCACGCATCGGCATCGACGTAGATGGTGGAGCTTCTCGTTTCTGACATCGACAGACCGCGTGGCTTCATTCCGTAATTTTTGTGGTCCGCGCAGGGAGCCGCGGTGAGGACGATTTTGAGTGGCTGCAGGCCAGCCGTGACTTGGTCCACCATCGGGTTTCGGCCAAGCATTGGGCGGCTGAGCGCCTTACCAATCGGCGCCGGTCAGTACTCCACAACGGCGCGGATCGATTTCCCCTCGTGCATAAGATCAAAGCCTTCGTTAATCCTGTCCAGGGATAGCTTGTGCGTGATCATCGGGTCGATTTCGATCTTGCCGTCCATATACCAGTCGACGATTTTCGGAACGTCGGTCCGTCCTCGGGCGCCGCCAAACGCCGTTCCGCGCCAGGAACGCCCAGTGACCAGCTGGAATGGGCGGGTGGAAATCTCCTGACCCGCTCCGGCAACCCCGATGATGATCGACTGGCCCCAACCCTTGTGCGCGCATTCGAGCGCCTGGCGCATCACCTTTACGTTGCCGATGCATTCGAACGAGTAGTCCGCTCCGCCGCCGGTCAGTTCGACGAGATGTGCGACAAGATCGCCATCGACCTCTGACGGGTTTACGAAATGCGTCATGCCGAAGCGCTCGCCCCACTCCTTCTTGTCGTTGTTGAGATCAACGCCGACGATCTGCGACGCGCCGATAAGGCGCAAGCCTTGGATAACGTTCAGTCCGATACCGCCCAAACCGAACACGACACCGCGGCAGCCGGGTTCGGCCTTTGCGGTGTTGATTACAACCCCGATGCCGGTCGTCACCCCGCAGCCGATGTAGCACACCTTGTCGAAGGGTGCGTCCCGATGGATTTTTGCCACGGCGATCTCGGGCAGTACTGTGAAGTTGGAAAAGGTCGAGGTTCCCATGTAATGGAATACTGGCTTGCCATCGATGGAAAAACGGCTCGAGCCGTCCGGCATCAGGCCTTGCCCCTGTGTGGAGCGAATGGCTTGACACAGGTTGGTTTTCGGATTGAGGCAGTATTCGCACTCGCGGCACTCCGGCGTATAGAGCGGAATGACGTGATCGCCCTTTTTAAGGCTTCTCACACCAGTGCCCACATCGGCAACGACGCCAGCGCCCTCGTGGCCGAGAATTGCCGGAAAAATGCCCTCGGGATCGGCACCGGAACGCGTGAACTCGTCCGTATGGCAGATACCCGTCGCCTTGATCTCAACAAGAACCTCGCCTTCCCGTGGCCCTTCCAGATCGACTTCAACAATCTCCAACGGCTTTCCGGCCTCGAAGGCGACTGCGGCGCGTGACTTCATTGCAATGCTCTCCGGTTGACCGGCAAACAGTTTCAGGATTTGTGAGGGGTTTCAACCCGGAGGGGCGGCGTCGCTGACAGCGCGTGCGGCTTTCGGGCTTTCAAGGACCCGGCTCCATGAGCAAGGCGGAACCCAGTGCGGTAAAACCGCAACTTGACGAACATCTGGGCGGGATGGTGATCTGTGCCGCCGGTATGCTCATCATCCCGCTGATGGACGCTGTCGCCAAATGGCTGGCCGTCGTGGAAGGTGTTTCGCCCGGGCAGATCACGCTCGCCCGGTTCGTGGTTCAGGCGTTGCTGTCGGCTCCATTCGTGATCGCGGCGGCAGGGATCGGCGGATTGTGGCCGAAGCGGCCGATGTTCAACGTCATGCGCGGCGCGATCCTCGCGATCGCCAGCCTGCTTTTTTTCTTGGCGGTCAAATATATGCCGCTCGCGGACGCGATTGCCGTGTTTTTCGTCGAACCCCTCATTTTGACGGTCCTTTCCGTAGTCGTGCTGCGGGAGAAAGTCGGTTGGCGACGGATTTCCGCGGTTCTCGTCGGGTTCACGGGCGCGTTGATCGTCATCCAGCCGAGCTTCGAGCTTTTTGGACCGGTCTCCCTGCTGCCGCTGGGCACGGCGACGCTGTTTGCCACCTACCTGATTTTGAATCGCCTCGGGGGTACCGAGGACAGCGCGATGACCATGCAGGTCGCCGCCGGCGCGGGCGGGTCGCTTGTTCTTCTGGCGGCATCAGGCGCGGGGACGATGGCGGGCGTTGAAAATCTTGCGCTACGCCTCGACTATCCCCCTTCGATCTGGGGCCTATTGTTTCTCGCGGGCGCGATCGGCATGTTCGGACATCATTTGATCTTGCTCGGTTTTCGCGTTGCGCCCGCCTCGCTGCTCGCGCCGTTTCAGTATCTTGAAATCGTCAGTGCCGCGGGTGCGGGTTTGCTGCTTTTCGGCGACTTCCCGACCGCGTCAAAGTGGTTAGGCATTGCGATGATTGTTGGGGCCGGGCTTTACGTTTTCTGGCGTGAAAACAAGGCCGCCCGAAGCTGACGTCTGAGACACCGGCGAAAAGCTGATATTTTCTGGCTTTGCCTACAAACTCTGAGGAGGTGCTAGTAGCCTGAGCTTCAAAACGGGATGATTTATGCTGGCCGCGATCTATCTGTTCACCGGAACCTGTGTTCTGCACGGCTCCGGGGTCCGCGTCGCTGGAGCGCTGCATCGTTCGGCGAGTATGCTTGCTGGAACGGCCAATCGTTTTGTAGAGCAACTTCTCTAGCGCCGGCCGGTCGAATCTACCGCTCCGAAAACTTCTTCAAACGCCTCGCGCAATGCAAGATCGACGTCGTTCATGGTAACGGGAAGACCGAGATCTACGAGACTCGTAACCCCGTGTTCCGCTATCCCGCAAGGAATGATGCCGTTGTAGTGATCGAGGTCTGGCTCGCAATTTATGGCAATCCCGTGGAAAGAAACCCATTTGCGCAGACGGATGCCGATGGCGGCAATCTTATCTTCTGCGGAAGCTCCGTGCACGGTCGGTATTTTGTCAGGTCTTACCACCCACACGCCCACACGATTCTCGCGCCTTTCTCCCTTCACGTTAAACCTGCGGAGCGTGCCAATAACCCATTCCTCAAGGGCTGCCACGAACGCGCGGATGTCCTCGCGACGACGCTTCAGATCAAGCATCACATAGGCGACGCGCTGGCCTGGTCCATGATAGGTGAACTCGCCGCCCCGCCCGCTGCGGAATACCGGGAAGCGGTCGGAAACAAGGAGATCGTCTGATTTGGCGCTTGTCCCGGCCGTATATAGCGGCGGATGTTCGAGCAGCCAGATCAGTTCCGGCGCGCCGTTGTTCCGGATTGCGTCGACACGGGCCTCCATCGCCGCGACCGCGTCTTCGTACTCGACAAGACCGTCGCTGATGCGCCATTCAACCGGGGGAGTTCCGCTCGCCGGGAGGAACGTTCCGCCGTCTGCAAGAGCATTGCGGACGTTGGGTCTGTCGGTATCTGAGGACGACAATGGCATTGGCGTGACATGGGCTATCGCAGGCTTGGATGCAAGTGATCCCGCCGCTCGGGGGACGCGCCAAAAAACACCGGCAAACCCTTGTGCGGGTGAATCCGATTTGCTAAGTGCCGCGAGCCGGGTTCACCGGCTTCGTCCTTGGCTTGCGGTCGTGGCGGAATTGGTAGACGCGCAGCGTTGAGGTCGCTGTGGGGCAACCCGTGGAAGTTCGAGTCTTCTCGACCGCACCAATACTTCGATCATTCGCCTGATCCGGAATTGCTGATCAAGCTACGCGGCCGCCGCAGCATCATCCATGGGGGGCGCAAGGCACGCGAGAAAATCTTCGAGCCAGATTTTCGTGTCCGATTTACGGATACACTCGTAAAGCCATTCGTGACGGCGCCTTCGTTCCTCGATCGGCATTGTGAGAGCTTGGTAAAGCTTTTCAGCCATGTCGTCGACGTCGATCGGATTGACGATCAAAGCTTCAGTCATTTCCTCTGCCGCGCCAGCGAATTGGGAAAGAACAAGTACGCCTGGATCATTGGGATCCTGTGCCGCCACGAACTCCTTTGCCACAAGATTCATTCCGTCGCGCAGTGGCGTCACGAATGCGACTGCACTTGCCCGGTAAAGGCCGGCGAGTTTGTCGCGGGAAACGCTTCGGTGAATGTATCTTACGGGCGTCCAATTGAAATCTGAATATTTTCCGTTGACCCGCCCCGTCATCGCCTCAAGCTTGTCTCGAATATTCGCATACGCCTCGACATTTTCGCGTGTCGGGGGCGAGATCTGCAAAAGACTGAACCGGCCTTCCATTTCCGGGTGACGTGTGAGCAAACGGTCGACCGCGTCAACGCGTTGGGGCAAACCCTTCGAGTAATCGAGCCGGTCGACGCCGATAACCTGCTTTCGGTCGAGGATCTGGTTTCGCATCATATCGAAGTGAACGTCGTCCGGCATGTCTTCAGCCATGCGGCGAAACTGTTCAACGTCGATACCGATAGGAAACCTCCCGATGAAGCAACGCCGGCCCCCAGGAGAGGTCACGTAGCCTTCTTCATCAGGAGTGATTGTCATTTCGGCTTCGAGATAGTGTTTCAAGTGAAGCGCGTCGGTCTCGGTCTGCATCCCAACCACATCGTAAGCCATCAGAGTTTTGATTAAATCGGCATGCTCGGGCGCTGCGGCGAGCAGGTCGTGTGGGGGAAACGGTATGTGCAGGAAAAAGCCCAGCCGATTTCGGCATCCTCTCTGGCGCAGGTAGCCCCCCAGCGGGATCAGATGGTAATCCTGAATCCAGACGAGATCGTCTTCCTGTAGGTGAGGAATCAGCGCGTCCGCGAAACGCTGGTTGATGGCGTGGTAGTCGCGGAGGTACGCGGGATCGTATGAAATCAAATCCAGTCGATAGTGGAAAAGCGGCCAAAGCACGCTGTTGGCGTAGCCTGCATAGTAGTTTTCATACTCATCTTTTGGAAGCGGGAGCGAGATCACCCGGACGCTTCCCACGTCTTCCACCTGCGGCTCGCTTTCTGCTTTTTCGTTACTTTGACCGTCCCAACCCAACCACACACCGCCGCGGTCACGCATCGCGTCTGCGAGAGCGACTGCTAAGCCGCCTGATTGAGTGGTTTTCCGCAGATCAGCGACGCGGTTTGACACAACCACGAGCCTCATGACGCCCTCCCCAAATTATTGTGCGATGCTTCGCCCCTTGGATGGCGGCAAACCGTTGTGAACCAGGATTCGACCGCTGACGTGTCGTCCAGCCGGTAGCGGGCCCGGGTCTCACCTGATCCAACCTTAACAGAAATTCCGTCCATTGAGTTTACAATCTGAAAGCCGTCTTCGTCGGTAATGTCGTCGCCGAAGAATACCGGGCGCCGGCCGGAAAACGGGTCCGCTTCCATGAAGTGCAGGATCGCGTCACCCTTCGTTCGATCCGAGAACTTCAACTCGACCACCATCTTCCCGGAAACGAGTTTTCCGTGGCCCAACTCGGCAACCAAATCGCGCATAAACTCCTGAGCCGCTGCCTCAAGGTCGGGGCGTTTCCTAAAATGAACTGCGACCGAAGCGTTCTTGGTTTCTGCAAGAGTCCCCTCATGACGTGACGTGAACGCCATGACGCGCTCCCCGGCGTGTTTGAGTATCGCGGCGTCGATTTCATCGTGTTCGAAGCGTCCGTCGGGGCGTCGTCGTTCGGCACCGTGAATTCCTGCAGCAGGAAGTTCGAGAGGCGCAAGGAAACGGTCGATCTGGGCTAATTCCCGCCCGGAAATGATCGCTACGGCGCCCCCCGCTCGGTTATGGATGTCCCGCAATCCTTGCCGAATAATCGGCGATACACTGACGCCCAGCGGATCGTCGACGATAGGCGCCAAGACTCCGTCGAAGTCGAAAAAAAACGCGGCTTGGCCACAGTCCAGGTGGGGTATCTCGCTCATCATTATCCGGTGGAAGCGCGTTGGCGCTCGTTTTGGGAATTGTACCTGTCGACACAGGCGGAACGATAACGAAAGAACATGGTTCCGCCGCTGGGAATTTTTCGGCGGCGGTGCCCTTCACGCCTTTACGCCGCCTGAGAGACTGCATAGATACGCTCCCAATTGTGTGGCCACCCGCGTTCGTTGGCGGGACTGGAAAAGGAGACCGCCGATGGCTGACGCCATTTCCCTGACATTTCCCGATGGTTCCGTGCGTGCATATGATGCCGGCATGACCGGTCGCGATGTCGCGGAGTCAATTTCGAAATCGCTGGCCAAGAAAGCTGTCGCGATCTCGCTGAATGGCGAGTTGCGCGACCTTTCCGATCCCGTGCAGGATGGCGCGATTGAAATCGTAACGCGAGATGATGCCCGCGCCCTCGAACTGATCCGCCATGATGCGGCGCATGTGATGGCCGAAGCTGTGCAGGAACTCTACCCGGGGACCCAGGTGACGATCGGCCCGGTGATCGAAAACGGTTTCTATTACGACTTTAAGCGCGAAATGCCGTTCACGCCTGACGATCTGCCGGTGATCGAGAAGAAAATGCGCGAGATCATCCAACGCAACAAGCCGTTCAGCAAGGAGATCTGGTCGCGTGACAAAGCCCGCGACGTATTCTCCGAGAAAGGGGAGACCTACAAGGTCGAGCTTCTTGATGCGATTCCCGAAGACCAAGACGTCAAGATTTACGCGCAGGGTGACTGGTTCGACCTCTGCCGCGGACCCCATATGGCCTCAACGGGGCAAGTCGGCAATGCCTTCAAGCTAATGAAGGTCGCCGGCGCGTATTGGCGTGGTGATTCCGACAATGAGATGCTCACCCGCATTTACGGCACTGCTTGGCACGACCAGAAGGAACTGGACGCTTATCTGCACATGCTGGAGGAGGCGGAGAAGCGCGATCACCGGCGCCTGGGCCGCGAAATGGATCTCTTTCATTTTCAGGAGGAAGGTCCCGGGGTTGTTTTCTGGCACGCCAAGGGTTGGCGGATGTTCCAGGCGCTGCTTGCCTATATGCGACGCAGGCTCGAAGGCGAATACGACGAGGTCAATGCACCGCAGGTGCTTGACAACTCGCTGTGGCAAACATCCGGTCATTGGGGCTGGTATCGCGAGAACATGTTTGCAGTCGCCTGTGCGGACGAGGACGCAGAGGACAAACGTGTCTTCGCGCTAAAGCCCATGAACTGTCCCGGCCACGTCCAGATTTTCAAGCACGGACTTAAATCCTACCGCGATCTTCCGATACGGCTGGCCGAATTCGGAAACGTCCACCGTTACGAGCCGTCTGGTGCGTTGCATGGCTTGATGCGTGTGCGCGGGTTCACGCAGGACGATGCGCACGTTTTCTGCACGGAGGATCAGCTGGAAGCAGAGATTCTTAAGATCAACGATCTGATGATGTCGGTGTACGCTGATTTTGGTTTCGACGAGGTGCTAGTCAAACTGGCGACACGCCCGGAAAAGCGGGTCGGCACCGATGCCATGTGGGATCATGCCGAGGATATCCTGAGGAGAGCACTGTCCAGGATGGAGGCTGAATCCGGAGGGCGGATCAAGGCCGGTATCAATGAAGGCGAGGGCACCTTTTACGGGCCGAAATTCGAGTACACGCTGAAAGATGCCATCGGACGAGAATGGCAGTGCGGTACGACGCAAGTTGATTTCAATCTGCCCGAGCGTTTCGGCGCGTTTTATATCGACCGGGATTCGGAGAAGAAGCAGCCAGTCATGATTCACCGCGCCATCGTCGGTTCGTTGGAGCGTTTTCTCGGCATCTTGATCGAGAGCCATGCCGGCCATTTTCCGCTCTGGTTCGCGCCCTTGCAGGTGGTCGTTGCGACGATCACGCAGGATGCGGACGAATATGGCGAGCAGGTCGCGCAGAGACTACGTGACGCGGGGCTTCAAGTGGCCACCGACTTCCGCAACGAAAAGATTAACTACAAGGTTCGCGAGCATTCGCACGCCAAGGTGCCGGTCATTCTCGTGTGTGGACGTCGGGAGGCGGAAGAGGGGACCGTGAATGTCCGCAGGCTGGGCTCCCGGGATCAGGAATCACGGACGCTAGAGGATATCACGGCAGCGCTGGCGGTCGAGGCCACGCCGCCGGATATCGCTCGCAAACGAGCGTATCTGGAGAACATGCCGCGATTCGCTTGAAACTCGACGTGCGTACCACACGTCTTTAAGGACGAAAATATTGGGGACGTGCGCCCAGAGATGAACAGAACCGTACGATTCGCTGAACTGTCCTACGCCCGTCCGGACGACCCGCCGCTTAAGCGATGGCTTATCCGGATGATCGAAAGCCTGTCGGGGCGCGACCGGCTGGCCGATCTCTACGAGTACTGGCGAAACGAGATATTCGGGAAGAGCGAGAGCGTTTTTACCGAGATGTTGAATCTTATCGAGGTGGAGTTTAGCGCCGACGGCCTGTGGCCTCCTACCAATATCCCAGACACACCGATTGTCATGGTCGCTAATCACCCCTACGGGATCGGTGACGGTATTGCCTTTCTTTCGCTCGCCGAAAAATTGGGCCGGCCGTTTCGCGTCGTCATCAACAACGACCTCTTGAAGGTTCCCGAAATCCGTCCGTACTCGCTGCCGATCTCATTCGAGGAGTCGAAAGATGCTGTCGCACTAAACCTGCAGACTAGAAAAGAGGCGGTGAGTTTGCTGAAGGAAGGGGTGACGATCGTGATCTTTCCGGCGGGTGGCGTCGCGACGGCCCACAAGGGGCTGGGGAGGGCCCACGATCTGCCATGGAAAATGTTTACGGCAAGAATGATTCAGTCCGCCAACGCATCGGTGATACCGATTTATTTCGAAGGTCAGAATGGACGCGTATTCCAGTTCGTTAGCCAGTTTTCGCTGACCTTGCGCACTTCGCTGCTCATTCGCGAATTCCGGCGTCTATACGGAAAGCAGATCAAGGCGTGGATCGGCAAGACCATCCCGTGGGAGGAATTGGCGGATATTCAGGACCGCAAAGTCTTGCTGGAGAAACTTCACGATGCAGTGTTTTCACTCGAGCCACGCCCGCGTAAGGGCCGTGAGGTGGCAAAGATTGCTGAGGGTTACTGATCTAGCTGCTCTGCGGATTCGGCGTCCAGCTTGACGACGGTATCGCGACCTGCGCGGATTTCGATCTCGCGTTGAAAAACACGGTTTTTGTTCTTCGCGATCACCGTGTAGTTACCCGCTGCCAAGATCATAGAGGGGAAAGCCCCGACGTTCTCGGCAAGGACCTCCCCGGAGGGCCCAACCACAGACCAAGCCGTATCCGCCAATGGGACACCGGCATCCCCCCGCACCAGATTGAGGGTAACCTGTGCCGCCCTATGTTCGACTTGGGCCGTAGTGGTTTTGCCCGCCTCGACCCGGATATCCGCCCGTATCGTGGCGTTTACATCGCCATAATTCGAAACGATATGGTAAGTTCCGGCATTCAGGCGGACCGTGCGTCCTGGGCGAACGTCCGGTAAGATCAAACGCCGTTCGCCATTTTCGTCCTCTTCAGCATGGTAGATGTCGAAGCGAAGGCGATCATTGCGCATCGGTATCTTGTCCGGCAACACTCCTTCGAGGCGCAAGCCACCAGCGTCCAGTATCATCGTTTCGTGGCGAGCTTCGTTGCCGAGCGTAATACGCGTGGTCGCACCCGCCCGTCCGAACGCGGCGTGAACCAGATACTCCCCCGGATTGAGCGTTATACGGGTTGGACCGCCTTCAGCGATCGCTAGCAGCGGCAACTTCCCTCCTTGCTCCGGTTCTGAACCGAACACGCGCCAGACCATTCCCTCGCTTATGGTCTTGGCTTCGGCTGATAGCCGGGCGTCCAGCAAAAGGTCGACCCCTGTTGTGGAGGCTGGGCTGGCTTGGCTGGATGGAGGCGCGTAGTTGGTGATGCCCGGGAGTTCCACTTCGGCCGAAAACTGCGCCTCTTGGGCGGTGGCCGCGCGGACAGACAAGAAACAGAAGAAGACGAAGACCAATGCGCGAAGCGCGCGAGGCATGGCGGGTGAGGCGGCAAGCAGGTGAGGCGTAGCGGGCGAGGGGGAGAGCGGACGAAGCATGTCGGTGAATTTCTGCACGGTATGTCGGTAAACCCCTCGGACGCTGGCATTTTCGCGAACGCTGCGCCATATCAGGGCGCAACGGTAAACAAGATTCGAGCTTTTTCGTGACACCTGACGATGCAGTCGCGTCTTATCTCAAGACGCGCAAGTCCGTGCCCCTGAGCATGATAACCGGGCCGGGACCGGATCCGGCGCAACTGCGAGATATATTGGCAATGGCGGCGCGCTCGCCCGACCACGGTCGCCTGGTCCCTTGGAGGTTTGTTGTGTACCGCGCCGAAAACGCCGGTGAAATTGCCGATAAAGTCGAGAAACTCGCCGAGGAGGTCAACGGGCCGCTGGCCGACGACCAGCGCGAGCGCGAGCGCAACCGGCTGCGCCGCGCCCCGGTTGCGGTCGGGGTGGTGTCGACGGCGGCGCCGCACGAGAAGATCCCCGAGTGGGAGCAGTTCCTGTCGGCGGGGGCGGTGGCGATGAACCTCGTTCACGCGGTGAATGCCAGCGGCTTTGCCGCCAACTGGGTGACCGGCTGGTTCTGCGACCACCCGCGCGGCCGCGCGATCCTCGGCCTTGCGCCGCACGAGCGGATGGCGGGCATCGTCCATATAGGCTCCTGCGACCGGGAGATCGCCGAGCGCCCGCGCCCGGACGTCGACGCGCTGATCTCGGATTATAGCGGGGAATATCGCGGATGAGCGAACGCTTCTACGAGCCGGCAAAGGGCCACGGCCTGCCGCACAACCCGTTCAAGGCGATCGTCGCGCCGCGCCCGATCGGCTGGATCTCGACGCGCTCGGCGTCCGGCGCGATCAACCTTGCGCCCTATTCGTTCTTCAACGCGGTCGCCGACAATCCGCCGGTGGTGATGTTTTCCTCGACCGGGCGCAAGGACAGCGTCACCTTCGCGGAGGAAACCGGCGAGTTCGTGTGCAATTACGTCGGCGAGGCGCAGCGCGACGCGATGCACCAGTCGTCGTTCGCCTATCCGCGCGGGGTCTCGGAATTCTCCGATGCGGGGCTCGAGGAAGCGCAATGCCGGATCGTCAAGCCGCCGCGCGTGGCGGGCGCGCCGGCCGCGCTGGAATGCGCGGTCACGGTGATCATGCCGGTGAAGGACCGGGGCGGCGCGGATACCGACAACTGGCTGGTGTTCGGCGAGGTGGTGGGCGTCCACCTCTCGGAGGCCGCGCTGACCGACGGCTATTTCGACCTCGCCAAGGCCAAGCCGGTCGCCCGGCTCGGCTATCTCGATTACGGCAGCGGGTTTACCATCACCGCGATTGCCCGCCCGAACGGCCCGCGCAAGGCGTAGATCCGTACCCGCGCGGCCCGGAAATCCGCGCGCTCCCCGAAAACATGGTGAACCAAGCGTAAACCATTTTTGCCTAGCCTGACCTCTCGGGTACGGGTTCGAGGCGCGTTGATGATCGTTCAGCAGTTTTTGAAATGGAGCAGGTCGGCAGACGTGGCGCGGCGGACGGCCGCGGCGTCGGCGCTGGCGCGCGCCTATCTCCTCTCGGAGATGGAGGTGGAGGAGCGCTGCGCGGCCGATGCGGCGATGACCTATCTGCTCGACGACCCTTCGCCGAAGGTGCGCTACGCGCTGGCCGAGGCGCTGGCCTCGAGCCGGGCCGCGCCGCCGCACATCGTCACCGCGCTTGCCGGCGACCAGTACGAGGTGGCAAGCCTCGTCATCGCCCGCTCGCCGATCCTGCGCGATTCCGATCTGGCGGCGCGCGTCGAGATCGCCGAGCCGCGCATCCAGACCCTGATCGCCAACCGGCCGGAAATCTCCAACCGGCTGGCGCGCGCGATCAGCGAATTCGGCCAGGAGGCGGCGGCGGTGGCGCTGCTGCGCAATGCCAATGCCGATGTCTGCGACGCCTGCCGGGCGACCATCGCCGGACGGCACATGGAAGACGCCGCGACGCGCGGCGCGCTGCTCGACGATCCGGACCTCTCGCCGGTGCTGCGCCTCAGCGTGCTGAAGGCCTGCGGGGAGGCGCTGGCGGGCTCGAACCTCGTCGGCCACGCGCTCGGGCGCGGCGGGGCCAAGCGCGTGCCGGGGGAAGCGGTCTCCAATGCGCTGGTGCTGCTCGCCTCCGGCCGGATGGACGAGGGCGTGTGCGACCTGATCGCGGCGCTGCGCGACAGCGGCGCGCTGACGACCAAGCTGCTGATCCGGGCCGTGTGCGCGGGCAAGATCGACTTCATCGCGCGCATCCTCTCCGATCTCTCGGGGCAGGGCTACGCGCGGATCACGGCGATCCTCGTCGACGAGCGGGAGAACCAGCTTCGCGCGCTGCTCGACGCGGCGGGGCTGGCGCGCAGCGTCCATCCGCTGTTCCTGACGGCGATCGGGATCTGGCGCGACGTCGCCAACGGAAGGCTGAACGCCGGGGCGCAGGAGGTGACGCGGATGATCATCGAGGCGTTCGACGCCGATAACGCGTCGGCAAGAGATCACGACAATGACGACATCGCCGCGCTGTTGCGCAACATCCATCTCGACATGATCCGCCAGAACGCCCGCCGCCACGCGCTGGATCTAGCTGCGGCTTAGGGGGAAGGATCACGCCTTGACCGAATGGTCCCTATTGGAGGTCGAGTACCGCTC
Source organism: Oricola cellulosilytica (assembly GCF_019966575.1). Lineage (GTDB taxonomy): Bacteria > Pseudomonadota > Alphaproteobacteria > Rhizobiales > Rhizobiaceae > Oricola > Oricola cellulosilytica. Next base: position 271,780 of record NZ_JAINFK010000005.1, on the reverse strand, counting down.
TTTCTGTCATCGCCACATGGAGCGGGTCCCGACCTAAATCATTTTAACGATGCGGCGGGTCATCAGCCGCGCGGGAAGACCTCGTTCAAAGCTATAATAACCAACATGACTCCGACGATCCCGTGGAGCAGCCGCGCCGTGAACAACAGCGTTGCGGGACGGCGTTCCATCAGCCGCAAAAGCGTGTCCCGGCACAGAACGGCCGTCACTGCCACCAACGCCAGCGTTAGCGCGACACCCAGCATCATCACGCCTGCGAAGGCGATGCCGGCCTCGGTCGCGCCCTTGGAAATTGCGAACGTCATGACAAAGAGCGTGAGCGGGCAGGGTATCAGCCCAGCCGTCAAACCGAGGGCCAGACCCTGCCCGGCGGCGTGATCGTGCCTTCCTGGCGGGCGCAGGGCCTGCCACACCATCCACAACCCGATCATGCCGATCAAGCCTCGGCTGAGGTTCTCGAGCGCGGGGGCGCGGCCGACCTCGCCAAAGGCGATGGAGACGAGCGGAAGAGAAAGCAGGGCGATGAGGACCGACATCGAAACGTGGGTCATCGACAGGACAAAAGAGACGGCGAGCGCCCGCGAGGCGGCCAGGCGCGAACCGGCCAGGTAGCTGGCGAGAATCGTCTTGCTGTGCCCGGGTGTTGCCGCATGGATGGCCCCGAACACGACTCCCACGGGCAGAAAGACCGCCAATTGGGTCCAGTCGCCGGTTTCCGAAAACTCGCGAATCCGGTCGGCAAATGCGAGATAGATGTCCCGCTGAGCGGAGACCGCGTCCGCATACAGGCCGAGGAGCCAGTTCACGGTTCCCGCCTTCGGGTCCTCGCCGCCTCAGCCATGGGTCGGCCAGGCGCGGTGCTCGTCGTCGATCAGGAAGAGGTGCCGGTGGCGCTTCCCCGGGGCGCCAGCGAGATGCGGGTGGCCCGCCGGAAGGTCGGGATGATCGTGGACAAGCTCGGAGGGATCACCTGCCGGCCAGAGTGCAAGCGCCAGCGCCGAGGCGGCGAGCGCCAATGCGCCGAGAATTGCCATCGCAGCGGACCAGCCGAAGGTTTCGCCGGTCCATCCGGCAAGCGGATAGGTGATGAGCCAGCAGGCATGGGACAGGGCGAATTGAGCGGCGAAGACGGCCGGCCTGTCCTCCGCATGGGCAGAGCGCCGCAGCAGACGTCCGGATGGTGTCAGGACCGCAGAATAAAGTGTCCCGCTCGCCGCCCAGGCGAGCAGAAATCCGGTCCATCCAGGCAACCCCTCTGCAAACATGTACACCGCATGGCCGAGCGTGAGCGCGCCGAGGAGAAAGGCGGCGGCGACCATGACCAGCCGGTCCGGGAGCCTGTCGAGCAGGCGCGGCAGGGAAAGCGCCGCAAGCATGGAGCCGCCGCCGAATGCGGCAAGCGCTTGCGCTACCTGGGTTTCGCCCGCGCCGTAGCCGGACCGGACAAGAACGACCGTGTTGACGATGACAAAAGCTCCTGCGGCGGCCGCGGCCATATTGAGCGCCAGCAAACCGCGCAGGCGTGGCGTCGCCAGGTAGATGCGCGTTCCGCGCGTCAGGCGCGCGAAAAAGGGGCGTGCCTTGGCTGTTTGCGGCAGGGCCGGAACAAGGGTCGCCGCGACCAGGGCGGCTGACCCCAGAAAACCGACGACAGTGCCGCCGAACAGCCAATGATAACTCATTATCGAGAGGAGAATGCCGGCGAGCGCCGGGCTAACCAGATTTTCAAGATCATAGGCCAACCGGGATAGCGAAAGGGCCTTCGTATAGTCCTTCTCGTCCGGAAGGATATCCGGAATGACTGCCTGAAAGGTTGGAGTGAAGGTCGCAGATGCTGCCTGCAGGATGAAGATCAGCAGGTAAATCTGCCAGACCGCGTCGATGAAGGGCAGGAACAGGGAGACCGACGCCCGGACGAGGTCGGCACCGATCAGCACTGCCTTGCGCGGCAGATTTTCCGCGATCGCGCCGGCTACGGGGGCCAAGCCCACATAGGCGATCATCTTGATCGCCAGCGCCGTTCCCAGGACAGCCCCGGCGCGCTCACCGGCGAGATCATAGGCCAGAAGGCTCAGCGCAACCGTCAACAGACCGGTACCAAGAAGGGCCACGACCTGCGCCGAGAAGAGGTTCCGGTAAGCTGTGTTTGAGAGGATACCCAGAATGGCGGCCGACTCCGAGGTCCCGGCTACAAATACCGGGCAATGGCCTTGAAGTCGTCAATTTCCTCGCGCTGTCTCGCGTCGAGCGGGCCGACAACTTCATCGAGGCAGTGATTGAGATGATCCTCGATCAGGGTCTTCTTGGCGCTGGCGATGGCATTTTCGACCGCCTGCATCTGCTGGGCGATCTTTAAACAGGGCTGTCCTGATTCGATCATTCCGGTGACCTTGCGCAGATGGCCCTCGGCCCGCTTCAGGCGGTTCACGAGGGCGGGATGACTTGTATGGCGATGAGGCTGGTCCATGCCTTGAACCTATCCCCCTGGAGGGGATATAGCAAGGAGAGAGAATCGCCTTGAAGCTGGCGAAGCAACAGATTGTTAAGGCCGTGGTGAGTATTCGTTAAGCATGTCGTTTCGGCCTCACAGCACAGTTCTGCGCCTCGCTATTGCACTGGCGATGACGCTCAGCCTGTTGTCGCCTGCCAACGCCTTTCCGACCGCGTTCGCAGAAGCACAGCATCACGCAGAGATGCAGGCGGAATTCGCCGAACATGGCCATGTTCACGACGACGCGGGCGAAGGCGAGCACGCGCCCGGCCAAGGCCATCATCCGGCCGATCATTCACATGAAACACCGAGCCCTTATGCTGGTGCGGTTTCAGTCATGCCGCCCGACGGGTGCGACTGGCATCCGCTGGCGCACGGCTTCCCATATTTTGAAGCCGGCTCCCGCCTGGACCGTCCCCCAAGACCGATCTTCGTCACCTGATCGCGGCCGCTCCGTGGCCATCTTTAACGACGACAATTGGACTTTCCATGCAAGGATCCTTTTCTTCAAGGCAGCCATGCCACGCGCGCTGGCGGCCTGTAATACCAGTTTGCCTAGCGCTTCTGAGCCTGCCGTTCCTTGGCGGCTCGGACGCGCTCGCCCACGCGGTCGCCGAGGGCGACAAGGGCTATATCCAGGAAATCAGCGGCATACACTTCCTGCCGTTCATCTATCTCGGCGCGAAGCACATGGTCACGGGATACGATCACATCCTGTTCCTGCTTGGCGTAATCTTCTTCCTCTACCGGATGAAGGATATCGGCCTCTATGTGTCGCTGTTCGCGATCGGCCACTCCACGACGATGCTGCTCGGCGTCTATTTCAACGTCGGCATAAACTCCTACATCATCGATGCGATCATCGGCCTGTCGGTTGTCTACAAGGCACTCGACAATATGGGCGCCTACCAGCGGTGGTTCGGCTTCCAGCCGAACACCAAGGCCGCCACGCTGATCTTCGGCTTCTTCCACGGCTTCGGACTGTCGACGAAGATTATCGAATACGAGATCTCTTCCGACGGGTTGGTTCCGAACCTGCTCGCCTTCAATGTCGGCGTTGAGATCGGCCAGTTGCTCGCCCTGTCGGCAATCCTGATCGTCATGGGGTTCTGGCGGAAGACCGAGAGCTTCTGGCGTCACGCCTACACGGCCAACGTCGCCATGATGGCGGCCGGATTCGTCCTGATCGGCTACCAGCTGACCGGCCTGTTTGTAAATTCCTGAGGTTTGAACAATGTACAACACCGATTTGCCCACACGCGCCGAACTTCCCTCCTCGGCGAGATTGAAACGTTCCACCATCATCGCGGCGATCGTGGCGGCGGCGCTGCTCGTCACGGTGGTGCTGCCCGCCGAATACGGCATCGACCCGACCCGCATCGGCAGGATGCTGGGCGTCACCGAGATGGGCGAGATCAAGACGCAGCTCGCCCAAGAGGCCGAGGCGGATCGCAGGGCGACCGAACAGGCCGTCCAGCAGACACTGTCGAATCCCGGAGCGCCGGTGCCGCAGGCAGCAAGTGCGGCGGTTGAAGGTCGGCTGTCCGCGATCGACCAGCGTCTTGACGCAATCGTCGCCCTGCTTGTCCGCCAACAGCAGTCGCAGGGTGGCGGAACGCCGGATTCGCTCTCGAACAGCGATGCCCCGACTCAAGCCGATCAGCGGGACGCGCAGGATGTGGCCACGGTCCTCGACGAGACGCCCGGTGTGCCCGTTCCCGCAGATCCACCAGCCAATGAATGGGCTGATGAGGTTTCAATTGTGCTGGCCCCGGGGGAAGGTGCCGAATTGAAGCTCGTAATGGAGGCAGATGCCGAGGCGGAGTTCCACTGGACTGCAAATGGCGCGGTGCTGAACTTTGATACACATGGCGATGGTGGCGGCCAGTCGGTCAGTTACGAGAAGGGTCGCGGCATCGCGGAGGACGAGGGCGTGCTGCGAGCAGCGTTCCAAGGCAATCACGGCTGGTTCTGGCGTAACCGGACCGATGCACCGGTAACGCTGACCTTGCGCACCCGCGGGGAATACCGGGAACTAAAGCGGACCGCCTAGGGTCAAGACCCAAGGCGGCGAGCCGAGAAATGCCTAAATATCGAGGTCGCGGGCGAAGGCGGCGTTTTCCTGGATAAACCGGAAGCGCGATTCCGGCTTGGTGCCCATCAGATCGTCGACCGCCGTTTTCGTCGCGTCGTCCTGCCCCTCCAATATCTCCACGCGCAGAAGCGTGCGCACGGCCGGGTCCATCGTCGTTTCCTTCAACTGGTTCGCCGACATCTCGCCCAGACCCTTGAAGCGGCTGATCTCGACCTTGCCGCGGCCGGTGAATTCGCTGGCCAGCAATTCGTCCTTGTGGGCGTCGTCGCGGGCATAGAGCGTCCGGCCGCCCTGGGTCAGCTTGAAGAGCGGGGGCACGGCGAGGAACAAATGGCCCTCGCGGATCAGCTCCGGCATCTCGGAATAGAAGAAGGTGATCAGCAATGACGCGATATGCGCGCCGTCGACATCGGCGTCGGTCATGATGATGACCCGCTCGTAGCGCAGATCCGCCTCGCGGTACTTGCCGCGCGTGCCGCAGCCGAGCGCCTGGATGAGATCGGAAATCTGCTGGTTCGCCAAGAGCTTGTCGCGCCCGGCGCTGGCCACGTTGAGGATCTTGCCGCGCAGCGGAAGGATCGCCTGGGTGCGGCGGTCGCGCGCCTGCTTGGCCGAGCCGCCGGCCGAATCGCCCTCGACGATGAAGATCTCGGCGCCGGCGGCGGAATTCTGGCTGCAGTCGGCGAGCTTGCCGGGCAGGCGCAGCTTGCGGACGGCCGACTTGCGGTTGACCTCCTTTTCCTGGCGGCGGCGCAGGCGCTCGTCGGCGCGCTCGACCACCCAGTCGAGCAGGGCATTGGCCTGCTGCGGGGAATCGGCGAGCCAGTGGTCGAACGCATCGCGCAGCGCGGTGTCGACGATGCGCTGCGCCTCGGTGGTGGCGAGCTTGTCCTTGGTCTGGCCGACGAATTCCGGCTCGCGGACGAACACCGAGAGCATGGCGGCCGCCGAGATCATGACGTCGTCGGTGGTGATCGACGCGGCGCGCTTGTTGCCGGTGAGTTCCGCATAGGCCTTGAGGCCGCGGGTGAGCGCGATGCGCAGGCCCGCCTCGTGGGTGCCGCCCTCATGGGTCGGAATGGTGTTGCAGTAGCTGTTCACGAAGCCGTCGCCGCCGTGCCAGGTGATCGCCCATTCGACCGAGCCGTGGCCGCCGGGACGCGCGCCCTTGCCGGCGAAGATCTCGGGCGTGACCTTCTGCTCGCCGCCGAGGCTGGCCTCCAGATAGTCCTTCAGGCCGCCGGGGAAGTGGAACACCGCCCTGGCCGGCGTCTCGTCCTTCTCGCCGATCAGTTCGGGCGCGCACTGCCAGCGGATCTCGACGCCGCCGAAGAGATAGGCCTTGGAGCGCGCCATGCGGTAGAGCCGGGCCGGCTCGAAGCGGGCCGACTTGCCGAAGATCTCGGCGTCGGGGTGGAAACGGACCTTCGTGCCGCGCCGGTTCTGGACGTCGCCCAGGTCCTCCAGTCTGGAGACGGGATGGCCGCGCGAGAAGGCCTGGCGGTAGAGCCGGCGATTGCGGGCGACCTCGACCTGGAGATCGTCGGACAGGGCGTTGACGACGGAGATGCCGACGCCGTGCAGGCCGCCGGAGGTCTCGTAGACCTTGGAATCGAACTTTCCGCCGGCGTGCAGCGTCGTCATGATGACCTCGAGCGCCGACTTGTCCCTGTGCCTGGGGTGCGGGTCGACCGGGATGCCGCGGCCGTTGTCGGCGACCGAGACGTAGCCGTCGGCGTCGAGCGCGACCTCGATGAAGGTGGCGTGGCCGGCGACCGCCTCGTCCATCGAATTGTCGATGACCTCGGCGAACAGGTGATGCAGCGCCTTGTCGTCGGTGCCGCCGATATACATGCCGGGGCGGCGGCGCACCGGCTCCAGCCCCTCGAGGATCTCGATCGCCGAGGCGTCGTAGCCGCCGTTCGGGTCGGTTTCGGGCTTGGCTGCAGGGCTGGCTGCGGGCTTGCGCGCGCGGGCAGGCTGGGGCGCGGCCTCGGCCGGCTTGTCGGCTTGCGGCTGGCCGCCGAAGAGATCGGTGCTGTTGTCCATCGTCATGGGCGGGTGTCTGTCCGGCTCGGTCGAATCAGTGGAAATATGGCATGGCGCCGCGCGAAAGGCGAACGGGGGGCGGGCCCCACGCCGCATTTACAACGCTTTAACCTCGTTTGCCGATTGCTGCGATTTTAGGCAACGCGTTACCCCAATATTTATCGTTCCACGTCAATCTTGCCGCAAACAGGCAGGGGAATCCGGGAATCCGCCGGGCGGATTGAGGCTGGGGCGACGTGAACAAGAAATTCCTGATCATGGGTGGTATTGCAATCGTGTTCGGCGGCCTGTCCGTCATCGCGGCAGACTACTGGCTGAAGAGCAATGTCCAAAGCGCCATCGAAACCGCGGAGATGGATACCAAGGCGCAGACCCCGGTCGTCGAATTTTCCAGCATCGTCGTCGCCGCCGAGCCGATGCGCTACGGCGCGGTGATCGATCCGGGCATGGTCAAGGAACTGCCCTGGCCGAAGCAGGATCTGCCGGCGGGGGCGTTCCAGACGATCCAGGACCTGGTCGGCGAGGGCAACCGGGTGGCGCTGGCGGCGATCGAGCCGAACGAGCCGATCCTCGTCTCCAAGATCACCGATCCGGGCAGCCAGGCGACGCTTTCGCGCAGGATCGAGGACGGCATGCGGGCCGTCACCATCCGCGTCGACGACATCAGCGGCGTTGCCGGCTTCGTGGTTCCGGGCGACCGGGTCGACATCGCGCTGACAAGGACGTTCAAGATCGAGAAGAAGGACGAGTCGGGCGGCGAGGACTACGCGCCGATCGAACTTTCGCCGGCCGGCGACCGCACCTATACCGGCGATCCGGACAGCTTCGTTGCGACGACGATTGTCCTGCGCAACGTCAAGATCCTGTCGATCGACCAGATTGCCGACGAACGGCAGTCGGATCCGGTGGTGGTGCGTGCGGTGACGCTCGAGGTCGACGCCATCGGCGCGAAGGCGATTTCCGCGGCGCAATCGGCTGGCAGCCTGTCGCTGCACCTGCGCGGCGCCGGGGACGTCGAGGCGACGGAATTTCCACCGCCTCCGCTGCCGCCGCTGGGACTCGATGAGATTCCGACGGCTTCCTATTCCGAGGAACGTGTCGCTCCGGAGCGGATTGCGCCTGAGCGGATCGCTCCCACAGAGGGCTTCGTGACCGGCCTCGCCAAGGTCACGGTTCGCCGCAAGAGCGATGCGGCGACATACGATGTGCGGGACGAGGGGGCGAGATGATGCAGGGACGAATGATCCGCGGGCTGGCGGTTGCAGCCGGAGCCGCAGCAGCTTGCCTCAGCGCTCTGCCGCCATCGCTTGCTGATGGTCCGACCGGCGCCGGCGCCAACGCCAACGTGTTCACCGTCTCGACGAACAGCAACAGGCTGCTCACCGTCGAAAGGGGCAAGCCGAAGACGGTGCGCACCCACGCCTCGTTCTACGAGATCGTTGTCGGCGATCCGGAGATCGCGAATGTGCAACCGCTCACCAACCGTTCGTTCTACGTGCTCGGGATTTCAGCAGGAACGACCGGCATAGCGCTTTTCAACGAAAACAAGGAACTGATCGGTTCGATCGATGTCGAAGTGAGCGTCGACACGACGCGCTTGCGCAGCGCCATCCAGGAAAACGTGCCCGATGCCGACATCAAGGTGACGACGACCAACGGACAGGTGGTCCTTTCGGGTGATGCGCCCGACCAGGTTTCGGCGGACCGGGCCAAGAAAATCGCCGAGAAATTCGCCGATGAGGACATTATCAATTCGGTGAACGTCACATCGTCCCAGCAGGTGCAGCTCAACGTCCGCTTCGTCGAGATCAACCGCGACGCGGGACAGGAACTGGGCGTCAAGATCAAGGATCTGAGCTACTCGACCACGCGGGACGGCGATGCCGGGCTCATCGGCTTCAATTCGCCGGGCGGGAACTTCTTCGGGAGTCTGGTGAGCGGCGGATTGAACGTGGATATCGCGATCAAGGCGATGGAAGACCGCGGCGTAGCGCGCAGGCTCGCCGAACCGAATCTCATCGCCCGTTCGGGCGAGACAGCAAGCTTTCTCGCAGGCGGCGAGTTTCCCATCGTTGTGAACGACAATGACGGCGGTGTGAGGGTCGAGTACAAGAAGTTCGGCGTCGGTCTGGAATTCACGCCCACCGTGCTCAAGGACGGGCTGATCGCTCTTGAGATCGAACCGGAAGTCTCCGCGATCGATCGCACCTTCGACGCCAGCTTCCCCGTGCTTTCCGTTCGCCGCGCACGCACGTCGGTCGACCTGAAAAGCGGGCAGAGCTTCATGATGGCAGGACTGTTCCAAGCCGAAAACAGCGTCAACAACGATCGCATTCCCGGTGTCGGAAAGACGCCGATCCTGGGCGCCCTGTTCTCGAGCAAGAAGTTTCAGCGGCGCGAAACCGATCTGGTGATGATCGTGACGCCGCATCTGGTCCGGCCGATAGAACCCAGCACACCGATGGCAACGCCGCTGGACGGTTCGCGTCCTGCGACCGTCCATGAGGCGCAGACCCTTCAGGTGGAAGAGGTGGGAACGGCGCAGACAGTTCCCGCGCGCACGACGGGTCATATTCTGACACTTGAAATCGAGGGATAGGATCTTGCGGCAAACAGCAATCAAGGCGTTTTCGATCTTTGCTCTGGTCGCGGCCGTTGCCGGATGTTCCTCGACCGCCGAGGACGAGCGGATCGAGGGAATCAGCTTCAGCGGCGGCAACGCAATCGCGCATAACAACGTCCTGCAGCGAATAGACCCCTGGCCGCCCGGCGTTCAGGATACCGATTTGATCGTGCCCGCCGACAGACCGGCGGCCAACGCTTACCCGGCGGGCGATCTGGGGACGTCCCCGATCTCCCTCGATGGCAGCTGAACCGGCGAGTCAAGGCAGGCAACGACAGTGGCTTCAGAGCAGAAAAAAACCAGCGCAAAGCAGGACAACAACCGGATCGTCCTGGTGTCGACGGACAAGCAGTTCATCGCATCAACGCAGTCGGCGTTTTCCGCCTCCGATGCGATCAAACTGGTGGTGATCGAGAAACCGGTCGCAGAACTGCACAATGAGGCGCAAGAGGCTGAGGCCGGGGCTGTGATTGTCGACCTCGGCGAGTCCACGCTTGAAAACCTGGAGGCGTTGCAGCGGATCACGCGCCGGCTGACCGATCGCGTGCCGGTCATCGTCGTCGCCGGCAGCCACGACGCTGCCATGGTGAGGGTGATCGTACAGTTGCGGGTGTCAGACTTCCTGATCAAGCCGGTGACGACAACAGACCTGGTGCGGTCCTGTATCCGCGCGCTCAAGGGCATGGACAAGCACGATGCCGGCGACGCCGACATCAGTACATTCATGCCGGCCGGCGGCGGTGTGGGCAACACGACCATCGCGTTGCAGACAGCATTTCTGCTGCACCGCTCCGCGACCAGAGCGGCCTCGACCTGTGTGGTCGACCTCAATTTCCAGCACGGATCCTGTACCGAGTATCTCGATCTCGAACCGCGCTTCAACATCGCCGAGATCGAAAATCAGGTCGACCGGCTCGACCGACAGCTTCTCGACGCGCTGTTATCGAAGCATGATTCCGGCCTTGCCGTTCTCGCCGCGCCCAACAGCCCGGCGGAGATGCGGTCGTTCGATGCGGATGTCGTTATCCGCGTTCTCGACCTCGTGTCGGCCTATTTCGACAATGTTGTCATCGACATGCCGCGCACATGGTTCCCCTGGACCGAACTTGTGCTGCGCGGATCCAACAACGTCTTCATCACCGCCGAGATGACAGTGCCGTGCCTGCGTCATACCCAGCGACTCCTGCACGCAATCGAAACCGAGGTCGGCAAAGACATCAAACCGCGCGTCATCATCAACCGGTATGCGCCGGGCGGGGCAGATGGCGGGGTCCGTTCCAGCGATGTTGAGGATGTTCTCGGGGATCGGTTCGCCGGGGGAATCGCAAACAACTACAAGCTGGTGCGCGAGGCGGTTGACCGCGGCGTGCCGCTTAACGAGGTCGATCCCCACGCCAATGTTGTACAGGATTTGAAACGTATCATCCTGCCCGAGGAAATGTCACTCGAGGGGAGCCGCCCGCGGGGCCTCCTTGGCCTTGGCAAGGGCCTGTTCAGAAAGGCAGGCTGATGGCGAACCGTTTCACACAGCTGAAGACGCGCGAACCGGCCCAGCGGAGCGCAGCGCCAAACGTCGAAGAACGCCCCGTCGTGATCCCGAATGTCAGGGCGGCCAAGCCGGCACCCGTGCGCGCCGCGCCCAAACCACAGGAGCGGACGCTCGATGCGCGCGTCAAGCTTCATCGCAAGCTGCTCGAAGAGATCAACCTCGTGGCGCTCGAGGCGCTGCCCCCGGACCGCATGCGGCTGGAAGTGCAGACGTTCGTCAATGATTACGTCCGGCAGGAACGTCTCGCGCTGAACGGGGCGGAGGTCGAGTCGCTGATCGACGATCTGGTCGACGAGATGGTCGGCCTCGGTCCGCTGGAGCCGCTGCTCAAGGACCCGACGGTCAGCGATATCCTGATCAACGGACATGAAAACTGTTTCGTCGAGCGCGCCGGAAAGCTCGTGAAAGAGAACATTCCGTTCAAGGACGAGGCGCATCTGCTGCGTGTGGTCAACAAGATCGTTGCCGCAGTAGGCCGGCGCATCGATGAATCTTCGCCGATGTGCGACGCCCGCATGCTCGACGGTTCCCGTTTCAACGCGGCAATCCGGCCGGTCGGCGTCGACGGCCCGCTTGTGTCGATACGCAAGTTCTCCAAGAACAAGATGGGCCTGCACAAGCTGGTGGAGTTCGACGCCCTGACCCAACCGATGGCTGAAGTGCTGGCAGCCGCGGTTTTCGCGCGCATCACGACCATCATCTCGGGCGGCACGGGCACGGGCAAGACGACGATGCTCAACGCACTCTCGGCATTCATCCCCGAAGACGAGCGGCTGATCACAATCGAAGACGCGGCCGAGCTTCAACTTCAGCAGCCGCATGTGGCGCGCATGGAGACGCGGCCCGCAAATGCCGAGGGTATCGGCGAACTGAAGCAGCGCGATCTCGTCAAGAACGCGCTCAGGATGCGTCCGGACCGGGTGATCCTGGGCGAGTGCCGCGGGGAAGAAGCCTTTGACATGCTGCAGGCAATGAATACCGGTCACGAAGGCTCGATGGCAACGATTCACGCCAATACGCCGCGCGACGCGATTGCCAGGCTGGAACAAATGCTCGGCATGACCGGAATGCCGATGACCGTCGCCTCAATTCGAAGCCAGATTTCCAGCGCGATCGGGCTGATCGTGCAGCTGACCCGGCTTTCCGACGGCAAGCGCAAGGTGACAAGTGTCGCGGAAGTGACCGGCATGGAAGGCGATATCATCCAGATGCAGGAGATATTCACGTTCCGCCGCACCGGCATGACCGCCGACGGCGGAATCGTCGGGCATTTCGAGGCGACCGGGATACGCCCACGATTCCTGGACGATCTGCTCGCAATGGGAGTCGAGTTCCCCGGCGACTATTTCGATCCGTCGCACAAGAAGCCGGAATGACATGGAGTTCAGCGACGCCACAATCTATGCGGTCTATGCATTTGCCGCCATTGCCGGGATCATGCTGGCCGAAGCGGCGTACATGCTGCTGGCCACAGGGCAGGAACAGCGCCGCGCAGTAAACCGCCGGATCCGCCTGCAGGAACGCACAGTCAACCAGAAGGAGGTGCTTGTCCAGTTGCGCAAGGAGCGCGGACTGGACGGGGCCAGCCGCTTTTCGCTGATGGCGACCCTGACGCTGCTCCGCACCCAATCGGGAATGACGATGCCGCTCTCGACGTTCCTCACAATTACCAGCGCAGTGGCCCTGCTCATCGGGATTACGGGCGGGTTCTATCTCAACCGGCTGCATATCGGCGCCCTGGTTGCAGTTGCGCTCGTTCCATTGCTTCCAATCCTCGTCCTGCGGTTTCTGCGCAAGAGACGCCACAAGCGTTTCGGCGTCCAGTTGCCCGAAGCGCTCGATCTGATCACGCGGGGCCTGAAGGCGGGGCATCCGGTGCCGGTTGCGGTGTCGATGGTGTCGCGGGAAATGCCGGACCCGATCGGCACCGAATTCGGAATTGTTTCCGACGAGGTAACATACGGCTCGGACATGGTGACGGGACTGCGCAACCTTTATGAGCGCGTAGGGCACGAGGATCTGCCGCTTTTCGTCACCGCAGTGTCCATTCAATCGACCACCGGAGGCAATCTGCGCGAGATCCTGGAAGGACTTTCAGAAGTCATCCGCGAGCGCGGCAAACTTCGCAGAAAGATCAAGGCAATCTCGGTCGAGGGACGGTTGTCGGCCTACATCCTGACAGCGGTTCCGGTGCTGCTTGTGCTCGCGGTGCTGGTGCTGATGCCGAGCTACTATGCCGACGTGGCGGACATCAGCCTAACGTGGATGCTGGTCGGCGGCTCGGTCATGTGGCTACTTCTGGGCAACGCCATCATGTTCAAGATGGCGAGCTTCAAGTTCTAGGGGAAGCAAATTGATGGAATGGATATTTTGTTCCGGCGAGAAGAAAAGCGCAGCCCGATATGGCCATTGCGCGAGACGAACGGTGCCCGCACCGCGTCGCCTCACTCTGCTTGCCGGACCGCGAAATACCGGTGTTCAGACGATTCCACTCGAGAATGAACAGCTCTAGCGGACCGGCCCGATGGACTATTCACTCCTCATTCTTCCCGCAGGCGCAGTTGTCGTCGCCCTAGGCGCCCTTGCGCTGTTCCTGGCTTACCGGCAGGAGCAGACCCGGCGCGAACGCGTGATCAGCCGGCTGCAAGTGCGGCTGGACGATCCCGACGAGGTTGTGGCGAAGGTCGAGGAAAAGAAGGCCGTCGAGGCTGAACTTGCCGAAAAGGCGGCAAAAAGGGCGGCCGCATTCTATGCTTCCGCGGATCCGGAGAACGTCGTGCGGCTGCGCCAGACGCTCATGCGGGCCGGACATCTCGATCCCGACGCGCTCGGCAGGTTCTTCCTGGTCCGCTTCATGTCGATGGGCGGCGGTGTGGCGCTGGCCCTCGGTTTGATCTTCTTCATCAATATCACGCCGTTTTCGCAACGCGGCATCCTGGCGCTGGGTGGCCTGTCGCTCGCCGGTTACTTTCTTCCCGCGTTCATGCTGAAACAGCAGGTCAACAAAAGGATGCTGGAATACAGAAACGGCTTCCCGGACTTCATGGACCTAATGATCGTGTGCGCGGATGCCGGGATGAGCCTCGAGGCATCGATCGAGCGCGTTTCGCGCGAAATCGCGATGACCTATCCCGCGCTCAGCCAGAATCTGGTGCTGGTGTCGCTCGAATTGCGCGCCGGCCGCAGCATCAACGAGACCCTGAAGGCGCTGGCCGAGCGGCTGGGCGTCGAGGAGGTGCGGGCCTTCGCGACGCTGCTGCAGCAGTCGAAAGAACTGGGAACGAGCCTTTCCACCGCCCTGAAGGTGTTCAGTGAGGAGATGCGTCACAAGCGCATGTCGGCGGCCGAGGAAAAGGCCCACGCGCTGCCTGCGAAGATGTCGATCCCGGTTACGGTCTGCATTCTGCCGGTGGTCGTGATGATCGCGATCATCCCGATCATCGTTCGGTTCAACATGTAACCGGTTCCTTCGGGCATTCTTAACCGCGTTTGCCGACGCGATCTTTACACCCCGGGAGTATGCTCGCCGAAAGATCCGGACAGACCGGACGGGGCGGGGGTGCTCAACATGGCAAGAAACGCAAAAAGACTTGTTGCGGCCGCCATTCTGGCGACAGCAATTTCCGGTTGCCAGACGGCGAACATCGACACCGCGATGACGGCGTCGTTTCAGGCAGACAGAAGCGACGAGCAGCTCGCGCTCGCGGAAAAGCACTTCGCCCAGGGCAGCTACGGTCTCGCCGAGAAGAGCTACCGCAAGGCGGTGGAGGCGACGCCGAAGGACGGCACGGCCTGGCTCGGTCTCGCCGCCTCCTATGACCAGCTCGGGCGTTTCGACCTTTCCGACCGCGCCTACGCTCAATTGATCAAGCTGGAAGGGCGGCGCGCCTCGATCCTCAACAATCAGGGGTATTCCTACCTTCTGCGCGGCGATCTGGTTAAGGCGCGGCGGGTGCTGAGCGAGGCGAAGTCGCTGGCGCCGTCCAGCACCATCATCGAGGGCAACTGGCAACTCGCCGCCGCAGGCTGACGCAATCCCGCCATCGATCTGCATTATCCGGCGAACGGCGCCGGAATGGAGGTGATTCAGCCGACCGTGCGCCGCAACGGGCAATCGGGATTCCGGTGATGGGCAAAGGTTCATGGCGATGGCCGGCATTCGCCGGGACGATAGGCGTTCTGGCGGCGGTCGCCGGTGCGCAGGCCGCCGGCGACGCGATCGTGAAAGAACGGCAGGAAGCCATGAAGGCGATGGCCGCAGCCGCCAAGGCGGCCGCCGGCATGTTCGAGGGGACCCGCCCTTACTCCGGAACGGCGCTGAAGGAAGCAGCGGAAACGGTGCGCGTCCATTCCGGCGCGGCCATGAAGGCGCAGTTTCCCGAGGACGCTCTCGGCCCGCCGTCCGCGGCAAAGGCGGACATCGCCACCGATCGCGAGGCATTCGACAGGATCGCCGACCGGCTGGAGGAACTGGCGACGGCGCTTTCCGCCGCTGCCGATGCAGCGCCAAACGTTCTCAGCGATGAAATGAGGATGAGCAACCAGCCGATGTTGGGCGGCAGTCTTCTCGGGGCGCGGATGAAGAAAGCTGACGAAGATCCGGCGGACTTGCCGGCCGAGCATGTCTTTCACCTTGTGCTGGACACCTGCACGAGCTGCCACTCGAAATACCGGCAGAAACAGGAGTGAGGCCCGGTCAGGTGGTCCCGCCGGCCGCTGACGCCTTGCAATCGCCAAGTTGAAGTGGTGTATCCGGCCGCAACGAAACGGCCGGAACTCCTCTCCTTGCGCGATATTCTCAGCAATCCCGACAATGACAACGCGTCGCCGCGCGATCCTGTGCGCGATGCGCAGGAAAACATGCGCCGGACCTTGCCGAAGCGCTTCTACAAGGCGGCATCGGTCGGCGAGCGCGACGGGATGCATCATGTCCTGCTCGACGGGCGCGCCGTCAGGACGCCGGGTCAGAACGCCCTGGCATTCAGCACACCGGCCGCCGCCGATCTCATCGCCGGCGAGTTCAACGCACAGGGCGAATTCATCGACCCGGCGGCGATGCCCTGCTACCGGCTTACCAATACGGCGATCGACGGCGTCGCCACCGACATGCAGGCGGTGCTGGAGGATATTCTCAGATATTGCGGCACCGACATGCTGTTCTACCGGGCGGAAAGGCCCGAGGGCCTCGTCGCGCGGCAGCGTGCGCTGTGGGACCCGCTGGTGGAATGGGCGGAGGGCCTCGCCGGGGCGCGTTTCGTGATGGTCGAGGGCATCGTGCACCAGGCGCAACCGCGCGCCTCGATCGCAGCGATGGGCGTTCACCTGAACACCGTCGAGGAGCCGGTGGTGATGGCGGCGCTGCATTCGATGACGACGCTCACCGGCTCGGCCCTTCTGGCGCTGGCCGTCTGGAAGGGTGCGATTTCCGCCGGGGATGCCTGGACGGCGGCCCATGTCGACGAGGACTGGAACATTTCCAATTGGGGCGATGACGCGGAAGCGGCAGCACGGCGCGAGGCCCGCTGGCGCGAGATGGATGCCGCCGACCGGCTGGTGAAGGCGCTTTCCGTCTAAAGAGGAAAGGCTCTAGACGAGCCCGAGTCCCTTCAGGCTGACGTGTCCCGACTTGCCGATGATGACATGATCGTGGACGGCGATGTCGAGCGTCTTGCCGATGTCGATGATCTTCTTCGTCATCTCGATGTCGGCGCGCGACGGCGTGGGGTCGCCGGACGGGTGGTTGTGGACAAGGATCAGCGCCGTGGCCGACAGTTCGAGCGCGCGACGCATCACCTCGCGCGGATAGACCGGCGTGTGGTCGACAGTTCCAGTCTGCTGGACCTCATCGGCGATGAGCGCGTTCTTCTTGTCGAGGAACAGGATGCGGAACTGCTCGCGCGGCTCATGGGCCATCGACGCGGTACAATAGCCGATCACTGCCGACCACGAGCCGAGAACCTCTCGTTCGGCAATCTCGCCCTTGAGCATGCGACGCCCGGCCGCGGCGATGATCTTGAGGTCGGCGGCAACGGCGTCCTTGACCCCGTCCACCTCCTTGAGGCGTTCAGAATCCGCGCCGAGTACGGCGGCAAATGAGCCGAAGCGTGCGATCAGCGCCTTGGCGATGGGTTTGGTATCCCTGCGCGGGATCGTCCGGAACAACGCCAGTTCGAGCAGTTCGTAGTCGGCGAGGGCTGCGGGCCCTGCGTCGAGAAAGCGCGCGCGCAACCGCTGGCGGTGGCCGGCATGCGGCGAGGGGGGCTGAGCATGATTTGCGGGAAGGGAAGGCTCGGAGACTGTCGCCGCCGGCGACGCGAAAATCAGCCGCTCATCATGCTGGTCACCCTCGTCAGGCATGGTCTCGCCCCAATGCGGCCCGATGCCGCCGAGCGAGACTAGCCCGGGAGGCCTGGACGGTCGAGACCTTTGGGAGAGAGGGTGAAAATCTCGCAGCCATCGGCAGTGACACCCACGGTGTGCTCGTATTGAGCGGAGAGGCTGCGGTCGCGCGTGACGGCGGTCCAGCCATCCGCCAGCACCTTCACGTGCGGGCGCCCGAGATTGATCATCGGCTCGATCGTGAAGATCATGCCCTTGCGGATCTCGATGCCTTCGTCGGCACGGCCATAATGCAGGACATTGGGCGCGTCGTGGAACAACTGGCCGATGCCATGGCCGCAAAAGTCGCGGACCACCGAACAGCGCTGCTCCTCGGCGTGTTTCTGAATCGCTTCGCCAATCGCGCCCATGCGCGCTCCCGGCTTCACTGCCGCGATCCCCAGCATCAGGCATTCATGCGTCACTTCAAGCAGGCGCTGGGCGGCGCGCTTGATCTCACCGACCGGATACATGCGCGACGCATCGCCATGCCAGCCGTCGAGGACGTAGGTCACGTCGATGTTGACGATCTCGCCTTCGCGCAACGGCTTGTCGTTCGGAATTCCGTGGCAGACGACATGATTGATAGACGTGCAGCAGGAGTGGGTGTAACCGCGATAGTTGAGGGTCGCGGGAACCGCGCCATGATCCATTCCGTATTCGAAGAGAAAGGTGTCGATCGCGCCGGTCGTCATGCCCGGCTTGACCATGCCGGCCAGTTCGTCGAGCGCCATTGCTGTGAGCCGTGACGCGCGGCGCATGCCCCCGAACGCCTCCTCGCCATAGAGCCGAATCTGCCCGGTGTTCTTGACCGGCGCAAGTTCGGCTTCGAGATAGGTTACCATCGATCACTCCGGGCGGCATCTAGTCGACGATCGGTATCGTCCTGAAGGGGGTTATTTCCGTCTCCGTGATTTGGCACTGAATGGCCATTGCTTCAACCCCGGCTTCCGATGCGCGATCGAAAGCGGAACAATAGACTGCGTCCAAGTCGCGGCACAGACGAAGGTGGTCGCAGTCGGAACGTTGCACCACATAGATCATCATGGCGCGATGGCCTTCCCGGACCATCGACGAAAGTTCATCGAGGTGCCTGGCCCCGCGCGCCGTAACGCTGTCGGGAAACTCGGCGAGGCGCTGCCCGCGGACGAAGTGCACGTTCTTGACCTCGACATACGCGCGGCCGCGGACGGGATCCTCGAGAAGAATGTCGATCCTCGAATTTGTGCCGTAACGCTGCTCGCGCTTCAGTGAGGCGTATTGGTGGAGGTCGGAAGAAAGTCCCGCCCGGATAGCTTCTTCAGCGAGGCGGTTCGGCAACCCCGTATTGACGCCGACCATTGTCCCTTCGGCCTGCACGATTTCAAGCGTATGCCGATATTTGCGCTTCGGATTGTTCGAGGTCGAGAGCCATACCGGGGAACCCGGCGCGGTAAGGCCCAGCATGGAACCGGTGTTCGGAACCGCGCACGTAATCTCCGAACCGTCGTCATCCAGAACCACGTCGGCAAGGAAACGCTTGTAGCGCCGGACCAGGCGGCCAGACACGAGGGGCGGGGCAAATTGCAAATGAATTTTCCGTGGGGGATCAGACGCGAATCTTGACGTAACTTCCGGGGGCGTCCTCGAGCGGTTTCAGTTTCTTGCTCCCGAGTTTCGTGCGGGCGTTCACCCGTTCGCTGTCTTGTGCCTCGATCCAGGCTTGCCAGTGGGGCCACCACGATCCTTCGGTTACATCAGCCTTCTCGATCCAGCCTGACAGGTCTCCCTTGACCTTGGGGCCGTGCCAGAACTGATACTTCTGGCGGTGCGGCGGATTGATGACACCGGCAATGTGACCGGAGCCGCCCATGACATAGGTCACCTTGCCGCCGAACAGCTTGCTTCCCTCGAATACTGACAGTGCCGGCGCGATGTGGTCTTCCTTTGTCGCGAGGTTGTAGATCGGAACCTTGACGTCCTTGAGCGTGACCGGCGCTCCATCCAGAACGAGTTTGCCTCTCGCGAGATTGTTCTCGTGGTAGCAGTTGCGCAAGTAGAAGATGTGGTTGGCGGCCGACATGCGTGTCGAGTCCGCATTCCAGTAAAGGAGATCGAAGGGCAGGGGCTCACGGCCCTTCATGTAGTTGTTGATCACGTAGGGCCAGACCAGATCGCCCGAGCGCAGCAGGTTGAAGGCGGTCGCCATCCTGGAGCCTTCAAGATAGCCGGTGCGCTTCATCTGCTTTTCCAACGCTTTCAATTGATCGTCGTCCACGAACACCTTCAGGTCGCCCGCATGGACGAAATCGACCTGCGTCGTGAACAGCGTCGCTGTCGCGATCCGGTTGTCCTTCTCACGCGCGAACAAGGCCATGGCGGCGGCCAGCAGGGTGCCGCCCACACAATAGCCGATCGCGTTGACCTTTTTCTCCCCCGTCGCCTTCTCCACTGCGTCAAGCCCGAATCTCAGTCCTTGGTCGATGTAATCGTTCCAGTCCATCTCGGCGTGGCGCTCGTCGGGGTTGGCCCAGGAAATGACGAAAACGGTATGGCCTTCGGCCACCGCCCAGCGGATGAAGGATTTGTCGGGGTTGAGATCGAGGATATAGAACTTGTTGATCCAGGGCGGGCAGATCAGGAGCGGACGCTTCAGCACCTTCGCAGTCGTCGGCTCGTACTGGATGATCTCTGCGAGCGGGCTGCGGGCAATCACCTTCCCGGGGGTGATGGCGATATTCCTGCCCAACTCAAACTTCGAATAGTCCGCCTGCCGGACCTTAAGGTCACCGCCGCCGGCCTCGATATCCTCTGCGAGCATCTTCATGCCGGTAACGAGGTTGGCGCCGTTGGTGGCGATAGTTTCCTTGAATATCTCCGGATTGGAAACCATGAAGTTCGAGGGCGAGATCGCGTTGGTCAATTGCTTGACATAGAAACCGGCCTTGTGCCGAGTGTGCTCGTCCAGCGTGTCAGCATGCTCGACCAGATCGGCAACCCATTTCGAAGTTACCAGATAGGTTTGCTTGAGAAAGCTGAAGAAGGCATTCTCCTTCCAATCCTCGTCCGCAAAGCGCTTGTCCCCGTGCGGCGTCTCAACGGCCTCGGACACGCCAGGATCGCCCATGCGCTTGATGGAATTGCTCCATACTTCGAGATAGGAGGAGAACAGACGGGTCTGCGCCTCCAACGCCCGCTGCGGGTCCGAGAGCCAGTATTCCGATACTTTTGAGAGCGTTTTGACCGCATCGGCCATATTGTCGGCATAGGCATCGGTCTTTTCACCCGATTCGCGCGGAGCAATCCATGCTGACGCAGCATGTCCGGCTTCCTCGATCACGCGCGCGAGATTGCGGGCGAAGGCTTCGTGATCCTTGATTACGTAAGCCTCGATCGATTGCTTCTGCGAGCCGCTGCCGTTGCTTTCCTGCTTCTCAGCCATTGCTTTTCCGCCCTGCCGCTGAGACGGCCTGTTTTTCCTGTTTTCGTTATGATGACATATTACGGGCCCTTGATGACATATCGCAAGCCGCAACTCATTGACCGGAATGGCTGAAAAGGCGATACCGGCTGCACTCCGCGTATGGACGACAGACACTCATGGCGACACTTCGAAGCAACCGCACTTGCCTGGCCTGGCTGACGATCGCCGCACTGTCGGTAGCCGGTTGCGCGGGAGGAAATGCCATCGACAAGGGCGTGCCCAAGACCGCGTTCAGCGAGGCGGCCGCGCCAGCAGCGCCATCCGAACCCGCTGCCGGAACGGCCGCCGCCTTTCCGCCCCCGCCAGGGGATTCCGTCTTTACCGGGACCGGTGTTGTCGCTGCGACAGGTGAATTCCCGAATATCAATGAGATGCCGCAAGGTGAAACCGCCCAGATGACGGACGCCCAGCGGGACGCGCTGGTGGCGCAGATGACCGCCTTGAGCGCGGCGCATGCGAACGGCCGGATCTCGCCGGCGCAATATCAGAGGCGTCTTGCCGAACTGAGACGGCTCGGTGCGACCCATTCGACGGCGACAATAAGAACCATAGAAGAGTGACGCGCCGTCCGTTGGAGATCGCTCGATTTTGGCGATCCAGGAGCGTATAGCGCTCTCAAGTATTCGAGGTACTGCCATGCAGGAATTCCATAAGGTTCGCCGGCTTCCGCCATACGTTTTCGAGCAGGTCAACCGCCTCAAGGCGAGCGCGCGCGCCGAAGGGCGGGACATTATCGATCTCGGCATGGGAAATCCGGATCTGCCCACCCCGCAATCGATCGTCGACAAGCTTTGCGAGACCGTGCGTGATCCCCGCACGCACCGATACTCTTCATCGAAGGGCATTCCGGGTTTGCGCCGCGCCCAGGCGGGCTATTACGCGCGCCGCTTTGGTGTGAAGCTCGACCCCGAACGGGAGGTGATTGCCACCCTCGGCTCGAAGGAGGGGTTCGCCAACATGGCGCAAGCAATCACCGCCCCCGGCGACGTGATCCTCTGCCCCGACCCGACTTATCCGATCCATGCGTTCGGCTTCATCATGTCGGGCGGCGTTATCCGCTCGATGCCAGCAGCGCCGGACGACACCTTCCTGCCGGCGCTGGAGCGCGCGGTCCGGCACTCCATTCCCAAGCCGCTGGCCATTATCCTGAATTATCCGTCGAACCCGACGGCCTATGTGGCGTCGCTGGATTTCTACAAGGATGTCGTTGCGTTCGCCCGCAAACACGACATCATCGTCCTTTCCGACCTCGCTTATGCGGAAATCTACTTCGGCGACGAGGCGCCGCCTTCGGTCCTTCAGGTGCCGGGCGCAATGGATGTCTGTGTTGAGTTCACCTCGATGTCGAAGACCTTCTCCATGCCCGGTTGGCGCATGGGTTTCGCGGTCGGCAACGAACGGCTGATTTCGGCGCTGACGCGCGTGAAGTCCTATCTGGACTACGGGGCGTTCACCCCGATCCAGGTGGCGGCGACCGCGGCGCTGAACGGCGACGGATCCGATATCGCCGAGGTGCGCGAGGTCTACCGCAAGCGCAGGCAGGTGATGGTGGACAGCTTCTCCCAGGCCGGCTTCAAGGTGCCTGCGCCCGACGCGACGATGTTCGCCTGGGCGCCGGTCCCCGAGGAGTTCCGCGCGCTCGGATCGCTCGAGTTTTCGAAACTTCTCATCGAGAAGGCCGATGTCGCGGTCGCGCCCGGTATCGGCTTCGGCGAGCACGGCGACGACCACGTGCGCATCGCGCTGGTGGAAAACGAGCATCGCATTCGTCAGGCGGCGAGGAATATCAAACGCTTCCTTGCATCGGCACGCGGAAATCTGCACAACGTGATCGCACTCGACGCCCGCCGATAGCGCGGGCGCTTCATCGGAACACAGGGTTTGAGAAGGTGGTTTTATGAGCGAGCCGCTGCGCATCGGTATTGCTGGGTTGGGCACAGTGGGCGCGTCCGTCGCACGCATTCTTGCCGACAAGGCCGCGACCCTGACAGCGCAATGCGGCCGGGGCATCGTGGTTTCCGGCGTGTCGGCGCGCGACCGGTCGAAGGATCGCGGCGTGGATCTGTCGGGTGCCAAATGGTTCGACACGCCCGCGGAGATGGCGGTTTCCGGCGAAATCGACGTTTTCGTCGAGCTGATCGGAGGCGAGGACGGCCCGGCGCTTGACGGCATCCGGGCGGCGCTCGAAGCGGGACGCCACGTGGTCACGGCCAACAAGGCGCTTCTTGCCCGGCATGGCGTGGAACTGGCGGAAACCAGCGAAGACAAGGGGCTGATCCTGAACTACGAGGCGGCGGTCGCCGGCGGCATTCCGGTCATCAAGACGATGCGGGAATCCATGGCGGCGAACACGCCGAGCCGCGTGTACGGAATCCTCAACGGCACGGCGAACTATATCCTCACGCGCATGGAAAGCGACGAGCTGTCCTTCGAGGACTGCCTCGCCGAAGCGCAGCGCCTCGGATATGCCGAGGCCGACCCGACATTCGACATAGAAGGCCAGGACACGGCCCACAAGCTGGCGATCCTCACCAGCCTTGCGTTCGGGACGAAGGTGGCGAGCGAAGAAATCTACATAGAGGGCATCAGCAATATCTCGCTCGGCGACATCCACGCCGCGCGGGAACTGGGCTACCGCATCAAGCTCCTCGGCGTCGCGCAACGCACCGCGACCGGCATCGAACAGCGGGTGCATCCGACCATGGTGCCGCTCGGTTCGATGATCGGCCAGGTCGACCGGGTGACCAATGCGGTCGCGATCGAGGCGGACACGGTCGGCTCGCTGCTGCTCTCCGGACCTGGCGCCGGGGGCGATGCGACGGCTTCCGCCGTGATCGGCGATATCGCGGACATCGCCAAGTCGCATCCGGGA
This sequence comes from Oricola cellulosilytica, assembly GCF_019966575.1. Lineage (GTDB taxonomy): Bacteria > Pseudomonadota > Alphaproteobacteria > Rhizobiales > Rhizobiaceae > Oricola > Oricola cellulosilytica. Next base: position 248,260 of record NZ_JAINFK010000005.1, on the reverse strand, counting down.
CGCCAGGTCGCTCCCGTTTTCGGCCGCGCGGCGACCGAATTGCGGCCGTATGAACGAGCGGAGATGACAAGCCACGCGGGCGGGTATTTCATCCGCATGACGGTGCACGACCGGATCGGTGTGTTCGCGACACTGGCCGCGCATATGGCGGAAAACGACATATCGCTGGAATCGATCGTGCAGCATGGCACGGTCAATGGCGAGGTCGACGCGCCGAAGACCGTCATTCTGGTGACGCACGAGACCACCGAATCGCATGTGCGCAAGGCGATCGAGGCAGTGCTGGAAGACGGGCACCTGGTTTCGAAACCGCAGGTCATCCGCATCGAACCCGCCGGCTGATGAACGCCTCGGCCGGAGGCGGCCGGACAAAATCGATTAGATAGGGTACGTGCCCGCCAAGGCGGGCAGCGGGCGGTTGCGCCGCGGCGGGCGCAACGGCTAAACGAAAGCCGAAGCAAACCCATTAAGGACATCCGCATGAACGTGTCTTCCCCGGCCGGTACGCCCGGCCTCACGCGTGAACTTTCGATGGAACTCGGGCGCGTGACAGAACGGGCCGCCGTCGCGGCGGCGCGGCTGCGAGGACGGGGCGACGAGAAGGCCGCCGATCAGGCCGCTGTCGACGCGATGCGTGCGGAACTCAACCGCCTGGCAATCCGCGGGACCGTGGTGATCGGCGAAGGCGAGCGGGACGAAGCGCCGATGCTCTATATCGGCGAGGAGGTGGGCACCGGAAAGGGACCCGAGGTCGATATCGCGCTCGACCCGCTGGAAGGCACGACGATCTGCGCGAAGAACCTGCCGAACTCGCTTGCGGTGGTCGCCCTCGCGACGAAGGGCAGCCTTCTCTACGCTCCCGACGTCTACATGAACAAGATCGCAATCGGACCCGGATACCCGGACGGGGTGGTGGCGATCGACGCCGCGCCGGAAGACAACATCCACGCATTGGCGAAGGCGAAGAATGTGCCGGTAAGCGAGATCACGGCCTGCATCCTGGATCGCCCGCGTCACAGCGCGCTGATCGAGGCGGTGCGTAGCACCGGGGCCGCCATCAGGCTTATCGGAGACGGCGATGTAGCGGGCGTTATCGACACGACCGCGCCGGAAGAGACCGGCATCGACATCTATATGGGCACCGGCGGCGCTCCGGAAGGCGTTCTTGCCGCTTCCGCCCTTCGCTGCGTCGGCGGGCAGATGCAGGGGCGGCTTATCCTGGACACCGACGAGAAGCGGGCGCGCGCGGAACGCATGGGCGTGGAACATCCGGAAAAGACCTACTCGCACCTGGAGATGGCGAGCGGAGAAGTGCTTTTCGCCGCGACGGGCGTGACCGACGGCAACATGCTTTCGGGGGTTCGGTTCACGAAGAACTACATCCAGACGGAAACCATCGTCATGCGGTCGTCCTCCAAGACGGTGCGCGAGATCAAGGCGCGGCATCAGGACATGGAAAAGTTTTAGGGGCCCTCCGCCCTTGATGCATCATCCGGGCACACTGCGATGACCAATGGAAAGGCATTCCTCGGCGTCGAGCGTTCGGCGAAACAGCGGCGGTGGATCGACCGGATGTCCGCCGCGCAGGCGCAGGTCGCCGTCGATATCGCTCAACGGCACGGCCTGTCCGACGTGCTTTCGCGGGTTCTGGCGGGGCGCGGCGTCAGCGCAGACCAGGCGCTATCCTATCTCGATCCGACCATGAAAATGCTGATGCCGGACCCGAGAAGCGTGACAGCGCTCGAAGCGGCTGCGCAGCGGATCGCCGATGCGATCACGCATGGCGAATCCGTGGCGATCTTCGGCGATTACGATGTCGATGGGGCGGCCTCATCCGCGCTGCTGGCAAGATATCTGCGGTTCTTCGGCCTGGATGCAGAAATCTACATTCCGGACCGGATCTTCGAGGGCTACGGGCCGAACGCCGATGCGATCAGGCAACTCGCGGACAGGGCCTCCCTGATCGTCACGGTCGATTGCGGCACGAACAGCAAGGCCGTGTTCGATGCAGTGGACGATGCGCGATGCGATGTCGTCGTACTCGATCACCATCAGGTCGGCGGGGAACTGCCGGACGTGGTGGCGGTCGTCAATCCAAACCGCGACGACGATCTGTCCGGACTTGGCAATCTTTGCGCCGCGGGTGTGGTGTTCATGACGCTTGTCGAAGTGTCGCGGCTGTTGCGTGGGCGCGGGTCGGATGTTCCCGACCTTCTTTCAATGCTCGATCTGGTGGCGCTGGCAACGGTCTGCGACGTGGTTCCGCTGACGGGGCTTAACCGGGCCTTCGTCACGAAGGGTCTGATAGCCGCCAGACACCTTAACAACCCGGGACTTGCGGCCCTTGCGCGCGTGGCGTCAATCGGTGAGCCTATCAATCCGTTTCATCTTGGATTTCTGATCGGGCCCCGGATCAATGCCGGCGGCCGTATCGGCGACGCGGCGCTGGGTGCGCGCATGCTGAGCGAAGACGATCGCGACCGCGCGGGGGAAATCGCCGCTGAACTCGACAGGCTGAACAAGGAACGTCAGGCGATAGAAGCCGGTATGGTGGAGGAGGCGAAGGCCGAAGCCGACCGCGACCTGCAGTCGAATTCTCCACCATCGATTATTGTGACGTCCAGCCGCGACTGGCACCCGGGGATCGTCGGCCTGATCGCAGCGCGCCTGAAGGAGCACACGCGCCGCCCGGCATTCGCGATTGCCCTCGACGGATCGGGAAAAGGCACCGGGTCGGGGCGATCCATACCGGGCTTCGATCTTGGCGGGATCGTCCGGGCTGCGGTTGAGGCTGGCATACTCGTCAAGGGCGGTGGGCATGCCATGGCGGCCGGACTGACCGTAGACGCCGAACGTCTTGGTGAATTGCGCGATTTCTTCGAGGAGAAGGCGTCGGCAAAGGTCGGCAAGCTGATCGACACCGAAAGTCAACCGATCGACGGAGCGATCTCGGCACGTGGCGCGACCGCCACGTTGATCGGGGAGATGGAAAAGGCCGGACCGTTCGGTTCGGGCAGTCCCGAGCCGGTTTTCGTGCTTCCGAGCCATCGGGTGGTTTCAAGCGCGGTCGTCGGCAACGGGCATCTTAAGCTGCGCTTGCGGGGACAGGAGGAATCGCTGATCGAGGCAATCGCTTTTCGGGCGGCGGATTCGGAGCTAGGCCAATTCCTGATCGCGGGGAACGGATCGCCGGTACACGTGGCCGGCACATTGTCGCTGAACTACTGGAACGGACAGCAGACGCCGCAAATGCGCATTCTCGACGCTGCCAAGCCGATCTGATCGAACGGAAATCAGAAGTAGCGCTTCAGGCGGGTTCCGGCCTTCATATAAGTCATCGGATTGAGCGCCGTTTTACCCTGCCGCACCTCATAGTGCAGGTGTGGTCCAGTCGAGCGGCCGGTACTTCCCGCTTCCCCAATCTTTTCGCCGACGGTCAGGATCTGGCCGACCTTCACCGCAATCCGATCCAGATGCGCGTATCGGCTGCGAAGCCCGTTGGTATGCTCGATTTCAACGAGGTTGCCGTAGCCGCCGCTGCGGCCCGCCTTCCTGACAGTTCCGGAACCGGCGGCGAGGATCGGCGTGCCTCTCGGAGCAGCCAGATCGATACCGGCGTGAAAAGCAGAGCGGCCGATGAGCGGATCGCGCCGATTCCCGTAACCACTGGAGATGCGTCGGCCAGGAGCGGGATTGGCAATGGGAAATGCCTGAATTACGTCGCGGAGCTGGTCGAGAGCATCGAGCTCGCGGTTGAGCGTCTGCATCTCCTGATCGAACGCACCCTCGAAATTCGCGCCCCCTGCGGGGATAAACGGGCCGCCCGTTCCGGTTTCGCCGGCGGCCGGGTCTACGACTTCCAACCCTGCCTTCACCGCGGCGTCGACAATCTCCTGGCGCGTGGTGCGCGCAGTCTCGGCAAGCGTGCTGATCTGGTTCATCTGGTCCGCCTCGAGATAGGAAAGCGAGGTGCCGAGTCTCGCCAAGGCCACCACCGGCGTTGCCGTAGCGATCTGCGGAAGGGCTGTCGGAGCGTCTCCCGCATTGAAGGCGGTTGCGCCAACGGATTCCGGCGTCCGGAACATCACGCGCGTGACGCGGTCAGTCTTTCCGCGGACCTGCGGGACCGGAACTTTAGCCGGATCGAACCGCTCGCTCGTGGGCGCGATTCCGTTGAGTCCGGCCTTTTCGAGCAGCGGCGCGAGGCGGCCGCTCCGGCGCGCGAGAACGCTCTGCCGGGTCAGCAACTCGGCGACCTTGGTTTCCATGATCTGCTGGTCAAGAAGCCGGTAGGAGGTGACGCGATCGACCTGAGAGCGCAGGGCAGCTATCCGGTCCTCATAGGCGTACTGCATGCGCGCCTGCCGTGCCACGGCAGCGCTCAGGACATCGTCGCGCAAGACCAGGTACGCTGTCGCGACAAGATATCCGACGGCAATCGCAGCAACAAATGAGCCGGCCAGAGCTACGAACCATGGACGGATCGTGAAGTGCCGGAGAGTATCGCCTCGCGCGATAATGATCGTGTGTGGTTCCGTACGCTTTCCAAAGACCGCTGCGCTACTCAAAACTCGCCACCATTGTCACGATTTACGACGGTTCGAAGTACACTTCATTAGGGTTAACAAGCCCTTTCGCGCTGGCGTTTTTATTCATCTCGACACCGAGGCCGAACTGAGCGAGCGGTAAAACAGCGGTGTGAGCCCAGCCGCCGAGCGGGCGCGGTCATTGAACGGCGGTTTTACCTCGCCGTGGAAATGCGTTTGCACGAGCGCACGAAAATTTTCTGCGGCGTGCTTGCCGGATCGCGCGCAGAAGAAGCGGAACCATTTTGCGCCCACTGCGACGTGGGTCTTCTCGTCGTGATAGATGATGTCGAGAATGCCGGCGGTTTTCTCATCGCCCGCTTCCCGCAGACTACGAGCAAGCCCTGGCGTGACGTCGAGTCCGCGCGCTTCGAGAACGAGGGGGACTATTGCGAGACGCGCGACAAGATCACCGCGCGTGTCGGTCGCCGCTTGCCAGAGCCCGTCATGGGCAGGCAGATCGCCATATTCTGCGCCGAGATCACCGAGCCGGTTTCGGAGCAAGCCGAAATGGCGGGCTTCGTCGTCGGCGACCTGCATCCAGTTGTCGAAAAAGCTCAGGGGGATCTGCAGCGCGGCGAAACGCGCGACGATGTCGAGCGCCAGATCTATCGCGTTGAGCTCGATGTGAGCGAGCGCGTGGATGAGCGCGATACGTCCGTCGAGACTGCCGAGCGACCGTTTTTTCAGGGCGCGCGGAGGGACAAGCTCGGGCCGTTCGGGGCGACCGGGCCGCAGTGGCGGTTCCGAATCGAGGGGCGCGCGCAGCGATAGTGCACGAGCACGCCAACGGGCCGCCGCGATGCGTGTGATCGCGCATTTGCGGTCGAGATCGGATTCCCCCAGCCCGCGGACCGCCGCGGTGCGTAGGGAATGCAGCGGTTCGATGGTTTCAGTCTCCGTCACGCGAGCGCTTTCACCGCCTCCAGAACCTCTTCGGCATGGTTCGGAACCTTGACCTTGCGCCAAATCCTCGAAATCGCACCGTCGCGGCCTATCAGGAAGGTAGAGCGTTCGACGCCCATATATTTCCTTCCGTACATGCTTTTTTCTCGCCATACGCCATAAGCTTCGAGCGTGGAGGTCTCCTCATCCGCAACGAGGGTCACGGCGAGATCGTGCCTGGCCTTGAACCTGTCGTGCCTGGCGGCCGTATCGGGCGACATGCCGATAACCGTTGCGCCTCGCTTTTCGAATTCGGGAATCAGCCTAGTGAAGGCAATCGCCTCGGTAGTGCAGCCGCTGGTGTCGTCTTTGGGATAGAAATAAAGGACCACAATTCTGCCGCGCAGCTCTGAAAGAGACACCGTGGCGCCGCCATCGGCTGGAAGCGAAAAATCGGGCGCTATCGATCCCTCGGTCAATTTCGTCATGCGTCTTTTCCTTTGCATTCCGCGCGTCGTTGCATACAGGCAGCGATAAATGGTGCAACACTATCGAGTCCATGCGGATCAACGGTTCGTTTAACCCATGATGTCAGAGTGCCTGCGACGGGGTTCATTAATCAGGTCATGAACGACGTGCCACAGGAGAAAATCGGCCCGCCGCGTAAAGGCACGCTTCGAACGCTCCCGTCCAATCTGGTGCAAGACGCTCCCCCGGTTCACAGCCCACTGTTCTCACGACCGAAGCGACGAAGAGGCAGACGGATCCGCGGCTGGATGGCCTTTCTTGTTGTTTTGCCGGTGATGCTTGGCGCGCTGTTTTTTTTGGGCATTCCCGCTGCAGTCGTCGAGCGCGAGGCCATCGAGGCGCTGGAGCGGGTGCTGCCGCCCAATCTCGAAGCCCGGGTCGGCGCGACGCGGGTCGTGCTGAACGGCTTTGACGGGATTGCGGTTTCTCTCGACAATCTCACTCTGATCGACAAGTCAACCGGCACCCCATCGCTTCACGTCGACAAGTCGGCGGTGGGGGTCAAGTTCTCCAGCCTGCTGGAGGGCAAGCCGCGGCTCGATTACCTGAACCTATCCGGCGGAGAATTGTCGGTCGCCGATGCGTCAGCGATGGAATGGCCTGCGGTCGCGTCGATCGAGCGGAAGCTTTCGAATGCGCTGCACGCGGCAGGCCGTCTCTTCAGCCGCACGTCCCTAAACGGCGCCGTCATCGATCTGAAGCTGGAGAATCTCACGATCAGACGGCCAGGCGCACCGCGCTTTGGCGATCTGGTGATTTCGTCGGGCAAATTGACGGGATCGCGATTCGAACGACAGTTCGAGGCGGAATTCGTTGCCAACGAGCGGACGGTTGCCTTGGCGGGGACGGTCCGAAAGTCGGAGGCAGGCGCCATTTCGCTGCGGGTGACCGCGGAAGGCGTCCCGCTGCCCGCTGGCCGTCTGCGCACCATGTTGTCGGCGGTGGAGGCCGATCATCAGCCCGGCCAACTCAATGCGCCCATACCGCTCAATGTGACGCTCGAAGCGTATCGAAGTCCCGAGGACGACCCCGACGAACTTACATTTTCGATCACTCCCCACGATCTGTCGCTGAAGCTGGATGACGGAGATCTGGTTCCCGTGGCCGGAACGATCAACGCAGTGTGGGAACCGTCACGGCAGGTGCTGGGAATCCGCGACTCGCCCGTAACCCTCGGTCGTTCGTCCGTGCTCCTTTCGGGCGCGATCCGGGATTTGCGCCGCGAACGCGCTCCCGACGGTCCGGGATACGAATTCGAGCTGCTGACCAATCGCGGGATCAGCGATCCGCGCGATTCGCCGGTTCGCTCAATACGGTTCGCCGCACGAACACAAGGCAGTTGGAAGCCCGCCGAAGGGACTGTCCGATTCGACCGGATCGAACTCGACTCCACGGCAGGCTATGTCGAGGGAGCCGGAACAATCGATCTGGCGCCGGCAGTTCCCACGGCGGTGTTCGCGCTTTCGATCCGCGATTTCGCCGTTGCAGGCGTCAAACAGTTCTGGCCGGCGCCTGTTGCAAGGGGTGCGCGGCGGTGGGTTCTCGCCAATCTGGCGGGGGGAAGGGTCACCGAGGGCGAATTCCTGATCGCCGAACCGCTTCGCCGCCGTCTTCCCGGTGCGGACAAGGAACTGACCGGCGACAGCGAATTGTCGTTGCAGGTGAGCGGTATCCGTTTCGATGTCGCCGGGGATATCCCCGCCGTCAGAGACGCCGACGGGAGCGTTGTATTCAAGGGCGGGCAAACCGAAATCACCCTCACGGTCGGAACAGCGTATCTGCCCAGCGGCCGCAAGGCCAAGGCCAATGGCGGTACGCTGGTCATCCATCCGGCAGACGCCTCGGGTGTGGTGATGGCAGACCTCGATATGAACGTTTCGGGGCCGGCGGACGCGATCGGCGAGATCATCACATACAGACCCATCAACGCGCAGCAATTTCACGCCTATCAGCCGGAGGACCTTTCCGGCGAGGTCGACGCGCGGCTGACCATGCAGTTCGCGCTCAATCGGAAGGAGACCGCGCCGCCGCCGCAGTGGGACGTTTCCCTGGATGTTTCCAAGGCGTCGATTGCCACCCCCTTCGAGGGGCGCATGCTGTCCGAGCTGACGGGAGCGGTGAGGATCAACCGTGAGCGCGCGGACATAGATGTCACAGGGCTAATTGACGGGGTTCCGGCGGACATCGCCATGATCCAGCCCTTTGAAAAGGGAAAGTACGAGCTGCGCCGCGACATCGTGCTCGATCTCGACGACGCCGCGCGCAAGCGGATCGCGCCCGGCCTGGAGGCCCTTGTGCGCGGCGCGACGCCAGTTGCGGTCGCTTCGGTGGAAGGTTCCCCGGCCATGGCCATTTCGGCCGATCTGACCTCAGCGCAGCTCTCGCTTCCCTGGATCGGCTGGATGAAGGGCAGCGGGATAGGCGCCAAGGCGACATTCGACCTTGTTCGCAACGGGAACGATACGCACCTCGAAAATTTCAGTCTGGACGGGGACACCTTCTCGGCCGACGGAGATGTCCGGATTTCACCGGCCGGTCTGCAACTGGCCCGATTCGGCAAGGTGCGCCTCAACGAGGCCGACGACGTCTCGATCTCGATCGAGCGCAAGGGAAGGGGGTTCAGCATCGACGTGCGGGGCGCGTCTTTCGATGCGCGCGCTCTTCTGCGCCATGTCCGCGAACTGATCTCGCAGCCCTCCGGGCAGGATGGCGGGACGCCGGTCGATCTCACGGCATCGGTGGCGGCCGTGACAGGCTTCGGCGGCGAAACCATGCGGAACCTGAAGCTGGCCATGCGCCACGACGGCCGCAATCTTGTCGCACTGTCCGTCTCCGGTCTCTCGGCAAGCGGGTTTCCCGTCTCCCTGGCACTTGAAGGAGCAGGCTCCGGCAGGACGGTTCGCGGCGAAGCGCTCGATGCGGGCGAAGTTTTACGTTTTCTGGACGTTTACGGCCAGGTGCGCGGCGGCGTGCTCGAGATTTCGCTCGGGGGGCAGGGCGAGTCCGGGCTTGCCGGCGCGATGACGATGCGGGACTTCCGGATCTTCAACGAACCCCGCCTGAACTCGATCGTCTCAACGCGGGCGAACAATTCACGCAGCCTCAGCGAGGCCGTGAACCGGAATATCGATACCAGCGAGGTAAAGTTCGACCTTGCGTCGGCTCGCGTGTCGATCGGACCTTCTTCGCTGCAGGTCGCCGACGGGGTGGTTCGCGGGCCGGTCGTCGGCTCGACATTTCAGGGAACCGTGTTCGACGCCGACAACCGGATGCGCATCACCGGCACGTTCCTGCCTGCCTACGGGCTCAACAGCCTGTTCGCCGAAATACCGGTGCTCGGCCTGTTCCTCGGCAACGGACGGGATCGGGGGCTGATCGGCGTCACCTATCTGCTGGAGGGCGACGCCAAGAAACCGGAAGTGTCCGTCAATCCGCTCTCGGTGATAGCTCCCGGGGTCTTCCGCTCGATCTTCGAGTATCGCTAGACCGGTTTGACCAGAACGTGCTTCTTCTTGCCGAGCGACAGCTTGATGACGCCGTCCGCCAGCGCCGACTTGTCGAGTGTCAGCCGATCGTCGGTGACGGTCTCATCGTTCACCCTGACGGCGCCGCCCTTGATGTGGCGGCGCATCTCGCCGTTCGAGGCCGCCAGCCCGGCGGTAACGAAGAGCGACAGGACACCAAGTCCCGCTTCGAGACTTGCGGCCGGTATTTCCACGGTCGGCAAGGTGGCGGCCACCTGGCCCTCCTCGAATGTCACGCGCGCCGTTTCGGCTGCCTGCTTCGCAGCCTCGCGCCCATGGACGATAGCCGTCGCTTCGGTTGCCAGCACCTTCTTGGCCTCGTTGATCTCGGCACCGCCGAGAGCGGCCAGTCTGGCGATCTCGTCCAGCGGCAGGCGGGTGAAGATCTTCAGGAAGCGGCCGACATCGTCGTCCTCGGTGTTGCGGAAATATTGCCAGAAATCATAGGGCGAGAAGAGGTCGCCGTTCAGCCAGACCGCTCCCGACGCCGTCTTGCCCATCTTCTGGCCTGACGCGGTCGTCAAAAGCGGCGTCGTCAGCGCGAAAAGTTGCGGCCGGCCCATGCGGTGGCTCAGATCGAGGCCGTTGATGATGTTGCCCCATTGATCGGAGCCGCCCATCTGCAGGATGCAATCGTAGCGCCGGTTCAGCTCCACGAAGTCGTATCCCTGCATGATCATGTAGTTGAATTCGAGAAACGAAAGCGACTGCTCGCGATCGAGCCGAAGTTTTACGGAATCGAAGGTGAGCATACGATTGACCGAGAAATGGCGGCCGACCTCTCGCAGAAACTCGACGTAATTGAGCTTCAGAAGCCACTCGGCGTTGTTGACCATCATCGCCCCGGTCCTGCCTTCGCCGTAATCGAGAATGCGCCCGAATACCGACTTGATGCCAGCGATGTTCTCCTCGATTTTTTCCGGGGTCAGCAACTGGCGCTGATCGTCCCGGAAAGAGGGATCACCGACCATCGAGGTCCCGCCGCCCATCAGGGTGATCGGCCGGTGGCCGGTCTGCTGGAGCCAGTAGAGCATCGTCACGCTGATCAGGTTGCCGATGTGAAGGCTGGTCGCCGTGGCGTCATAGCCGACATATGCCGTGATCGTTCCTTCCGCGCATTTCTTGTCGAGACCCTCCGGATCGGAGATCTGATGGATCATGCCGCGTTCTTCGAGAACGTTCAGGAAATCGGATTTATAGGCTGTCATGGGGTCGGGCCGGCCAGGATGGGAAAGCTGCAGAAAAGGCCACCGGGTTGCGGGGCCGCGCGGCTTTAACATCATTCGCCGGTAATCGACAAGAACAAGCGCGGGGGAGAGGGCGGCGATCCGGTTTCGACTTGCCTAACCCAGGCTGGTCGCGTAGTAGCAGCGAGATTGTTCAGGCGCGCGACGGTTCCGTCCCTTGCAAGGTGCCTGCAAATGACTTGCACCCGAAAACCGCAGCTCTGTCGATGAACCTGCCTCTCATTTCCGTTGTCATTCCCTGTAAGGATGAAGCGCTCAACCTGCCGCAATTGATCGATGAGATCGAGGCCGCGCTGGAGGGTCGCTCGTTCGAGATCGTCGTGGTCGATGACGGGTCGACCGACGACACGCCGGGCACGGTTGCCAGGGAGGCCTCAGCGCGTCCTTTTGCGGTGCGCCACGTTCGTCACGCCACATCGTGCGGGCAGAGCCTTGCGCTGCGCAGCGGCGCGTTGGCTGCTCGTGGTGAAATCATCGCGACGATCGACGGCGACGGACAGAACGATCCACAGTTCATTCCAGTCCTCGTCGATGCGTTGATCGAGGGCGGTGAAACGGTCGGAATTGCCGCTGGGCAACGCCTGAAACGCAAGGACACGGTGCTGAAACAATATGCGTCACGTTTCGCAAACTGGCTGCGGGGCTCGGTCCTGAAGGATCGCACGCGCGACACCGGATGCGGCCTCAAGGCGGTGCGCGCAGATATCTTCCGGCGTCTGCCCTTCTTCGATGGCACACACCGTTATCTTCCTGCGCTTGTGATCCAGGAAGGGTTCGATGTCGTGCACCGCGATGTCGTAGACCGCCAGCGCCGTCACGGGGCTTCACATTACGGGATACTGGATCGCGGCGCACGAGGTGCGCTCGATCTTGCGGGAGTCTGGTGGCTAGGCCGACGCCGCAGGAGAATGCCAAAGATCGTGGAAGTCTCGGAAGGTTAGCATGATCACAGCTCTCAGCGACTGGCTGTACGCCGTCTTCGTCGAGCAACTGAACGCCTGGGTTGTTCTCGGCTTCGTCGCGCAGATCTGCTTCACCATGCGGTTCGTCGTTCAGTGGATCGCATCGGAGCGTGCAAAGCGCAGCGTCGTGCCGGTCGCGTTCTGGTTCTTCTCGATGCTGGGCGGTACACTCCTTCTCGCCTACGCGATCCACCGCCAGGATCCGGTATTCATCGCCGGGCAGGCCATGGGCCTCTTCATCTATATGCGAAACATCTGGTTGATCGCCGGTGAGCGCAGGACGGCGCAGGTCGAGGCCGACTGAAGGACTCCGGATCGCCGATGACCCGGATCGCAACCATCTGCGAGTGCCGATGCGCTACCTGGTCCTGTTCCTGCTGAGCCTAATGATCGGATTGCCGGGGAAGGCCGGCATTCCGCCGGTCGACCGCGACGAGTCGCGATATGTGCAGGCCACCAAGCAGATGGTCGAAACCGGCGACTATGTCGACATCCGCTTTCAGGAGGAGTCGCGCTACAAGAAGCCGGTCGGCATTTACTGGATGCAGGCCGCGGTCCTGGCCATTGGCGGACAGGGGGCTGAGTCTCCGCTCTGGATCTACAGGATAGTCTCGGTCCTCGGCGCGGCCTTCGCGGCCCTTGCGACCTGCTGGGCCGGAACGGCGTTGTTCGGACGCCCGGCCGGCTTTGCCGCCGGGGCTATCATGGCGGCCCTGTTCGGGCTCGTGTTCGAGGCGCATATCGCCAAGACCGACGCGGTGCTCGCCGCCCTTACCATCGCCGCTCAAGGTGCCCTGGCACAGATCTACGTAGCATCGCGAACGGAACGCTTGCCGCCTGTCCACCTGAGCTGGGTTTTCTGGCTGGCGCAGGGCGCCGGCGTTCTCGTCAAGGGACCGATCGTGCCGCTGGCGAGCGTTCTGACAATTGCCGCCTTGTTTGCGTTCGATCGGAATGTGCGGTGGCTGCGCGATCTGCGACCTGTCCGAGGCGTGGTGCTGGCGGGGGTGATGGTCCTGCCCTGGCTGTTGCTGATCACCTGGAAGAGCGGGGGCGCCTTCTGGATCGAGTCGGTCGGGCAGGACATGCTCGGCAAGGTCGGCGGGGGTGCGGAATCGCATGGCGCGCCGCCCGGCTATTATCTTCTGACATATGGAGTGTTTACGTGGCCTTTCGGCGTATTCGCACTCCTGGCCGGGCTGGTGGCGTTAAACCGGGCGCGTGATGATGCGCGACTGCTGTTTCTGCTGTGTTGGTACGTTCCGTTCTGGTTTTTTTTCGAGCTCATTCCGACGAAATTGCCGCACTACGTACTACCCGCCTATCCGGCGTTAGCTTTGCTTGCCGGCTGGGCCCTGGCGCAATCGCAGCCGATTACGGTTTCCGGACTTCGTCTCTGGCAGAAGTGGCTGCTTTATCCCGCCTATGTCGGACACATCGTGGTGACCGTCGCACTTGCCGGCGCGGCCATCGCCGGCCCGATCTATCTAGGCGGCGGGTTCAATCCATTCGGCATCGTTGCTGCTATTGCCATCGTTGGGACCGGCTTTCTGGCGATCGCGCATCTATCGGGTATAACCATCCGGCGTGCGGGATACGTGGCAGTCGCTTCTATCGTTGCTTATGGGTCGATGTTCGGTTTGGTGCTGCCGTCATTCGACAGAATGTGGATGGCGCCGCGGATCGCCGCGGCGTTCGAAGAACACCGCCCGTGCCCACAATCGGTGCTTGCGTCGGTCGGTTTTCACGAACCGAGCCTGGTTTTTCTTGCCGGAACCGACACGGTGTTGACGGACGTCAATGGTGCGGCCGAGCATTTGCTCGACGATCCGGCCTGCGCCGTCGCGGTTGTCCCGGCAAAAGATGTCAATGAATTGCGCGGGCTGCTCTCGGCTGAAGGGGCCAACGTCGATGAAGTAGCCGCGATCGACGGCGTCAACTATTCGAAGGGACAGCGACTTTCACTCAGGATGGTGCGGTCGGCCGCTGAGTAGGCCCAGCTACTTGATCCGCTTGACGTTTTCCGGAACGAGCTCACCGCGCATGCGGGCGTCAAGGTAATCGGCGCATTCGGCAAGCAGGGTCTCGCTGTGATCGGAGAAGAAGTGGTTGGCCCCTTCGATCGTCTTCTGCGTGATCAAGATTCCCTTTTGCGTATGCAACTTGTCGACAAGACCCTGCACGTCCTTCGGGGGCGCCACGCGATCTTCGGAACCGTGAATGATCAGGCCGGATGACGGGCAGGGAGCCAGGAAAGAGAAATCGTAGGTGTTGGGCTGTGGCGCGATCGAGATGAAGCCCTCGATCTCCGGCCGACGCATCAGCAGTTGCATGCCGATCCATGCGCCGAATGAATAACCGGCAATCCAGCACGATTTTGAGTCCGGATGAAGTGACTGAACCCAGTCGAGCGCGGCGGCAGCGTCCGACAATTCGCCGGCGCCGTGATCGAATTCGCCCTGGCTGCGCCCGATGCTGCGGAAGTTGAACCGCAACGTTGTGAAACCACGCTTCTGAAACATGTAGAAGAGGTTGTAGACGATCTGGTTGTTCATCGTTCCGCCGAACTGCGGATGCGGATGCAGCACCATGGCAATGGGCGCATTCTTTTCCGTCGAGGGCTGGTATCGGCCTTCGAGTCGTCCGGCGGGGCCGGTAAAGATCACCTCAGGCATGTGTTCTCCGTAATGTCATGACGGTCCTCGCCAGCCGGCGCCTGCGGGACGCGGCGCAGGGTTGCTTGACGGTGGCTGGCGGCATCATTATTAAAAATTAGAATTGTTCCAAACTGAGTGCATCGACTGATGCAAGCGGCTGTCATAAGGGGTTTGGTGCAAAGAATTCAAGGAAATTGATAACTTCCATCGCCATGCCCACGACGCGACCGTCTATCTACCTGGATTACAACGCTTCCGCGCCCCTGTTGCCTGAAGCGCGTGCCGCGATGATGGAGGCTCTGGAGATTGACGCCAACCCGTCTTCCGTGCATCGCGCCGGGCGGGCGGCGAAGGCCGCAATACAGAAGGCGCGACGCAGCGTGGCTACCTTGGCCGGAGCGAAACCGGATCATGTGGTCTTCACGTCAGGCGCCACCGAAGCAGCAGCGACATTGCTGACACCGCACTATTCTTTCGGGCGTTCGCCGCTCACGTTCTCGAAGCTCTATGTCTGCGCGGCCGATCACCCCTGCACACTAGCCGGAGGCCGGTTTGAGGAGGGCGACGTCGTATTCCTGCCGGTGGGTGGGGATGGAATACTCGACTGTGAATTCCTCGAATCGGCCCTCGCCAGCCACGACAAGGGCGCGGGGCTTCCGCTCGTCGCTGTGCATTGGGCCAATAACGAGACGGGAGTGGTCCAGCCCATCGGCAAGATCGCGCACAGGGTCAAAGCGCATGGCGGCGTGCTCGTGGTCGACGCCGTCCAGGCTATCGGACGTATTCCAATTGATATATCAGATGGTTGTGGGGATTTTCTAATCTTGTCGTCGCACAAGATCGGCGGTCCCAAGGGGGCTGGGGCGCTCGTCGCTCACTCGGATCTGATGATGCCGTTGCCGCTTATTTCCGGAGGCGGACAGGAGCGGGGGCATCGCTCCGGAACGGAAGCGGTCGCCAATATCGCCGGGTTTGGCGCGGCGGCGGATGTTGCGGAGCGCGATCTGGAGGCGTTCGCCGAAGTGGCCGGATTGCGGGGCGAGATCGAAACCGCCGTTCGTGAAATTGCGCCGGACGCGGTCATACATGGCGAGAATGTACCGCGGTTACCGAATACGGTATTTTTTACCATTCCGGGCCTGAAGGCGGAGACGGTGCAGATCGCGTTCGATCTTGCAGGTGTTGCGCTCTCCTCAGGATCGGCATGTTCTTCCGGTAAGGTGGGCCGCAGCCATGTTCTCAAGGCAATGGGCCGCGATACCGAAGAAGGTGGTATCCGGGTCTCGATCGGCCCGAGCACGACGACAGCCGAGATAGCCGAATTCAGCGGCAGGTTGCGCGAAATTGCCGCAAGAGCGCGGCCGGATAAAACGCTCGAAAGGGCTTGAGAAACGGGCCCACACAAAACATATGTCAAAAACTCATCTTTTTTCACTTTAGAACTTTTCAAAACTGGCTTATCACCTATTTTCAAAGTGAAGGCCTTGCTGGCGGAAGCCGCAGGCCGGGAATGCAGGAACGGAGACGAGAATGCCCGCTGTACAGGAAACGATTGATCAGGTCCGCAAGATTGACGTCGACCAGTACAAATACGGGTTCGAGACCGTTATCGAGTCCGACAAGGCGCCGAAGGGACTGAGCGAGGATATCATTCGCTTCATTTCCGCCAAGAAGAACGAGCCGGACTGGATGCTGGAATGGCGGCTCGATGCCTACAAACGGTGGCTGGCGATGGAGGAGCCGTCCTGGGCGCGCGTCGAATATCCGAAGATCGACTTCAACGATATCTACTACTATTCCGCTCCGAAGAGCATGTCCGGTCCCAAGACCCTCGATGAGGTCGATCCGGAGCTTCTCAAGACCTACGAGAAACTCGGTATTCCACTCGCTGAACAGGAGATTCTCGCCGGGGTGCAGGAACGCAAGGTCGCTGTCGACGCGGTCTTCGATTCGGTTTCCGTCGTCACCACGTTCAAAGAAGAGCTTTCGAAGGCAGGTGTGATCTTCATGTCGATCTCCGAAGCCATTCGCGAGTATCCGGATCTGGTAAAAAAATATCTCGCGTCGGTGGTGCCGATTTCCGACAATTATTACGCCGCGCTCAACTCTGCCGTCTTTACGGACGGCTCGTTCGTCTACGTTCCCAAGGGCGTGCGCTGCCCGATGGAGCTTTCGACGTATTTCCGCATCAATGAAAAGAATACCGGGCAGTTCGAGCGGACGCTGATCATCGCGGAAGAGGGCGCTTACGTCTCCTATCTCGAGGGGTGTACGGCGCCGCAGCGCGACGAAAACCAGTTGCATGCCGCCGTGGTGGAACTGGTTGCCATGGACGATGCCGAGATCAAGTACTCGACCGTCCAGAACTGGTATCCGGGCGATGCCACCGGCAAGGGCGGGATCTACAATTTCGTCACCAAGCGCGGCGACTGCCGCGGCAAGAACTCCAAGATCTCATGGACGCAGGTCGAAACCGGTTCCGCGATCACGTGGAAGTACCCGTCCTGCATCCTGCGCGGCGACAATTCACGCGGCGAGTTCTACTCGATTGCCGTCTCCAACGGCGCGCAGCAGGTCGATAGCGGCACCAAGATGATCCACCTCGGCAAGAACACGTCT
This sequence comes from Oricola cellulosilytica, assembly GCF_019966575.1. GTDB lineage: Bacteria > Pseudomonadota > Alphaproteobacteria > Rhizobiales > Rhizobiaceae > Oricola > Oricola cellulosilytica. The sequence goes on along the minus strand of NZ_JAINFK010000005.1, from coordinate 231,252 downwards.
AGCCGGATCATTTCGAAGGGCATCTCGGCCGGCCGGTCGAGCAACACGTATCGCGGGCGTGTCTCGGCGCACCGCAAGGCGGCCAATGCACGAAACTTCACGCAGTGCGACTCGCTTCTGATCGGCAATGACTGCGGCGCACACACGGTGCCGTATATCGAGGCGAACAATGCCACCGCGCAGTTCGAGCACGAGGCGACGACGTCGAAGATTTCCGAGGACCAGCTGTTCTACTGCATGCAGCGCGGCATCCCGGAGGAGGAAGCCATCGCGCTGATCGTGAACGGGTTCGTCAAGGAAGTCATCCAGGAACTGCCGATGGAATTCGCCGTCGAGGCGCAGAAGCTGATCGGCATCAGCCTGGAGGGCTCGGTCGGCTGATGACCACCGGTCCGGTCATAAACCTGGCTGACGTTCCGCTTCAAAAAAACGGGAACGGCGAAGGCTTCGAGGCCGAGATCGGCTCTTTCGGCCGCCTGATTGGCTCGACCGGCATCGGCTGCATGCTGCATGTCGTGCAGCCGGGCAAGAAGGCCTTTCCGCGTCATGCCCACCACCAGATTCACGAACTTTTCGTGATCCTGGAAGGCGAGGGGGTCTACCGCTTCGGCGACGAAGCCCATCCGGTGAAAGCCGGCGACGTTTGCGCGGCGCCGACCGGGGGGCCTGAAACGGCCCACCAGATCGCCAATACGGGCTCGGTGCCGCTTAAATATCTGGGTGTTTCGACGGTGGCGGAGACGGAAGTCGTCGAATATCCGGACTCGGACAAGTTTGCGGTGATGAGCCGCTTCGACTGGGCGACCATGAGCGGGGGTATCCGTTCCATAGGGCGCACCAAGGACAGCCTCGGTTACTACGACGGCGAAGAATAACGAAAAAAGCCGGCAACAGCCGGGAAAGCGAAAGACGGATAACCAACAATGCTTGAGATCAGGAACCTGCACGCACGCATCGCCGAGGACGGAACGGAGATCATTCGCGGACTCGATCTAACGGTCAAGGCCGGCGAAATCGCTGCGATCATGGGCCCGAACGGCTCCGGGAAATCGACCTTGTCCTACATTCTGGCGGGCCGGGAAGACTACGAGGTGACCGAGGGAGATATCATCTACAACGGCGAGAGCGTTCTGGAAATGGATCCGGCCGAGCGCGCCGCGGCCGGTATCTTTCTCGCGTTCCAGTATCCGATGGAAATTCCCGGCGTGGCCACGATGCAGTTCCTCAAGGTCGCGATGAACGAGCAGCGCAAGGCGCGCGGCGAGCCCGAACTGACGACGCCGGATTTCATCCGGCTCGTGAAGGAGGCGGCCGGCAGCCTTGAAATCAGCATGGAAATGCTGAAGCGCCCGTTGAATGTCGGCTTCTCGGGTGGCGAGAAGAAGCGCGCCGAAATCCTGCAGATGAAGCTTCTTGAGCCCAAGCTCTGCGTTCTCGACGAAACCGATTCCGGTCTCGACATCGACGCGCTGAAGATCGTTGCCGATGGTGTGAACGCGCTTCGCTCTCCGGATCGTGCGACGGTGGTCATCACGCACTATCAGCGCCTGCTCGAATATATCGTGCCCGACAGCGTGCACGTCCTGTCGAAGGGCCGGATCGTGAAGTCCGGCGACAAGGCTCTCGCGCTTGAACTGGAAGCGAACGGCTACGCGAACATCATCAGCGAAGCGGCCTGAGGCGACGACAGGAGAAGACGGAATGAACGTCCAACCCAAATTGCCGCTGACAGCGGCGGAAACCGCGCTGGTGGGTCAGTTTGCCGACCAGTCGGGCGCGCTGCCCGGAAACGCGGAAATGGCCGCGCACCGTGAGAAGGCGCTTCAGGCGATATCGGCAAGCGGTCTTCCGACCCGGCGTGTCGAGGCATGGCATTACACTGACCTGCGGCGGTTGCTTGCCGATGTGCCCGAGCGCAAACCCGACGCGAACGTCAGCGAAATCAAGACGCTTACGAAGGGTATTCCCTCATTTGTACTGAAGAACGGCATGATCGCGGATGTCGCCTCGGTGGATGGTGTCTCGGTTACCTCGATGGCCGATGTGCTGCGGGCCGACATATCCGGTGTGAAACCCGCCGATCACGGGGTGCATGACGCTGTCGGGCTGATCAATTCCGCCTTTGTGACGGACGGCTTCGTGATGAAGGTCGATGATGGCTTTGTGGCGGCGTCACCGATTGAATTGCAGTCGCTTCACGATGGTGGCCAGACCCATACGCGCAATGCGGTAACGGTCGGTTCGGATGCGAATGTGACAATCTTCGATCGCCACGCGGGCAGCGACAAGAGCGTACTTGCGTCCTCCGTGACAGATCTCAAGCTGCGCAAGGGCGCAAAGGTGCTGTGGGTCACGGTCCAGGAGCAGGGTGAAGCGGCAACGCATCTGGGGCAGGTGAACCTGACGCTGGAAGACGATGCCGAACTGACCCTCTTCAACATCAATCTGTCCGGCAAGGTCGTGCGCCAGGAAGTCAACGCCGACGTGGTTGGCGAGGGCGCGAAGCTGACATTCAGGTCGGTCAATCTTGTCGGCGACAAGACCCATTGCGACGTGACGCTTTCGCTTGGCCACCTTGTGCCCAACACCTCGTCCACGGAAACCGTGCGCAATGTCGTCACCGGGCAAGGACAAGGCGTGTTTCAGGGGCAGATCCAGGTGGCGCAAATCGCCCAGAAGACCGATGCTCAAATGGCATGCAATACGCTGCTTCTGTCGGATACGGCCGGTTTCGCCACCAAACCCGAACTGGAGATTTTCGCCGATGATGTCGTGTGCGCGCACGGGGCAACGGTCGCGGAGATCGACCACGATCACCTGTTCTACCTCATGGCCCGCGGCATCTCGGAAAAGATGGCGCGCGGATTACTGATCAAAGCCTTTGTCGCCGAGATCATCGAGGAACTGGAAGACGAGGACCTGATTGCCGACCTTGAGGCGCGCCTCGAGAACTGGCTGGAGGCGCACGCCTGATCATGGATGCCAAGACACCGCAATACGACGTTGACGCGATCCGGGCGGATTTTCCGATCCTGTCCCGGGAAGTTTACGGCAAGCCGCTTGTCTATCTGGACAACGGCGCCTCGGCACAAAAGCCGCGTCAGGTGATCGAGGCGGTGAAGCATGCATATGAAAGCGAATACGCCAACGTCCATCGCGGACTGCATTTTCTGTCGAATGCTGCAACCGACGCATATGAGCGCGCGCGCGAGAAGGTGCGCAAGTTCCTGAATGCATCCTCGGTCGACGAGATCGTATTCACGAAGTCGGCGACGGAGGCAATCAACACCGTCGCCTACGGCCATGGCATGCCGTCGATCGGCGAGGGCGACGAGATCGTGCTTTCGATTATGGAGCACCACTCGAACATCGTGCCGTGGCATTTCATCCGCGAGAGACAGGGCGCAAAACTGGTTTGGATCCCTGTCGATGACGAGGGACGTTTCGATATCACGGAATTCGAGGCGCGGCTGACCGACCGCACGAAACTCGTTGCGATCACGCATATGTCGAACGTTCTCGGCACGGTGCTGCCGATCAGGGATATCTGCCGGATAGCCCATGCGCGCGGAATCCCGGTGCTGGTGGATGGCAGCCAGGGCGCGGTGCACATGCCGGTTGACGTGCAGGACCTCGATTGCGACTGGTACGTGTTCACCGGCCACAAGGTATACGGACCTTCGGGGATCGGTGTGCTTTACGGAAAAAAGGAGCGGCTTGAGGCCATGCGCCCGTTTCAGGGTGGCGGAGAGATGATCGAGGAGGTCACCGAAGACGCCGTGACGTATAATCACGCGCCCCACCGCTTCGAGGCGGGTACACCGCCGATCGTGCAGGCAATCGGTTTGGGCTACGCGCTGGACTACATGGAATCAGTCGGCCGCGAAGCGATCGCCGCGCATGAGGCAGGCATCAAGTCTTACGCTCATGAGCAACTCGGCCGCGTCAATTCACTGCGCATCATCGGCGATGCACCGGACAAGGGTTCGATCGTTTCGTTCGAGCTCGAAGGAATACACGCGCATGACGTTTCGATGCTCATCGACAGATCCGGCATCGCGGTTCGCGCTGGCACACATTGCGCGCAACCCCTCTTGAAGCGGTTCGGCGCGACCTCCACATGCCGTGCATCGTTCGGCATGTATAATACGCGGTCAGAAGTAGACGCGCTGGCGGAGGCGCTTGAAAAGGCGCGCTCCTTCTTCGGCTGACAGGAGCAAGCGGCATGGATCAAAACCAGGACACCACGACCGTGGCAAAAGAGACGGAAAACACGTCTCCGGACACGGTCAAGGAATCGGCAATTCCGCGCGACGAGCTTGCCCGGATGACGGATGACATCGTTTTGGCGCTGAAGACGGTATACGATCCCGAAATTCCCGCGGACATCTACGAACTCGGGCTGATCTACAAGGTCGATATCGAGGATGACCGCACAGTGAGGGTTGAGATGACGCTGACCGCGCCCGGTTGTCCGGTGGCCGGCGAGATGCCCGGATGGGTAGAAAATGCCGTCCGGACCGTCGAGGGGGTGATGGATGTGGAGGTCAACATGGTGTTCGACCCGCCCTGGACGCCGGACCGGATGTCGGAAGAAGCGCAGATCGCGGTGGGCTGGTACTGAGGGTCTGCTTGCGGATCGCTCGCACCGCACATAGATTCTTCATGTGAGACACACGACTGGAAGAGCCATGCCTTTCGCCATCATGACCATGACTGACGCTGCGGCAGACCGTATCAAGGAGATTGTCGCGGCACGTGCCGACCAAGGTGCGAAGGGTGTACGCGTGGGCATCAAGAAAGGTGGCTGTGCCGGAATGGAGTATACGGTGGATCTGGTGAGCGACCCTGATCCTAAAGACGACCACATTCAACACGATGATGCGCATCTCTGGATCGATCCCGCTGCGATGCTCTATCTGCTGGGAACCCAGATGGATTTCGAGGTGACGAAACTACGTAACGGCTTCGTTTTCAACAATCCAAACCAGTCTTCCGCCTGTGGCTGTGGCGAATCCGTCGAACTTACCCCAGCTGATCTGCAGGAACTGGCTCAGGCGCGGGGCGTCTAGGGTCAAGACCGCGACGCGACCTCGCAACTAATTGAACGGCAGTGATTGGCCCGCAGGGCGATCTTGGCCGCATAGTGTTTTCCACCCACCGACTGGCGGGTGCGAGGAGAACGCCGATGATCGAATTTCGCCCACACCATGCTCGTGGCCGCGAAAACGCGCCACATCACATGGTCAACCGCAGTTTCGCGGTTGCCATGGCAGTCGCCGTCATTGGAATGTTCAGTGTTTTGTTAATGGCTTGAGCGAAGCGGGCGCGGGCACGTTGCCGTCATTGACCATTCATCATGAATGCGGGGACATCTTCACCGAAACCGACCGGCGCACGGGCATCGTCGCTGCGCCGCTTGCGCGTGTCTTTTGCCTTGGTTTCCCGTCGTTCGGCCCTTCGCTGCTGCGTCGCGGCCTCGTTCCGCTCCGCCTCGACTGCGGGTTTCGTGTCATCCGCGGGCTTCGAAGCGGGGGTGCCGGTAGCCTCGACACGGGGACCGGACTGATTCCGCTTGCCGCTTCGTCCACGTCTTGAACCGCGCTCCGCGCGGTCGCCCTTTCCGTCCGTCTCTCCGTCGGCCCCTTGCTGAGGAATGGGCGACAACCAGTCAATCTTGGTTGAAATCAACTCCTGAATGGCTTCGAGATGCTTCATTTCGGGCTTCGAGACGAGCGTGAATGCGGCACCCGCGCGACCGGCGCGTCCGGTGCGGCCGATGCGGTGGACGTAATCCTCGGCGTGAATCGGAACGTCGAAATTGAATACGTGGCTGACGTCCGGAATATCGAGACCGCGGGCGGCCACGTCGGAAGCCACAAGCAACTGGATCTTATTGTCCTTGAATCCCTGAAGCATCGCCATGCGCGACCGCTGGTCCATGTCGCCATGCAACGCCCCGACCGAGAAGCCGTGACGGTCGAGCGAACGGAACAATTCGGAGACGTCGCGCTTGCGGTTGCAGAAGATGATGCCGTTCTTGAGGTTTCCCTGACCGCGGATGAGATCGCGCAGCGATGCGCGTTTTTCAAAATCTTTTTTCGAGACGCCGAGCAGCTTTTGCTCGACCGTCGTCGCCGTCGACGCGGCCCTGGAAACCTCGACCCGGACGGGCGCCTGAAGAAACTGGTCCGCGAGACGCGTGATCTCCGGCGGCATCGTGGCCGAGAAAAACAGCGTCTGACGCGTGAACGGGATCATCTTGGAGATCCGCTCAATATCCGGAATGAACCCCATGTCGAGCATACGGTCCGCTTCATCGATGACGAGGATATCGACGCCGGTGAGCAACAGTTTGCCGCGTTCGAAGTGATCGAGGAGCCGTCCCGGGGTCGCGATCAGTACGTCGGCGCCGCGTTCGAGCTTGCGCTCCTGGTCCTCGAATGACACGCCGCCGATAAGAAGTGCGACATTAAGCTTGTGATTGACGCCATACTTGTTGAAATTCTCTTCGACCTGCGCCGCCAGTTCGCGCGTCGGCTCAAGTATGAGCGTGCGCGGCATTCTGGCCCGCGCGCGTCCGCGCTCAAGGCGGGTGATCATCGGAAGAACGAAAGAGGCGGTCTTGCCTGTGCCCGTCTGGGCAATGCCGAGCACATCCTTGCCCTCGAGGGCGTGGGGGATTGCTTTTTCCTGAATGGGAGTCGGTTCGGTGTAGCCGGCCGACTCAACGGCCTTCAGGACTTTCTCGGAAAGTCCGAGTTCTGAGAATAATGTCAAAGGATATCCACGCTTCGTCTATCGGCAACGGCTTGCTGCAATGCAGCAGTCAACGTTTTGCGTCACGTAGGCATTTCACCGGTCAAAGTCAACAGAAAGCCCCTTTTTTCCGGCCTTTAGGGCAAATACGGACTAATTCTCAATACCTGAACTGCTCCGCCAGAATCCGGTCGTCCCAGGAGTGGCTGGCGTCAAAGAGAATCGTCGCCGTCGTGTCACGGGCCTCCGCGATGTCGATTCGCCGCACGGACTTGACCTCGGTGTGGTCGGCCACTGCATTGACCGGACGCTTTATCGGCTCTTGCACGGTAAAGCGTACGGAGACCTGGTTGGGGAGGAGGGCGCCGCGCCAGCGGCGCGGCCGAAAGGGACTGACGGGCGTCAGCGCCAGTAAGGGCGCGTCGATGGGGATGATCGGGCCTTGAGCCGACAGGTTGTACGCCGTTGAGCCAGCGGGCGTCGCCAGCATTATGCCGTCGCATATCAGTTCGGATAGCTGCTCCTGGCCGTCGACATGAATGCCGATCTTTGCAGCTTGATAGGACTGGCGAAAGAGCGAAACCTCGTTGATTGCAAGCGCTTCGGTGACCTTTCCGTCCATATTCTCGGCCTTCATGCGCAAGGGCCTGATCGTTTCCGGCACCGCCGCCTCGAGGCGCTCGCGCAACTCCTCCTCACGAAAATCGTTCATCAGAAAGCCGACGGAACCGCGGTTCATGCCGTAGATCCGTTTTCCGGTATTCATGAAGCGGTGGAGTGTCTGCAGCATGAAGCCATCGCCGCCGAGCGCCACAATTGTTTCCGCGTCTTCGACCGCTTCCTGGCCGTAGAGAGCCGCGAGAAGCGCGGCGGACTCCCGCGATCCCGGCGCATCGGATGAAACGAAGGCGATTGACGATGTGGTCATGACGGCCGGCAGGTCTCCGCTTAACATAGCGCATTGGCGCTTAACACAGGGCGGGGAAATAGTCTCTTTACAGCTATCGTGTATATGTTATTGCGCAGAGAATGCCCTTGTAGCTCAGTTGGTAGAGCATCTGATTTGTAATCAGAGGGTCCGCGGTTCGAGTCCGTGCGGGGGCACCAATCATTTCAAGCACTTGCGAGAAGCGGCGCGGAACAGGCCGGGAACGTGGGGCGAATTTGCGCCGCCGCTCAGAGCCGCTCGGGCATCCCAGATGCGGTTTCCCCCCGAGCGCGAGCAGCAACCACGTGGTGAAAATCTGACCGGTATCGGACGGCTGATGGGTTGGCTCCATGGTCGCTGTGAGGGGGAAATGTCGCGGACAGCCAGGTGAACTTCCGGCGGAAAATCGACATAATGAGACTTGCGGTTCGTGAGCAATTGTTTATGCTTCGGTCAAATGCTCAAGGCCAGCATTTGCCACACCAGTGGAGATTACGAACGTTACGCGCGTAAAAATGGGAGGATCCAGATGGCGCATACGAAGAAACTAGCGACCTATTCGCTCAGCCTGTTGGCTGGCGTATCGATGGCATTCGGCGCATCGGCCGAAACGCTAACCATCGCCACGGTCAACAATGGCGACATGATCCGGATGCAGGGTCTGACGGACGACTTCACGTCCAAAAATCCCGGCATCGAGCTTGAATGGGTAACGCTCGAGGAGAATGTCCTCCGTCAGCGCGTTACGCAGGACATCGCAACCAAGGGCGGCCAGTTCGATGTCATGACCATCGGCATGTACGAAACTCCGATCTGGGCCGCGCAGGGTTGGCTCGTGCCCCTGGACGATCTCGGCGATGACTACGATGCTGACGATATCCTGCCGGCGATGCGCTCGGGTCTGTCCCATGACGGCACGCTCTACGCCGCGCCGTTTTACGGTGAATCCTCCATGGTCATGTATCGGACCGACCTGATGGAGAAAGCCGGGCTGGAGATGCCCGAAGCGCCGACCTGGGACTTTATCGCCGAAGCGGCGCGCGCAATGACCGACAAGGAAAACGAGATCTACGGCATCTGTCTGCGAGGAAAGGCCGGATGGGGCGAGAACATGGCGTTCATCACCACCGTCGCGAACTCGTTCGGCGCACGCTGGTTCGATGAAAACTGGAAGCCGCAGCTTGATACCCCCGAGTGGAAGGAAGCGATCACCTTCTACTACGACCTGATGCAGGAAGCCGGCCCTCCCGGCGCATCGACGAACGGCTTCAATGAGAACCTCGCGCTGTTCCAGCAGGGCAAGTGCGGCATGTGGATCGACGCCACGGTTGCGGCCTCCTTCGTGACCAATCCCAACGATTCGACCGTGGCCGACAAGGTCGGATTCGCACTGGCGCCGGATACCGGCAAGGGCAAGCGGGCGAACTGGCTTTGGGCCTGGGCGCTGGCGATCCCGGCAGGTACGGACGCTGAGGAGGCCGCCAAGAAGTTCGTCGCCTGGGCTACGTCGAAGGACTACCTGGAGCTGGTGGCATCCAAGGAAGGTTGGGCCAATGTGCCTCCCGGCAGCCGGACTTCGCTCTACGAAAACCCGGAATACCAGAAGGTTCCGTTCGCGAAGATGACGCTCGAGTCGATCAACGCGGCCGACCCGGGCAGCCCAACCGTGGGTGAAGTGCCCTATGTCGGCATTCAGTATGTCGCAATCCCGGAATGGGCCGGCATCGGCACCGCAGCGGGTCAGGAGTTCTCCGCGATGCTTGCGGGCCAGCAGTCTCCTGACGAAGCACTTGAGAAGGCGCAGGCCCTGGTGACCGACGAGATGGAAGCTGCAGGATACAACTGAGGCATCCTCCCGGCCGGGGGCGGTTCAACTGCCCCCGGCGTTTTGTTCCAAGCACGTTCGAGCGAGAACCGATCCGACAGGCGCTCGCCTGTCTGTGAAGGAGGCGCGTCATGGCCACCCAGCATTCCCGATCCGCCGCACAATTCATGATGATGCCCGCCGTGGTTCTGCTCCTCGGCTGGATGCTCGTGCCGCTGGTGATGACGCTCTACTTCTCGTTCAAGAAATACCTGCCGCTGAGGGGCGGCGATCTGGGTTGGGTCGGATTCGAAAATTACGCACGCTTTCTGTCGTCCAGTACGTTCTGGCCCAGCGTCCAGTCGACCCTCATCATCGTCGGCGGGGTGCTCGTGATCACAATCGTGTTCGGCGTGCTGCTGGCGCTTCTCCTTGACCAGCCGATGTGGGGACAAGGCGTTGTCCGCATTCTTGTGATCGCGCCGTTTTTCGTCATGCCGACCGTATCCGCGCTGGTGTGGAAAAACATGTTCATGGATCCGGTGAACGGCCTGTTGGCGCATTTGTGGAAGTTCTTCGGAGCCCAGCCGGTGGAATGGCTGAGCAACTATTCGCTCTTCTCCATTATCCTCATCGTCTCGTGGCAGTGGCTGCCGTTCGCGACGCTCATCCTCCTGACCGCGATCCAGTCTCTGGACAGCGAACAGCTCGAGGCCGCGGAGATGGATGGCGCGCCGCCGCTGTCGCGCTTCGGTTACATCATTCTCCCGCATCTTTCCCGGGCGATCACGATCGTCCTCCTGATCCAGACGATCTTCCTGCTGTCGATCTTCGCCGAAATTTTCGTCACCACCCAAGGCTCCTTCGGGACCCGGACGCTGACCTACCTCATCTACCAGCGGGTGCTCGAAAGCCAGAATGTCGGGCTCGGGTCGGCTGGCGGCGTCTACGCAATCATCCTTGCCAACATCGTTGCGATCTTCCTGATGCGCATCGTCGGCAAGAATCTGGACGCGTGAGGAGACAAGCCCATGGCCCGCGCAGTCACCAAGCAACGCAAGACCATCAATACCATAGCCGCCTGGGCAGTCGGTCTGCTCATCTTCTTTCCGATCCTCTGGACGATTCTGACCAGTTTCAAGACCGAAGCGCAGGCGATATCGGACCCGCCGGTCTTCCTCTTCTTCGACTGGACGCTCGAGAACTACGGCGTCGTGCAGGAGCGTTCCGACTACATGCGTTTCCTCTGGAATTCGGTAATCATCGCCGGCGGTTCGACGCTGCTCGGAATTATCGTGGCGGTGCCGGCTGCGTGGTCGATGGCGTTCGTGCCGTCCAAGCGCACCAAGGACATCCTGTTGTGGATGCTTTCCACCAAGATGCTGCCGGCCGTTGGCGTGCTCTATCCGATCTACTTGATCTTCATCAGCCTCGGGCTCCTCGACACCCGGATCGGCCTCGTCGTCGTGATGATGCTCATCAACCTGCCGATCATCGTCTGGATGCTCTACACGTATTTCCGGGAGATTCCGGGCGAGATTCTTGAAGCGGCGAGGATGGACGGCGCATCGCTGAAGAACGAGATCCTTTACGTGCTGACGCCGATGGCCGTTCCCGGCATAGCCTCGACGATCCTGCTGAACTTCATTCTGGCTTGGAACGAGGCATTCTGGACACTGAATCTCACGGCAGCCAAGGCCGCCCCGCTGACGGCGTTCATTGCCAGTTACTCGAGCCCCGAGGGACTCTTCTACGCCAAGCTCAGCGCGGCTTCCACAATGGCCATCGCCCCGATCCTGATTCTGGGCTGGTTCAGCCAGAAACAACTCGTCCGCGGCCTGACCTTCGGTGCGGTGAAATAGGGGACTAACGACATGGGAAACATCACCCTCAGCCAGGTCACCAAAACCTTCGGAGATGTCGAGGTCATTCCGCCGCTGGATTTGCAGATCAATGACGGAGAGTTCGTGGTGTTCGTCGGTCCATCCGGCTGTGGCAAGTCCACGCTCCTGCGGCTAATCGCCGGGCTCGAGGACGTCACAAGCGGCAAAATCGAGATCGACGGACAGAACGCTACCGAGCTGCCGCCGGCAAGACGCGGGCTGGCAATGGTGTTCCAGAGCTATGCCCTTTACCCCCACATGACCGTTCGGAAGAACATCGCCTTTCCGCTGAAGATGGCGAAGATGAGCGAGGCCGAAATCAAGAAGAGGGTCGATCACGCCGCGAGCATTCTCAATCTCAGCGACTATATCGACCGGCGGCCCGGCCAGCTTTCGGGCGGTCAGCGTCAGCGCGTAGCCATCGGCCGCGCCATCGTGCGGGAGCCTGCGGCCTTTCTGTTCGACGAGCCTCTGTCGAACCTTGACGCGGCCCTTCGGGTGGGCATGCGGCTGGAAATCTCCGAATTGCACAAACGCCTCGCCACGACGATGGTCTACGTAACGCACGATCAGGTCGAGGCCATGACCATGGCCGACAAGATCGTCGTGCTGCGCGCCGGCAACATTGAGCAGGTGGGTAGCCCGCTCGAGCTTTACCGGACACCGCGCAACAAGTTCGTCGCGGGGTTCATCGGCTCGCCGACCATGAATTTGATCGAGGGGCCCGAGGCGCAAAAGCACGGCGCGCATACGATCGGGATCCGGCCCGAGCATATCGAGGTCTCCGCAAGTGACGGGCCCTGGCAGGGAGTCGTTGGCGTCGCAGAGCACCTCGGTTCGGACACGTTCTTCCACATTCACGACAGCGGTCTTGCCGACCCGATGACGGTTCGCGCCAGCGGGGAGGTCTCTTTCAGGCATGGCGACAGGATCTACATGACGCCGCGCACCGATTTGATCCACAAATTCGACACGCAGGGGCAGAGGATTGCATGACGCGGCTTGACGGAAAGGTCGCGCTGATCACCGGCGCTGCCCGCGGCATCGGCAAAGGTTTTGCGCAGGCCTATGTGGCCGAGGGGGCGACAGTCGCCATCGGGGATATCGACATCAAGGCGGCAGAAGCGGCGGCGGCCGACATTGGTGAGAATGCTTTTGCGGTAAAACTCGATGTTACCCGCCAGGATAGCATCGATGCGGCGGTCGAAGCGGTCGTGACCAAGGCAGGCAAGCTCGACATTCTGGTGAACAATGCCGCCCTGTTCGATGCGGACAACATCGTCGACATTACCCGGGAAAGCTACGACAGGCTCTATTCCGTCAATGTGGCCGGCACACTTTTTACCATGCAGGCCGCGGCGCGTCAGATGATCAAACAGGGCCACGGTGGCAAGATAATCAATATGGCCAGCCAGGCGGGGCGTCGCGGAGAAAGCCTCGTGGCGGTCTATTGCTCCACCAAAGCGGCTGTCATCTCGCTCACCCAATCTGCGGGTCTGAACCTCATTCGGCATGGAATCAACGTCAATGCGATCGCGCCGGGTGTCGTCGATGGCGAGCATTGGGACCATGTCGATTCCATGTTCGCCAAGCTTGAGGGCAAAAAACCTGGACAGAAGAAAGCCGAAGTGGCCGCAGGCGTTCCCGCGGGACGTTTTGCGGTGCCGGCGGACCTTGCGCCGATGGCGGTTTTCCTCGCGTCGTCGGAGGCCGACTACATCCTCTCGCAGACCTATAACGTCGACGGTGGCCAATGGATGAGTTGATGGACCCACGCCTTCCATCGGCTCGTCGATACATGCACGCATGAATTACGCGGGGTTTGCGATGACGACGAAACTGTCCCTCGGCAATCTGGGCGCTATCGCCCCTGCGGTGGCGAAGCCGTCATATGCACGAGGCGACCTCTCGCCCGGAATCGTCCATGTCGGCGTGGGCAACTTTCACCGTGCCCACCAAGCGATCTATCTACACAAGCTTTTCGAAACCGGGCGGGATCTCGACTGGGCGATCATCGGCGCCGGCGTGAAGCATTATGATGCGGCGATGCGCGGCAAGCTCGAGCCGCAGGACTGGCTCACGACGGTTGTCGAACTTGATCCCAAAGGCTTCTCGGCCCGCATCACGGGCGCGATGATCGACTTTGCCGCAGTGGATCCCGCCGCGCTTGTTGAACTGATGGCTCGTCCCGAAATCCGGATTGTCTCTCTGACCGTCACCGAGGGCGGTTACTATATGGACGCGGATACGGGCGGGTTCGACGCAGGGCATCCGGAGATCGCTGCCGATGCGAAGGATCCGGACGAACCGAGGACGGTTTTCGGGATTATCATTGCTGCGCTGATGAAGCGTCGCGTCGCCGGCACCCCGCCATTCACCGTCATGTCGTGCGATAATCTGCCGGAAAACGGGCATGTCGCGCGCAATGCAGTGCTGGGTCTGGCACGGCTTCGAGGTGATGATTCCGCGGCATGGATTTCGGAACATGTCGCATTTCCTTGCGGAATGGTCGACTGCATCACCCCAGCGACCGGGCCCCGGGAAATCGCTATCGTTGCCGAGAAGTTCGGGATCGACGATGCCGCGCCGGTTGTTTGCGAGCCGTTTCGCCAATGGGTGCTGGAGGACAATTTCCCGCAGGGCCGGCCGGCGCTGGAGACGGTGGGCGTCGAGTTTGTCGACGATGTCGCGCCCTATGAACTGATGAAGCTGCGCATTCTCAACGGCGGGCACGCGACAATCGCCTATCCGTCCGGGTTGATGGATATTCACTACGTGCATGAAGCCATGGAGAACCAGCTGGTCACCGGATTTCTGGACAAGTTGCAGCACGACGAGATCATGCCGACCGTCCCTGAAATCCCTGGCGTGAGCCGGGAAGACTACTACCGGATGTGCGTGGAGCGCTTCTCCAATTCTGCCGTCGGCGACACGATTTCCCGGCTCTGCCTCGATGGTTCCAACCGGCAGCCCAAATTCATTCTTCCCACCGTGCGAGCACGGATTTCACAGGGAGTGGCAGTCGACGGGCTGGCGCTGGAATCGGCGTTGTGGTGCCGCTATTGCTACGCGGAAACCGACAGCGGCAAGGCAATCCCCCCCAACGACCCGAACTGGGACCGTCTGACCGCGCAGTCGAAGATGGCGCGAGACAATCCGGCCGCCTGGCTCGCAATGAAGGAGATCTACGGCGACCTCGGGGAAAACGAGGCATTCGCTCAGCGTTTTGAGCACTGGCTCAACGCGCTCTGGCGGGACGGGACGGCCGGAACGCTTAAGAAGTATCTGGCCCGCGGATAGCAGGAGTGCTTGCGAGGAGGCGGCGGCCCGGCAAAGAGATGGGGCTTTTGCCTCCGCTGTATTGCCCACGGGGGCTCACTTCCCTATGAGACGTTTCGACGCCGGTTTTTGCTCCGACCGGCAGACGGACATCCATACGCACCATAAGCGGGTTGGATTTCGGAGCAGAGATGCCCGGTGAGGGGCAAGATTCGAGCTTGGCTATGCAGATTGTTGTGGTTGGAACCGGTTATGTCGGTCTGGTAAGCGGAACCTGTTTTGCCGCGTGCGGGCATACGGTCCGTTGCATCGACATCGATGAGAAGAAGGTCGCGTCCCTGAATTCGGGCCACATTCCGATCTACGAGCCGGGTCTGGCCGAAATGGTGGCCGACGGCGTCGAGGCGGGCAAGCTGTCGTTCGGCACCGATCTAGGATCGTCCATTCCAGATGCCGACTTCGTCTTCATCGCGGTCGGTACGCCGGCCAGAGCGATCGACGGGTATTCCGACCTTACCTACCTGCGGGCCGCGACGGACGAGATTGCACGACACCTGACGGGACGGACGCTGATTGTTGTGAAATCCACCGTGCCGGTCGGCACGTGTGACGAGATCGAAGATCGTATCCGTGCAGTCAAACCGGCGGCGGATTTCGACGTGGCGTTCAATCCCGAGTTCATGCGGGAGGGAACGGCGATCTCCGATTTCCTGAACCCCGACCGTGTGATCCTGGGGGGCGACCGGGAGCATGTACTCGGTCCGCTGCACCAGCTCTATCGGGCAACGGTCCCGCGCGATGTGCCGGTGCAGATGGTCAATCGCCGCACTGCCGAGCTGATCAAATATACAGCGAACGCCTTTCTCGCCATGAAGGTCACGTTCATCAACGAGATCGCGGAGCTTTGCGAGAAACTGGACGCGGATGTGGTCGACGTGGCCAAGGGGATCGGTCTGGACACGCGGATCGGCAACAAGTTTCTCGAGGCCGGCCCGGGCTTCGGCGGATCGTGCTTTCCGAAGGACACCAACGCCCTCGTGAGGCTCGCCCAGGATGCGGAAAGCCCACTTCGGCTTATCGAGACGACGATCGACGTCAACGAGATCCGAAAACGGCAAATGGCCGGCAAGGTCATCGCGATGTGCGGCGGCGACGTGCGCGGCAAGACGATCGGACTGCTCGGACTGACCTTCAAGCCGAACACCGATGACATGCGGGAGTCGCCCGCACTTCCGATCGCGCTGGCGCTGATGGATGCGGGCGCTTCGGTCAGGGCGCATGATCCCGAGGGTGTCCGGGAAGCTCAACGGCTCATGCCTGACGTGGAATTCGCCGACGATCCTTATGCGCTCGCGCATGGTTGCGACGCGGTCGTGCTGGTTACGCACTGGCAGTCGTTCAAGGACATCGACCTGGGACGCCTGGGGGCGCTGATGGCGGAGAAGGTCCTGCTCGACCTTCGCGGCGTTTTTGCTCCCGAGGATCTGGCCGAGGCAGGTTTCGCGAGTTACAGCGTGGGCCGTCCCGCAACTTCGCAGCGCCGCGCGCCGGCAGGCGCTGAAGCGGAACCTCCAGCGGATATTGTCACGCCGTTGACGAAGCGCATCAAGCGCAGCGCCTAAGTAGATTTTGCGGGAACGTCACATGGCCGGCCCAACCGGGACCAGATTTCTATTGACTGGCGTTGCCGGCTTTATCGGCATGCATGTGGCGCGCTCGCTCATCGCAGAGGGGCATGAAGTCCACGGGGTCGATAGCGTCAATGACTATTACGACCCCGAACTGAAGCGAGCGCGACTCGCGGAGATTGCCAATCTACCCCGTTATTCATTCATCGAGACGGACCTGAGCGACAAGGCCAAGACCGCGGAGTTGTTCGAGACCGTTAGGCCCGCGCGGGTGGTGCATCTCGCCGCCCAGGCGGGCGTACGCTATTCGCTGGAAAATCCGCATGCCTATGCCGACAGCAACGTGCTGGGCTTCCTAAATATTCTGGAGGGATGCAGGACCTCTGCCGTCGAGCACCTCGTCTATGCCAGTTCAAGTTCCGTCTACGGAGACCGCAATACGGTTCCATACAGCACGGAAGATCGTGCCGACCATCCCGTCAGCCTTTATGCGGCAACCAAACGGGCGAACGAGTTGATGGCGTATTCCTACAGCCACCTTTTCCGTTTTCCGACGACCGGGCTGCGTTTCTTCACCGTGTATGGGCCGTGGGGCCGGCCGGACATGGCGGTCTATCTCTTCACCAAGGCGATTTTCGAGGGAAAGCCGGTCAAGCTCTTCAACAATGGTGACACGTGGCGGGACTACACCTTCATCGACGACATCGTCGAGGGTGTGAAGAGGGTCGCGTTATCTGATCCGAAATTCGACCGATCCGATGATGGTCATGTCCCTGCGAAGGTCTACAATATCGGCAATAGCAATCCGGAGAAGCTTCTCGATCTGGTCGGTACGCTAGAGGAGGTCATCGGGAAGAAGGCCGTAAGGGAGATGCATCCGGCGCAGCCCGGCGACGTGTACCGGACGTTTGCCGATATTTCGGACCTGCAGCGCGATTTCGGATTTGCCCCATCGACGAGCTTGCGCGAGGGCCTCGAGCGCTTTGTCGCCTGGTACCGAAAATATCACGGGATCGTCTGAGACGGCTCGTAAGCCGTCGATTTGCGATCGTCGGGCCGGTCAATTCGCTCGCGTCCGATTGACAGATGACACGCCGCATCCTTCACTGGGAGCGATGCGATGCTCGTGCGCGGGGCATTGGTGAGGAACATCGGAGATGGACGTCAAGACCGCACCCGAAGGGGTGCTGCAGCTGCACGCGGACGACAATGTCGTCGTGACCTTGCGCTATATGCCCAAGGGGGCGAGCGTCCTCGATGGCGGCAAGCCGCTTCATGCGATGGTCCCGCCGGGGCATAAGATCGCCACCGCCGAAATCGGAGCCGGGGCGCCAATCGTCAAGTTCGGACAGATTATTGGATATGCCGGTGCGGCAATCGCCCGCGGCGAGCACGTCCACACGCATAATTGCGGTATGGGAGATCATGATCAGGCCTACCGGATCGGGGCGGATTTCCGGCCTTTCGATCTGGTTGCGGACGCCGACCAGCGCTATTTCCAGGGATACCGCCGCGCCGGTGGCGGGACAGGCACGCGCAACTATATCGCGCTGTTTGCCACGGTGAACTGTTCGGCCACGGTCGTTCGCCACATCGCGGATCATGTCAACCGGTCGGGCATGCTGGACGATTATCCGAATGTCGACGGGGTGATCGCGCTCGCGCACGGCACCGGCTGCGGCATGGCCTCCAGCGGTGAGGGATTCGATACGTTGCAGCGCGTTCTGTGGGGCCATGCGACCCACGTCAATGTGGGCGCCGCCGTTTTTGTCGGCCTCGGCTGCGAAGTCATGCAAATTGGCCGGATGAAGGAAATGTTCGGCGCGTCCGGCGACGAGCGGTTCTACGGAATGACGATCCAGGAGACGGGCGGCACCCGCAAGACAATCGAGACCGGCGTCGAAGCGGTCAGGGAACTGCTCCCATCCGTAAATGCGGTCACGCGCGAACCTGTCCCTGTTTCGGAACTGACGGTCGGATTGCAATGCGGCGGATCGGACGGATTTTCCGGGATCACGGCCAATCCGGCGCTCGGCGCGGCAACGGATATGCTCGTTCGCCATGGCGGGACGGCACTGCTTTCCGAGACGCCCGAAATATATGGCGCCGAGCAATTGCTGGTGCGGCGCGCCGTATCGAAGGAGGTCGGCGAAAAGCTTATCGACCGCATCCGCTGGTGGGAGAACTATACCGCCATCAACGGAGGAACGATGGACAACAATCCGTCACCCGGCAACAAGGCAGGCGGTCTCACAACGATCCTCGAGAAGTCCCTCGGCGCTGCAGCGAAGGGCGGCACGTTGCCACTCGCCGACGTGATCCTCTATGCCGAAAAGGTGAAATCCCACGGTTTCGTCTTCATGGATTCGCCGGGATACGACCCGGTGTCGGCGACGGGCCAGATCGCGTCCGGCTCGCAACTCGTCGTTTTCACTACGGGACGCGGATCGGCATTCGGCTCGAAGCCCTCTCCGACGATCAAGCTCGCCACCAATTCCGCGATGTACAAAAAGCTCAGCGAAGACATGGACATCAACTGCGGCGACATCATCGACGATGGCATTCCGGTCGCCGAAAAGGGTCGCGAAATCTTCGAGAAGATGATCGCTGTCGCTTCGGGGGAGAAAAGCAAGAGCGAAGCCCTCGGTCTCGGCGATAATGAATTCGTGCCTTGGCAGATCGGTGCTGTGATGTGACCCAAGGGCGAGGGGCAGTTTGATGGGGAATCCGTCCGGCGGGTACCGCTACGCGGCACGGCTGAATGCATTCAGGATTGGCGCGGAGCAGCGCTGGCCCGGCAAGAATCGGATCACCACGCTCGACCTGGTCGAACGGGCGTCCGAGGCTGAAGGGCTGAACGCCGCCGACCTGAACTATCCGGATCATTTCGACGGTCTCGACGAGACAGACATTGCGTCGGCTTTGGATGGCAATGGTGTCGTCCTCAACGGTCTCGCCATGCGCTATTACACCGATCCGGGTTTCAAACTCGGCGCCTTCACGCATCCGGACCAACGGGTCCGCCGCGCCGCGATAGACAGTACCAAACGCGGCATCGACACCGCAGGGCGGATGGGCGCGGGCCTGATGACCTTGTGGATGGGACAGGACGGTTTTGACTACTCGTTTCAGGCGGATTACTCGCGCCTCTGGGACAATACCATCGAGGCCCTGATCGAGGTTGCTGCTCATGATCCGGGCGTCGATATCGCAATCGAATACAAGCCGAACGAGCCGCGTGCCTTCTCCCTGATGCCGGACGTTGCGACCACCCTTCTGGCGATCAAGGAATGCGGCGCGCAGAACATCGGCGTGACGCTTGACTTTGCCCATGTGCTCTACGCTGACGAGATGCCGGCGCATTCGGCGGCGCTGGTCTCGCGCCATTCGCGCCTTCTGGGTGTCCATCTGAATGATGGTTACGCCAAGCGCGACGACGGCCTGATGGTCGGCGCGGTTCATCCCGTCCAGACCGTGGAACTGCTCGTGCAACTGAAACGCTCCGGATATGACCGTGCGATCTACTTCGATACTTTCCCGGATCATTCCGGCCTCGATCCGGTCGAGGAATGCCGCACCAACATAGCAGCGATGGAGCGACTTGCCGCCATCGCGGACGGACTTGCCGACAATGTAGACCTCGCTGCCGCCATCGAGAGCCAGGATGCGGCAATCAGTCAGCGGATCGTGCAGAAGGCGCTGTTCAGCGGGCGCGCATGACTGGCAGGAACGCCGTTCTGGTCGTTGGCTCCCTGCATCTCGACTTCATTGTCGATGCGCCGCGCCTTCCGCGCCGCGACGAAACCGTGATGGGCAGCGGCGTGGCGATAATTTGTGGAGGCAAGGGCGGCAATCAGGCGGCCGCCGCGCGCCGCCATGGAGCGCGCACCTACATGGCGGGCCGGGTCGCCACGGATTTCTTCGGCGACCGGCTGCTTGAAAATCTGACGAGATGGGATGTCGACGTGTCGTTGATGCAAAAAGCGAAAAGCGGCGCGTCGGGGATGAGCGTCGCGATTGTCGAAGAAACAGGGGATTACGGCGCGGTCGTCGTTTCCGGGGCAAACCGGGAAGTCGAGGCGGCGGGGCTGGCCGTGCCGGTTGATGCAGCCGTTCTGGTTCTGCAAAACGAAATTCCGGAGGCAGCCAATTTCGCCGCGGCCAAAGCGGCGTCCGCCGTTGGCGCGACCGTCATCCTGAACGCCGCGCCGACACGTCCACTATCCTCAGATCTGCTGGCGCTGGTTGATGTCCTGATCGTCAACCGTATTGAAGCGGAAGAGCTGTTCGGTTGTGAAATCAGAACGCCAACCGAGGCCGCTGAAGCTTCGGAAAGGCAGAGTGCGGGGCCGGACAACGTGGTCATCACGCTCGGTGGGGAGGGTCTCGTGTATCGCCGCGCGGGATCATCTCCGGCGCATATGCCATCGTTCGAGGTGGAAGTCGCGTCGACGCATGGCGCGGGCGATGCGTTCACCGGAGCGCTCGCGGCGCGGATTGCAACCGGAAATTCCATCGAAAAGGCGATCCGATACGCGATGGCCGCTGCGGCGTTGCACGTTTCCGCCACGACTGAACAACGCGACAAGATCAGCCCGAACCACGTTCTGGAACTGCTCGAACGCGGCCGCTCACGGAGTGGGTGCGTCTGAACGCAGCAGGCCCTCGGATTTCAGATCCGTCCACAATGCGTCGGGAATATCCGCCGACAGAATGGCCTGATTGTCCTCCACCTGCCGGACCGACGCACCGCCTGGAATGACCGAGACCACGGCGTCGTGATTGAGCGGGAACCGCAGGGCCGCCTCGATCAGCCGCACGCCGTGTTTTTGGCAGACAGCCTCGATACGGGCAACCTTGTCGAGGACATTCTGCGGGGCGAGATCGTAGTTGAAATGCGCTCCCTTTACGGGTCCTGTCGCCAATACGCCTGAATTGTAAGGGCCGCCGAGCACGATCCCGATACCGCGTTCCGTGCAGAGCGGAAGGAAGGTATCGAGCGCCTCCTGTTCCAGCAATGTGTAGCGCCCGGCAAGGAGGAAGAGATCGAAATCCCCGTGCTCGGCCAGCCATTGCGCCGGCTCCCATTCGTTGATGCCTGCGCCGAAAGCCGTGATCACGCCCTGATCGCGCAGCGAGAGCAGCGCGGCGTAACCGGATGCCATGAAGGCATCGAGGCGCTCCTGCAGAGCTTCCTGCGAACCGTGATTGAAAATATCGAGATCGTGCGCGAACAGGATGTCGATGCGATCGACCCCCAGTCGTTCCAGCGATTGATCGATCGACCGCATCACACCGTCATGGGTGTAGTCGTAGACCTCTCGGCGGATGGGCGTTTCGAAGAACTTGCCGATGCCGCTTCGTTCCTCCGGCGGGCACACCTCGAGATAGCGCCCGACCTTGGTCGACAGGATGTAATCGTCGCGATTCTTCCCGCGCAGGAAGCGGTTGAGGCGGGTTTCGGCAAGCCCAAGGCCGTAAAGCGGCGCGGTGTCGAAATAGCGACAGCCGGTATCCCATGCGGCTTCCAGGGTCGCATGCGCTTCGTCGTCGGATATGGGCTGGTAAAGGTTGCCGATCATCGCGGTCCCGAAGCCGAGTTCCGTGAAGTCGAGACCCCGTCCGGCGATCCTCTCCCAATGGCGAAGCTTCATCTTTTTCTCCCGGTGCGCCTCTGGCGGCGATCATGAAACAGGCAATGATTACAGGCAAGAGACCCGTTGGACAGCGGATTTCCGCAATGGTAGCGTCCGCTTCTTCGGGAGGGGAATACCGAATGACCGGCAATTTCAAGCGCGTGTTCGGCGATACGAAACCCGCGATAGCGATGGTTCATCTCGGCGCATTACCGGGGTCGCCGCTGCATGATCATTCTGCGGGGATGGATGGCATCGTCGATGCCGCGCGCCGCGATCTCGACGCGCTGCAGGCGGCCGGCTTCGATGCGGTGATGTTCGGCAACGAGAACGACCGGCCTTATGAATTCGCTGTCGATACTGCGTCGTCATCAGCGATGGCCTACACGATCGGCCGCTTGAAGGACGCAATCCGGATTCCGTTCGGCGTCAATGTTCTCTGGGACCCCATGAGCACGATGGCTGTGGCGGCGGCGACAGGCGCTGACTTCGTGCGCGAGATATTCACCGGAACTTACGCTTCGGACATGGGGCCCTGGACCCCGGATGCCGGCAAGGCGATCCGCTACCGCGACCGGCTAGGCCGGTCTGATCTTGCCGTACTGTTCAATATCTCGGCGGAGTTCGCATGGTCGCTTGACCGCCGCAGTGTGGCAGACCGGGCGCGAAGCGCTGTCTTTTCGAGCGTTCCGGACGCCGTGCTGGTCTCCGGGCAAATCACCGGTGAGGCGGCGGAGATGAGTGACCTCAAAGCGGTAAAGGGGGTGCTGCCGGAAACGCCGGTGCTGGCCAATACGGGCGTGAAGCACGAGACGGTCGGCGATGTGTTCGCCATCGCGGACGGCTGTATCGTCGGATCCTCGCTGAAGATCGACGGCGATACGTGGAACGCTGTCGATCCGGAGCGCGCGAGCGACTTCATGGCGTGGGTCCGTGCGGCGCGGGGCGAAGGATGACGACTCATATCTCCAGTGAGCGCATTCTTGAAAATACGCTCGATCTGATGATGATCCCGGGCCTCTGCGGTTACGAAGGCCGCGTCAGGAAGCGTATCCGAACGGGTCTCGACGAACTCGGCATCGCCTCGCGCGCCGACATGCTCGGCAATCTGATCGCAACGCTCGAAGGCGACTCCGGCCTCCCGTCGGTGATGCTGATCGCGCATATGGACCAGCTGGGATTTGTGGTCCGCAAGATCGAGGATGACGGCCTCATCCGGCTTGAGCGCGTGGGCGGAGTGCCTGAGCGCGCGCTCGCAAGCCAGCCGGTCCTGATTTGCATTGGCGAGGGGCGCGACCGCGAGGGCGTGATCGCCAACAAGAGCCATCACGCGACCGCGCCGGATGAGAAATACCGCGTCATCCCCTATCAGGAGGTCCATGTCGATGCCGGTTTCGCCAGCCGGTCGGAGGCGATCGAGGCAGGCGTCGATATCGGAACGCCGGTTGTCTACAAGCCGCACGCTGTTCAACTCGGGGAAAGACGGATTGCCGGGACGTCGGTCGACGATCGCGCCGCCTGCGCGGTGCTGCTGGAGGCGGTTCGACATCTCAACGAAACGCGAACGAGGCCGACCGTTCATGTGGTCTTCTCCGTGCAGGAGGAATTCAACTTGCGCGGTGCCCTTCCGGCAGCGCAGGCCCTGAAGCCCTCCATCTGCATCCAGCTTGATCTGGTGCTGGCAACCGACACGCCTGACATGGCGACCCGCGGCGACGTTGCGCTCGGAGAAGGGCCGGCGATGAGCATGTATTCGTTCCACGGCCGGGGTACGCTCAACGGAGCGATCCCGCATCCGGCGTTGGTGTCACTGTTCCAACGGGCCGCCAGCGCGGAAGATATCGCCTTGCAACGAAGCGCCCATACCGGCGCGCTCACCGAAACCTCCTATGTTCAACTCGTGGGTGAGGGAGTCGCGGTGATCGATCTCGGTTTTCCCTGCCGCTACACCCATTCGGCGATGGAAATCTGCGACCTCGATGATTTGTGCGGTCTGGCGGGACTGCTGGTCTCGGTCGTCGGGGCGATTGACGGCGATTTCAGCCTCGACCGGGACGACTATCCCTCATGAGCTATTATCTCGGCGTCGATATCGGGACATTCGAATCCAAGGGTGTTCTTGTCGATCCGGAGGGGCGTATTGCCGGCATGGCGTCGCGCCCGCACAAGATGCTGGTGCCGCGCGCCGGATGGGCCGAACATCGCCCAGACGAGGACTGGTGGGGCGACTTCGTCCACATCACGAAGGCGCTGCTCAGGGAAACCGGGATTAATCCGAAGACGATCGGGGCAATCGGGTGCAGCGCGATCGGGCCGTGCATGCTGCCGGTCGATGACGATGGCAACACGCTGATGAATGGCGTTCTCTACGGGGTCGACAACCGCGCGGCGAGGGAAGTCGCGGAACTGACGGAGAAGTTCGGGGAGGAAAGGCTGATCGCGGAGTGCGGCAACGCGCTTACCTCCCAGTCGGTCGGGCCGAAGATCCTCTGGCTGAAGCGCAACCATCCGGAAATCCATGCGAAGGCCGCCACGATCCACACGGCGACATCCTACCTCGTCCAGAAGCTGACCGGCGAGCGTGTGATCGATCACTACACGGCGGCGAATTTCGCACCGCTCTACCGGATCGCCGATCGAGGCTGGTCGAGCGAGCTGTCCGAAGGGATCGTGGACCCGGACCGGCTCCCGGTCCCGCGCTGGTCGACGGAGATCACGGGCGCGGTGACGGCTGTTGCGGCTGAAGAGACCGGACTGGCCGCGGGGACGCCGGTTATCACCGGGACGGTCGACGCGGCAGCGGAGGCGGTCAGTGTCGGGGTCGCTGCACCCGGCCAGATGATGGTGATGTACGGTTCGACGATCTTCATCATCATGCCGACCGCCGAGCGGGTCAGCGATCCACGCCTCTGGTATGCGCCATGGCTGTTCGACGGCCAGCACGCCTCGATGGCCGGGCTTGCGACCAGCGGCACGCTGACGCACTGGTTCCGCGACCAGTTCGCCAGAGAACTCGATCCGGACGATGCGTTTCCCGCGCTGGCAAAGGAAGCCGAGGCTTCTCCTCCGGGCGCCAAGGGGCTCGTCATGCTGCCCTATTTTTCCGGGGAGCGGACGCCGATCCATGATCCGGACGCCAAGGGGGTCATCTTCGGCCTCGACCTGACCCACACGCGCGGGGACATCTACCGGGCGCTGCTCGAAGGCATCGCCTATGGCACCACACATGTGGTGGACACCTACCGCGAGATCGGCCATGCGCCGAAAACGCTGCATGCGGTCGGCGGGGGCACGAAAAACCGTGTCTGGGCGCAGGCGACATCGGATGTCACCGGAATGCGGCAGGTGTTGCGCGAGAAGTCCGTTGGCGCGTCCTATGGCGACGCGTTTCTGGCGGCGGTTGCGCTGGGCGATGCGGAACTCGCTGACATCGACCGCTGGAACCCCGAGGTTGAGGGTTTTGCGCCCGACCCGGCCAACGTCAATGCATATTCGCGCCAGTATCAGGTTTTCCGCGATCTTTATCCGGGTACCAAGGCGCTCATGGCGGCGCTGTCGGCGGATGCGCCATGAGCAACGCCGTACGCCAGGCGCTCGACGAGGTCGGTGCGGTACTCGATGCGGTGGACACGCCCAGCGTGGACGAGGCCTGCCGCCGGATCGCCGCAGCGGAAAGGATCGGGCTTTACGGCTGCGGGCGCGAGGCATTGCAAATCCGCGGATTCGCCATGCGGCTGTTTCATCTGGGTCTGCCGGTATCGATGGTCTTCGATGTGACGATGCCGCCGCTCGGCCAAGGCGATCTGCTCATCGTTTCGGCGGGACCGGGCGAACTGGCAACGGTGACTGCACTGATGAAGACCGCGAAACAGGCTGGCGCGAATGTTCTTTTTCTGACGGCCGTGGCGGACACGCCGAGCGCGACGCTGGCCGACCATGTTCTTCATCTCCCCGCACAGACCATGGCCAGCGACCGGGGGCCGGCCGCGAGCGCGATCCTGCCCATGGGATCGGCTTATGAGGGTGCGCTGTTTTTCCTTTTCGAGATCATGGTGGCAACGCTGAAGCGGGATCTCCGTGTGAGTGAGGAGGCCATGCGCGCCAATCACACGAATATGGAGTAGGGCGCGTCGCTCCGTTGCCACGCCCTGTCTCCAGTCTGGCCATTGAAACATTCATGGGAAGCGGGCGGTCGTCGTCACGCTTCTATGAATGGTTTGGTGCGATCGGATCGACCGCCCGCCGGTTGCTCACCCGCCTCCCGGCCACGGCTCGCGGTCCCGTGGGACCGGCCGAAAAGCTGAAGGCTAGGGCCCGGCCGTAAGCTCTTGCCAGGCGTGAACCGCACGCCCCAGCCGGCACCGCATCCCTCCGCCTGGCCATCCGGTCCATGAACCCGGCTTCCCGTGGAGGAACGTGCCACAAGTATGCGGGAGATTTCAGAGGTGTTGATGGAAATCGAAGGAAAAAAATAAAATATCGAGACAGGACAACGAGTTATAGAAAACCGGGCAAAAAACTTATCAACGTGCCGGATTTCTTCTCCGGCGCTCAGGAGCCAACCTCGCTGAACTCAATACCGAGCCCCGGGATGAGGGCGAGGGGAAAGGCGCAACAGGGATCATTTGACCGCGCCGGCGGTCATGCCCTTGATGATGTGGCGTTCAAGGAATATCCCGACCAACACCAGCGGCGCGATCCCCGCCGTCGACAGCGCGGCCATGGACCACCAGTTGATTCCCTGCGACCCTGTCTGGCTGGCGATCATCACGGGCAGCGTCTTGGCGTCGGTGCTGGTGAGCAGCGCGGCGAAGAAATATTCGTTCCAGGTCAGCACCAGCGACAGGATGAAGGCCGCCACCATGCCGGGCAGGGCGAGGGGGACGATAATGCGCAGGAACGCACCCCATACGGACAGGCCGTCGACCAGCGCTGCCTCCTCCAGTTCGACGGGAATCGCCATGAACTGGTCGCGCATGATCCAGATGACGATCGGTAGCACCATCAGCGTATAGATCGCGATCATGCCGATCCGCGAATCCAGCAGCGCCATCTCCTTGTAGAGTACCAGGACGGGCAGGGCGAGCACGACCGGAGGCAGGATCAGTTGCGACAGGAAGAAGAACGAAATGTCCGAATTGCGCATGAAGCCGAAACGGTAGGAGAACCGGCTCAGCCCGTACGCGGCGAGCGCGCCGAGGACAACCGCCAGGAATGATGCGGACATGGAAATGACGACACTGTTCATGAACCGCTTCATGAATTCTTCGCGCACCGTCGATGTTCGGAAGATGGTGTCCGGCGACAGACCAAGTGACTCCCAGCCCCGGTCCTTGGGCATGAAGTCCAGATACGGGATCAGATTGCCCTTCATGACGTCGGGCGCGATCTTGAAAGAGGTGGTGACGGTCCAGAAGATGGGAAAGATGCAGATCGCTGCCCAGGTGATGAGCAAACCGTAGATTACGATGCGGCTGACGATCCAGCGGATCCGGCGTTGGCGGTCGAAATCGTCGGTGGTGAGTTCGAGATCGGCCATTTCCGGTCAGCCCGTGCCCGTGGCGCGCCGGACGATCCGGTCGGAGATCTTCAGCAGCGCAGTCATGAAGATGACGATCAGCACCAGATAGAACATGGCTAGCAGCGTGCCGTACCCCACATTCGACCGGTCGCGATATTCGCGGAATATGAAACTGGTCACCGAGTCGGTGGCACCGCCAGGCCCGCCCGCCGTAACGTTGATAATGATGTCGGCCAGCTTCAGCTTGAAGATGATGCGGATCATTATGGCGGTAACGGAGACCGGGAGCATAAGCGGGAAGGTCACGCGCCAGAAGCTCTGCCAAGCCGACGCGCCATCCACCTTGGCAGCCTCCAGAACCTCCTTCGGCAGGGCCTGCAGGCCAGCCAGAATCATGATCATCATGAATGGAATGAAGTTCCACGCGTCCATCAGCATGATGGTCAACTTGGCGATCTCCGGGGAGCCGAAAAAGGACGGATTCTCCCAGCCAAGCCAGCGGGCTAGGCGGGCGAGGGGACCGAAACGGACCTCCATCATCGACTTGCCGATCATCCAGCTGATCGCCACCGGGCTGAGCATCAGCGGCAGGAGAAAGATCACCCGCCAAAACTTCCGCGCGACGATCTGCGCATTCAGGAGCATCGCCAGTCCGAAGGCGACGGCGTATTCGGCCAGGATGGCGAACACATACACGACCATGTTCCGAAGCGCGTTCCAGTAGAACGGGTCCGTCCACATCTGCCTCACATTGTCGAGGCCGTTGAACTTGCGTCCGGTCAGCGAACTGAGGTTCCAGTCGGTAAAGGAGATGTAGAGGCCGAAGACCAGCGGAAACACGACCATCGAAACGACGAAGAGGACGGCCGGAAGGACGAACAACGCCTTCTTGCCCTGCTCGCCGTATATCAACACGCGGGACACGCACAGTGCGAACGCCCAGAAGAAGTAGGCATAGAGAACCGGACGCCAATTTTCGAAACCGAATGGAATCTGCCTGGCGCTATGCAGGGCCTGGACGAGAACCATGATGAGCAGGACAAGCGCACTTCCCCAGAGCACGACCCTGCCGGCAGCGATCCGGGCTTTCGACAGTTCCTCGCCGCTTACTGTGTGAAGGCGGTCGCCTTCGATGACGCTCATGGATTTTCGGCCCGGAGATTGGTTTGGGAAAATGGCGACGGGCCGGAGCCCGCCGCCGGTTTCGATTGGCTACATGCCGAGCGACGCCTTGTAGAGCGCGATCTGGGAATCCCGGCCGATCTGGTCGGTAATCTTCTCCCAAGCCGCGGCGATGGCGTCCGCGGTTTCCTGTGCCGAGCCGTACTGGCCGGCAAAGCCCTTGGCCAGTTCGTCTTCGGCGACCGAATAGTACTGGAAGATGCCGGGAATGCGCGGTTCGATCGCGGCGTTCGGGTGGTTGTAGCTGTCGGCGTTCGACCCGAGATAATCCTCGATGTAGGCGCGGTCGTAACCGGCTTCTTCCCATTCGTCGTACTGGAAGTGCGAATTGCGGTAGGGCTGGAAGCCGGACGGATAGGCCGACGCCCACAGGGACAGGTCCTTGCCGCCAAGATGTGCCGCCGCCGACCAGGCCGCCTTCTTTTTCTTCTCGTCGCCATCGACGCGGGCCATGACGTAGATGCCCCAGCCGATATAGGCCATGTTTGGCGCCTCGTTGGCCTTGTCTTCCCATTCGCTTGTCTGCGAATTGTAGACCCGGTTCGATCCGGGAAGGGTCGAGAAGCCGACAACATCGCCCACTACCGACGTATCGGAGGTGCGAGCGCTCGAACCCACGTCGCCCCACCATGTCAGCATGCCACCGGTACCGGCGAGGAACTGCTGGAACGCGGTCGTGCCGGGGTCGGCGTTGATCTGATCGGCAGGGTACGCGCCGGATATGGCGATCAGGTCCATGACGTCCTGGATCGCCTGAACGAACGCCGGATTGTTGACCCGCGGTTTCATTGTCTCCGGATCGAAGAGCCATGCCGGGTCGTCCGGGTGCTTTGCGTAAGCGGTTGCCCGGTCCTCGAGGAAGTAGAAGCCGAAGCCGCCCCAGCCCTTGAGCGGATCGAGGAAACCGTGCGCATCAAGGCCGGTCAGCGGATCCTTCTTGCCGGCCAGGAACTTCGAGTGGGCCTGAACCTGTTCCCAGGTTGTCGGTGGCGCCCAGTCGCCCTCTCCACCGGACTCGGCCCAAGCCTGTTTCAATTCGTCAGACTCGTAATAGTCGGTGCGGTAGGCAAAGGTGTGGCAGTCGCCGTCGATCGAGATCCGGTAGGTCTTTCCGTCCCACGTACCGACGGGCTCCTTCAGGTAGTCGACATAGTCGTCCATGTCGATCAGATCCCGGACCCAGTCCGGCATCTCGGAGGCGAGACCCTTGCCCAGCACGTCACCCTCGAACGGCGCCCCCATCTCGATGATGTCGAAGTCGACCGTGCCGGTGGCGATCGACTGCTGGAGCCGGGCGTTATAGTCAGCCTGGGCCAGATCGATCCAGTTGATTTTCGCGCCGGTATAGGCCTCCCACGGCTTCAGGAAGCCGCGGAACAGGAAGTTGTGGAGGTTCTGGTTGTTGAGCCCCATGAAGGTCAGTTCGACGCCCTCGAACTCGCCCTCCTCGACGGTCGATTTCGTGCCCCCGAGGCACAGTTCGCCGACCTTCTGCCATTCGGCGTCGCCGGGCGAGCCGGCGCCCACACCCGGAATCTTCAGGATCTCCGCGCGGATATTGTCCTGCGCGAAGGCGCTGGTCGCAAGACCGCCAAGAACGGTCGACGCAGACAGCGCAGCGGTCGCGCCGGCAGCGCCCTTGAGCAGCGTCCGGCGGCTGGCCTGCATGGCCATCAGCTTTTCGTAAACACCAAGTTTCATGCCATTCCTCCCTGGTTGGAGCCGGCGCAAAAAACGCCCGGCAATGCAAGCTGCATGAGCGAAATTCGCAAAAACCCGAATTGCGGTTGTGCGGTCGGCGATCCTCTTTCGCTTTCCGTCTGGCCGCTTCTGTTTTCAGGGCTGGAACACCACAATACCAACTACTTGCAGGGCGAGTGTAAGGCTCAAATTTGAAAACTGTCAATCGAGCCCTGACGCGGAAAACATCGCGGCAGCAATATGTTCGCTGACGGGCG
The DNA here is from genome assembly GCF_019966575.1 of Oricola cellulosilytica. Taxonomy (GTDB): domain Bacteria; phylum Pseudomonadota; class Alphaproteobacteria; order Rhizobiales; family Rhizobiaceae; genus Oricola; species Oricola cellulosilytica. The sequence continues at coordinate 200,674 of NZ_JAINFK010000005.1, read as the reverse complement.
TGGTGAAATCAGTCTTTAAAGTTAGTGCTTGAAATCGGCTGCCTTGTGGGCTCATTTCAGACCGGTCAAATTCGGGTGGAGGGGAAATGGCCGAAGTCGCGATCAACGGCGTTCGCAAGAATTACGGCGATCTGGAGGTAATCCACGGCATCGACGTCAGCATCGAAGATGGCGAGTTCGTCGTTCTTGTCGGGCCGTCCGGCTGCGGGAAATCCACCCTTTTGCGGATGATTGCCGGGCTTGAGGCGATCACCGGCGGAACCATCGCTATCGGGGACAGGGTCGTGAACAGCGTGCCGCCGAAGGACCGGGACATCGCGATGGTGTTCCAGAGTTACGCCCTCTATCCGCACATGACGGTAGAGAAAAACATGGCCTTTTCGCTTCGGCTGAAAGGTGTCGACCCTTCTGTGGTTGCTGAACGTGTCGGGACCGCATCGGAAATTCTCGGACTCCAGCCCTACCTGAAGCGTTATCCGCGCCAGCTCTCCGGCGGGCAGCGCCAGCGGGTCGCCATGGGGCGGGCGCTGGTGCGCGATCCGCAGGTTTTCCTGTTCGATGAGCCGCTCTCCAATCTCGATGCCAAGCTCCGCGTTCAGATGCGTACTGAAATCAAGGAGTTGCACCAGAGACTTAAGACGACGACCGTGTTCGTGACCCATGACCAGGTTGAGGCGATGACGATGGCCGACCGGATCGTTGTGATGAATGACGGAAATGTCGAGCAGATCGGCTCGCCGCTTGAACTTTACGATGCGCCGCAAAACACCTTTGTCGCGACCTTCATCGGCTCGCCGTCGATGAACCTGATGGAAGGTGCGATCAGGACCGGGGAGGAACCGGCCGTCGAGGCTGGGGAAATGCGGCTTCCGCTTCCAAAGGAGGCGGCCTCGCTCGGTGAGGGGCGAAAGGTGGTCTACGGCATTCGGCCCGAGCACATCGAGCTCAGCGACCGCGGGATAGAGGCTACCGTCGGCGTGATCGAGCCGACCGGATCGGAAACAATGGTGTTTTTCCGGTCGGCGGGGCACCAGATCGTGTCGCTGTTCCGGGAGCGCCATGATTTCCGGCCCGGCGATACGGTGCATGTCCGGCCGCGCACGGATCTGGTGCACGTGTTCGACTCGGAGACGGGAAGGCGCCTTGCATTCGGCTAGAAGCAGAACAGGATCAGGGAGAGCAGCATGCTGAAGGGGATCGATCCGAAATTGAACGCCGATGTGCTCAGAGCGCTTCGAGCGATGGGACATGGCGACGATCTGATCATCGCCGATACGAATTTTCCGTCCGATTCGGTCGCCCGGGAGACGGTTCTCGGGAAGGTCCTGCGGATCGACGCCAGCGCCGCTGAGGTGGTGAAGGCGGTGCTCTCGGTCTATCCGCTGGACACGTTCGTCGACGACGCGGTGGCGCGGATGGAAATCGTCGGCTCACCGGACGAGGTGCCGCCGGTCCAGGCCGAGGTACAGGCCGAGATCGACGCCGCGGAGGGAAAGCCCTGGCCGATGATCTCGATCGAGCGCTACGCATTCTACGAGCGGGCCAAGAAGGCCTATTGCGTCATCCAGACCGGCGAGCGCCGCTTCTACGGATGTTTCGCCTTCCGCAAGGGGGTAATTCCGCCAGATGCCTGATTTCGTGAGAGCAGGGGAGCGCCATCATGACTGACGGCGGCATCACCATCCTCGGCGTGTTCGTCGCCGACACCGCTTACCGGGCGGAGCGCCAGCCGCGCTTGGGGGAGACGATCCTCGGCAAGTCGTTCGTGCTCGGACCGGGCGGCAAGGGGTCGAACCAGTCGGTCGCCGCGGCGCGAGCAGGGGGACGCGCAGCGATCATCACCCGCCTCGGCAAGGATGCGTTCGCCGAACTGGCCATCAAAACCTGGGCCGACGCCGGGGTCGAGCCGCTGGTGACGCATGACCCGGACAGCTACACCGGGGCGGCCTATATCTTCATCGAAGAAGCGACCGGCGACAACGCGATCATCATTTCTCCTGGCGCCGCGGCGAAGATCTCCACCTCGGACGTCGATGCCCATGCCGATCGGATCGCCCGGTCTTCGGTGTTCATCACGCAACTGGAACAGCCGATGGACGCCGCCGAGCATGCGCTGGGCATCGCCCGCAACGGCGGTGCGATCACCATCCTCAATCCGGCCCCGGCCGCGCCGGTGAGCGACGCGATGCTGGCGCTGTGCAGTTATGTCACGCCCAACGAAACGGAAGCGGCCGAAATTACCGGCCAGACGGTGGAAACGATCGATCAGGCACGGCAGGCAGCGGAAATATTCATGCGCAAGGGTGTCGGCGCAGCGGTGATCACGCTCGGCGAACGCGGCGCGCTGATCCATGGAAAGGACATTTCGGAACACGTTCCGGCGTTCAGCGCGGGACCCGTGGTGGAGACAACCGGCGCGGGCGACGCCTTCAACGGCGGATTCGCGGTCGCACTGTCAGAGGGCAGGCATCCGGTCGAGGCGGTGCGGTTCGGCTGCGCGACGGCGGCGATTTCCGTCACACGCCCGGGGACAGCGCCTTCTATGCCGGCACGCGGCGAGATCGAGGCGCTACTGGCCGGAACCGGCTAGCACGCGATACCGTTTTACCCCGTCACCAAGCGAACGAGGTTGCCATGCGATTTTCAAGGTTTCTCGCCGAACTGCTCGAGACCATCAATCCGGGGCTCGCGCTCATCATCGTCGCCGGCGGGGCATATTTGGGCTACCGGCAAGCCTACCAGGTCGGCGAAAACCTGACCTTCGGTGCCGGACTTGGCCTCGTCGCGGGACTGGTTGTGGCTGCCCTTGTCTGCGGCTTGATCGCCAACCTGTCGCTGATCGAGCAGCATCTTGCGCTGATGGCCGACGACATCGAGGAGATGCGGGCGCGCGATGCAGGCGAATTGGACGGCGATCCCGACGCATGAAAAAGGCGGCCGGTCGGCCGCCTTTTTCTCATCTTTTCCGAACTTCTGATCAGCTCAAGGGTACGATCTGAATTTCGACGCGGCGGTTCTGCGAACGGCCGGCCTCGGAGGCATTCGATGCAATCGGCCGGCTTTCGCCGAAACCGGTAGCGACCAGCCGCTGCGGGCTCACGCCACCCTGGATCAGATAGTTGGCGACGGAATTTGCGCGGCGCTGCGAGAGCGCCTGGTTGTAGCCGTCCGAACCGGTCGAATCGGTGTGACCGTAAACATCGACCAGGGTCTGGTTGTACTTGCGCAGCACGGTGGAGACCGAATTCAGCGTGGGGTAGAAGGCCGGATTGATCTGATCCTGATCGGTTGCGAAGGTGATGTTGCTCGGCATGTTGAGCACGATGTTGTTGCCGACGCGCGTGACGCTGACCCCGGTGGCCTGAAGTTCCGCGCGCAGTTCGGCTTCCTGCTGATCCATGAAATTGCCGACCGCGCCTCCCGCGAGAGCGCCGACCCCGGCCCCGATCAGTGCATTGCGGCGGTCGTCGCCTCCAGCGGCGAGACCCGCCAGTGCGCCCACGCCGGCCCCGATGGCCGCGCCGCTGGCCGTGTTCGAAACCTTCTGCTGACCCGTGTACGGGTCGACGGTGGTGCACGCCGCGGTGAAGGCCAGGAGACCCGCCATGCTGAGTGTTGTTGCTTTTTTCATGTGGAGTTTCCTTTTCTCTCCGTCAATTCAGGGTCATATTTAGGACACCTTGCGCGGACCCTAAAGCGAAAATTCAGGCCAAAATGGGTCAGGGCATGCGTTGTCCAAGACCAAAGCGGCGTGCGACGTAAAGCGACAACGCAGCCGCGTTCGACACGTTAAGCGAGCGTATGGCGCCCGGCATGTCGAGACGGGCGAGGGCGCTGACCGTCTCGCGCGTCTTTTGCCGCAGGCCCTTGCCCTCAGCGCCCAGTACGAGCGCGATCTTCGGGCCCTTGACGGTAGTTTCGAGATCCGCCTCGCCATCGGAATCGAGACCGACGGTCTGAAACCCGGCTGCGCTGAGCTCTTCGAGGGCGACCGCAAGGTTGCGCACGTGGATATGATCGACATGCTCCAGCGCGCCGGAAGCGGCTTTCGCAAGGACGCCCGATTCGACGGGGCTGTGCCGAGCGGTGGTGACGATTGCGCCTGCATTGAACGCCACCGCAGAACGCATGATCGCACCGACATTGTGCGGATCGGTCACCTGATCGAGCACCAGCACAAGATCCGTCTCGCCCAACTGGCGAAGGGGCTTGGGCGTCAGGGGCAGCGTTTCGAGTAGCACCCCCTGGTGAACGGCGTCAGAACCGGTCAACCGGTCGATCTCCTTCGGCTCGACAGTCTCCACCTTGCAGCGGGGCGCGCTTCCCCCTTCCTCAAGGCGGGCGAGAGCGTTGCGCGTCGCCAGCAGGCGGAAATGCTGACGTTTCGGATTGGCAAGCGCGGCACGCACCGTATGGAGGCCATAGAGATGTACGTGACCGTCGTCCGGCTCTGCCGGCTTCGCGTCGCGGTGGGCGCGCCGGAGACGGGCGTAATGGCTGTCCCTGGGGCTCCCCTTGTCGTTCCTGTCGGCCATTTCCATCTTCCGGTTGTGCTTTGAGCGGCACGAACATCACAACGCCGCATGCACCGCAAGGGATTGTCGCACGCAAACGGGAAAAAGCCCGCGATGCGTGTTGACAGCGCCGGAGGTCAGCATCATAAGGCGCGTCGTCGTTGCACACCGTGTATCGGCGCACCGGTTCACGCCGCCATGGAGGAGTGTCCGAGTGGTTAAAGGAGACGGACTGTAAATCCGTTGGCTAAGCCTACGCTGGTTCGAATCCAGCCTCCTCCACCATCGGCGTGCCTGACCGGACTTCGCGCTTTCGCGCCTGCGGGTATAGCTCAATGGTAGAGCAGCAGCCTTCCAAGCTGAATATGCGGGTTCGATTCCCGCTACCCGCTCCATAAATTCCGTAGATTTTCCTCTCGGCATCCAGTACGCATTTTCACATGCGGGCGTAGCTCAATGGCAGAGCAGAAGCTTCCCAAGCTTACGACGAGGGTTCGATTCCCTTCGCCCGCTCCAATCCGGCTCTGAAAGCTCGCTTTTCGGTGCCGTGCATGCGGGCAATTTGGCCTTGCGCCTCCGGTGTTTACCCCTTATGTCCGCCGCTCAAACATGGGCTCCCATGTTCGGCCACCCGAAACAGACAGGAAAAAGCAATGGCTAAGGGTAAGTTTGAGCGCAACAAGCCTCATGTGAACATTGGCACGATTGGCCACGTTGACCATGGCAAGAC
>NZ_JAINFK010000005.1:0-195330 GCF_019966575.1 Oricola cellulosilytica | reverse complement strand
ATGGCTAAGGGTAAGTTTGAGCGCAACAAGCCTCATGTGAACATTGGCACGATTGGCCACGTTGACCATGGCAAGACGTCTTTGACGGCTGCGATCACGAAGTATTTCGGTGATTTCAAGGCCTATGACCAGATCGACGCGGCGCCGGAGGAGAAGGCGCGCGGGATCACGATCTCGACGGCGCATGTGGAGTACGAGACGGATGCGCGCCACTATGCGCATGTCGACTGCCCGGGCCACGCGGACTATGTGAAGAACATGATCACGGGCGCTGCGCAGATGGACGGTGCGATCCTCGTGGTCTCGGCTGCCGACGGCCCGATGCCGCAGACCCGCGAGCACATTCTCCTGGCGCGCCAGGTCGGTGTTCCGGCGATCGTGGTGTTCATGAACAAGGTCGACCAGGTCGACGACGAGGAGCTTCTGGAGCTGGTCGAGATGGAGGTGCGCGAGCTTCTTTCGTCCTACGAGTTCCCGGGCGACGACATTCCGGTCGTGAAGGGTTCGGCGCTTGCGGCGCTTGAGGATTCGGACAAGAAGATCGGCGAAGAGGCGATCCGCGAGCTGATGAAGGCTGTGGACGACTACATTCCGACGCCGGAGCGTCCGGTCGATCAGCCGTTCCTGATGCCGATCGAGGACGTGTTCTCGATCTCGGGGCGCGGCACGGTGGTGACGGGTCGCGTCGAGCGCGGCGTGATCAATGTCGGCGAGGAAGTGGAGATCGTGGGCATCCGCGATACCAAGAAGACGACGGTGACGGGCGTTGAGATGTTCCGCAAGCTTCTGGACCAGGGCCAGGCGGGCGACAACATCGGGGCGCTGATCCGGGGCGTTGAGCGTGACGGCGTGGAGCGCGGCCAGGTTCTGTGCAAGCCGGGTTCGGTGACGCCGCACACGAAGTTCGTTGCGGAAGCCTACATCCTGACGAAGGAGGAGGGCGGCCGCCATACGCCGTTCTTCAACAAGTACCGTCCGCAGTTCTACTTCCGCACGACGGACGTGACGGGCGAGGTGACGCTTCCGGACGGCACCGAGATGGTGATGCCGGGCGACAACGCCGAGATGAATGTCGAGCTGATCGTGCCGATCGCGATGGAAGAGCGCCTGCGCTTCGCCATCCGCGAAGGCGGCCGCACCGTCGGCGCCGGCATCGTCGCAAAGATCATCGAGTAAATCACTCGAGATCGAATCGGAAAGGCGGGCTTCGGCCCGCCTTTCTTTTTTGGGAGGACAACGGCCCGACGGTCTCCGGGCGTGGCTATGATCGGAAGGGCGGTGGAGGCCGCCATTTTTTCAAATTTCGTGCTTTCATGGCCTAGCCATTCTATGTATAAGCCCGCCGTTGCGACGCAGTGGCGCAGCCATAGGGGTATAGCTCAGTTGGTAGAGCGACGGTCTCCAAAACCGTAGGTCGTGGGTTCGAGTCCCTCTGCCCCTGCCAGTTTTTATCATCGGCCTCTTGATTTTACGTGGAATCGTCTTTAGGTGACGCCGTGCGCTGGTATTGTTCTTTTTGGACGGGTGCGCATTCATGAATAGCTGGTGGGGCGGTGTGAGAAGCGTGAAGCGCTTCGAACGCCCTTTTTTGGCCTCCAGATTGCTGTTTCATGCCACTTGAATGATGCCGCGGGGCGCTCGCCTCGCACTGGAACCGGATACCATGGCAAGAACCAACCCGTTTACCTTTCTGCAGCAAGTCCGCTCAGAAACGGCGAAGGTTACGTGGCCTTCACGCCGTGAGACCATGATCTCCACGATCATGGTGCTGGTGATGGTGCTGATCGCATCGCTGTTCTTCTTCACGGTCGACCAAATCTACAGCTGGGTCTTCGACGTCGTTTTCGGCCCCGCGCGCTAACAACACATACGGAATTCTCGGTACATGACCGCTCGCTGGTACATCGTTCACGCCTACTCGAACTTCGAAAAGAAGGTCGCCGACTCCATCGAGGAGGCCGCGAAAGCGAAGGGGCTCTCACATCATTTCGAGCAGATTCTGGTGCCGACGGAGAAGGTGATCGAGGTGCGCCGCGGTCGCAAGGTCGATGCCGAGCGCAAGTTCTTCCCGGGCTATGTGATGGTGCGCGCCAATCTGACCGACGACGTGTTCCACCTGATCAAGAACACACCGAAAGTGACAGGCTTCCTCGGCTCCGACAACAAGCCGATGCCGATTTCCGACAAGGAGGCCGAGCACATACTCGGCCAGATCCAGGAGGGCGTGGAGCGGCCCAAGCCTTCTGTGTCGTTCGATGTTGGCGAGCAGGTGCGCGTTTCGGATGGTCCGTTCGCGTCGTTCAACGGCGTGGTGCAGGAAGTCGACGAGGAGCGCTCGCGCCTCAAGGTCGAAGTGTCGATTTTCGGACGGGCTACGCCCGTCGAACTGGAATTCGGTCAGGTCGAGAAGGGCTGACCGAAGCGGTGCAAGCCGCATGTCGGTGGGAGAAAGGGCGTCTTAGCCGGACGTTCGATCGCACCACCAACTCTTGAACCGCCGGTACGCCGGCATGTGACGAAAAAGAGAGTAGCAAATGGCTAAAAAAATAGCAGGCCAGCTGAAGCTCCAGGTACCGGCAGGGTCGGCGACACCGTCGCCGCCGATCGGTCCTGCGCTCGGTCAGCGCGGCATCAACATCATGGAATTCTGCAAGGCGTTCAATGCCGCAACGCAGGAAATGGAGAAGGGGTCGCCGATTCCGACCACCATCACCTACTTCCAGGACAAGTCGTTCACCTTCAAGACGAAGACGCCGCCGGCGTCCTACCTGCTGAAGAAGGCGGCGAAGCTGAAGTCCGGTTCCAAGGAGCCGGGCAAGTCGAGTGCCGGCAAGATTTCCCGCGACAAGGTGCGCGAGATCGCCGAACTCAAGATGAAGGACATGAACGCGGCCGATGTGGACGCAGCCATGCGCATGATCGAAGGCTCCGCGCGTGCGATGGGCCTGGATGTGGAGGGCTGAGACAATGGCAAAGCTTGGCAAACGCACCCGGCAAGTCCGCGACGGTATCGATCGCGAAAGGACCTACGCCCTTTCCGAAGCCGTTTCGCTGGTGAAGGAACGCGCCACGGCGAAATTCGACGAGACCGTCGAGATCGCAATGAACCTCGGTGTTGATCCGCGCCACGCAGACCAGATGGTCCGCGGCGTCGTGAACCTGCCGAACGGTACGGGGCGCAGTGTCCGCGTTGCGGTATTCGCCCGCGGCGACAAGGCTGAAGAAGCGAAGGCGGCCGGTGCCGACATCGTCGGAGCGGAAGATCTCGTCGAGATCGTTCAGGGCGGCACGATCGATTTCGACCGCTGCATCGCGACGCCGGACATGATGCCGCTGGTCGGCCGTCTGGGCAAAGTCCTCGGTCCTCGCGGCATGATGCCGAACCCGAAGGTCGGCACGGTCACGCCGGACGTCGCATCCGCCGTTCAGGCCTCAAAGGGCGGCGCCGTCGAGTTCCGCGTGGAAAAGGCGGGCATCGTCCATGCCGGTGTCGGCAAGGCTTCGTTCGACGCCAAGGCGCTGGAAGAAAACATTCGCGCATTCGCCGAGGCGGTCAACAAGGCCAAGCCGGCTGGCGCCAAGGGAACCTATCTGAAGCGCATGGCGGTTTCGTCGACCATGGGCCCGGGTGTGAAGATCGACACGTCGTCGCTCAGCGCGGAAGCCTGACGCCGATGTTATGACGGCCGCCACTGGTGGCCGTCGCAAAGAATTCCGATCCGGTTCGCCGGGTCGGATCGCCGGACCCCGGTCCGGTGCCTGTCCGAGATTGCAGGTGGCTCGCCTTAATTGTCATGAGCCTGCATGAGACGAGGAGATCCTGAAGAACTTCGGCCGCAAGGCCTGCATTTTTCAGGTTCGAACGTATTGCCTTGTGCCGCGGTCTGCGACCCGGCGTAAGGGGGCAGGATCCTCGAGCGTCGTCGGGTGGTCCAGTTTGGAGCCCTGGCGGCAAAGGCAACCGCAGACATCGCTTCGGCGGGGTTTGCAAACTGGAGAGACGCAGTGGATAGAGCGGAAAAACGCGAATTCGTCACGCAGTTGAATACCGTCTTCAATGAAGCGGGTTCGGTTGTCGTGGCCCACTATACGGGTCTTACCGTCGCGCAAATGGGCGAGCTTCGCTCGAAAATGCGCGAGGCCGGCGGCACCGTGAAAGTCGCGAAGAACCGCCTTGCCAAAATCGCTCTCAAGGGCACGGAAGCTGAGGGCATGTCCGACCTGTTCACAGGTCAGACGGTCATCGCATATGCCGATGATCCGGTCACAGCTCCGAAAATCGCGAGTGAATTCGCCAAGTCGAACGACAAGCTCGTTCTGCTCGGCGGAACGCTCGGTGCGTCCGTTCTCGACGCCAACGGTGTGAAGGCGCTTGCCGACCTGCCGTCGCTCGACGAACTTCGCGCCAAGCTGGTGGGAATGATCTCCACGCCGGCAACGCGCATCGCACAGGTTGTCAACGCACCGGCAGGCCAGCTTGCCCGCGTTTTCAACGCATATGCCCAGAAGGACGAGGCGGCATAGGCTGTCTTCCACCAACCATCGAAACTCAGTTCGAACCTGATAAATGCAAGGAAATTGAACAATGGCTGATCTGACAAAAATCGTCGACGACCTGTCGAACCTGACCGTTCTGGAAGCAGCAGAACTGTCGAAAATGCTCGAAGAGAAGTGGGGCGTTTCCGCCGCTGCTCCGGTTGCAGTCGCTGCCGCCGCTGGCGGTGGAGCCGATGCGGCTCCGGCTGAAGAGAAGACCGAATTCGACGTCGTTCTCGAGGAAGCAGGCGCTCAGAAGATCAACGTGATCAAGGAAGTCCGCGGCATCACCGGCCTCGGCCTCAAGGAAGCCAAGGACCTCGTCGAGGGCGCTCCGAAGGCCGTCAAGGAAGGGATCTCCAAGGGCGAAGCCGAAGAGATCGTCAAGAAGCTGACGGAAGCAGGCGCCAAGGCGTCGATGAAGTAAGTCATGCCTGCGACGGGCGGGTTGCTCCGCCCGTCGCATGTCTGGTTTCGCCGAACCCATTTCCCGAGGCCGCCAGGGGCGGTTTCCGGAAACGGGTTTTTACCGTTTCTGGAGCTTGAAGGCCGGATGCATGGGTCTTCGCTTCGGGCATCTGAAATCCGCGCAAGGCGGAACGTTATTTGACACGGGCCCGAACGGGCAGACAACGAGGAGCGGAAATGGCTCAGTCCAGTACTTTCAACGGACGCAGGCGAGTACGGAAATTCTTCGGTCACATTCCCGATGTGGCCGAAATGCCCAACCTGATCGAGGTTCAAAAAGCATCCTACGACCAATTCCTGATGGTCGATGAACCGAAGGGCGGACGTGGCGACGAAGGCCTCCAGGCGGCCTTCAAGTCGGTCTTCCCGATCTCCGACTTTTCGGGCTCGTCGATGCTGGAATTCGTGCGTTACGAGTTCGAGGCGCCGAAGTTCGACGTCGAGGAATGCCGTCAGCGCGACCTGACCTATTCGGCGCCGCTGAAGGTGACCTTGCGCCTGATCGTGTTCGATATCGACGAAGACACGGGCGCGAAGTCGATCAAAGACATCAAGGAGCAGGATGTCTACATGGGCGACATGCCGCTCATGACGGACAACGGAACCTTTATCGTCAACGGCACCGAGCGCGTGATCGTTTCGCAGATGCACCGGTCGCCGGGCGTATTCTTCGACCACGACAAGGGCAAGACCCACGCATCGGGCAAGCTTCTGTTCGCGGCCCGCGTCATTCCGTATCGCGGCTCGTGGCTGGACATCGAGTTCGACGCCAAGGACGTCGTGCATGCGCGTATCGACCGGCGGCGCAAGATCCCGGTGACATCGCTGCTGATGGCGCTCGGCCTCGACGCCGAGGAAATCCTTTCGACCTATTACGACGCTATCGAATACAAGCGCGACGGCGAAGGCTGGCGCATTCCGTTCTCCGCCGACCGGATGAAGGGCATGAAGGCCACCGGCGACCTGATTGACGCCGACAGCGGAGAAGTGGTCGTCGAGGCCGGCAAGAAGATCACCGCCCGCCAGGCCAAGCAGATGACCGAAAAGGGCGTCAAGGCGCTGCGCGCGACGAATGAAGACCTGTTCGGCATGTATCTGGCCGAGGATGTCGTCAATTTCGAGACCGGCGAGATTTTCCTCGAGGCAGGCGACGAGATCGACGAGAAGACGATCGAGGTGTTGCTGGAGTCCGGCCACGACAGCTTCAGAATCCTCGATATCGATCACGTCAATATCGGTGCCTATATCCGGAACACGCTGGCGGTCGACAAGAACGAAAGCCGCCAGGATGCGCTGTTCGACATTTACCGCGTGATGCGTCCGGGCGAACCGCCGACCATGGAGACGGCGGAAGCGATGTTCCAGTCGCTGTTCTTCGATTCCGAGCGTTACGACTTGTCGGCTGTGGGCCGCGTCAAGATGAACATGCGCCTCGGCCTAGATGTCGAGGACACCGTTCGCACATTGCGCAAGGAAGACATCATCGAGGTTCTGCGCACGCTGCTCGACCTGCGTGACGGCAAGGGCGAAATCGACGACATCGACAATCTCGGCAACCGCCGGGTGCGTTCGGTGGGCGAACTGATGGAAAACCAGTACCGCGTCGGACTGCTGCGCATGGAGCGGGCGATCAAGGAGCGCATGTCGTCGATCGAGATCGATACGGTGATGCCGCAGGATCTGATCAACGCGAAGCCGGCGGCTGCCGCAGTGCGGGAATTCTTCGGGTCCTCGCAGCTTTCGCAGTTCATGGACCAGACCAACCCCTTGTCGGAAATTACCCACAAGCGCCGTCTCTCGGCGCTTGGACCGGGCGGTCTGACCCGCGAGCGCGCAGGCTTTGAGGTTCGCGACGTTCACCCGACCCATTACGGCCGCATCTGTCCGATCGAGACGCCGGAAGGCCCGAACATCGGACTGATTAACTCGCTGGCGACGTTCGCGCGCGTCAACAAGTATGGCTTCATCGAAAGCCCGTACCGCAAGATCGTCGACGGCAAGGTAACGGACGACGTCGTCTACCTCTCCGCCATGGAAGAGGCCAAGCACTACGTCGCCCAGGCCAATGCGGAAATCGGGGACGATGGTTCGTTCGTCAACGAGTTCGTCATCTGCCGCCATGCCGGCGACGTGATGCTGACGCCCCGCGAGAACGTCGACCTGATGGACGTCTCGCCGAAACAGCTCGTTTCGGTTGCCGCGGCCCTGATTCCGTTCCTGGAAAACGACGACGCGAACCGGGCCCTGATGGGTTCGAACATGCAGCGTCAGGCGGTGCCGCTGGTGCGCGCCGAGGCGCCGTTTGTCGGAACCGGCATGGAGCCGATCGTCGCTCGCGACTCCGGCGCCGCGATCGCTGCACGCCGCAGCGGAATTGTCGACCAAGTGGATGCGATGCGTATCGTTATCCGTGCCACCGAGGATCTCGATGCATCGAAGTCGGGCGTTGATATCTACCGGCTGCAGAAGTTCCAGCGCTCCAACCAGTCCACCTGCATCAACCAGCGTCCGCTGGTTCGCGTCGGGGACCAGATCGGTAAGGGCGACATCATCGCGGACGGTCCGTCGACCGATCTCGGTGATCTGGCGCTTGGGCGTAACGTGCTCGTCGCGTTCATGCCGTGGAACGGTTACAACTACGAGGACTCCATTCTCCTTTCCGAGAAGATCGTTCGCGATGACGTCTTCACCTCCATTCACCTGGAGGAATTCGAGGTCATGGCACGCGATACCAAGCTCGGGCCCGAAGAGATCACTCGGGACATCCCGAACGTTTCGGAAGAGGCGCTGAAGAACCTCGACGAAGCGGGCATCGTCTATATCGGTGCTGAAGTCGGACCGGGCGATATCCTCGTCGGAAAGATCACGCCGAAGGGCGAAAGCCCGATGACACCGGAAGAAAAGCTTCTGCGCGCCATCTTCGGCGAGAAGGCTTCCGACGTGCGGGACACGTCCATGCGGATGCCGCCCGGCGCGTTCGGTACGGTTGTCGAGGTTCGCGTGTTCAACCGTCATGGCGTTGAAAAGGACGAGCGCGCCATGGCGATCGAGCGCGAGGAGATCGAACGTCTTGCGAAGGACCGCGACGACGAGCAGTCCATCCTCGACCGCAACACCTACGGCCGTCTGGCCGAGATGCTGAAGGGCCAGGAATCGATTGCCGGACCGAAGGGCTTCAAGAAGGGCGTCAAGCTCAGCGAGGAAGTTCTGGAAAGCTATCCGCGTTCGCAATGGTGGCAGTTCGCGGTTTCCAACGAGAAGCAGCAGGACAATCTCGAGCAGCTTCGCAACCAGTACGACGACTCCAAGAAGCGTCTCGAACAGCGTTTCATGGACAAGGTCGAGAAGGTTCAGCGCGGCGACGAGATGCCTCCGGGCGTCATGAAGATGGTCAAGGTCTTCGTTGCCGTGAAGCGCAAAATCCAGCCGGGCGACAAGATGGCCGGCCGTCACGGCAACAAGGGTGTGGTTTCCCGCATCCTGCCTATCGAGGACATGCCGTTCCTGGAAGACGGAACGCATGCCGACATCGTTCTCAACCCCCTCGGCGTGCCGAGCCGGATGAACGTCGGACAGATCCTCGAGACGCACCTTGGCTGGGCTTGTGCCGGTATGGGGCGCAAGATCGGCGAGATGATGGATGCTTACCGCGAAAGCGGCAACGCCAAGGAAATCCGCGCGACGCTCGAGGATCTTATTCCCGCCAACAACCGCAACGAGCCCATCGCCAAGATGGACGACGCGGGCGTGATCGAGGTCGCAAAGCAGTTCGAGCGCGGCGTTTCGATCGCCACCCCGGTGTTCGATGGTGCGGTCGAGGCCGACATCAATGAGATGTTGACCAAGGCCGGCCTCAAGGAGACCGCGCAGTCGACGCTCTACGATGGTCGTACAGGCGAGGAGTTCGACCGGCAGGTGACAGTGGGCTATATTTACATGCTCAAGCTGCACCACCTAGTGGACGACAAGATCCACGCGCGTTCGATCGGCCCGTACTCGCTGGTCACGCAGCAGCCGCTGGGCGGCAAGGCTCAGTTCGGCGGACAGCGTTTCGGCGAGATGGAGGTCTGGGCGCTGGAAGCGTACGGCGCCGCATACACGCTCCAGGAAATGCTGACCGTGAAGTCGGACGACGTTGCCGGCCGGACCAAGGTCTATGAGGCGATCGTGCGCGGCGATGACACGTTTGAGGCGGGCATCCCGGAGAGCTTCAACGTTCTCGTCAAGGAAATGCGCTCGCTCGGCCTGAACGTGGAGCTGGACTCAACACGCGCCGAGTATCCGGAAGAAGAGCCCCAGGCTCTTCCGGACGCAGCGGAGTAATGGTGCTCCGCCGGGCGGTCTTTCCGCCCGGCGGTCCTGTCCCGATTGGTCCCCTGCCGGCTCAGCCGAAGGGACCGTTGAAAATTATCAGGCGGATGACCGTGTCCGCGCTTTGAACGGGGTTACGCCCCACAAGGAGAATGGCATGAACCAAGAGGTTGCAAATCTTTTCAATCCTCAGGCTCCAGCCCAGAATTTCGATGCCATCCGGATTTCTATCGCGAGCCCGGACAAGATTCTTTCGTGGTCGTTCGGCGAGATCAAGAAGCCGGAGACGATCAACTACCGTACCTTCAAACCGGAGCGCGACGGCCTCTTTTGCGCGCGCATTTTCGGCCCTATCAAGGACTATGAATGCCTTTGCGGCAAGTACAAGCGGATGAAGTACAAAGGCATCATCTGCGAGAAATGCGGCGTCGAAGTCACCCTGTCGCGCGTACGGCGCGAGCGTATGGGCCACATCGAGTTGGCCGCGCCCGTCGCGCATATCTGGTTCCTGAAATCGCTTCCGAGCCGTATCGGCACGTTGCTTGACACAACTCTGAAGGATATCGAGCGCGTTCTCTACTTCGAAAACTACATCGTGACCGAGCCGGGCCTGACCTCTTTGAAGGAGCATCAGCTTCTCTCCGAGGAGGAATACATGCTCGCTGTCGAGGAGTTCGGCGAGGACCAGTTCACGGCCATGATCGGCGCCGAGGCGATCCAGGAAATCCTGGCGTCGATGGACCTGCCGAAGATCGCCAACGAACTGCGCGAAGAACTGGCGACCACGACGTCCGACCTGAAGCAGAAGAAGCTGATGAAACGGCTGAAGGTGGTCGAGAATTTTATCGACTCCCAGAACCGCCCGGAATGGATGATTATGAAGGTCATTCCGGTGATCCCGCCGGACCTGCGTCCGTTGGTGCCGCTTGACGGCGGCCGGTTCGCGACCTCCGACCTGAACGATCTCTACCGCCGTGTCATCAACCGCAACAACCGCCTGAAGCGCCTGATGGAACTCCGTGCGCCGGGGATCATCATCCGCAACGAAAAACGCATGCTGCAGGAAGCCGTCGACGCTCTGTTTGACAATGGCCGCCGCGGCCGCGTCATCACCGGCGCGAACAAGCGTCCGCTGAAGTCGCTGTCCGACATGCTGAAGGGCAAGCAGGGCCGGTTCCGCCAGAACCTACTCGGCAAACGCGTGGACTATTCCGGGCGCTCGGTCATCGTGACCGGTCCGGAACTGAAGCTGCACCAGTGCGGCCTGCCGAAGAAGATGGCGCTCGAACTGTTCAAGCCGTTCATCTATGCGAGGCTCGACGCCAAGGGCTATTCGTCAACCGTCAAGCAGGCCAAGAAGCTGGTCGAGAAGGAACGGCCGGAGGTGTGGGATATTCTGGACGAGGTCATTCGCGAGCACCCCGTTCTGCTGAACCGCGCGCCGACGCTTCACCGCCTCGGCATCCAGGCGTTCGAGCCGGTGCTGATCGAAGGCAAGGCGATCCAGCTTCACCCGCTGGTCTGCACGGCCTTCAACGCCGACTTCGACGGCGACCAGATGGCCGTTCACGTGCCGCTGTCGCTCGAGGCGCAGTTGGAAGCACGCGTGCTGATGATGTCGACCAACAACATCCTGCACCCGGCCAACGGCCAGCCGATCATTGTGCCGTCGCAGGACATGGTTCTGGGTCTTTACTATCTGTCGATCGTGGCGGAAGGCGAGCCCGGCCAGGACATGGTGTTCTCCGACATGGGCGAATTGCACCATGCGCTCGAGCGGGACATCGTTACGCTCCACACCAAGATCAAGGGCCGCTTCAAGACAGTCGATGAGGACGGGAATCCGGTTTCGCAGATCCACGAGACCACGCCCGGCCGCATGATCATCGGCGAGTTGCTGCCGAAGAACCACAAGGTGCCGTTCGAAATCTGCAACACGGAAATGACGAAGAAGAACATCTCCCGGATGATCGACGTGGTGTACCGCCACTGCGGCCAGAAGGAGACGGTTATCTTCGCGGACCGCATCATGGCGCTCGGATTCAGCCATGCCTGCCGCGCCGGCATCTCGTTCGGGAAGGACGACATGGTGATTCCGGAGTCCAAGACGAGCATTGTCGAGGAAACGGACAAGATCGCCAAGGAATACGAGCAGCAGTACAATGACGGGCTGATCACCTTCGGCGAGAAATACAACAAGGTCGTCGACGCCTGGGCGCGTTGCGACGACAAGCTGACCGAAGAGATGATGGCCGGAATCCAGGCCGTTCAATTCGACGAGAGCGGCCGTCAGAAGCAGATGAACTCCATCTACATGATGGCGCGTTCCGGCGCTCGCGGATCGACGCGCCAGATGAAACAGCTCGCCGGCATGCGCGGCCTGATGGCCAAGCCGGACGGTTCGATCATCGAAACGCCGATCATCTCGAACTTCAAGGAAGGCCTGTCGGTCAACGAGTACTTCAACTCCACTCACGGCGCCCGCAAGGGTCTCGCGGATACGGCGCTGAAGACCGCCAACTCCGGTTACCTGACCCGCCGACTCGTCGACGTGGCGCAGGACTGCATCATCACGCAGAAGGATTGCGGCACCGAGAAGGGCCTCACCATGTCGCCGATTGTCGACGCCGGCCAGGTGGTTGCATCGATCGGACAGCGCATTCTCGGACGCACCATTCTCGAGGATATCGTGCACCCGGGAACCGGGGACGTGATTGTCGCTGCAGGAGCGATGGTGGACGAGAAGGACGTTGACGCGGTCGAACAGGCCGGCGTGCAGACCGTGAAGATCCGCTCGGCGCTGACCTGTGAGTTGCAGACGGGTGTCTGCGGCGTCTGCTACGGCCGCGACCTTGCGCGCGGTACGCCGGTCAACATGGGTGAGGCAGTCGGTGTTATCGCTGCCCAGTCCATCGGCGAACCGGGTACCCAGCTAACCATGCGGACCTTCCACATGGGCGGCACGGCGCAGGTGGTCGACCAGTCGTTCCTGGAAGCGTCCTACGAAGGCACGGTCGAAATCCGTAACCGCAACGTCGTTCGCAACTCGGACGGCAATCTCATCGCGATGGGCCGCAACATGGCGATCGTCATCCGCGACGAGAAGGGCGAGGAGCGCGCTACGCAGCGCGTCACCTACGGTTCGAAGATCATGGTCGACGATGGCGACAAGGTGAAGCGCGGCCAGCGCCTCGCCGAGTGGGACCCGTACACCCGGCCGATCTTGACCGAGGTGGAAGGCACCGCCTCGTTCGAGGACATGGTGGACGGTCTGTCGGTTCAGGAATCGGCCGACGAGTCGACCGGCATCACCAAGCGTGTCGTCATCGACTGGCGGTCAACCCCCCGCGGCGCCGACCTCAAGCCGAGCATTGCCGTGCTCGGCAAGGACGGCAAGGTGGCGAAGCTGTCTAGGGGAGGCGACGCGCGCTTCCTTCTTTCGGTCGACGCCATCCTGTCGGTCGAGCCGGGCGCCCATGTGAAGCCGGGCGACGTCATCGCGCGTGTTCCGATGGAAAGCGCCAAGACCAAGGACATCACCGGTGGTCTGCCGCGGGTTGCGGAACTGTTCGAGGCTCGCCGTCCGAAGGATCATGCGGTCATCGCCGAAATCGATGGCACGATCCGTTACGGCCGCGACTACAAGAACAAGCGCCGCATCATCATCGAGCCGCATGACGAAACGCAGGAGCCTGCGGAATACCTGATTCCGAAGGGACGGCCGTTCCATCTGCAGGACGGAGACACGATCGAAAAGGGCGATCACGTTCTCGACGGCAACCCGGCGCCGCACGACATTCTGGCGGTCAAGGGTGTGGAGGCGCTCGCGTCCTACCTCGTGAATGAAATCCAGGAGGTCTACCGGCTCCAGGGCGTGGTGATCAACGATAAGCATATCGAGGTGATCGTTCGCCAGATGCTGCAAAAGGTCGAGATCACGGATGCAGGTGAGTCCCAGTACATTGCGGGCGACAATGTCGACCGCATCGAACTGGAGGAAGTCAACGAGCGGCTCGTCGAGGAGGGCAAGAAGCCCGCGGTCGGCGATCCGGTTCTGCTCGGCATCACCAAGGCCTCGCTGCAGACGCCGTCCTTCATCTCGGCGGCCTCGTTCCAGGAGACGACCAAGGTTCTTACCGAGGCGGCAGTGGCCGGCAAGATCGACACGCTGCAGGGTCTGAAAGAGAACGTCATCGTCGGGCGCCTGATTCCGGCGGGCACCGGCGGGACGATGAACCAGATCCGGCGCATTGCCAGCGCGCGCGACGACCTCATCCTCGAGGAGCGCCGCAAAGCATCCAATGCCGCGGCGGCGGATGCCATGCTCGCGGACATGTCGGAATCGTCCGGGCAGGCCGCAGAATAAGGCAGGCTCGCTATTCACACGATCGAGACGCCGGGCCTCAGGTCCGGCGTTTTTCTTTTGCTGCCAGGGGTCAGGCGTCGGGTTTCCAGTCCTTGAGAACCGCGAAGGGATCGTAGCCCTCGTCTTCTTCGTCGGGCGAAGCGAACCGCGGCCCGTCATCGGAGAGCGCCTCAGAGAAGGTCACAATTGCCACTTCACCTTCGAGTGCGCCCTGAAAGGCGGAAGCGTGGGGTTCTTCATCCGGCGCATCGACGAGCGTCCCGATCTGATCGAACTCCGCTTCCTCGTAGCCGCGCTCGGCGAGCGCGTTCAGTGCCTCGCGGATGGCCGAATCGTCGTCCGGCGCGACGAGAAGAATGTGTACCTTGGCCTCCGGGCCGTTCTTCCCCGGCCATACGCGGCCGATGATGATGAAGACGCCGGGTTGATCCGCTGATTCTGTTTCGGGCATATGTTCGTTGCCTCTTTCTGGTGTCTGTTGGCGCTATTCACCACGATTCCCCGTGCGAAGCGAGAACCGCGGGACAGCGGGACCCGACCCCGTCGCAGGATTGTTCTCGAAAAACGTCTGCTTGGGAAAGAAGATTTCACAAATTCATTCCGATGTTTTCGGGGGTTCCATCGCGCAAAAAGCATCCGCACTCGCTTGACGTGTCAGGATGTTGCGTATAGAAGCCGCCCATCAAGCCAATGTGAGATTGACTTTTCGGTGGCGCCGAGCCCCGGAGCTTGTCTCAAACAAGGCTGAACAGCGAAGCTGATACATTGCGATCTCACGAAGCACCTCGTGCTTCCTCTGACGTTTTGGGGCAGGGCCGACACGGGCCGCTTGCCCCGCTGTTGCATGTTGAAGCGAACCAGTTTTTGGCGCTCACGCGCGTGAATGAACGAAGGATGGCTTGATGCCTACAGTCAACCAGTTGATCCGCAAGCCCCGTACGGCTCCGGTCAAGCGTAACAAGGTGCCCGCACTGCAGGCCAATCCGCAGAAGCGCGGCGTTTGCACGCGCGTCTACACGACGACTCCGAAGAAGCCGAACTCGGCGCTGCGCAAGGTCGCGAAGGTTCGCCTGACCAATGGCTTCGAGGTCATCGGGTACATTCCCGGCGAGGGCCACAACCTGCAGGAGCACTCGGTGGTCATGATCCGCGGCGGCCGCGTGAAGGACCTTCCGGGCGTTCGTTACCACATCATCCGCGGCGTGCTCGACACGCAGGGCGTGAAGAACCGCAAGCAGCGCCGCTCGAAGTACGGCGCGAAGCGTCCGAAGTAACTGGATTGCGGCAGGCCGTTCCGAGCGCCGCCGCCTAGAAGTGAGAAAACGAAATGTCGCGTCGCCACAGTGCAGAAAAACGTGAGATCAACCCGGATCCGAAATTCGGGGACGTCATCGTCACGAAATTCATGAACGCCATCATGTTTGACGGCAAGAAGTCGGTCGCCGAGCGGATTGTCTACGGCGCTTTCGATATCATCGCGGACAAAACCAAGCAGGAGCCGGTCGAGCTGTTCCATCAGGCGCTCGACAACGTCGCACCCCATGTCGAGGTCCGCTCCCGCCGCGTCGGTGGTGCGACGTACCAGGTGCCGGTCGACGTGCGTCCGGAGCGGCGACAGGCGCTGGCCATCCGCTGGATGATTTCTGCTGCGCGCAAACGCAACGAAACCACCATGATCGATCGTCTGTCGGGCGAACTCATGGATGCCGCGAACAACCGCGGGTCGGCGGTCAAGAAGCGCGAGGACACGCACAAGATGGCGGATGCCAACCGCGCGTTCTCGCACTACCGCTGGTAACTCGAAAAGATCGTTAGAGAGGCCTCCTCCCATGGCTCGCGAATATCCGCTGGAAGACTACCGTAATTTCGGCATCATGGCGCACATCGACGCCGGCAAGACGACGACTACGGAACGCATCCTCTATTACACCGGCAAGAGCCACAAAATCGGCGAAGTGCACGACGGTGCTGCGACGATGGACTGGATGGAGCAGGAGCAGGAGCGCGGCATCACCATCACGTCCGCCGCGACGACGACGTTCTGGCCGGGCCGCGACGGCAAGCGCAAGCGCTTCAACATCATTGACACCCCGGGACACGTCGACTTCACCATCGAGGTCGAGCGCTCTCTGCGCGTGCTTGACGGTGCGGTGGCGTTGCTCGACGCCAATGCCGGTGTGGAGCCGCAGACCGAGACGGTCTGGCGTCAGGCCAACAAGTACAAAGTCCCGCGGATGATCTTCGTCAACAAGATGGACAAGATCGGCGCCGACTTCTATCGCTGCGTGGACATGATCGAAAAGCGTCTCGGTGCCAAGCCGGTAGTGATGCAGCTTCCGATCGGTGCGGAGAGCGACTTCGCCGGCTGCGTCGACCTGATCGAGATGAAGGCGCTCATCTGGAAGTCGGAGAACCTGGGTGCCGAGTGGGATGTCCTCGACATTCCAGCCGAACTACAGGACAAGGCCGAAGAATTCCGCGAGAAGATGATCGAGGCCGCCGTCGAGATCGACGAAGCGGCCATGGAAGCGTACCTGGAAGGCGAGATGCCCGACAACGATACGCTGCGCTCACTGATCCGGAAGGGTACCTGCGACGTGGAGTTCTTCCCGGTGTTCTGCGGCTCGGCCTTCAAGAACAAGGGCGTGCAGCCGCTTCTCGATGCCGTGGTCGATTTCTTGCCGTCTCCGACGGAAGTGCCGGCGATCCGCGGCATCGATCCGAAGACCGAAGAAGAGATCAAGCGCATTTCGTCAGACGACGAGCCGGTTTCGATGCTCGCCTTCAAGATCATGAACGATCCGTTCGTTGGCTCGCTTACTTTCTGCCGCATCTATTCAGGCAAGGTTGAGACCGGCGTTTCGTTGATGAACACGGTGAAGGAAAAGCGCGAGCGCATCGGCCGCATGCTGCAGATGCACTCGAATTCGCGTGAAGACATCAAGGAAGCATATGCGGGCGACATCGTCGCGATTGCCGGCCTGAAGGAAACCACCACGGGTGACACGCTCTGCGATCCGCTCAAGCCGGTCATCCTCGAGCGCATGGAATTTCCGGATCCGGTCATCTCGATCGCGGTCGAGCCGAAGACCAAGAGCGACCAGGAAAAGATGGGCATCGCGCTCAATCGTCTTGCCGCCGAAGATCCTTCCTTCCGCGTTCGTTCGGATGAAGAGTCCGGTCAGACGATCATTTCGGGCATGGGTGAATTGCACCTCGACATCCTCGTCGACCGCATGAAGCGCGAGTTCAAGGTGGAAGCCAATATTGGCGCTCCGCAGGTGGCTTACCGCGAGACCATCACTCGGGAAGCCGAGATCGACTACACTCACAAGAAGCAGTCGGGTGGTTCCGGCCAGTTCGCTCGCGTCAAGATCGTTTTCGAGCCGAACCCAGAGGGCGAGGACTTCGTCTTCGAAAGCAAGATCGTCGGCGGTAATGTGCCGAAGGAATACATTCCGGGCGTGGAAAAAGGCATCCAGTCCGTCATGGATTCCGGGCCGCTCGCCGGCTTCCCGATGCTGGGCGTGAAGGCGACCCTGTTGGACGGTGCATACCACGATGTCGACTCCTCGGTCCTTGCGTTCGAAATCGCGGCGCGCGCCGCGTTCCGCGAAGGCGCTCAGAAGGCAGGCGCGCAACTGCTCGAGCCGGTGATGAAGGTCGAAGTGGTGACTCCGGAAGATTACATGGGGGATATCATTGGCGACCTGAATTCGCGGCGCGGCCAGATTGCCGGCACCGAGAGCCGGAACATCGACCAGGTGATCACCGCGATGGTGCCGCTTGCCAATATGTTTGGCTATGTCAACACGCTTCGCTCGATGAGCCAGGGGCGTGCTCAGTACACGATGATTTTCGACCACTACGAAGCGGTTCCGCAGGCCGTGGCTCAGGAAATCCAGAAGAAATACGCTTGAGGGCGGGGGAACCGGCCGGCCGGCGATTGAGCGCGGGCCGGCCACGAATTTCACTTTGTCGCTGAGACAAAAGAAGACGGAGAATGAAAGATGGCTAAGGGTAAGTTTGAGCGCAACAAGCCTCATGTGAACATTGGCACGATTGGCCACGTTGACCATGGCAAGACGTCTTTGACGGCTGCGATCACGAAGTATTTCGGTGATTTCAAGGCCTATGACCAGATCGACGCGGCGCCGGAGGAGAAGGCGCGCGGGATCACGATCTCGACGGCGCATGTGGAGTACGAGACGGATGCGCGCCACTATGCGCATGTCGACTGCCCGGGCCACGCGGACTATGTGAAGAACATGATCACGGGCGCTGCGCAGATGGACGGTGCGATCCTCGTGGTCTCGGCTGCCGACGGCCCGATGCCGCAGACCCGCGAGCACATTCTCCTGGCGCGCCAGGTCGGTGTTCCGGCGATCGTGGTGTTCATGAACAAGGTCGACCAGGTCGACGACGAGGAGCTTCTGGAGCTGGTCGAGATGGAGGTGCGCGAGCTTCTTTCGTCCTACGAGTTCCCGGGCGACGACATTCCGGTCGTGAAGGGTTCGGCGCTTGCGGCGCTTGAGGATTCGGACAAGAAGATCGGCGAAGAGGCGATCCGCGAGCTGATGAAGGCTGTGGACGACTACATTCCGACGCCGGAGCGTCCGGTCGATCAGCCGTTCCTGATGCCGATCGAGGACGTGTTCTCGATCTCGGGGCGCGGCACGGTGGTGACGGGTCGCGTCGAGCGCGGCGTGATCAATGTCGGCGAGGAAGTGGAGATCGTGGGCATCCGCGATACCAAGAAGACGACGGTGACGGGCGTTGAGATGTTCCGCAAGCTTCTGGACCAGGGCCAGGCGGGCGACAACATCGGGGCGCTGATCCGGGGCGTTGAGCGTGACGGCGTGGAGCGCGGCCAGGTTCTGTGCAAGCCGGGTTCGGTGACGCCGCACACGAAGTTCGTTGCGGAAGCCTACATCCTGACGAAGGAGGAGGGCGGCCGCCATACGCCGTTCTTCAACAAGTACCGTCCGCAGTTCTACTTCCGCACGACGGACGTGACGGGCGAGGTGACGCTTCCGGACGGCACCGAGATGGTGATGCCGGGCGACAACGCCGAGATGAATGTCGAGCTGATCGTGCCGATCGCGATGGAAGAGCGCCTGCGCTTCGCCATCCGCGAAGGCGGCCGCACCGTCGGCGCCGGCATCGTCGCAAAGATCATCGAGTAAGGCGAAGTCACAAGGATTGAGGAGGCGCGGCAAGTGCTGCCGCGCTTTCCTTCTTGAATAAGGAACAGTCGTATGAACGGCCAGAATATCCGCATTCGCCTCAAGGCGTTCGACCATCGGGTGCTTGACGCCTCGACACGCGAGATCGTGTCGACCGCCAAGCGCACCGGCGCGAGCGTGCGCGGGCCAGTGCCGCTGCCTACACGGATCGAGAAATTCACCGTGAACCGGTCGCCGCACATCGACAAGAAAAGCCGCGAGCAGTTCGAGATGCGCACGCACAAGCGCCTCTTGGACATCGTCGACCCGACGCCTCAGACCGTGGACGCGCTGATGAAGCTCGACCTGGCTGCCGGTGTCGATGTCGAAATCAAGCTCTGAGCGAGCCGGATTGGGGAAGGATGAACCAATGCGTTCAGGAGTTATAGCACAGAAGCTGGGCATGACCCGCGTCTACAACGACGCCGGGGAACAGCAGCCGGTTACGGTTCTCCGCATGGAAAACTGCCAGGTTGTCGCGCAGCGCACCGAGGACAAGAACGGCTACTCCGCCGTGCAGCTTGGCTCGGGTTTCGCGAAGGTGAAGAACACGTCCAAGGCGTTGCGCGGTTATTTCGCCAAGGCCTCGGTGGAGCCGAAGCGCAAGTTGGCCGAGTTCCGCGTGTCTCCGGACAACATGATCGACATCGGCGCTGAGCTGACTGCCGAGCATTTCGTCGCGGGACAGAAAGTGGATGTCACAGGCACGACGCAGGGCAAGGGTTTCCAGGGCGTCATGAAGCGCCACAATTTCGGTGGCGGGCGTGCGACCCATGGTAACTCCATCTCGCACCGTTCGCATGGCTCGACCGGCATGTGCCAGGACCCCGGCAAGGTGTTCAAGGGCAAGAAAATGGCCGGGCACATGGGTTCGACCCGGGTGACCACGCAGAATCTGGAAATCGTGTCCACGGACAGCGAGCGCGGCCTGATCCTGGTCAAGGGCGCGGTTCCCGGCTCGAAGGGTGCATGGATCCTGGTCCGCGACGCGGTGAAATCGGCCGTTCCCGACAATGCGCCGAAGCCGGCGGCATTGCGTGCAGGTGTCGAAGCCGCTGCGGCTTCCGAAAGCGCCGAAGGGGCAGAATGATGGATATCAAGGTAACCACACTGGCTGGAAAGTCGTCGGGTTCGGTCTCGGTCTCCGATGCCGTGTTCGGTCTGGAGCCACGCGCCGATCTCATGCAGCGCGTCGTCCTGTGGCAGCTTTCGAAGCGCCAGCAGGGTACGCATCAGACCAAGGGCCGCGCCGAGATTTCGCGCACCGGCGCGAAGATGTACAAGCAGAAGGGCACCGGCCGCGCACGCCATTCGTCGGCGCGCGCCCCGCAATTCCGCGGCGGCGGCAAGGCACATGGTCCGGTCTCGCGCAGCCATGACACCGATCTTCCAAAGAAGGTCCGTGCGCTCGGTTTGCGTCACGCACTTTCGGCGAAGGCCAAATCGTCCGACCTGATCGTGGTGGACGAACTCAACGCCAAGGACGCCAAGACCAAGAACCTGCTGCAGCAGTTGACCGGTCTCGGACTGGACAATGCGCTGGTTATCGGCGGAGCGGAACTGGACAGCAACTTCAAGAATGCCGCGTCCAACATTCCGCACATCGACGTACTGCCGGTTCAGGGTATCAACGTTTACGACATTCTGCGCCGCAACAAGCTGGTCCTTTCGAAGGCGGCTGTTGAGGCTCTCGAGGAGCGGTTCAAATGACGGATCTTCGCCACTATGACGTGATCGTCTCGCCGGTCATCACGGAAAAGTCGACCTTCGTGTCGGAAAACAACCAGGTTGTCTTCAACGTGTCTCGAGATGCGTCGAAGCCCGAAATCAAGGCTGCGGTCGAGGCTCTCTTCGGGGTCAAGGTCAAGGCGGTGAACACGCTGCTCCGCAAGGGCAAGGTGAAGCGCTTCCGCGGTGTCTCGGGCCGGCAGAACGACGTGAAAAAGGCTGTCGTCACGCTGGTCGATGGAGACTCCATAGACATCGCGACCGGACTGTAAGCGGGCGGCCGAGAGGAAACTGTTATGGCATTGAAAAAATTCAAACCGACGTCGCCCGGCCAGCGCCAGCTCGTGACGGTTGACCGTTCCGGTCTCCACAAGGGCGGGCCGGTCAAGGCGCTTACGGAAGGGCTTTCGAAGTCCGGCGGGCGGAACAACCATGGCCGCCTGACGTCGCGCAACCGCGCCGGGGGCCACAAGCGCACCTACCGCATCATCGACTTCAAGCGCCGCAAGGCGGGTGTCGAGGCGACGGTCGAGCGTCTCGAGTACGATCCGAACCGCACCGCGTTCATCGCGCTTCTGAAATATGATGACGGCGAGATGTCGTACATTCTGGCGCCGCAGCGGCTTCAGGCAGGTGACCGCGTCGTGTCGGGCGAATATGTCGACGTGAAACCCGGCAACGCGATGGAACTCGGCCGTATGCCGGTCGGGACCATCGTCCACAATGTGGAAATGAAGCCGGGCAAGGGTGGACAGATCGCACGCTCCGCAGGTGCCTATGCGCAGCTCGTGGGCCGCGACCAAGGCATGGCGATTCTTCGCCTGAACTCCGGCGAGCAGCGTCTCGTCTCCGGACTTTGCTACGCCACGGTCGGAGCCGTTTCCAACCCGGACCACGGTAACATCAATCTTGGCAAGGCCGGCCGCTCGCGCTGGCTTGGCCGCCGCCCGCATGTTCGCGGCGTCGTGATGAACCCGGTCGACCACCCGCATGGCGGTGGTGAAGGCCGCACATCCGGCGGCCGTCACCCGGTCACGCCCTGGGGCAAGCCGACCAAAGGCAAGCGCACCCGTTCGAACAAGTCGACCGACAAGTTCATCATGCGCTCGCGTCACCAGCGCAAGAAGTAATCGAGAGAGGAACGCCTTATGGCTCGTTCAGTTTGGAAAGGCCCGTTCATTGATGGCTATCTTCTCAAGAAGGCCGACAAGGCCCGCGAGAGTGGCCGCCATGACGTTATCAAGATCTGGAGCCGCCGCTCGACGATCATGCCGCAGTTCGTCGGTCTGACCTTCGGCGTCTACAACGGCACCAAGCACATCCCGGTCTCCGTCAACGAAGACATGGTTGGGCACAAATTCGGTGAATTCGCTCCGACGCGGACCTATTACGGTCATGGCGCGGACAAGAAGGCAAAGAGGAAGTAACCATGGGCAAGCCCAAGGCTCCACGCCGGCTGGCGGAAAACGAGGCGCGCGCCGTTACGCGCACGATCCGCGTCAGCCCGCAGAAGCTCAACCTGGTTGCGGCCATGATCCGCGGCAAGAAGGTCGACTCGGCGCTTGCCGATCTGACGTTCTCACGCAAGCGCATCGCGTCGACCGTCAAGAAGACGCTCGAATCCGCCATTGCGAATGCCGAGAACAATCACGATCTCGATGTCGACGCTCTGGTTGTTGCCGAAGCGTATGTCGGCAAGTCGATCGTCATGAAACGTTTCCATGCCCGTGGCCGCGGCCGCGCAAGCCGCATTCAGAAACCGTTCTCGCATCTCACGATCGTCGTGCGTGAGAATGAGGAAACAGGGGAGGCCGCATAATGGGCCAGAAGATTAATCCGGTCGGCTTCCGCCTCGGCATCAACCGTACCTGGGACTCGCGCTGGTTCGCAGACGATGCCGAATACGGTCAGCTGCTGCACGAAGACCTGAAGATCCGCGAGTACCTCATGAAGGAACTCAAGCAGGCCGCCGTGTCGAAGATCGTGATCGAACGTCCGCACAAGAAGTGCCGCGTGACGATCCACTCGGCGCGTCCGGGCATCATCATCGGCAAGAAGGGCGCGGACATCGAAAAGCTGCGCAAGAAGCTGTCGCAGTTCACCACGGCGGAAACGCACCTCAATATCGTTGAAGTGCGAAAGCCGGAAATTGACGCCAATTTGGTTGCGCAGTCGATCGCGCAGCAGCTGGAGCGCCGCGTCGCGTTCCGCCGGGCGATGAAACGTGCCGTTCAGTCGGCGATGCGGCTCGGCGCCGAAGGCATCCGCATCAACTGTGCCGGGCGTCTCGGTGGCGCGGAAATCGCGCGGACCGAATGGTACCGCGAAGGCCGCGTGCCGCTGCATACGTTGCGTGCCGATGTTGATTACGGAACGGCCGAGGCCGAAACCGCTTACGGTATCTGCGGGATCAAGGTCTGGATATTCAAGGGCGAGATCCTCGAGCACGATCCGATGGCATCCGAGCGCCGCGCGACGGAAAATGACAACCAGGGTGGCTCAAGCCGCCGCCGCGAAAACGCGTAAGCGGCCGCGACGGAATTGGAGTGACAAGCAATGTTGCAACCGAAACGGACAAAGTACCGGAAGCAGTTCAAGGGCAAGATCCATGGCGTGGCCAAGGGCGGTACCGATCTGAACTTCGGTGAATATGGCCTGAAGGCGCTTGAACCGAACCGCGTCAATGCACGTGAGATCGAGGCGGCTCGCCGCGCGATCACCCGCCACATGAAGCGTGCGGGCCGCGTGTGGATCCGGATCTTCCCGGACGTGCCGGTTACGTCGAAGCCGACGGAAGTTCGCATGGGCAAGGGCAAGGGGTCCGTCGATTATTGGGCGGCCAAGGTAAAGCCCGGCCGCGTGATGTTCGAAATCGATGGTGTGGCCGAGGATATCGCGCGCGAGGCTCTGCGTCTCGGCGCGGCGAAGCTCTCCGTCAAGACGCGCTTTATCCAGCGCATCGCCGAGTAGGAGTGAAGCGATGAAAGCCTCTGACGTAAAAGCGATGAGCGCCGATCAGCTCGCCGACGAGTTGGCCTCGCTCAAGAAAGAACAGTTCAACCTGCGCTTCCAGAAAGCGACGGGTCAGCTGGAAAAAACCTCGCGCGTACGGGAAGTGCGCCGCGATATCGCCCGTATCAAGACGATCGCCGCGCAAGCTGCGGCAAAAGGGAAGTAACATGCCAAAACGCGTTCTGCAGGGCACTGTTGTCAGCGACAAGAACGACAAGACCGTCGTGGTCAAGGTCGAGCGCCGCTTCACGCACCCGCTGTTCAAAAAGACCGTTCGCCGCTCGAAAAAGTACAAGGCGCACGACGAAAACAACCAGGTGAAGGTCGGCGATACCGTTTTCATTCAGGAAAGCGCACCGATTTCGAAAGACAAATGCTGGGTGGTCGTGAGCGACCAGTCGGCAGCCTGAACCCAAACCCGAGAGACATGCGGCCTCGGTTGAGGCCAGCTGGACAAGAACTAAAAGGCAGCCAGTCATGATTCAGATGCAAACAAATCTCGATGTCGCCGACAACTCCGGCGCGCGTCGTGTTCAGTGCATCAAGGTGCTCGGCGGTTCCAAGCGGAAGTACGCTTCGGTTGGCGACATTATCGTCGTCTCCGTGAAGGAAGCGATCCCGCGTGGCCGCGTCAAGAAAGGCGACGTCATGAAAGCCGTCGTCGTGCGCACCGCAAGCGATATCCGCCGCGCCGACGGCAGCGTCATTCGTTTCGACAAAAACGCGGCAGTGATCGTCGACGCCAAGCGGGAGCCGATCGGCACCCGTATCTTCGGGCCGGTGCCGCGCGAACTGCGTGCCAAGAGCCACATGAAGATCATCTCGCTAGCTCCTGAAGTTCTGTAAGGAAAGACACGATGCAGAAGATCCGCAAAGGCGACGAAGTCGTCGTGCTCACCGGCAAGGACAAGGGCCGCCAGGGCACAGTCACCCGTGTTCTGCCCAAGGACAACCGTGCGTTCGTCGCTGGTGTCAATGTGGTGAAACGCCACCAGCGGCAGTCGGCGAACCAGGAAGGCGGCATCGTCTCGAAAGAGGCGTCGATCGACCTGTCGAACCTTGCCCTGCTCGACCCCAAGGATTCCAAGCCGACCCGCGTCGGTTTCCGCATGGAAGGCGACAAGAAGGTCCGCTTTTCCAAACGCTCCGGAGAAGTGATCGATGGCTGAAGCAAAATACGAGCCGCGGCTCAAGACGCAATACAACGAGACCGTTCGCAAGCAGATGCTTGAGGATTTCGGCTATTCGAACGAAATGGAAATTCCGCGCGTCACCAAGATTGTGGTGAACATGGGCATCGGTGAGGCGACCGCCGATTCCAAGAAGCCCGCGTCGGCGGCGGAAGACCTGACCTTGATCACCGGCCAGAAGGCCGTGGTCACGCGCGCCCGCAATTCGATCGCCGGCTTCAAGGTGCGTGAAGAAATGCCGATCGGCACGAAGGTCACGCTTCGTGGCGCGCGCATGTACGAGTTCATGGATCGCCTGGTCAACATCGCGCTGCCGCGCGTTCGCGACTTTCGCGGCCTGAACCCGAAGAGCTTCGATGGACGCGGCAACTTCGCCATGGGCCTGAAGGAGCATATCGTGTTCCCCGAGATCAATTACGACAAGGTCGACGAGATCTGGGGAATGGACATCATCGTTTGTACGACTGCGAAGACGGATGACGAGGCCCGGGCGTTGCTCAAGGCTTTCAATTTTCCGTTCCGCCAGTAACGGCAAGCGTTAGAAGGATTTATTACGCATGGCTAAAGTCAGCGCAGTCGAAAAGAACAAACGCCGCCGCAAGTTGGCGAGCCAGTATTCAGCCAAACGGTCCGAACTTAAGGCAATCGTCATGGACCGGTCCAAGCCGATCGAGGAGCGCTTCAAGGCCACTCTGAAGCTGGCCGAGCTCCCGCGCAATTCCGCGAAGGTGCGGATTCGCAATCGCTGCGAGGTTTCGGGCCGTCCGCGCGGTTACTACCGCAAACTAAGAATGTCGCGTATCGCGCTTCGCGAACTTGGTTCGCTGGGCCGTGTTCCCGGCGTCGTAAAGTCCAGCTGGTAAGGGGAAAGAAAGATGTCCATGTCAGATCCTCTTGGCGATATGCTGACTCGCATCCGCAACGGCGTTCACCGTTCGAAGGACCGGGTTTCAACGCCGGCGTCGAAACTTCGTGGCCGAGTGCTCGACGTTCTGAAGAGCGAAGGATATATCCGCGACTATTCGCAGGTCGAATTCTCGACCGGTAAGGCGGAGTTCGAAATCGAGCTCAAATATTTCGACGGGGCTCCGGTCATTCGTACGATCGAGCGCGTTTCGAAACCTGGCCGTCGCGTGTATGTGGGCGTTAAGTCGATCCCGCATGTGGCGAACGGTCTCGGTATTTCGATCCTCTCCACGCCACAGGGCGTGATGGCGGATCATGAAGCGCGTGAAAAGAACATTGGCGGGGAGCTCCTGTGCCGCATCTTCTGATGCGGCTCACAGGCGATGAACCCAGTAAACGGACAGGTTGAAAAATGTCTCGTATTGGCAAAAGACCGGTCGCAATTCCCGAGGGCGTAACCGCCAGCGTGGATGGGCAGACCGTCACGGCAAAAGGCCCCAAGGGTGAGCTGAACTACGTCGTCAATGACGAAGTTCTGGTATCGATGGAAGAGGGCGGCGTCTCCGTTCAGCCGCGCGACCAGTCCAAGGACGCGCGCTCGAAATGGGGCATGTCGCGCACCATGATCAGCAACATCATGGAAGGCGTAAAGAACGGTTTCGAGCGCAAACTCGAGATCAATGGCGTCGGCTATCGCGCAGCCATGCAGGGTAAGAACATCCAGCTCTCGCTCGGTTACAGTCACGAAGTCGTCTACCAGGTTCCGGAAGGTATTTCCGCGGCTTGCCCCAAGCCGACCGAGATTGTTCTGAATGGCATCGACAAGCAGAAGCTTGGCCAGGTCGCGGCGGAAATCCGCGAATACCGTCCGCCGGAACCCTACAAGGGGAAAGGCGTCAAATATGCGGAAGAGACCATCGTCCGCAAAGAAGGCAAGAAGAAGTAAGGAAAGCGGGCCATGGCTACGTCCAAGCAATCGATTACGCGCCGTGCGCAGCGCGTCCGCCGTCAGCTCAAGAAGGCCGCGAATGGCCGTCCGCGGCTTTCGGTGCACCGTTCTTCCAAGAACATCTATGCGCAGGTCATCGACGATACCGCCGGTCGCACCCTTGCGGCAGCGTCGACGCTCGATGGCGATCTTAAGGGCTCGCTCAAGACTGGCGCTGACGCGGAAGCGGCGGCTGCTGTCGGCAAGCTAGTCGCTGAGCGTGCCGTGAAGGCAGGCGTGAAGGAGGTCGTTTTCGACCGTGGGGCCTACATCTTCCACGGCCGCGTCAAGGCGCTTGCCGACGCTGCACGTGAAGCAGGTCTGACTTTCTAATCATCAACCCCCGTGCTTCCGGAAAAAAACGAAGGATAAGGAAATGGCACAACATGATCGTGGTGGTCGCGGACGCGACCGAAATCCGCGCGATGAGGGTGATAGCGAGTTCGTAGACAAGCTCGTTCACATCAACCGCGTGGCGAAAGTCGTGAAGGGCGGACGCCGCTTCGGTTTCGCGGCACTCGTCGTCGTAGGCGACCAGAAGGGGCGGGTCGGCTTTGGACATGGCAAGGCACGCGAAGTGCCGGAAGCCATTCGCAAGGCGACCGAATCCGCCAAGCGCGACATGATCTTCGTGCCGCTGCGTTCGGGCCGTACGCTACATCACGACGTCGAAGGGCGTCATGGCGCGGGCAAGGTTCTCCTTCGCGCGGCAGAGGCCGGTACCGGAATCATTGCAGGCGGCCCGATGCGCGCTGTATTCGAGACGCTCGGCGTTCAGGATGTGGTCGCCAAGTCGCTTGGCACGTCGAATCCGTACAACATGGTTCGCGCGACTTTCGATGCCCTGAAGCACCAGATGCATCCGAAGGACGTCGCGGCCCAGCGTGGGTTGAAGTACTCCACCCTCCAGTCGCGCCGTCGCGAACTGATCGGTGCAGACGAATAATTCGATCGAGCCCCCGCATCCTTTCACCGGAAAGGACAGGGGCCACTGGAAGGAAACTGACTGATGGCTGACAAGAAGAAGGGCGCATCGATCACCGTCGAACAGATCGGCAGCCCCATTCGCCGGCCTGCCGAACAGAAGAAGACCCTGATCGGCCTGGGCCTCAACAAGCTTCATCGCCGCCGCACGCTGGAAGATACCCCTTCCGTGCGTGGCATGATCCGCAAAGTGCAGCATCTCGTTCGCGTCGTCGACGAGGCTTGATAGGCGGGAGATAGAATCATGAATTTGAACGAACTTCGCGACAATGAAGGTGCCCGCCATTCCCGCAAGCGGGTTGGCCGCGGCATCGGCTCCGGCAAGGGCAAGACGGGTGGCCGTGGCGTCAAGGGACAGAAGTCCCGTTCGGGCGTCTCGATCAACGGCTATGAAGGCGGTCAGATGCCGATCTACCGGCGTCTTCCGAAGCGTGGCTTCAACAACATCTTCGCCAAGGACTTCAACGTCGTTTCCGTCGGTCGTATCCAGGCCGCGATCGACGCCAAGAAGCTGGACGCCAAGAAGACTATCGATGCAGCCGCTCTTGCTGCTGCCGGCGTGATCCGCCGGGTCAAGGACGGTGTGCGGGTTCTGGCCGATGGCGATGTCAAGGCGAAGCTTTCGCTCGAAGTCGCCGGAGCCTCGAAGTCGGCCGTCGAGAAGATCGAGAAGGCCGGCGGATCGGTGACGGTCCCGACGGCAAAGTCCGCTTCGGAATAATCGAAGATCACGGCGGCGGGGTCGTCCCGCCGCCATTTTTCAATTCTCAGCTTCTTAGCTTGCGTCTCTCCGGCACGGCGCTTATCTCCGCAGTGAAATGCGTTGACCGGTCCGGGAGCGATCCGGCAGAGAACCGGCCCAGTCGAAACCGGAGACACCCTTCATGGCCTCGGCAGCAGAACAGCTTGCAGCAAACCTGAATTTTGGCGCTTTTGCCAAGGCGGAAGAGCTGAAGAAACGCATCTGGTTCACGCTCGGTGCGCTGCTTGTGTACCGGCTCGGCACCTACATTCCACTTCCTGGCCTCGACATGAATGCCTTCGCCCAGGCGTTCGCCAACCAGTCGGGCGGCATTCTCGGCATGTTCAACATGTTCGCCGGTGGCGCCGTGGAGCGCATGGCGATCTTTGCGCTCGGCATCATGCCCTACATTTCGGCCTCGATCGCCATTCAGCTGATGACGTCTGTCATCCCGACGCTCGAGCAGTTGAAGAAAGAGGGCGAGCAGGGCCGCAAGGTCATCAACCAGTACACCCGCTATGGCACGGTTCTTCTGGCGACGCTCCAGGCGTACGGCATCGCTGTCGGGCTGGAAGGCGGTAGCGGCATCGTGACGGATCCAGGCTGGTTCTTCCGCTTGTCCACCGTCGTGACGCTGGTGGGCGGCACAATGTTCCTGATGTGGCTCGGCGAACAGATCACGGCGCGCGGAATTGGCAACGGTATCTCACTCATCATCTTCTCGGGCATCGTCGCCGGCCTCCCGGCCGCTGTCGGGGGAACACTCGAGCTTGGACGCACCGGCGCCATGTCGACCGGCCTGATCATCGCCATTCTGGTCCTGGCGATCGTGGTGATCTCCGTGATCGTGTTTGTCGAGCGCGCGCAGCGGCGTCTTCTGATTCAGTATCCGAAACGTCAAGTCGGAAACCGGATGTTCCAGGGCGATACCTCGCATCTGCCGCTGAAGCTGAACACCGCCGGCGTCATCCCGCCGATCTTCGCGTCGTCGCTCCTGTTGCTGCCTGCAACGCTTGCCGGTTTCTCCGACACGACAACCCTGCCGGACTGGGCGACGACCGTGCTTGCAGCGCTGGGGCATGGCCAACCGCTCTACATGCTCTTCTATGCCGCGATGATCGCATTCTTCGCATTTTTCTACACTGCGATCGTCTTCAATCCGCAGGACACGGCGGACAATCTGAAGAAGCATTCGGGCTTCATTCCGGGCATTCGTCCGGGTCAGCGCACAGCTGAATACATTGATTACGTCCTGACCCGGATCACCGTGGTCGGCGCGATCTATCTTGTGCTCGTCTGTCTCTTACCCGAATTTCTAATAGCGTCGGCCGGCGTGCCGTTCTATCTCGGCGGAACGTCGTTGCTCATTGTCGTGAGCGTGACGCTCGATACGGTCGCGCAGATCCAGGGACATCTGATCGCGCACCAGTATGAGGGGCTGATCAAGAAATCGAA
Organism: Oricola cellulosilytica; assembly: GCF_019966575.1. GTDB lineage: Bacteria > Pseudomonadota > Alphaproteobacteria > Rhizobiales > Rhizobiaceae > Oricola > Oricola cellulosilytica. Next base: position 165,419 of record NZ_JAINFK010000005.1, on the reverse strand, counting down.
ATTGCGTGGGGGAAGACGCGGCCGATGAGACTTATCCTTCTTGGACCGCCGGGGGCCGGCAAGGGAACACAGGCGCAGCGTCTCGTCACGAAATACGGCATACCCCAGCTGTCCACGGGCGACATGCTGCGGGCAGCCGTCAAATCGGGTACGGAAGTGGGCCGCCGCGCTGAGGCGGTGATGAACGCCGGCAAGCTGGTCTCGGACGACATCGTCAACGCGATCGTCTCCGAGCGCATCGATCAGGACGATTGCGCCAATGGTTTCATCCTCGATGGTTATCCGCGAACCCTCGTCCAGGCGGATGCGGTCGAGGAGATGCTCGCCGCCAAGGGGTTGTCGCTCGATGTCGTGATCGAGCTGCAGGTGGACGATGATGTCCTGGTCGATCGGATTTCGGGCCGGTACAGCTGTGCCGCGTGCGGGGCGGTGTATCACGATACGCTGCGGAAGCCGGAAAAGGATGGAGTCTGCGACAGCTGCGAAGCGACGGAGTTCAAGCGTCGCGCAGACGATCAGCCCGACAAGGTATGGACGCGCCTGCAGGCCTACTACAAGGAAACCTCACCGCTGATCGGGTATTATTACGCAAAAGGAATGCTCAAAAGCGTCGATGGCCTACAATCGATCGACGAAGTCGCTGAGGCGATAGATGAGCTCCTGGACGCTATCTGATGGAGCCGAGGCGCCCGCTTACCTCAGCCGCAGCGCAATTTTACTTGTACGCGGTTGACAGGCTCGAGACTCAAGATTATAGCGGCGCATCTTCCTTGAATCCTAGGTCGGTCGACCCCAATTGGGGCGCTGCCGCTTGAATGGAAGACCCGCAAGGGCCGGCCTCCACCGGACGCGGGCTAAACAACGTACCGGGGTATCCGGTCCAAATGGAGAAGAAGATGGCACGTATTGCCGGTGTTAACCTGCCGACTGGAAAGCGCGTTGTGATCGCGCTTCAATACATTCACGGTATCGGCGCTAAGTACGCGCAGGAAATCGTCGAGAAGAACAATATCCCCGCAGAGCGTCGCGTACACGAACTGACCGACGCCGAAGTGCTAGGAATTCGCGAGTCAATCGACCGCGACTATCAGGTCGAAGGCGATCTGCGCCGCGAAGTCTCGATGAACATCAAGCGGCTGATGGACCTTGGCTGCTATCGTGGTTTGCGCCATCGCCGTAACCTTCCGGTTCGTGGTCAGCGGACCCACACCAACGCCCGCACCCGCAAGGGACCCGCGAAGGCGATTGCCGGCAAGAAGAAGTAATTGACGCGGCGACGCGGTGTATCCACCGCGTCAGGTCGCTCCCAGGTGTAGCCGCTGGAATTACGGCGGTGCAGAGATCGAAAGGAATAAGATGGCAAAAGATGCCGGACGCGTTCGCCGTCGTGAGCGCAAGAACATCTCGTCGGGCGTGGCGCATGTCAGTTCGACGTTCAACAACACCATGATCACCATTACCGACGCGCAGGGCAACACGATTGCCTGGTCGTCTGCCGGGATGCAGGGCTTCAAGGGATCGCGCAAGTCGACGCCGTTCGCCGCCCAGGTGGCAGCCGAGGATTGTGCCAAGAAGGCGCAGGAGCACGGCATGCGGTCGCTGGAGGTCGAAGTCAGCGGTCCGGGTTCGGGCCGCGAGTCGGCACTTCGCGCGCTGCAGGCCGCAGGGTTCACAATCACGTCGATCCGTGACGTGACGCCGATCCCGCACAATGGCTGCCGTCCGCGCAAGAAGCGCCGGGTCTAACATTTTTTTGGGGGGCGCTGCCGATCCTGCATCGCCCAAGTTCAGTCTGTTGCCACGATTGGATGGTGGCAAGGAAGCTGAGGGTACCTCGTGATACACAAGAACTGGCAAGAACTGATTAAGCCGAAAAAGGTCGAGTTCAAGCAGTCCGGCGCGAACAAGATTTCGCTCGTCGCCGAGCCGCTCGAGCGTGGCTTTGGTCTGACGCTCGGCAACGCGCTGCGCCGCGTTCTGCTGTCGTCCCTGCGCGGGGCGGCCGTGACGGCGGTCCAGATCGATGGCGTGCTGCATGAATTCTCGTCGATCGCCGGCGTCCGCGAAGATGTCACCGACATTGTTCTCAACATCAAGGAAATCGCTATCCGCATGGAGGGCGACGGGCCGAAGCGCATGGTCGTGCGCAAGCAGGGACCGGGCGTCGTTACCGCCGGCGATATCCAGACGGTGGGCGACGTTGAAATCCTGAACCCGGAGCATACGATCTGCACGCTCGATGAAGGCGCCGAAATCCGCATGGAATTCACCGTCGACAACGGCAAGGGCTACGTTCCGGCCGACCGCAATCGCGCCGAAGACGCGCCGATCGGTCTTATTCCGGTGGACAGTCTCTATTCGCCGGTTCGCAAGGTGTCCTACAAGGTCGAGAACACCCGCGAAGGCCAGGTCCTCGACTACGACAAGCTGACAATGACCATCGATACGAATGGTGCGGTTACCGGAGAGGATGCAATCGCATTCGCAGCGCGCATCCTTCAGGATCAGCTGGGCGTCTTCGTGAACTTCGAAGAGCCTCAGAAAGAAGTCCAGGAAGAGCAGGTCCAGGAACTTGCCTTCAACCCGGCGCTTCTCAAGAAGGTCGACGAACTGGAATTGTCGGTCCGCTCGGCGAACTGCCTGAAGAACGACAACATCGTCTACATTGGCGACCTGATCCAGAAGACGGAAGGCGAGATGCTGCGCACACCGAATTTCGGTCGTAAATCGCTGAACGAAATCAAGGAAGTGCTCGCGTCCATGGGTCTCCATCTCGGCATGGAAGTGCCGGCCTGGCCGCCGGAAAACATCGAAGACCTCGCGAAGCGCTACGAGGATCACTACTGATCGCCGGCTAACCGGCATAACCTCCAAGGAGAAGGCTCATGCGCCACGGAAAATCAGGCCGCAAGCTGAACCGCACTGCCAGCCACCGCAAAGCCATGTTCGCGAACATGGCGGCGTCCCTGATCGAACACGAGCAGATCGTCACGACGCTGCCGAAGGCTAAGGAACTGCGTCCCGTTGTCGAAAAGCTCGTGACGCTTGGAAAGCGCGGCGATCTTCACGCACGCCGCCAGGCGATTTCCGCGATCCGCGACGAAAAGCAGGTCCGCAAGCTCTTCGACGCCATCGCGACCCGGTACGCGGATCGCAATGGCGGTTACCTGCGGATCATGAAGGCCGGGTTCAGGCATGGCGACAATGCCCCCATGGCTGTGATCGAGTTCGTCGACCGTGACGTCGATGCGAAAGGCGCTGCCGACCGCGCCCGCATTGAAGCGGAAGATCAGGTTGCCGAGGAAGAAGCAGCCTAAATCAGTCCGAAACGGACGATCTGTGAAGGGGCCTTTTGCGGCCCCTTTTTTTCGTTATGGTGACGCGAATTCGGGACGATCAAGGAAATGTCCATAATGTTTTTTGTCAGGGTCGTGCGTCTTGTCTTCGTCATTTTCCTGCTGGCCGGCATCGCAGGTGCACCCGCGCGGGCGCAGGACGCAGGTGATGCTATCGGCGACATCCTGCTCGATCTGTTCAACGGGAAGGCTGACCAGAAGGGCAGGACGGACGGACCGGCGGCTGGCGGGAACATCGGACGACGTGTTCCGCTGGGACGAGACGAAATGCAGTTGTCGTTCGCGCCGCTCGTCAAAACGACGGCGCCCTCGGTCGTCAACGTCTACGCCGCCCGTCGTGTACAACAGCAGCGGTCGCCCTTCGAAGGCGATCCGTTTTTCGAGCAGTTCTTCGGACGCGGGTTTACCGGGCCGTCGCGGCCGCGCATGGAGTCTTCTCTCGGGTCCGGCGTTATCATCGATTCTTCCGGTCTGATCGTCACCAACACGCATGTGATCGGGGACGCGGACGAGATCAAGGTGGCGCTGGCCAGCGGCGAGGAATTCCCCAGCGAGGTAGTGCTCCGCGACGAGCGTTCGGACCTGGCGGTTCTCCGTATCAACGCCCGGCGCACCCTGCCGGCGCTGGAATTGGCGAATTCGGACGCAGTCGAAACCGGTGATCTCGTGCTTGCGATCGGCAATCCGTTTGGAGTGGGGCAGACGATCACCTCGGGAATTGTCTCGGCACTTGCGCGTACGCGCGTCGGGATCTCGGATTTCGGCTTCTTCATCCAAACGGATGCCGCAATCAATCCCGGTAATTCGGGCGGCGCGCTGATTGACATGTCCGGCCGGCTGATTGGTATCAACACTGCGATCTATACCCGCTCGGGCGGCTCAAACGGTATCGGCTTCGCAATTCCTTCGAACATGGTACGCGCCGTCATCGACCAGGCGCGAGGCGGCGCGGATGCGTTCGAGAGGCCGTATCTAGGCGCGACATTCGATCTGGTTACGCCGTCGATTGCCGAGAGCCTCGGTATGAAACGGCCGCTTGGTGCGATCGTCACGGAAGTCGACCGCGATAGCCCAGCCGCGAGAGCCGGTCTCAGGCCGGGCGATGTCATTTTGAGCATGGATGGACAGATGATCGAACATCCCGATGCGCTCGGCTATCGGCTGGCCACGGCCGGACCGGGCAAGACCGTGACGCTGGTGTTGCTGTCGGGCGGGCGCCGCGTCGCGGTCGATATTCTGCTGGAGCGTGCCGGGAGGGCATCTGGGGGGCGCGAAGTTGAAATTTCCGGGCGGAGCCCGCTCGCAGGTTCAACTATTGCGGACATTTCGCCGCGTATCCTCGATCGCCTGCGTATCCGATATCGGGGGAATGGCGTGATCGTAACAGAGGTGTTGCGCGGATCCCCGGCCGCGCGTGCCGGCTTCCGGCCGGGCGACGTACTGCTCCGCATCAACCGTAGAGAACTGGGGGCGGTCGAGGACGTCATCGATGTTACCCGGAACGGTGGTCGCTCGTGGAGCTTCGAGATCAATCGCGGAGGCGCCATGATCCGCCAGTTCTTTCGCGGTTAGGGGCCTCGATGGCGGATCTTTTTGCACCAGCCGTTCCCACCGCGCCGACCGAAAATGACAGTCGGCCGCTGGCCGACCGGCTGAGGCCCCGCGCACTTGATGACGTTGTCGGTCAGGAACATCTGACCGGCAGGGACGGAGCACTGACGCGGATGATTGCGGCCGGCAGCCTCGGCAACATCATCTTCTGGGGACCGCCCGGAACAGGAAAGACCACGATTGCTCGGCTCTTGGCCGGCTCGACGGGGCTTCATTTCGAACAGATATCGGCGATCTTCAGCGGCGTCCCAGATTTGAAGAAGGTATTTGAGGCGGCGCGCCTACGTCTCGGCAACGGCGTGCGCACGCTGCTGTTCGTGGACGAGATCCACCGTTTCAACCGTGCGCAGCAGGATTCGTTTTTGCCAGTCGTCGAGGACGGAACGATCATCCTCGTGGGGGCGACGACTGAAAACCCTTCCTTCGAACTCAATGCCGCTCTCCTTTCGCGCGCGCGGGTGCTGACGCTGCGCCGCCTGGAGGCCGATGATCTTGCGCTGCTGCTCGGCCGCGCGGAGACCATGATGGGACGTGCGCTTCCAATCACCGCCGATGCGCGGTCCCTCCTGATCATGATGGCTGACGGGGACGGCCGCGCGGTCCTTACGCTTGCCGAGGAGGTTTTTCGTGCCGCGAAAACGGGTGAGACGCTCGATGAAGAGGGCTTACGCGCAATTCTGCAGCGGCGGGCTCCGATCTACGACAAGAGTCAGGATGGGCACTTCAACCTGATCTCCGCCCTGCACAAGTCCGTGCGTGGCTCGGATCCTGACGCGGCGCTCTACTATCTCTGCAGGATGTTCGACGCGGGGGAAGACCCGCTCTACATCGGCCGGCGTCTGGTGCGCATGGCAAGCGAAGAAATTGGCATCGCCGACCCGCAGGCGCTGACTATCGCTTTGGCCGCGAAGGACGCATATGATTATCTGGGCTCGCCGGAGGGGGAACTGGCGCTTGCCCAAGCGTGTCTCTATCTGGCAACCGCACCAAAGTCGAACGCCGCCTACACGGCGTTCAAGGCGGCGATGCGGTCGGCGAAGGAAAACGGATCGCTCCTTCCGCCGAAGCACATTCTGAACGCGCCGACCAAGCTGATGTCGGCCGAGGGGTATGGTTCGGGGTACCGCTACGATCATGACCAGCCTGATGCTTTTTCGGGGCAGGACTACTTTCCTGAAGAGCTCGGGCGACAGACATACTACGAGCCGGTTGAACGGGGATTTGAACGTGACATCCGCAGGCGTCTCGAGTACTGGTCCGCCTTGCGCCAGGAGAGGCAGAAATCCCCCGGCTGACAACGGATATCCGATGAAACGATCTACCAAAAAGGCGATTCGCCGCGTCGCAATCGCCGTTCCAGTCTTTGCGCTGTTGTTCTATTTCATTCCTGTTCTCAGCGTGATTTGGCTTGTCGCCGGGATCATCGATGTCATGCGCAACAAGGGAAAGACCGGCCTCATGTTTAGCCGTTACTTTCTTGGAAACGGCATCCTCACCTGGCTGCTGGCACCGTTCAACCTTCTGGCGGATCTCCTTTCGTATCGAAATCCGGGTCTTTACACTCTGGATGATTTTCCGGCCGCCTACCGTGCCGAGATCGAACATGTGCTCGATACGTTTCGCGCCCGCAAGGATGAAATCATCGCCGATATCGATCGTGAATTCGGGGAGGGGCGGCGCGGCATGTATGTCTACCGGTGGTATGGCAAACAGCACGTCGATAACGTTGCGGAGTTCAACCGCGACTTCAAATATGTGAAGACGATTGCGGTTTCGGTATTCAGTGGCAAGGAATCGACAACCTGGCACTACGGACCTTTGCGGCTGTCGTTACGGGTTCTGCTGAATTTGATGCCCGCCGATTCCGACCGGGTTTTCATCGAGTGCAACGGCCGAAAGCATCTGTGGCGCGACGATCCGCTGTTCATCTTCGACGACACGCTGTTCCACCGCTCGGTCAATGAGGTCGATGCGCGCCGCTATAACGTGTTCATGGACGTGGTGCGCCCTTCGCCGGTTCCGGGTTTCCTGTCATTTCTGTTGTCCGGGGTTTCGGCCATCGCCGAGCAGATGAAGTCGTTGTTTTACAAGAACTGGACGATGCTCGGCGGCAGGAAAGCGGGCGCGGCTTCGTGAATGACGCTGTCTGCATTTGACCAGCATCAAGGTTTGAATGCGCGCGACGCGGCAGCATGCCTCCACATCGGAGGCGACCATGAATGTGCTCATCATATACGCAACGATCGAAGGCCAGACCCGAAAGATCGGCGACCATCTGAAGGCAACGCTGGAAGGCGAGGGGCATCGCGTGAGCGCGATCGATGCAACGGTATCGCAAGACGTCCCCGCCGCCGATACGTTCGACGCGGTGATTGTTGCCGCTCCGGTCCATGCCGGGACTTTTCCGTCGACGTTGCGCCGAATCATCAAAGGTGCCGCCAAGACCCTCATGGCGCGTCCAGGCGCCTTTATCTCGGTGTCCTTGTCGGCGATTTCCGACGATCCTTCCGAACTGGACGAGATTGGCGATATGGTCGAGGCATTCAGCAATGAGACGGGATGGTGGCCGGTTTCGATCCATCACGCTGCGGGAGCTCTCAAATACACCGAGTATGACTTCTTCCGGCGCTGGATGTTGAAGCGCATATCGGCAAAGGAAGGCGGCCCGACCGACACGAGCCGCGACTACGAATTCACCGCCTGGCCGAAGCTCGACGCGTTCGCGATCGAATTCGTGGAACAGGCACCGGTCCTGGCCGGAAAGATCTGACGGGGGTTTCGCGGCCTGAATCCATGGAGTAGGGAGTGGCGATGTCACATCTGCTCCTTGTCGCGCTCGGCGGCGCAATCGGCGCGTCAGCCCGCCATCTTGCAAACCTGGTCGCGTTGCGGATCGGCGGTCCGAATTTTCCTTGGGGAACGCTGTTCGTGAATATCGCCGGCTCGTTCGCGATGGGACTGCTGATCGCGGGACTGGCCAGAAGAACCGGAACGTCGATGGAAGTCCGCAGCTTCCTGGCAACCGGCGTGTTGGGCGGATTCACCACTTTTTCAGCATTTTCTCTCGATTTCGCATCCTTGTGGGAGCGCGGCGAGCAATGGACCGGCGTGGCATATCTCGCGGCAAGCGTCTCGCTCTCGATCCTCGCCCTGTTCGCTGGGCTGACGATGGTACGGGCCGCATGAGTGAGGCAAGCGAACGTAAAAGGAACGTCGAGCAGGTAACGGTTGAGGGAGACGAGGCAGGAATGCGCGTCGACCGGTGGTTCAAGGTCCACTATCCAGACCTCGGATTTGGCGCCGTTCAGAAGTTGCTGCGAACCGGACAGGTTCGGGTCGATGGCGGCCGGGTAAAGTCCGATACCCGCCTCGAGGCAGGGCAGACGATCCGGATCCCGCCGCAGGCGACCAGTGCGAAGCCCGACAGCAGACCCATCACAGCGAACACCATGCGTCACCTGCCCGATCTGGATGTGCTGCGCAAGATGATCCTGTTCGAGGACAAGAAGGTCATCGTGCTCAACAAGCCCGCCGGGCTCGCCGTTCAGGGCGGATCCGGCCTCGTCCGCCACGTTGACGGCATGCTCGAAGCAATGCGCAACCAGAAGGGCGAAAAACCGAGGCTGGTGCACCGCATTGACCGCGACACGTCAGGGATTCTCGTCGTGGCGCGGACCCGCGGCGCGGCACAGAAACTAACCGCATCCTTTCGCGAGCGCGACACGAAGAAGACCTACTGGGCGCTCGTAAAAGGTGTTCCCAAAAAGCGCGAAGGTCGTGTTTCGTCGTGGCTGGTGAAAGAGCAGACGTCCGACGGCGACAAAATGCGCGCTGTGGCGCATGGCGAACCGGATGCCGATCACGCGATCTCGGATTATCGCGTGGTCGAGACGGCGGGCCAGCAGATGTCATGGCTGGAAATGGAGCCCTATACCGGCCGCACGCATCAGTTGCGCGTCCATGCGCTCTCGCTCGGATGCCCGATCATCGGCGATCCGAAATATTTCGATGACGATCCAAATTGGGATTTTCCGGGCGGAATCCAGAAAAAGCTTCATCTTCATGCCCGCCGGATAGTGATTCCGCATCTCGATGGCGGGGTTATCAATGTAACGGCGCCGCTACCCCCGCATATGGTGCAGAGCTGGAATCTTCTGGGTTTCGACGAAACCAGTGCGGAAGACCCGGCGTGAGCGATCTCAGCGACGTTCTGTCAAAGCGCTTGCTGAAGTTTCGATATGAGCCTTCGCCGCTGCTCGTCGCTTTCGGCGTCGTGCAGTCGCTGCGTGAGCGCAACGAGGAACGCCGCATAATCGTTGTTCCAGTCAGTGAGGAGCTCGTTGCGGGGTATACGTTCGGGTAGGCGGCCTTTCGATTTTGCGTCCCTGGCGACAATTTCGAAGGTCTCGTCCATTTGTGGCAGCACAATTTTTTCCGGGTCGATCCCCCGATCGATCAACAGGCGGGCCATCTCCTCGCGGGCGTCGTCATCGCCATGGTTGAGAAAGAGCTTTCCGGCGACGGGAGCGCGCTCCATTACCCATTCAAGCAATTCGCCCTGGTCCGCATGGGCGGAATAGTTGCCAAGCTGTCGTATCTCGGCTTTGACGGCATATTCGCGCCCATGGATGCGCACCACCGGCTCCCCGCTGGTGATGTAATGGCCGAGGGTGCCCGGTGCCTGGTACCCGACGAACAATATGGTCGCGTTCGATCGCCAGATGTTGTTCTTGATGTGGTGCTGAATGCGCCCGGCATCGGCCATGCCACTGGCCGAGATGATGATTGCGCCCCCTGTTATCTGGTTGATTCCCTTGCTTTCCTCGACATCCTGGACGAGATGAAATCGTGGATCGCGGAACAGTTCCCGCTCGTCCAGCTCCACATCGTCTAGGGTGTGGGCATACTTGATGAAAATCTCGGTGACGGCCTTGGCAAGAGGTGAATCCAGGAAGACCCGCGTATGCGGGATGTCTCCCTGTGCCAGCAGGACGCCGATATCGTGCAGCAATTCCTGGCTGCGCTCCACAGCGAATGCCGGGATAACCACGTTCCCGCCGCCGGAAAGGCCGCGCACCAGTTCCTTGCGGAGCATCTCCCGGCGTGTCTCGAGCGTATAGTCATCGCGATCACGATCACCATATGTGCTCTCACAGACGATGTAATCGAAGCCGGCCTCCGCGTTTGGCTCCGGGTGAAAAACCTTCTCTTCCGGGCCGAGATCGCCGGAGAACATCAGACGCATCGTTGCGCCGTCCTCGTGGTCGGGACAACGGATCTCAACTGAAGCGGAGCCGAGCATATGACCGGCGTTCCAGAACCGCGCATGGACGCCCGGCTTCGGTTCGAACCAAAAATCGTATCCCTTGGGCGTCAGAAGACCCAAGGTCTGGTGCGCGTGTTTCTCGGTGTATGTGGGCTCAATTGGCGCCTCGCCCTTGCGTTGACGCTTTCGGTTCAGACGCTCTGCGTTCGATTTCTGGATCTTGGCGGAATCGAGAAGCATGAACGCCAAAAGGTCAGCGGTCGGCGGCGTCGCGTAGATTGGGCCTGAAAAGCCGTGTTTGACCAGCTTCGGCAATAACCCTGAATGGTCGATATGTGCGTGGGTGAGAATAAGAAAGTCGACCGCGGCCGGGTCGAATGGAAAGGGCTTGTCGTTGAGTTCCCTGACGGTCTTGTTGCCCTGGAACATACCGCAATCGACGAGGAATCGGGCATTCGGGAGCTCCAGCATGGAGCAGGAGCCGGTTACCGTGCCGGCCGCACCGAAGAACGAAAGCGCTGCGATGATCCTGTCTCCCACAAAGCTCCTCCCTGTGTTGCAAATCATCAGGAAAGGAGCAAGGGGAGGAGGTTTACATCAGCTGACCGCGACCAACTTGATATCGAATGTCAGGTCTTTGCCTGCCAGAGGGTGGTTGGCGTCCATCGTGACTGTTTTGTCATCCGCCGCGACTACCGTCAGATTGATGACGTTTCCGTCCGGCGACGACGCCTGGAGTTGCGTTCCGGGCTGCGTTTCGACCTCCGGCGGCAAGGAACTGCGCTCCACGACATGCACGCCTTCCTCGTGATGCGGACCATACGCTTCGTCAACTTCGATGGTTACTGTTTTCGTCGCGCCGACCTCCATGCCACGCATCGCCTTGTCGAGACCGGGAATTACTTGCCCAGCTCCCAGTTCGAATTTGAGGGGCTCGCGGCCTTCTGAGGTGTCGAACACCGTGCCGTCGGACAGTTTGCCGGTGTAGTGAATATGCACGGTGTCGCCGTGTTGTGCTTCGGACATCAAAATTCTCTTGTATCTGGGAAGGTTCTGGGCGGCCCTTCGACCAATGCCCAATGGTCGCCCGCGAGCGTGGCGCGGAGGTTTCCTGAAAGATAGGGATCATGCCAGCGATGTAAACGACCTCAACGCAAATTCTCCGTTCAGAAAGCAAAACGGCGGCCCATGGGCCGCCGTTTCGAAGGTTCCGCCAGCCGACGGATCAGAGCGAATAATACATGTCGTATTCGACTGGATGCGGGGTGTGCTCGAAGCGGATGTTTTCTTCTTCTTTCAGTTCGAGATACGCCTCGATCTGATCGTCGTCGAAAACACCGCCCGCCTTGAGAAAATCGTTGTCTTCGCGAACCGCTTCGATTGCTTCACGCAGGGAGCCGCAAACTGTCGGGATGCCGGCCAGTTCCTCTGCCGGCAGGTCATAAAGGTCCTTGTCCATCGGATCACCGGGATGGATTTTGTTCTTCACGCCGTCCAGGCCCGCCATCAACATTGCGGCAAACGAAAGATACGGGTTCGCCATCGGATCGGGGAAGCGAATCTCCACGCGCTTGCCCTTGGGCGAATTAGAGAACGGGATGCGGCACGACGCCGATCGGTTGCGAGCCGAATATGCGAGCAGAACCGGTGCTTCGAAACCCGGAACCAAGCGCTTGTAAGAGTTTGTGGACGGGTTGGTGAACGCGTTGAGGGCCTTGGCGTGCTTGATGATGCCGCCGATATAATAAAGGCAAGTCTCCGACAGGCCAGCATAGCCGTCACCAGCAAAGGTCGGCTTGCCGTCTGACCAAACCGACTGGTGGACGTGCATGCCGGTGCCGTTGTCGCCATAAACGGGCTTCGGCATGAAAGTCGCGCTCTTGCCGTAGGCGTGGGCCACGTTGTGAACCACGTATTTATAGAGCTGCACTTCGTCCGCCTTGCGAGTCAGCGTGTTGAAGAGCATCGAAAGCTCATGCTGGGCAGCCGCCACTTCGTGATGGTGCTTCTCGATCTTAACGCCCATTTCGCCAAGCACGGTCAGCATTTCGGAGCGAATATCCTGCGCGCTGTCCACCGGGTTCACAGGAAAGTAGCCGCCCTTGACGCGTGGACGGTGACCGAGGTTGCCGGTTTCGTATTCGGCATTGTTATTGGTGGGCAATTCGACCGAATCGACCTGAAAGCCGGTATTATACATGTCAGTGGAGAAGCGGACGTCGTCGAATATGAAGAACTCGGGTTCAGGACCGAAATAGGCGGTGTCTCCAAATCCGCCGGATTTGACGAACGCCTCGGCGCGCTTGGCGGTAACGCGGGGATCGCGGTTATATCCCTCACCGGAGACTGGATCGAGAATGTCACAGAAGATCGCCATGGTGGACTGCGCGTAAAACGGGTCCATATGAGCTGTCTCGGTGTCGGGCATCAGGGTCATGTCGGATTCGTTGATTGCCTTCCAGCCGGCGATCGAGGAGCCGTCGAACATCACGCCGTCGGCGAACATGTCCTCGTCCACCACGGAGGTGTCCATTGTCACGTGCTGAAGCTTGCCGCGCGGGTCGGTAAATCGCAGATCGACGAACTTGACCTCGTTATCCTTGATGTTTTTCAAAATGTCATTGGCACTCATGGGTCTTCCCTTTTCAGTAAACCGTCAAAAATGGATGGGGATAGGAGGAAAATCAGATAGCTTCGGCACCGGTCTCACCGGTTCGGATGCGTATCACTTCCTCGATGCTGGAAACAAAAATCTTGCCGTCTCCGATACGCCCGGTCTGGGCGGCGTTGCGAATTGCATCCAGCGCTGCTTCCACCATTTCGTCACCGACCACGACCTCCACCTTCACCTTGGGCAAAAAGTCGACAACATACTCGGCGCCGCGATAGAGTTCTGTATGGCCTTTTTGACGACCGAAGCCCTTGGCTTCGGTTACGGTGATGCCCTGAAGGCCCACCTCCTGCAGCGCTTCCTTCACTTCGTCGAGCTTGAATGGTTTGATGATCGCTTCGATCTTTTTCATGTATAGGCGTGCCTCCACGGATTTGTCGGACGAATACAAGCAGATGGCGTGCCAGATGACCAATGTGAGCGGCGGCGATGGACAACCGTCCCTTCCGCGAACAATCTGGCATGCGCCCAACTGGATAGACCCACTAAACTGGGCGCCGGTTCATAGGTTTCTGCCAACTATTTATGCAGTCTGATTATAAAATGGGCATGGTGGAAGTTGAATGTCAAACCAGCGCGAACCCGTTCCTCACCGAATAGCAGTGCTGACCTGTGGCCACATGGGACAGGCCGATAACTGGGCGATTCGACATGGCGGACAGACGGGAATCCGACTGATGGAAAATGCGGCGACGGCGGTGTGCGACGTGACGCTCGCCCGTTTTCCCGGGGTCCGGGTCGTCCACGTGTTATGTGGACCAGGAAACAATGGTGGCGACGGCTTTGCGGCTGCACGCTTGTTGAAGGAAGTCGGATGCGATGTGAGGGTATGGTCGCTTGGGGAACCCCGGCCAGAAAGCGATGCCGCTCTTGCCAAGGCCGCCTGTTCCGCACGTTTCCGACCGGTCGCTGATTTCACGCCGGAAGACGGTGATGTGGTAATCGACGCGCTATTCGGGGCAGGTCTGACGCGCCGCCTTCCAGACGTGGCGATCAAGGCCTTGGAGAAAGCTGTGGCGGCACGGTGCCGTATCATCGCAGTCGACTTGCCTAGCGGCGTCAACGGGGACAGCGGCATCAATCTCGGCGGTGCGGTAGGGGCTGACGAGACGGTGACATTCTTCCGAAAGAAGCCAGGCCATCTGCTGCTTCCCGGCCGCAATCTGTGTGGAGCCATCACGATAGCCGATATCGGGATACCAAGTCGGTTTTTCGATATCGAAAAGCCAATGCTTTTCGAAAACGGACCAGACCTGTGGCAGAAAACGTTTCCGCGCGCCAAGGAAGATCAGCACAAATATTCCCGCGGGCATGTCGCGGTCTTCTCCGGCCCGCGGTATGCCACGGGCGCTGCGCGGCTCTCTGCGATGGCGGCTCAGCGGGCAGGCGCAGGCGCAGTGACGATTCTCGGCGATGCTGCTGCGCTCGATATCCATGCGGCGCATGTGACGTCAATCATGCTGCGCGAGACCTCGCATGACGACGGCCTCGACGAACTGCTGCGATTGAAACGGTGCGGAGCTTGCGTGCTCGGCCCCGGCTTCGGGAATGAAGGCAGAGCGCGGCGGCTCGCGCTCGGTGTTCTCGGAGAACCTCCCGTGCTCGTTCTGGACGCCGACGGCATCACCGCTTTCTCGGATGCGCCTTCCGAACTGTTCGAAGCGGCGCGCAAGCCGGGGCAGAGCCGTCTGATCCTCACACCGCATGCGGGTGAGTTCGCAAGGCTATTTCCCGATCTCGCCGATAATGGGCAGTTGTCGAAGCTGGGCAAGGCACTGAAGGCTGCCGAGAGGTCCAGTGCGGTCGTCGTTTACAAGGGATCCGATACGGTGATTGCTTCGCCGGATGGATGCGCAGCGATCAACGTCAACGGCACTCCCTCACTGGCAACGGCCGGTTCGGGGGATGTCCTGGCGGGGCTGGTTGCCGGATTCGTTTGTCAGGGTATGCCGCTTTGGGAAGCAGCCTGCGCCGCCGTGTGGGTGCATGGCGAAGCCGGGAGGGCGGCGGGCGGCCATGCGGTGGCCGAGGATCTGGTCGACGTCCTTCGGCCATTCACGCGAATTTCTAGTTGGCGGGCTGCGTAACGACTTTCATGAAAGTCTGGGCGGCAAGAGGCGCGCGGACCTTTCCGCTGCGGATAAAGAAGACAAAGACGTCGCGCGGAAGCACTTTCGGATCGCGATCCTGTGCGATCAGCGGGAGATCGTCAGGCTGGCGCCCCTTGGCCCAAGCGACGGCGCGGCCTGCCCAAGCTTCGAGGTCTTGTTTCGGATATCCCGTCTCGACCTCGTCGCGGCCGTTCTGCAAGCGGCAATACAGGAAATCGGCGGTTATATCGGGGATTGCGGGATAGGTTTCGTGATCTGCATTGACGATCCCGGCGCCGTACCTTTCTGCCAGTTCGATGAATTCGGGGACAGCGAATGACGGATGACGGACCTCGACAGCGTGCCGCAGCCTCACACCGGCTTCCGAAGCGGGAAGCAATTCCAGGAACGCGCGGAAGTCATCCGGATCGAACGCCTTTGTCGGAGCAAACTGCCAAAGGATCGGCCCGAGCCGCTCGCCGAGTTCCGCGATCCCGGACGTAATGAACTTCTCCATAGATTCGGCTGCTTCGCCCAATATGCGACGATTGGTGATGAAGCGTGTGCCCTTGAGCGTGAAGACAAAGTCTTCGGGCACGGCCGCGGCCCACCCGGCAAACGTGGCCGGCTTTTGGGTTCGGTAGTAGGTGCCATTGATCTCTATCGCCGGCACCTGCCGACTGGCATATTCGAGTTGCCGTTTCTTCGGCAGGCCGTTCGGATAGAACGCTTTGTTCCACGGTTCGAAAGTCCATCCGCCCATTCCTGCGCGGATGGCGCCAATCTGCTCCGACATCCTGCCTCCAAACTTGCGAGAACGCATTTCGGAGATTTATACGATGCGGCGGGTCACTTATCGATTGCGATCTTTCGCGGGGAGGTGACAGCCTCCGCCTTCTTGGGCATGGTCACAATCAGCACGCCCTTGTCGAAGCGGGCATTGATGTCGTCGACCTTCACCCGGTCAGGCACCGGCATGGATCGCTGGAACGAGCCATAAGCACGCTCCGTCACGTGAACGTTGTCTTTTTCCTCGTCAAGTTCGTGTTTTTTCTCCCCGCGAATCGTCAGGACGCCGTCGCGCACCGTCAGATCCACATCCTCTTCGGCGAGGCCCGGCAGTTCAGCAGTCAACTTTATCGTCTCGTCGTTCTCGCTGACGTCGATGGCCGGGCTCATCACGCCTGCCGGCAGGTTCGCCCAAAGCTTTTCCCGCTCCGGAAACTGCCGTCCGCTGCCGAAGAAGCCGTTGATGAGACCATCCATTTCCTTGCGGAAATCCTCGAACATACCTGCAGAAGACCACATGGAGGGGACATTGGATTTTCGTGGTTCAGCCATGACTCGCTCCTCAAACTTCCTGAAATTCACGATGGCCGGAAATGTGCGGCGGGGCGCAGGAAATGTCCTTGATCAGCGTCAATTCCAGGATATGGCGCGCTCGTTCTTGTCGGCTGAGATGGCAAATAATGCAGCAGACGGTGCGTCCATTAGAGGGGGGTCTCACCCCTCGCGGCTGCTTACGCTGCCGCTTCGGCGCGCTTTTGTGGCCGCCGCTCAAGGAGTTCGCGCAGGAAATGCCCGGTGTAGGAGCGCGGCTCCTCCACCACATCCTCCGGCCGGCCCTCGGCCACGATTTCGCCGCCACCATCGCCGCCTTCGGGACCCAGATCTATGATCCAGTCGGCAGTCTTGATGACTTCGAGGTTGTGCTCGATCACCACAACGGTGTTGCCGGTATCGACAAGCTGGTGCAGGACTTCCAGAAGCTTGGCAACATCATGAAAATGCAGGCCGGTCGTAGGCTCGTCGAGAATGTAGAGCGTGCGGCCGGTTGCGCGGCGCGACAGTTCCTTAGCGAGCTTCACGCGTTGCGCCTCGCCGCCCGACAAGGTCGTAGCCTGCTGTCCGATCTTGATGTAGCCGAGGCCGACGCGATCGAGCGTCACAAGCTTGTCGCGTACGGCCGGAACGGCGGAAAAGAAATCGACCCCTTCCTCGACTGTCATGTCGAGAACGTCCGAGATCGACTTGCCCTTGAAGTGGACCTCAAGGGTTTCGCGGTTGTAGCGCTTCCCGTGGCATACATCGCAGGTCACGTAAACGTCGGGCAGAAAGTGCATCTCGATCTTGATGACACCGTCGCCCTGACATGCCTCGCAGCGGCCGCCTTTGACGTTGAACGAGAATCGGCCCGGCTGGTATCCGCGCGCCTTAGCTTCCGGCAATTGCGCGAACCAGTCGCGAATCGGTGTGAAAGCGCCGGTATAGGTCGCCGGATTGGACCGCGGGGTGCGGCCTATGGGCGACTGGTCAATGTCGATCACCTTGTCGAGATTTTCGAGTCCCTCGATGTTGTCATGCTCGGCCGGTATCTCGCGGGCGCCGTTGATGCGCCTGGCGGCGGCCTTGTAAAGGGTTTCAATCAGGAAGGTGGATTTTCCCCCTCCGGAAACACCGGTCACGCAGGTGAACGTGCCGAGCGGAATCGAGGATGTCACATTCTGGAGATTATTGCCCCGAGCCCCCGTCACCTTGATCGCCCGGCCCTTCTTCACCGTTCGACGCTCGGCAGGGACGGGTATCGCCTGCACGCCGGAAAGATACTGTCCCGTCAGTGAAGCCGGGTTGTCCATAACATCGCCGGGGGTTCCGGATGCGATAATCCGCCCGCCATGGACGCCCGCATGCGGACCGATATCGACCACGTGATCGGCCGTCAGGATCGCGTCCTCGTCATGCTCGACAACGATCACCGTGTTGCCAAGATCGCGCAAATGACGAAGTGTCTCCAGCAGGCGGGCATTGTCCCGCTGATGCAGCCCGATGGACGGTTCGTCGAGTACATAGAGAACGCCGGTGAGTCCCGAACCGATCTGCGAGGCGAGCCGTATGCGCTGGCTTTCGCCGCCCGAAAGCGTACCGGAATTGCGTGAAAGCGTGAGATAATCGAGACCCACATCATTAAGAAAGCGCAAGCGTTCGCGTATTTCCTTGAGGATGCGATAGGCAATTTCCGATTGCTGTTCGGTAAAGGCGCCTTCGATCTCGTCGAACCATTTGGCCGCATTTCGGATCGAAAACTGCGTGACCTGCGAAATGTGCTTGCCGCCGATCTTCACGGCAAGCGCTTCCGGCTTAAGACGATGGCCGCTGCAGGCCTCGCAAGGCGTGGCTGACATGTAGCGCTCGATTTCCTCGCGGGCCCAGGATGAGTCGGTTTCCTTCCACCGGCGCTCGAGATTGGGGATGACGCCCTCGAACGTCTTGGTCGTCTTGTAGGAGCGCAGCCCGTCATCATAGACGAAATCGATCTGCCTCGACCCGGTGCCGTAAAGGATCGCTTCGCGGGCTTGGTCAGGAAGCGTCGACCACTTGTCCGTCAGCTTAAAGCCGTACGCCTTGCCGAGCGCGTCGAGCGTCTGGCGGTAATAGGGAGAACTCGATTTCGACCAAGGGGCTATGGCGCCGTCATGCACCGCTGCCGACCGGTCCGGCACGACCAGATTACGGTCGATCGTCTTCTGCACGCCCAGCCCATCGCAAGCTGGACAGGCACCGAAGGGATTGTTGAACGAGAACAACCGCGGCTCGATCTCGGGGATCGTGAAGCCCGATACCGGGCAGGCGAATTTTTCAGAAAACACGACGCGCTCGTGCGTATCGTTCTTCGATCTGTTGACGGCATCGGGCCCGGTCTCATCTGCCGAGAGGGGCTTGTCAGCAAACTCCGCGACCGCCAGACCGTCGGCAAGCCTCAGCGCAGTTTCGAGACTATCGGCCAAGCGTGCCGCGATATCATCGCGCACCACGACACGGTCGACCACGACGTCGATGTCGTGCTTGTATTTCTTGTCGAGGGCCGGAACATCTGCGATTTCGTAGAAGGCGCCATCGACCTTGACCCGTTGAAAGCCCTTCTTCATGAGTTCCGCGAATTCCTTGCGGTACTCGCCCTTCCGGCCGCGCACTATCGGCGCCAAGATAAAGAGCCGGCTTCCCTCGTCGAAAGCAAGAATCCGGTCGACCATCTGGCTGACCGTCTGGCTCTCGATCGGCAGCCCGGTGGCGGGCGAATAGGGGATGCCCACGCGTGCGAACAAAAGACGCATGTAGTCATAGATCTCGGTGACCGTGCCGACCGTCGAGCGCGGGTTGCGCGACGTGGTCTTCTGCTCGATGGAAATTGCTGGCGAGAGCCCGTCGATCTGGTCCACATCCGGCTTTTGCATCATTTCCAGAAACTGACGCGCGTAGGCTGACAGGCTTTCGACGTAACGACGCTGGCCTTCCGCATAGATCGTGTCGAACGCCAGTGACGACTTGCCCGATCCGGACATACCGGTCATCACGATCAGCTTGTCACGCGGGAGATCGAGATCGACGTTCTTGAGATTGTGTTCGCGCGCGCCGCGAATGGAGATGTATTTCTGGTCTGTCATGAATTCTGTCCGCGGCCGTCCGCCAAGTCCCTTCATTTAAGCAATGACAGGCCGATGTCGAGGGATGGGCGGGGACTCTGCTGACTTTCAGCCGCCTCGCAAATGATCCTTGACTTCATCGATAGCAGCATACTAGAACATTACAAGAACAAAAAGAGCTTGTGGACATCCTGGGTCAGTGTGGAGCGAAGGGGTTCGCTTGGCTAGGGTCAAACTCAAACGCAGAAAATCAAGTAAGGGTGAGCAGCGTCATGGCTGGCAGTGTGAACAAGGTTATTCTCGTCGGCAATCTGGGCGCGGACCCAGAGATACGTAGGCTCAACTCGGGGGAGCCTGTCGTTAATCTGTCCGTCGCCACCAGCGAGAGCTGGCGCGACAAGAACAGTGGCGAACGCAGGGAAAAGACCGAATGGCATCGTGTCGTGATCTTCAACGAGAACCTCGCGAAGGTGGCTGAAAGCTATCTCAAAAAGGGCTCGAAGGTTTACATCGAGGGCCAATTGCAGACGCGCAAATGGACAGACCAGAATGGCCAGGACAAATATTCGACCGAGGTGGTGCTGCAACGCTTCCGGGGCGAACTGCAGATGCTGGACAGTCGCGGCGAAGGCGAGGGCGCTTATGGTGGCGGTCAGCCGCGCATGAGTGGCGGATCGCGCGGAGGTACCCATCCATCGTCGGGCGGCAATGATTTCGTTCGCGACATGGACGACGAAATTCCGTTCTAGGACATATCGGGGTGAGAGACCGTAAGGATGGCGCGCGGGCGAGCGGGATACGGGGTCGACTTGACGGCATTCCATGTCGCCGTCGTGAGCTTGTTCGCGATCTTCATTTCACTGACGCAGATATTTGCCGGCGAAGCCGACGTTACCGACGTCGTGGCACACCTATCGGAGGGCGGTTCGTGGCGCTTCGACGTCACCGTACGGCATGACGATGAAGGTTGGGATCATTATGCCGATCGATGGGACGTGGTTGGACCGGATGGCACAATATTGGGAAAGCGCGTGCTAGCGCATCCGCATGTCACCGAATAGCCCTGCATACGGACGCTCGATGGCGTTCGCATTCCCGATAATATCGACACCGTTACCCTGCGGGCGCAGGACAGCGTCCACGGGTTGGGTTGCGCGTCGGTGGCGGTGGACCTCCAGTTGCTTCGCTAGGTCTACGCCTCAATCAAGGCCTTGATGCCATCGGCGACGAACTGGACAGCCAGCGCCGACAGTATGACCCCGAGCAGGCGGGTCAATACGGTCCGTCCGGTTTCGCCAAGCAGCCCGTCAACCCGTTCCGCGATCAGGAAGACGCCGTACGTCACGACAATTATACCGAAGATGATTGCGATCAGTGCCGTGCGCTGAATCGGTTCATTGAAGTCCCCCGACAAGAGGATCGTGGCCGATATCGCTCCTGGACCGGCCAGCAAGGGAATTGCCAGGGGAAATACCGATACGCTGTGGATCTCGTCCTGCGTGATGGCCCGCTTAGCCGTGTTCTCGTGGCGTTCCTGACGACGCTCGAATACCATCTCGAACGCGATCCAGAACAATAGAAGACCGCCCGCGACCCGGAAGGCCGGCAGGGTGATACCGAAAAGCGAGAGGATCAGCGTCCCCGCCAGCGCGAAGACTACGAACACGCCGAAAGCGATCGTCGTTGCCCGAAACGCAACTTGGCGGCGCTCGGTGCGATTCATGCCGGTTGTCACCGCGAGAAACAGAGGCGCCAGTCCGGGCGGATCGATTGTCACAAACAGCGTGACCACAGCGTTGACGAGGAGATCATAATTCATGCCGCTGCCTAGCAGTGTCAGGCTGTTGCCAGCAAGCGCGAATCTCTGTGTCTTGCGCTGGAAATCCGGTAAATTTCCGCCTATATCCGGCCTGTATTTCCGGGAGAACCGGTTTTGTCTCGAAAAGGTATTCGGCCTGCCACGAACACCCGAGTCTCGATCCGCCGGAAAATCGTTGGAAAGGCTAGGGAAACAACTCCAAAATTCGCTTTTGACGGACCATTCCGCTAGTCTCAACCCCGTGATTCTCAACAAAAAAGAATAAGATCCTTGAGCGACGAAACACCTATTGATGGTTCCGGCAGCGGGTCCGGGATCGAGCCGATTTCCATTTTGGAAGAAATGCAACGGTCCTATCTCGATTACGCGATGAGCGTAATCGTCAGCCGGGCGCTGCCTGACGTACGCGATGGTCTGAAACCCGTTCACCGACGGATTCTCTATGCGATGCAGGTCGGCGGATTTCACTGGAATCGCAAATATGTGAAGTCTTCACGCATCGTCGGCGACGTGATGGGTAAATATCACCCGCATGGCGACTCGGCGATCTATGACGCGATGGTGCGCATGGCGCAGGACTGGTCCCTGCGTGTGCCGCTGGTTGACGGACAGGGCAACTTTGGCTCGATCGATGGCGATCCGCCGGCGGCCATGCGGTATACCGAGTCCCGACTGGACAAAGTCGCGCACGAACTTCTTGAAGACATCGACAAAGAAACGGTCGATTTCCAGGACAATTACGACGCCTCCGAACGAGAGCCAGTGGTTCTTCCTGCCCGGTTTCCAAACCTTCTGGTCAACGGGTCGGGGGGCATCGCCGTCGGAATGGCGACGAACATACCGCCGCACAACCTTTCCGAGGTTGTCGACGGATGTATCGCACTGATCGACAATCCAGCGATCGGCC
This sequence comes from Oricola cellulosilytica, assembly GCF_019966575.1. Taxonomy (GTDB): domain Bacteria; phylum Pseudomonadota; class Alphaproteobacteria; order Rhizobiales; family Rhizobiaceae; genus Oricola; species Oricola cellulosilytica. Next base: position 143,278 of record NZ_JAINFK010000005.1, on the reverse strand, counting down.
TTCCCCAGATGATGGAAATCGTGCCAGGTCCCGATTTTCCGACCGGTGGCATCATTCTCGGACGTGCAGGAATCCGGTCGGCGTACGAGACGGGGCGCGGTTCGATTGTCATGCGCGGGCGCGCATCGATCGAGAAAATCCGCAATGAGCGCGAAGCGGTTGTCATCACCGAAGTCCCCTATCAGGTGAACAAGGCGGGGATGATCGAGAAAATGGCCGATTTGGTGCGCGAGAAGCGCATCGAGGGCATTTCCGATATTCGGGATGAATCCGACCGCCAAGGTTACCGCGTCGTGGTTGAGTTGAAGAGGGATGCGGTTGCTGACGTCGTCTTGAACCAACTCTATCGCTATACCCCGCTGCAGACTTCCTTCGGCGCCAACATGGTTGCGCTGAACGGTGGCAAGCCGGAGCAGATGAATCTGCTCGATATGCTGCGCGCATTCGTCGCCTTCCGCGAAGTGGTCGTCAGCCGCAGGACAAAGTTCCTTCTGCGCAAGGCACGGGAGCGGGCGCATGTCCTGGTCGGCCTTGCGATCGCGGTCGCGAATATTGATGAGGTTATCCATCTCATCCGCAATGCGCCGGACCCGGCGACAGCCCGCGAACAGTTGATGGATCGCAGGTGGCCTGCAATGGATGTTGCGCCGTTGATCGCGCTAATCGACGATCCACGTCACGGCATTGATCCTGACGATAACACTTACAAATTGTCCGAGGAGCAAGCGCGAGCAATTCTTGATCTGCGACTGCAGCGCCTTACCGGGCTGGGTCGCGACGAGATCGCTGACGAGTTGAACAAGATCGGCGCGGAAATCCGCGACTTTCTCGACATTCTGTCCTCTCGCGCACGGATCCAGGGCATCGTGAAAGACGAGCTGATCGCGGTGCGCGACGAGTTCGGCACGCCAAGGCGCACGGAACTGGGCGAGGGCGGTCCGGACATGGACGATGAGGATCTCATCGCCCGCGAGGACATGGTCGTTACATTCAGTCACGAGGGCTACATCAAGCGCGTACCGCTTCAGACCTACCGGGCACAGCGGCGTGGCGGCAAGGGCCGATCGGGCATGTCTACCAAGGACGAGGATTTCGTGACGCGCCTCTTCGTGGCAAATACCCACACGCCGATCCTGTTTTTCTCCTCGCGAGGCATCGTCTACAAGGAGAAGGTCTGGCGGCTGCCGATCGGCACGCCTCAGTCGCGCGGCAAGTTCCTGCGCAACATGCTGCCGCTCGAGGCCAACGAGCGCATCACGACAATCATGCCCCTTCCGGAAGACGAGGAGAGTTGGTCAGAGCTGGACGTCATGTTCACAACGACCAACGGAACCGTTCGGCGAAACAAGCTGTCCGACTTCGTCCAGGTAAACCGCAACGGCAAAATCGCGATGAAACTGGATGATGAAGGCTCCGAAATCCTGAACGTCGCGACGTGCTCGGAAAGCGATGACGTGCTGCTGACCACTGCGTTGGGGCAGTGCATCCGCTTTCCGGTCACCGGTATCCGGGTCTTTGCGGGCCGAAACTCGGTGGGCGTTCGGGGTATCTCCCTGGCTGAAGGTGATCGCGTTATCTCCATGGCAATTCTGGGGCACAGCAACGCGTCAGCCGACGAGCGCAACGCTTATCTGCGCCAGGCCTCGGCCCTTCGACGGCAGGGCGACTCTGAAACAGAGGAGGTTGCCCCCTCGGATGAAGCCACGGAGGAGGCGGTGGAAGCCGGCTTTGTGCTTTCCGACGACCGGTTCGCCGAAATGGCGCAGCGCGAGCAGTTTGTTCTGACGGTAAGCGAGTTCGGGTACGGCAAGCGTTCGTCGTCCTATGACTTCCGGGTTTCTGGACGAGGCGGCAAGGGAATCCGGGCGACCGATACCTCGAAGGCCGCGGAGATCGGCCCACTGGTTTCGACATTTCCGGTTGAGGATGCAGATCAAATCATGCTCGTCGCAAATTCCGGCCAGGTCATCCGGGTTCCTGTCGAAGGTATCCGGTTCGCATCCCGTGCCACCAAAGGCGTGACAATTTTCAACACGGCTGAAGGGGAGCGTGTAGTCTCGGTGGAGCGCATTCGCGAGCCAGACGATAATGGTGATGAGGATTTCCGGAACGGAGATTCTGAAATTCCCGATACAGAAGGTCCGGGCGAGCCCGATAAGGAGTGACAAGAACGCTTTCGACATGCTTTGGTTTTGCGACCTTGCATTTTAGGGATGCGCCTCGCCATGATCGAGCCCACCGCATGGATCGCCTTTGCATTCGCAAGCTTTCTGATCGTTCATCGTGCCGGGGCCATCGGTTACGGTAATCATAGCCAACTCGCTGCGGTCCGGCAGTCGCGCGGGGCTGATGAACGTTGCAGGCACACAGGCCGGTCTCTTCACCATGATTGCCATTCTGGCGGTCGGTCTCAATACCGTAGTCGCGCTTGTCGGTGAAGCGTTCGTCTATCTCAAGATCGCCGGCGCGCTCTATCTCATATGGCTCGGAATCCGGATGTGGCGTTCTGACGGCGCGCTTGGGGAGGTGCATCCAGCAGTGCCCGTGCGGTCGGCGCAAGGCTACTTCTGGCAGGGTTTCATTATCATCTGGTCCAACCCCAAGGCATTATTTCTGTTCGGCGCCTTCATTCCCCAGTTCGTATCGACAGCCGGTCATCCGGCTCTCCAGACGGTCCTTCTTGGATTGACGTTCGCAGTTGTCGCAACTGTGTTTGACAGTCTTTACGCATTTGCGGCCGGGCACACGGGCGGGTGGCTGAACCGGCGCAATATCAGACTGGTGGAAAGGATCTCGGGCAGTTGCCTGATCGGCGGGGGGCTCTGGATGCTCGCCTCACGGCGAATAGGTTAGGATTTATTTGGCCGAGGCCTGCTTGGGCAACAGAGCCGGGATGGCGAAGGCCGCAGTGGCGATCATCATGGTCATGGCGAAAATGGCAATCATGTTCGGACTCTCCATTTTTTGGCGTTTCGATATGACCCCATGTCAGCAATGAGGGATGTGCGATCTTTCACACCGTGTCATTGTTTACAGGGAGCAATATGAACGGGAGATGACACATGCGGCCCTTCACGAACCACCTATTGGTTTTGTCTTCCGCACTCTCGCTGATTCTTGCATTCAACTCGTATGCTCGTGCGACCGGCGACATATTGTGCACAGCGACCGACGGGTCGGGCGCTTCGATCAACATTGGCATCGGCAGGCTTCCTGTTCTTGCGATTATCAGCGCAACGGCGACCGATGGCGCTGAGACCTGGTCAACAAGCGCAAGCGGGAGCGAACGGCCGTTCATTGTCGGCCAGGGATTTATGGACGACCGGCAAGTGCTGGTGGATTTCACCGATCCGAATGTCGAAGGTATCGTTGTTTCGCTGAGGCTTTTTCAGTCGTCTGGCGACAAGTCGTTCGCCGAGGCCGGCGTTCTTTCTTTCGAAGACGTCTCCGTGTTCCCGGTGCAGTGCGAGAACGGTTGATCGTATAATGTTCCGTTGACCCCAACGGCTTTCGCGAACGGAGAAACTGCGATACAGGCATTGCCCATGTCTGAACACGTCGCGATCTATGGCGGGTCATTCGACCCTATCACCAACGGGCATCTCGATGTCCTAAGAGGCACGCTGTCGATCTTCGACCGGGCAGTGGTCGCCATCGGTACGCATCCCGGCAAAAAGGGGCTTTTCGACTTCGGAGAGCGCGAGAGGTTAATCCGACAAGTAATTGAAGATGAAGGCATAAAGGCTTCAGCAGTTGAGATCATCAGTTTCGATGGACTGCTTGTCGACGCCGCCCGAAAGTGCGGGGTGAAGGCTATCGTGCGTGGTCTGCGGGATGGGACGGACCTCGATTACGAAATGCAGATGGCCGGCATGAACGAGATGATGGCGCCGGAGTTGCAGACAGTCTTCCTACCGGCAAGTCCATCGGTTCGTACAATTACCGCCACATTAGTGCGTCAGATCGCGTCCATGGGCGGCGACACGACGTCATTCGTGCCGGCAGCAGTTCAGCGCGCCCTCACGAACAAGTTCGACTGAACCAATTTATTCACCGAGGAATTTTCCATGAACCTGACGAAGCGCGTCTTTATGACTTTGGCTGCGGCCGTTGTCGGCTTTTCGTTGGCGGTTCCGATAACGACCGCACAAGAGACCGATCCCGAGAACACGATGGTGATTTCACTTTCCAGCGGTGAAGTCGTCGTCAAGCTCCGTCCCGACTTGGCCCCGAAGCATGTCGAGCAGATCAAGACGCTGGTTCGTGACGGGGCATACGACAATGTCGCATTTCATCGCGTGATACCCGGTTTCATGGCACAGACGGGCGACGTGAAATTCGGCGATATGGAAGATGGCTTCGCGCCTCGCCGGGCCGGAACTGGAGGTTCGGACCTGCCTGACCTCCGAGCAGAATTTACCGGCGAACCGTTTGTGCGTGGTGTTGTCGGCATGGCGCGTTCGCAGGATCCCAACTCCGCGAATTCCCAATTCTTCATCATGTTTGACGACGGGGAATTCCTCAACGGTCAATATACAGTTGTCGGCGAGGTCGTCAGCGGCATGGAAAATGTCGATAAAATCAAGAAGGGGACACAGGCCGACAATGGCGCGGTTGCGGATCCGGATCGCATGATGAAGGTTGTCATTGCGGCGGACACGCAATAAGTGGCGCGGGCATGACAAAACTGGAAGGGCGCGATCTCATGGCTAACGACGATCCGGAAAACACCATCGTGATGGAGACAACCAAAGGAACTGTGGTCATAGAGCTTCGGCCCGACCTTGCTCCCAATCACGTCGACCGGATCAAGGACCTGGCGCGCGCCGGGGAATATGACGGTGTCGTGTTTCATAGGGTGATCGATGGATTCATGGCACAGACGGGCGACGTGCGCTTCGGCGGCCAGAACTCCAAGAGCTTCGATCCCTCACGCGCCGGCATGGGCGGTTCGTCCAAGCCGGACCTCAAGGCCGAATTCAACGATGAAAATCATTCCCGCGGAACCTGCTCCATGGCCCGCGCGCAGAGCCCAAATTCGGCCAATTCGCAGTTCTTCATCTGCTTTGAGGACGCATCTTTTCTGGACAAGCAATACACGGTCTGGGGCAAGGTCGTCGAAGGCATGGACAATGTCGATCAGATCAAGCGCGGTGAGCCCGTCAAAGATCCGGACTCGATCGTGTCGATGAAAGTTGCCGCAGACCTCTGACCTTCGGCGCAGACCCGCAAGAAGACTTCCATGCGCGTCGACTCCTTTGATTTCGAGCTCCCGGATGAGCGGATTGCCGTTCGACCGGCGGTTCCTCGCGATTCGGCACGCATGCTGGTTGTAAAGCCGGGCGAGGCGCTCTCCGATTCGACGGTCCTGCAAATTCCGGAGCTGCTGCGCGCGGGCGACGTATTGGTCTTCAACGACACCAAGGTGATCCCGGCGCAGCTCGAAGGTGTTCGCACACGGTCGGACGGCGGAACCGCACGGATCGGTGCGACGCTGCACCTGCGAACCGCGCCGGATCGTTGGAAGGCCTTCATTCGCGGCGCGAAGAAGCTCAAGACCGGCGACCGGATAACGTTCGACGCCAGGGAGGCCGCCGAAGACGAAACGCTGGATGGCGTGGTGCATGCGAAAGGAGAGGATGGCGAAGCAGAGATCGCTTTCAATCGAACCGGAGCGGATCTTGATGCGGCACTCGCTGTATTCGGGCATATTCCGTTGCCGCCTTATATCGCCTCGAAACGCGATGATGACGATCGCGACCGGGAGGACTACCAAACGATCTATGCGCGCGAACAAGGTGCGGTCGCCGCGCCGACGGCCGGGTTGCACTTTACGGAGCGTCTGTTCGAGGCGCTCGACCAAGCCGGAATTATCAGGACATTCGTGACGCTGCACGTCGGCGCAGGAACATTTCTTCCCGTTAAAGCTGATGACACGAAAGACCATCGCATGCATGCGGAGATCGGCGAGATCAACACCGAAACGGCGGACATGTTAAACAAAGCTCGGGCGAATGGCGGACGTGTCGTATCGGTGGGCACGACCTCGCTGCGCTTACTTGAAAGCGCGGCTCGTGCCGACGGGTCAGTTGCAGCCTGGGCCGGGCCGACCGATATCTTCATAACTCCGGGCTACCGGTTCAAGGCGGTCGACATTCTAATCACCAATTTCCATCTGCCGCGCTCAACGCTGTTCATGCTTGTCGCCGCATTCAGCGGTCTGGAGACGATGCGCGGGGCGTACCAGCATGCAATCGATGCCAGGTACCGTTTCTATTCCTACGGAGATGCCAGCATGATCTTCCCGGCCACGGACGAGCGGTTGTGAGCCGGGAATTTTCTTTCGAGCTTTTGGGTGAAAATGGCGCAGCCCGGCGCGGCGTCGTCCATACGGCGCGCGGTGACATCCGGACGCCTGCCTTCATGCCGGTCGGTACCTTAGGAACGGTCAAGGCGATGTATCTCGACCAGGTACGCGACGCCGGCGCCGATATCATTCTCGGCAACACCTATCACCTGATGCTGCGGCCGGGGGCTGAACGCGTGGCGCGGCTAGGCGGCCTGCATGAGTTCATCCGCTGGCCGCATCCGATCCTGACAGACTCGGGCGGATTCCAGGTCATGTCGCTGTCGGGACTTCGGACCATGAGCGAAAAAGGCGTGACCTTTCAGTCGCATATCGACGGTTCACGCCACGAAATGACCCCGGAGCGTTCGATTGAAATCCAAGGACTCCTCGGTTCGGACATCCAAATGCAGCTCGACGAGTGCGTGGCACTGCCCGCCGACCCGGATGCCATCCGTAGGGCTATGGAACTTTCGGTTCGCTGGGCGGAGCGGTGTAAGACCGCTTTCGGCAATCAGCCATCGCGGGCGATGTTCGGTATCGTCCAGGGGGGAGACGACGCGCGCTTGCGTGAGACCTCCGCCAAGGCCCTCACCGCGCTCGACCTGAAAGGCTATGCTATCGGCGGACTTGCTGTGGGCGAGCCGCAAGACGTCATGCTCGCCGTTCTCGATGCCACCTGTCCATTGCTGCCCGGCGATAAACCACGTTATCTCATGGGAGTGGGGACACCGCAGGATATTCTGCGCTCCGTCGCGCGGGGCATCGACATGTTCGATTGCGTGATGCCGACCCGTTCGGGACGTCACGGGCTGGCGTTCACGCGGCGCGGGCGCGTCAATCTGAAGAATGCTCGTCACGCCGAAGATCTTCGCCCACTGGATGAAGAGTCCGATTGCCCGGCAGCGCGCGATTATTCCCGCGCCTATCTTCATCATCTCGTGCGATCCGGCGAGGCGTTGGGGGGCATGTTGCTGAGCTGGAACAACGTTGCGTATTATCAACAACTCATGCAGGGCATTCGGGAGGCGATCGAGGCGGAAAATTTCCCGGAGTTTTCCGCACGAACGGAGAGCGAATGGGAACGCGGCGACCTTCCACCGCTGCCGCTGTGATCGGCTGCCTCAGGTCATTCCCGCTGCGCCCCTGCGCAGACTAACCCCATCGACCTTCCACGTTCCATCCTCCTGGCGCTCCATGAAATAGACCGCAGTGTGGTCGCTGCCGTCCGGCGCACGGATCAGGACCTCCCAGACGAGACGTCCGTCGGCGAGCTGCTCGGTGCGTCCGAATGCATAATTTCCAGGTCGCAGAACAGGCAGGTAACCACGCTTAACCATCGACATGAAGCCCTCCAGCGAGGGATAAATGCGTTTGATATCGGGAGAGGCATAAGAGTACGCCTCGTCGAAATTGCCGGAAAGAAAGGCCTCAAGTTGGCGCGTGATGACGTCTTGCGCTTCTGCTTGACTGTTGACTTGCGCGACCGCGCCGATCGCAAAAAAAAACAGCGCGAACGCAGTTGAGATCAGTCCTGATGCTTTGGGCATGGGTTCTCCTACACCAGGTCTTAAGGTGGGCGGCGAGCGGCGTGCGGCAACCAACGCTTGAACGAATATGGCAATTCGTGCACATCACGCCACCATGTCAGACTCTGCGAACTCAGTGCACCCCGTACGGACGATCGACCACGTCGTCCTCCCCGCCGTCGACCTCGAAACGGCGCGTAACCGTTTGACCGCGCTTGGATTCACGGTTGCACCCGATGGGCGGCACCCGTTCGGAACGGAAAACGCCTGCGTCTATTTCCCGGACGGAACGTTTCTGGAGCCGCTTGCCGTCGCACAGCGCGAGGACTGCGAGGCGTCTGCCCGCGAAGGCAATGTTTTCACCGCGCGCGACCAGGCATTTCGTTTCCGCAATGGCGAGGACGGCTTTTCAGCGGTCGCCTTCGCAACCGAAGACGCCAAGGGTGACCACGACATATTTGCGAGATCGGGTGTCTCGGCCGGTGAATTGCTCGCTTTCTCCCGCGCAGTAGTGACCCGCAAGGGGGAGGCTGGTCAGGCGAGGTTCCTGTTGGCATTTGCCGCCGATCTCCGCAGTCCCGATGCGTTCTTTTTTACCTGCGAGCGCCTCAAAGTCCCGGAGGTCGACTACACAGCGTTGGAAACCCACCCAAACGGTGCGACAAGATTGGTCGAGGTCGTGCTGAGTGAGCAAAATCCCACAGATTTTCAGTATTTTCTTCAGTGTGTCAGCGGCAACAGGACGACAGAAGCGCATTCTTTCGGACTGGAAGTTGAAACTTCGAGACGCAAACTGAATGTGATGACACCGGAAGGCCTGAGGGTGCACTTCGGGGTTTCGCGGAAGAGCGTCGAACGAGGATTGCGGTTCGAGGGGCTTGTGCTGAGCGTTCCGTCATTGGACGCCGCGAAGCGCGTACTCGACGAAAATGAGGTTTCTTACCGATCGTCGAGCATCGATATCATCGTTGATGTCGCGCCGGGACAGGGCAGCTTTATCGCTTTCAGGGAGCACAAAGGCTGATGAACACCGCAACGAATGGCGGACCTTTTCCCGCCAACAGCGTCGTTCAAGCCGGCGATGTCAGCTTTTCCAACGCCGCCCCGCTGGCGCTGATCGCCGGACCCTGCCAGATGGAAAGCCGGGATCATGCCTTTGACATTGCCGGCGCATTGAACGAGATGTGCGGCAAGGCTGGCATCGGACTGGTGTACAAGTCATCCTTCGACAAGGCGAACCGTACCTCCCTGTCCGGCAAACGCGGCCTTGGGCTTGAGCAGTCACTGCCGGTGTTTGCAGATATCAGGAGCCAACTCGGCCTGCCGGTGCTGACCGACATTCATAAGGAGGAGCAGTGCGCATCAGTTGCCGAAGTCGTGGACATCTTGCAGATTCCGGCCTTCCTCTGTCGTCAGACCGATCTCCTGCTGGCCGCCGGCCGCACCGGCCGGGTAGTCAATGTGAAAAAAGGGCAATTTCTTGCGCCTTGGGACATGGAAAATGTGCTCGCCAAGATCATCGATAGCGGCAACCCGAACGTCCTCCTGACAGAGCGCGGAACTTCGTTCGGCTATAACACTCTGGTTTCGGACATGCGCTCCTTGCCAACCATGGCTGGGTTCGGGGCGCCGGTGATTTTCGACGCGACCCATTCCGTTCAGCAGCCCGGAGGACGGGGCGGATCGAGCGGCGGCGATCGCCGATTTGTCGAAACGCTCGCTCGCGCCGCCGTTGCCGTAGGTGTGGCTGGCGTGTTCATCGAAACCCATCAGGATCCCGACCATGCTCCGTCTGATGGACCCAACATGGTGCACCTCGCCGACATGCCACGTCTCATTGATACGCTGAGGGCGTTCGACGAGGTCGCCAAACGATCCAGCCCCTGATCGATCCCCGCGCGGCAAGCATGGCGAATTTGGTCGGTCGCAATCATTACGGATGAATTTGTCATGCGAGTCGGTTTCACTTTTCAAGAGGCTCCGCTAAGGCAACCACCGTAACATTTTCCCGAGCAGGAGTTTTCGCATGAGTGCAATCGTTGACATCATTGGCCGTCAGATTTTCGACAGCCGCGGCAATCCGACCGTTGAAGTGGACGTGGTGCTCGATGATGGAACGATGGGGAGGGCGGCAGTGCCATCCGGTGCCTCAACGGGCGCCCATGAAGCTGTTGAGCTGCGGGATGGTGGCGACCGCTACAAGGGCAAGGGTGTCAGCAAGGCCGTGGACGCGGTCAATGGTGCGATCTTCGATGCCATTGGCGGGATGGACGCGACACAACAGTCGAAAATCGATGCGACCATGATTGAACTCGACGGGACACCGAATAAGGCTTCACTGGGCGCAAACGCGATCCTCGGCGTCTCCCTCGCTGTGGCCAAGGCAGCCGCTCTTTATTGTGGCATGCCTCTCTACCGCTACGTCGGCGGAACCAACGCGCACATTCTTCCCGTGCCGATGATGAACATCATTAATGGTGGGGCGCATGCGGACAATCCGATCGATATCCAGGAATTCATGATAATGCCGGTCGGGGCGGAGAGCCTGACCGATGCAGTACGAATGGGCAGCGAGATATTCCACACGCTGAAATCCGCACTCAACAAGGCGGGCCACAATACCGGCGTCGGTGACGAAGGCGGATTTGCTCCTAATCTGCGTTCAACCAACGAAGCGCTAGACTTCATCATGTCGGCCGTTTCATCGGCGGGTTTTACGCCCGGCGAGGACGTCCGGCTGGCACTCGATTGCGCCGCTTCGGAGTATTACAGGAAGGGCAGATACGAACTTTCAGGAGAGGGAAAATCCTTATCATCGGAAGAAAACGCCGCATATCTTGAAGAACTTGTGAACAATTATCCGATCATTTCCATCGAAGACGGGATGCACGAGGATGACTGGGACGGCTGGAAAATCCTGACCGAAAAGATCGGTTCGAAATGCCAATTGGTAGGCGACGATCTGTTCGTAACGAACACGGCGCGGTTGCGTGACGGCATCAAGATGGGTGTTGGAAATTCAATTCTCGTGAAAGTCAACCAGATCGGCTCGCTGACCGAAACGCTGGATGCTGTCGAAACCGCACACAAGGCGGGATACACTGCAGTGATGTCCCACAGGTCCGGCGAAACCGAAGACGCGACGATCGCTGATCTCGCGGTGGCTACAAACTGCGGACAAATAAAGACGGGTTCTCTCGCACGTTCGGATCGGCTTGCGAAATACAACCAGCTCATCCGTATTGAGGAAGAACTTGGTAGGCTAGCGCACTACGCCGGGCCCGGAATCCTGCGCGCGTGACGACACGGCAGTGAATTGCTGCGCCCTGTTCAGAGCCGCTTAACCAAGAGCCCCTAAGGTCCCGGAGGACCTTTTGGGGGCTTTTCAATGTGGACCCGTCACCATAGACGCTCGCCTCTGCGCCACCTGCTGCTGCCAGTGTTTGCTTTTGGCGTTCTTGCCTATTTCAGCCATCATGCAGTGAATGGCTCGCTGGGCCTCGCCTCGCAGCAACGCTACACGGAGGAAATTACGCAGCTCAGTTCCGAGTTGCAGATGCTAGAAAAGCGTCGTAGTGAATTGGAAAAGAAGACAGCCATGCTGCGCGACGGTTCGCTGGAGCGTGACATGATAGACGAGCAGGCGCGTCGTTTGCTCGGACTTACACGGTCGTCCGAGATAGTAATCTTGCACGACGGCGCCACTTAACTGAATTTTGGTTAATCGCTATTCACTGATATTTTTGAGTGAGTTACGGCATGGCTGTCATGCTGTTTTTCATGTTGCCAACACGTTTCCTTACGCTACCCTATGGCAAATAACAAAAGCTAGGGAGTGAACGTATGGCTACGCGAGCCAAAAAGGCCCCTGCCGGTTCGGCGAAGGGGAAATCCGGCGCATCCCTGACAGCCCCGCCTCCGGCAGAGTTCGAGAAGGATGAAGAACTCAAAGCTTATCGTGACATGCTGCTCATCCGGCGCTTCGAGGAAAAGGCCGGCCAGCTTTATGGCATGGGGTTCATTGGTGGATTCTGTCACCTCTATATCGGTCAGGAAGCAGTCGTCACGGGCATGCAAATGGCGATGATCGAAGGCGATCAGGTCATCACTGCATATCGAGACCATGGCCACATGCTCGCGACCGGGATGGAGTCTCGCGGGGTTATGGCGGAGCTGACGGGGCGGCGCGGCGGCTATTCCAAAGGGAAGGGCGGCTCGATGCACATGTTCTCGAAGGAGAAGCACTTCTACGGCGGCCACGGGATCGTTGGCGCCCAAGTGTCGCTTGGCACGGGGCTAGCCTTCGCCAACCGCTACCGAGAGAACGGCAATGTTTCGTGCACATATTTCGGCGATGGCGCAGCCAACCAGGGGCAGGTCTACGAAAGTTTCAACATGGCGGCGCTATGGAAGCTTCCGGTCGTCTATGTCGTCGAGAACAACCGCTATGCGATGGGGACTTCGGTGACTCGCTCGTCGGCGCAAACTGACTTCTCGCAACGCGGTGCTTCCTTCTCAATTCCGGGCTTCCAGGTGGACGGGATGGATGTACGGGCCGTGAAATCGGCCGCTGAGGTGGCGTTGGAATATGCGCGATCGGGGAAAGGACCTGTCATCCTGGAGATGCAAACATACCGTTATCGCGGACACTCGATGTCAGATCCGGCGAAATACCGTTCCAAGGACGAGGTCCAGAAGATGCGCTCGGAACACGATCCAATCGAGCAGGTGAAGGCGCGCATTATCGAGAAGAAATTTGCTGATGAGAATGCCTTGAAGGCCATCGACAAGGAGGTTCGCGAGATCGTGAGTGACGCGGCCGAATTTGCCCAGACAAACCCAGAGCCGGACGTTTCCGAGCTCTACACAGACATCTTGCTTTAAGGGAGAGCGGACATGCCGATCGATATTCTCATGCCTGCGCTCTCACCGACCATGGAAGAAGGAAACCTGGCCAAGTGGTTGAAAAAAGAGGGGGATTCTGTGACATCCGGCGATGTAATCGCCGAAATCGAAACCGACAAGGCCACGATGGAAGTGGAAGCCGTCGATGAAGGAGTGATTGGAAAAATCCTCATCGCCGAGGGTGCTGAAGGCGTGAAGGTCAATACCCGTATCGCGGTGCTGCTTCAGGACGGCGAAAGCGCCGATGATATCGACGCCGAATCTGCAAAGGCGGACGGCGGTGCCAAGGGGGAAGAAGCCAAAGCGGAAACGCCGGCCGATGAGATGGAAAGCCGCAAAGTGCCTGCAGAGGGAAAGGTCCATCCCGAACCGGAAGCAATAGACGTCGGAAGCGATCCGGACATTCCGGAGGGGACCGAGATGGTGCCGACGACGGTACGCGAGGCGTTGCGCGACGCGATGGCGGAAGAAATGCGGCGCGATGGCGATGTCTTCATCATGGGTGAGGAGGTTGCCGAATACCAGGGCGCCTACAAGATCACTCAGGGTTTGCTAGACGAGTTCGGTGCGAAGCGCGTGGTCGATACACCGATCACTGAGCACGGTTTTGCCGGCGTGGGGGTCGGTGCGGCGATGACAGGCCTCCGTCCGATCGTGGAGTTCATGACTTTCAATTTCGCGATGCAGGCAATCGACCAAATCATCAACTCTGCCGCCAAGACGCTGTATATGTCTGGTGGCCAGATGGGCGCGCCGATGGTGTTCCGGGGCCCGAACGGCGCGGCTGCTCGCGTTGCCGCGCAGCACAGCCAGGATTATGCCGCATGGTATAGCCATGTGCCGGGCCTGAAGGTCATCCAGCCGTATACGGCGGCGGATGCAAAGGGCCTTCTCAAGGCCGCCATCCGCGATCCGAACCCGGTCATTTTCCTCGAGAACGAGATCCTGTACGGGCAGACCTTCGACGTGCCGAAAATGGACGACTTCGTTCTGCCGATCGGCAAGGCGCGCATTCATCGCAAGGGCGGCGACTGCACGATCGTGTCATTCGGAATCGGCATGACCTACGCCATCAAGGCCGCAGAGGAGTTGGCGGGCCTGGGGATCGAATGCGAGGTCATCGATCTTCGCACAATCCGGCCGATGGACCTGCCTTCCGTAATCGCCAGCGTGAAAAAGACCGGCCGACTTGTCACGGTAGAGGAGGGCTTTCCGCAATGTTCCGTCGGTGACTACATCTCTAATCAGGTTCAGCGGCAGGCATTCGATTATCTGGACGCGCCGGTGATCACCATCGCGGGCAAGGATGTGCCGATGCCGTATGCCGCGAATCTGGAAAAGCTGGCGCTGCCGAATGTCGGCGAGGTCATCGACGCGGTCAAAGCGGTTACCTATTCCGCCTAAGGGGAGAGCATTATGCCGATCAATATTACGATGCCCGCGCTTTCCCCAACGATGGAGGAGGGCAATCTCGCCAAGTGGCTCGTCAAGGAGGGAGACACGGTTTCTTCGGGCGATGTGATCGCCGAGATCGAGACCGACAAAGCGACAATGGAAGTGGAAGCGGTTGATGAGGGCACCGTTGCCAAGATACTGGTCGCGGAGGGTGCGGAAGGCGTGAAGGTGAACGAGGTCATCGCGATCCTCGCCGGCGAGGGCGAGGATGTTAGCGATGCCGCAGCAGCCGGCGGTGGAAACGGGGCAGCCATACCCGAGACCGCCAAGGCCGAAACATCGGAAGCGAAAAAAGCGCCACCCGCCGCCGAAGCAACGCCCAAGCCGGCCGAAAAGGCTACGGACACGGGTGCAGCCCACGGCAAGCCGGTTCCGGACGACGTGAGGGCTGGTCCGGTGCCAACGAAGGAGGGAGAGAAGGTCTTTGCGTCGCCGCTTGCGCGCCGGATCGCGAAAGCAGAAGGCGTCGACATTACCGCGATGAAGGGGTCCGGCCCGAAAGGCCGGATCGTCAAGCGCGATGTCGAGGCTGCGATTGCGGATGGCGGCGCAAAAGCGCCAGCCGCGGCAGCCAAAGCGGAAGCGGCACTCGCACCGGCGCTTGCCACGGGACCATCGACAGACGCAGTCCTCAAATTGTTCGAGGAGGGCTCCTACGAACTCGTCAAACACGACGCTATGCGCAAGACGATCGCCAAAAGGTTGGTCGAGTCCAAGCAGACGATCCCGCATTTCTACGTCTCGGTCGATTGCGAACTCGACGCGTTGCTGAAGCTTCGCGGCGAGCTCAACTCGGCGGCCCCCAAGAAAGACGACAAGCCGTCGTACAAACTGTCGGTCAACGACATGGTCATCAAGGCGCTTGCGCTGGCGCTGCGCGACTTGCCGGACGCGAATGTTTCCTGGACGGACGAGGCGATGGTCAGGCACAAGCACGCCGATGTCGGCGTCGCCGTCTCGATCCCGGGTGGATTGATCACGCCGATCATTCGGCAGGCAGAGATGAAGCCGCTCTCTGTCATTTCCAACGAGATGAAGGACTTGGGCAAGCGCGCAAAGGAGCGCAAGCTGCAGCCGCAGGAATATCAGGGCGGCACGACGGCGGTTTCCAACATGGGAATGATGGGCGTGAAGGACTTTGCGGCGGTCGTGAATCCGCCCCATGCGACCATTCTCGCGGTAGGCGCTGGCGAGCAGCGTCCGGTGGTGAAGGACGGGGCACTGGCCATCGCTCAGGTGATGACGGTGACGCTCTCGACAGACCATCGCTGCGTCGACGGGGCGCTTGGCGCGGAACTGTTGGCGGCGTTCAAGTCGTATATCGAAAACCCGATGAGCATGCTGGTCTAGGGATGGCGGCGTGAAGACCGTACTGGCCTTTGGCGACTCACTCACCTGGGGGTACGACGCGAAGACACTCGCGCGGCACAAGCGCGAGAACCGCTGGCCTGTTGCGCTGGCTCAGGCGCTTGGCGGAAGGGTGGACGTCGCGGCCGAGGGGTTGAACGGACGCACGACGGCGTTTGACGACTATCTCGGCGAGGCAGACCGAAACGGTGCGCGTGTGCTGCCGACGCTGCTGACAACGCATAAGCCAATCGATCTCGTCATCGTCCTGCTCGGCACAAACGACCTGAAGCCGGCTGTTGCCGGTCAGGCGATCGCCGCGAAACAGGGTATGGCGAAACTGGTCGGTCTCGTTCGGAGACACGACTGGTCGCTCGAGGTCGGCACGCCGGAGATATTGATCGTTGCGCCGCCGCCATTCTGTGAGACCGCCAATCCGGACTTCGCGGCGATGTTCGCCGGGAAGGTCGAGGAGTCGCGCATGCTCGGATCGATGTTTGGTGACCTCGCGGACGAACTGGAATGTGGATTCTTCGATGCATCGACTGTGGCGAAAACCACGCCCCTCGACGGAATTCATCTCGACGCAGACAATACCAAGGCGATCGGTAAGGCGCTTGCGCCGGTCGTTTCTCTGATGCTCGGTCTTTAGGTTGATACGGATCAAGGAGGCATGAACAGGCGGTACTAGGCTTGATGAAACACTCGAAAAACGGAGGTTCATTAATGTCTCATGTCCCGCACGAATTGGCAGAGGAATTCCCGGAACTCGTGAGCCATATCCAGCATCTGCGTGAAACGGATGGTCACTTTCACCGGATCACGGACGATTATCACGAAATCAACCGGGAAATTCATCGCGCCGAGACCGATATCGAACCATGCGATGACAGCCGCATGACTGAGATGAGAAAGCGCCGGATGGCGCTGAAAGACGAGATTTACGGGATGCTGATGAAACCCGAGCCCGCCGCCGACGATATCGGCTGAAGGGACACCAGGGCCTACCGCTCCCGCAGCCCATTGGCGGTTCGCGTGGCGACCGCATGAGGACAAGCAAGGAGTGGAAGCCCCATGGCCGAGAATTATGACGTCATCATCATTGGATCCGGCCCGGGCGGTTACGTGACCGCCATTCGTTCCGCACAGCTTGGATTGAAAACCGCGATCGTAGAGCGCGAGCACCTGGGCGGCATCTGCCTAAACTGGGGCTGTATTCCGACCAAGGCGCTTCTCCGCTCCGCGGAGGTGATGGATTACGCTTCTCACGCAAAGAGTTACGGTCTCAAGCTGGAAGGCAGTGTGTCGGCGGACGTGAAGGCGGTCGTCGATCGCTCGCGAGGCGTTTCCGCGCGGTTGAATGGCGGCGTGGGCTTTCTGATGAAGAAGAACAAGGTCGACGTGATTTGGGGTGAGGCCAAGCTCACCGGAAAGGGCAAGATTTCGGTCGGCAAGCCCACCAAGAAGCCAATGGAGCCACAGCATCCCGCGCCGAAGGGCACCAAGGGAGAGGGCGAATACACCGCAAGACACATCATCGTCGCGACGGGCGCGCGCCCGCGAGCATTGCCGGGGATCGAGCCGGACGGAAAGCTGATCTGGACTTACTTCGAAGCGATGGTGCCGAAGGAACTGCCGAAAAAACTGATCGTGATGGGCTCCGGCGCGATCGGCATAGAATTTGCCAGCTTCTACAATTCCATGGGCTGCGACGTCACCGTCGTCGAACTGATGCCGACCGTCATGCCGGTCGAGGATGCGGAGATTTCCGCATTCGCCCGCAAACGCCTTGAAAAACACGGATTGAAAATACACACCGATGCCAAGGTGACCAAAGTCGAAAAAGGTTCCAACTCGGTCAGGGCGACGATCGAGATGAAGGGCGGCAAGACCGAAACGATAGAGGCCGACCGGCTGATATCTGCGGTGGGGGTGCAGGGCAATATCGAAGATCTCGGCCTCGAGGATACTGGCGTCAAGACCGACCGTGGCTGCATAGTGATCGACGGGTACGGCCGAACAAATGTGGATGGCATCTACGCCATAGGCGATGTTGCCGGACCGCCGATGCTCGCCCACAAGGCTGAGCATGAAGGGGTGATCTGCGTCGAGAAAATTGCAGGCGTGCCGGGGGTGCATCCGATAGAAAAAGACAAGATTCCGGGCTGTACCTATTGTCATCCGCAAGTCGCGTCTGTTGGTCTAACGGAAGCGAAGGCGAAGGACTCGGGATATGACGTGCGTGTGGGTCGTTTTCAGTTCGGCGCCAATGGCAAGGCAATTGCGCTTGGCGAGGATCAGGGCCTGATCAAGACAATTTTCGACAAGAAGACGGGCCAATTGCTGGGCGCGCACATGGTGGGGGCCGAAGTCACGGAATTGATCCAGGGCTTTGTGGTGGCCATGAACCTTGAGACAACCGAGGAAGAGTTGATGCACACCGTCTTCCCGCATCCTACTCTCTCTGAAATGATGAAAGAGAGTGTTCTGGATGCCTATGGGCGTGTCTTGAATGCTTGATCGATTTGCTATGCCACGCCGTAGCAAGTTAATTGGTATCTTGGCGCTGGAACCTTTAAACAACTCTGCGCTTTCACTCGATGACGCTTTTTCGTTCTGCGTCATGAAGCGTGAAAAGAGACTTTGGAGACTCGGACATGGAATTGAATGGAGTGGGTTGGCTTGCGGCCATCATAATCGGCGGTCTTGCCGGGTGGCTTGCGGAAAAAGTCATGAAGAGCGACATGGGCTTGCTCATGAACATTCTGCTCGGCATTGCCGGAGCGGTTGTGCTGAACGCGCTGCTTGCTCTTCTAGGTATCGGAATTCTCGGCACCGGCTGGATCGCTTATCTGATCACCGGCTTTATCGGTGCCTGCCTTCTGATTTTTGTTGTTCGGCTCGTGCGCGGGCGCACCTGACTGCCGAAACCTGACTGACATGATTGGCCAGGTGGAAATTCGCATTTCCGCCTGGCCGTTGCTATGTAGCATGCGAGTCTCAACTGTTGATCGCGGCCGGTGGGGCCGATACGCGGACAATTAAGATGGTCACGATACTGGACACTGTACAAACGACGAGGAAGACGCGCCATCCGGAAAAGGCGCATCGGCCCGATCAGCCAGTACATAAGAAGCCGGACTGGATTCGCGTGAAGGCTCCGACCTCCCGCGGCTATTCGGAAACCCAAGCAATCGTCAAATCGCATAACCTTGTGACGGTCTGCGAAGAGGCGGGCTGCCCCAATATCGGCGAATGTTGGGAGAAGAAGCACGCAACATTCATGATCATGGGCGAGATTTGCACACGGGCTTGCGCTTTCTGCAACGTGGCGACCGGCAGGCCGTCAGCTCTCGATGCGGACGAACCGCAAAATGTCGCGCTCGCGGTCCGGCAGATGGGGTTGAAACATGTCGTTATCACCTCAGTCGATCGAGATGATCTCGATGACGGCGGTGCACAACATTTCGTGGAGGTGATCAAGGCAATCCGCAGCGAGTCGCCGGGAACGACCATCGAAATCCTGACGCCTGATTTTCTGCGCAAGGAAAATGCGTTGGAGACGGTCGTTACGGCGAAGCCCGACGTTTTTAACCACAATCTGGAAACGGTTCCCTCCAACTATCTGACCGTACGGCCAGGAGCGCGCTATTTCCATTCGATCCGCCTGCTGCAGCAAGTGAAGGAGATCGACCCAACGATTTTCACCAAATCGGGGATCATGGTCGGCTTGGGCGAGGAGCGCAACGAGATCCTTCAGCTTATGGATGACCTTCGGTCTGCGGATGTCGACTTTCTTACAATTGGGCAGTATCTACAGCCGACGAAGAAGCACCATGCAGTTCTGCGTTTTGTGCCGCCGGAGGAGTTCAAGTCACTGGAGACAATCGCCTACTCGAAGGGCTTTCTTATGGTATCGGCAAGCCCGTTGACCCGATCTTCGCATCATGCCGGCGATGATTTTGCGCGCCTTCGAGAGGCCCGAGCCGCGAAACTGCGGGCAGCTTAGGTCCGCTCGTCAGTATGCCAAAATTCGAGGACAGAACCGCTGTTCCCCACACTGCCGAGGAAATGTTCGCCCTCGTGGCGGATGTCGAGCGGTATCCGGAGTTTCTGCCGATGTGCGAGGCGCTGAAGGTGCGGGACCGGCGTCAGCGCAACGGCAAGACTATGCTCATCGCCGACATGACTGTTGGCTACAAGATGATCCGTGAGACGTTTACCAGCCAGGTTCTTTTGAAGCCCGAGGAAAAAGCGATCGACGTTACCTACGTCGAGGGCCCTTTCAGGTTCATGGACAATCGATGGCGTTTCGAGGACCGGGCGGACGGCGGGTCGGATGTCCTGTTCTACATCGAGTATGAATTCAAGAGTCGTGCGTTAAGCCTGTTGATGGGGGCGATGTTCGAGAGAGCATTTCGAATGTTTTCGAACGCCTTTCAAAAGCGTGCCGATGCAATCTATGGCGAGGTCCCGGCTGTATTAAGCTGAGGACTCGACGTTTGGCGCGAGCCGGATCGTTTCAGTCAGGATCTCCACAGCCGCCATCACCGCAGCCTCCCGTACGAATCCGCGGCCGTTGTTCGGAAAGACCGTCTTATGGACAAAGGTGGGCGCCCACGCGGCAGCGCAGCCAAACCAGACAAGGCCGACCGGCTTCAGATCTGTTCCTCCATCCGGGCCAGCAATACCCGTCACAGATATGGTGACATCGGCGTTGGAGCGGGCGAGGGCGCCTTCTGCCATTGCGCTCGCAACCTCGCCAGAAACGGCCCCATGCCGATCGAGCAATTCCCCTGGGACGCCAAGCATCTCCGTCTTGGCAGGATTGGAGTAGGTAACAAAACCGCGATCGACCATGGCCGACGACCCCGCGATATCGGTCAGGGTGGCGGCTACGAGACCGCCGGTGCACGACTCGGCTGTCGCAATCACAACCGCTTTCTCATTGCAAAGCGCAAGCAAGGCTTCCAATCTGGCTTCAATGTCCACGGCGGTCATCCGTTATTTGCTGCTCCTCCCGCGCGTTTATCGAGCCTGCGAACGCAACGGTCGCCGTTGCCATCGCGGCAATACCCTCCTCTCGTCCGACGAAACCGATCTTTTCGTTGGTCGTTGCTTTTACGGAGATGCGGTTGGTTTCAAGCTCCAAAATCTTGCTGATCGCCGTTCGCATGGCATCCCGATACGGGCCGATTTTCGGTGTCTCGCAAAGGAGCGTTACGTCACAATGGGTGATGCAGCCGCCACGTTCCGATACGAGTTCGGCTGCGCGGGTCAGAAAAACATGCGATGCCGCGTTTCTCCATTGAGGATCGGATGGGGGGAAGTGGGTGCCAATATCGCCCGCGGCGACACTCGCAAGCAGCGCATCAGTCAGCGCGTGCAATCCAACATCGGCGTCGGAATGGCCGGCCAGCGTCCTGTGATGCGGAATACTGACGCCGCATAGGGTGATATGAGTGCCACCCACGAGTTGGTGGGTGTCGTAACCATGCCCAACGCGAATGTCCGGAAATTTCGGTTGCTTATCGGCGAGCAACATGCGTTCAGCGTCCTCGAAGTCCTGCTGATAAGTCAGCTTAACATTGCGGCTATCGCCGACGACGATGGTTACCGGCAAATCGGCCCACTCGAATAGTGAGGCATCGTCGGTGAAACGCTCATCGGATATCTGCGCAGCGCGGCGATGTACGTCCACAATCGCATCGAGATGGAAACCTTGCGGCGTTTGCGCCGTAAACAGGCCGTCTCGGGTGACGGTTTTGAGGACGCGTCCGTTACTATCGACATGTTTGATAGTCTCCGCAATAGGGAGGGCGGGAACGACCCCATGGCTCGGAGCCTTCGAAATCGCAGCAACCATGTCGGTCAACATTCTTTGCGATACAAAGGGCCGTGCGGCGTCATGGATGAAAACGTGGGTTGGCGGCGAGGGTAGGGAGGTCAGCGCGAGAAGACCTTCGCGAACAGAAGCTTGCCGGGTGACGCCTCCGACTACTACATGCGTTTCCGCTAGTAGGGTGCCGATTGCTCGTTCGAGAAGGTCGCCATCGTCTGCGTGTCGCACGATGATGATTGGACAGGTGGCGCTCCAGGCGCGGATCGCTTCCAACGTTCGGGCGATGACCGGGATTGAAGCCAGATATCGATACTGCTTTGGGCCAAGATCAGACAGACCCGCCCGTTCACCGCGACCCGCTGCGACAATTACCACACCAAATGTGACTTGCGGCGATTCTCTTTGCTGCATTTTGGACAACGGGAGCGGCAATAGCTTTAAAATGCCAAATTTCGTGATAGTGGCGCTCCTTTAACACACTGCGGCGATTGCACAACCGATGAACCGTGGCTAACATTTGGGCAGAATGGCCAGATGCATAACAAACGTTCACAAAGTAATATGAACATCACGCAGCCGCTAACGGTCGGACCGGTCAAATTGCGCAATCGCGTGTTTGTCGCGCCCATGTCGGGGGTCACCGATTTGCCCTTCCGCGAACGCGCATATGGTCATGGTGCTGGGTTGGTGGTTTCGGAAATGATCGCAAGCCAAGAGTATTGCCGCGCGCGCCGGGAGAGCCGCAAGCGAGCCGAGTCCGGTACAATTCCGGTGCGAATGTTACAGCTCGCCGGCCGCGAGGCCCAGTGGATGGCGGAAGCAGCGCGTATCGCCGAAGACGAGGGTGTCGACATCATCGACATCAACATGGGATGTCCCGCCAAGAAGGTGACGGGCGGCCTCTCGGGCTCAGCGCTCATGCGAAATCTCGACCATGCAATGTCGCTTATTAAGTCCACACTCGCCGCCGTGAGGGTGCCAGTGACGCTGAAGATGCGGCTCGGATGGGATCACAACTCCATCAACGCGCCGGAACTCGCGCGCAGAGCGGCTGATGCGGGCGTTCAGATGATCACGGTTCACGGTCGTACACGCGAGCAACTGTATCGCGGAACGGCGGATTGGGCGCGCGTTGCGGAGGTGCGGGCAGCCGTCTCAATTCCGTTGGTCATCAACGGTGACATTAAATCGCGTGAGACCGCGGACTTGGCACTTATACAATCAGGTGCCGATGCAGTGATGATCGGACGAGCAAGCTACGGCGCGCCATGGGTCGCCGGCCAGATCGCGAGGGAATCCGGCTTTTGTGACTCGTGTGCCGAGGCAGTACCAGAGAGAGCGGAACTCGGCGGCTATGTTGCAGCCCATTATGAGGACATGTTGGCCCACTATGGCGTTGAACCCGGCCTGCGCCACGCCCGCAAGCACCTTAATTGGTATCTTGATAAACACACAGCTGACCATCCGGACTTCGAGCGGCTGCGGCGTGGTATCATGACCGGAACGGACCCGCGGAACGTGCTTGACCTCATAGCGGACGCATTCGCTGAACCCTTCAGGCCGGCATTGAATGCGAAAGCAGCGTGATGTCGCTTGAGGCGCGGAAGAATTCCAACAATAGTTCCAGAGCACTCCAGGTGCTTGATACGCTGCGCGATCCTGTCGTTATGATCGACAACAACGATATGATTGCCTTCGCCAATCTTGAGGCGGAATACTTCTTCTCTTCATCGCAGGGCCAACTCGCCAAATCGAAGATCCAGGACTTCGTTCCGTTTTCCAGTCCGTTCCTGGCGTTGATCGCCCAGGTTCGCGGGGATCAGTCGCCGATCAACGAATATCGCGTAGACCTGTCGTCTCCGCGATTGGGGGCAGATCGTATTGTGGACGTCCACGTCACGCCGGTATCGGAGGAGCCGGGAGCGATGGTCATCGTTTTCCGCGAACGCTCAATGGCCGAAAAGTTCGATCGGCAGATGACCCATCGCGGCGCGGCGCGTTCGGTGACCGGCCTTGCTTCGATGCTCGGTCATGAGATCAAGAACCCGCTCTCGGGTATTCGCGGTGCGGCGCAATTGCTCGAAGCGGTCGTGAGCGATGAGGACCGTGCCCTGACCGGTTTAATTCGTGATGAAACCGATCGGATCGTATCGCTTGTTGAGCGCATGGAAGTGTTTTCCGACGAGCGGCCGATCGAACGTGAGGCCGTCAACATCCACGTCGTTCTCGACCGTGTGCATACGATCGCTACTTCAGGCTTTGCGCGGGGCATCGAATTCGTCAAGCAGTACGACCCCTCGCTTCCCTCAGTCCTCGGCAACAAGGACCAGTTAATCCAGGTCTTCCTGAACCTAGTCAAAAACGCGAGTGAAGCATGCCGGAGCCGCGAAAACGCTCAGATCAAGCTTCGCACTGCGTTTCGTCCAGGAGTCCGGTTGTCGATTCCGGGGGCCAACGAGCGCGTCGCGTTGCCGCTCGAATTCTGCATCGAGGACAATGGGCCAGGCGTTCCCGAAGACATTCAGATGCACATGTTCGATCCCTTCATCACCACGAAGCAAAATGGATCGGGTCTGGGCCTCGCGCTCGTCGCGAAGACGGTCGGCGACCACGGCGGAGTGATCGAATGCGACTCGCAGACCAACAAGACGATCTTCCGAATCCTTATGCCGGCGGCTCCTCGATCGCATGTTGCCGGTGAATTATATCCGCCGGAGTGAGGGAGTCATGAAAGGAACCGTACTCGTCGCCGACGACGACGCAGCCATTCGCACGGTGCTGAGCCAAGCGCTCTCACGCGCTGGCTACGAGGTCCGGCTCACGTCGAACGCTTCGACACTCTGGCGATGGATCGCCGCCGGCGAGGGCGATGTCGTGGTGAGCGATGTCGTCATGCCGGACGATAACCTTTTTGATATCCTACCTCGCTTGAAGAAGGTGCGGCCGGAACTTCCGGTTATTGTGATGAGCGCACAGAACACGTTCATGACCGCCATCCGCGCGTCGGAGAAGGGTGCCTACGAGTACCTGCCAAAACCGTTCGATCTGATCGAATTGACGACGATCGTCGGGCGCGCGTTGACCGAGACGCGGCGCAAGTCCGAGGATGGCAAGAGCGCACCCGCACAATCTGAACCGGAAGGAATGCCGCTGGTCGGCCGTTCCGCAAGCATGCAGGACATCTACCGCGTGCTTGCGCGGATGATGCAATCTGACTTGACGGTTCTGATCAACGGAGAATCCGGTACGGGAAAGGAATTAGTCGCACGTGCGCTGCACGAATACGGCAAGCGCAAGAGTGGGCCTTTCGTCGCCATCAACATGGCCGCTATTCCGCGGGACCTGATCGAGTCGGAGTTGTTCGGTCATGAGAAGGGCGCCTTTACCGGCGCGCAGGCAAGATCGAGTGGGCGTTTCGAGCAGGCGGAAGGTGGCACGTTGTTTCTTGACGAGATTGGCGACATGCCGATGGAGGCCCAGACCCGATTGCTACGGGTCCTTCAGCAGGGCGAGTACATGACCGTAGGCGGTCGCACACCGATCAAGACGAATGTGCGGATTGTTGCCGCGACGAATAAAGACCTTCGATCACTGATCAACCAAGGCCTCTTTCGCGAGGACCTCTATTATCGTCTTAATGTTGTTCCGCTGCGTATGCCGCCACTGCGCGAGCGGCTCGAAGACGTCGGTGATCTTGTCACCCATTTCCTGGCGATGGTCCAGCGCGAAGGGCTCGAAGCAAAACGCGTACTGCCCGACGCGCTGCAATTGATGACGCGCTATCAGTGGCCCGGCAACGTGCGTGAACTTGAAAATTTAATACGCCGTTTGAGCGCACTTTATCCGCAAGAGGAAATTACCGCCGAAATCGTGGCGGCCGAACTCGATTCGGGCGACGGAGGCAAGACCACGGCGAGCGACATACTTGCCGGGGAAATTACCGTTTCGCAGGCGGTCGAGCAGAACATGCAGCAATATTTCAGGTCATTTGGCGAACACCTTCCGCCATCCGGCCTTTACCATCGTATGTTAGCCGAACTGGAGCCGCCACTGATCCTGGCAACCTTGGCGGCGACGCGCGGCAATCAGATCAAGGCGGCGGAAGTTCTCGGATTGAACAGGAACACCTTGAGAAAGAAGATCAAAGAGCACGACCTCAACGTCTTCAAAGGACCGCCATAGCATTGATGATGCGGAGTGGCTGTTGCAAAATCGCCACATTCTGTTGCATGTTTGTGACTGCTGATCTCAATCTGGGACGTTTTCTCACATGACGGCGATGCAGAGAGGCGAGGGCGCTATGGATCTCGGTTTGCGAGACCGGCGAAGCGCCCGCGCCATGCAGATACGCGGTATCCTTGTCGTCGTGTGCGCTCTCGTGACGGCTGGTGTTTCTTTCACCGTCCTGATCGGGCTGACGCCTATTCAGCCGGATAGCCGAGTGACTCTCGCAGCAATTGCGATAAACGGGTTTTTCGTATTTGCGATCCTGTTGCTGATCGGGATCGAGCTCCGCCGGATATATCAGGCGCGGAAGTCCGGAAAGGCGGCCTCGCGTCTGCATGTCCGCATCGTCAGCCTGTTTTCTCTGATTGCAGCAGTCCCTGCGATTGCGATCGCGATCGTCGCCAGTATAACGCTCGATCTTGGCTTGGACCGGTGGTTCGAGATTAGAACGAAGACCATCGTCGACTCCTCGTTGCAGATTGCCGAATCTTACATCAACGAGAACGCACTCAATCTTCGCGATGCCACCATCAACATGGCCTTTGCGCTCGATAGCCAGCGCCGTCTCTATAGTCTCGATGCTGGCGGCTTTCGTCAGTTCCTGACGCAGCAAGCGCGTGCGCGCGGCATGTTGGGGGCGTTCGTAATCCGCCCGAATGGCGATGTCGTTCATAGTGCAGATATCGAGGTCGAGCGGCCCCTTCCGCTGCCACCGAACGATGCATTGGCGTCCGCTGCCGACGGGCGGCCCGTTATCATTCCGCCGGGCGTTACCAACCTTGTGGGCGGCGTGATGGAACTCCGCGAGATTCCGAACGTGCTTCTTTACACGGTCCGTACTGTCGATGCCGATGTGCTGGACGCCGTCGGACTGATGCAACAGAACCGGGCCGAATATACGGGATTGGAAGACAATCGCTTTAACGTGCAGCTGGCTTTCGCAATCCTCTATTTCGGCCTCGCGCTGATCATGCTGTTATCGGCGATCTGGACCGGTCTTGCAGTCGCCAACAGGCTGGTAAGACCGATCCGCCAGTTGATTAACGCCGCCGACGAGGTCTCCGGAGGTAATCTGGACGTGCGTGTGCCGGTTCGGGCCTCCGATGGGGATGTCGGACACTTGGGTCAAACTTTCAATGCGATGCTTGGACAGCTCAAGGCGCAGCGTGACGAGATTCTTGCTGCAACCGACCTGATCGACCAACGGCGCCGCTTTTCGGAGGCGGTTCTGTCAGGCGTCTCCGCGGGGGTGATGGGCGTGGACGATGAAGGTCGTGTCACAGTCGCCAACCGGTCAGCTGCAGTCATTCTCGGTGCAAACGGCTCAATCGAGCCGGGAACCCCACTTCGAGATGTGTCGCCGCATGTCGCCACCGCGCTTGCCGAGGTCAAGGGCAGTGATCGGCCCGACGCGCGGAAGCAGATTACATTCCTTGATCGCGGTGGACGGGAAAGAGTGCTGAATATCCAGGTTACGATGGATCGCGACATGGAGAGAGAAGGTCACGAACTCGGGATGGATGACACGGGCCACGCTCCGCATACGCATGTGATTACCATCGACGACATATCGGATCTCGTCGAAGCGCAGCGCTCTACGGCTTGGGCCGATGTGGCGCGGCGGATTGCGCACGAGATCAAGAACCCGCTTACACCGATCCAACTTTCCGCCGAGCGGTTGCGGAGGCGCTATCGAAATGTGATCGACGACGATCGGCAAGTTTTCGACCAGTGTACCGAAACCATCATACGACAAGTAGGAGATATCGGCCGTATGGTTGACGAGTTCTCTTCGTTCGCCCGCATGCCCAAGCCGGTGATGGCGCGACGCGATCTTCGGCAAACGTTACAGGAAGCTACGTTTCTGGTCGAAGTCAGCCGGAACGATATCCGGTTCGAGCGCGATTTTGGCGACGAGCCACTCATCTGCAGATACGATGACAGACTAGTTGGCCAAGCTGTTGGAAATATTGTAAAAAACGCCTCCGAAGCGGTGGAGGCGTTTCAGGCGTCGGATGATCCCGAGGAGCGCGAGGAAGGACATATACTCGTGCGCGCTTACCGGAATGCAGACGGACAAATCTCAGTTGATGTGATCGACAACGGACGGGGATTGCCGCGGCAGAACCGGGCAAAACTTCTCGAGCCCTACATGACGACGCGCGAAAAGGGTACCGGCCTCGGTCTAGCTATCGTCAAGAAAATTATGGAAGACCATGACGGAAATCTCGAGCTCCACGATGCGCCGGCGGATATCCATGGGGGGCGCGGTGCGCTTGTTCGCCTAGTCTTCCCGGCGTCGACCGCTAATTCCGAAGCGCCCAATGTTGCCGAAACTACGGCTGTCGAGCACTACTCTGAAACGGAGCAAACGGCATGAAGGCTGATATTCTGATCGTCGATGATGAACAGGACATCCGCGAGATCGTTGCCGGGATCCTGGAAGATGAGGGGTACGAGACGCGAACCGCACAAGATAGCGAGAGCGCGCTTGCTGCTATTGCCGACCGGGTTCCGAGGCTGGTGTTTCTCGATATCTGGCTGCAGGGCAGCAAACTCGATGGCTTGGCGCTGCTGGACGAAATTCAAACGATTCACCCCGGTATGCCGGTCGTGATGATTTCGGGACACGGCAATATCGAAACTGCCGTATCAGCGATCAAGCGCGGCGCCTACGATTATATCGAGAAGCCCTTCAAGGCTGACCGCCTTGTTCTGGTTGCCGAGCGTGCATTGGAGATGTCGACACTCAAGATGCAGGTCCAGGATCTCAAGAAACGCTCGAATGAGAGCACGGAATTGATCGGAAGTTCTAGCTCAATCAATGGACTACGCCAGACGATCTCACGAGTAGCGCCGACCAATAGCCGGATCTTGATAACCGGCCCGTCCGGATCGGGCAAGGAGTTGGTCGCGCGCGCCATCCATGCGGAATCGTCCCGGGCAAAGGGGCCGTTCGTCGTGATCAATGCGGCCGCAATCACTCCGAACAGGATGGAGACGGAATTGTTCGGCACAGAGCCGAATGGCGGTGAACGTAAAGTAGGCGCGCTTGAACAGGCACATGGCGGCATTCTCTATCTTGATGAGGTTGCAGATATGCCTCTTGAAACTCAGATGAAGATCTTGCGCGTCCTAGTTGATCAGGAATTCGAGCGCGTTGGTGGTGTTCGCCGGGTCAAGGTTGACGTGCGCATCATTTCCTCCACCGCATTCGATCTGGAGGAACTTATTGAGGCAAACCGCTTTCGACGCGATCTCATGAATCGGCTTGCTGTGGTACCAATCGCCGTCCCGCCTCTTGCCGAACGACGGGAAGATATCCCTCTACTCGTACAGACGTTTACGACACAGATCAGTGATCAGACCGGGATCAAGCCAAAGATGATAGGCGAGGATGCCATGGCGGTCTTGCAGACTCACGACTGGCCGGGAAATATCCGCCAATTGCGGAACAATATCGAGCGATTGATGATCCTCACGCGCGACGAGCCTGACGACCTTACCATCAGTGTGGATATGCTTCCGGCGGAGATCGGCGAAAATCTGCCGCGGGCGCCGACCGCCGACGATTCGCATATCATGGCACTGCCACTGCGGGAGGCGAGGGAGCGTTTTGAGCGTGACTATCTATTGGCCCAGATCTCACGTTTCGGCGGAAACATCTCGCGTACTGCCGAATTCGTTGGTATGGAGCGCTCCGCATTGCACCGCAAGCTGAAGTCGCTTGGGGTCTGAACCAGATGGGACGAACAGGAAACTGAATGCGAGTCATCATTTGCGGGGCAGGGCAGGTCGGATACGGCATTGCTGAGCGACTTGCGGCGGAGGCGAACGATGTCTCGGTAATTGACACGTCAGCAACGCTGATCCAGCGGGTTCGCGATACGTTGGATGTGCGTGGGTTTGTCGGCCACGGCAGTCATCCGGACGTTCTGGCCGCGGCGGGAGCGGAGCAGGCTGACATGATTATTGCGGTCACCTTGTATGACGAGGTGAACATGACGGCCTGCCAAGTGGCGCATTCGCTTTTCGATGTGCCGACCAAGATCGCGAGGATTCGGGCCCAAAGTTATCTGGCTGCTCACTACAACAACCTATTCTCGCGCGATCACCTCCCGATCGATGTCATCATCTCGCCGGAGCGCGAAGTCGGCGACGTGGTGCTGCGTCGTATCGCGTCTCCCGGGGCAACGGACATCGTGCAGTTCGCCGAGGGCAAGGTCACGATGATGGCGATCGAGTGCCGCGACGATTGCCCCGTCATCAATACGCCGCTCAGTCAGTTGACAGAACTTTTTCCCGATCTCTCGGCAACGGTCGTGGGAGTTTGGCGAAACGAGAATCTCTTTGTTCCTCACTCAGCCGACCAACTTCTCGCAAGGGATCTGGTTTATGTCATAGCGCATCGCGATCAGGTGAAGCGGACACTCAGTCTTTTCGGGCACGACGAGACGGAGGCGCGGCGCATTATCATCGCTGGCGGCGGTAATATCGGTCTCTATGTCGCGTCACAACTTGAAGCCCGAGGATCGCGTTCCAAGGTGAAGATCGTTGAGGCGGATCATTCGCGCGCAGTGGCGGTGGCCGACCAGTTGCACAGAACAGTGGTGTTGAACGGTAGTGCGCTGGATCAGCAGGTACTCATTGAGGCCGACATCGAAGAAAGCGATCTCATGGTCGCGCTAACCAACGATGATCAGGTGAATATATTGTCGTCGGTCATGGCGAAGCGCCTTGGCTGTAACTCGACGCTCGTTCTCATAAACGATCCGGTTTACCAAGGCTTTACGAATACCCTTGGAATCGACGCTCAGCTGAACCCACGCGCAGTGACGATCTCCCGGGTGCTTCAACACGTGCGTCGCGGCCGGATTCGCCAGGTTCACAGCGTCCAGAAGGGCTCAGCGGAGGTCATCGAGGCTGAAGCCCTGGAAACATCGCCGCTCGTCGGTTCCCCCTTAAAACAACTCGATCTCCCTGAGGACATCCGTATTGGGGCAGTGTTTCGCGATGGAAAGGTGATTAAGCCGGATGGCACGACCGTCATCAAGGCGAAGGACCGCGTGGTTATCTTCGCCATGTCGTCCGCGGTCCGGCAGGTAGAGCAGATGTTCCGTGTAAGCCTCGAATTCTTTTAATGTCTTACGGACCTCCCCACAGGGGCATGTCATGCGGACTGTAATTCTACTGCTTGCCTTTGCTTCCGCGATGTTTCTGGCTTCGCTGGTAGCTCCCATCTTAATCGGGCTCGCTTATGGCGAAACAGAGCAAGTGGTTCGTCTGACGGTCATCGGCTCCGTGGGGGTGTTCATCGCCGGCGTCTGCATTGCCGCAACGATGGGGTATCGGCACGGCCTGACACACACACGGCTCATATTGACCATGGTACTCGTCTGGCTCGGCATGACCATTCTGGGGGCAATACCGCTTTCAGTGGCGGGGGAAATGCCTTTCGGAGCAGCTTATTTCGAGAGTGTCTCTGGCTTGACTACGACCGGAGCTTCGGTCCTGAGCGGACGCGAATCACTTCCACGCGCGATCTTGTTCTGGCGCCTACAGTTGGAATGGATAGGCGGATTTCTGACATTGGCAACGCTGTTTCTGGTGCTGTCACCAATGGCGATTGGCGGAGTTCCGAGAAGAACGAGCGCCGCAGAGTGGCAAATGGAACTGACCGGCGACCGCGACGCCGGGATGGAGCATCTGAAACGTTATTTTCCGCTTCTAACCTATTATTGCGCGGCATCGGTGCTGGTATATTTTGCCTTTGTGGCCAGTGGAGCCGATAGCCTTGATTCCGCGTATTTGACGATGACGGGTATTTCGACGGGAGGGTTCAACCCGTATGAAACCGAATTCGAAGCTCGATATGGGCGCGCAACACTCGTGGTAATGGCATGCGTGCTCGCGGTTTCAGCTACCAGCCTTCTCTGGCAACGCTACGAACTGTCGAATCCATTCAGACGCGTGATGCAAAATAGAGAAGCATGGTGGGTCTTCCTGTTCATAGCAATCCTGACAGGCTGCTATATCGTAGCGTTTGGTTCGGTGAGTGGTGCTCGATCCTGGCTCACGACCACTTCGATCACTGACAGTTTTCTCGCCGCCGCGTCGGTTATCTCTACTTCCGGTCATGAACCACGGCCAGGCGTGATCGAACTGCTTCCAGAGGTCTTCGTCTTTTCGCTCGCATTTGTTGGTGCCGGGGTGTTTTCCACTGCCTCCGGCCTCAAGGTCCACCGACTGGGAGCAATGCTCGTTCAATGCTATCGCGAATTGAGCCTGCTGATCTATCCCAGTTCCGTGATCCCGACGCGCATCGCAAAGGCGCGCTATGACGAACGGATAATTATCGAATCCTGGCCAGTCCTAGTGTTGCTACTCGCGGTCATGGCGGTTGCCCTCTTTGCCCTTTCTGGAGGGGCAGGCGGATTTGAGGCATCCATGCTCTCGGCCATGGCCCTGTTGTTGAACGCCGGGCCACTTTACGAGGCTTACGCGCCTGTCGCCGCAACTGGAGAAACGTGGCCGTCGTTTCGCGAATTTACCGCATTCGAGCAAGGCGTCAGTTGTGTAATCATGATCCTCGGCAGACTGGAATTCGTCGCCGTATTTGCAATTCTCAACCTAAAGTATTGGGTGAGTCGCTAGGGGGTTGGACGTGAGCCGCATTGCCTTCGTCAACGGACGTTACCTGCCGCATCGTGATGCATCTGTCCATGTGGAGGATCGCGGGTATCAATTCGCTGACGGCGTCTACGAGGTCTGCGAGGTTGCGCGAGGACACATCATGGACTTGCGCCGCCATCTCGACCGGCTCGACCGGTCTTTGCGCGAGCTTCAGATGAGTTGGCCAACGGAGCGGCGGGCGTTGCAACTGATTGTCCAGGAAGTTGTGCGGCGCAATCGCGTCCACAACGGGCTCGTATATCTGCAGGTGACGCGCGGGGTGGCGCGCCGCGATCACGTGTTTCCGCCACCGGACACCAAATCGTCGCTGGTGGTAACCGCTCGCCGCAACAACCCCACTGCCGCCCAGACGAATTCAGAGAAGGGAATTTCCGTAATCACAGTGCGGGAGAACCGATGGGAGCGCGTCGACATAAAGACGGTCGGGTTACTTCCGAATGTCATGGCGCGCCAGGCTGCCAGGCTGGCGGGCGCAGCGGAGGCTTGGTTCGTCGATGACGATGGTCACGTCAAGGAGGGCGCGGCCACCAATGCCTGGATCGTGACGGCTGAGGGAACACTGGTAACGCGTCCGGCCGAATTCGGCATTTTACGTGGGATAACGCGCGCCGTGGTCATGGAGGTGGCGAAGCGGCAGGGCTTGAAGGTCGAAGAGCGCAGCTTTTCGGTTGACGAAGCCAAGCGCGCCCGCGAAGCGTTTATCACCGCCGCCACCACCGTCGTCATGCCTGTGATCGCAATAGACGGGACGCCTGTCGCAAATGGTCACCCCGGGTCAACCGCACTCGCCTTGCGCGAAGGGTTTTTTGATGAGGCCGAGAAGACATTTGCTTAAGCGCCCGTGAGATGTCGGAGGTTTTTCCGCTAGATGCATTGCAGCGAAAGCCGAAGCTGATTATCTGGTAAGCGGCAAGAAAAAACGGAAATAACATGGCAGAACGCTCCCAGAACTTGCAAGACCAGTTCCTTAACGCCGTCCGCAAGCAGAAAATTCCTCTGACCATATTTCTGGTCAACGGCGTGAAACTGACAGGGGTAGTGACGTCCTTCGATAATTTTTGTGTTCTGCTTCGCCGAGATGGTCACGCCCAGCTGGTCTACAAGCATGCAATATCCACGATCATGCCCAGTCAACCTGTGAACATGTTCGAAAACGAAGAAGCGGTTGCGAAGGCCGATTGACCGAAAATCTGGAGACACATCGCGAAGCGCACCGCGCGCGCAAGACCTCTGCTGCAGAGCAAATTGCGACGCCGACGCGCGCCGTTGTCCTGGAGCCCGAACTCAAGGCACGCGGTGTTGAAAGAGCGCCTCGCGACGGGCATGCGAGGCGCTCCGCCGGCGACAGGCTTGCCGAAGCAGAGGGACTCGCGCGTGCTATCGACCTCGAGATTGTCCATGGGGCGATCTTGCCGGTCTCAAAGCCACAGCCGGCGACGCTTCTGGGCTCCGGAACCGTCGAGGAAATCTCCGCGATTGTCAAAGACAGCGAGGCAGCGCTCGTGGTCGTCGATTACGCGCTCACGCCCGTGCAACAGCGGAATCTGGAACGGGCCTGGAACGCGAAGGTTCTGGATCGAACCGGCCTAATTCTGGAGATATTCGGTCGAAGGGCTCAGACTAAAGAAGGCTCGTTGCAAGTTGAGCTTGCGCATCTGAACTTTCAGCGAGGACGCCTTGTGCGCAGTTGGACGCACCTCGAGCGGCAGCGAGGCGGTGCCGGGTTCCTGGGCGGGCCCGGTGAAACACAGATCGAGGCAGACCGAAGAATTTTACAAAGTAAGATCAAGCGCTTGGAGCGAGAACTTGAGGCGGTTCGTCGCACACGCACCCTCCATCGTTCGCAGCGAAGAAAGGTGCCGTTGCCAATTGTTTCGCTGGTCGGTTACACGAACGCTGGGAAGTCCACCTTGTTCAACCGCCTGACCGGCGCTGAGGTGGTCGCCGAGGATATGTTGTTTGCGACACTTGATCCTACGTTGAGACGGCTGGAACTGCCGGGCGGGTCATGGGTTATCCTGTCCGACACGGTTGGCTTTATCTCCGATCTTCCGACCCATCTCGTTGCTGCATTTCGCGCCACGCTGGAGGAGGTTCAGGAGGCCGACGTCATCTTGCATGTGCGCGACATTTCCAGCGAAGCGTCTCGCGAAGAGGCCTCCGATGTTACTGAGATACTTCGCGAGCTAGGCATCGACCCGGAAGACAACCGGCGCATCATCGAAGTGTGGAACAAGGTAGATCTTCTCCGACCTGATCGCGATGGCCCGCCGATGGGGCGGACCAGTGATGAGAGTCCTGTCGCTGTTCCGGTTTCCGCGCTGACGGGTGAGGGGACCGACGAATTGCTGCGGGAGATCGAGAAGCGGATAATGGGCGCCATGGTCGAGCGACGGTACACAATTGCGCCCGACCGTTATGCCGATATCGCATGGCTTTACGACCACGCCTCCGTTCGTAACCGCGAAACGGCCGATGACGGCACGATCTTCGTCGATGTCGAAATGACCGCGGATGCTGCCCTGGAGTTCGAAAAGCGTTCGGACTGATCGGTCAGTTTGTGGCGGTTTTCGCCTGCTGCCAGAGCGCTTCCATCTCACTGAGCGTTGCGTCTTCCGTAGTCCGTCCGGTCGCCGCAAGCCGTGTTTCTATGAATTTGAAACGAGTCAGAAATTTCAGATTGGCCGACTCTAAGGCCGCCTCGGGCTCGAGATCCAGATGACGGCCGAGATTGACGATAGAAAAGAGCAGGTCTCCGTATTCTTCCTTGATCCTCTCAACTGCGGAGGCGTCCATGGCCTCCTTGAGTTCGCCTATCTCTTCCTCGATCTTTTCAAGAATCGGCGGCGCAGTGTCCCAATCGAAGCCGACGCGCGCCGCACGTTTCTGAAGCTTGATAGCACGCATCAAAGCGGGTAGGGCGCGTGGCACCTCGTCAAGCAGGGAAGGGACGCGGGTCTCTCCTCCGTTCGATGGGCCGCTGCCGGCGCGCAGTGCAGCCTTCTCGTCCTTTTCTTCCGTCTTGATCTTCTCCCACA
The DNA here is from genome assembly GCF_019966575.1 of Oricola cellulosilytica. Taxonomy (GTDB): domain Bacteria; phylum Pseudomonadota; class Alphaproteobacteria; order Rhizobiales; family Rhizobiaceae; genus Oricola; species Oricola cellulosilytica. The sequence goes on along the minus strand of NZ_JAINFK010000005.1, from coordinate 107,896 downwards.
TCCCTTTCGCCAGTTTGTGGCCATGAACCGTTTCGTCGCCAAAAACATGAGGATGACGACGAACCATTTTGCGCGTGATTGCTTCGACAACATCTCCGAACGAGAACTCGCCAGCTTCTTCTGCCATCCGCGCGTGAAAAACCACCTGCAGGAGGAGGTCGCCAAGTTCGTCGGCAAGATCGACCATGTCGTTGCGCTCGATCGCGTCGGCGACCTCGTAAGCTTCTTCGATTGTGTAGGGCGCGATGGTTGCGAATGTCTGTTCGACGTCCCACGGACACCCTGACTCTGGATCGCGCAATGCAGCCATGATTTCCAACAGGCGCGAAATATCGCGTGAGGGTGTCATGATCTCGGTATCCTTTGAGCTTTGGGCACTTCGAACGCCGCTTGTTTCGTTACGAGCGATTGTTGCATAAGATAGATTATGGAACTGGATAACGTGTGCAGGTGGATGCGACGCGCCGCCCGCAAGTCTTTAAGATCTATACGATATCGGCTCATGTGCGCCTAAATCCGACAGCGGCGCGAGCGCGCCGGTGTCTGCATCTGGAATTGCATGCATGCTTGGTCGCGCGCGCTATGAGCGAACCGGGCCTCGGAACAATCTCCGTCATCCCGGGAATGTATCCGGAAGCTCTAGAACCAGCCCGTCGTAGCACGGTTCCACGTTTTCGGGCGTCTCACGCATCACGGTTTCGTAGTCGAGCGGTATGTGCATGTGCGTCAGAAATGAGCGTTTGGGTCTCAACGTCGCAATGATTTCCAAAGTTTCCTCAAGCGACAGATGGCTTGGGTGCCGACGGTACTGGAGCGCATCCACGATTAAAATATCCAGCCCGTGCATTCGTTCGAGCGTCGATTGGGGAAATTCGCTGACATCCGAGCAGTACGCAAAATCGCCAATTCTGAAGCCGAGCGAGAGGATCGAGCCGTGAATTTGGACGAGCGGCTCGAACCGGACCGGTCCTGCAGGTCCAGGGACCTCGATTGGGGTGTCGTGGCTGATCAAGTTGGTACGAAGTATCGGTGGATATGAACTGCCCGGCGGTGTCTCGAAGCAGTACCCGAACCCTTCCACGAGGCGGTCGTGAGTGGGCACATCCGCCCAGATATCCATGAGCCGCTTCTGCCATAAGACGAACGTCCGGAGATCGTCGATACCGTGGATGTGGTCTGCGTGGGCGTGGGTGTAGACGACGCCATCCAACTGCCTAACCTTCGCGGATAGCATCTGCTGGCGGAAATCCGGACCAGTGTCGACGACCACGCAAGTTCTTTCTCCCCCCGGACGAACGCGCTCGATCAGAAGCGAGGCGCGCGACCTCTGGTTTTTCGGATTGGTAGGATCACAGTTTCCCCAATCACCATTCAGGCGTGGTGTTCCCGGCGATGAACCGCATCCCAGCACGGTATATCTCATCATTGCCGATGAGCTTTCAGGCATCGTGGCGTGGCACCTTGGAGAACAGACTATAAAAATTCTCGGTCGTCATCTGGGCGATCTCCCTGAGATCGACCCCTCTCACGTCAGCTAGGGTCGCGGCGGTGTGTTCGACCATGGCCGGTTCGTTCCTTTTTCCGCGGTACGGCTGCGGCGCGAGATAAGGAGCGTCGGTTTCCACAAGAATACGTTCCGACGGTAGATCGCGTGCAATTGCGCGAAGTTTCTCAGACTTCTTGAAAGTCAGGATTCCGGAAAAGGATACGTACCCACCGAGCGCAATCCCGACTTCCGCGAGTGCCCGTCCTGAGGAGAAGCAGTGCAGGACAAAGGGGAACGTCCCCTTTCCTTCGACTTCCTCCCTCAATATGCCAGCAACATCTTCATCTGCGTCGCGTGCGTGGATTATGAGTGGCAGCCCTGTTCGACGAGCGGCATCGATATGGCGGCGGAACCCTTCTGCCTGTGCCTCGCGTGGCGCATTATCGTAGAAATAATCGAGACCGGCTTCACCGATCGCCACAACCTTCTTGCCTTCAGCTATTCGGACCAGATCATCGGCGCTGACGTCGAGTTCCTTATCGGCGTGGTGCGGATGAGTTCCGATGGAACAATAAACATCGTCATAGGCAGCCGTAATTTTTTGAATGCGTGAAAATTCCTGCACTTTCGTCGAAATCGTGACCATCCGCACGAGCCCTGCCGCGCGCGCACGCTGCACGATCTGATCGCGCTCTTCCTCAAAATCGGGGAAGTCGAGGTGACAGTGGCTGTCGATCAGTACCGGCATCGAATTCATGCCGCGTCAGTTTTCTCGACATATCGCGGGAATACGCCGACGGGCGCCGGTAGCTCGGTACCCGAAACAAGCATCCGGTCAATGCTTGCGAAATCCCGGGCACCCTCGCCTACCGCAAGAAGATTGAGCAATCGTTCGCCGGAGGCCGGCATGAACGGCTGCACCATGATCGCGATACGGCGGACCGTCTCGGCGACAGTGTAGAGCACTGTCGCCATGCGCTCGGGGTCGGTCTTTCGTAGCGCCCAAGGCGCCTGAGCGTCGATGTAACGGTCGGCGTCGGCGACGAGCGTGAAGATCGATTCGAGCGCCCGGTGGATCGCCTGCCTCCCCATCGCGTCGCGCGCGTCTTTCAGAATCCCCTCGGTCTTCCCGAACAGTGCGCGGTCGTCCTCCGTCAGGCGCGAATTGTCGGGCACCTTACCGTCGCAGTGCTTGGCGATCATCGACAGCGAGCGCTGGGCAAGATTGCCAAGACCGTTGGCAAGATCGGCGTTGATGCGGTTAACGATCGCCTCGTGGCTGTAAGAGCCGTCATTGCCGAACGGCACCTCGCGCATGAAGAAGTAGCGCACCGGATCGAGGCCGTAGGCGTCGATAAGCGCAAACGGGTCGACCACGTTTCCGACCGACTTCGACATCTTCTCGCCCTTGTTGAACAGGAAGCCGTGCGCGAAGACGCGTTTCGGCAGTTCGACCCCGGCGCTCATCAGGAAGGCCGGCCAGTAGACGGCGTGGAAGCGCACGATGTCCTTGCCGATGATGTGCGTGGCCGGCCAGTAGGCCCACCGCTCCGCGTTCTCGTCAGGAAAACCTGCGGCGGTGATGTAGTTCGTGAGCGCATCGACCCAGACATACATCACATGCGCGTCGTTTCCGGGAACGGGGATGCCCCAGTCGAAGGTCGTGCGTGAGATCGACAGATCCTTCAGACCGCTCTTGACGAAACTCGCTACCTCGTTGCGCCGTTCGGCGGGCAACACGAAATCCGGGTTCTTGTCGTAGAGTTCGAGTAGCCTGTCGCCATAGGCGGAGAGGCGGAAATAGTAGCTCTCCTCCTCCACCCATTCGACCTCGGAGCCGAGCGGCTCACGGCGCACCCCGTCTTCACCGACTGTCGTTTCGCTCTCGTCGAAATATGCTTCCTGGCGCACCGAGTACCAGCCGCCATACTTGCCCAGATAGATGTCGCCGTTCGCCTCCATGCGCCGCCAGAGTTCCTGGACGGACCGCTTGTGGCGCTCTTCCGTGGTGCGGATGAAATCGTCGTTTGAGCAGCCCAGCGCCTCAACCATGCACTGAAAGACCGCCGCGTTGCGGTCGGCAAGTTCGATCGGCTTGATGCCTTCCTTCTCCGCTGTCTGCTGCATTTTCTGGCCATGTTCGTCAGTTCCGGTCAGGAAAAGCACGTCCTTGCCGTCATGGCGCGCAAAGCGGGCGAGCACGTCGGTTGCTATCGCCGTGTAGGCGTGCCCGATATGCGGAACGCCGTTGGGATAAAAAATCGGCGTCGTGATATAGAAGCGTTCTTTCGCGGACATGAAGTCTCGTTTGAAGTGGTTCGAGCGGTGCCCTGCTCTATCCGATTTCGCGCCGCAAAGAAAAGCCGCACCGGACAAAAATCATGCGGCGCGTGCACTGCGGAGGATATCGTGGATATCGGACAGAAGGGTCAGAAATTCCTGCTTGCGGTCAAGATTGAAGGCATCGGCAAGACGCATGCGTTCCTGAAAAGCGATGTCCGCGCCGGCGACCGCTTCCGCCGCAGGCAAGTTGCCGCGTCGAGCCGCGCTCATTGCCTCGGCATGAAGTCGCTCAAGCAAGAGTTCTCGGAGAATGTCGCGATGGATATCGCTCCCACGCGTTGCAGCTATTTCTGCAAGCTTATGCCCTTTGCGGGGATCGGGGAGCGGAGTGTCCAGATATGTCCTTAATGCCTCCATGAGTTCCAGCCCGCCGAAACGCGCGAACACAAGAGCGCGTCTCGCGCTGCCGCCGCCGAGAGCTGCAGTGCGGTCCGCCTGAGCGTTCTCAACATTGCCCAACTGTCTCCTGACGATCGTGCCGACATCGACGTCCGATAACGGAGCAAACTTCAATATCTGGCAACGCGAGCGGATTGTCGGCAGCAAACCGCCCGTGCCGTGCGCAATCAGAATGAAAACGGCGCGCGCCGGCGGTTCCTCCAGCAATTTCAACAGTGCGTTTGCCGCGTTGCGGTTCAGATCATTTACTGGATCGATGACGACCACCCGATACGCATCGTTCTGGGCGGCAGTCATTGAGAAGAAACGCTGCACGCGGCGTATTTCGTCGATCGTAATCGCTGATTTGTACCCCGTCTTCTGCTCGTTCCGCGGACGCGAAAGATAGAGCAAACCTGGGTGTGACCCTTGGACGATCTGCCGGAAGCCCGACGCGTTGACGTCGGGTGAGGGAAGATCGTGACCCACCGAACCGCCATCCCCGGTCAAGAGTAGATTGGCGAGATGAAACGCGATCGTCGCCTTGCCGACGCCGCGTTCGCCTTCGAAAATCAGGCCGTGGTGGAGTTGTTTCTCACGCACCGCATTGGCCAGGAATTTCCGCTCCTCGAGGTGCCCCTCCACGCGAAGCGTCATCACCGGCGGGGTGATCCCTTCAAGAGAGTCATGCGTTTCAGGCGCTTCGAGGTCACTCATATCCCTACTCCCGGAATCCCAGCAGGCGATCGTGGGCCGAGGGTACCTCTGACGGGGATCTGTCGCCATTTCTCGCGGGTTTCTGCGTTGGCATTGCGCGCTCTTCCATGACCCAACGAACCGTGTCCCAAATCCGCTTTTCAACCCGCTCGGCGTCGCCTGAGGCGTCTATCACCCTGCATCGTTCCGGTTCGGCAGCCGCTATCGCGAGGAACGCCTGACGGCGAGCAAGATGCGCGGCGACATCCTCCTTCTCGAACCTGTCGGCGGGAACCGTTTCGTCGCGCCGTGCGTGGGCACGCTTCAAGCCCTCTTCCGGATCGAGATCGAGAATCAGGGTGAGATCCGGCACAAGGCCGGCAACGGCAACCCGCTCCAGGGTTTCCACGAAATCCGGATCGAGGTTCTCCCCTGCACCCTGATAAACCCGCGTTGAATCCATGAAGCGGTCGACCAACACCACCCTCCCCTGTTTGAGTGCCGGGCGGATCAGTTGCTCTACGTGATCATTGCGTGCCGAAGCGAAAAGAATGGCCTCGAGATACGGACCGAATGGCTCTGCCGCACCGGTATCCAGAACAACGTGCCGCACGGCTTCAGCGCCAGGAGTACCACCCGGCTCCCGTGAAACGGTCACCTCGAGGCCTGACTTTCGAATCCTTCTGGCGAGCCGTCGAATCTGTGTCGACTTGCCGGAGCCGTCGCCGCCCTCGAAAGTGATGAAGAACCCAGACGACCTTCCAGTTTCCGGTCGCGCGCTAGAACCAACCAAGAACCAGCTCCGACATCGCGTCCAGCGCCTGGCGGTGAATTGGCCCCTTGCCCACACTTTCTGCTGCATAAAGCGGGGTTTCTTGCGATAGATCGTCCCCGATCCATATTTTGAGGGCCGCAATCTGATCGCCCGCGCGTACAGGCGCCTTCACGGGCCCCTGATACACGACACGCGCTTTCATTCGGTCCCGCTCCGTGATCGGCAGCAGAATCTCGAGATCTTCCCTCACCGTTACGGGAACCGTAAGCATTTCGCCGCCATAGAGGCGAACATTGCCGATCAGCTCATCCTTCTTGAACAATTCGTAGGACTCAAATGCTCGGACGCCCCAGTCGAGAATCTTGCGCGCTTCTTCGGCTCGTGTGCGTTCATCCGTCATACCACTCAAAGCAGCTATCAGCCGCCTTCCATCGCGCTTGACCGAGCCGACAATCGCGTAGCCTGATTCCTCTGTAAAGCCCGTCTTTACCCCATCCGCGCCAATCCCCATGGCCAATAGCGGATTGCGGTTTCGCTGAGTGATCTTGTTCCAGGTGAATTCTCGCAAAGAATAGAGCTTATACAGATCGGGGTATTCGCGCTGAAGGTAGTTCGCGAGCTTGGCAAGTTCCCGCATCGTCACGACCTGGCCCTCGGCCGGCAGGCCCGTTGAATTCTTGAACACCGATTTTTCCAAACCAATGTTGCGCGCTCGTTCTGTCATGAGGCGTGCAAAGTTATCCTCCGACCCGGCCATCCCTTCGGCGATGATTATGCAACCGTCATTTGCTGATTGGACAATGACGCCCTTGATCAAATCCTCCAGCCGTATCGAGGAGTTCAATTCGGCAAACATGGTCGAGCCGCCGGAAACCGCTCCGCCGGTCCGCCACGCGTACTCGCTTACCAGAAACTCGTCATCCATGTTGAGGCGACCGCTCTTGAGCGCGTTGAACACAACCTCCATTGTCATCATTTTTGCGAGTGACGCGGGCGGGACGGTGTCGTCAGCGTTCTTCGTATACAGAACTGTTCCTGTGTTGGCGTCTAGCAGTACCGCCTGTTGCGCTCGCGTTTCAAACAGTTGCGCATTTGACTGACCAGATGCGGCGAGCAGACTCACCAAGCCGAACAGAGCGGGCAATACTATCTGTGCAAGAATACGCGTCGTCATCGGCTCCACCACCTAATTTTCATGCATCACGGATATAAAACTTTTGGACGCCGAGGCAACGAACAGGTCGTAAATCCGGTATCACTGCCGTGAAAATTAGCGGGTCTTCCAACCGGTAGATGCCGTGACGGGCTCGAGGAACCGAAACGATCTCGCAACCCGCATGTCAGCATAGGCAGATATGGCGACGCCGGCCAGAGAGACCGAAGGGCGGTTGTCCGGAACAGGAATGTTCGCGGGCGCGACGAATGCATTTTTGTTCGTTGCATTTGCCATCACCGGTCCGCCGGTCGTCAATGCGTTGGCGCCCAATGGGTGCAATGGTTGCGGAGGTGCGGGCCGCAGATTCGGCGAAGGCCCGCTCATGGCCACCAGGACATCGGAAGCAGGGTCGCCAAACCGGTCCGAGGCTGGTCCACCGTCGCCCCCCCGAATCGAGGCAAGAAGAAAGGCGTCGTCGCGGCCGTGGAGAGGCGCACGCCCCGCATATTCGACCTTCACCCGGGCGGTGCCGCGGCTGGTGTAATCGAGAATCTCGGCGGCGCGTTTCGAAAGATCGATAATCCGGTCATCGGCGAAGGGGCCGCGATCGTTTACGCGAACGATAACCGACCGGCCATTGTCCATATTCGTGACCCGCGCATAACTTGGTAGCGGCATCGTCTTGTGCGCGGCCGTCAAGTGATCCATGTCGTAGACTTCGCCGTTCGCAGTCAATCGGCCGTGAAATGCGGCGCCGTACCATGACGCCTTGCCGATTTCCTGTTCCTTCGGCGTGGCGGTCGGACGGTAGGTCTTACCGCGCACTGTATAAGGCTTGCCGATCTGGTCGCGTCCGCCTCCGCGCGGCAGCCGTTTCCCTGTCGCGACACGCGGGCTGGCCGCGACACCGTAAGTCGCGGCCGAAAAATACTCAGGCCCTGCGGTGGCCCCGTTTGCGGCATAGATACCTTTGGGGGACTTCAAACCCACCTTCGGTGTCGACGCGGAGCAACCTGCGACAAGAAGTGCGATGGCACAGAGTACCATGGTTGAAGGACTGGTTTTGCTTGTGACGATGGACATGACGGAAGACGAGTTACACATAATCCCGCTCGAGGCTAATCCCGTTCTTGGGACCGCCGTTCGAACTTGCCCGCAATCTGTTAGGTTTGTGTTAATCGCGCCGCCTCATCGCACGCGGATCAACATTCGATCCGTGCTGTCCCTTGGTGTCCTTCATCGCGACTTCATTTCAAGGTCCTTTCACTTGTCGGTTCGAGCTTGAAGCAGCTTGCCATGCCTTTGTACCAGATTGAAAATTTCTGACCTTATGAATGGATAACATGTCAGAACGTCCTATTAGGAAAACGTACCCCTCTTTTGCCGGTTTCTGTGTGGCACACGAAAAACTGGAAATTGGTTGCGCGTCGCGAGAATTTTATGTCAAGAGAGGCGCTTCCGGAGAGGTGGCCGAGCGGTTTAAGGCACCGGTCTTGAAAACCGGCGTGCGGGCGACCGTACCGTGGGTTCGAATCCCACCCTCTCCGCCACAGAGATTTGATTTTCATTACAATAAGTCATTGATATTTAATAAATATACTTGGTGCTTGCAAATCCACCTCATCGTTTCCCTATCACAATATTAACCATTTCTTAACTATATTTGTCACGAGCCTACACAGCCCTGCTGTCTTCGGTCCGTACGCAGCGGAGATAACCCTCGAATGCCGTCGCTCGGCCAGTAAGGACGCCGTTTCAACCCCGCATCCGCGGCCAGCAGAGCCCCGGCCGCCGAGCCTGCACTCTTCGCGCAAGAACTCGATTGCCTCAGCGCAGCGTGAACAAGTCACGAGTCCCTGCAGCGTCGATGTCCCGCCGTCATGTGCCCGCGTGCAGAAGTATCGCGATGCTCTGGCGAGGAGATTTGAAGATTCCGGCAGACCGAAGCGCGAATTCGATCAAAGTAGGAGGCCGGTCTTGAGCGCGGCGAAGGCTAGCGCAAGAAGAAGAAGAGTTTCAACGACCACCACTGCAACATGTCGCCAGCCCAATTCCAGCATTGCCTTCATGTTGGTCTTCACGCCGAGCGCCGATATCGCGACCACCAGCAGCCAGGACGAGAGGCTGACCGCGCCGGCGGCAACCGGCCCCGGAAAGAGGCCGACACTGTTGGCTGCCGTCAACGCGGCGAACCCGATCACAAACAGGGGCAAGCGCACCTTGCTTCCGCTGCCCTGCGCGCTCGCCATGGTGAAAACGATGGCGATCAGCACGACCGGGAGCATGGAAACGCGCAACAGCTTGACGATCGTCGCCACATCCCCCGCCTTCGTCGAAATGGAATAACCGGCGCCGACGACCTGGGCGACATCGTGAATGGTCGCGCCAATAAGGAAGCCGTTCTGGCTGTCGGAAAGTCCGATCAACTGGAAAATGATCGGATAGAAGATCATCGCAATCGTAGAGAGCGTGGTGACGGAAACCACCGTGAACAGCAGATTTCGTTCGGTCTTGTCATTGTGGGGAATGACCGATGCTATCGCCAACGCGGCCGAGGCACCGCAGATGGCCACCGAACCGCCTGTCAGCAACGCGAAACGCCAGCCGCGATTGAACAATCGGGCGCAAACGAAACCACTGCCGATCGTCAGCCCGATCAGGGCGATCACGGTAAGAAAGCTGGTCAGGCCGATGGAGGCGATGTCACCGAAAGTGATGCGCGTACCCAAAAGCACGATACCTGTGCGCAAGAGCGTTCTGGATGCGAAATCAATGCCCGGCTTCGTACGCGAATCCAGCGCGAGAAAATTGAAAGCCATTCCGATCAGCAGCGCGAAAAGCATGACCGGCGCGCCGTAATGCTCGGACAGGAACTTGGCTGCAGTGGCCACCGTCAACGCCAGCAACAGCCCGGGAAACAGCTCGGACATGCGTGAACCGATTGATTTTACGGAGAGATTTGGCATCAAGTTTCCGGTAAGGCGAGACCGCCCGGCGAGGGATGCCGGGCGGCGGGTAGAGCCCTCGATCAGGCGCTCCGGTATAGTTTTGTCATCGAAAATTCGCGGTGACCGAGGGCCTCTGCTGCGGTGAAGCGACCGTTGGCGGTGCGAGCGATCATCTCGATCAGCGCGTTGCCGGCCTGGTCTATCGTCATCTCGCGGGTCAGGACACCGGTCACATCTACGTCGATATGTTCCGACATGGTTCGCAACGTGCGGGGGTTGCCGGAAATCTTGATCACCGGAACGATCGGATTGCCGACAACGTTGCCCTGTCCGGTCGGGAATGTATGGACGACGTAGCCACCCGCCGCCATCAGGGTGACGCATTCCGCCGCTGCCGACGAACTGTCCATGAAGTACAGGCCGGGACCCTTGGACGGCGTTTCCGCTGGGCCGATGGCGTCGATGTATTGCGAGGTCCGGCCGATTTTCTCCAAGTTACCGAGTGCCTTTTCCTCGATCGTTGTCAGCCCACCCAAAATATTACCCTTGGTCGGCTGGCTGTCCGACAGATCGTCGGTCTGGTGCGCGAAGATCACGTCCTCGGAATAAGCCTTCCATATCTTCATGAACTTTTCGGCCGCTTCCGGATTGGCGGCGCGTTTCTCGCAGATGTGCTCGGCGCCGGTTATCTCCGAGGTTTCGCCGAAACATCCGTAGAGGCCGTGCGGCAGCAGCTTGTCATACATGTTGCCGACGGTCGGGCAGGATGACAGGCCGGTGGTGGTGTCGCTTTCACCGCATTTGGTCGAGACCCACAGCTCGGTGAGGCCACATTCCTCTTTCTGCAACTCGGTGGCCCAATGCACGTATTCCTTGGCTGTCCAGCCCGCCTGGCGAATGGTCTCGAAGTCGCCCTTCTGCTCAATCGAGAAACCCTCGACCGGCTTTCCGGTTTTCGCGATTCCGTCGACGATGACCTTCGTCCATTCCGGCTCGATGCCGATCACGACGACCGCGGCGACGTTCGGGTTGGCGCCGATGCCGATGATGGTGCGGAAATGCAATTCAAGGTCTTCGCCGAATTGCAGACGGCCATAAGCGTGAGGGATCGCCATCGTGCCCTTCACGTTGTTGGCCACCGCCTCACAGGCGGCGTTGGAGATGTCGTCTACCGGAAGGATCAGGACATGATTGCGGACGCCGACGCGGCCGTTTTCACGGCGCCAGGCGTTGATGGTCCGGGTTGATGGATCGGATGTCATGGTCGAGTTTCCTTACCAGCGTTTCGTTTTGCAGTTGTGGGTGTGAACGTGATCACCCTTTTTGATATCTGCGATGATCTTGCCGATATCCTCGCCATACTTCATGGCCGTATCACCGGTTTTCAGATCTTTCAGGGCGACCTTGTGGCCGATGGGCACATCCATGTTGGACGTCAGGCGGAAGGTGGAATTGTCATGGGTGACGCAAACCAGCATGTCCGTACCCGCCTTCAGGTCTTCGATGACCACGACGCCGACATTATCGTCGTGGTCGTGAACCAGCAGCTGCGGTATTTCAGCCATTTTTCTTCCTTTTCGATTAGGGTTTCAGAATGATTTTCGGCGCCGCGGCGCGTCCGCTGCGGATGTCGGCGAAAGCGCCCACGCCGTCGGCAAGGGCACGCGTCTCGGCCCAATCCAGTTTTCCGAGAAGACCGTCGAACATGGCGTCGGTCGTTTCGCGGAAATCGTCCGGCGTGTAGGTGTAAGTACCGATGAATGTGACTTCCTGCAGAGTCACCCGCCGGATATCCAGGCCGCCCGTGCTTTCGCCGAGCCCGATATGGACGATGACGCCTCCCCCGCGAACCAACCGGCAAGCTGCCTCGCGGGTCGCGGCGAAACCGACGCCGTCGATGACGATATCCGCTTCGCCATCGCCGACCGCCGCTTCGCTCCGTGGATTGTAGATCTTGACGGGCCCCGCGTTTTCGAGTGCAGGATGCCTGAGCGTGTTGGTCTCGCCGATGGCGACATCGGTTGCACCCATCGCAACAAGCGCCAAGGCTGCGCCGAGCCCGATCGCTCCGCCTCCGATCACCTGGCATTTCGCTTCCGCCAGGGGGATAACCGACGCCGATTCCGCCATGCGCACCGCATGCCAGCCGCATGCCAGCGGCTCCGCCATGGACGCGGTTTCCAACGAATAACCGTCCGGAACGGTCACCAGATTTTGAGCGGGCATCGAGACAAACTGCGCGAATGCCCCCGGGCGCGGTGGCATGGAAATGATCTGGCGATCGGGGCAGAGGTTGTTGCGCCGCGACCGGCACGCCTGACATTGGCCGCAGGTCACCAACGGATTGATCGTGACGCGCCGCCCCGTATCGGGACCGGAGACGACGACACCCGCTGCTTCGTGCCCGAGGATCAGAGGCGCCGGACGGCGATCGTCATGCCCGAGATAGGCATGCATGTCGGACCCACAGATTCCAACCGCATCGACCTGCACCATCACTTCCCCATCGCCCGGAGACGCCTCGGGTTCGTCGCGATATTCGAGTTGCTCCGGCCCTGTGTAGACGAGTGCTTTCATTTGGCCGTGAACCCCCCGTCGACAAACAACACCTGGCCAGTGACGTAATCCGACGCCTTCGAACACAGGAACAGCAAGGGTCCCTCGAGATCAGAGAGTTCGCCATTGCGTCCGATGCAGGTTTGACGCGCATTACGATCTGCAAGGTCGGGATCGGAAAATACCGGCCCCGTAAGTTCAGTGGGAAAGAAGCCCGGCGCGAGCGCATTGGCGTTAATGCCGTGCGGCGACCACGCCTCCGCCATGGCGCGCGTCAGTTGCTCTATCCCGCCTTTGGACGCCCCGTAAGCGATCCCTCCGGGAAACGCCCGGCGCGATTGCAGGGAGGCGAAATTGACGATCCGTCCCCACCCCTTATCCTTCATCGCGCCGGCGAAGGCCTGTGCGAGAAAAAACGGCACGGTCAAATTGAGATGCAGCGTCAAATCCCACCCGTCGGGTGTCACGGCGTCCGCAGCCTGGCGCATGTTTATTCCCGCAGCGTTGATTAGGATGTCCGGAGGACCGAAAAGTACGGTCACACTCTGCGCGATCCTATCCAGACCGGCCCGGTCACCAAGATCGGCAGCCAACGCGGCAGTTTCACCATGGGTCTCGTGCCGCCATTCGTGGAGCGCATCCTGCCGGCGCGCAACGCCGACCACTTTCGCACCGGCTGCCGCGAGCATCGCTGCAGCGGCTCGCCCGAGGCCACTGCTTGCTCCCGTCACGCACGCGACGCGACCGTCCAGATCGAAGAGTGAGGGAGTTGGCACGATCGGATCCTTACTCCGTCGCCGTCAGGTCGAAGACTTCACCAGGGAAGTATTTGTGCAGACGGATGTCTGCCGTACGGGCGTGGCCCTCCATTCCCTCGAGGCGGGAGATGCGGGCGGTTGCCTCGGCGACCGGTCTCGCACCGTCGGCAGTAGCGCGCTGCCATGTGACGATCTTCATGAATTTGTGCACCGAAAGGCCGCCGGTGTACCGCGCCGCGCCCGACGTGGGCAGGACGTGGTTGGTGCCCGACGCCTTGTCACCGAACGCGACCGTGGTTTGTTCACCGAGAAACAGCGAGCCATAGCACTGCAGGCGGTCGAGCCACCAGTCGAGATCGTCGGCCTGAACGCTCAAGTGCTCGGGCGCGTATTCGTCGGCGGTGGCCGCCATTTCCTCGCGGTTACCGCAAAGGATCACCTCGGCGTAATCGCGCCATGCAGCCTCGGCGTTCTCGCGGTTGAGATCCGGCAGGGTCGAGATCAGGCGCGGTACGGCCAGCGACACAGCATTTGCGAGATCGGCGTTGTCGGTCACGAGCCAGACGGGGGAGTTATAGCCGTGTTCCGCCTGCCCCACGAGATCAGCCGCGACGATCTCCGCGTCTGCGGTTGCATCCGCAAGGATCAAGCTGTCAGTCGGTCCCGCGAACATATCGATCCCGACGCGGCCAAAGAGTATCCGTTTTGCCTCGGCAACGAACTGATTGCCTGGCCCGACGAGAATGTCAGCCGAGGGTAAGCCGAACAGACCGCAAGCCATGGATGCGACCCCTTGCACGCCGCCCATCGCGAGGATCGCGTCTGCCCCGCAAAGGTCAGCGGTATAGAGAATTGCCGGGTTAACGCCTACATCCGGACGAGGCGGCGAACAGACCGCGATATGATCGCATCCAGCGACCTTGGCCGTCGTCACGGTCATGATCGCAGAAGCGACATGGCTATAGCGTCCGCCGGGCACATAGCAGCCGGCCGCCTGACAGGGAATCGTCTTCTGCCCGGCAACGAGGCCCGGAACGATCTCGACTTCGACGTCGCCGAGCGTCTTTTTCTGCGCCTCCGCAAATTTGCGTACATTGTCGTGCGCGAAGCGGATGTCGTCCTTCAGCTTTTGCGACAGTTGAGATGACGCGGCGTCGATCTCGTCGCGGGTCACGACCAGGTTCCCGGTATAGCGATCGAATTTCTCAGCGAACCGCGTGGCCGCGTCCTCGCCGCCCGCTTCGATCTCGTTCAGAATGTTCTGAACGATCTCGGTTACGGAGCTCGCATCGCTTGTCGATGTCTTTTCGGCCTTCTTGAGGTAGGTGCGGGACATGAAATTCTCCTAGCGGTAGATGTCAGGCAGGAGCGTGGTCGAAATCGCCGGGATGTAGGCGATCAGCAGCGTCACGCAGAGCATGAAGATGACGAAGGGAAAGGCGCGGTAGGCTATTTTCAGGATCGATTCCCCGGTCAGGCCGGAGACCACGAAGAGATTGAGGCCCAGAGGCGGCGTGATGAACCCAACACCGAGCGCGGTGATCATCATAATGCAGAACTGAATCTCGTTCATGCCGATGTTATCGGCCAGGGGCTTCAGGATCGGGGCGAGGATCACGATATTGGGTGTCGTCTCCATCACGCAGCCCGCCGCGATCAAGATCAAGATCATCAGCAGTATCAAGATCGCCGGGTTCTCGGTTATCGAGGTAACCGAGTAGACGAAGCCCTGCGGCACACCAAGGATCGCAAGCGCCTGGGCAAGCGGCAGCGAGAACGCGATGATGGGCAAGATAACCCCATTCACCTTCGCCGAACTGACGAGCATAGACGGGAAGTCCGAGAGCTTCAGCGTCTTGAGGATGAACCCCATGATAATGGTGACCACCACGGCCGTCGCACCAGCTTCGGTGGGCGTCAGCCGACCGGAGAAGATGCCGTAGAAAATGATCCCCGGAACGATGAACGCGTACCAGCCGGATTTCAGCGCCCGACCCAATTGGGCAAGCCATTCCGATAACGTCATCTGGCCCCCGCCCTCCCAAGCATAGATCCGGTTCATGATGAGGTTGGTCACGAGGATCGAGACGAGGATTGCGAGGCCGGGAATCAGCGCTGCCAGGAAGAGGGTCGACGCCGAGATGCCGAGAACGAGTCCGATGATGATGTAGGCGATCGACGGCGGAATCAGGATGCCGGTGCAGGCTCCGGCGGCGACCAGCGCACAGGCGTAGGGCCGCGGATAGCCCGACTCGACCAGCCGGTCGATGGTCATCCTACCCACAGCGGCGGCGCCGGCAGCATCGGAGCCCGAGATTGCAGAGAACATGCCGCAGACAAGCACCGTAGCCGATCCGAAGCCGCCTTTGGTCCAGCACGTCAGCGCCTCGGCCACGTCGAGGAACTTCCGCGACAGGCCGGTCCGGACCAGAACGTCGCCGGTGAGGATGAACAGGGGCACCGCAGTTAGCGCGAAGGCGTCGATTCCGTCGAACAGGCTTTCGCCGACCAGGCTGAGCGGCAGCGCCTGCGAGAAGACCAGCATCGCGATCGCCGCAGCGCCGATCGCAGCCCAGACGGGAACGGCCAAGGCGACGAGGGCAACGAAAATCAGGACGGGGCCGTAGAAGTCCCAGCCGAGGTCGACGCCCTGGTTCTGAAGTTGGTTCCAGAGCATGCCTGTCTCCTCAGTCGAAAAGCTTGTCGCCTTCGAACGCGGGGCGGCCGAAACGAAGATCGTTTATGTCGCGGAAGAGCGACTGGAGGAGCCGGAAGATCACGAGGGCGAATCCAATCGGCACCGCCGCCAGGAACCAGACCATCGAAACCCGGAGCCCGTGGCTGACCGAGCCGAACTTGGCCGAGACCATCACCGTCTCGAACGACCAGTAGAGCGCGACCAAGGCGACGCCCATCATCACAAGGTCGCCAAAGATGTAGAGCGTAGCCTTGATGCGCGGGCCGACATAATGCATGAGCACGTCGATCCGGATATGGCCTCTTTCCTTCACCGCTGCGGCTGCGCCGATCCACGCGAGGTAGATGAACGAGTAGCGGACGATCTCTTCGCCCCAAATCGACGAGTAGGCGAACACCTCCCGGCGAACGACCTCGATGAACATGGTCACCACCAGCATCACGTAGAACACCAGAAGCGCCCAGCGCTCGGCATTTCGGTTCAGTGCGTCGAGAATTCCAGGCATGGCTGCTTCCTCCCCCGCTATGGGCGGTCAGGCGCCGGCCGGTCTGAGGCCGATGGGTTTAATCCGTCCAAATTGCGGGCCGGCCCAATGCCGGCCCCGGCGTGGGTCAGGCGTCGTGAACGTAGTAGCGGCCCATTGTGCCGGCCGCTTCCTCGAGCTTGGCAAAAGTATCCATAGACCCGGCCAGTTCGACCTTGAACTCGTCCCACTCGGTGCGCTGATAACCACCGGCCTCCTGCCATTCAGCAAGCTGGTCGTCCGACAGAGTATGGAATTCCACGCCCGACTTTCTCAGTTCAGCCATCGCATAGGCGCGTGCCGCCGGAACCTTTGCGAGGTTCTGCTGGGCCGTGATGGCGCTTGCGAACTCGATCCCTTCCTGCACGTCGCCGGGAAGCGAATTGAACCATTCGAGATTGCACGAATAGACCTGACTGTCGGGTACGGCCTGCGTGAAGGTCACATGGCTCAGAATGTCCTTGAACCCGAACACGTAAAGCGCACCGACCGACGGATCGAGCGCATCGGCGACGCCCTGCTTGATGGCCGATGGCGTTTCGCCCCACGCGACTGGCGTCGGGTTGGCGCCGACCATCCGGTAATACTGCTGCAGCATCTTGGACCCCGGAACGCGGAACTTGACCCCCGCGAGGTCACCCGGGGTGAGCACCTTGTTGCCGCCTCGGCGAACAGCGACGACCCGCGGATCGATGACAACGTAGAACAGCGCCTTGAAACCAGAGGCCTCGATCTTAGGGTGTACCTCACTCTTCCAGGCGCCGGAGGTCACGAGGTTGGTAAATCTCTGATTGGAGCCGCAGAAATACGGCATATTGATAAGATCGACAGCGCTCGCGAATGGAGCAAAGTTCGATAGGGAATGCTGCGCCACCTGGATCGTGCCGCCCTGCACCTTTTGGGCGAGCGCGCCACCGGCACCGAGTTGACCGCCCGGCGCAAGCTTGACGTAGACCTTACCGCTAGTGGCGTTCTGGATGTTCTCCTTGAAGTCGAGCTGCATGATGGGGTAGCTGCGCGACGCGCCAAGCACATATGCCGTCGCGATCGTCATCGTGTGCGCTGCCGCCGCCTCGCGCTCCTTTTCTTCTTTGGCGGTCTGGGCCACAGCCTCGTCCGACCACAGCGTCCCAGCGGCGCCGGCGACGAGCGCGGCTGTAAAGGCGCCCTGCCCTGTGAGCTTGAGAAAGTTGCGGCGCTCGGCGGACTTCAGCGCCTCGCGCGGGTTCTTGTCAGTCATCAGGTATCTCCTCCCTGGTTGGAAATGGTCCGACCGGATTCACGCTGCCTGCGCTCCAGCCCAAGCACGGCGATCACGAAAAAGATGCAGGCGCCGAAGAGCGCCAGCATTTCGCCCACATCGCTTAGGACCACACCAAAGCGCGCGGCACCAAGGATGACATTGGTAAGGAAGATCGCGAACAGAATGCTGGCCACGACGAACGCCAGCTTTTCTCCAAGCTTCATATGTTCCTCCCATACGTGACAAACTTTTTGTAAGCGCTTACATGACAGGATGCAAGCGATTACATTTGTGAAAAGGCAGATTTTCGGCATGATTGTCGAAAGAGGGCAGATTTCCGACAATGAACGAGACCTTTCGACCGACGCTCAACGATGTCGCCCGGGCCGCTGGCGTCTCGACCGCCACGGTCTCGCGATGCCTGAACGAGCCGGATCGCGTGGTCCCCGCCACCCGCGAACGGGTCATGCGTGCTGTCAAGGACCTCGGCTACACGCCGGACTTCGGCGGTCGCGCGCTGGCGTCCCGGCGCACCAAGACAGTCGGCGCTGTCATTCCGACGATGGAGAACGCCATCTTCGCGCGCGGATTGCAGGCTTTCCAGGAAACGCTCTCGGAAGCCGGCGTGACGCTGCTCGTCGCCGGGTCGGGTTACGATTCGGAACGCGAGGCCGAACAGGTCCGGGCGCTTGTCGGCCGCGGCGCCGACGGCCTCCTGCTGATCGGTTTGGCCCGCCCCCAGGCAACCTACGATTATCTGCGCCAGCGCGGCACGCCCTATGTGCTGGCGTGGAATTTGGGCGATACGTCCGACCATTTCATCGGTTTCGACAACCTCAGGGCGGCGGCCGAAATAGCATCGAAGGTGATCGAACTGGGACACCGCGATATCGCCATGATCGCCGGCGTCACCTCGATGAACGACAGGGCCGCCGATCGCGTCGAGGGCGTTAGATCCGCCATGCGCCGCGCTATATCGGAGGTGAAGTCGTTCGATGTCATCGAGGCGCCCTACACGTTTGAAGACGGAGCGACCGCTTTCGACAGGCTCGTAAGACGAACCCCGCGTCCGACCGCGGTGATTTGCGGCAATGACGTGCTGGCGGTCGGCGCGATCAGCCGGGCAAAGGCGCTCGGGCTCGGCGTTCCCGGCGACATCTCGATTACGGGCTTCGACGACATCGATATCGCGAGTTTCGTGGAGCCTGCGCTGACGACAGTTCATGTACCGCACCGGCGCATGGGAAGCGCGGCGGCGCAGGTGCTGCTTCGGCTGATCGCGAACGAACCCGTCGAACCGCGCGTTGAAATCGGCGTCGAGATCGTCATGCGCGGCTCGCTTGGCCCGCCGCCCGGCACAACGCCATGAGATTCAAGGGCGGAGGGCGACAGGCTGTCCCGTAAACCGCACCCTCCAAAAAGGAAAAGACGATGTACAAGAAAATAATCGTGGCCCTTTCGCTCGAGCATGGAATTTCGGAGCGGGCGCTCGAGGCGGCCAGCGTTCTCGCCGATGACGGAGCCGAGATCCTCGCCGTCCACATCTACGAGCCCCTGCAGGGCTCTGTCCGTTTCCACCTTTCGGAAGACGATCTGCGGACGGCCCGCAACAAGACCGAATCGATCTTGAAGGAGCGGGTGAAAAACCATCCCGGGGTCACGCCGGTTCTGCTCGAAGGTCATGCCGGTCAGACGCTGGCGGAATATGCAGAAGATGTCGGGGCCGACTGCATCGTCATCGGATCCCACAAGCCGGGTCTTCGCGATTTCCTGCTAGGCTCGACGGCCGCGCGGATCGTCCGTCACGCGCATTGTTCCGTTCACGTGTTGCGGTGAGCCGGCAGCGACCGTGCCATGCAGGTCTTCACCTGTCTCCCAACGGCGCTAGATAGACTGCGACACGAGGGCTACTTTTTCAGCAGAAGCTCCGCCGTGTGCTCGTTCGTGATGAGCCCGTTAATGAGCTTGCCGACAAGCGCGCCTCGAATGGCCGCAACTTTCGATTCGCCGGCGGCTATCCCGAAGACCGGATTGGGCGAATTCGGCACAAGCGGCGCGCTGTTGACGTGATCGTTGGCGAGTCCTTCGATCAGGTGTCCCTCCCTGTCGAAAACCCAACTCGTGATCTCACCTACGGCGCCCGCCTCGTTCAAGGCGCGGATCTCGTCGCGCTTCAGGAAACCGTCAATGAAGATCGGGGCGTTGAGATCCAGATTTCCGATGCCGACAAAGGTGACGTCGGCCTGCCGGATCAACTCCAGGATGTTGCGGACAGGTTCCTGATTGTGGAGAATGCGCTTCTCTTCGATCGAACGTGCGTGAACCGGAAGCGGCATAGGATAGTGTCGCGCATTGACGCGCTCGGCCATTCGAATGACCACGTTGTAGGCAGTGGCGAGGCCGTCCGACATCATGTTGCCGAGCAGGGAAACAATCGAGTGCTGGGGGCAGTCCATCGGCGACAATTGTTCCACGCATGCGCGGAGCGCCCGTCCGGTGCCGATGGCGATGATCTTCGGGTGTTTGGACTTGAGATGCCGCTCCATCTCGGCGGCGCCCGCCTGCGCAATCCCCACAATCGACGAGGGAGCATCCGGATCGCTTGGCACAATCTCGCAGTGAGCGAGACCGAATTCGTCCCTCAAGCGGTGGCCGAGTTCCATACAGTGGGCGATCGGGTGATCAAGCCGCACCTTGATGAGCTTCTCGCTCACTGCAAGCGACACCAGTCGCTGGGCGGATTGGCGCGAAACGCCGAGCTTCTTCGCAATCTCATCTTGTGTGTTGCCAGCAACGTAATACAGCCAGCCTGCCCGCGCCGCGTCGTCGAGCCTCGCGATATCGGTTTCTGTCCGGCTTGCCATGTCAGTTCGCGATCACGTTCGCAGTCTTTCGCAATTGAGGCGCCATTTCGTAGAAATCGCGCCAATTGTCAAAATTCACAACATCGGCCGGCATCGTCCGAACCGGCGGTGCGGTGCCTCTCAGATGGCTTCCCCCGAGAAACCGGTAAACATGCATCCCGGCTGCCCGCGCCGCCTGGACGCCAGGAACACTGTCTTCAATCACAAGGCAGTTCTGCGGTTGGAAGCCCAAGGAGGCGGCGGCCAGTAGAAACAGATCCGGCGCGGGCTTTCCGTTGGCTACCTCCGAGGCGGTGAAGAGGCGCTTGCCAAAATAAGGCAGTAATCCTGTCATTTCGAGTGAGCGTAATGCGCGCTTTGGACTGCTGCTGGTAGCGACGCAGCAGGAAACCGCCAGCTCGTTCAAAACCGTTTCCACGCCGTCCACACTCCGCAACTCGTTCTCAAACGCGGTCATCAGCTCGCGCCGGTAACGCTCCTCGAAGTCGGAAGAAAGATCGAGATGGTGAGCAGATCGCACCTCGGAAGCAACCTTGGCCCAACTGCGTCCAAGGAAATTCTGCTGCACATACGCCGCATCGACATCGATGCCGACGCCCGCCAACTGTTCGATGAGAATTCTTGCGCTGATCGCCTCACTGTCGATGAGAACCCCATCGCAATCGAAGATCACAAGCTGAATGTCATTTTTCTTCATGCACCGATATGCTCGTGACTTTGATTTCCGTCAATATGTTCTCAGCCGGTCCACGTGTGCGTTCAGCCGGTCTACGTGTGCGTCGGGAACCATTTCTTTCCTGACGCCTTGCTTCTGCAGACGTTACTAACGCAAGAACACGATGCCTGACATTAAGAACGCGAAAATCGCAAATATAACTGAGGCTTACGGGCGTTCCAATCCGCGTGATGCCGATGTGACCGCTGGTGTCATGTCGGGAAAAAGCGGCGTCACATGTCCTCCCGTGCCGGTTTGGAACAGCGCCGTACCCGTTCGGTCTTATGGTAATTCCGAGAAACCCGTCGGGTCGGTTCTGCTTCACGGCGTTGTCTCTTCGATATCTCTCTGGCGCACTCTGATCCGGTCCATGCCGCGAGAGCGCTTCCTCGCGCTTCCGCTTCCCGGTCACCATCCCTGGACGACAGATGCAACAGAAACCGCACGGTTGCTCAAGGATTTCGGCTTCATCGAGAGCTATCGCGATGCCATCTTGGCGCACGCCCATGGCTCGGTGCATCTCATTGCCCACTCGACGGGAGCGATCGCCGCTCTCAAGCTTGCGGCGCGTTATCCGGAGGTTGTTTCCAGACTGACTCTGCTGGGTGCCTTTCCATGTGGCCGAAATGCGGTTGCACGCAGCCCGATGGCACGCGGTGTAATCGCTCCCCTCATCGGCGCGCCGTTGTTCTCCACGCTGTTTAAGATCTGGCTGAATTCCGAATCCACCTACCGATACGGGCTTTCGACCGCGATGGCCGCCGATGCGCAATCTGAAGCCAGCGGCCGTGACAGGTCGATGATGTGGGATCTTCGCAGAAGCGATCCGGAAGCTCTCAGGCAAGTCGTTGCATGGCTTTCCAAAACTTCCGTCACCTCCGAACTTCCAAGGATCGATACCCCGGTCACGGTTGTTGTGTCGCAGAATGATCGCGTCGTCGATCCGAAGGATCAGTTGACGCTTCTTAGGGAACTCAGGAATGCGAATGCCGTCCTCTGCAATGCGGGGCATCTGCCAATGATCGAAACGCCTGAGTTGTTGCGGAACCTGATTCAGCCATCGGGAGAGATAAACCGCCATGCGCCCGAAGTTGAACCGTTGGATCCGCGGGGGCGGGATATCGCAGATCTGATTGGGCAACTTGGGCGTTCACTTCAGCCCGCCCCCGGACGAGTAAGCGTGCCGTGCGGGTGAGCATTTTACAAATTCCCGGAATTCGGCGATAATGCTGCAATGCACAATGAATGACCGCAAATTGCCGACGTCCTGCGGACGCGACTGACTCTGCTGGCCTTGCGTGCAGGTTTTCGCCAGAACCGCCAGAACCCTCGCGGGACAGTCGCGACAAATTCAGTTCGGAATGGGAGAACAATATCAAAGACTTGAAGAGGAATTTTGGTTCCAGCTCCGCGTGTGGCAGTGTCGCTCCGCTAGGTTCTGGAGGTGTGAGGGCCGCGCAGGCTTGTGCTGCAACAAACGCTGGGCTCAATAATCCCCCCATTTGGGGCCGCAACGCTAGTGTCGTTCGTGAGATCCGGAAGCGAAGACCCCAGCAGAGATACCCTTCCGGCATCACGCTTCGTCCGGCGAACCCAAATCCCGTCGCGGTGCTTCGGGAGACAATCACGTGAAAATTTCCGGGTCTTCTGATACCGCGCCACGGCTAGCGGATCGCCGATTCGTGCTCGCGACCGACCTCGACGGAACATTTCTCGGCGGAAACGAGAAGGAACGCGCCGAACTGTACGACTGGATCGAGGAAAACAGGCTTAGTGTCGGACTGATTTTCGTCACCGGCCGCGATCCGGAATTCATCGAGGACTTATGCGCCGGCGGAGTGCCCTGGCCTGAATATGTGATCGGCGATGTTGGTACGACCATTGCCGAAGTCTCCCCTGATGAAGGCATAAAGCCAATCATCGAGCTTGAGCGTGAGATTGCCGACCTTTGGAACGGCAGTGGGGACCGCGTCCGGAAGACGCTACGGGATCATCCGGGACTGTCATTGCAGCCGACAAACTTCAGATACCGGGTCAGCTACGATCTCGATATGCCGGAATACGACAATCGCGCCGGGGCCCTGATTGCGGAACTCGGCCTTGATCACATTATCTCCGACAGCCGGTTCTTTGACGTGTTGCCGCAAGGTATTTCGAAGGGCCCTTCCCTGAAGAAATTGGTCGCCCATCTGGAAATCGATGAGCGAAAGGTTCTCGCTGCGGGCGACACGCTCAACGACCTCAGCATGCTCGCCTGCGGATTGCCTGCCGTGGCGGTCGGAGGCGCTGAGCAAGCCCTGCTCAAAGAAATCGCCGATCTCGACCACGTCTACAAAGCAGAGGCGATTGGCGCCGCCGGAATACTTGAAGCTGTTGCTGCCCTCGGCATGCACTCGACTCCGAAAGGATAGGAATATGCCCTCCGATCTCGTTATCGTCTATCACCGCCAGCCCTATGAGGAAGTCGTCAAAGATGGCCAGACCGTATTCCACGAGAATAAGAGTCCAAACGGTATCGTACCGACGCTGAAGAGTTTCTTCGGGAATGTCGATAAGGGTGCGTGGATCGCGTGGAAAGAGGCCAAGGATCCGGCCAATCCGGACTTTCAGCGAACGGTAGAGATCGACGACAGTTTCGGACGTTACAGTGTCTCGCGGTTGCCGTTAACTCCCGAACAAATATCCAGTTTTTATCACGTGACCTCAAAAGAGGCATTTTGGCCGATTCTCCATTCCTTCAAGGAGAAGTACAATTACGATCCAGTCGATTGGCCAACATTTAGAGAAGTGAACTGGGCCTTTGCCGAGGCTGCAGCCGCGGAAGCGTCTGACGGGGCGATGGTCTGGGTGCACGATTACAATCTGTGGCTCGTGCCGGGTTATCTGCGGCAATTGCGGCCGGACCTTCGGATATCGTTTTACCACCATACCCCTTTCCCGGCTGCGGACATGTTCAACGTGTTGCCTTGGCGGCGGGAGATCGTCGAAAGCCTTCTTGCTTCAGACATTGTCGGCTTTCACATACCGCGTTACGCGGCGAACTTCGTTTCCGTGGCCCGTTCCCTGTTCGATGTGAATGTTTCCAAACGTGAGCAAGTCGCCCCCGAACTCATCTCGGACGGCACGGCGTTGGTCGAACGCTCGATACCCACCGAGATAGAACACCGAGGCAGGCACATCGCGGTCAGCGCCTCCCCGGTTGGCGTTGATGTGGACTATATCGGCGAGCGGGCCGACAGTCGTGAGACGGAAAAGAAAGTCGATGTCATCAGGCGCGAGCTGGGTGACTCCCGTTTAATCCTCTCCGTCTCGAGGACCGACTACACCAAAGGCGGGATCGATCAGCTTCTCGCCTATGAACGGCTGCTCGAGAGACGGCCGGAGTTGCACGGAAAGATCAGGCTCATGCACGTCTCCGTCAGCGCAAATCGCAGCATGACAGCCTATGAGAGTATTCAGAACGAGATTGAACAGGCCGCGGGTCGGATCAATGGCCGATATGGTTCGTTTGAATGGCAACCGCTCGCGTTGATCTCGACGGCCGTACCGTTCAAGCACCTCGTCGCATATTACCGGGCGGCAGACATTGCCTGGATTACGCCGTTGGCCGACGGAATGAATCTGGTGGCGAAGGAGTATGTGGCCAGCCGAACTGATCTGGATGGGATCCTTGTTTTGTCGGAGTTCGCTGGCGCGGCGGTCGAGATGTCGTCGGCGGTTATCACCAACCCTTTCTCGACCCGCTCGATGGACTCGGCAATCGATCAGGCTCTTGCGATGGTGCCAGCAGAGCGACAGGAGCGAATGAAGGCACTCCGCTCAACCATTTCAAAGTATGATCTCAGGGCGTGGGCGCGGGAACAGCAGCGTCTGTTCGACGAGGTGCGCGGGCCGGAGAAGTCACGCTCTGCCGCCTGACCGCTTCCGAGGGGTAAGGATGGGGTCCGATATTGGCCAACCTCCAAGTTAACTTGGCCTAAAACCTGACCGGATAGCATCCGTGTGAAACAGCAGGCAGGGCAATGCGGGTACTGGAGTCGGTCAGATCGGGCGCATGGGTTAATAGGGACAGGTTGGTAACCTATCCGCTACTCGGGCTGGCGGTCACGTTTTTTGCGACAGGATACGTGATCCTCGCCAACAATGGAGCCTTGCCGAATGGGTCGCCATTTGGATCGGACTACGTCAGTTTCTGGGTCGCCGCGCGCGAGGTTCTCGCCGGGCGTCCGGAAGTACCTTATTCGATGCCGCTTTTCGCGCAGGCGCAAAACGCGGTGTTCGGCGACGGGAACTTCTATGCATTTTTCTATCCCCCGCCTTATCTCGCTTACCTGGTTCCCTTCGGGACACTTAGCTATTTCCCGTCACTCTTCTTGTGGTTGGGGCTGACCTTCGCAACGGCGCTCTGGACGCTTGTTCGGATCACCGGCTACCGGTGGGAAGTGATCCTGATCGCGCTTGCCTTTCCGGTGACGTTTCTCACCATCGCGCACGGGCAAAACGCATTCCTGTCCGCCGCGCTTTTCGGCGGGGCGCTGGTGCTTCTGCCAACGAGACCGATCGTTGCAGGCATCCTTATCGGCCTGCTGACCTTCAAGCCGCAACTCGGACTGTTGATTCCGCTCGCCCTCATCTCATCCACAAACTGGCGCGCCTTTGCAACGGCCACCGTGACGACGGCGCTTGCTACCGGCTCCTCGGTCATCCTGTTCGGCGTCGAAACCTTCTCCGCATTTCTCGCGCAGGGAAGTTATGCGATGGAGACACTGCGCGAGGGACATGTCGCATGGGAAAAGATGGTGTCGGTCTACGCAATGATGCGGGTGGCCGGTGCGCCCGACATCCCGGCGATGGCGGTGCAACTCCTTGTGAGTGCGATTGTCGCGGTGATCGTCATTCGTGCATGGCGGTTCGGCGGGGGTTTCTCCCATGAGGAGAGATCCGCCATGCTGCTGATCGGATCGCTTCTCGCCACACCGTTCAGCCTTAATTACGACCTGTTCCTGTTGGCACCGGCCGTTGCGTTTCTTGCATCCGATGGCCTTCGAAATGGCTTTCCTTCCTACCGTCTATCCCTGTTGGCAGCGACGTATCTGTTCCCGATCGTCGTTCTGTTGTTCATGGCCGGGGGAATATCAATCGCTCCGGTCGTGCTTTGCCTGTTGTTCGGCCATGTCGCGTTCAGCCCGGGGTCAACCAGAGCGGTGCGCACAACGCAGAGCACTGCACCGGCCAAATAGAAAGGCGCCGCAGGGGCGCCTTCCGTAAGTGCATGTTTCAGCTAACTTATTGCGGAAGCTGGTCGTCGACTCCCTCGACGTAGAAATTCATACCGAGCATGGTCCCGATATCGGCCTTCTCACCTTCGGCGAGCCATTCGGAGCCGTCCTGCTTCTTGATCGGTCCGGTGAAGGGCTCGAATTCGCCGCTGGTGATCTTGGCCTCGGTCTCTTGCGCCATCTCCTTCACGTCGTCAGGCATGTTGGCGTAGGGGGCCATCACCACATTACCCTCAGCCATACCGTGCCAGACATCCTGGGATTCCCACGTTCCGTCGAGTACTGCCTTCACACGCTCGACATAATATGGAGCCCAATCGTCGATGATCGAGGTCAACTGCGTCTCAGGCCCAAAATTCGCCATGTCCGAAGCCTGTCCGAAAGCCTTGATCCCCCGCTCGGCGGCCACCTGCATCGGAGCCGTCGAATCTGTATGCTGCGTGATGATGTCGACCCCTTGATCGATGAGGGCCTTTGCAGCATCCGCTTCCTTGCCCGGATCGAACCACGTGTTCACCCAGACGACCTTGAGCTTGAAGTCCGGATCGATCGACTGCGCGCCTAAAATGAAGGAGTTTATGCCGCGCACCACCTCCGGGATCGGAAACGACGCAATGTAGCCTGCGACACCGGTCTCTGACACCTTCGCCGCGATCTGGCCCTGTATGTAGCGGCCCTGATAAAACTTCGACGAGTAGACCGAAACATTCGGCGTTTCCCGCTTGTATCCGGTCGCGTGCTCGAACTTCACGTCCGGGAACTTCGCCGCGATCTTGTTCGTGGGATCCATGTAACCGAACGACGTCGTGAAGATGATGTCGCAACCGGACCGGGCAAACCGTTCAATTGCGCGCTCGGCATCTGCGCCTTCGGGAACGCTTTCCAGATACGCCGTCTCGACCTTATCGCCGAATTCTTCCTCGACTGCCAAGCGGCCCTGATCGTGCTGATAGGACCAGCCGAAATCGCCGATCGGTCCGACATAAACAAAGCAAGCTTTGACTTCGGCTGCCGACGCTTGTCCTGCGAGGCCGAATGCCGCCACGGCGGCAAGCACAAATTTGGTGGTGTTACGCATATGTTGCCTTCCCTTTTACGCGTTCCAATCTCTTCCGCGGTTTTTGCCGCCGATCACGCCGTAATGCTCTCAACGCTCCGGCACGAACGGTTTTCCGAGCGATGCCGGGGTGTTGCGCATCGTCATCCGCCTGTTTGAGGAAATCAAGACCAGAACGAAAATCGTTGCAAGATAAGGCAATGCGGAAAGGAATTGAGACGGAATGCCAACTCCCTGGGCCTGGGCGTGGAATTGGGCGATGGTCACTGCGCCGAAGAGATACGCGCCGGCCACAAGGCGCCAAGGCAGCCAAGAAGCGAAGACGACCAGCGCAAGCGCGATCCATCCGCGACCTGCCGTCATATTCTCCGTCCATTGCGGCGTGTAGACCAGCGACAGGTGTCCGCCAGCCATTCCGGCACATGCTCCCCCGAACAGCACGGCAAGATAGCGTATACGGATAACCCGAAGGCCCAGCGCATGAGCGGAGACGTGACTGTCCCCGACAGCGCGCAGTGTCAATCCGGCTCTCGTGAAGAATACGAACCACCAGACGGCCACCGTTAGCGCGATCGAAATGTAGAAGATCGGATCCTGTGCGAACAGAAGTTTGCCGATCAACGGAATTTCCGAAAGCCCGGGGATGGCCCAGGCTTGAAGCTTGAGTCCGGGCAAGCCGACAAAGGATTCCCCCAACATCCCGGAAAGTCCGAGGCCAAGTATCGTCAGCGACAGACCGGTCGCGACCTGATTGGTCGCTAAGGTGAGCGTCAAAAACCCGAAAAGCATTGAAAACAGTGCGCCGGCACAAACAGCCGCAAGCAGTCCTACCCATGGCGAGCCGGACAGTTGCGCCGCGCCGAAGCCTGCGACCGCTCCCATGATCATCATGCCTTCAACGCCCAGATTGAGGACACCTGAACGCTCGACGACCAGTTCACCCAGTGCTGCGAGCAACAACGGGGTTGCAGCTGTCGCGATCGTCAGCAGGATCGCTTCTATCATCACGAATGACACCTAAACCCCCTGACCTTCCGCAGACGGCCGGCCGGCAATGCGTACGCGGTAATGAATGAGCGTGTCGCAGGCCAGCACGCTGAACAAAAGGATCCCCTGGAATACGTTCGCGACCTTGTTGGAGACGCCAAGCGAAATCTGTGCGGCCTCGCCTCCCAGGTAGGACAACGCCAGAACAAGCCCCGCGGCGACAATTCCAAGCGGATTCAAACGTCCAAGAAACGCGACGATGATGGCGGTGAAGCCGTATCCGGGTGAAATGACGGGGCGCAGTTGACCGATGGCACCCGAGACTTCGCTGATGCCGGCGAGCCCGGCCAGCCCGCCGGCGATGAGGAAGGTTGTCAGTATCGTGCCCGCTCTCGAGAACCCGGCGAAACGCCCTGCGCGAGGGCTTTGGCCCATCACGCGAATCTCGAAGCCCTTGAGCGTCCTATTGAGAATGTACCACATCACCACCGCCGCGATGATCGCGAAGACGAATCCGTAGTGGGCTCGCCCCGACGCCGAGATGACTTCCGGAAGCACCGCATCGGCGTGAAAATTCCTGCTTTCTGGAAAGTTGAAACCCTGAGGGTTTCGCCACGGTCCGCGTACAAGCCAATCCAGAAAGAGTTGCGCCACATATACGAGCATCAGGCTCGACAGGATCTCGTTGGTGTTGAGCTTCGCCTTTAGAAGCGCCGGGATGGCCGCATAGGTCATTCCGCCAAGAATACCCATCAAAAGCATGATCGGCAGGACGAATGGACCCCGAAACTCCGGAAACATGACGGGCAACACCGACCCGAAGATTGCACCGATGATGAACTGGCCTTCCGCTCCGATGTTCCAGTTGTTTGACAGAAAGCAGACCGAGAGTCCGATGGCGATAAGAATGAGAGGCGCCGC
Source organism: Oricola cellulosilytica (assembly GCF_019966575.1). Taxonomy (GTDB): domain Bacteria; phylum Pseudomonadota; class Alphaproteobacteria; order Rhizobiales; family Rhizobiaceae; genus Oricola; species Oricola cellulosilytica. The sequence goes on along the minus strand of NZ_JAINFK010000005.1, from coordinate 78,513 downwards.
CTTCACCAGGAGTTCGTGAAGAGACCAGACTTCAGTCAGCGGTTCGATGAAATAGGCATACAGCGCCAGATGCGGCGCCTTGCCGAGGATTGCGAACATGATTGCGCCGAGCGTGGCGGTAATCAGCAGCGCCAGGAACGGTGACAACGCGCCATAGAGCGCCGACGGATGGGGGCGGCGGACGAGTTCGACGCGCATCAAATCGTTCCCTCCGGCAGCATGGGCGAGTTCTTCGCGCTGGCCTCCCCGTTCCCAGCACCACCCATCATCAGGCCGAGTGCTTCACGAGTGACGGTTTCCGTCGGGATGGTTTCCGAGAGCCTGCCATCAGACATGACCGCGATGCGGTCCGCCATCTCCAGCAGTTCGTCGAGATCCTGACTGATCACGAGAACACCGGACCCTGCCCTGGCGAGATCAATTACTTCCTGGCGGATGTGCGCGGCCGCGCCGGCATCAACCCCCCACGTCGGCTGATTTGCGATCAGCAAGGCCGGCGCACGATCGAACTCGCGACCGAGAATGAGCTTCTGGAGGTTTCCGCCAGAGAGCGACGATGCAAGCGGGTCTGCTTCTGACTTCCGAACGTCGAGCGCCTGGACGATCCGCTCGAGAGCGGATGTGAGCGCGCGGGACTTTATGGTTCCGAGCGCGCCTACGTACGTCTTGCCGTCGGTCGCATGCCTGCTCAGAAGCAGATTTTCCGACAGGCTGAATCCTGGAACTGCGCCGTGGCCCAGCCGTTCCTCGGGCGAAAACGCTGCGCCGAGCCGTCGACGGCCGCTCGGGCCGTCATGACCTGCATTCTTCCCCCTGATGCGGATGCGCTCGGGCCGGTCCTGAAGGCGCTCTCCGCTGACTGCTTCGAAAAACTCGGATTGACCATTTCCGGCAATGCCGGCGATGCCGACCACCTCCCCGGGAAAAACTTCCAGCGCAACATTTCTCAACGCAACAGCGAATGGTCCTGTCGGGGGTTGACTGAGATCGTCAATCACAAGAACCGGCTGCTGTTTTGCCGGTTCCTTAGGGACCGCCTTCCTGCGATCGACGTCATGGATATCTTCGCCCACCATCATCGCCGCAAGGCTTTTGGCTGTCTCCGCTCGCGGGTCGCAGTGAGCCACAACGCGTCCGAGCCTCAGCACCGTTGCGCGGTCGCAGAGCCGCTGCACCTCTTCCAGCCGGTGCGAGATGTAAAGGATGGACTTTCCTTCTCGGCGAACCTTTTCGAGCGTTGCGAAAAGTTTCTCGGCTTCCTGAGGCGTGAGAACCGACGTCGGCTCGTCAAGAATGATCAGCTCCGGCTGCTGCAGGAGGCAGCGCACGATTTCGATGCGTTGGCGCTCGCCCACCGACAACTCTCCGACCAGACGATCGGGATGGATCGGAAGGCCATATTCATCCGACACGCGCTTAGCCTCGGCTGCGGTGCGCGAAAGCGAGACTTCGCCGCCGAGAGAGAGCGCGATGTTCTCGGCCGCGCTTAACGACTCGAAAAGCGAGAAATGTTGGAAAACCATACCGATCCCGAGCGCCCGCGCATCCATTGGATCGGAGATCGTTACCGGCTGGCCACGCCACTTGATTGTTCCCGAGTCCGGCTGCAGGGAACCGAAAAGCATCTTCACAAGCGTGGATTTTCCGGCCCCGTTCTCACCGAGCAAGGCGTGAATTTCACCGGGCACAATATCGAAGTCGACGCGGTCGTTTGCCTTGAGTGTTCCAAAAGTCTTGGTGATGCCCTCGACCTTCAGAAGAGTGTTTTGCAGTGTTGGGGGCTCGTCCGTATCCGACACGAATAGGCTGTCCGGCGTTGAGAAAGGTCGGCGTAAGCCTAAGCTTATTCGAAACCGAAGCGCAAACGCGCTAATGGGGAATGCGGCATTTTTCACTGGATTTGATGCAAGTCCTCGCGCTGCGTTGTTTCGCGAACCGTTCAGTGGCGCCCGTCCGATGCCGGCACTAGACAGATGGCGATCTTGATACCAATTGTCCTTGGAGAACACTGGAGACGAAAACGATGTCGCTTGAAACGGATATTGTCGTCACTGGCGCAGGGCCGACCGCCCTCGCAGCGGCGCTCGAGGCGGCATCTAACGGATATGACGTGATTCTGGTTGCGCCAACCGGAACCTTCACCGATGACGACCACCGAACCACGGCGCTGATGATGCCCGCCATCGAAATGCTGAAGGATTTCGGGGTTTGGCCAAGTCTCTCAACCTCTGCAACCGCCCTTTCGACAATGCGCATAATCGACGCCTCGGAACGGCTGTTGCGAGCGCCTACAGTTACTTTCGATGCTCGTGAAATCGATGCCGATGCATTTGGATACAACATTCCAAACGGGGCGCTCAACCAATCGCTTGCCGCCGCAGTTGAACGAACGCCCGCTATTCGACGCATCGATGCAATGGCCAGTTCGGCATCCTTCGACGAAGGTTCCGCCACCGTGGCGCTGGCCGACGGCCAAAACATTCGCGCAAAGCTCGCGATTGCTGCGGACGGGAAACATTCCGTCGTCCGCCAAGCAGCCGGGATTTCGGTGCGCGAATGGTCCTATCCGCAAACCGCTGTGGTTCTGACCTTCGCGCATGCGCGCGATCACCGGAACATCTCGACGGAATTTCACACCCGTACCGGTCCGTTTACACAAGTCCCGATGCGCGGACGCCGATCAGGCCTTGTCTGGGTAGTGAAGCCGGAAGATGCAGACCGTATCGCGGGGCTCGACCCGACTTCAATCGCGGAAGAAATTGAACACCGGCTGGACTCGATCCTTGGTGAGGTCAGTGATGTGTCAAGGCCACAGAAATGGCCGCTGTCAGGCATGATCTCTGACCATTTTGCGTCTAGACGTCTCGTACTTGCGGGTCAGGCCGCGCACGTGTTCCCGCCGATCGGGGCCCAGGGCCTGAATCTTGGAATGCGTGACATCATGGATTTGGGGCGTTGTCTGTTGGATGCCGGTGCCGATCCCGGTGCGGCGCGAGTCACCGACCGTTACAACCGCATGCGCCGGCTCGATGTCGGTACTCGCACCGGCATTGTCGATCTTTTGAACCGCTCCCTTCTCACCGGCTTTCTTCCGGTGCAGCTGGGACGGTCAGCGGGTCTTGGCATTCTGGCTGCCGTCTCGCCCCTTCGTGGTCTTGTCATGCGCGAGGGCATAGAACCCGGATCTGGCCTGCGCGCGCTTATTGGCGAGAAGGGCCTCAGGGGAAGAGATCGGGCGAAAGCAAGCCATTCTTCATGGCGTAAAGCAGCGCCGTAACGGAGATAACCGAAGCGGCCGTCGTGAGCAGCACCGACGCCGAGGCTCGCTCCACCCAGACGCCATATTGCTGAGCAATTACAAAGACATTCGTCGCCGATGGCAGGGCCGCTAGCAACACTGCGGAAAAGATCCAGACAGCGGGAAAATCGCCGAGCCAACTCAGCAGGACATAGACAACAACCGGATGAACAAAGAGCTTGATCGCGACGATGAAAATCATGTCCGACGGCACGCGGCGCAACGGCCGTAACGCGAGCGTGACGCCCATCGCGAACAAGGCGCACGGCGCAGCGGCATTCGCAAGATAGTTCAGCAGCGTTTGGGCAGGCGGCGGGGGTTGGAATGAAAATATCGCCGCGGCAACCCCGAGAATCGTCGCCAGGATAAACGGATGCAGGAACACACGCCGGATAACGCCGGCGGCCAGTTGCAACGGCGATTGCCTGGAACCGTCCTTGCCCGACAAGGCCATCATCAGCGGTGCCATCACGAAGTGCAGCGTATTGTCGAAGCAGAAGATCAGTGCGACGGGCACAACCGCCTCTTCTCCAAAGGCCAGAAGTGCAAGTCCGGGTCCCATATACCCGATATTGCCATAGGCCGCCGCCAACCCCTTGATCGTACTCTCGGCGATATTCCCTCTTGAGCGCAATACGGCGAGCACGAACATCAGCGAGAACACAATGTAGGTCCCGAACGTCGCCCCCACGATAAAGCGCCACTGGGTAAGTTGCTCCACCGGGGTTCTTGCCAGAAGATTGAAAAACAGGGCCGGCAACGCCAGATAGATGATGAACGTGTTCATCCAGCCCAGCGCTTCCAGCGGCTGCCGCGTTATTTTAGCGACCAAATAGCCAAGCAGAATCAGCCCGAAAAACGGCAAAACCAACCCGACGACGTTGCCCATTTTCTCTCCGTTCGGGTCCAGTTCCGGCCTTCGGGCTTATTGCCGGCGCGCGGGCGGGTCAATATGCGGCGCAAGACCTTGAAATCAATCGCATACTGTCACACATCATGTGCATGGGAAGACAAGAGATGAAAACAGCTACAGCAAGATTTGCCATTGGCGAGGTCGTTCGCCACCGTCTGTTTCCGTTCCGCGGCGTGATTTTCGACGTGGACCCCGAGTTTGCGAACTCGGAGGACTGGTACGAAGCGATTCCGGAGGAAATCCGTCCTCGCAAGGATCAGCCGTTCTACCATCTGTTCGCCGAGAATGCGGAGACCGAATACGTCGCGTATGTTTCCGAGCAGAATTTGCTCAACGACGAGTCCGGGGAGCCGATCCGGCATCCGCAGGTCGACGAGGTATTCGACTGGGTTCCGGAAAATAAGCGTTACGCGATCCGCCCGGGTCTCGAGCACTAGAAGGTCCGATCCTATCGCGGTGCGGCTGCCTCATCGGCCGCGCCGGATCCGTCGGCCACCCGCATGATCGCTTCCGCCAGCGTCTGCGGGTCCTGCGCCCCCATCACAGCATATCTCTGTCCGATGATGAAGCATGGGACTCCCGTGACGCCCATGGACTGGGCGACCGCGATCTCCCTCCTTACTTCCTCCTTGTCGGAATCCGTCGCAAGCAGTGACGATACGACAGCGGCGTCCATTCCGCATTCCTTCGCTACATCGATGAGCACGGCGTGGTCGCCGACATTTTTCCCTTCGATGAAATAAAGTTCGAATAGCCTTTCGACCACTCGATCCTGAACATCGGCACCTGCATTTTGCGACCAACGAATGAGGCGATGGGCATCAAGCGTGTTTGGCGACAGGGTAATCGCATCGAAGCTGAATGAAATGCCGTCCTTTTTGCCAGCCTCGTCGATGTTTCTGTAAAGCGTCCTTGCCCGGTCGGCGCCGCCAAACTTCTCGGCAAGATAAGTTGCGCGATCCTTGCCCTCCTTTGGCAGCGTGGGGTCAAGCTGATATGGTCGCCAGTTCACATGGACGTCGACATCCGTCCCGACCATTTGCACGGCCTTTTCCAGCCGGCGTTTTCCGACGAAGCACCAGGGACACATGACGTCCGATACAATGTCGATTGGAATTTCGTTCATTTCGTCGACCACCAGACCGGAAGTTCATAGCCGTAAAGGGGCGTATATTCAGGGTATTGGATGTGCTCCCAGTGCGCCACCCACTTCTCGCGGATGTGATAGAGCGGAATAACGTAGTGCCCGGAGATCAGGATGCGGTCGAGAGCGCGCACCGCGGCAGCGAAATCTTCGCGCTCGCGCGCGTTGACCATCGCATCGATCATCGCATCGATGGCCGGGTCGGAGGCGCCGGAGTAGTTGAACGTGCCTTCCGCGTCGCGTGACTGCGAACCCCATCGGAAATACTGCTCGGCTCCGGGAGAAAGCGACGAAGAAAGGCTGCCGACGCTAACGTCATAGTCCCATGTCTGTCTGCGCTTTTGAAACTGCGCGTCATCCACACTGCGCACGGTCACCGCAATGCCGAGGAGCTCCGCGGAGCGCTTGTAGGCGAGCGCCATCTTTTCCTCGCCCAATCCGGAAACCATAATTTCGAAGGCCAACTGTTTGCCGTCCTTGACCAGCTTTCCGTCCTGAATCGCGTAACCGGCGTCGCCCAATTTTTTCAATGCTCGGCGAAGCATTCGCCGGTCGCGGCCAGACCCATCCGTCTCGTTGGGCAAATACGTTCCTTCCATAACATCGGGCAGCACGGCATCTGGAAAAGGTGCCAGCAAAGCGCGCTCGCGTTCGTCGGCGGCGCGACCGATTGCCGATAATTCCTCGGAGTTTTGCCAGAAGGAGGCAGTGCGGCTGTACTGGCCCTGAAACAGGTTGCGGTTCGCCCATTCGAAATCGAACAAGTTGGCGAGTGCTTCGCGCACGTCGCGATCGGCGAAAACTTCCCTGCGGGTATTGAAGAAGAAAGCATACATCGATTCCGGCCGTGCCGAGATGAAGCTCGACTTCTTGACTTTACCTTCCTCGACTGCGGGAAAATCGTAGGCGGTCGCCCACTTTACCGGGTCGCCCTCCGGATAGATGTCGACGATGCCTTTCTTGAAGGCCTCGAATAAAGCCGTCTGGTCGCGGAAATACTCCACGGTGATCGACTCGTAATTGTCGAATCCCCGCTTTGAGGGAAGGTCGCGACCCCAGTAATCGGGATCGCGGCGGTAGATGATGCGTGTACCCGGCTCGACCCGGTCGACGAGATAGGGTCCGCTGCCGACCGGCACCGCTAATGGCGACTGGTCGAAGGTCTCCGCGTTGATCGCGTGCTTCGGCAAAATGGGCATCATTCCGATCAGCAGCACGAATTCCCGATCGGCCTTTTCATTGAAAGTGAACTTGACCTTGCGCTCGGCGGTCTTCTCGATCGCGTCGATGCGGTCCATTCGCGTGTTGTAGGGGGGGCGGCCCTTCTCGGTCAGAATATCGAAGGTGAAGATGACGTCTTCGGGCGTTATCGGCACGCCATCAGACCACCTGGCCTCGGGATGAATCGCAAACTCCGCCCAAGTGCGTTCGTCGTCGGTTTCCACCGTCTCGGCGATGAGTCCGTAAAGGGTGAACGGCTCATCGCGCGAACGCTGCATAAGGGATTCGAAAACGAGATTGCCGTACTCGGGATCGATGATCCCGCGTGCCGTGGTACGGATGCTTTTCAGAAGAAACGGGTTGAGACTATCGAACGTGCCACGCACGCCGTAGCGGACGTCTCCGCTCGTCGGTGCGTCCGGGTTGGCATAGGGAAAATGCTCGAAGTCCGCCGGTAGCGCGGGTTCGCCGTGCATCGCGATCCCGTGCATTGGCTCGGCATTAAGCGCGGGTGCTGCCCAGGCAAAGAAAATCGTCGCCACGAGCGCTGCCTTGCCAAGTTTGTCGCGCATTCGGGTCTCCCTTTTCTGTCGCATGGAGTCGTTACACGTCCCGAGTCGACGCATTAGCACACTCCGCTTGCGGATTCAGCGCCAACGGCATTTTGATGAGTGATGCGGGAGGGCTGGAATTCGCTTACCAGCATGTGTATCAAACGCGGCACATTCCGGTGGCCATGGTAAGGCCGCAATTCAACATCACCGGTTCCGCCGAACCGCGAAAGACCAAAGAAAAGGATGCAGCTTCATGCTCGCCAGTTTCAGGAAATCCATTTCACTTGTTTCAGGCGTTTGCCTCGGCTCCCTGGCTGTGGCGAGCCCGGCCAGCGCGCAGCAGGCGCAGCAACCCCCCCAGGGTTGGTTCAAGGTGTGCTCCAAGCAGGAAGACAACGACATCTGCAACGTGCAGAACATTCGGACGGCGAACACCGGTCAGCTTCTGACGGCAGTCAATCTCATTCAGATTACCGGCAAGGTGAATCGCGCCATTTTTCAGATTGCGGTTCCGACCGGACGGGTCATTCCGGCCGGTATCGGGCTCCAGATCGACAACGGACAGGCCAGAAAGATCGACTACGCGATCTGTCTGCCGGACCGGTGTATCGCAGAGGCGCCGCTTGCGGATGAATTTGTAGCTTCCCTTAAGCGGGGCGGTGAGTTGAAGCTGACCTCGATCAACTTTCAGAATCAGCCCAATCCGATTTCCATGTCGCTCGATGGTTTCACCGCCGCTTTCGACGGTGAGCCCCTGGAACAATCTGAGGTCGAGAGCCGTCAGCAGCAGCTTCAGGAAGCGATCGAGAAGCGCCGCGCGGACTTCCAGAAAAAGTTGAAGGAAGAGCAGGAAAAGGCCAAGCAGGCCAACTAGGCTCCTCAGCTACCTGACAAGAGATAAGCGGGGCGGCGACGCCCCGTTTTCATGCCGCCTTTGCCGTGACGGCGTCTGCCAGTCGCGCGAGCTTGGTGGCAAGAACCGCGCTGCCGCTCAGCCGTTTTTCCGGTGTCGGCCAATCCCGAGAGAATACCACGGACTGGTCGGGTCGAATCTTTGCCATCGAGCCCTGCTCGCCAATCATAGCGATCAGTCCCGCCGGATCAGAGAATTCCTTGTTTCGGAACTGAATCACGGCACCTTTCGGTCCCGCATCGAGTTTCTCGATATTCGCTTTCCTGCAGAGTGCTTTTATGTAGACGATCTTCAGAAGATGACCGACTTCGTCCGGCGGCGGTCCGAAGCGGTCCGTCAATTCAGCACCAAAAGCATCGATTTCGGAAATTTCCTCCAATTCACCCAGTCGCCTGTAGAGCGAAAGGCGCAGTTGCAGGTCGCTGACGTAATCCTCCGGGATCATTACCGACGTGCCGACCGTGATCTGGGGCGACCATTGACCGTGCCCATCCACAATCTCGCCCTTCATCTCGAGAACCGCTTCCTCGAGCATCTGCTGATAAAGTTCGAAGCCCACTTCCTTGATATGTCCAGATTGCTCCTCGCCCAGAAGGTTGCCGCCGCCGCGGATATCGAGATCATGGCTGGCTAGCTGGAAGCCGGCGCCTAGCGAATCGAGCGACTGCAAGACCTTCAAACGGCGCTCGGCTGTCTTGGTAAGCAGCTTGTTTGCCGGCAGCGTGAGGAGGGCGTAGGCGCGCACTTTGGAACGCCCTACGCGCCCCCGGATCTGATATAGCTGCGAAAGACCGAACATGTCGGCCCGATGGACGATCATGGTGTTCGCGGAGGGCACGTCGAGGCCGGACTCGACGATTGTGGTGGACAACAGCACGTCGTAACTGCCGTCGTAGAAGGCGTTCATGATGTCGTCGAGTTCGCCGGCCGGCATCTGTCCGTGCGCGACCGCCACCTTCAACTCGGAGACGTGCTCGTCCAGGAACGCCTTGACGTCGTCAAGATCCGAAATGCGTGGGCAGACGTAGAAGCTCTGGCCACCGCGATAGCGCTCTCGCAAAAGGGTCTCGCGGATAATCAAGGGGTCGAATGGCGAGACAAATGTCCGGATTGCGAGCCGATCGACCGGCGGGGTGGAGATCAGCGACAATTCACGTACGCCCGTGAGGGCAAGCTGGAGTGTCCGCGGGATCGGCGTAGCCGACAGCGTCAGAACATGGACGTCCGATTTGAGTTCCTTGAGCCGTTCCTTATGCTTGACGCCGAAATGCTGCTCCTCATCGACGATCAGCAAGCCGAGATTCTTGAAGCTGACATTCTTCCCGAGCAGCGCGTGCGTTCCGATCACGATATCGACGGTGCCATCGGCGATACCTTTCTTCGCCTCCGCGAGGGCCTTGGTGCCCGCTAATCGCGAGGCGTGGGCGATTTTGACGGGCAGTCCGCGAAAACGTTCGGAGAACGAGCGGAAATGTTGCCGTGCAAGAAGAGTGGTCGGCACAACGACGGCCACCTGGAAGCCGTTTAACGCCGCCACGAAAGCTGCTCGCATCGCCACCTCGGTTTTACCGAATCCCACATCGCCGCAGACCAGACGGTCCATCGGCTTGCCTGCCAGAAGATCGTCAACAGCGGCATCGATCGCCGCCAGCTGATCCTCGGTCTCGTCATAGGGGAACCGGGCCGCGAACTCATCGTAGAGCCCTTCCGGTGGACGCAGTACCGGCGCGGTTCGCGTTTCGCGCGCCGCGGCGATCTTGATGAGCTGGCCAGCCATGTCGAGAAGGCGTTTCTTGAGCTTCGCCTTTCTGGCCTGCCAGGCGCCGCCGCCGAGGCGGTCAAGCACAGCCGTGCTGGAATCGGAGCCATAGCGCGACAGAAGCTCGATATTTTCGACGGGAAGAAAAAGCCGTCCATCGCTGGCGTAGATAATTTCGAGACAATCATGCGGCGCGCCGGCCGCTTCGATGGTGCGCAGACCGGTAAACTGCCCGATCCCATGATCAACGTGCACCACGATGTCGCCGGCCGCCAACGCCGACGCCTCGGAGATGAAGTCCGAAGCCTTGCGCTTGCGGCGACGCACTAGCCGATCGCCCAGAATGTCCTGCTCGGCGATCAACGCGAATTCCGGCGTCGAGAAACCATGCTCGACCGAGAGGATCGCGGCGGGAATGCGTGTCCGGTTCAGCGCCAGTGCCGTACCGACCTTCGAGACCGGTTCAATTCCCTCGAGATCGTGTTCTTCCAGAATCTGGATCAGGCGTGTCAGGGATCCTTCGCTCCAACCGGCCAAGAGCAGACGTTTTTCGGACGCACGCAGATCGGCGATGTGCCGGGCCGCGGCTTCGAAAACGTTGGCATCCTTCTCGGCGCGTTCGAGGGAGAAATTCCGGCCGGACGAAATTCCAAGACCAAAGACCGGTTTTCCCGCGGTTTCGGGGACGTCGAACGGCGTCAGGTCAATCGTCAGGCGCGTAGATGCGCGATTCATCACCTCGTCGGCAGATAGATAAAGTTGGTCGGGGGGCAACGGTTTATACGGCGCGCCCTCCCCCCCGAGGCTGCTGCTGGAGTGTTCCTTGCGGGCCTCGTAGTGATCTTCGATCATCTTGCGCCGTTCGGCGATTGCTTCGGCGGTCAGGCTTTCAAAGATGACTGGCGCGTCGGGCAAGGCTTCGAATAGGGAAGAAAGTCTGTCGTGGAACAATGGCAGCCAGTGTTCCATTCCGGCAAAGCGCTGCTGACTGGTGACCGATGAATACAGCGCATCATCGCGCGTCGGCGCTCCGAAGGTGGAGATATAGCCCTGCCGAAAGCGCGCAACGTTTTCTTCAGTCAGAGAGATCTCGCTCGCCGGCTTGAGGGTGAATTCCTTTCGCTGACCCGTGGTACGCTGGGTCGCCGGGTCGAACGAGCGTATGCTTTCCAGCGTGTCGCCGAAGAAATCGAGCCGGATGGCTTCCTCGTCGCCCGGTGCGAACAGGTCGAGGATGCCGCCACGGACGGCGAACTCGCCGATCTCGCGGACGGTCGGGACCCGCTCGAAGCCGGCCGTCGTCAGCGTGATGGCGATATCGTCCATTCGTATCTGATGACCGGGACGCACATGCAGAGTCTGCGCCGCTATGGATTCCGGCGTCGGCGTTCGTTGCAAGACCGCATTGGCGGTGGTGAGAACCAGTACGCTCTCCGGTCGATCTGCAAGTTCGGCAAATCGGGAGAGTGCCGAAAGCCTCCGCGCGGAAACATCCGAGGACGGCGATACACGATCGTAGGGAAGGCAGTCCCAGGCGGGAAAGGTCAGAACGGGGATATCGGGCGCCAGGAACGAGAATACCTGCTCCAGTTCACCGAGGCGCGCGCCGTCGCGCGCGACATAGACGAGTGGCCGTCCGGCGGCTGCCTCCTTTCCGAACAAGGCGTTCAGGACGAATGGCTCGGATCCCGCGGCAACTTCTGAAAACGTCACCCTGCCCGCATCCGATGGAATGTTCGGAACGTCGAGCCAGGCGTTCTTCGCCTTGCTATTTGACTTGGCGCTCACTCTTCGTGATGTCCTGTCTTGAGTTCGATGCGGTGAAACCGGAGAATCGACTGGAAAAGCGGTGTATCTTCCTCGGTTGGCACCGTGCATTCGCCCGTAAACCATTTGAACAGATCGCGGTCGAGTACGTCCATCAGCCTCTCGAATTCCCGAATCTCCTCGACCGACATCGAATCGGCATGGGCATCGGCATAGCGGCCGAGAATGAAATCCATTTCTTTCATTCCGCGGTGCCATGCGCGAAATATCGCACGTCGGCGCCGTGCGTTCAGATCGAGTTCTGTCTCCGGTGCGGACAGCGTCATGAGGGTGTTCTTTGCGTGCTGTGAAGGATTGAAGCGGATATAGCGCCAAGGGGGGTATATGTCAGCCTTGAATGGCCGTCGGCGCCGCATAAAGATGCCTCCATGCGCCCGACGATCCTCGATCCCCTGTTCGCGCCGGTAGATGTGCTGGATGGCATCGGACCGCGCATCGCCGCTTCACTGGGCAACCTGCTTCCAATCCCGGATCAGGTTGATGAACCGCGGATCCTGGCACTGGCATTTCATTTGCCGCACGCAATCATCGACCGGCGGAAGCAGCCGGGCATCGCAAATGCGCCGGAAGGCTCTATCGTTACACTGAAAGTTCGCATCGATCGGCATCAGCCTCCGCCACGCGGGCGCGGCAACGTCCCCTATCGCGTCTTCGCTCACGACGAGACCGGCGAAATCGGTTTTGTCTTTTTCCACGCCAAACCGGCATGGCTGGAAAAGTCGATGCCAGTCGGTGAGGCCATGATCGTCAGTGGAAGGGTGGAATGGTTCAACGGCCGGCCGACGATGGTTCATCCCGATCACATCGTCAGCGAGGCGAACGCAGCCAATTTGCCGCTGGTGGAACCGGTCTATCCGCTGACCGCCGGCGTACCACCGAAAGTGCTCCGCCGCGCGGTAAACACAGCGCTGGATCGTGTCCCGGACTTGCCGGAGTGGATCGACTCGCAGGTCGTTGACCGGGAAAATTTTCTCCCCTTCAAGGATGCATTGAGCCAGTTGCATTCGCCGCGTGACGCGGCTGACGTGGATCTTCGAAATCCGGCGCGCCGGCGCGTCGCCTATGATGAACTACTGGCGGGGCAGCTCGCGCTCGGACTGATGCGGCGGAAGATGAAGAAGACGACCGGCCGGGTTCTGCGCGGAGACGGCGCGCGCGAGAGCCGCATCCGCGATGCGTTCGGGTATCCGTTGACAGAGGCTCAGGAACGCTCGATCGCCGAGATCAAGGCCGATATGGCCAAGCCCGAGCGGATGTTGCGGCTCCTCCAGGGTGACGTCGGGTCCGGGAAAACGGTCGTCGGCCTTGCCGCGATCGCAACTGCAATCGAGGCCGGAACCCAGGCCGCCTTGATGGCGCCGACGGAAATCCTTGCGCGCCAGCACCTCGCCTCGATACGGCCTTTGGCCGAGGCGGCCGGTCTGCGGGTGGAGATTCTCACAGGTCGCGAGAAGGGCAAGTCGCGCGACGCAATTCTCGCAGACCTGCGGAGCGGTGCAATCGACGTTCTTATCGGCACGCACGCGCTGTTTCAGGAGAACGTCACCTTTCGCGATCTCGGCCTCGCTGTCGTTGACGAGCAGCACCGCTTCGGCGTGCATCAGCGTCTGCTGCTTTCGTCCAAGGGCCAGGCCGCAGACATGCTGGTCATGACGGCGACGCCGATCCCGCGGACGCTCGTGCTGACCGCCTATGGCGACATGGATGTCTCGAGGCTGGATTCCAAGCCTGCCGGCCGTCAGCCGATCAGGACAGTTGCCGTCGCGCTCGACCGTCTCGACGAGGTCGTCGAACGCATGCGCAATGCGATCGAGGACGGCCGGAAGGTCTACTGGATCTGCCCGCTGGTGGAGGAAAGCGAGGACCTTGACGTCACGTCGGTCGAGGAACGGTTCGACAGCCTGCGCCGCAAGATTACGGCGCCCTTGGGGCTCGTGCATGGCCGCATGAGCGGCGCCGAGAAGGACGCGGCCATGAATGCCTTCAAATCCGGCGAAACCCGCATCCTCGTCGCCACGACGGTCATCGAGGTGGGGGTCGACGTGCCGGACGCGACGATCATGGTGATCGAACACGCCGAACGGTTCGGCCTCGCGCAACTGCACCAGCTTCGCGGCCGTGTGGGGCGCGGCACGGACGCTTCCAGTTGCCTGCTGCTTTACAAGGAGCCGCTGGCCGAGACGGCGCGGGCGCGACTGGCAATCATGCGAGAGACGGAGGATGGATTTCGTATCGCCGAGGAAGACCTGAGGCTGCGCGGCGAAGGCGAAATTCTCGGCACCCGCCAGTCCGGCGCGCCGGGATACAGGCTCGCCTCGATCGCCGATCACGCCGATTTGCTGGAGATCGCCCGGGACGATGCCCGCCTGATCATCGAGAAGGACCCGCAACTGACGTCGGAGCGCGGACAGGCACTGCGGACTCTGCTCTATCTGTTCGAGCGTGACGCGGCGATCCGGCTGTTGCGCGCCGGCTAGCTCTTTCCTTCCTTGGCGGCCGCGAAGCGAGCACGAAGCTCCGGAGCGCGGCCTTCCTTGTTCTCCTGACGCGCCCTTCCGAAGGCCACGCCATCGGCCGGCACCGACGCGGTAATGACGCTGCCGGATGCGATGTAGGCACCCGCTCCCACGCTGACCGGCGCGACCAGTGCCGAATTGGAACCGACAAAGGCGTTCTCGCCGATTTCGGTCAGGTGCTTGCCGAAGCCGTCATAATTGCATGTGATCGTACCCGCGCCGATATTGGCGCCAGCGCCGATGACGGCGTCTCCGATGTAGCTCAGGTGATTGATTTTCGCGCCGGCGCCCACGTCGGCCTTCTTGACTTCACAGAAATTACCGACCTTCGACCTGGCGCCGAGACTGGCGCCCGGTCGCAGTCGTGCAAAGGGCCCGACTTCGGCGCCCTCGCCCACCAGCGCGCCCTCCAGATGTGAAAAAGACCGGATGCGCGCACCGGTGCGCACTTCGACATCCGGCCCGAATACGACGTTGGGCTCTACGGTCACATCAGCGGAGATTTGCGTATCGTGATGAAGGAATACCGTCTCCGGCGCCGTCATCGATACGCCCTCCAGAAGCAGTTCCTCGCGCCGCCGGCGCTGCCAGGCCGCTTCCGCCGCCGCCAGTTCGACGCGCGTATTGATCCCCATCACATCCTCGACGGAAGCCTCGATCGCCATCACTTTGAGGTCTCGTCCACCGGCGATCTCAACGGCATCGGTCATGTAGAACTCGCCCTTCGCGTTGTCGTTGCCGATGGCATCGAGAAGCGACAGGACTCTTGTTCCAGAGAACGCCATTATGCCGCCATTACAAAAGGTTATAAGGCGTTCTTCGTGTGAAGCATCCTTTTCCTCGCGGATTGCGCGGAGGCGTCCATCCTTTTCGATCAGGCGTCCGTACCCGGTCGGATCCTCCGGCCGGAAGCCGACGACGACAACGTCGGCGCCATCCGCAAGCCGCCGGCGGGCTGCCTCAAGAACTATCGGCCGAACCAGCGGCGTGTCGCCAAAAAGGACCACAACGTCATCGTATCCCTCCGCGATCGCGGATCTCGCGGCCAGCACGGCGTGACCGGTTCCCAGTTGCCGATCCTGAACGAAATAATTCATCTGGTCGAATTGCCCGTTCAGCGCCTCCCGGACCTCGTCCGCGCCGTGGCCGACCACCATGGCGATCTTCGTCGTCCCGGCCGAGATCGCAGCATCGGCCACATGCTGCACGAGCGCTTTCCCCGCAAGCGGATGCAACACTTTCGGCAGGGGCGACTTCATGCGCGTGCCCTGCCCGGCGGCCAGGATGATGGTGAGACAGCTTCGCGCCATGAAAAAACCTCCGGAACCTTCGCCACGTGTCAGCGAGCGCATAGCCGGTTTCGTGTCCGGATGCCACACGCAGCGACCGTGCGATTCGCGTGCTTGCACGCGAATCGGCAAGGCTCTATGGCGCGGTATGTCGTCCAAACAGATATCCTCACCGCTCGTCGCCGGTCTCGTCATGACGGTGGCCCCTCTTTTCTTTTCGTCGAACCTGATTTTCGGCCGTTATGTGACGGGCGACGTCGCGCCGTTCCTGCTGGCGTTTCTGCGTTGGAGTGCAGTGGCGCTGATTCTGCTTCCTGTCCTCCTGGCTGCCAGACACGAGGCCGCCGAGTTGCTGCGGCGGCATTGGAGGCTTCTGAGCGTGCTCGGGTTTCTGGGAATGGGGGTTTGCGGCGGCGGCATCTATCTTGCCTTGCGGCACACCACGGCGACCAATGCGACGCTGATCTATACGACCTCTCCGGTGCTCATCCTGCTACTTGAGCGGGTCTTTGCCGGCCGCAGGACCAGCAAACGGGAGATTGTCGGAACCGCGGTCGCCTTTTTCGGAGTCGCGACAATCGTTCTGCGCGGGTCGCTGGAAAACGCGATGGCGCTTGCCTTGAATGTCGGGGATTTGCTGGTGCTGCTGGCCGCGGCGAGTTGGGCCGGCTATTCGATCCTCTACCGCTCCGAACCGTTACGCCGGATCGGCAATCTTCCACTTTTCGGACTGGTTGCGATTTTCGGTGCGCTGGCAAACCTCCCGATCGCAGCGCTGGAGCTCGTTTCGGGAAGTGCTATGCCGCAGAGCCGGGAAAGCTGGGCAGCCATAGCCGGGATCATTCTGATCTCCTCTCTGCTGGCGTTTTCGTCCTATCAGTTTGGCGTTCGCCGACTCGGCGCCGCCGTTGCCGGGGTGTTCATGTATCTGCTTCCGCCCTACGGCGTGCTGATGGCAATTGTTTTTCTCGGTGAGGCTTTCGAACCCTTTCACGCCGCCGGAATCGCACTGGTGACGGTGGGCGTGATTACCGCAACTTTTCCCCGGGGTCTGCTCGGCAGAAAAAACGCTCTAGCCCAAGGCTCCCAGAGTCGGGAACCGCTCAAGCAGCCAGAATGACATGGCCTGCATGCCCCCGGTGAGGAACAGAATGCCGGCCAGCACCAGAAACCCGCCTATCACCTTTTCGACCGCGCCGAGATGCGTCCGGAAGGACTGCATGAACCGCATGAACGCGCCGGAAAAGAGCGCCGCAAGAAGGAATGGAATACCGAGACCGGCGGAATAGACAGCGAGCAGAGACGCACCCTCGCCGACACTTTCGCGTGCACCGGCAAGCGTCAGGATCGGGCCCAGAACCGGTCCGATGCACGGGGTCCAGCCGAACGCGAAAGCGAGCCCCATGACATAGGCGGCAAATGGATTGGCGGGAGCGCCGCGCGTCTGAAACCGCGCCTCGCGAGAAAGCAGTCCGATCCGGAACACACCCAGGAAATTCAGACCCATCGCTATGATCACCAGACCGGCGATCATGGCGAGGATATCCTGGTAGGAGCGCAACAACGCGCCGATCGTGCTCGCGCCGGCCCCGAGGGCAACGAAAACCGTCGAGAACCCGGCGACGAAGGCAAACGCCGCGATCAATAACGGCAGCCGAGCTCCCGCAAAGCCCGCGGGCGCTGTTCCGACCGCAGCTGCCCCCACCGCGGCGGGCTGTCCCCGGAACTGTTCCACGGAGACCCCCGCCATATAGCAGAGATAGGGCGGCACCAGCGGCAGCACGCAGGGCGACAGAAACGAGATGGCCCCGGCACCGAACGCGCTCAAATATGAAATATCGACTGCCATTCCTGCTGCTGATCCCGGTTTTTGATACGGACAGATGTTTCCGTAGTTTCATATGACATAAGCGCCTCACGACAAAATCACCAAATCGCGCGGTTTGCCCGCCGAACTTTTCGGACAAATGGGGACGAATTGAGGTTGACCGGTTTTGGCGGCGTACGTATGAACGTCGCGTTTTCACGGCAGGCCGCGCCCGCCGTCTGGGAGCGCGTAGCTCAGCTGGTAGAGCAACTGACTTTTAATCAGTAGGTCCAGGGTTCGAGCCCCTGCGCGCTCACCAATCGTTTCAAGCACCGTTCCCTTGCCGGACCGTTTAAACGCCTGACGAGCGTACAAGGCCGATGATCCAGCCGATGACCCATCGGGTCAGTTCGCCGCTGTTTTGCGTGTGGTCCCAGACAATGAGAATTGCCAGGGCGCCGATAGCAAGTAGCAACTTCATTCAATAATTGTACCATCGACCGCGCACTTGGAGAACCGACCGGCGGTTGCCGATCCGAAAAGGCATGAGCGATGCGAATCGCCACCTTCAACGTTCAGAATCTGCGCCTTCTCAGGGAGGATGGCCACGTGGCGATGCACGGCGCCCGGGACATGGACGTGCCGGACGACGGACGACCGTCCAGCGCCGCGCTCGACATGCTCGACCGCCGCCTCACGGCGGAGATCATCGCGCTTGCCAATGCTGACGTGATCGCGCTGCAGGAAGTATTCGACCGGGCCTCGCTCGATTATTTTCATGACCGGTTTCTGGTTCCGACAGGCACGGCGCCCTATCCGCATCGCATCTGCTTGCCCGGAAATGACGGACGCGGTTTCGATGTGGCGCTGATGAGCCGGCTTCCGCCGAGCGACATCAGGTCGCACGCTGCGACGACCGCGCGCGATCTGAAGCTTGAACCAGCCTCCGGCCGGTCGGCCGACGAGCCGGTCTTTCGGCGCGATTGCCTTGAAGCGTCGATTGGAGGCCTTACGCTGTTCATATGCCATTTCAAGGCGCCCTACCCCGACGCGGCGGATGCCTGGGAGACCCGCCGGCTGGAGGCGCTGGCGGTCCGGCGCATCATCGAGCAGCGGTTTCCGCATCCGGCCAACGCATACTGGATGATCCTCGGCGATCTGAACGAACCCCGGACCGAGGTGGCGGATGAACGCGCCATTGCGCCGCTGCTGGAGCATTTTGCGATCGACCTAGTGGAGCGGGTTCCGGCGGGCCGGCGCTGGTCGCATCATATGGCATCGGCTGGAATTTACTCCCGTCCGGATGCATTGCTGGCCTCACCGGCGCTTGCCAGGCTCAATCCGGAAGCGGAGCCGGCCTACTTCCGCCAGGGACTGCCGCACGTAGCCACGCGGTTCACCGGCAAGCGCCTGTCAGAGGTTGGAGTTGACCGTCCGCACGCCAGCGACCACGCCGCCCTCGCAGTGGAACTTTCGCTGCCGAACGGTTGACCTTCCCCTTACTGAAGGCGTTATCAGACGGCCTGAAAAGATGGGTGTCAGGTTCGATGATGGGAAAGATCAGCAGACTACCGGAATTCGGAATCGCGGTGTTCTCGTTTCTGCTGCATTTCGTGTGGGAATTTCTGCAGGTTCCGACATACGCCGGCATGGCAGAATTGAATCACTGGGATGGCGTCAAAGTCTGCACCTCCGCGACGTTCGGTGATGTCGGGTTTGCGCTCATCGCATTCTGGACAACCAGCGCGCTGGCACGATCGCGCCACTGGTATCTCCGGCCGAAAACCGCACAATTGCTGGTTTTTCTCGGTGTGGGAATCATGCTCACCGTCGGGTTCGAATACTACTACACGAATGTCAGCCTGCGCTGGACCTACTCGGAGCTCATGCCGCTCGTTCCACCCTTCGGCACCGGCCTGAGCCCGCTTTTGCAATGGCTGGCGATTCCGCCTCTGGTCGTCTGGCTGGCCCGCCGACATGTATGCGGAGAGAAAGGTCTGGAACGCGCGCCCTGATTGCAGCGAGGCTGTGACGAACGTGGGCGGCCGCGGAAAGGCGGTTCGTTAAGGTTTGCGCAAGGGAATCAGCTCCATGGTTAACTGATTGCAAACGCGGAATCCCAGAAAATGGTATCTCTAATCGCCTCATCCACTTCGGTTCGCATCAGCTACCAGACGCCACAGCCGGCGGTTGAGCCGTTGCAATCCGGCAAGGGCAAGAGCGGCGAGAGCGTTGGACACATGGCGAAGGCCGCGATTGCGGATGCGAATAACCCCGACCTGCCTTCAAATATTCAGGGCAAGGTCGCTTCGGCTATTGCGCGGTTTGGCAGTGACGTCGATCTCTCCCCACTGCTCGCGCCGGCGCCGCCGGAGGATGCGCCAACCGATGGACCGGAGACCGCCATTGAACCGGTATCCGGTGCGGGCGACCCAATTCCGCCCGGCGAAACCGGCGAGACATCCGGCAACGACGTGGGCGCGGCAGGAAACACCTCCGACCCAGCAGGCGCCGAGGAAGCGGCTGCCGACGGACAGTCGGGCACAGAACCCGAATTGGTGACCGCACTTTCAACCCTGTACTCGGAAAACGCCGCATCCACCGATCCGATAGCCGGAATCGAACAGCTTCTCGACGATCTGCCCTAGGGCAACCGCTCCGCTTCGGCCTGGGGCCGGCCTTCTAGACCAGCCTGCTCTGCTCCAGCGCGGCTTCTATGAAGCTGGAGAACAAGGGATGCGGTTCGAACGGCCTCGATTTCAGTTCGGGATGGTACTGAACGCCGATGAACCACGGATGGTCGGGGTATTCGATTGTCTCCGGCAGGACGCCATCGGGTGAAAGCCCGGAGAAGACCAGCCCGCAATCCTCAAGCCGCTGACGATAATCGATATTGACCTCGTAGCGATGACGATGGCGCTCCGAAATGTCCGTTTCGCCGTAGATGTCGGCTATACGCGTTCCCGCTTTGAGGTGCGCCTTGTAGGCGCCGAGACGCATGGTGCCGCCGAGATCTCCCGCTTGGGTGCGTTTCTCCAGCATGTTGCCTTTCAACCACTCGGTCATTAGGCCGACGATCGGCTCCTTTGACGGACCGAATTCCGTCGAACTGGCATTCTCGACGCCCGCCAGCGACCGGGCCGCTTCCACGACCGCCATCTGCATACCGAAACAGATGCCGAAATAGGGAACCTTGCGTTCGCGGGCGAATTTCGCCGCCGCGATCTTGCCTTCCGAACCCCGTTCGCCAAATCCGCCCGGCACCAGGATTCCGTGCACTTTCTCCAGATGCGGCGCCGGATCCTCGTTTTCGAAGACCTCCGACTCGATCCACTCGATGTCGACCTTGACCCGGTTGGCAATGCCGCCGTGATGCAGCGCCTCGATGAGCGATTTGTATGCGTCCTTGAGGCCGGTATATTTCCCGACCACCGCTATCGTGACCGTGCCTTCGGGATTGTGGATACGGTCGGAGACGTCCGTCCACACGCCCATGCGCGGCTGCGGCGCGGGATCGATGCCGAACGCGGCCAGAACCTCCTCGTCCAGCCCCTCTTCGTGATAGGCCTTGGGCACGTCGTAGATCGAGCTCACATCGAGCGCCTGTATGACCGCCGATTCGCGAACGTTGCAGAACAATGAGAGCTTCTTTCGCTCCGATTCAGGGATCGGGCGATCCGCGCGCACCAGCAGGATGTCGGGCGCGATGCCGATGGAGCGCAGTTCCTTGACCGAATGCTGCGTCGGCTTGGTTTTCAACTCGCCGGCAGCCGGAATGTAAGGCATCAGGGTCAGGTGCACATAGACTGCGTTGCCGCGCGGCAGGTCGTTGCCGAGCTGGCGAATCGCTTCCATGAAGGGCATCGCCTCGATATCGCCGACAGTGCCGCCGATTTCGCAGAGAACGAAATCGTAGCCTTCATTGCCCTCGATGACGAAATTCTTGATCTCGTCGGTGACGTGGGGAATCACCTGGACGGTCGCGCCGAGGTAATCGCCGCGGCGCTCCTTGGCGATGATGTTCTGGTAAATTCGGCCGGTGGTGATGTTGTCGTTCTGGTTGGCCGAACGTCCGGTGAACCGTTCGTAGTGGCCGAGATCGAGATCCGTTTCCGCACCGTCGTCCGTCACAAAAACCTCGCCATGCTGGTATGGCGACATCGTGCCGGGGTCGACGTTGAGATAGGGGTCGAGTTTCTTCAGCCGAACGCTGTAGCCGCGCGCCTGAAGAAGAGCGCCAAGCGCCGCGGAAGCAATGCCTTTTCCAAGCGAGGAAACCACGCCACCAGTGATGAATACATACCGTGCCATGGGACCTGACGGTTATCGGTTCGGTTTCAAATAGGCAAAGAAAAAAACACCCCGCATGGTTTTACCCACACGAGGCGCGATCTGTCTGTCTCAGGTCAGTTGTTCGGGACCGCCGGCGCTGCCGGTTGCTCGACGCCACCGGACTGCGGGGCCTCGTCCTGGCCGCCGAGAAGATCGAGGACGCCGCCCCCGGTGCGCTGCTCGCCGCTTTCACCTTGCTGAACCTGCGCGGGAACGCGATTGAGGATGTCGCTCGGGTTCTCGCCGTAGCGGGCGATGAGACCGAGCGCGATCGAGGTCAGGAAAAAGCCGGCGGCGAGAATCGATGTCGTGCGCGTCAGTGCGTCGGCAGCACGGCGCGCGGACATGAAGCCGCCGCCTCCGCCACCGCCGATACCAAGCGCCCCGCCTTCCGAACGCTGGAGCAGTACGACGCCGACGAGGGCAATGACGATCATGAGATGGATGACGATGAGAACGGTTTGCATGGTGCTGTCTTGATCTGGTTTTCGGCGTCTCTACACGTTCGATCGGGCGATTAGAAGCCCTGTTCGCCCGACCGCGGTCTAATCGGGTACGGCGTCACAAATGGCAAGGAAGTCGGCGGCTTTCAAGCTGGCGCCGCCGATAAGGCCGCCATCGACATTATCGATCGCGAAAATCTCCGCAGCGTTGCCCGATTTGACCGACCCGCCGTAGAGAATCCGAACTTTTCGGCCCTCGCCGCCGAACCGGGCTTCCATGCGATCGCGGATAAGCGCGTGAATAGCGGCGATGTCGTCGTTCGACGGGACGAGCCCAGTTCCAATCGCCCATACGGGTTCATAGGCGATGACCGTGTTGCCGGCCGTCATGTCGTCCGGGATAGAGCCGTCGAGTTGTGCCGAGGTCACACGCTCGGCCTCGCCATTTTCGCGCTGTTCGCGGGTTTCGCCGACGCAGATGATTGCGGTCACCCCTGCCCGCCAGGCTGCTGCCGCCTTATCGCGCACGGTCGCGTCCGTCTCGCCATGGTCGGTTCGGCGTTCCGAGTGCCCGACAATAACGGCGGACGCACCGGCATCGCGCAGCATCTCCGCCGAGACGTCGCCTGTATGCGCGCCGCTCTCCTTTGCGTGGCAATCCTGTCCGCCGATCTCCAGCACGGCGCCGCCGGCGGCATCGGCGGCACGCCCGATCAGGGTTGCCGGCACGCAGAGCATTGCATCGGCAACCGCTGATCCCGATGCTGACAAGCCCTCGACGATGGCGCGAACCTCGCCCAGCGCCGCGCCAGTACCGTTCATCTTCCAGTTTCCGGCGACCAGTGGTTTCACGCCCGGCGTCATTGCGGTTCCTTCCCTTCGGCAGTTGCGCTCGTGTTAGCGGTTTGCCGGCCGCAGGAAAAGGGTGGAGCCGCGCTTGCGTCGCTCAATAACCGCTCCTAAAACGTGCCGAGTACGAAATCAGGTCAATTCGCATCATGCTCGACAGTCTGCGCAAGTCATCGCGTTCGTGGGTCGCCAAGGCGCTCCTTCTCCTTCTGCTGGTCAGCTTCGCGGTCTGGGGTGTTTCCGGACAAATTCTTTCCGGCGGCACGGGCGATGCTGTCGTCACGGCCGGCGAGACGAAGGTGTCGGGTCTCGATTATCGTCTGGCCTACGACCGTCAACTCGCGATCTATTCCCGGCAACTCGGCGAACGGATCACGCGGGAGCAAGCCCGTCTGTTCGGTATCGACCGCCAGGTGCTGGGCCAGATGGTGGCGGGGGCGGTGCTCGACGAACAGTCGAGAGAGATGAATCTGGGACTGTCCAAGGACAGGCTTGCGACCCTGGTTGCCGAGGACGAGGCATTTCAGGGTGTGAACGGACAGTTCAGCCGCGAGAACTTCCGCCAGGTTCTGCGGAACGTCGGCATGACCGAAGACGGGTATATCAAGTCCCGCGAAGAGGTGGCGGTCCGCCAGCAGGTGATCGAGGCTGTGGCCGACGGCATCGCAGTGCCGGCCACGATGCTCGAGGCGATCGCACAGCACACCGGCGAGACTCGGGACGTACAGTATGTGACGGTCGGTGAACAGGCAATCGAGCCCGTCACGGCGCCCGACGACGCGACCCTGAAATCCTATTTCGAGGAGAACAAGGAGCGCTACCGCGCGCCTGAATACCGGACGATCAACTATGTTCGCCTGACGCCAGCGGAAATCGTTGAAGACGTAACCATCGACGACGATCAGCTCCGCGCCGATTACGAGGCGCGCAAGAGCCGCTATGCCACCGCCGAAACGAGAACGATCGAACAGCTGGTGTTCGCCGATGAGGCCAGCGCAACAGCCGCGCGTCAGCGCATTCTCGCTGGGGAGAGTTTCGAGGATGCGGTCGCCGAGGCCGGACGCACGATGGAAGACGTGTCGCTCGGAACGCTCGAAAAGTCAGACCTGCCCGACCAGGCGGTCGCGGAGGCCGCTTTTGCAATCGAAAGTGCAGGCGGCATCAGCGAAATCATTGACGGCGCATTCGGTCCGATCTTGCTGCGGGTCACGGAGATAAATCCGGCATCCGTGCAGCGATTCGAGGATGTTCGCGATGAAATTCGCCGCGAACTCGCCCTGGTCGAGGCGAATGACACGCTGCTCGATATCCATGATGCCTACGAGGACGCCCGGGCCGGGGGGCAAACCATGGAGGAGGCCGCATCGTCGCAAAGGCTGACGATGGAAACCATTCGGATGACCGATGCCGAGGGTCGCAACGAGTCCGGAGCGCCGATCACGTCGATAGAAGAGCAAGCCGAACTGATCGCGGCGGCATTCGAGGCCGAGACGGGCCTCGAGAATCCACCGATCAACGCCGGACAGACCGGGTTCGTCTGGTATGAAGTGGAAGATATCACCCCGGAGCGTGACCGCTCCTTCGAGGAAGTTCGCGATCGTGTCACCGCCGACTGGATTGCGGAGGAAACCGACCGGCAGGTCCGCGAGGTTGCCGAGGCTTATGCCGAGCGGTTCGTCGCCGGCGAAGAGTTGGCGGAAATCGCTGAAGCGGAGGGCCTTTCCCTTCAGTCGAAATTTGGCCTCCAGCGCACTGCGGACGATGCCGATTTCGGCAATCGGGGCGTTGCGGAAGTCTTCGACGGCGGGCCGGAGCACAGCGGCGTTTCTGCTGCGCCGACCGGCACTGCCTACAACGTCTTCAAGGTCACCGGCATCACCCAGCCATTGGGAGGGCCGGAGGCGCTGACGCCGCAGATGCGCGAAAACCTCGCGGCTGCCCTCAGCGACGACCTGCTCGATCAGATGGTGGCAAAGCTGCAGACCGTCTATCCGGTGGGAGTCGACCAGCGTGCAATCGAGCGCGCGCTGGCGACACAGTGACGACTTGCTGATGGAGGATCTGAAACCCTTTATCGCCAAGGCGGCTGACGGCGAGAGCCTGACCGCCGACGAAGCCCGCCGCGCCTTCAATGTCGTGATGTCCGGCAATGCGACACCATCGCAGATTGGCGGCTTTCTCCTGGCGCTCCGGGTGCGGGGCGAGACTATCGACGAGATCGTGGGCGCCGTCACGGTGATGCGCGAGAAGATGACACGCGTGGACGCGCCGGAGAACGCCATCGATATCGTCGGGACAGGCGGCGACAATTCCGGAAGCTACAACGTCTCCACCTGCGCCGCGATCATCGCGGCCGGGGCCGGGGCGACAATCGCCAAGCATGGCAACCGTTCGCTGTCTTCGAAATCCGGCTCCGCCGAGGCGCTCGCCGAACTCGGCCTCAACCTCGAGGCCTCCCCGCAAACGATCGCGAGATGTATCCGCGAGGGTGGACTGGGCTTCATGTTCGCGCCAATGCATCACGCGGCCATGCGCCATGTCGGTCCAAGCCGGGTCGAGCTCGGCACCCGGACGATCTTCAATCTGCTGGGTCCGCTTTCCAGCCCGGCGGGTGTCCGCCGACAGATCGTCGGCGTCTTCTCGCCCGAATGGGTGGAACCACTCGCCCATGTCCTGAAAGCGCTGGGATCCGAGCATGTCTGGGTTGTCCATGGCGCCGGACTGGACGAACTGACGACCGCCGGCGAGACGAAGATTGCGGAACTGAGCAACGGGTCGGTGAAGACCTTCACTCTGGAACCGGAGGATGTCGGACTTGAGCGGGTCACCATTGACCAGCTCAAGGGCGGCGACCCCGCGCACAACGCGGCAGCGTTGCGGGAGGTGCTTGGCGGTGCGCGCAATCCGTATCGAGACATCGCCTGCCTGAATGCGGCGGCGGGATTGGTCGTCGCCGGGCTCGCCGCCGATCTTGCCGAGGGCATCGCAAAGGCCGAGGCTTCCCTGGACGAAGGGCACGCCAGAACGGTCATCGAAAAGGTCGCCCGGCTTTCGCAAGAGAAACCGTCATGAGGGCTGGGCGATGACCGATATCCTCAAGAAGATTGAAGCCTACAAGCGTGAGGAGATAGCGGCTGCGAAAGCTGCCCTACCCTTGGCGGAGCTCGAGGCGCGCGCCGCCGGCATGCCGGAGCCCCGCGGCTTTCTGCGGGCGCTCAGAGCCAGGCAGGCGCGCGGAGACTATGGGCTGATCGCCGAGATCAAGAAAGCCAGCCCGTCGAAGGGGCTGATCCGCGAGGATTTTGATCCCCCGTCCCTCGCCCGCGCCTATGAATCCGGCGGGGCCGCCTGCCTGTCCGTCTTGACCGACCGTCCATCGTTTCAGGGGGCACCGGAATTCCTGACGGCCGCCCGTGACGCGTGCGGTCTTCCCGCCCTGCGCAAGGATTTCATGTTCGAGCCGTATCAAGTCTATGAGGCCCGCAGCTGGGGCGCCGACGCGATCCTGATCATCATGGCTTCGCTTACCGACAACGAGGCGCGCACACTCGAGGAAACCGCTTTTGGCCTCGGCATGGATGCCCTGATCGAAGTTCACGACGAAGCGGAGATGGAGCGTGCGCTTCGGCTCACCTCGCCGCTCATCGGCATCAACAACCGCAACCTCAGAACCTTCGACGTCGATCTCGCCGTCTCCGAGCGTCTTGCTCCAATGGCCAAAGGCGACAGGCTGATCGTGGGCGAAAGCGGTATCTTCTCGAATGCCGACTGCAACCGTCTGGCGGAGTCTGGCATCACCACCTTTCTGGTGGGCGAGAGCCTGATGCGGCAGAAGGACGTTGCCGCTGCGACATCCGAGCTGCTGCACGGCGCGGAAACCTCGAGCGAGAGGATCACCTGAATGGCGGACTCCGGGAAAGACCAGACGAACGCACTGACACATCTCGGCTCCGACGGCGCCGCCAACATGGTTGATGTCACGGCGAAGATCGATTCCACCCGCGAAGCCGTTGCCGAGGGGTTCGTCCGCACCACGCGCGAGACGCTTGACGCGATCCTCGCTGGCGACGCCAAAAAGGGCGACGTGATTTCCGCCGCACGCATCGCGGGGATCATGGCGGCCAAGAAAACCCACGAATTGATTCCGCTTTGCCACCCGCTTCTCCTGACCAAGGTCTCGGTCGAGATAGAAGCGGATCCGGATCTGCCGGGCTTCCGCATCGAGGCATTCGCACGGCTGAGCGGAAAGACCGGCGTTGAGATGGAGGCGTTGACCGCCGCCTCGGTCGCCTGCCTGACGATCTACGACATGGCCAAGGCGATCGATAAGGGGATGGAAATAGGTCCCGTACGCCTGTTGACCAAGTCCGGTGGGAAATCGGGTGACTGGTCGCGGAGCGCGGATTGATCTCGGTCGCCGAGGCACGAAGCCGGCTCCTGGATGGGGTCGAACCGCTCGAGGCGGAACGCATTGCCATCGACCGCGCCAACAACCGCATTCTGGCTGACGATCTGACCGCTCTGCGGACGCAGCCTCCCCTTCCCGTGTCCGCGATGGACGGTTACGCCGTGCGCGCGCTCGATATCGCGGGTGCGCCGGCTTCCTTGACTGTGATCGGGCAGGCCGCCGCTGGCCACCCGTTCGATGGAACGGTGAAGCAAGGTGAAACCGTCAGGATTTTCACCGGGGGTGTTGTCCCGGACGGTGCTGACACGATTCTCATTCAGGAAAACGCGACGGTTGTCGACGATGGAGCGATCACCGCAAACCAGAGCGAGACCAAGGGCCGGTTCATCCGGCCGGCAGGGCTGGATTTTTCGGAGGGCGAGCGGCTGCTGACCGCCGGCACACCGCTCGATGCAGGCGCCCTTTGCCTTGCCGCTGCGGCAAACCACCCGGACGTCTCGGTCGTGCGCATACCCAGGGTTGCCATTCTTGCGACCGGCGACGAATTGCTGCCGCCCGGATCGCAGCCGGGCCCCGGACAAATCATCGCCTCCAATTCCTACGGCGTTGCGGCGCTGGTACGTGAAGCGGGCGGCGAGACCACCGACCTCGGCATCGCCGCCGACACAAGAGAGGCGCTGTCCGACGCTCTCGACCGTGCGGTCGCGGCAAGGGCCGACGTCATCGTCACACTGGGCGGAGCCTCGGTTGGCGATCACGATCTGGTTCAGGAGACATTCGTCGCCAAAGGCATGACGCTGGATTTCTGGAAGATCGCGATGCGGCCGGGAAAGCCCCTCATGCTCGGCCGGCTCGACGGCATTCAGGTTTTGGGCCTCCCGGGAAATCCCGTCTCAAGCCTTGTCTGCACGCACCTGTTCCTCAAACCTCTCATCGCCCGTCTTGCCGGACGTTCGGCGGTGGAGTTGCGCATGAGCGCCCTGCTCGCGGAACCGCTCCCCGCCAATGACCGGCGGGAGGATTATCTGCGCGCCCTTGCGTGGCGCGACGGAGCCGGGAAGCTGCATGTTCGCGCATTCGACCGCCAGGATTCATCAATGATTCGGATCTTCGCGGAAGCCAACGTGCTGATCGCCAGACCGCCTCACGCGCCTGCCGCGGTCACAGGCGATGCGGTCGAGGTTGTAGTGCTCAAGCCTGCCACAATTTAAACGTTTGTTAAACGGTTGCAGAACACAAATAGAACAGATATACCCTGTTCAGGGTTTGTTTTATCTGATTCTTGAGGCACCGCCATGCTTACGCGCAAGCAACTCGAGCTTTTGATGTTCATCAATGAGCGTCTGAAAGAGAGCGGCGTTCCGCCATCTTTCGACGAGATGAAGGAGGCGCTCGATCTTGCCTCGAAGTCCGGCATTCACCGACTGATCATGGCGCTCGAGGAACGTGGCTTCATCCGCCGGCTGCCCAATCGTGCGCGCGCGCTGGAAGTGGTGAAGCTGCCCGACTGCCTGACGCCGAATGCACCGCCACGCGGATTTTCCCCGAGCGTCATCCAGGGAAGCCTCGGAAGGCCGCAGCATGCCCCTGCCCCTCGTCCTTCCGCCAATGACGACAACGGCGGGGTCGTCCCGGTCCCGGTCATGGGCAAGATCGCCGCGGGTGTTCCGATTTCCGCCATCGAGCACCAGACCAGGACGCTTTCGCTGCCGCCGGACATGATCGGAAATGGCGAACACTACGCGCTCGAGGTTGAAGGCGATTCGATGATCGATGCCGGCATCTTCGACGGCGACATGGCCGTGATCCGCAAAAGCGACACCGCCAATATGGGTGACATCGTCGTGGCCTTGGTGGACGACGAGGAAGCGACGCTCAAGCGTTTCCGCCGCAAGGGCGCGTCGATCGCGCTCGAAGCTGCAAACCCGGCCTATGAAACCCGCATCTTCGGGCCGGACCGGGTGCGCGTGCAGGGCAAGCTTGTCGGATTGATCCGGCGCTACTGACGTTTCGGACGCCATTCGGGAAGGTTGCGCGCCGCGCGTGAATAGCGGCGGTGGTCGAGCCATGGACGTTCAATCCCCGGCAGAGCGTGCTTGATCTTCAGATTGACGGTTCCGTCCGCGCCGGTCTTTGTAGTGATTTCCGCCGAGCCGCTCATGGCAAGCTGACGCGCCGAAATCACCGTTGCACCGGACGGGCAATAGGGCCATGCCGGCGCGCTGGCGAAGACGACCAGATCGAAGAACTTGCACGCCCTTGCCTGTTCATCGATCCATGCACGGATATCAACCGGATTTCCGTTCTCGCTTCTGTTCAGCGAGAGATAGCCGACACGCAGATCGTTCTGCCCCGGCTCGATCGTGGCTGTGCAGATATTTCTGCGGCAATCGACAAGTTCCGAAAGGTCCGGCTTTACCGTCGCGGACGATGCGTAGGCCGCGGTCCACTGTTCCAGAACGAAGGCGTTCGGGCGGCTGCGATTGACATGAAGGACTGTGGCGCCTGCATTCGTCTCAACAATCGCTAGTTGGCGCGCGTCTTCCGTGATTACCAGCGCGGGAGGCCGCTGCAGGGACCAGAGGCCGGCCGCGAGGACGAAGACCGGAAGGGCGGCCAGCCGGATGCGCGTCGAAAACAGGCATGAAATGACAAGCCCGACCGAAAAGAGAACCAGCGCCGCTGCCGGCATCTGTCCGGTTGCAACGGGTGGCGACAGGGACGCCACCCACTCGGCAATGCGGATCACGCGTTCGACCGACCATGCCATCGCGGCCAGCGGAAGCCCGTGCAGTCCGAAGGGCATTGCAATGACCGATATGATGGCGAGCGGCATGACAAGCAGGGAAACGAGCGGCATTGCAGCGAGGTTGGCGACAAGCCCGTAGGGAGCGATGCGGCCGAAATGATAGGAGGCGAATATTCCCGTCGCCAGGCCCGCGACGAGCGACGTCACTGCCAGCCCGAGCGCGAACTTCGTCAGCAATCCCGCCGCCCGGAACAGCAATCCACGCTCCTTCCTCGATCCCGCTTTCTGCGACCGTGCCCGGCGCACGTCCTGCCAGGCCGCATAGACTGCGATCAGGGCTGCGGTTGCGGCAAACGACATCTGGAACCCCGGGCCGAGGACCTCGTTCGGCGCGGTGACGATGATGAGGATCGCCGCCAGCGCGAGATTGCGCATTGTCACGGCGCTGCGGTCAAAAGTGAGCGCCAGCAGCATGATCGCCAGCATCGCGAACGAGCGTTGGGTCGCAACGCCAGCACCGGCGAGAAACAGGTAAAAGCCTGTCGCGGCCAACGCCAAGGCGGCGGCGTATTTCTTCACCGGACGGCGGGACGACCAGTTCGGCGCCAGAGCGAAACCGAAACGCAGAACCGACATCACCGTCGCGGCCACCAGCGCCATGTGCAGTCCCGAGATCGACAGAATATGCGCGAGGCCGGAAACGCGGAGCGCCTCGTTCACTTCGTCGGGTATCACCGACTTGTTTCCGGTAATCAGCGTCACCGAAACCGCTCCCGAGCGTCCGTCCACTGTCTCCGATATTGTCCGGCCGATCCCCTGCCGGAGCGTTTCGACAGCCAGCAAGGCCCGGCCGAACGCGGAAGGTCTCGTTTCTATCTCGGCCGCTTCAGGCGCGCCGACGAAGAACCCGTTCGCGCCATATCCGTCGAAATAGGCGTGAAATGCGAAATCGTAACCGCCGGGCCGGACCGGGCCGGATGGCGGGCTCAACCGGACAACCCCATGGATACCTCCGCCGACGACAAGTTCAGGCGAGACGCCGGATGCGGTCGCGCGCACCCGATCCGGAGAGAACCGCAGATGCGGGCGCTCCGTTTTCAGAACATCGATCGTGTAGCGCGTGCGCCCGTTGGCCCGTTCTTCGATGTTCACGATACGCCCGGTGACCCGTGTCGTGACCGACGCCCCCAGCATTTTGGTTCCGGCGCTTTTCGCCTGCAACTGGGCGATCGCCATTCCCGCCACCACAATGGTCAGCCCGAGAACGAGCCGTCGGAAGAAAATCGGGCCGCGCCGCGCCACCGACAGGACGAGCACGAGCAAGGCTAGTCCCGCGGGGATGCTTGCGGGGGCCGGTTCGCGCTCCAGCGCAAAGTAGAACAGCGCCCCCGAACCGAGAAACACGGGAGCGAACAGAAACGGCGTCCCGATCGCACCCTCATGACGGAGAGCGTGACCAATCGCCCGGATCGAGAAATACCGGAAAATCCCTCGAAAAGGCCGAAACCCTGCATACCGCGCCTTCGAGTACCGGCTGTGTTTCTCCGGCGCCGCGATCTGCGGCCGGTCCGCTCGGGACGAGTCGCTGTCGGGGGCAAAGAAAACACGCTCGTCGGCTATTTCGCCGCTGGTGCCGTCATCACCGCGCGCACTCATCGGGCGGAATCCGGAATCTCCGGCGCGACGCTGCCTGAGGGCCGGGCGCTTGCGCTCCCCCGCCCGTATGCTAGACGTGCGCCCGGTGCCGCAATATCCCGCCTGAGCGGCCCGAAACCCACGGACATCTGGAGCATGATATGACTGGCGAGGTCGTTACCCGTTTCGCCCCCTCCCCGACCGGCTTTCTGCACATCGGTGGCGCTCGCACAGCGCTTTTCAACTGGCTCTACGCCAAACACACCGGTGGCAAGATGCTGCTGCGCGTCGAGGATACCGACCGCGAACGCTCGTCGCAAGAAGCGGTCGACGCCATCCTGGAGGGCCTCAGATGGCTGGGCCTCGATTGGGACGGCGATCCGGTGTCCCAATATGAGCGCGCGGACCGCCACCGGGAGGTCGCGCTGCAATTGCTGGAGGCAGGCAGCGCTTATCGCTGTTATGCATCGCCGGACGAGCTCACCGCCATGCGGGAGCAGGCGCGAGCAGAGGGCCGGCCGCCGCGATACGACGGCCGGTGGCGGGACCGCGATCCCTCGGAGGCTCCGGAAGGTGTCAAGCCCGTCATCCGGATCAAGGCGCCGCGCGAAGGCGATACGCTCGTCAAGGATCACGTCCAGGGCGACGTCCGCTTCCCGAACAAGGACCTCGACGATTTCATCATCCTGCGTTCCGACGGCTCGCCGACCTACATGCACGCAGTCGTTGTCGACGACCACGACATGGGCGTTACGCACATTATTCGCGGCGACGACCATCTTACCAATGCAGCGCGGCAAACCATCATCTACCAGGCCATGGGATGGGACGTGCCCGATATGGCTCATATCCCGCTGATCCATGGCGCCGACGGCGCAAAGCTCTCCAAACGGCATGGCGCGCTCGGCGTCGAGGCCTACCGCGCGATGGGCTACCTGCCCGAAGCTCTGCGCAACTATCTCGCGCGGCTCGGCTGGAGCCACGGCGACGATGAGATCATGTCGACGGAAGACATGATCTCATGGTTCGACATAGCCGACGTCAACAAGGGCGCCGCCCGTTTCGACTTCGCCAAGCTGGAAGCCCTGAACGGTCAT
Organism: Oricola cellulosilytica; assembly: GCF_019966575.1. GTDB lineage: Bacteria > Pseudomonadota > Alphaproteobacteria > Rhizobiales > Rhizobiaceae > Oricola > Oricola cellulosilytica. The sequence continues at coordinate 45,759 of NZ_JAINFK010000005.1, read as the reverse complement.
TACATCCGTGGGGCGGACGACGCCGATCTGCTCCGGCGGATCGAGGCGCTGCTTCCGCATATCCCGAACGGCGCCGCGCTCGCGGCGAAACTGGATGACACTGTCCGCGAAAAACTCCTTCAATCCATGCCCGGACTGAAGGAACGGGCAAAAACGCTGACGGAACTGATAGACAGCGCCGGATACCTGTTCTCGGAACGCCCGCTTTCACTCGACGAGAAAGCGTCGGCGATCCTGACCGACGAGGCGCGCGCTGTTCTGTCGAAAACAGCCGACCGTCTGGAGACGGTAGACCCGTGGACGGTGGAGACCGTCGAGTCGGCCGTTCGGGGGGTGGCCGAGGACGAGGGACTGAAGCTTGGAAAAGTCGCCCAGCCGGTCCGGGCGGCATTGACCGGTCGCAGCACCTCTCCTGGCGTGTTCGACGTGCTGGCGGTTCTGGGGCGCGACGAAGCAATCGGGCGCCTGCGTGATTGCGGGGGTTGACCTTGGTTGAACTTGCGGGAACCGGCCAATAATGCGATGCAGCATAAGGCTATCGGCTGGCTTGGCAGCGTGTCCCAAATCGTTTAGCAAGCTCACACTCCGATATCATCATATGAGTAATTTTGCGTTGCAATAAAACGTAGCGATTTCCGTGCGAATTTTCGATTCCGAAGGGAGACCTCATGTCTGAAAAAACCGCGAAGCTGTCACTCTCTTCCGAAGAGCATGAATTCAATGTTCGCGAAGGCACGATAGGACCGCGGGTCGTCGACATCTCATCACTCTACAAGGAGACGGGGGCCTTCACTTACGATCCCGGTTTCACGTCGACAGCGGCTTGCGAGTCCAAGATCACCTTCATCGACGGTGACAAGGGAACGCTTCTCCATCGGGGATATCCGATCGAACAACTGGCGGATCATGGTGATTTTCTGGAGGTCTGCTATCTCCTTCTCTACGGCGAACTGCCGACCAGGACGCAGAAGGAAGATTTCGATTACCGGGTGACGCGCCACACGATGGTGCATGAGCAGATGAACCGGTTCTTCACCGGCTTCCGTCGGGACGCTCATCCGATGGCGGTAATGTGCGGAACTGTCGGCGCCCTCTCGGCCTTCTACCACGACTCCACCGACATTTCGGACCCCCACCAGCGTATGGTGGCATCGATGCGAATGATTGCGAAGATGCCGACGATCGCCGCGATGGCGTACAAATACCATATCGGCCAGCCCTTCGTTTATCCGCAGAACGATCTCGATTACGCCTCCAACTTCCTGCGCATGTGCTTCGCGGTTCCCTGCGAGGAGTACAAGGTCAATCCTGTGCTCGCGCGTGCGATGGACCGGATCTTCATCCTGCACGCCGATCACGAGCAGAACGCGTCCACATCGACCGTGCGGCTCGCGGGTTCTTCGGGTGCAAATCCGTTCGCCTGTATCGCGGCGGGCATCGCCTGCCTCTGGGGTCCGGCGCATGGCGGCGCCAACGAGGCCGCACTCAACATGCTGTCGGAAATCGGCACGCCGGACCGCATTCCCGAGTTCGTCGCACGCGCCAAGGACAAGGACGATCCGTTCCGCCTGATGGGCTTCGGCCATCGCGTCTACAAGAACTACGATCCGCGTGCCAAGATCATGCAAAAGACCACGCATGAGGTTCTTGGGGAACTCGGCATCAAGGACGATCCGATGCTCGAGGTCGCGCTCGAACTGGAAAAGATGGCGCTGAACGACGACTATTTCATCGAGAAGAAGCTCTATCCGAACATCGACTTCTATTCCGGCATCACGCTGCGCGCGCTCGGCTTCCCGACCAACATGTTCACGGTGTTGTTCTCGGTCGCCCGCACCGTTGGCTGGATCGCCCAGTGGAAGGAGATGATCGAGGACCCGCACCAGCGGATTGGCCGTCCGCGCCAGCTCTACACCGGCGCTACCGAACGCGATTACCTGCCAATCGACAGGCGGTCCTGATTTGGCGTGACGGTCCAGCCGGATTTTCCGGCTGGACCGGACTTCCTCAGGCCATCTTTCCAATTGCGTTCAGAACGATTTCCGCCGCCTTCTCTCCCGGCGGCGTGTCGACCATCATGATATCCCGCACATCGGCAAATCCACGCCTCTGAAGGGTTGCGGCAATACTGTCTTCCGCGACCAGTTCTTCGATGCGCCGCGCCAGCATCCCCGGACGGATCATCTCGTTGATGTATTCCGGCACGATTGGCCGGTCGGAAATGATGTTCGGAAGCGCGGCCGACCACGTCGTGATCAGCGACAGAAACGGCTTCATGAGCGGATCGGTCCGGTAGCAGCTGATCACCGGAACGCCGGCGAGCGCCAGTTCCAGAACGACCGTTCCCGATGCCGCGAGCGCCACATCGGCATTGCGGAACGCCTCGAGCTTTTCATCCGGGGTGGTCGTGATCCGCGGCGCCACGCGCCAGGATGCAGTCCGGTTCCGGATTTCCCTCTCCAGCCGAGGCAGGGTCGGAATGTCGATCGCGATGTCGTTTCCCCGTTCATGCAACAAGTCCACGGCGGCCTCGAAGTCCGGCAGCAGCGAACTGACTTCCCCGCGCCTGGAGCCGGGCAGGACAACCAGCCTGAAACGGTTCCGGTCAGCACGTCCGCCATCCTGCTGTCTTTCCGCCCATACAGCGGCAAGTTTCGGGTCGATCGCCAGCGGATGGCCGACATAATGGGTTTCCGGGCCACTCAGTTGACGCATGACTTCGGGCTCGAATGGTAGGATTGCGAGAACATGATCGAAGGCGGCGCCCATCTTCCGCGCCCGGTCGGGGCGCCAGGCCCAGACGGTCGGGGCCACATATTTTATTAGGGGCGTATCCGGGAGCGCCTCTCTGACCCGCTGGCCGACGCGGTGCGAAAAGTCCGGACTGTCGACAAAGACGACAGCGTCCGGCCGCGCATTGATGATCGCCCTTGTGGTCTGCTGAATTCTGAGTATGAGGCGCGGCAAGGTGGCGATGACCGCCGAGACCCCGGTGATCGCGATCTCGGCCGGATCGAACACGCTCTCCAGACCCAACTCGCCAAGCCTGTGTCCGCCGACGCCGACCAGATCCGGGGGCTCTCCCGTACGGCGCGTAACCGCTTCCACGAGGTCCACAGCCAGGTTTTCGCCTGACTGCTCGCCGGCGACAATTGCCAGGGTCAGACGATTCTTCCCCGTCATGCGATCAACTGCCGCTTCAGGACGGCCTCCGGGTCGATTCCCAGTAGGGAAACCTGCAGCCTGTCCGCGGTCTCGCGCGTCTGGGAAAAATCCGCGACCAGTGCGTTGCCGGCATGGACTGCGACACAACGCAGGCCCGCCGCCGACGCGTTCTCTATGGTGGACACACCGATGGCCGGTAGATCGACGCGCTTGTCCTGTATCGGCTTCGCGAGCTTGACCAGCACGCCCCCACGACGCGATGGAAGACGCTTGAGCCGGCGAAGTTCACCGACGCGTTCGAGCATAAGATCGGTACCTTCCGCCCCTTCCAGCGCCACGATTCGCTTGCCCAGCGCCACGCAGGCCTGTCCGGCATCGATGGTTCCCAGCGCGACCGCTCCCTCGACGCCTGCGACAAGCGCCTCCTCGTCCGCGCGGGACGGTTTGGGTCCTGCGAGCAACCCGTTTTCGGCCAAGAGGTCGGGCACCAGTTCGTGGACCCCTCTCACCGTAAAACCAGCTTCCTCGATCATGTGCACGACACCCCGCAACAGGGAATCGTCCCCGGAGCGCAATTTCGGCAACATCCTCGCCGCCAGCCTGAGCGTCGTCCAGTCCGGTATGATTCGCCACAGGCTGGGGCGGCTCCGAACGCCGCCGATGAGGGTTACCACAGCCGGATTCACGCGTTTCAGCGCCGCGATCAGGCGGCCGGGATGTCCCGGAAAGATCGTTTCATTCGGATATCGACGAAGGGCGGGATCGGCCTCCCCCTCTATCGCCAGAATATACGGGTCCCGCCCTTCCCCGGATAGCTTTTCCGCAACGAAAACGGGCAACTGGCCATTTCCGGCTATGATCGCGACCCGGCCGCCAGACTGCCCCTCATGCACCCGCGGTTTCATGCCTCATATGCCGTCTTCCTGCCGCGCCCGGCGGTTCGTCAAAGGCGTGATGAACTTGCGTTTGCTGTCGGCGAGAACGAACCTGGCGAGATCGCAGACCGGAGCATTATCGGCGTAGTTCTCCAGTATCCGGGTGGCGTTCTCGCGCAATGTCCCGCCAGACTCGGCGAAAAGATCCTTGTAGGCGTGGCGCAGCGCGTTCATGTCCTGGCGCGTCATTCCCGAGCGTTTCATCCCGACCAGGTTCAGGCCCGCGAGATAGGCCCGGCTGCCAACGACCATCCCGTAGGGGATCACGTCGTTCACCACTGCGGCGATGCCGCCGATAAAGGCGTGGTGCCCGACCGTGCAGAACTGGTGAATGCCCGCCCCGCCGCCGATGATCACATAATCGCCGATCGTGGTGTGCCCGCCGATCATGACGTTGTTGGCGAATGTGACGTGGTTCCCGAGCACGCTGTCATGCGCGACATGGGAATAGGCCAGGAACATGCACTCGTCGCCAACCAGCGTCTCACCACGCGCGTTCGCCGTGCCGGTATGCATCGTGACGCCTTCGCGGATCGTGTTCTTGCGGCCGACAACGAGCTTGGTTTTTTCGCCCTTGTACGCAGTATTCTGCGGTTCGGTACCAAGCACGGCATGCGGGAAAATCCGGGTACCCGCTCCGATCGTCGTGCCGCCCGTGATGACAACGTGGCTCATCAACTCGCAATTGTCGCCGATGACGACGTGGGGCCCGATATGACAAAAGGGGCCGATGCGGACGTTGTTTCCGATTTCGGCGCCGCGCTCGACGAGCGCGGTCGGATGGATGTCCGGAATTGAGGTCGAGTCCACCAGTTTCAGCCTTCCGCGTCATCGGGCGAAAGCATGGCGGCGACTTCAGCCTCGGCAACCTTCTCCGAGCCAACCATGGCGACACATGCATACCGGCAGACCGTGCCGCGTTTCTTGACCAGTTTGACATGGTATTCGACCACGTCTCCCGGCACCACGGGGCGGCGGAACTTGGCGTTGTCGATCGTCATGAAATAGACGAGCGCCGGCTTGTCGAGACCAAGGGCGCGAATGCCGATGGCACCGGCCGTCTGCGCCATTCCCTCGATCATCAGCACGCCCGGCATGATCGGACGACCAGGGAAGTGACCCTGAAAATGGGGCTCGTTTGCCGTCACGTTCTTGATGCCGACAGCCGATTTGTCGGACTCGATATCGACGATGCGGTCGATCAGAAGGAACGGATACCGGTGCGGCAAAAGTTCCATGATCTCAAGGAGGTCAACGGATTCAAGCGTTGTGTCCGGGGCTGCCGTGCTGCTCATCGATCGGCCTGTCAGGTTTTGGTTTTCGGCTTCTTATCGGCGGTTACGAGTTTGCGCAACGTTGCCATCTCGCGGAAGAATTCCTTGAACGGTCGTGCCGGCGTTCCCGCCCATCGTTCGCCATCGGGGATATTGTTCATCACGCCGCTGGATGCAGCGATCTGAACGCCAGACCCGATTGTGACATGGTCCGAGATCCCGACGCCGCCCCCCAACATGCATCCGTCCCCCAATCTGACGCTTCCGGAAATTCCTGTCTGGGCGGCAATGACGCAATTCCGCCCGATCCACACGTTGTGAGCGATCTGCACGAGATTGTCGATCTTCGTGCCCTCACCGATCACCGTGTCATCGATGGCACCGCGGTCGACCGTCGTGTTGGCGCCGATCTCCACGCGGTTCTGCAGGATCACCCTGCCGAGTTGGGGAACTTTCAACAACCCGTCGGAACCGGGCACGAAGCCGAAACCCTCCGCACCGATCTGCGCGCCGGAGTGGATCACGACCCCGTCCCCGACAAGGGCATACTGGAGAACCGCAGCGGGACCGATCCTGCAGTCCCGGCCGATCTGGCAATGATCGGCAATCACAGCGTTCGCCCCGATCACGGTGTCCCGCCCGACGGCGGCGTGATCGCCGATCGCCGCGCCCGCCTCGATCACCGCTCCCTCCTTGATCGCCGCCAGCAAGGACACGGACGCAGTCGGATAGGCAGGGTTCAATCCCTCACTTGCACTTACCCGGGCCGGACCAAGACTTTCCGGGAACATGGCGGCCGCGATCTTGATGAATGCAGACTGAGGTGAGGCGACGACTATTTTCGCCGGAGGGGCGGGCATCGCCGCCAGAGTTCGCTCGGCGCAGAGGATCGCGCCGACCGACTGGAGCGAGACGATATCCGCAGCTTTGGCGTCCGGCTGAACAAAGGTCAGGCTTCCGCCCTTGGGATTTGTCAGCGAGGAAAGCACCGATATCGCCGAAGGAGCGGTCGTGCCCGCGACGGTCCGCCCGTCACAGAGATCGGCAATCTCATCAACGCTCAGCGCTTGGCGGGGCTCTAGAAAAATCGGGGAAAAGCCGGACAAGGAAAACAAGGGGCCCGGCGCAACGCCGGGCCTCCCGATCAGAACGCCGTCGACACGGTGAAGTTGAAGCGCTGTTCTTCGTCAGTCGGCTCTTTCTTGATCGGCACCGCATAGTCGAACCGAAGCGGCGCGAATGGCGACTGCCAGATCAGGCTGACGCCGGCCGAGGCGCGCCATTCCATGCTCGTATTGACGGCTTGCGCGCTGTCATGACCGTAGAGAGTCGCCGCGTCGGCAAAGACCGCGCCCTTGAGGCCCAGATCCTGCGGGAATGCGGGCAGCGGGAACTGAGCTTCCGCCGATGCATGGAGATAGTTCTTGCCGCCGATCTGCTCGCCTGCGCCAGCACCACCGGCACCCTGCGTCGGGCCAATGCCGTTATAGGCGAAACCGCGGATCTGACGCGGTCCAAGGCGGAAATGGTCAACCGTTCGCACATCTTGGCCGAGACCGGTGATCGTGCCGCCGCCGACCCGCAGGGAGCCGACGAGTTCGGCCTCTTCGGACAATGTCTGATAGTAGCGCCCGTCGAAGGTCGACGCGATGTGGCGCGCATCGCCGCCGAGACCCGCCACTTCCTGGTTGAAGCGCAGATAGACGCCCTCGCGGGGGTCCTGCACGTCGTCGATCGAGTTGTAGGTCAGACCATAATTGATCGCGGATTTGGTCCACGTATTGCCGTTCGCTGTGATCTCGTCCTGAATGGCTTGCGGAGCATTCGTCGGGTCCGTGATGTCGTAATCATCCTGCGAATACGAATAGGCGATGTTGCCCGTCAGCTTCTGCGTAATCGGAAGTCCGAAGCCGACCGAGCCGCCCGTCGTCGCAACGTCATATCCCAGATAATCCTGCGTCCGCCGGAAAGCGGCCACGGTCGCGGCCAGACGATATCCGAGGAAGTACGGTTCGGTGAACGACACGCTGTAGCTGCGCGAATCCGCGCTGCCGCCGGCGCCGATCTTCAGCGCCTGACCGCGGCCAAGGAAGTTGCGCTCGGTGATGCTCGCCTCGAATGTCGGGCCGCTGTTCGTGGATGAACCGGTTGTGTAGCCCGCTCCGATACCGAATTCTCCCGTCGGCTTGTCAACGGCGTTCACGACGATAATCACGCGGTCGGGCGCGGATCCCGGCCGGGTGCTTATGCTCACGTTCTCGAAGAAATCGAGCGCCTCGAGGCGCTTTTGCGCACGGCGAAGCAGTATCTGGTTGAACGCGTCACCTTCGGCGAGATCGAACTCGCGGCGGATCACGTAGTCCCGTGTCCGGGCGTTGCCGACGATCTCGATTCGCTCGATAAATGCCCGCTGCCCCTGATCGACGACATAGGACACGTCTATGGTGCGCGTCTCGAAATTGCGGTTGCCGACCGGCGTCACCTCGGCGAACGGAAAGCCTTCCGCTGCAAGACGTTCGGACATGGCGATCAGCGTGTCCTCGACATCTTCGCCACTATAGGTCGCACCCGACCGGGTCTCGACCGTGCGGCGGAGATCGTCTGCGTCAATGCCGCTGACCGTGCTGTCGATCTCGACATTTCCGAATCTGTATTTCTCGCCTTCATCGACCTCGATGGTTATGACGATGTTCCCGCTGTTGGGATCGACATCTGCCGACGACGAAAGAACGCGGAAGTCCGCATAGCCGTGGTTGAAATAGAAACGGCGAAGCTGCTCCTCGTCGGCCGCCAGGCGCTGCTCGTCATAGACGTCGTTGCGCGTGAGCCATGACAGCGGATTGGAGCGCTTGGTCGAGATCACGCTTTGCAGCCGGCGGTCGCCATAGGCGTTGTTGCCGATGAAGTTGATCTGCGAGATCTTGCTGCGATCGCCTTCCTGGATCTGGAATACGACGTTGACGCGGTTTTCGCCGAGATCGACGGTCTCCGCAGTAACGGAAACGTCATTGCGGCCAATGCGGCTGTAGGAGTCGACGATGGCCTGGACATCGGCGTCGAGGGTCGTCTGGTCAAATGCGCCTCGCGGCTGCAGTTCCACGACCGCGCGCAAGCGCTCGTCCTTCAGCTTGCGGTTGCCGCGGAACACGACCTGATTAACGATCGAGAGTTCCGATACGGTCACCACCAGGGTTGGGCCCGAGGTCGTGACGTGGACGTCGGAGAACAGGCCGGTGGCGAAAAGACGCTTCACTGCCTCGTCGAGATCGGCTGCGGAGTAGTCCTTGCCCGCGCGGAATCCGACGAACTCGGAAATCGTCGACGACGCCACGCGCGTGTTGCCCCTGACAGATATCGACTGGACCACGGCTGCGTTCGCTACCGAAACCGCCCCTACCGAAACCGCGATCGCCCCACCGACTGCGGGCGTAACCGCCAATGCCGCCGCCGAAACTGCGCTTAACAACTTGCGTGCCGGTTTCATCGGGCTCGTTCCCCTATTCCCGCGTCCGTCCCCAAACCCGGTATTCTTACATAAATCATTGATTTCACCGTAATACAGGCTTTCATTTCACACGCAAGGGTTCCGGTTAAAATCCGTTTAGGAAGCGACAAAGCGTGGCAGAAACGTCACGCGGAACCTCGATGCATGGTAAACAAGTCCTCTAAAATCCCCTTTTTACACGGCGCTTTACCAACCGATCCCCAGCTTGCCGTCGAGGACACGACCCGCCTTCGGCTAGCTGCGATCGAAGAGCATCGTGATGTCGTTCCAGGTCGCGAAAACCATCAGGCCGAGAATCAGCATCATGCCGATTCGATACCCCACCTCCTGAGCCTGCTCCGACATGGGTCGTCCGCGCAAGGCCTCGAACAGATAAAACAGCAGGTGTCCGCCATCCAGCACCGGAACGGGCAGCAGGTTCAGCAGTCCGATTGAAACCGAGAGGATTGCCGCCAGATTGAGCAGGGCAACGAAGCCGAGCGTCGCAACCTGGCCCGAGACCTGCGCGACCCGGATCGGGCCGCCGATCTGATCGGCGTTCTCGCGGCCGGTAATGACCCCGCCGATATAACCGCCCGTCCGCTCGACGATGTACCAGGTTTCGGCGACCGCCATGCCGACGGATTCCACGATACCGTACTTCTGAACCCGGTGTCCCCCCGAATCGCGGTTGTTCACGACCCCGATGACCCCCTGTTCGATCTTGTTGCCGAACCGGTCCTCGATTTCCAGCCGTTCCGGAACGAGCGTGAAATCGACCAGGGCGTCGCCCCGGCGCATCACCAATTCGATCGGCTGACCCGCCCGGACGGCCACGTAACGCTGGATATCGCTGAACTGGGCAACGGGACGGCCGTCGACACTGACGAATACGTCACCCGGCCTCAGTCCGGCCTCCTCGGCAACCCCTCCTGCCCGCACCTCGGAGACCACGGGGTCGGCGACGCCCCGGCCAAAGACGGCAAAGATCGTGGCAAAGAGCACGACCGCAAGGAGGAAGTTGGCGGCAGGGCCCGCGAAGACCGTTGCAGCGCGGCGCGCGACCGACTTTCGATGGAACGCGACATCGCGTTCAGCGGGGGTCAGCGCCGCGTCGGCTTCCGGGTCGGGCGCCGAGGCGACATTCATGTCGCCGACGAACTTGACATACCCCCCTAGCGGTATGGCGGAAAGGCGCCAACGCGTTCCGCGACGGTCGGTGAAGCCGAGGATCTCCGGTCCGAATCCCACCGAAAACACCTTTGCGCCGATCCCGCACCACCGGCCGACGAGGTAATGACCCAATTCATGAATGAACACGACGACGAGCAGCACAAACAGAAACGGAACAAGCGTTCCAAGGACGAATCCGTCGGTCGACACCAGCCCTGTCAAGAAGTCCGTCATTTCCTGTCCTGTCGTATTGGCCAGTGGCCAGTCGTCCGTTTCAATTCAGGCACTAGCAAGGCGCTGACGCATCTTCAACGATCAGACGAAAAATGCCGCCGCCGACTCCGCCGGTCCCGCCAGGGCCAGGCCGAGCAGCCAGAGTGCGATTGCTGCCGCGATCAGGCCGTCGGTGCGGTCCATCATGCCGCCATGCCCCGGCATGATCTGGCTGGTGTCCTTCACGCCATTCCGCCGCTTTATCCAGGATTCGAAGAAGTCGCCGGCCTGGGCGACGACCGAGAGAAAGAGCGCCAGCCCGATTGCCGTCGCGGTATCCTCCAGCCCGGCCGCCGAGAAAACGAGCACGCCCGCGACGACCGCGGAGGCAGCGCCGCCGATGGCCCCCGACCAGGTCTTGTTGGGGGAAATGGCCACCGCCACCTTGGGCCCGCCAAACCGGCGTCCGGCGAAATAGGCGCCGATATCCGTCGCCCACACCGTCGCGTAGAGGAACAGGATGGCGATCAGGCCGGACCCGCCGACAGACGAACTGCGCAGCATGATCACGGCGACGAACGTTGCTCCGGCATAGACGAGGCCATAGACCGGCCAGGGTCCCTCGCCGATCCCCCAGCAGACAAGTGCGAATCCCGCCAGGGCAATGACCGCGATCCAGAAGAGAGCGGCATTCGGCAGGAACAGCGCAGCCAGAAACACGAGTGCAATCGCACCGAATCCGAGCAGGCGCACGCGGTCGTCGGCCAGGGGACAGGCGACGTCCACCCACTCTCCCCAGATCAGAACCGCAACCGCCGCGGCCATGACAGCGAAGAGCCATCCCCCGGAAATCGTCGCAAGGAGTACGATTGCCGCGAGCACCAGCGCAGAAACCAGCCGCGCCTGCAGGTTTGTCATAATGCGATTTCTTTGGCGGCAGAGACGCCGCCGAAACGGCGCGCGCGCGAAGCGAATTCCTCGAGCGCTTTTTCCAGCCAAGCCTTGTCGAAATCCGGCCACATGCACGTCAGGAACACGAACTCGGAATAGGCGGCCTGCCAGAGCATGAAATTGGAGAGCCGCATTTCGCCGCTCGTGCGTATGACGAGCTCCGGGTCGGGCAGGCCGGCGGTATCGAGGCACGCCGCAATCGCTGCCTCGTCGATGTCGCCCACGTTCCCGCCGGTTTCTGCCTGGCGCGCGGCCAGACGCTGAAACGCCCGCACGATCTCGTCCCGCGCGCCGTAATTGAATGCAATGTTGAGATTGAGGGCCGTATTGTCCCTCGATCGCCCTTCAGCCGTCTCGATCAGGCCGAGAATGTCGGGCGCAAGTCCGTCACGCCGGCCCAGCACACGGACCCGCACACCGTTCGCGCACAATTCGGCAAGATCGCGCGTGATGAAAAATTTCATCAGCCCCAGCAGGTCATGAACCTCCTCGGCGGGGCGTGACCAGTTCTCGGAGGAAAAAGCGTAAAGCGTCAGATACTCGATGCCGAGTTCGCCCGCGGCGCGGACAGCCCGGCGGACGGCTTCAACTCCGGCCTTGTGACCGAACGAACGCGGCATGCCGCGCGCCGCAGCCCATCGGCCGTTTCCGTCCATGATGATGCCGACATGGCGCGGCATGGATTCGGAATTTGTTATCTTCTCACCGTCCAACGGGTCCGGCTCCTGTTCGTCAAGGTCGCGCGACCGCCACCTTGACCCTAAACTTGCATGATTTCCTTTTCTTTTTCCGCCAAAAGCGAATCAATCCGGGAAATTGTCTCGTCGGTCTGCTTTTGAACCTCGTCAGATTTGCCGCGGCTCTCGTCCTGGCTCATCTCACCGTCCTTTTCCGCCTTCTTCAACGCCTCCATACCGTCACGGCGCACGTGGCGGGCGGCGATGCGGGCGTTTTCGGCATATTGGTGCGCGATCTTCACCAGTTCCCGGCGCCGCTCCTCGTTGAGTTCGGGCAGCGGCACGCGAACATTGGCGCCATCGGTCATCGGGTTCAGGCCGAGCGTCGACTCGCGGATCGCCTTCTCGACGGCCGAGACCATCGACTTGTCCCACACGGAGACGTTCAGCATCCGCGGCTCCGGCACCGTGACGTTGGCGACCTGATTGATCGGCATCTGGGTGCCGTAGGCCTCGATGGTGATCGGGTCGAGCAGCGAGGCCGAGGCCCTGCCGGTGCGAAGGCCGCCCAGATCGCTCCTGAAGGCGGCAACCGCGCCTTCCATGCGGCGCTTGAGGTCGGCGAGGTCGAATTTCTGGCTCATCGTTGTTCTTTCCTTTCGCGGACCTGTTACGCTTGCTGCTCCGTGACAAGCGTGGAGCGCCCTCCTCCCTGCAGGATCTGCGGGAAACCGCCCGGCTCATGCAGCGAGAAAACCACAATGGGAATATGATTTTCGCGGGTCAAGGCAACAGCCGCAATGTCCATGACGGAGAGACCGCGTGCGATCACCTCGTCATGGGTGATAACGGGGAAGCGTTCCGCATCCGAATCCTTTTTGGGGTCCGCAGAGTAGATTCCGTCGACCTGCGTCCCCTTGAACAACGCGTCGGCGCCGATCTCGGCGGCGCGCAGGGCCGCTGCGGAGTCGGTCGTGAAATATGGATTGCCAGTGCCGCCCGCAAAAATCACGACGCGCCCGTGCTCGATGTTCCACATCGCCTTCCGTTGCGAGAAGCTCTCGCACAGTTGCGGCATGGCGATGGCTGAAAGCACCACCGATTCAACACCTTTCTTGACGAGAGAGGTCCGCAGCGCGAGCGAATTGATGACGGTCGCAAGCATCCCCATGTGGTCGCCGGTCACCCGGTCGCCGCCCTTCGAGGCTACCGCGACGCCGCGGAAAATGTTGCCGCCGCCGATGACGACCGCGACCTGCACGCCAAGATCGACGGCCTGCTTGATGTCGCCGGCAATACGGTCCGCCACCTCGACATCGATGCCGAAACCCTGATTGCCCATCAGCGCTTCACCCGAGACTTTGAGAAGGACGCGTTTGTATCTTGGCTGGGTGGTCATGAAAATTTTGAAAAGGAATGAATCTCGGCTTCCGGATACATGAAGGGCATCGCGTTGTCACGCGATGCCCCCCGCAAGATCACAGCAATCGGACAGCATGCTTTCGCATGCGTTTAACCCTTTGCGGCAGCAGCCACTTCAGCGGCAAAATCCGATTCTTCCTTTTCGACGCCCTCGCCCAGTGCGAAGCGCACGAACGCCCCGATCTTGGCCGGTGCGCCGATTTCCTTTTCGGCTTCGGCGAGCGCCTTCTCGACCGTCAGGTCGGGATTGATGACGAATGCCTGTTTCACCAGGCAGACTTCCTCGTAGAACTTGCGCAGACGCCCTTCCACCATCTTTTCGATGATGTTTTCCGGCTTGCCGGATGCGCGGGCCTGATCGGAGAAAATCGCGCGTTCGCGTTCGACGGCGGCTGTATCGAGATCGTCGACGTCCAGCGCCAGCGGGTTCGTCGCCGCGACGTGCATCGCGATCTGGCGGCCGATTGCGCGCGCAGCGTCCTTGTCGCCCTCGGTCTGGATCGACACGAGAACGCCAAGCTTGCCGAGGCCGTCGGAAACCGCGTTATGCACATAGGTCGCAACCGTGCCATCGAGGCGGGCGGCGCGGCGCAGGTTCATGTTCTCGCCGATCGTCCCGATCGCGTCCTTGATCGTTTCCTCATTCGATTTCGACGAGCCGGGATAGGACGTCGCGGCGACCGCCTCCACCGAACCATCGGTATCGAGCGCGCTTTTGGCGATGTTGCGCACGATTTCCTGGAATGCGTCGTTGCGGGCAACGAAGTCGGTCTCGGAATTGACCTCGACCACCACGGCGCCGGAGTCATTTGACGCCACGCCGATCAGCCCCTCCGCTGCGGTGCGGCCGGACTTCTTGTCAGCCTTGGCGATGCCCTTCTTGCGCAGCCAGTCGACGGCCGCTTCGAGGTCGCCATTGGTTTCGGTCAGGGCTGCCTTGCAGTCCATCATGCCGGCGCCGGTCATGTCGCGGAGTTGTTTTACGAGAGATGCAGAAATGCTCATCGGTTCGCCTCTTTGGATGTCGGACGGAACTGTCTGTCCGTGTCCTGAATACTGGACGCAGGGCACGATGACGTGCCCTGCGCGAATTCGTGTGGTGTGAAGATGATCGCGACTGCGATCGCAGACCGTCAGGCCTGGGCTTCAGCCGGCTTGTCGTCGCTCTTCGGCGCTTCAGCCTTGGTTTTTGCCTTGGCTTTGGCAGGTGCCTTCGCCGCCGGCGCTTCCTCGGCGGGCGCCTCTTCGGCCGGAGCCTCAAGTCCTTCCTCCACCGGGGCCTCTGCCGATGCGCCGACATCGACGCCCGACGCGCCCTGCTGGCGCGCGATGCCGTCGATGGCCGCGCGTGCGATCAGGTCGCAGTAGAGCGAAATCGCACGGGCGGCGTCGTCATTGCCCGGAATCGGGTGATCGACGACGTCGGGGTCGCAATTGCTGTCGACGATGGCGACGACCGGAATGCCGAGACGCTTCGCTTCCTGGATCGCAATCGCTTCCTTGTTGGTGTCGATGACCACCATCAGGTCCGGCGTGCCGCCCATATCCTTGATGCCGCCCAGCGCGCGGTTCAGTTTTTCGCGCTCGCGATCGAGATTCAGGCGTTCCTTTTTCGTGAAGCCCTGGCCGTCGGAGGCAAGAATTTCATCGACCTTGCGCAGGCGCTGGATCGAGTTGGAAATGGTCTTCCAGTTTGTCAGCATGCCGCCGAGCCAGCGGGCATTGACATAGTATTGAGCCGAACGGCCGGCTGCATCGGCGACGATCTCAGACGCCTGGCGCTTGGTGCCGACGAACAGCACGCGCCCCCCGCCGGCGACGGTGTCGGAAACGACCTTCAGCGCCTGGTGCAGAAGCGGCACGGTCTGGGAAAGATCGAGAATGTGGATGTTGTTGCGCGCGCCGAAGATGTAGCGCGACATTTTCGGGTTCCAGCGGTGTGTCTGGTGGCCGAAGTGAACACCAGCCTCTAGAAGCTGGCGCATGCTGAAATCAGGCAATGCCATCGTTTTTCCTTTCCGGTTGAACCTCCACGAAGGCAAAAAGCGGTTTCCCGCCACCGGTGGTCCGTCCGGATTTCTCCCGGATCAAACCTGACCTTCGTGTGTGGAATGGCCGCGCGATACCGCATCGGCGGACCAAATGCAAGTGCGGCGCAGCATCGCGTCGTGTTTCTCCGATCGGCCTACTGGCAGGTCTCCGGCGGGAGCATGTCGAGTTGCGTCAACTCGCCCGTCAGGCTGAAGTCTCCGTAGTCCATGACGAGGTCGCGGGTAACACCGTTGTCATACAGCTTAAATGCGATCGCGTATTCCGGCAGGCCCTCGCCGCTTTCGCCGCTGTCCTGGGCGAAATACGAGATGGAAACGTTACGATAAGGCTCGTCCTTCAGCGGTCCTGCGTTCGCGGCATCCCCATCGGCCCCGGTCTTTTCCGGCCCAAGAATGACGGTTGTGGTCATGGTCTGGTCCCCGTCTTCCGAGCCGTCGAATATCTTCTCTTCGTAGATGGTCTCGCCGGCTTCGGCCCTTTCCAGCAGATCGAGGATATGCGCCGTGGGAAACAGCGCGCGATCCAGCACAAACTCGGCCGGATCCGGTTTTTCCAGTTCGATTACGGTACTGCCGTTCGAGCGCTTTGCGGTCCCCTTCAACTCGCGGTCCAGCTTCTCGTCGACAAAGGACTTGGTCACAAAGCGAAACATCTCGCCCGTCCCGTCCTCATATGTCGAGGTCTGCTGGTCGGTCACCCGGTCGCCGCTGTTCGAGCGTATCCGCGAAACGAAACGGAAACTGGTTGTGTATCCATCACAGCTTGAGCCATGGAATTCGTAAACGATGCGCCCGTTCATGCCGGCTATGCCCGAGCGTTCGCTGGCTTCATCCAGTTCGACATCATACACCGCACGATGCGGAGCAAGCGGCTGGGCTTTCGCGTGGGACGGCTGTCCCGACATTACGATCAGAGTGGTAAGCGCGGTTGCGGCGGTGAGGGCGCGCGTGAATCGGTCAGTCATTCCATGTTCCTGGTTTTCCTCGCCCGACTATAGGTTTTCTCATGGCGGAAGCGAGGCAAAAGATGCAAGAAAGTTCGCGGGTCACGAACACGTTTGCACGAGGAATCACCATGTCTTCAACGATCGAAAGCCGGCTTCAGGAACACGGGATCGCTTTGCCGGCGGCTGCGGCCCCTGCGGCAAACTATGTTCCCGCCGTGCAATCGGGGTCGTTCCTGTACACATCCGGACAGCTGCCGCTAAGGGACGGAAAGCTCGTCTCGAGCGGTCTTCTCGGCCGCGACCTCGATGTCGATCAGGGCCGCGAGGCGGCAAAATGGTGCGCCGTCAACGTTCTGGCGCAGGCAAGAAGCGCCCTGGGCGACTTGGGGAAGATCAAGCGAATCGTGAAGATTACGGTCTTTGTCGCCTCCTCGCCGGACTTTACCGAGCAGCATCTGGTCGCCAACGGCGCTTCCGATTTTCTGGTCGACATTCTGGGTGATGCGGGCCGGCATGCCCGCTCGGCCGTCGGCATGGCGTGCCTGCCGCTGAACGCGCCTGTCGAAATCGAAGCCATTATCGAGTCTTGAGCGTGGACTTTCTCACCCGGCGGCCGATCGCCCATCGCGGACTGCACGACGGCAATGTCGGCGTGTGCGAGAACTCGCTGTCGGCGTTCAGGAAGGCGATTGACCGCGATTTTGCCATCGAACTCGACGTTCGCCTCTCCGCCGACGGAAAGGCGATCGTCTTCCATGACGACACGCTGGAGCGCCTGACGGGGATCGAGGGTCTGCTGATAGACCAACCCGCGCCAGATCTCGGCACCATCAAGCTCGGCCGGACGTCGGATACGATCCCGACGCTTGCGGACACTCTCGAATTGGTTTCGGGCCGCGTGCCGGTCGTCATCGAAATGAAGCCGGAAGGCGCAGGCAACGGCGCGCTGGCGAAGGCCGTCGCTGCGGATCTCGCGGGTTATGACGGGCCGGCGGCGGCTATGTCCTTCGACCACGATCTCCTCGCGGCCTTCCGCGAGACCGGCTCGTCCGTGCCGCTCGGACTGACGGCCGAAGGCATCGGCGACCCCGCGCTGGACCGGCACTATGAGGCACTGCCGCTCGGCGTGTCGTTCGTTTCCTATCATGTGAAAGGACTGCCGAACCGGTTCGTCTCTCATGTGCGCGACACGCTGGGCATGCCTGTCATCACCTGGACGGTGCGTACGCCCGAAGACGTCGCAGCCACACAGGCCCATGCTGACCAGATGACGTTCGAGGATTTCGACCCGGACCGGTGACCGGCATCTTGTTTGCAGTGCCACGCGCAATAACTGAAGGTCCATGACCGAAACCAAGGCAAGCATCGCGGCTGCATCGAACGAACCGGACGGCGACTTCGTCATCCGCGTTCGCGAGCGCATCTCCTCTGTCGATCCGTCGATCTGGGGAGGCCTCACCGGAGCCTCGCTCGAACAGACGAAGGCCCCTTATAACCCGTTCGTTTCACACGCCTTTTTGAGTGCGCTGGAGGACTCCGGCTGCGCGATTGCCGAAACCGGGTGGCTGGGTCAGCACCTGACGCTCGAGACCGGATCGGGCACGGTGCTCGGCGCCCTGCCCTGTTACCTGAAATCGCACAGCCAGGGCGAATACGTCTTCGATCACGGCTGGGCCGACGCTTTCGAACGGGCCGGCGGACGTTATTATCCGAAACTTCAGTGCTCGGTGCCGTTCACGCCGGCGACCGGCCCTCGGCTTCTCGTCTCTCCCGGCCGCGACGCATCCGTCGTCCGCAACGGCCTTGCGGAGGGTCTCAAAGCGCTGGCGACGCGTCTCGGCGTCTCGTCGGCGCATGTCACCTTCGCCGAACCGGAAGACATCGCGGCGCTGAAGGAAAGCGGATTTCTGCACCGCCTCGACCAGCAATTTCATTTTGAAAACAACGGCTACGGGGATTTCGGCGAGTTTCTGGAAACGCTTTCGTCCCGCAAGCGCAAGAACATCCGCAAGGAACGCCAGGGCGCTCTCGAAAACGGCATCACGATCGAACGGCTGGCCGGCGCGGACATCATCGAGGCGGCGATGGATTCCTTCTTCGCCTTTTACACCGACACCGGCAGCCGCAAGTGGGGTCGCCCCTATCTCAACCGCGAATTCTACGCGCTGATCTCCGAACGGATGCGCGACGATATCCTGCTCGTCATGGCCAAGCGCGACGGCCGCTATGTCGCCGGGGCCATCAATTTCATTGGCGGCGACACGCTTTACGGCCGGCACTGGGGATGCGTCGAGCATCATCCCTATCTGCATTTCGAGGTCTGCTATTACCAGGCCATCGACTTCGCCATCGCCGAGGGGCTGCGCTATGTCGAGGCGGGCGCGCAGGGTGAGCACAAGCTGGCGCGCGGTTACATGCCGGTCACGACCCACTCGGCGCACTTCATTCCGCATGAGGGCTTCCGCCGTGCGATCGCGGACTATCTCGACCACGAGCGCATGGATGTCGAGCGCTTCGGCAGGATCCTCTCCGCGCACGGCCCCTTCAAAAAAGGCGGCTGAGAGGCACCGCCCCCGCTCTCGCCTCGCGCATCAAACCAGAAGGTCCGTCGCCACGATCTCCGCCAGTTCGTTCATGTTGGCTAGTCCCTGCGAGAACGGGTGGCGTTCAATGACCTGAGGGAGGGCGAGGCAATAGACCCTGGATGTCCCGCGGATGGCCATCTCGATCGCAAAGGGGCGCTCGACAGGCTCGTTCGGCTCTACGATCTGTTCTGTCAGCGACGGAAACGGCAATTCGCCCAGCGGCGCGGAATCCTGCCCGCGCGCGTCGATCATCGCATCGAAGGCGAGGACCTCGTCTTCTGTCTGGACTCGGACCCCGTCGCTTCCCTCTTTGCTGAACGATGAATTGGAGCCGGTCGGCACGATGTCGAGGACTCCCGCGTCGTAAAGCGCAATGATTCTGGCCAGCGACAGGTGGGGCACCGCTGCATAGCAGTCGGCGAAAACGGGCATGAGATGATCCGTAAATATCTCCCAGTCGTGTTCGTTCAAATGCCTGAGCGCGGCGTCGAACTCCTCGTGGCCACGCAGCAGAACGTAGCGATGAGGGATCGTCGTTCTGTCTTGCATAGACTGCCGTACGACCTCAAAGTCTTCCTTGACGGCATCAAGGCCGCCCTTTTCCTGGCGGTGGCGGAAATAACCCTCCGCGAACCCCGCGATGGTTCGCGAGCGGTCGCCCAACTGGTCCAGATACTCCGGGTTGCTTTCGTCGAGTTCCCGGACAAGAAGCTCGAAAACCCTTTCCAGAAGGTTCTCCGCGCCCCTTGCAATCTCTTCTTTGACAGCTTCCTTCGTCAGGTATCTCAAGGGCTTATACGGAAACGGGTAGTAAAAATCGCCCTCGGGCATGATGCCCATGTGGGACACCATGGTGACTTTCAGATCCTTCGCGTCCGGATTCGGCTTCCACGAGACCGTTGCGCCCCGCTCATCGAAGTCGCCATGCGTATGGCCGAGGGTGACGACCACATCGATTGCAGACAAGGAGGCCCCAAGAACGCCGATTTTCCCGGGCGGAATTTTCGTCATATTGGTATAAGGCCATGGCGACACGAGCTCCGCATCATCAATCGTTGGATGCGTTGGCCATGAATGTCCTGTGGCCAGAACAACGTTGTCGAATTCCCTCATGACGGGTCCGTCCGGCGTCACCGCTCTCACTTTAACGTGGCTTCCGTTCGGGATTAGGTCTTCGACACGGTGGTTCGTCAGAACACTTACGGAGTGGCCGTCCCGGTTCATGCCGTCGACGAGCGCGGCAAACTGGTCGTGAAGGAATTCGCCGATCAGCGTACGCGGGTAGAACGCCCGTGCACTGAGGTCGTGGCGCGACAGTTCCCACTCGTTCAGCTCATGGGACGGCTGTGTTTTCAGCCAATCGATCAGTGAAGTGCGGATGACGGGGATTTCGCGGCTGAAGGCATTGCAGAGCATGAAATCGGCATTGTCGGACGGACGATAGGGCATCCCGAATCCGGGTTCATCGGAAGACTCGAAGACGGTGATCTTCAGGCGTTCACCACCCGCCGCCAGATGTTTCAGAAGATAGGCGGCTGTTGCGCCACTCCCCACTATGCCGATCGTCCCCGGACCGGACCGCTTGCCTTTCGTTTTCATCAGGGAGCCGGCTCTTTCACCATGGTCTTCACACTCGCTGATCCGGATCACCGGACAAATCAGCATATTGCGCTCAACAACGGGATTGGTGTGCCGAACGTTCCAACGACCGCTTTGAAGATTGATGGCCGCGCGATGACAACGTAGAGCATGTGCAACTCAAGGAGGGCTCCATGACTGCTTCGTACGATCCGGACAACATCTTCGTGAAGATATTGAATGGCGACCTGCCCGCCCACAAACTTTACGAGGACGAGCACACCTTCGCCTTCATGGACATCATGCCCCGCGGGGACGGCCACTGCCTGGTGATCCCGAAAGCACAGGCCCGAAACATCCTCGACGTCGACGCTCAGACGCTGTCCCGACTCATGGTCACGGTGCAGAGAATCGCGCGGGGCGTCATGAAGGCCTTCGATGCCGACGGCGTGACGGTCCAGCAGTTCAACGAACCGGCCGGCGGACAGGTGGTCTTCCATCTGCATGTCCATGTCATCCCGCGGTTCGACGGGGTGCAACTGCGGCCGCATACGGGCGACATGGAAAAGCCGGAAGTCCTTGCCGCCAAGGCTGAAAAAATCCGCGCGGCGCTCGAATCTGCCTGACGGAACGGTTTCAGTAGCCGGCGGCCATTCCTCCCAGCAGGACAACCAGCGACACACCGACGCCGACGCCGATGCGCTGGCCGCCGGCCATGAAGGCGAGAAACCCGATAGCCGCCGCCCCGACGCGCAGGAGCAGTGTCGTCTCGCCGAGGGCGCCGGAGGGAAACAGGATCAGGCGCGCAATCACCGCCGCAACGAGCGCGGTGGCGACCGACCGCACGAGGATGAAAGCGTCGGACGTATCGCTCAGTTTCCGGCCGAGAAGAACGCCGGCGAACCGCCAGATGTCGGTTGCGAGCCATCCGGCGAAAAGAATGAAGACGAACGGCCACCACCAAGCGTCGAGGGAAACATACGTCATGTGCGGTCAGTTCCCGTCCGTTTGCCGAACCGCCCAATCACGAAGGCCGCAACACCGCCGATGATGCCGGCCAGAAGCAGGTCGAACTCCGGAGCGATCAGATAGAAGACCGGACCGAGTATGAGTCCGGCGACCATCGCGATCTTGACGACGTGATCTCGGGCCGTCGCCCACAGCGAAGTCAGAAAATAGATCGGCGTCAGGAAGAACAGCGCGCCGAGCGCCTCCGGCGGCAGCACGGCCGAGGACGCGTAAACGGCGCCTACGATCAGTATGTTGGCGGTCGTGAGCGTCACCGCGAAACCGGCGAAATAGGCCGTCCGGTGACGGCGCGGCGCACGCGCGATCCGCTCCATCGTCATGACCCAGGAGGTGACGGCGACGAAATGGGAGAGCACCAGAAGCGTGAGGGTGCGCGTCTTCTCGGAGCGGATCTCCGGGACAAGCGTCGTCACCATCGGCATCAGCCGTGCAGACGACAGCGTCACCGCAAGAAATGCGGGCACCAGTGTCGCACCGGAATTGATGGCGGCGATCAAGACGACTTTCGCAGGCAGGGCCCAGACCACGGCGGTCATGAACATGGCGTGCGTCACGTCCACGCCGCTTTCCTTGGCAAAGCCTGCGAAGCCGACGAATGCGCTCATCAGGATAATCGCCGGTACGGAGATGACATTGCGCATGCCGCGGGCGAACCACAGCGCCGAATGCCCCTCATCGTCCGTGGAAGAACCGGTGTCCATGCCACGCGGCTAGCATGGATCGATGCGCATGGCGAGATGGCAGGTGAAAATGAAAAACGGGCGGATTTTCCGCCCGTTAGCTGTTCGACCCTTATCGGCTCGCCGCCGCCTACTTGCGCGGGATTTTCGGCACCGAGGGCTTCGACTTGCTTTCCACCTTCGCCTCCGGCGCGTCGCTCGGGCTCGTGCTGACGGCTGCCGCCTTCTTGGCAGCCGGCTTGCGCGCGGTGCGCTTGCGCGGCTTGGGCCGGGGTTCGTCGGCGATCGAATCGAGCTTCAGCTTGCTGTCGCCGAGTTCGTCCTTCTCGACCGTGACCTTCACCGTGCCGCCCTTCTTCAGCTTGCCGAACAGCACTTCTTCGGCCAGCGGCTTCTTGATGTGCTCCTGGATGACCCGTCCGAGCGGCCGTGCTCCCATCTTCTCGTCGTAGCCACGGTCAGCGAGCCATGCGATCGCCTCCTTCGACAGGTCGAAGATCACGCCGCGGTCGGAAAGCTGCGCCTCGAGTTGCATGACGAACTTCTCGACGACGCGGTGAATCACCGGAACCGGCAGCGCGCCGAACGGAATGATCGCATCCAGGCGGTTGCGGAACTCCGGCGAGAACAGCCGGTTGATCGCCTCGACATCATCGCCTTCACGGGTCGAACTGCCGAAACCGATCGCGTTCCGCGCCATCTCCGACGCACCGGCGTTGGTCGTCATGATGATGATCGTGTTGCGGAAATCGATCTGCTTGCCGTTGTTGTCGGTCAGCTTGCCGTGGTCCATCACCTGCAACAGAATATTGAACAGGTCCGGATGCGCCTTTTCGATCTCGTCGAGCAGCAGCACGCAATGCGGATGCTGGTCCACGCCATCGGTCAGCAGTCCACCCTGGTCGAAGCCGACATAGCCGGGAGGCGCGCCGATCAGCCGCGAGACGGTGTGGCGTTCCATGTATTCCGACATGTCGAAGCGCAGCAATTCGACGCCGAGCGAGGCGGCGAGCTGTCTTGCCACTTCGGTCTTGCCGACGCCGGTCGGACCCGAGAACAGGTACGATCCGATCGGCTTTTCCGGTTCGCGCAGGCCGGCCCGGGCAAGCTTGATTGCCGAGGCCAGCGCCTCGATCGCCAGATCCTGGCCATAGACGACCCGCTTCAGTTCCTTTTCGAGGCCGGCGAGCACTTCCTCGTCGTCCTTCGAAACGGTCTTCGGCGGGATCCGTGCCATCGTCGCGATGGTCGCCTCGATCTCCTTGACGCCGATCGACTTGCGCCGCTTTTTCTCAGGCAGCAACATCTGGCTGGCGCCGGTTTCGTCGACCACGTCGATTGCCTTGTCGGGCAGCTTGCGGTCGTTGATGTAGCGTGCCGACAGTTCCACCGCCGACCTGATCGCCTCGTCGGTGTACTTGATCTTGTGGAAGTCCTCGAAATAGGGCTTCAGGCCCTTCATGATCTCGATGGCGTCCTCAAGCGACGGCTCGTTTACGTCGATCTTCTGGAAACGCCGCACGAGCGCCCGGTCCTTCTCGAAGAACTGGCGGTATTCCTTGTAGGTAGTCGAGCCGATGCAACGGATCGAGCCGGACGACAGCGCCGGTTTCAGCAGGTTCGATGCGTCCATCGCCCCGCCCGAGGTGGCGCCCGCGCCGATCACCGTGTGGATCTCGTCGATGAACAGAATCGCCCCCGGAAAGTCTTCCAGTTCCTTGACAACCTGCTTCAGCCGCTCCTCGAAGTCGCCGCGATAGCGGGTGCCGGCCAGGAGCGCGCCCATGTCGAGCGAGAATATGGTTGATGTCAGCAGCACGTCAGGCACGTCCCCCTCGACGATGCGCTTGGCGAGTCCCTCGGCGATCGCCGTCTTGCCAACGCCCGGATCGCCGACATAGAGCGGATTGTTCTTGGAACGCCGGCACAGGATCTGGATCGTCCGGTTGATTTCGGGCATGCGCCCGATCAGCGGATCGATCTTGCCGACCTTTGCCTTCTCGTTAAGGTTCACGCAGTAGGCGCTCAGAGCGTCCTGCGGCTTTTTCTTGCCATCCTCGGCCTCGCCCTGCGAACCGTCCGGGCGGCCTTGGTCCTCGGTGCCGTCAGGCTGCCGCGAGATCGTGGCGCCGGGGCGCTTAGCGATGCCGTGGGCGATGTAGTTGACGGCGTCGTAGCGCGTCATGTCCTGCTCCTGCAGGAAGTAGGCCGCATGACTTTCTCGTTCGGCGAAGATCGCGACAAGCACGTTTGCGCCGGTGACCTCCTCGCGGCCCGACGACTGGACGTGAATCACCGCGCGCTGGATAACGCGCTGGAAGCCGGCGGTCGGCTTGGCATCCTCATCGTAGCCCGTGACGAGATTTTCCAGTTCGTTGTCGACATAGTCGAGCACCGTCTTGCGCAGTGCGTCGACGTCCACGCTGCAGGCGTCCATGACGGCTTTGGCGTCCTGATCGTCGAGCAGCGCCAGAAGCAGGTGTTCCAGTGTGGCGTATTCGTGCTCGCGTTCATTGGCCAGAGTCAGCGCCTGGTGAAGCGACTTCTCGAGACTTGCGGTAAAGGTCGGCATCACTTCTTCTCCATCACGCATTGCAGCGGGTGCTGGTTCTGGCGGGCGAAATCCATGACCTGGGTCACCTTCGTTTCCGCGACCTCATAAGTGTAGATGCCGCATTCTCCGACTCCGTGATTATGCACATGTAACATGATCCGGGTCGCCTGTTCTCTGTCTTTCTGGAAAAAGCGCTCGAGAACATGCACCACGAACTCCATCGGAGTGTAGTCGTCGTTCAGCAGCAAGACCCTGTAAAGACTGGGTTTCTTGACCTTGGGTTTGGTCCGCGTGATGACGGCGGTGCCGCGGCCCTGCCCGTCACCGTCCTGGCCATCATCATCGGCCTGCATCAATTCCGGCTTTTCGATCATCGTTGTCCTGTGGATGTCACAGCGCCCGAACGGGCATCGTCTCCGTTACTTAGGTTGCCGACTCTCGATTTTAAGCCCCCTCTGAATCGGCGCAAGCGGTTCGATGCCTGCTGCCGCGCAAAATGAACAAAGCCCGCGTGATCGCTCACGCGGGCCGGTCATGCAGTTCCGTTGAGGAATGCTTATTTGGTCGCGCCGGCAACCGCATTTTCGAACGGCTTGTAGGCCTCCTTGGCGAGGTCGGTATAAAGCTCGCCCATCTTGGTCGCTTCAGCGACGAACGCCTCATAAGCGGACTTCACATACTCGCTCTGCACTTCCATCGCCTTCTCGAGCGATTTCGTTGCCGCCAGCTTTTCGAACGCAGCAGCGCCATCCTCGTACGACTTCTTCGAGTAGTCGGTGGCCTCGGTCGCGATTGCCTGCAGGCCCTTGGTCACGGCAGCATAGCTCTTCAGGGAGTTGTCCATCATTTCCTTGCCAATCTTGTTGGCATCTTCGAACGAATTCATCATGTCGCACCTTTGAACGTTTGGATTTCGGTTCACTCGGACCGGGTCGCCCGTCCTTGAAACCAATATAGTGTGCACTGCACAATTTTTCAACAATTCTTTCGCGTCGCACCATCATTCGATCACATTTTGGGAAAATTTGGTTCTCTGCCGAAACACTCCGGTCACCATAAACGAGTTGGTAACGTGCCTTGGCTACGGTTTTCGCAGTCATGCCCGGCGGCCAGCCGGGTGAGTACCGCGTCTGTAACCAATAGGTGTAAAACCGTGTTTCCCAGCAGATCTCTGCCTGCGAATCCCTTTCCCAAAATAGCCGCAACTCTTCTTGCAGCGCTGTTTATGGTGGCCGCCACCGTCGGCGCCGAGGCCAATCCGCGCTACGCATCATTCGTCATCGACGCGAATTCGGGCAAGGTGCTGCACAACCGATACGGCGATGCGCCGCGATATCCAGCCTCGCTGACCAAGATGATGACCCTCTATATGCTGTTCGAGGCCATGCAGCAGGGCAAGGTGAACAAGAATACGCGGATCGTGATGTCGCCTCACGCCGAGTCGATGCAGCCGTCCAAGCTCGGAATCCCGGCCGGGAAAAGCATCAGCGCCGAACAGGCGATCTACGCGCTTGTCACGAAGTCGGCCAATGACGTCGCAGCCGCCGTCGGCGAGCATCTTGGCGGCACCGAGAGCAATTTCGCGAAGATGATGACGGCCAAGGCCCGCGCAATCGGCATGTCGAAGACGACGTTCCGCAACGCCTCGGGTCTGCCGGATTCGCGCCAGATCACGACCGCCCGCGACATGGCGACGCTGGGCATCGCCCTGCAGGAGCACTTTCCGCGCGAATACAAATATTTCTCCACGCGCAGCTTCGCGTTCGGCAAATCACGCTTCCGCAACCACAACCGCCTGCTCGGCGCGGTTCGCGGCGTCGACGGCATCAAGACGGGCTACACGCGCGCCTCGGGCTTCAATCTCGTCACCTCCGTCAATGACCGTGGGCGCAGCGTCGTGGCCGTCGTGATGGGCGGCAAGAGCGGCGCGTCCCGCAATGCCCACATGGAGCAACTGCTTGCCGAGAACGTGTCGAAAGGGTCGAAGCGGGATCGCGGTCCCCTGGTTGCCCGGGCCGGCGGCACGCGGTTTGCCGACATGCCTGTCGACATCGCTTCGCTTGCGCCCACGGACGTCCCCATTCCGGAGAGCCCCCGGCGCACCGTCTCCCGGGGCTTGCCCGTCATGGCTTCGATGGCTCCGGTCCCCGCGAAGGCTCCGCCAAAGGCACCGGTGAAGGCCGCCATCCTGACGGGCTACGCGCCGGAAGTCACCGCCGCGCCACGTCCGCCCGAACCGGTCGACACGATGACGACCGCCTCGGTGGCGCCACGTGCGGGCTGGGTGATCCAGATCGCCTCCCTGCCCTCGCAGGACGAAGCCTTCAGCTATCTGCGTCTGGCGCAGAGCCATGCCGCGCCGGTGCTCGGCGCCCGCGAGCCGTTCATTGAGAAGTTCGAGAAGGGCGGCGCGCTCTATCACCGTGCGCGCTTCGCCGGGTTCGGTTCCAAGTCCGAGGCTTGGGCGGCCTGTGAAGCTCTCAAGAAATACGACTATTCCTGCCTGGCCTTCGACAACTCGTAACCGTCGCAGCGCCGTGCAGTCGTACCGTTGAATTAGTATCGCGTATCAAGGGTCTCTATCAGCATGATTTCGCAACAGAACGTCCCGGGCCTCGTTCACCCGCTGCGCCAGAAAGGCGTTTCCTCCGAGGTCGGGGTGTACTCTCTGCATCAGGCTGCGATGCGCCTGTCTGATCTGCGAAGCGGTCGCTCCCGGCTCAAGGCCAAGGATCTTGTAAGCTTCCTGTTCTGTCACGGTGCCCGTGTCATGCGGGCCAGCTTTCCGCGCGCCAACATCCGGATCAGCGTCGTCACGCCAGCCCGGCATTCGGCGGTCAAGATACGCCTCCAGTAGTTCGGCGCTCTCGCGGTCGTCGGCGAGGTCTTCTGCAAGGTTTCGCAGTTCGTCTTCGCTCATGTCGTCGAGTTCGCGGCCCTCGAACGGCCCGACCAGCACCAGCCCGTTCATGTCCCCGGTGTCGTGGTCGAGCATCATCTCGAGCCACGCCGAGCGGACCGTCGAACGCTGGCCAGTGCTGCGCCTGCGGTTCACCACCTGCCGCTGGCGTCCGAACCAGGCGAGCGCCATCATGATCAGCGGCGCCCCTGCCCCGATCCGGCCGGCCAGGCTGAGGACGACGCCGACAAGCGCGAGGGCCACCGGACCTGCCACGCGAATCGAACCGGCCACCTGCGCCGTCGGCGCGTTGGCGAAATAGATCAGCCCGAGGATCGTGAACGCGGCCACGGCGATCAGGGCGATGAGGATCGTCATTTCCGGCCGCCCGACATCTGCGCGATCAGCAGCCGGTCCTCGTGACGGCCGCGTGACTGCAGCGCCTTCAGCCCGCCCGCCGCATAGACGGCGATCGAGGACAGAAGTTTCGCCAGCACGTTCGCGGACGACCGGTCGAAGCGGAACCAGCCGCCCCTGGTGACGCGGGCGATCTCGCGATAGGCCATCTCGGCGGCCGGGTCGTGCCCCTCCTGGAACAGGAACACCGGCACGCCGCGCATGCCGAGTTCGCCCGCCGCCTGAACGAGATCGTCGACATTTTCCTCCATTGCGTCGCCGATATAGACCAGCGCGTTGACGCGGTTCTTGCCCTGTTCCTTTGCCGCATGTTTCAGCACCTTGAGGATCTGCGTGTGTCCGCCCCGGCACTGGATGCGCGTCATCATGTCGGCGAGCGTACGGCTGTCGGCGGCCCATTTCGACGCACGGCATTCGCCAAGTCCGCGAAAATAGACGAGCTGCATCAGCAGGTTGCCGATTCCGCCCACGCTCTCGAACATCTCACCCTGAATGGCGCAGGCCATGTCCCAGGTGGGCTGGCGGCTCATCGTCGCATCGAGCGCGAGCACGATCCGCCCGGCGCCGCTTCCGGTATTCGCGGCCGCCTTCGCGCTCTTCAGGAATTTCGCGATATCGGAGGCCGGCGACTTCGATTCAGCCGCGACGCCCGTATTCGCTCTGGTGACGGATTTGGCCATAGCCAAAATGTGGCGCTTATTGGCCGACATGCAAGTGATTTTCTGGGTTTCCGGTCTGCGCGCGGGATCAAATCAGCCCGAGATCGGCCAGTTCGTTGCGCATCCCCGCCGGGAGCACCGCCAGTCCCTCCTCGCCGCTTTTCAGATCGGCGGGTACGTCCTCCTCCTTGAAGTAGCGCCAGCCCTGGAACGGACGCTTCGGCTGCGAGCGCGTCAGCACCAGCTTCGGCTCGAGGACGATGTTGCAGCGTGAGATCCCCTCGCCGTCGGTAAACGGCTCGAGATCGAGAATGCGCTGGCGGCATTGCACACGCCCCTTGATCACCCAGTAAAGCGATCCGGTCCCGACGATCTCGCCAGCGCGCTTCGGCGTCATGCGCGTGGTGTGAACCTGCCTCGGTTCCCTGCCCGCGCCGCGCTGCTGTCCGAGCCGGAAATCGATCCAGCCGCGCAGATCCTCCACGCTGTCCGCGCCGACGCAAAGCTTGATGAGATGAAGAGCCATGGATCGGGTGTAGGCTGCCGGTGTGGCAGGTCAAGGGCTGTGCGGAATTTTGATGGGGGTTGAGAGCATTTGGTCGCTCCGCGTCAATTGGCTGCCATCACGCCGCCTCTTCGGCAGGCCGAACCTTTTCAAGCTTCTCGATCCAGTGCTCCGGCAAACCGTGCTGTCGCGCGCCTTCGCGGATCAATGTGATGTAGCGCAAGGAGGGATTGCCATCCTCAGGCAGTCCGTCCGCCATGAGGCTGAAAGCCCGGTGCCGATTGCCCTCCCGGTCTTCGGCATCGAACCAGACCGGGCGGTAACGCCAGCCCGGCACGCCTTCGGTCGAATTCAGCCGCACCATTTCCCGGCGGGTGATCAGGAACAGCACGCCCCAGAGCTCTTCGCCGGTCGCCGGTTCGATATTGGCAGGCGCCGATCTGCCCACCGGACGGCCCTGCAGATTGAACCGAAGCCGCCATCCCGTGACCTTCCCCACACGCCAGTCCAACGGTTTCATCCGGCGGCGGCCGAGAAACACGGTGTCATTGAGGTTGGCGCCATAGGCGAAATACCACACCTCGTCCTGCGGCCTCCCGTCAAGCCGAACCCCCCAGAACCGGTACCACAGGCGGGCAAGCACCCACACCCTGAGGATTATCGGGATCCAGATACGCTTGAGCAGGCGCCGCAAGCGGATCATCGCGCGATCCTCATCGATCTGCCCATCTGCGACAGGACGCCGATCTGGGCGATCGCCGCCAACGCGGCGAGGACGAAAACCGCCTCTATTGCGATGATGCTGACGAGGGCGGCACCGACGATCGGTGACAGCGCCGCCGGGGCCGCGAAGGTGTTGAACCACGACGAATAGGCCGATCGCCGGTCGTCCGGGGAAATCTCCATCAGAAATCCGAGGAAACCGATAGTGACGCCGTTCATCATCATCCCGATCAGGACGAACAGTACGACGAATCCCGCAATTCCGACACCCGTTGCGATTAGCACCAGCACCAGCAGGGGCGCCGCGATCCGCATCACCGCCACCACCTCCAACAGACGCAGCTTGCCGGCCCTGTCCCCCAGCCGTCCCCACAGCGGGTTCGATACCAGCGACCCAGTCGTCTGCGCGGCCAGGAGCGTTCCGACCGCGGCGGCGTCCAGGCCCTGGCCGGACGCCGCGACCACATAGAACGGCAATGCCATCAATGTCGCCGAGCCGAGCCACTGGAAGATCAGGAACTGCCGAAAGGCAGGGTCGCGGCGTACCGTGTCCAAGCCCTCGCGCAGAAACGCCACCACCGATCCGCGTCTTTGGGGCGCCTGCCTCTTCGGGGGCGGCGCCGGCTCGCCCGCCGAGACGAACAGGAACGACGAAATCAGCATGAGCGCCGAACCCACCGCAAAGATCAGCGCAAAGGCTTCGAGCGGCGGCAGCAGATCCAGTGCGATGCGCAGCACCGCGGCAACCGCAAGCCCCAGAAGCCCGCCACCGAAAAACCGCCACGCCAGCATCCGGCTCCGCCGTTCCGAAGGAATGGTCCGCCCGACGATATCGTTATAGGGCACCGCCACCACCCCGCTCACGAACGCATACACCGTCCAGAGGCCGAGGAACCCCAGCGCCAGCGGGACAGGCGGCCAGTCCGAACACCACCACAGCAACCCGGCAATCAATGCGAGCGCGGCCGCACGGCCGAAAGCCCCGAAAATGTAAAAAGGCATGCGTCGTTCGGCCCGGTCGGCCAGATAGCCGACGACCATCTGCGGCAACAGCCAGCCGAGGCGGAGGACGGCGCTCGCATAACCTACGGCCAACGCGCTGCCGGTCAGCAAATGGACCAGGCTTGCCATCACGGTTGCGCTGTCCACCGCCGCCGCACCGCCCTGAAAGGCCGCGCCCGCAGCCGCGATGCGCGGAAACCGGCCGGGCGCAGGGCAGTCGGTCCGGTCAGAGGCCCGCATTGGCCGCCTCTGCCTCGATTCGAGCCTGGCGGATGTCAATTCCGCTCTGCCAGAGCACGAACAGCCCGATGCCGACCACCAGAATGATCGTGATGATGTAGTTGAACAGGATCATCAGGAGCGCCGGTTCATCGGCCACGCCGAGCGCCTTCAACGCAAACCCCGCGCCGAAGACGAAGCTTGCAGGGATTCGCACGAACCGTCCCAGCACCATGACGAATCCCGTGAAGACCATCAAAAAGAGATAGTCCCAGGCGCTGAGAACCACGCCCACCGCCAGCCCGGCCCAGACGAAATGTGTCGCCGCCACCAGCTTCCCGGCGACGGCCGCCGCGATGGCCGCGAGCCGCCGGGCGCGCGCCCGCGGCCAGACGATCCCGTCGCACAGCGAGACACGCAGTCCCGGTCCGTCGGCCTTCATCCGCGCGGCCGTCCAGTCGAACAGACGGCAGATCAGGGGCCCCTCGCGGGCGAAGAGCGCCCGGAACCTGAAAAGAGCCCAGAGCAGCCCTCCGAAAAGCGCAAGGTTCAACACCCCCGCCACGCTCAACCCCAGCCTGAGGTCGCCCTCGATTTGCGGTATTCGCCCGGCTGCCGCGACCACACCGGCAAAAAGCGCGAACACGACCCCGTCGAGAAAGCGCGCGATGATGGTCGTCGCAAGCACGGTGGCCATCTTCAAGCGCTCGAGGCGCGCAACCAGCCATGCCCGCACCAACGGGCTTATTCCAAGTGGCACCAGCGCATTGACCCCGTGGCCTGCCAGCAACGCGCCGGTCAGCCGCATCGTGGCCAC
The DNA here is from genome assembly GCF_019966575.1 of Oricola cellulosilytica. Classification (GTDB taxonomy): domain Bacteria; phylum Pseudomonadota; class Alphaproteobacteria; order Rhizobiales; family Rhizobiaceae; genus Oricola; species Oricola cellulosilytica. Next base: position 13,800 of record NZ_JAINFK010000005.1, on the reverse strand, counting down.
GGGTTTGACGTCGTGAAGGATCTGCCGCCACTTCCAGCCGCTGAGCCACTGTTCCAGCAGGATAGTCGCGGCCAGCAGAAGCAGCCAGAACGGGTTGGCGTCCCGCAGCCCCTGCAGAAAGCGCGCAAAGTCCAGTCCGCCGTAGAGCCGGAATATCAGCGCAAGGGCAAGGCCGCCGCCGACCGCGGGCAGCACCCAGTGTGTCAAGATCCTGCTCATCGGCGGTCCCTGCCAATCTCCCCTGTCAGGCGGGTGTCATCTTTGCCCGCCTTTCCAGGTCAGGAAAGGTGCGTTGACCACCACGTCCGTTCGCTCCTCTGCAATTTCTCCCCCGGCTATGGCGGCGTCAACTTCCTCGGCCGAGGTCAACAGCCGCGGTTCGGCGCCCCCGACCCAGGTGGCAAGGAGAAGCCGTCTCAGCGGGCTGTATCCGTCCGAGCCGACGGGATGGTCGAAGACATCGGGCTGGTAGTTCAGGGGACCGCGCGGCCCGTCCGGCTCCACTCCGTTGCGCCATCGAAGGCAACACGGCGACCTAGAGAGCCGGCCCGCCGCCCAACCGGATTCGTCTTGCCGGCCGCATCGCTATTTCTGGAAGATGTAATGCCCCGGCGCGTCCGCAACGGCCGGGAAGCGATTGTCCGGACCACCCATTTCTGGCGGCTCGGTCAGCCCCGAGGATCTGACGGCCAGCCAGTCCGCCCACTCGTTCCACCAGGAGCCATCGACGGGCTCGCGTTCGCGGCACCATGTGTCGGGATCGACGTAATTGTCTCCGGGCCGCCGCTCGCCCGTGCGGTAATACCGGCCGGGATGGCCCGGCTCGCTCAGGACACCTCCATTGTGTCCGCTGCTGGTCAGGACGAATGTCAGTTCACAGTCGGTAAACAGCCGGATCTTGTAGACCGACCGCCACGGGGCGATGTGGTCCTTCTCCGTCCCGACGACGAAAGCCGGGGCGGTGATGTCCTTCAATGCAACAACCCGGCCCTCGACCGCAAAACGTCCCCCCGAGAGGCGATTTTCGAGAAACAATGCGCGCAGGTATTCGCCGTGCATCCTGGCCGGCATCCTTGTGGTGTCGTTGTTCCAGACCGTCAGGTCGGTCGGCAGGTCCTCCTTTCCGAGAAAGTATCTCCGGACCGCGCGCGTGTAGATCAGGTCTTCGGCACGAATGGTGGCGAAGGTTCGCGTCATCTGCGGTCGATCCAGATAGCCCTGCGCCCACATCAGATCCTCGAGGAAGGCGACCTGGCTCTCGTCGAGGAACAGGAGGAGTTCGCCCGCCTCCGAAAAATCGACCTGCGCGGCAAACAGGCTGACGGAGGCCAGGCGGTCGTCCCCGTCGCGGGCCATGGTGCTCGCCGCGATGCCCAGTATCGTGCCGCCGAGGCAGTACCCGGTCGCGTGAACCTTCCGGCCGCAGGTGATGGCGGTTATCGCGTCGATCGCCTCCATCACGCCGCGCTTGCGGTAGTCGTCGAGCGACAGCGAAGCCTGATCGGCCGTCGGATTGCACCAGGACATCGCGAAGACCGTGAATCCCTTGTCGACCAGGAAGCGAACCAGCGAATTATGCGGCGACAGGTCGAGAATATAGTATTTCATGATCCAGGCCGGCACGAGGAGCACCGGTTCCGCCTGCACATCCGGGGTGGCGGGCGAATACTGGATGAGTTCGAATATGTCGTTGCGATAGACGACCTTGCCCGGCGTACAGGCGATGTCCTTGCCGATTTCCAGTCCTTCGGGCGGTTCCTTCGCGCGTTGCGTCCAGGTCTGGACCACGTCCTCGATGAAATGGCGAGCGCCTTCGACGATATTTTCCCCCTTGCGGCGCGATGTCTCCTCGATGATCTCCGGGTTTGTCGCCGGGAAATTCGACGGGGAGAACAGATCGAGATACTGCCGGATCATGAAATTGACCCGGTTCGTGTCATCCTTGCTGACGCCCCGCAGCGCGCCGGTCGCATGATCCCACCAGTCCTGAGTGGCCAGAAACGATTGTTTCCAGAAGCTGAAGGGCATTTGCGACCAGGATGCATGCCCGAACCGGTGGTCGAATTCCTTCGGCTTGAACGGCTGCTCGACGTTCCGGTCGACCGGAAGGCGCGCCGAGTAGCTCAGCACTTCGAGCAGGTTGCGCACCGCCCGCTCCGAGAGTTCAAGCTGACGGCCGGGAGCCCGGCCGAGATGAAGAAGCCAGTCCGACCAGGCCTGCATGATCGAGAAGGGCGAAACGCCGCCGGTATTATGGGCAACGATGGCGCGGGCTATCCGGTCGAGATACTGGTAGGGATGCGGATTGACCTCCTCGGCGGCATTTCCGGTGCATCCCGCCTGCGGGGCGGCCGCCGGCCGGGCCGGCGGCACGACCTTCAGAGCCGCCCGGCGTTCAGCGGCACTGGTATTTTTTATCGGTGTATCTTTTATCGGTCTGGTCATCCTGACAAAAACTATGCCCGGATCGAACACCTGCCTGCATTGATCTGCGTCATGGTCCCTGCCCCGCTCAGCACTCGACGACATTCATCACCAGACCGCCCCGGCTCGTTTCCCTGTATTTCTCGCTCATGTCGAGGCCGGTCTGCGCCTCGTCTCCACGCAGGCGTCGAGCGGCACAATGGACTTTGCCACTGAGTTCCGTGATTTCTGTCGGCTCAATTGACGAGATCCTGTCGGAAGGGAAACGCCCCGAACTCGGTTGCCAGCAGATAGTCTCCGAGCACCGAGATCGGCGCGTCGTCGGGGATTCGATAAACCGCAGCGCAACTTTCGATAATGCGCCCTTTCCAGTGCCACGTATCGCAAATCTCGCCCCTTCGGACGCGGGACGAACCTTCCGGGACCTGCAGCATTGGTCCGCGTCCCGATGTTCGGATGACCGCCCCGTCGGAACTTCGGGTCTGGCGCCAGACCGCCGTCTCGCCCGAACCTTCCACGGAGGCGCCGAACATCAGTCCCCTCACGGCCCGATCATCGAGACGGTTGCGCTCCGCGGCGGGAAAGTGACCGAGCGTCGCACCGGCAAGCCCGGCGGCTTCGAACCCGCTGGCGATCCGGCTCAGGATCGCTGCGTCGGAGAACGGGTAGGCATAGACTGCCGTGGCGACCGTCGGCCGCTCCCAGCTACGCGCGCGCGGATTGTCGAGGGTCCGCGTCAGCACCTGCCATTCGCGGCGCGGGCGATTTTCAAGGGAGGAGACATAGGCCGCGAGCATGTCCTCGGCCCCATCGGCGTCACCCGCCTCACCCAGCATCGCGGCCAGCAGTCCGGCAAATTCGGCCTCCCGCCGGCCCGCCATGGCCACCGCGTCGCGCACTGCAGTGATCGCACCTTCCGTGTCGCCGCGCGCATATCGGGCAAGGCCTGCGAGAAAGGTCGGGCGCGCCGGCAGCGCAGGGTTCAACTGCAGGGCCAGGCGGGCGTGGTTCTCGCCGCGTTCGGGATCGCCTGCGTAGATCAGCGTCTCTGCAAGAACCTGCCGCGCCTCGACATTGCTTGGCTCGAGCTTCAGCGCCTGACGCGCCTTTCCCGCCGCTTCGGCATAGTCGCGCCGCCGCAGGGCCAGCCCGGCCTCGAGCACGAGCGCATCGGCGGTCTTTTCCGCCTCGCCCGAAAGCAGAACCTTCAGTTCCAGATACGCCTCGGCCCAGTTGATGCCGAGCGCCTCAGCGAACGAGTCATCGGCGAAGGCGGCTCGCCGGTAGGTCTTCGCGAGGCCGGCCCGGGCCTTGGCGAAGCCCGGATCGGCCTCGAGTGCGGAACGGAAGCGCGAGGCCGCCCGGGCGTTCGCTTCCGGAGTCAGTTCGAAATAGTAAGTTAACCCAACGAGATAAGCCTCGTAGGCGTCGAGACTTTCCGTTCCCGGGCTGGCATCGGGCGCCCCCCCGGAAGCCGGCAGCGCCTCCATCAGCGCGGCAACCACATCTTCAAGGATCGTGTCCTGAAATTCGAGCAGATCGGAGGCGCTGCCCCGATAGCGTTTCGCCCAGACCTGTTCGCGGGTGCCCGTATCCGTCATCCACGCATTGACCGTCAATCTGTCGCTTCGCCTGCGGATGCGACCGCGCAACAGATGCGTTACGCCGAGTTCACCGGCCTCGCCGTCGTCGTCCGCAAACCGCTGCGCCGTTTCGCGCGACAGCACGGCAAGTCCGGGATAGCGCGAGAGTTCCGTCGTGATGTCGTCGGCGATCCCTCCGGCGAAAGCCCGTACGTTCGCATCGTCGGACTCGATTTCGAAGGGCAGGATGGCGAGCCGCGGCGCGGAATTGTCCGGTCCGGGATGCGTCGTCACCGGCCCCGGCGCGAACCACCACACCGCGGCGGCGAAGAAAGCGATGGCGACCCCCACCATCACATTCCTGCCGATCACGGCGAGCTGAAGGTCCCGTCCCGCTTTGATGGGCCAGCGGGCATCGTCGCGGCCTCGGGCGGGATTTCCCCGGCCTTAATCCGCATATGCAGATCCCGCGTCTCCTGCGACGGCTCGATATCCAGGTCTTCCTTCAGCTCTTCCCGGCAGTGCTCGTATTGCCGGATCGCTCGCGATATCTGCCCCGACAGGGCATGGAACAGCATCAGGTGGCGGTGCGCCGCTTCATTGTAGGGGTCGAGTGCCAACAGCCTTTCGGCATCCGCCGCGCTCGTCCGGTCCGGTTTGTCCCGCAGGGCGATGAGCCGGCTGCCCGCATCGACGGCAAGACCCTCTAGACGGCTCCGTTCGGCGGAAAGCCAGTGCTCGTAGCCGGTTTCGGCGATCTCCAGGCCGGCAAGGAACGGCCCCCGATAGAGCGCCAATGCCTCGTGCAATGACGACGGGTCTCCGGCACGCGCCAGATCCTCGAAGGTCATAACGTCCACAGCGATCACGCCCGGTTCCAGCCGTACTTCCTCATGGGTCGCGTCGATGAAATCGACGCCCGGCGGAGCCAACGCCTTGCGGATGGAATAAAGAGCCTGGCTCAGCGAACTCGCGGCCTGCTTCTGCCCGCTCAGTCCCCAGAGCAGATCCGCCAGCGCTTCGCGGCGCTGCGGCCGCCCCTCGTGCATGGCGAGATAGGCCAGAAGAGCGCGCGCCTTGCGCGTGTCCGGCCCGGCGACGGGTTCACCCTCCGCCGTCCGGAGCTCAAAACCGCCCAGCAGCCTGAGTTCCAGCTTTTTCATATGGCCCGATTTGAGGCGGTTTCGGGCTGCCGATCAAGCACATCCGCCCGGCAGCGCGGCAATTCCGCCCGAAACGACCCGCGAAACGTCATTTTTGAGAATCTCTTGAGAGCGGCTTCACGGGCTCCTGAGCCCGGCCGGGCAGACCTGTCCCGTCCAATTCGGAAAGGGAGGTCACGAATGAACACCGTCCGCTCCATCATCATCGCCCTGGCGCTCTCGGGCGCCGTTATGACCGGTTCACAGGCCCGCGCCGGGACCGAGGTCACCGGAACGCTCGCGGACTGGGAAGAACCTGCCGTTACAAGTCTGCTCGCCGGGTTCGCTTCTTGGATCGCCGAAAACAGCGAGTACGCCATCGCGGATACGCCTGTCCGGGCCGTGGCCTTCGTCACGAAGGGCGAGACGGTCGGAACCGGCGAGCGGCAGGTTTCGCTCGGCAACCGGACGCGCGGCCATTACGACGAGGCGACAGCCACGATCTATATCGTCCGCCCGTGGTTTCCGGCCGACCCTTACGACCAGAGCGTTCTGCTTCACGAGATGGTCCACCACATGCAGGTAGGCGCGAAACACTGGTACTGTCCGCAGGCCCAGGAATGGGACGCCTACAGGCTGCAGGAAGCCTGGCTTGAGGAACGCGGACTGAAATCCAATTTCCACTGGGCGTCGATCCTGCTCGAATCGAGCTGTGCCGTGCGCGACCATCACCCGGACTGAATTGCATAACAGCGTCAGTTGCCCGGATCAGCGGTCCGATCAGTTGCCCAGATTCTTGCGCCAGGCGGCGAAGCGTTCGGTGAGTTCCCCGCTTCGCCGCGCCCACCATGCCGGATCGGAGATGACGCTGCGATTGAGCCGCGCCGTCGTCGTCGGCAGATGCGGCAGGACGGGCGCGCCGGTATGAAACCACGGCTCGCCCCGCGCGATGATGTCGAGCGCGCTCCCGCGCATAGGCCCGTAGGTGATCCATTTCGCCTGCGCGGCCTGCTGCTGCGGCTGGGCGGCATGGCCCAGGAAGGCCCTCGCGGCTTCGAGCTTCGCCGTCCCCTTCGGGATCACGAACCATTCCTCCTCGACCACCTGCCCGTCCCAGACCGGTGAAAGCCAGTCCTTGCCGTCCAGCGCCGCCGCGCCGATCCGCCCGTTATAGGCGATCGCCATCGCCACCGTTCCGTCGGCCAGCATCTCGACGGGTTCCTCGCCCGCGGACCAGAAGGCGAGATTGCCTTTCAGGGTCGACAGCTTCGCGAACGCCCGGCGAACCCCCTCCTCCGTGTCGAGCACGGCATAGACCTCGCCGGGCGGCACGCCGTCGGCGACCAGCGCCATTTCCAGATTGGCCTGCGGATACACGCCGATCGCCCGCTTTCCCGGGAAGGTCTCGAGGTCGAAGAAAGCGTCGAGCGTCTCCGGCGCGCGGCGGGCGAAGTCGCGGGCGTCATACGCTGTCACCCACGACCACAGTATGTTGGGGCCGACGCAGTCGTTCGGCCGGTCGATCAGCAGGTCGCCGTCAATTCCCGCCTCCCGGTAGAACTCGTCTCCCAGACGCTCGAACAGCCCGTCTTCGCAGCCGGCGCGCGCATCGTGGCCGAAAACGTCGACCACGTCCCAGACCACCTTGCCGCTGCCCACTTGGGCGCGCACCTGTTCCAGCCCGCCGCGATATTCTTCCCAGACGATGTGGATGCCCGTCCCTGCCTCGAAGGAGCGGCCATAGGCTTCCTTCTGGCTGGTGGCATAGGCTCCGCCCCAGCTCGTGACGGTCAGCGTTTCCCCGGACCCCGCTTTGACGGGAAATCCCAGGGAAACGGCCGCCGCGAACACGGCGAGCCCGGCAATCGACGTGCGGTGAAAACTCCACATGACGTTAGGGTAGGACAGAAGCGCAAATCCGCCAAATCGGGCGTCATGGGCCCTGCCGCCCCCCTCAGCACTCCACGACATTCACCGCCAGGCCGCCCTGGCTCGTTTCCTTGTATTTCTCGCTCATGTCGAGGCCGGTCTGGCGCATCGTCTCAACGCAGGCGTCGAGCGGCACGAAATGCGTGCCGTCGCCCTTCATCGCCAGCGAGGCGGCGGTCACCGCCTTGACCGCGCCGAGCGCGTTGCGCTCGATGCACGGCACCTGCACCAGCCCGCCAACGGGATCGCAGGTCATGCCGAGATGGTGTTCCAGCGCGATCTCGGCGGCGTTTTCCACCTGCTCCGGCGTTCCGCCCAGCACCTCCGCAAGGCCCGCCGCCGCCATCGCCGCCGCGCTTCCCACCTCGCCCTGGCAGCCGACCTCGGCGCCCGAAATCGACGCGTTGTGCTTGATCAGCCCGCCGATCGCCGCGGACGTCAGAAGGAAATTGCGGACGTCCTCCGGTCCCGTCATGTCGTGGAAGCGCAGCATGTATTTCAGCACCGCCGGGACCACGCCGGCCGCCCCGTTGGTCGGCGCGGTGACGATCCGCCCGCCGGCCGCGTTTTCCTCGTTGACCGCCATGGCGAACACCGCCAGCCAGTCGTTCGCGAGCATCGGGTTCGGACGGTTGGACTGCCACTCGCCCTGCAGCCGCTCGTGGATCTGGCGCGCGCGGCGCTTGACCTTGAGGCCGCCGGGCATCACCCCCTCGCCGCGAAGCCCGCGCTCGATGCAGCCATCCATCGCCGACCACAGCGCGTCGAGCCCGTCATTGACCTCGATCCGGCTCTTGCCCGTCTCCTCGTTGGCCCGTTTCATCTGCGCGATCGACAGGCCGCTGCGCTTCGCCATCGCCAGCATTTCCTTCGCCGTCCTGAACGGGTACGGCACGTCGGACTTCGTTTCCGCCGGAGAGACGTTCTTCATGCGCGCCAGCTCTTCCTCACTGACGACGAAGCCGCCGCCGACCGAGTAATAGACGCGTTTGAGGAGCGTGCGGCCGTCGCCGTCGAGCGCGCTGAAGCTCAATCCGTTGGCGTGGCCGGGCAGCGGATTGGTGCGGTCGAAGGCAAGGTCGTTTGCCGGATCGAACGCATAGGCCGGGTGGCCGGGCGGCGTCACCTTCCCGCTTTCGCGGACCTCCGCGAGGATCGCCTCGATGGCGTCGGGATCGATCTCGTCGGGCAGATATCCGGCAAGGCCGAGCACCACGGCCCGGTCGGTGCCGTGGCCGACGCCGGTGAAGGCAAGCGAGCCGTGCAGCGAAGCCGAGAGGGCGGCGACCTGCGCGCCGGCGGGGCGCGGCCAGTCGCCCTGCAGGATCTCGTCGAGAAACCTGCGGGCGGCCGACATCGGCCCCATCGTGTGTGACGACGACGGGCCGATGCCGATCTTGTAAAGTTCGAAAACCGAGAGGAACATTGACGTGTGCCGGGTTGGAAAAACGGCACGCTATCAGAGAGATCCCCGAAGTTGAAACCGGCCTCCGACGCGCCGTTGCCGGGTAACGACACGGGCGCTGAAAATCACGGTCTCCGGAACGTTATTTCGTCACCATCGAGGTGGCGACGCCCTCGCCGCCGGACATGCCGGTCAGGTAGACGACGACCATGACGACTGCAAATCCCGCGACTGCCCAGGCAGCGGTTCCCCAGCAGGATTTCTCGATCTTTTCATCCATTCCAAATGCCCCTGTTTGCATCGGCGCGGTTTGCCCCGCGCTCTTTTGCCGGGCGCATATAGCGGCGCCCGTGCCGGGGAGCAACATCAAATGACATATGGCTGTCATGCAGTTCTGCATTGTGGACAGAGTGAAAGATCGCGGCTCTCCCCGAAGCCTGCCGCCACCCTGCGGCGTCACCAGTCTAGCGCGATTCGCCCGGTCCACGAATAGACGCCGATGCCGATCCAAGAAACAGCAGGACAAGAATCCCGATGGGCTGTATCAGCAGCCATCCGACCTTCGAAACGGAAAAGAACAACCCCATCCCCTTTGAAAACGGCTCCGCGCGCTTCTACGGTAAAAGCGACGATCTCCTCCCGATCGCCCTTATCCCAAAATGATTTATGAAACCGATCCGTAAACCCACCACCCTCGACCTGCTGCTCCTGATGCTGACCGGAATGACGTGGGCAGCCGCATTCATTGCAATCAAGATCGCAGTTCCGGAAACCGGCCCCTTGTGGCTGGCCGCGATCCGCGTCGGCGTGGGAACGCTGGTTCTTCTTCCTTATGTGCTGTGGCGCGGGATCGTCCTGCCGCACGATCGCCGGAGCTGGACTCTCATCATCGCCATGGCGCTGCTGAACGTTGTCATTCCCTTCTTCCTGATTTCATGGGCGGAACTGACGATCGATGCCGGGGTGACGTCGATCCTCATGGGAACCGGTCCGTTCGCAGCTCTCGTCGGCAGCCATTTCTTTACGTCCGACGACCGGATCAATGCTGCCAAACTGACCGCCGTCCTGCTCGGATTTTCCGGTGTGATCGTTATCATCGGTGCCGACGCGCTGACCGGAATTGGAGAAGGCGATGTGCTCGCACAGCTTGCCGCGGTCGGCGGGTCGCTCTGCTACGTCGCGGCCGGGCTTCTCATCCGTCGTATCGAGATGCCGCCGGTCCGCCTGGCGTTCCTAGCATTATCCATCGGCACGGCCGTCCTCGTAACCGTCGCGCTCGCCGTCGACGGCCCGGTACAGACGATTCCGTCAAACGAAGCGCTGGGCGCTCTTCTCTTCCTGGGCGTGTTCCCGACCGGACTTGCCTACATCCTGCGGTTTCACCTCATTCGTACCGTAGGCTATTCGACCTTTGCCTATTCTGTGAATCTGATTCCGGTCTTCGGCGTGATGCTTGGCGTCATCATCCTTGACGAACCGCTGCGGCCACAAGTCCTGATCGCACTTGCACTGATTGTCGCCGGGCTGTTCATTGCGCGTGCGGGCTCGACGGGTCAGGCTGCCACCAAGTCCGCCACGAAATCGACTTTATGACATTGCTCCCTCCCGGCGACCATCTATGCAAGCGCGTGGCGGAGCGGGTTTAACGGCAGGATACTCATGAGCGCATCCACAGAAAGCAGGATTGGCCGGATCGAATTGATCGACCTCACTCGCGGACTCGCGCTGGTTGCAATGGCGATCTACCACTTCACCTGGGATCTTGAGTTCTTCGGGTATCTGCAGGCAGGGATTACGGGTCAAGGGCCGCTCAAGTGGTTTGCAAGGTCGATCGCGTCGTCCTTTCTGATTCTGGTCGGAATCAGCCTCATCCTGGCGCATCATCGCGGAATTCGCTGGCGGGCATATCTCAGACGGATCACCGTCGTTGCGGTGGCCGCGGCGGCGATTACGGTGGCAACCTATTTCTTCACGCCGGACACATACGTGTTCTTCGGCATTCTCCACCATATCGCGGTGGCGAGCCTCCTTGCTCTCATTTTCCTTCAGTGGCCGGCGGGCGCGTTGGTCGCAATCGCAGCGCTCTGGTTCATCATTGGCGGGCAATACGAGCCGCCGGCATTTTCCGATCCTGCTCTGCTATGGGCCGGCCTGTCTCCCGTGCTGCCACGCTCGAATGATTACGTGCCGCTGTTTCCGTGGTTCGGCATGGTTCTGCTCGGCATGGCGCTGGCGAAGGCTTCACTTCGCTCCGGCGTCGTCGAGACCCTCGCCCAACGTTCAACGCGAGAAATTCCGGGCGCGCGAGGGCTGCGCTTCATCGGTCGCCACAGCCTTATCACCTATCTGGTCCACCAGCCGGTTCTGATCGCCATTGTCTTTGTCTTCTCACTGGTTTTTCCGGCGCCCGAAGTCTCACCCGAGACACAGTTCATGGAATCGTGCGCGCGGAGCTGTTCAGAGCAAAGCGGCGCGGAGTATTGCACCGCATTCTGCAGTTGCGCGGTCGAAACGCTGAGCGCTGACGGCCTGTTCGAAAGCGTTTATAAGGGTGAAATCACCCAGGAAAGCGATCCGCGCGTAGCGGCTGTATCGCAGCAATGTTCGTTCGAGGCCGGGGCAAATGGAAACTGACAAGCGACCTTACGCTGAGCGGCCCAATGTCTTTCCATGGCCGCCCGTCATCTATGCGATCGCCCTCATCGCCGGGTGGCTGATACACTTGGCGCTGCCGCTGCCCTGGCTGCCGGGGATCACCGCAGAACTTCTCTTCGCGCTGGGAGTGCTCCTGATCGCCGCAGCGCTGGCGATTGATTTTGCGGCCATGCGCCAGATGCGCCGGGCCAACACTACCGTCATGCCGCACCGCAAGTCGGAGCATATCGTGACGAGCGGCGTCTTCTCGTTCTCGCGGAACCCGATCTATCTCGCCAACACGATGATCGTGATCGGTGTGGGGCTCGTCTCGGGTATCGCGTGGTACCTACCGCTCGCCATCATCGCCGCCTATGCGACGTGGCTGATGGCTATAAGCCGGGAGGAACGGCATCTCGAAGCGCGGTTCGGCAAGGCCTTTCGCGACTACAAGAAGCGCGTCAACCGCTGGTTCTGAGCGGATTCTAGGAGGTGACGCGCAACTCGGCCAAACGGCCGAGGCAGGCTTCCTCAACCTGTTCGAGTTCAGCGAGCGTGTCCTCGATGTCCTTGCGCTTCTGCCGAAGTTCCTCGCGCTTTTCCGCCGCCTTGTCGATGATCGTGCGCAACTGGCCGGCCTCGCCCGGCGGCGACTTGTACATCTGAATGATCTCACGGATTTCCGCGATGGAAAATCCGAGACGCTTGCCGCGAAGGATCTGCCTGACAAGCACACGGTCCGCAGGCCGGAACAGCCGCGTGCGTCCGCGGCGAACCGGGTGGATCAAGCCTTCGTCCTCGTAGAAGCGGAGCGTGCGCGTCGAAATCCCGAATTCTCGGGTCAGTTCCGTAATGGTGTAATGGTCGCGCATATGCCGACTCGGCTCACTCGTTTCGATGACGGCAAATATGATTGAAATACTCTTACGTAAAAGTCAATCAACGTACGGTTTTCCAGCAGAGCCGCGCGGTTAGAGCCAAGGCGGGTACCCATCCTCAGATGCCGAACCACCAGGCGGCAAAACCAAGGAACGCGAAGAAGCCGACCACATCCGTCACCGTCGTGACGAAGACGCTGGAGGCGATCGCCGGGTCGGCGCCGAAACGGTCGAGCAGAAGCGGGATCAATATTCCGGCCAGCGCAGCACTCACCATATTGATGATCATAGCGACGCCAATGACCCCGCCGAGCGCGGGGCTGGCGAACCACACCGCCGCCACCAAGCCAATCAGCGCCGCGAAGACGATGCCGTTGATAAATCCGACCGTGACCTCGCGGCGGATGATGCGGGAGGCATTGTAGATGTCGATGTCGCGGGTGGCGAGCGCGCGCACGGCGACCGTCATGGTCTGGGTACCGGCATTGCCCCCCATCGACGCGACGATCGGCATCAGCACCGCGAGCGCCACCATTTCGGCGATGGTCGCGTCGAAGAGACCGATCACAAATGAAGCGAGAATGGCGGTTGCCAGATTGATCAGCAGCCAGAGGAAGCGTGATTTGGTCGTCTCGACGACCGAGTCCGACAATTCCTCGTCACCGACACCCCCGAGGCGCTTCAGGTCCTCCTCGGCCTCTTCCTGGATAACGTCAACGACGTCATCGATGGTCAGGATGCCGACGAGCCGCTCGTTTTCGTCGACAACAGCGGCCGAGAGAAGGTCGTATTGCTCGAAGATCTGCGCCGCCTCCTCCTGGTCAGTCTCGGCGGGGATAGCGTGGCGCGTCTCGCGCATGATCTCCTCGATCTTGACCGGGCGTTTCGTGCGCAGAAGCTTGTCGAGATCAACCGCCCCGACGAGATGAAACGTCGGGTCGACGACGAAGATCTGCGCGAAGCTGGTCGGCAGATCCTCGCTGTCGCGCATGTAGTCGATGGTCTGGCCAACCGACCAGTAGGGCGGCACTGCGACGAACTCGGTCTGCATGCGCCGGCCGGCGCTTTCCTCGGGATAATCCAGCGAGCGGCGTAGCCTGATCCGTTCGGTGAACGGAAGCTGTGCAAGGATCTCGGCCTGATCCTTTTCGTCGAGGTCCTCAAGAATGTATACCGCATCGTCGGAATCGAGCGCCTGCACGGCGGCCGCGATCTTGTCGTTCGACAGCGCGTCGATAATTTCCATGCGGACGGCTTCGTCGACCTCGGTGAGCGCCGAGAAATCGAAGCGGTCACCAAGCAGCCCAACGAAGCGCCCGCGCTCGTCGCTATCGAAGGTTTCCAGAACGTCGCCGAGCTCGGATTCGTGCAGATTGGCGACCGTGGCCGCCAGCGCGTCGGCGTCGCCATTTTCGATGGCCGCGTTGATCCGGTCGAGGAAATCGGCGCTGATCGCACCGTCCTCGCTGTAGATATCATGAACGTAGGCGTCGCCGGTTGTTTCGGCGTCGTCCATCTGCGCGTCGCTCAACTGGTTTCTCCGTGGCCCGTCGGTGAACAGTTAACCCGCGGATGCGAAAAAACAATCGCGGCGGGAGGTTCAACGCGAAATTCTTCGCAGACGCGCGGACTGTTCGTCCCGCCCTTACGCTCTTCGGGTTTCTTCTTTCGTAAGCGGCAAGCCGCTGTCCGGAGCTCGTCGCTGGCGGGCCCCTTGAAGCTCACGAGCTGTTGAGGGCGTCGAGGGCGAGGATGTGGCAGTCCTTCAGCGTCTCGCCGACAAGTGTCTTCGGCCGCTCACGATA
>NZ_JAINFK010000004.1:201680-484866 GCF_019966575.1 Oricola cellulosilytica | reverse complement strand
CGGGGCGTGGCAACCAAGAGGCGCGCCCGCAGGGACCCGCCAGCGACGAATGAAATGAGGAGCTTAAGGGCGGGACAAACGACTCCGCGTGGCGATGAGGAAGTGTGTCTCAATGATGAAGGTTTCCGCCGCAGCCAAACCCAACATCGTCATCCTCGGGCTTGACCCGAGGATCCATGGACCGAAAGCGCCGTGTAGCCGTGGATCCTCGGGTCAAGCCCGAGGATGACGAGGGGAGTACAGGGCACAGCGCCCTTCGTCGCTCCCACGGCGTGGGGGAGAGGTGTCGCTAAGCGACGGAGAGGGGGCCGTGCGATCGGCGCGCCTAGTGAGGAGGGAAAGAGGGCCCAAGGACCCGCCAGCGAAGGTACGGATAGCGGCTTGCCGCTTACGAAAGAAGAAAGCGACGCTCAAGGGCGGGACTGACAACTCGGCGGGACAAAGGACCCGGTCCGGCGCCTATGAGGAAAAGAGGAACTAGGCTCTTCACCCGCTACAAATTGCAATGCCTTTGTGAAAAGAGATAATTCGGATTGCAGCGCGAGATCATGATGGCAGCCTGACGGGGAAAATCGTGAAGATAACCATGTTCAGCGCGCGATCCTACGATCGCGAATCCTTCAACCGCATCGATCATCCACATTCCATCGCCTTCGAACCCGAGCTCCTGAGCGAGCGCACGGTGGCGCTCGCAGGCGACTCGGCGGGCGTGTGCATCTCGGTCAACGACACGGCCGACCGCGCCGTCCTCTCCACGCTGGAGAGCCAGGGATGCCGGATCATCGTCACGCGGTCGATGGGCCATAACCATATCGATCTCGACGCTGCGGAGGAACTCGGATTCGCTGTAGCCAGCGTCCCCCACTACTCGCCGAACTCGGTATCAGAGTTCACTGTCGGCCTCATTCTTACGCTCACCAGGAAGATCCACCGCGCCTACATTCGCAGCCGCGAATGCGATTTCGATTTGCGCGGCCTTGTCGGCAGCCAGTTGTCCGACAAGACCGTCGGTGTGGTCGGCGCCGGGCAAATAGGAGCGCTCGTCCTGCGCGCCCTTTCCGGTTTCGGTTGCCGCCTGATCTATCACGATCTGATCGAGCGGAACGAACTTCGCGGCATCGCGGAATACGTCTCCATCGCCGACCTGGCGCGTCACAGCGACATCGTCACTCTGAACGTTCCGCTGACAGAGAAAACCTACCACTTGGTCAATGCGGAAATGATCCCGGGGCTCAAGCGTGGCGTGCTGATTGTCAACACAGGACGCGGCGGCCTCATCGATGCTGCGGCACTGGTCGAGGGGATCAAGTCCGGCGCGATCGGTGGCGCGGCGCTTGACGTGTATGAAGAGGAGGCCGGGCTGTTCTACATCGACCGTTCCGAGGATATCTTGGAGGACGACACGTTTTCCCGGCTGCTTACATTTCCGAACGTGATCGTGACGTCGCACATGGCCTATCTCACCGACCATGCATTGAGCGATATCGCCAAGTCGGTAATCGGATCCTTCGATGCGTTCGGGGCCGGCCGTCCTCCCCCCGATGCACTTCGGCCTGACCGGTTGTGACATTGAATTGGATGTGTATTGCCAACAGCGGCTTCGAAGTCTTGTGGCGCCAGAGCGCCGTCGCGCTGGTGCGCCCCGTTAATACTTTCACAAACAACTATCATTAGTGTGCGAGAAGCTGCGGTCTGTCATTAACCGTACCGGGATGGTGCGACACTTGTACCGGCGGGCACGGATGTCTTCGAGGTTCCTTCTTTTGGACGGCTCTCTTGTCTTTCCAGATAAACAGCAAGAAACAGGACGAGATAGCCTCACTGGCCAAGCGGCTCACCATGGACGGGGCGGGGGGCGACCCGTATAGCGCCGAAGTTCGAGAACTGATCGGGGAGCCGGACAGGACCGGACTTCCGATCCGTTTACGAGATGCCCGCACCTCTGGCGCGATTGCGATGACGGATGAGATGAAGGGCCATCTCGCGCGATCGTATCAGCCGATCTCGCGGGCCGTTCTCGCTGCCGCCGCCTTCTATTTCGCACTCATTACTGTTGCGCATTATTTCGACGAAAACTTCGTCGGATTTCTCCTTTTGGGCAGCATCTCCGTCATTACCTCCATTGCGTGCCTTTCGATGTACCTCGAGTTTCGCCGGCGTGAGCTCGCTTATGAAGAACTCGAACTGCGCGCGCTGATCGTTTTTGGCTTGATCCACGGAAGCCTGGTCGCGCACCACATCCTGCACCTCGAGCCGCCCAAGCTGATCTACTTCACCTTCCTAGCGCTCGTGATCGCGACCGTGAGCATCAGCGCGAGAACGGCTGCCGTGGCCGTCCTCATCCCACTGTTCACCATGCTATCGTTCGCCTACCAGGCGGGACCGGAAACTCTGAGACAGCATATTTTCATCGGCATTGCCGGGACCCTTGTCGCCTATTGCATGGCAAAACTAACCGGGACTGCCATCAGAAGAGAGATCCAGGCGCGGATCGTTGCGGATCAACTCCGTAATTCGTCGGAGAGTCTGGCCGACGCCGACATGCTGACCGGGCTGCCGAATCGCAGGCACTTTTTTCGTGAACTCAAATCATATCTGAAGCGGTCGCGCCGCGCGGGCAACGGGTTCGCCCTGGCCATCATTGATCTGGATGGATTCAAGCCCGTGAATGACAAGTTCGGCCATGCGGTTGGTGACAAGTTGCTGTTCGAGGTGGGACGCAGGCTGGCAGTGGCGGGGGGGCAAAGCTGTTTTGCCGCGCGCCTTGGCGGCGACGAATTCGCCGTTCTTGTTGAAAACGCGCCCGAGGTCGGAGACCTCGAGGGACTGGGGCAACACCTTAGACACGCGATCAGCCAGCCCTACGAGATCATCGGAATACAAATCTCCATTTCCGCCTCGGTGGGTTTCGCCTTGGAGCAGGCAACCATCCTGACGGAGAGCGACCTGATCGAACGGGCCGACTACGCGCTCTATCAGGCGAAGGAAACGCAGAGCGGCGTGGTGATCTATTCCGACGAGCACGAAACGGCGCGCCGCGACAGCGCCGCGGTAGAGCACTGTCTGCGCCACTGCGACGCCGACAGGGAAATGTACGTCCTGTACCAGCCACAGGTCGACATCCTCTCCGGAAAGACGGTCGGCTTCGAGGCGCTGGCGCGCTGGAACAGCCCCGAACTGGGCGAGATAAGGCCGGATGTCTTCATCGCCGCCGCCGAGCGCACCGGCAGGATCGTAGAGATGACACCGATCCTTCTCAGGAAGGCGCTGGCGGCAGCGGCTGCCTGGGACGGTGATTTTAAGCTTTCGTTCAACCTGTCGACCCGCGATATCGACTCCTCCGCGGCGATCGACAACATTTGCCAGATCGTTTCCGCGAGCGGATATCCGGCCCATATGGTGGAATTCGAAGTGACCGAAACGCTTGTCATGGCTGATTTCGCCCAGGCGAAATCGTCGCTTGCGAAACTGAGCGCGCTTGGCGCACGAATCGCTCTCGACGATTTCGGCGTCGGGTATACAAACTTCGATTACATCGATCGTCTGTGCGTCGACACCATCAAAATCGACCGCACCTTCGTCCGCCGGCTGGATGAGCGCGGAAGTGCCGAGAAGGTTATCCGCGCGATGATCGACATGTGCGCCAAGCTGCGGATCGATATTGTGGTCGAGGGCGTCGAGACCGAGAGGCAATTGGCGTTCCTGCGGGCCGCGGGAGCGCGGTGCATTCAGGGATACTATTTCAGCGTACCGATGAAAGCTGCCGAAATTCCGGCCTATCTGGTGCGCGGGCATGCATCTGCCCCGAAAGAAAATGCGGAGTTTTCCCTGATGGCCGGCTGACCGCCTCGCCGCGCTGCTGCCGCATGCTATTGACGTTGCTGCCGCCCGGTGATTGCACTCGCTGTTCCGACGCTGTATAGGACGCCCATTATCCGGAAAATTCAGTGGTGAATACCACGCCCGCGACCCCGGCGCGGACGATCAGGGAAGGCATCTTCAATGGCAAACACGCTTCTTATGCCCAAGGCAACGGCAGTCTGGCTCGTCGACAACACTGCCCTGTCGTTCGATCAGATCGCAAATTTCTGCAAGCTCCATCCGCTCGAGGTCAAGGCAATCGCCGATGGCGAGTCGGCGCAGGGCATCAAGGGGCTGGACCCGGTCAGCACGGGCCAGCTCTCGCGCGAGGAAATCGCAAAAGCGGAATCGGACCCGAGTCACGCCCTCAAATTGGCGGACTCGAAGTATGTCGTCCCGGAATTGCGCAAGAAGGGCCCGCGTTATACGCCGGTGTCAAAGCGCCACGATCGCCCGAACGCCATCCTGTGGCTCGTCAGGAATCACCCTGAGTTGAAGGATGCGCAGATTTCGCGTCTCGTTGGCACGACTAAGAACACGATCGAGCAGATCCGAAACCGCACACACTGGAACTCTGCCAATTTGCAGCCCATTGATCCGGTCGCGCTCGGTCTCTGCACACAGATAGACTTGGATTTCGAAGTTCAGAAAGCAGCCAAGTCCCGGCCCGCGGATGTCCCCTCGGAACAGAGCGACAGCCTGCTGCCTGCTTCCGAGACCGAGACGATGCCGGTAACCGACATCCTGTCGACGCCGACGAGGCCGCGGGAAGAGGAAGAAGAGCTTGACGCCGACGCTGTGTTCGCGAAGCTGAAATCGCTGAAGGGCAGTGAAGAGGACGAGGAAGCCGAAGACAGCACCTCCTGATCGCGGGCGAGACAAGCTCTTCGGAGTGTCCGCATCAGTTCCAGTCGTAGCCGGGCGGGACATCGCCCGACTTCTCCATTCTGGCGTAGAAGTCACGGATTGACTTTCCCCGTTCGGCTGCAAATTTCTCAGTCGTGGACTCTACCCATTGGATACGGTCGATGCGGAACATCCGGAAGTCTTCTCGCAAAAGACACCAGCCAATACAGGTCCATCGACCGCCCCAGAACCACAAGCCGAGCGGGCGAATGGCGCGCTCCGTCGCCTTTCCGTCCCCGTCGACGTAACCGAAGCGGATTACGTGCCGGGTTTCCGCCGCGCGTTCCATGAGGTCCAGCCTATGCCGATCCTCGTCGCGCATCATGAATGACGGCGCGTGGATTTCTACCGAACGCAGCCGGTCACGCTCCTCCTCAGGGAGGACCGCTCCTATCTTGATAAGCGCTTCTTCTGCTGCGCGGGCGATTGTCGCTCCACCCCAAGCCTTGATCAGCCGGGCCCCCGCCACCAATGCGACCACCTCGTCACGGGTGAACATAAGCGGTGGAAGGTCGAAGCCTTCGCGCATCAGGTAACCGACGCCTGCTTCGCCGTCGATCGGCACGCCAGTTGATTGCAGGTCAGCGATGTCGCGGTAGATCGTTCGCTCGGAGACCTCTAGAATTCCGGAAAGCTTTCTTGCGGTGACAAGCCGACCACCACGCAGGTGCTGGACGATCTGGAACAGGCGGTCGGCACGTCGCATGATTTCAGGCAGAGTAGTTGAATAGCCCGATAGAATTTCCATCCGGGTCGCGAGCGTATACGAAGCTGCCGCTCGGAATCTCGATCACCGGCGAGACGATTTCTCCACCGGATGCACGGACTCGCCCCATCACGGCCGTCAACGGTTCGCTGGCCCGAAGATGAATGGTGCTTCCCGTTCCCTCGCTGGCCGGATTACCCTCATAGAGGTGACCCGAAACCCCGGCATCTTGCGAATGCGTGAACATGACCATCGGGTTCGGGCCGTTGTCGTCCCGCGTCATCGAGATCGACAAAATTTCTTCGTAGAAGCGCTTTGACGCGTCGAGATCCTTGACCGGGATCTCGAACCAGACCGCAGCATTGTAGGGTTGATTGGACATGGGAGACTCCTTGATGTTTGGCGATATCCGCAATGTCGCACAGCCATCCTGACACCATCGTGTCAGGAGTGATCAACTCGTTTCGGGCACTTGCACGACGTAGTTCAGTGCCAGCCTGCCGCCGTCCGCATGTATCGTCTGTCCCGTGATGTAGCTGGCGTCTCTGGATGCTAGGAAGGAAACCACGGAAGCGATCTCCGACGGTTCGCCGATCCGCAGTAGCGGTGTGCGTGACAGGATCCGGTCGCGCGCGGCAGGATCGTCGTTCACCGAAGCGAGCATTTCCGTCATAATCGAGCCTGGTCCGACTGCGTTTACCGTGATTCCATAAGGTGCTAGCGACAATGCCATCACTTTTGTGAGCTGATCCAGCCCTCCTTTCGAGACGCAGTAGGGGACCTGGTTCGGGATGGCGACGGTACCGTTTATAGACGACATGTTGATGATCGTACCGGCCGGTCCGCCATTATTGATCTTCTCGACCATCATCTTGGCGGCGGCCTGTCCGCATAAGAACGCCCCCTTCAGATTAACCCTCATGACACGGTCGAAATTCTCTTCCGAGATGTTGAGAAAGTCCTCGCCGTGGACGATGCCGGCATTATTTACGAGGATGTCGATGTCGCCGAACTCATCGAGGGTCGAAGCCATCAGATTGTGAACGCTCAGGCGATCTCCCACGTCTACCGGGAAATATCGGACCTCCCCGAATTGTGAGAGTTCTTTTTCGGAAAGTTTGCCTTTCTTCTCATCGGTATCGGCGAGGGCGATTTTCGCGCCATCTTGAAGCAAGCGTTTCGCGATCGCGTAACCGATGCCTCGTGCAGCGCCGGTCACAACGGCAATTTTTCCGTCGAGTGCCATGGTGAAGATCTCCCTCCAATCGTGGGGAGACGCTATTGCAGTTCGCTGGCAAATGGAATTGCGGAGCTATCTTCGCTGCGTTTGCCGTGTGGCGAGAAAGCCGACGCTGCTAGGTGGGGAAGATTCTCGAAGTTGCTATGGAGACCGGTCCAAAAATGGAGCTGATGCCGAGATCGATGACGTAGGCGATTTCAGCTCGCACATAAAGAATGCCGCTGGACGAGCCCCGCTCCAGCGAGATCGTGATCTGGCTTCCATCGTAAGTCGGAAGACTGGAGCGAATTATGTTCTCAAGCTGAGCATCGCTTTCTTCATTGATCAGGGCGTATCGCTCTGCAACCGTGATCGACTGCTCGATGTCCGACTTCACCACGAACGCATAGCCTATAGCGAAGATCCCTAGAACGATCGCAATGAAAATATTGGCAACGATCGCGAATTCCACCGCAGCGGTGCCATCTTCGCCTTTGAGAAATTGGGTGAGATATCGACCGGCCTGCATCGGCTATTCCGAGAAGATGTGGACCGTGGCGCCAATGTTGAACGTCTTGCCAAACATTCCGGTCACCGTTCCCGCAGTGGTGAGTTCATACCAGGTTTCATAATTTGTGCAGGACGGACTCTCCGACGGCGCGAATGTGGCGAACGTCCCGTCGACATTCCTGCAGATGTAATAGGGGTCGACGACGAGCGTCGAATTGTTCACCGGAGCATCCGGGGAGGAGGGAAAGGCCTCGTTCCCCGAGTTGTTCGCGAACGCTTGGACTTTCGCCGTGTCGTCGCCGTACCGGATTATACCTTCGATGGCGAGTCTCATCTTGCGCTCGGTGTCATATTTGGCGGCGATACCCTGGGCGATATCGAGCATCAGAACGAATGCAAGTGCAAGAACGGGCACCAACAGACCGAATTCGACGGCCGCAATGCCGTTGCGGTCGTCGCGCAAGCGGCGTGCCGAGATCCCCAGCGACACGAAGAGGGCTCGGGCTCGGCTAATATGCGGGAAGAGTGCACGCATTTTCTTAACCTACTTCACGATCACGACGGCATCGGCGGTCGCAATCTCGTATCCACCCGTGAAGTTTGTGCAGTTGGTGCTGAAATTAGCGTTACCGTAAAGCCTCACAGTGTCGCCTATGATGCGGGCGCAGTCGGAATTCAATCCCGAGTTGCCGGTAAACTCGACCGTGTCACCCGGAAGGTAGATCGCCCCGGAGAAAAACGAAGACGAGTTCCCGGTAATCTTATGAATAGCCCCATTGTCGGCAGCGCCCCAGAACAGAATGCCGGGGTAGGGCTCGCTCGAAGTCTCGGCCGGCGCGGTGAGGTTGATCGTTGCCGTCCCGGCGAAATCGAGCGTGGCGCCGTTCTTCAACACGAACGTCACATCCGTTCCACTAACCACGGCGTTCGAGTTGATCTTCAGGCCAACCCCATCGAGAATGTAGACACCCGGCTGAAACGTGACATTACCCTTAAGTGAGAGGGGTGTGGAGAAACATCCGGAGCTGAGTGTGTAGGTTCCCTTCGGTGCGAACGCAGGGGATGGCGGGCAATAATAAGGCGTGGCCGGTTGTTCGAGGCTCGCAAACGGATCGCGGGTCGCTCTTCGGTTCGTGCGATTGTTCAGGCAGTCCGTAGTGGCGTTCACCTCGCCGCTAATACCGCCCGATGCGACCATACAGTCGGTCGTAAGGCTTGACGATCCCGCCAGCAGGATGGAACTGGCGCTCGTCGAGTTTGACGCAACAACGCAGCCGGTGAGCGTTGCGGTTGCAGAACCGCTGAGCGTCACAGCCCCGCTTGCGCTCGAATTAAGACCCAGAATGCACGCAGGTTTACCGAAGATTGCCACGATCGTCTCGCTGGCGATGGTTACAGTGCCGTCCCACAGAACCTGGCTGAAATATTTATCGGTCTCGTATGAGACCTGAATCGTCATCAGGTCGCTCGTCAGGGTCGGGTAAGTGACCCCGAGCGAGAGTGTCGAAGCGGGATAGCCTTCGGAAAGCAGCGTCTGACGGATCGCACTTTCGATGTGTGGGTTCGAAATTCCGCGGTTGTAGAGACTTCCCGCCGATATTGCGGCTGCGTCGGTGGCGAAGTTGAGCTTGGATTTTTCGACGAACCAGTGGCTCGCCTCGGTGCCAAAGGCGATACCGCCGATGAACATGGGCAGTGTAACCACGCCCATGATCGCGATATTGCCCCGCTTGTCCGCGAGAAAATTGGAAATATGCTTCCGTATTGACCTTCTGTACGGCGTCATCATGCCGCCCCCGGCGATCTTTTTCAATCTGCCAATCTAGCGAAGCAAAGCTAAAGAAATTCACAAGATATTTGGTTTGAGATTTGTGTCCGGAGTACCGAAATTTTTAGATAATTTCCGGCGTAAGATCTGCGTGAATTATTTCACGGATCGCTCGAAGTTCGAATTCATTTACGAATACGTACCGGTACTAAAGATGCCGATTCTATGCGCTTCAAGCGCGCCCCTGATTTCGTCCGGGACGGCGTCGTCGTCGATCGTCGCCGGCATCTTCCATTCCTCGCCATTGGCAATCTTCTGCATGGTTGCACGCAAGATCTTTCCCGATCTCGTTTTGGGCAGGCGAGGAACAGCGATCGCGATCTTGAACGCGGCTACCGGACCAATCTTCTCGCGAACGCGAGCCACGACCTCGCTTTCGATCTCCTCGACGGGCCGACTGACTCCGCTGTTCAGAATGAGGAAACCGGCCGGCACCTGACCCTTCATCTGGTCATCGATCCCTATCACGGCACACTCGGCGACATCGGGATGACCTGCGATAACCTCCTCCATTCCCCCCGTCGAGAGGCGGTGCCCGGCCACGTTGATGATGTCGTCGGTGCGGGCCATGATGAACAGGTAGCCCTCGTCGTCCACAAAGCCGGCGTCGGAGGTTTTGTAGTAGCCGGGGAACTCGTCGAGGTAGGCCGACCGGAACCGTTCGTCGGCGTTCCACAGCGTCGGCAAACAGGACGGGGGCAGCGGCAGTTTGATCACGATATTACCGAGGGTTCCTGGCGTGACCGCCTGACCGGAATCGTCGACGATTTGTACATCGTAACCCGGCATGGCGACGGTCGGCGAGCCGATCTTGATCGGAAGCCGGCCAAGCCCGACAGGATTTGCGGCGATCGCCCATCCAGTCTCGGTCTGCCACCAGTGGTCGATCACCGGAACGCCGAGCTTTTCCGATGCCCAGTTCACGGTGTCGGGGTCGGCTCGTTCGCCGGCGAGGAAAAGCGTGCGAAGACTCGAGATGTCGTAGTCGGAAATCAACGCGCCCTCCGGATCCTCCTTCTTGATCGCGCGAAACGCCGTCGGCGCAGTGAACAGGGCCGAGACCCCGTATTCCTCTATGACGCGCCAGAATGTACCCGCATCGGGGGTTCCTACCGGCTTTCCCTCGAAAAGCACGGTCGTCGCGCCGTAAATGAGCGGTGCGTAGACAATGTATGAATGGCCGACCACCCAACCCACATCCGAGGCCGCCCAGAATACTTCCCCAGGCTCAATTCCATAGAGCGCGGACATCGACCAGTTAAGCGCAACCATGTGTCCGCCATTGTCACGTACGACGCCCTTCGGCTGGCCTGTCGTTCCGGAGGTATAGAGAATGTAGAGCGGGTCGATCGCATCGACGCGCGTGCAATCGACTTTTGTCTGCGCCGCCAAATGCCGGGCCACGCTTTTGGTGAAATCGACATCCCGCCCGTCCGCCATCTGGCATAACTTCTGCTCGCGCTGAAGGATCAGGCAGTGGTCGGGCCGGGCGCTCGCCATCTCGATCGCGCCATCAAGCAGCGGCTTGTATTCCACTATCCGCGACGGCTCGATGCCGCATGAGGCGGAGATTATCACCTTCGGTTGACAGTCGTCGATGCGGGTCGCGAGCTCATTCGAGGCGAAACCTCCGAAGACGACGGAATGAATCGCGCCGAGCCTCGCAACGGCGAGCATGGAGATGACGGCCTCCGGCACCATCGGCATGTAGATCAGGACACGGTCGCCTCTTTCGACGCCGAGGTCCAAGAGGGTCGCAGCCGTCGCCTGAACCTGCTCGAAAAGGTCCCGGTATGTGAGCTTTTGCTTCTGCCCGGTGACCGGACTGTCATAGATGAGCGCGGCCTGACTGCCGCGGCCTGCCAGGACATGCCGGTCGACAGCATTATGGCAGGTGTTGCAGGTGGCGCCGGGAAACCAGCGCCCGTAGACATCCTTGTTCGGATCAAAGACCGTATCCCATGGAGAGAACCAGTCGATCGCTTGCGCGCAGTCGGCCCAAAAGGCTTCAGGATCGCGCTTCCAGAAATCATAGATGTTCCGATATGCGGACTTGCTGGCGTCAACCCTCCCGGCCATGACCCGATCTACCTCCCCGATTTACGGTGTGACGGCAGCGCGCGTGCGCCAGCATCGGTTTCTATCTGCCAGAAGCGATGGTATCCGTCCATTTGACTTAGGTCGGGGACCGCCAATCGCCGGCCGCGCGCCAAGACAGACAGTCCAAACCGGGGACCTTCGTGATCAAGCTCCTATCGATTTTCATCATACTTGCGATGGTGATCCAGATCATCAAGCCGGTCGGCCTGCCCGGCATGCGCAAGCGCAGCGATTTCTGGAAGCTCCCGCTGGCCGGGCTGATCATTATCTTCATCGTCAGCGCCTTCCAGTTGTGAGGATCGGGTAAGCCCGGATCCCGCTCGTTGGGGATATAGATAATCGGCCAGATGCCCGGCCCAGCTCCGATAACCGGCGGGTCCCGCGTGAAAGCCGTCGCGGGCAAAACCTTCGGGGCCCAGAATAGGCACCGGCTCCACGATCGTCAGTCCGCGTTCCCGGCAGAGCCGCGCGCCCATCTCGTTGATCAGATCGGCGCGTGCCTTGAGGATCTTGCCAAGGGTCTTCGGCAATGCCGGAATGAGCGTCATGTCGGCGACCGGCGCCCAGTAGATTCGTGCATGCGGAAAGCGGGTTCTGACCGCGTAGACAAGCGATCCAAACTCTTTTTTGAACCGGCGCACGGCATGAAAGTTCTTCATGTCGTTGGTGCCGACGACAAGCACAACATCGGTGTAATCGCGCCGGTCGAGATTCGGAATGACATGGTCTCGCAGGTCACCGGCGGTGGCGGAATTGGCTCCCGCCGCCCGCCAGTATAGGGGTCGTCCCGTACGCTCATTGACGATTGTGGCCAGATTGTAGGTAAGCGTCTCCTCAAGCGACGCCATGCCTACGCCCGCCACCGAGGAGTCGCCGGCCACGAGTAGACGGATTTCCTCGCCCTCACCCTCGAAATCGCCTTCGGGCGCAATGTCTGGCGGGTGCAGGCGCTCGATTTTCAGGCGAAGCGCAATCCCCTGCCAGACATAGAAGGGAAACGCGATCCAGCTGAACAGGGCCTTTCGAAGCAGCATTGCCGGACCTCCCCTCTCAGCAAGTCCGTCAACCGGCCCTGGAGGCCTCGAAAATGCTGTCGATAGCCGACGCCAGTTCGGCATCGAATTCCTCGTCCGTCTGGTCGGCCGAAAGGCCTTCGCTCAGAGCGCGCGAGAAGCTGGCGATCATACCGGTGTTTTGCGCCAGTTTCTCATTCGCCTCCTTGCGGGAATATCCGCCTGACAAAGCAACCACGCGCATAACGCGGGGATCGTCGATCAGCGGCTTGTAAAGGTTCGCTTTCGTGGGCAGCGAGAGTTTCAGCATGATCTGCTTGCCGGCGGGGATGTCATCAAGACGCTTCCTGATCTCGGCAAGAAGGATGTCTTCGGCATCCGCCTTGTCCTCGATTGAAATCGTCACTTCCGGCTCGAGAATCGGGACAAGTCCGCGGGAAAGGATCTGCTTTCCTATCTCGAATTGCTGAGCGACATTGGCGGCGATACCTTCGGGATCGGCGGCATCGATTACCGAACGCATTTTCGTTCCGAAGACGCCATTGGCGATGGCGCGTTCGAGCAACGTGTCAAGGTCCGGGATCGGCTTCATCAGCCGGACGCCGTCTTTCGGCTCGGCAAGGCCCTTGTCGACTTTCAGGAAAGGAACCACGCCGCGTTTTTCCCACAAGTATCGGGCTGTCGGCGTGCCGTCGATGTCGCGATCCATGGTTTGTTCGAAAAGAATCGCGCCCATCACCTTGTCGCCGGTAAAGGCGGGTGACTTGATGATCCGCGTGCGCATCCGATGAACGAGATCGAACATCTCGTCGTCATTCGACCAGGCGGTTTCCGGGACGCCATAGAGTTTCAGAGCTTTCGGCGTCGAGCCACCCGATTGGTCCAGGGCCGCGATAAAGCCGTCCTTGTTTGCGACCTGCGCCGCCATATCCGCTTGCGTCATTTGTTTCTCCCAGAGTCGAAAGGCTTAAAAAAGTTCATACCCGCTTAGCGCAACAAAACGGCCACACCCGGCAATTTCTTGCCTTCCATCCATTCCAGGAACGCGCCGCCGGCGGTGGACACATAGGTGAAATCCTCCGTCACGCCGGCATGGTTTAGCGCCGCCACCGTATCGCCGCCGCCCGCGACCGAAACCAGCGATCCCGCCATTGTCTCTGCTGCCGCATGCCTGGCTGCCGCCACGGTTGCGGCGTCGAAGGGCGGAATCTCGAACGCACCGAGCGGACCGTTCCAGACCAGTGTCGCGGCCTGCGTTATCCAGCCGTTGATCCGGCCGACCGAGGCAGGACCCAGATCGAGGATCATCATGCCGGCCGGCACGTTCTCGACGTCGACGGTCTCGCTGTCGGCGCCAGCCTTGAACTCCGCCGCGACCACCGCGTCGACCGGCAACACGATGGCGCAGCCGGATTTCGAGGCTTCAGCCATGATGGCGTTGGCGGTATCGGCGAGGTCGTGCTCGCACAACGATTTGGCGACGTCGATGCCCTTGGCGGCGAGGAAGGTGTTGGCCATGCCGCCGCCGATCACCAGCGCATCGACCTTTTTCACGAGGTTCTGCAGGAGATCGATCTTGGTCGAGACCTTGGCTCCGCCGACGATCGCAACAACGGGTTTTTCGGGCGAGCCGAGACCCTTTTCGAGCGCTTCCAGTTCGGCCTGCATGGCGCGGCCGGCATAGGCGGGCAGCAAGTGCGCGACGCCTTCCGTGGAGGCGTGAGCCCGGTGAGCCGCAGAGAACGCGTCGTTGACATAGATGTCGCCATTGGCGGCCAACGCCTTGGCAAGGTCGGGATCGTTCTTTTCCTCCCCTGGATGGAAGCGCGTGTTTTCGAGCAATACGATGTCGCCCGACGCCATTTCGCCGACTTCGCTGTGGGCCTCGTCTCCAATGCAGTCGCCCGAGAAGTCGACACGGTGATCGAGTTCCTCCTCCAGCGCCTGGGCGACCGGACGGAGCGACATTTCCTCGACGCGCTTGCCCTTCGGACGACCGAAATGGGCCAGCAGAATGACCTTGGCGCCCTTGCCAGACAGTTCGGCGATCGTGGGAACGACGCGTTCGATCCGCGTGCGATCGCTAACGGCTCCATCCGCCATGGGAACATTCAGGTCGACGCGTACCAGGACGCGCTTTCCGCGGATGTCTTCTGGAAGGTCATCGAGGGTGCGGAAGTTCGGCATGGATCGATCTCGCTGGCAGCTGGCTGGCATTGGCCCCTCTAGTGCAATGCCGACATGCCTCCGGTCAACTGGCCTGGCGATATCGGGCGTTTCTGCCATGCGGCGCATGTCCGTTGTCTCGCCGGGCAGTCTGTCCCCGCCCTTAAGCTCCTCATTGTTTGCCCTGCCCTTAAGCGCCTCCGCTTCGCGTCGTTGCTGGCAGGGGCCCGGTCGCTCGCTGGCGGGTCCCTGCGGACGCGCCTCTTGGTTGCCACGCCCCGTTACCGGTCTGGCTATTTCAAAGATCAGGAAGACGGGCGGTCGGGGGATCGCTTCGTCTATTGTAGTAGTGCGATCTTCCGACCGCCCCTTTCGGCGTTCTTCCGGTTCGGGAATGCATTGGCGCTGGGAGATCGCTCGTCCCGACTGCCCCGGCGGTTAAACCTTCGGTCCGCAAGCGACGGAACCTCTTGGCCGGGCGGGGATTGAGGAGCTTCCCATGTCACCGGCGGTACGCCGGCGTCACTGTCGTCAGCGGCAAGCCGCTTTACGGGGTCGCTCCAACACCGCAAACCTTCTTCCGGCCCGACGTGGGGGTTCATCACCCAGGCAGGGACCTCTCCCCGCCCCGTCAGGCGCCGGCCTCTCCCTTTGTGCCGGTGTGCACCCAGGCTTCCTGCGAGAGACAGCATCAAGGATACGCCAGGCCCGGGAGGTGTTGATAAGTTTTCTGCGGGAAAAATATAATAACCAGTCAGGACAACGGGTTAGCGAGAATCGGGCAAAAAACTTATCCACGTTATGCCGCGTGCACTGCTCTCATTCCGGGGTCCGACAGGAACTCGCCCAGCATGTCGAACGCCAGACGGATACGGCGGCTGGTGTGCAGCTCGCGATGCGTCACGAGCCAGACCGGAAAGACCACCGGCGCCATGTCGGGCAGCAATCTCTCCAGGCCCGGAGTGGCCTCGGCCACCTCCTGCGACATGATCCCTATGCCCAGTCCGTGTTTCACAAGTTCCCAAGCCACCACGCCGCTTTTCGATCCATGCCGGAAATTGGCCGTCGTCAGCGACAGGCCGAGCGGTTCGAAGTGCTCGATCATCTGCCCGGCATCGCCGAAGCTGATGAAGTTATGAGCGGTCAGGTCTTCGAGGGACCGTGGAACGCCGCGCCGTTCAAGGTAACCGGAGGAGGCGTAGAAATATGCGGAGGCCTCGCGCACCAGCCGGGCGATCAGATCCGGCTGGTGCGGGCGGACGTGGCGAATGGCGATGTCAGCCTCGCGGCGCAACAGATCGCGGACATCGTTGGCGGCGACGAGGTCGATTTCGAGCAACGGCGCGACCGCCTGAAGCCGCAACAGGACGGGCGGCAGGACGTGCGCCGACATCACGTCGCTGGCCGTAATCCGAAGCTGGCCCTCGATCGATTCCGCCTGACCGGACGCCGCAAGCGACAGGCGAGTGGCCGCTTCGCCCATCGCCTGAACATGTTGGACCAGTTCCTGTCCGGACGGCGTGAGCGCCATCGCCCGCCCGGCCCGCGCAAACAGGACCACGCCGAGCTCGGCCTCAAGCGCGGATATCTGGCGGCCGACCGTCGGCTGGGTCAGGCCCAGAACCCGCGCCGCGGCCGAGAGCGAACCCTCCTCGACCGTGGCGAGAAAAGCGCGCACCTGATTCCAGTCAAAGGTGATGGCCTGCCAGTTCATGCATTTATGTATAATGACACTGCCGATTTCGGCAATTCCCAGCTTTGAGTGCATGGATTAGGGGAGGGGGCCAAAGGAGCAGAACCATGTCAGATACAGCAGCCTTCTGGGACAAAATTTCCCCCAAATATGCGCGCAGGCCGGTTTCCAACCCGGAAGCCTACCAGCAGACACTTGAACGGACACGCTCATATCTGAGACCGACCGACAATGTGCTCGAACTGGGATGCGGAACGGGGACGACGGCGCTCATCCTTTCGGAAAGCGCCGGGACGATCACCGCCAGCGACTTGTCGCCGGGCATGATCCGGATCGCCCGGGAGAAGGCGGAGAAAAAGGCGAATTCGAACACGCGGTTCGTTACCGGCGATGTTTTCAATCCGGCGCTCGGGGAGGGGCCCTACGATGTCGTGCTGGCCTTCAACCTATTCCATCTCCTGGAAGACCCGGGAGAGGCCGCCGCGCGCGTGCATGGCCTGCTGAAGCCCGGCGGACTGTTCATCTCCAAGACCTCGTGTGCGCCCGAAAACGGAGCGCCGATCTCCTATCGGGCGATCAGGGTGATCCTGCCCGTCATGCAGTTTTTCGGGAAGGCGCCCTATGTCAACTTCATGCGGATCAGGGAACTGGAAGAGGCAATTACGTCTCGGGGATTCAAGATCATCGAGGTCGGGAACTATCCGGCGTCGCCGCCGAGCCGGTTCATCGTCGCGCGCAAGAGCTGAAACGAAAACGGCGGAGCAAGGCTGCCCCGCCGTCGGATCTGGAACGGATGCCCGCGAACGCCGCGCGGGCGTGAGGATCAGATGAGCTTGCCCATTGCGACGGCGGTGTCGGCCATGCGGTTGGAGAAACCCCACTCGTTGTCGTACCAGGACAGGACCGACACGAAGGTGCCGTCCATGACTTTTGTCTGATCGAGGTGGAAGATCGACGAATGCGGGTTGTGGTTGAAATCGATGGAAACGTTCTTTTCCGCCGTGTAGGCGAGAACGCCCTTCAACTCCTGGCCGGCCGCCGTCTTGATCGCATCATTGATCTCGTCCACGGAGGTCTCGCGTTTGGCGAGGAATTTCAGGTCAACGACTGAAACGTTCGGCGTGGGTACGCGCATGGCGAACCCGTCCAGTTTGCCGTTCAACTCCGGCAGCACGAGACCCACGGCCTTTGCCGCACCCGTGGAGGTCGGGATCATAGACATCGCGGCGGCGCGCGCCCGATAGAGGTCCTTGTGCATGGTGTCGAGCGTCGGCTGGTCACCCGTATATGAATGGATCGTCGTCATCATGCCGCGCTCAAGGCCGATCGCTTCGTGCAGGACCTTGGCGACGGGCGCCAGGCAGTTTGTCGTGCAGGAGGCGTTTGAGACGACCAGGTCGTCCCTGGTCAGCACGTCATGGTTCACGCCGTAGACAATCGTCTTGTCGGCACCGGATGCAGGGGCTGAAACGAGCACGCGTTTGGCACCGGCATCCAGATGCATCGACGCCTTTTCCTTGGCCGTGAAGATGCCGGTGCATTCCATCACAATGTCGACGCCGAGATCTCCCCAAGGAAGGCTTTTCGGATCGCGTTCGGCGAGCACCTTGAACGAGTCCCCGCCCTCGATCCTGATCGTGTCGCCGTCGACCTCGATCCCGCGCGGGAACTTCCCGTGAACCGAATCGTAGCGCATGAGATGCGCGTTCGTCTCGACCGGGCCCAGATCGTTGACGGCAACGACGTCGATGTCGGTGCGGCCGGATTCGTAGATGGCGCGAACCACATTTCGGCCGATGCGGCCAAATCCGTTGATGGCAACTTTAACGGTCATGGGGACTTTCTCCGGTTCGAGGTGGCGATTTCATTTCCGGCCGGCATGGTCGTGCAGGCGAGACTCGGCTGCGGCTGTCACGGCCTCGGCCGTGATGCCGAAATGGGCATATAGCTTCTGATAGGGGCCGGATGCGCCGAACGAATTCATGCCCACGAAAATGCCGTCATAACCAAGCAGGGCGTCCCAGGGCTGGCGAATGCCCGCTTCCACGGCGATCTTTACCGGCGCATCGCCGATGATCGCGTTGCGGTAGTCCTCGGACTGTTTCGCGAAGAGATCGAGGCAGGGAACCGAGACGACGCGGGTCGGATGCCCGTTGGCCTCAAGCGCGGATTTCGCCTGCACCGCGATCTCGACCTCCGAACCGGACGCAAAGATCGAGACGACCGCATCGTCGGCGGCGGAGGCGATCTCGTAGGCGCCGTAGGCGCAGCGGTTGTCCTTGTCGAACTCGGTGCGCAGCGCCGGCAGGTTCTGGCGGGTCAGCGCGAGCGTCGACGGAGACCCGGTGTCGGCAAGCGCAAGCTCCCAGCATTCGGCCGTCTCCATCGCATCGGCGGGACGATAGACCATGTGGTTGGGGATTGCGCGCAGTGCGGCAAGGTGCTCGACCGGCTGGTGGGTCGGCCCATCCTCGCCGAGGCCGATGGAATCATGCGTCATGACGAAGATCGACCGGATGCCCATCAGCGACGCCAGGCGCATGGCCGGACGGGCATAGTCGGAAAAGACCAGGAATGTTCCGCCATAGGGGATCAGGCCGCCATGCAGGGCAATGCCGTTCATCGCCGCGGCCATGCCGTGCTCGCGGATGCCGTAGTGCAGGTAGCGGCCGGAGAAATCGTCGGGCGTGATCGGCGCGGTCTGGGCGGTTCTGGTGTTGTTGGAGCCGGTGAGGTCGGCCGAGCCTCCGATGGTTTCGGAGAGCGCGCCGTTGATCACCTCGAGCGCCATTTCGGACGATTTGCGGGTGGCGACCTTGGGCTGGTCATCGGCGAGTTGCTTCTTGTATTTGGCCATTGCCGATTCGAAGCCGGCGGGAAGGTCGCCGCGCATCCGGCGCTCGAACTCGCCACGCACCGTCGCGTCGGCGGCATCGAGCCGCTCCTGCCACGCGACCCGCTTCTTGCCCGCGGTCAGGCCGACGACGCGCCAGTCGTCGAGCACCTCCGATGGAATCTCGAAGGGCTCGGATGTCCAGCCGAGCGCCTTGCGCGCGCCGATGATCTCTTCCGGCCCGAGCGGAGAGCCGTGCGCCTTCGAGGTTCCCGCCCTGGTGGGGGCGCCATAGCCGATGGTGGTCTTGCAGGCGATCATGGTCGGCTTGTCTGACGAACGGGCTCGCTCGATCGCCGCCGCGATGGCGTCGGGATCGTGGCCGTCGACGCCCACCGTTTCCCAGCCGGAGGCCTCGAAGCGGGCCTGCTGGTCGGTGGAATCGGAGAGCGAGACCGCGCCGTCGATCGAGATACCGTTGTCGTCCCACAGGACGATCAGCTTGTTAAGCTTGAGATGGCCGGCCAGCGCGATCGCTTCCTGGCTGATGCCTTCCATCAGGCAGCCGTCGCCGGCAAGAACGTAGGTGTGGTGATCGACGAGATCGGAGCCGTATTCGTCGGCAAGCTTGCGCTCGGCAATCGCCATGCCGACGGCGTTGGCAAGCCCCTGTCCGAGCGGCCCGGTCGTGGTCTCGATTCCCGTCGCGTGGCCGTATTCCGGGTGGCCGGCGGTCTTCGAGCCGAGCTGGCGGAAATTCCGGATCTCATCGATGGTCATGTCCTCGTAACCGAGAAGGTAGAGGAGCGAATAGAGGAGCATCGAGCCGTGACCCGCGGAAAGCACGAAGCGGTCCCGGTCCGGCCAGTGCGGGTGGATGGGGTCGAAGCTCATGAAGCGCGAGAACAGGACCGTCGCGATGTCGGCCGCGCCCATGGGAAGGCCGGGATGCCCGGAATTCGCCGCCTCGACGGCGTCCATGGAGAGGAATCGGATCGCGTTCGCCATCCGGTCGTGTTTTTCGCGTGCCGTCATGTTGTATCCTGGTTTGCGTCAGCCGGCAGTGATTTGAGGGCGGCTCGCTCCTGCCGAACGAAAAATCGCGCGACACATAGCAGGTCGCTATTGCGAGTCAACAAAACCGGGCGCGACGCGCGGCGAGGGCCGCAGCGCAGCGATGGCGGGCCTTCTGTCCTGTGGGTTATCTGCGATCGCGTTTGAAAACCGCTGCCGAACTGGCTAGGTTGAACCACTGCCTTATCCCTCTGGCGTAAGGCACTCAATTGAAAGGTATTCGTCTTTCCACGAACGTTGAGAGTGTTCCGGAATGGCTTCGCAGCAGACATTATCCGAGGTTTTGAGCAGGCTCGACAAGGCGGTCGGTTCGCTGGAGGACGCCGTCGAGCGTCAACTGGAGGTCCGCGAGAATTACCGCGACGCGGAAGAAGAAGTGCAGCGGATGAATTCGGATCGCAGCAAGCTGGCCGGAGAACTCGACGCCTCGGAAGCGCGCGCCGAGCGGCTGGAAGAAGTCAACAAGGAAGTGTCGCGCCGGCTGGTGACGGCGATGGAGACGATCCGCGCCGTGCTGGACCGGTGACGATCGGGTTGGAGTCGTCATGTCACAGGTAACAGTAACAATCGACGGCAAGGCCTATCGCCTGGCCTGCGATCCTGGGCAGGAAGAGCATCTGCAGGACCTTGCGGCCCGGCTCGACCGCTACGTCAACCATTTGAAGGGCTCGTTCGGCGAGATCGGGGACCAGCGCCTGACCGTGATGGCCGGCATCATGGTGATGGACGAACTGGTGGAGATGCAGAAGCGTGTCAAGGGACTGGAGGCGGAAATGGAATCGCTGCGCCGGACCCGCGACGAGGCTCTGCAGAAGGCCGACAGCGCCGACACGCTGCTGATGACGCGGTTGTCCGAGGTGGCCGGACAGATCGAGAGCGTTGCCGCGAAAATCGCGTGATCAGTCGGTCATGCCTCTGGCGGCGGCCGGGGCAAGGGACTATATCGCGCTCTGGCTGACTGCGCTCCGCGGCAGGAAACATTTCTCCGGGGCCTTACGCATCTCCAGGGAGCTGTCCCTGATTGGACTCGTGGGTCCTCTCACACGGCGCCCACCTACTAAAGTAGGTTCCCGGGATACGGCGTTCCACCGGTTGTCGCGGTTGGCCTTTCGAATTTGAAGATGTAGTCGACAAGGTGTGCGGTGAATCTCAGCGCGGGTGACATGAAGCGGGAGATTCGCCGGGCTTCGCTTGCGCGCCGGGACGCCATGGCGCCGGAGCTTCGCATCGAAACGAGCCTCGCCATCGCCGAACACGGCGCTTCGATCGATGCCGGGGCGGAAAATATCCTGTCAGGCTTTCTTCCGATCCGCTCCGAGGTCGATCCGCGTCCGCTGATGTTCGCGCTTCGCCAGAAGGGCGCGAGGCTTTGCCTGCCGGTCGTGCTGGACCGCGAAACCATCGCCTTTCGCGAGCTGGTGCGCGGCGCGGCGATGGTGGATACCGGGTTCGGCACCGTGGGGCCGGACGATACCGCCGAAATCCTCGATCCGGACATCATGCTCGTCCCGCTGGCGGCTTTTGATCGGCTTGGACACCGGATCGGCTACGGGGCGGGACACTACGACAGGGCAATCGCGCGTCTGCACGCCAAGGGTATGAGGCCGCGTCTGGTCGGGGTCGCGTTCTCCTGCCAGGAAACAGAAGCGGTGCCGGTGCAGCCGCACGACATTCCGCTGGATGCGATTGTCACCGAGGACGGGTTGCGCGACTTCCCCGTGCGCGCATAGGAGAGTGGATGCGACTTCTTTTTCTGGGCGACATGGTGGGGCGATCCGGGCGGACCGCCGTCTACGAGAGATTGCCCGGCCTCATCTCCGATCATCGAATCGATTTCACCGTTGTAAACGGCGAGAACGCCGCGGGCGGTTTCGGCATCACCGAGGCGATCTTCAACGACACGATCGATGCCGGCGCCGACGTCATGACGACCGGCAACCATGTCTGGGACCAGCGCGAGGCGCTGGTTTTCGCGGACCGGCACGAACGATTTCTAAGGCCCGCGAACTATCCGGACGGCACGCCGGGAAAGGGCATGGGGGTTTTCGAGGCGAAGAACGGCGCGCGCGTGATGGTTTCCAACATCATGGGCAGGGTGTTCATGTCGCCGGATCTCGACGATCCGTTCGCCTGCGCGGAACGACAGCTCGAAGGCGGCGGCCTCGGAACGGCATTCGACGCGGTGGTGTTCGATTTCCATGCCGAGGCCACCTCGGAGAAGATGTGTTTCGGTCATTTCGTCGACGGGCGCGCCAGCCTCGTCGTCGGAACCCACACCCATACGCCGACGGCCGATCACCAGATACTCGATGGAGGCACGGGTTATCTGTCGGATGCCGGCATGTGCGGCAGCTACGACTCCTCATTGGGCATGGACAAGGAGGAGCCCTTGAACCGATTCCTGTCGAAAATTCCGAAGGGCCGGTTCGAGGCGGCTTCCGGCCCGGCGACGCTGTGCGGCGTGGCGGTCGAGATTTCGGACCGTACGGGCTTGGCCGAAAAAATCGGGCCGCTGAGGCTTGGGCCGAGGCTGGAAGAGGTCATGCCAGCCTGGTGGTGACGGGCATCCGGCCTGAGGCCGGCCCGCGAGGGCTTCATTGAGATTTCGAATCGGCCGCTCCCGGGCTCACTCCTTCGTTTTACAACAGAGCGAGGAGCTTGCTGGCCGCTTCCTCCGACGAGGCCGGATTTTGACCGGTCACCAGCTTGCCGTCGGTGACGACAAAAGAGGCCCAATCGGCGCCCTTTTCGTATTGGCCGCCATTTGCGATCAGCATGTCCTCGACCAGAAACGGCACGACGCCGGTCAGGCCCACTGCCTCTTCTTCGGTATTGGTGAAACCGGTCACTTTCCTGTTTGAAACCAATGGCTCGCCGTCCGCGCCTTTCGGGTGTTTGAACACGGCGGGAGCGTGGCAGACCGCCGCAACGGGCCGATCGCTGTGCGCAAAAGCTTCGATCAATCGTGTGCTGTCGGCATCCTCGGCCAAATCCCATAAGGGGCCGTGGCCACCGGGATAGAAGACTGCGTCATAGTCGTCGGCGCTGACCGTGGACAGCTTTACAGTGTTTGCCAGAGCCTTTTGCGCAGCGTCGTCGTCCTTGAAGCGCCTGGTGGTTTCCGTTTGTGCATCCTCCTCATCGCTTTTCGGGTCCAGTGGCGGCTGGCCCCCCTT
Source organism: Oricola cellulosilytica (assembly GCF_019966575.1). Lineage (GTDB taxonomy): Bacteria > Pseudomonadota > Alphaproteobacteria > Rhizobiales > Rhizobiaceae > Oricola > Oricola cellulosilytica. The sequence continues at coordinate 461,781 of NZ_JAINFK010000004.1, read as the reverse complement.
CGGTGAGGCCAGCGTAATATCGGCACCAGCGTCCTTGAAAACGTAGTAGGGGGCTGCGAATTCCTCGAGCCAGAACCCCGTCTTCTGGCCGGTGTCCCCGAGCTGGTCGTGCGATGTGAGAACCATCAGAATCTTCATGGCGTTTCCCTTTCTGGTATTGCTCCAACGCACTTCCCGCGCGCCGCCTTCTTCAAGGGATTAATGAATGCCGAAGGCGCTTGTTCCCCATTTCGACGATCTCTTCGCGAAATCAGTCCTGGCTGCCGGGCAGGGGGAAGCAGGTCAAGGTTCCGAAGCGGTGGTGCGGGCCGACAGGCTCCAGCCCGAAACGGTTACCCGACAATCCTAACCGGCCTTCGGGGCTCGCTGAAGACCGGTGCTTCAGAGCAGTTTTTTCACGCCGCCCGCCGCCAGCGTTCTTCCCGAACGAACTTCATAAGTTCTGCCGAGGCCATCGGGGGGGCGAAGAAGTACCCCTGGAGTGCATCACAGCCGAGCTCGCGGAGCAGGTGGGCATGTTTCATGGTTTCCACGCCCTCCGCTAAAACCTCGATCCCAAGGGACCGGCCGATGTCTATGATGGAAGCGACAAGGCGGCGCTGACTCTGGGATTCGATGATTGGTGCGATCAATTGTCGTTCGATCTTCAGGCGGCTCGGGCGAAGGCGAAGAAGACTGACGATCGATGCGTAACCGGTACCGAAATCATCGATCTCGATGTCGATTCCCAGACCCTTGAGCCGTTCGATATTGCTCGTGATGGTCTCGTTTCCGTCGTCCAGGAAGATCGACTCGAGGAGTTCGAAAGATAGCGTACCAGGTTCGATTGCGAGGCCGTCGAGATGATCAAGAAGATCGGTGTCCTGTAGCCGTCCGGCTGACACGTTGACCGAAACTTTCGGTATCGAGATTCCGACCGACCGCCACCGGGTCGATTGCCATAACGCCTCCTCCAGGATGTCGTGATCGATCAGGTGCACGACGTTCAGTTCCCCGGCGGTCTTAAGGAAAGCGTCGGGTGCCAGCACACCTTCCGCCGGATGATGCCATCGGGCGAGCGCCTCCACGCCCACGATGTCAAGCGTCTGCGCATCAAATTGGGGCTGGAAGTATGGCAGGAATTCCCGCCGCTCAAGACCACTCAGAATTTCGTCGGCGATGCGCTTGTTACGAACGATCTCGGCCTTCAGCGATGCGTTGAAGAATGCGAAGCGATTGCGGCCGTTGCGCTTTGCCCGGTAGAGCGCGATATCGGCGTGAATAAGCAGGCGTTTGCCTTCATCAGCATCCGCAACGGCGACGCCGATACTGGCGCCGAAGCGGCACTCATGGTTTTCGTAGGGAACAGGGCGGCGCATTTCCTCGATAATCCGCTCCGCCATTGCGGACAGGGTCGCATCGTTCACGTCCGACATCGTCACGATTACAAACTCGTCGCCGCCGATTCTGGCAACGACATCGTCGTCGTCCGTGTGCGCCTTCAAGATGGCGGCGGCGTGTATGAGCATCGCATCGCCCGCGGCGTGGCCCAAGGTGTCGTTTATGTGCTTGAACCGATCGAGGTCTATATGAAGGAGAGCGGTCGGCCGGCGACCTGAGTGGCCGCTCAGAACCCGCTCGTCCAGGAAACGCCGATTGGGAAGACCGGTCAGACTATCGTGGAGCGAATTGCGCTCCATCTGTGCACGCGCGTCTTCAAGCTCTCTATTTCGTGCCTCGGCATCTCGGTTGGCTTCCAGCAAACGCGTCTTCAGTTCCATGTCTTCGGACGCGTCCACATTGACACCGAGGATATGACGCTGGCCGCCTATGTCGTGCTGTACAGCGCCCATCGACCGGATCCACCGCAGCGTCCCGTCGGGGGTGACGATGCGGAACTGCGTGGAGTAGGGACCGCCATTGGTGACCGTGTCGCGGAATTCGTCCATGACGCGGTCTCTGTCTTCCGGATGAAGCGCCTGCGCCCAAGTGCCCTCCACCGTCGGTTCAGCGTCTTCCGGAACGCCGTAGAGTTCCTTCATGCGCCGGTCCCAGACGGGCCGGTTCGTGTCAAGGTTCACTTCCCATACGCCAATCTTCGAGGTATCCAGCGCCAGCTTCAGGCGCTGCGACAGTTTCTGCATTTCGTGCTGGCCGTGGCGAAGTTCCAGGACGTGCGCCCGGCGCACGTCGTAGAGGCGACCTGCAATGCTGATCGGAAGAATGACGAGCAGGCCGGCAAGTACGACGAGGATGCGGACCTGCCAGGCGTCTGGAGGTGCACTGGACCAACCACCCCGCGGGATTGCCGCCAGCCGCCAGACGCCGCTTGGCAGGGTTACCTCGGAAAGAACCGGGTTGCTCCCAAATATTCGGTCGGAGCCGAAGAAGGCCCTGCCGTCCCATGCTGCGCCATCGCGGCCGGCAATAGCGACCTCGATCGGCAGGTTGCGCGCGTAGAGCCCGCTCTCCCGATAAAGCCTTTCGACGTCGACGACCGCCGAGACGAGACCCCAAAGCTCTTCGCCGCCGTCAGCCCGCCGGGTGAACACGGGAAAACGTCCGACAAATCCCTGTCCGCCCTGCACCAGATCGATCGGGCCGGCGAGAACCATTTCCCGGGACTCGACGGCCTGCAGGGCTGCAGCGCGCTGCTTTTCGTTGTCGCGGTAGTCCAGACCGATCGCCTTCTCGTTCCCAGCGATCGGATACATTAGGCGGATCACCAGCTCCGGGGCACCGGCAAGGTTGCGCAACTGAGAATGGTCGCCAATCAGATAGGCCGCGATATCGCTAAAGCGCTTCTGGTCAATATCCGGCTGCGTGGCGATGACGGCAACCAGCCCGCGCACGAGCTGAATGTTGCTGTTGATGTTGCCTTCGAGTTTGGCGCGCACCACTCCGAGTTGTTCGCTGACATGGGCGCGGACCTGCTCTCGATGAATTGCCCGGTTCTGATATTCGGCAAAAATTCCAGCAACAATCGTGACCGCAAGAGCAATACCTGAGGCTATCGCGCTTGGCCGAGACAGCGATCGTCCGATCCTTAGACAGGAAAGAGAAAGAATCGACATAGTTGAATGAAGAATTCCATCGGCCTATCTCACGGCCGGCTACCGCAGCCGGTTTCGCCACCAAGACTGCCCCGAAAACCTGAAACAAAAGGTGAAGAGCCGCGGGTTTGCGGTGCGGGGCGGGCCGAAGGTCTTCCCGGCCATCGGCGTCAGCAGCCTCTCCGCTGCCGAGCCGGACGGACATCGCTGCTATGGAAAGCGGGCTGGTCTCCGATTAACCTTGCGCGCAAATGGTTCGGCGGAGGCGACGACTTTTCCCGGATTTCGCGGTGCGGGGGGCCTCAGGCCGCCCGCCTGTTTGCTTCCAGGGGAATCTCGATGTCGACGGCCAGCGTCGAGACCTTCGCGCCGCGTTCCATCTTGACGCTGACCCTGTCCCCGTCGATCTGCATGTGCCTGGCGATCACACCCATGATCTCGTCGCGCAGGAGCCCGACGAGGTCCTCATCGTCCACCGTCGCCCGCTCATGGGCGAGCAGGACCTGCAACCGCTCGCGCGCCGCGTTGGCCGAGGCCGGCTTGGCGAAGAAACGAAAGATGCTCATGCTGCCTTCCTTCCGAATATCTTTCCGAAAAGGCTGCGCTTTTCTCCTGGAACCGTGACCGGCAGGGATTCGCCCGACAACCGCCGCGCCGCCTCGAAATAGGCCTGCGCCGTTGCGCTGTGGTTGTCGGCGAGGGTGACCGGCGCGCCGATGTTGGAAGCGCGCAGGACATCCATGCTTTCGGGAATGATACCGAGCAGCGGGATCGACAGGATTTCCAGCACGTCGTCGACCTTCAGCATGTCGCCGCGCTCGGCTCGGGCGGGATCGTAGCGGGTCAAAAGCAGGTGCTTCTGCATGTGCTCGCCACGCTCGGCCATGGCCGTCTTGGAATCGAGGAGGCCGATGATGCGGTCTGAATCGCGCACCGAGGATACTTCGGGATTGGTGACGACGATCGCCACATCCGCGTGGCGCATCGCCAGTGTGGCGCCACGCTCGATGCCGGCGGGGCTGTCGCAGATCACCCAGTCGAAAGCCTTCTTCAGGGCGGCGATCACCTGCTCGACCCCTTCGGGCGTGAGCTTATCCTTGTCGCGCGTCTGGGATGCCGGAAGCAGGTAGAGCGTATCCACCCGCTTGTCGCGGATCAGCGCCTGGGTCAGCTTTGCCTCACCCTCGATGACATTGACCAGATCGTAAACGACCCGCCGTTCCGCGCCCATGACGAGATCGAGATTGCGCAGGCCGACATCGAAATCGACCACCACGACCTTTTCGTTCCGCTGCGCCAGCGCGGCACCGAGCGCTGCCGTGGACGTGGTCTTGCCGACGCCGCCCTTGCCAGATGTGACTACGATCACCTTTCCCATTTCGTCTCCTTTTCCCGGCGCGCCGCCGTCCTCGCTTCGCTCAACCCAGTGTTTCCGCCCTGATTGCGTCATCCTCGAACCAGAGCTGAACGGGACGTCCTCGCAGTCCCGGCTCCATGTCCTCGGCGGTCTTGTAGAAGCCCGCGATCGCCACGAGCTCGGCCTCGAGCTTGCGGCAGAAGATGCGTGCTGACACGTTGCCCATCGCGCCGGCCTCCGCTCGTCCGCGCAGTGTTCCGTAAACGTGGATCGAACCGCCGGCGACGACTTCCGCACCCGAAGCGACCGATCCGACGATGGTCACGTCGCCATCGAACATGAGCGACTGGCCGGAACGCACCGGCTGCGTGACGATGTTGGAGGGAAGCGGCGCAGGTGGCGCGGAAGTCTCCACGTCCGCCGGGGCGCTGGAAAGATCGCCGGCCGGCGTTTCCGCCTCGGTTGCCTCGAAATCCGAGGCCGGGCGCCCGCCGGTCATGGCGGGAGGCATGTCGGCGCCGAGCAGCGACGGGTGCGCGCCCTCGATGCCCATGATGCGGACGTTGCGCCGGCCGAGCTGATCGAGAAGGTCCCGCAACTGCTGCAGGTCGATCTCGAGGCCCTCGACATCCAGCACGATCGGACGGCGCAGGAAGAACCCGGCCGAACGGGCGGCCAGATCGTCAAGCCGCATAAGCCAGTCCTCGAAGGGCAGGTCGGGGGAGAGCACGAGCGCGAGGAAGGAGCGTCCCTTGAGGCGAATCGATCGCGTGTTCGTCGTGGTTAGCACTTCGGTCATCTTCGTTAATTTTGCGTATTCAAGGGCTATTCGAATGGTAGTTAACGAATGGTTAGCGGCGCGGTAACGAATGGTTACCGCCGCGAGCTTGCGGGAGGATGGAGAGGTGGCCGCGAGGACACTCGGCGCGAAGCCTTTAACCCCGGCTGGCCAGACCGGCGGGAACCATGATGGTGGGCCGGGCCGGGAGATCGCGGGTTGTGACCGTGATCGAATTTCCGTCCATGAAATCGATCGCAAATTCGCTGCTCATCATCGACAGATAGGACTGGATGCGGGTGCCGCGCAGATGCATCGGCAGCACGATCGAGGACCGCAGCCGGGTGGTGATCTCCGCCATGCCGGTATGCGATAGCGTCAGACCCCCGTCGACCGGCACCATGACGATGTCGAGGCGCCCGATCTCGGCATAGTGAGCCTCAGTGAGGGCGTGATGAAGGTGACCGAGATGGCCAATGCACAGGCCTGCTAACTCGAAGATGAAGATCGAATTGGCGTCGGGGATCATGCCGCCGTCGCCCCATCCGCGGATATCGGTCGTGACGTTGCGGATATAGACGTCATCCACCACGACATTGTGTCTTGCCGGTTCCGGCCCGTCCGGGTTCCAGCCGGGGAGCACGACCTCGATGCGGGCGTCGGGCGACAGGGTGTAGTGAGTCGAATGGGCGCGGTTCATGGTGATGACGCGCGGCGGCGGTTCTGCGCCGTGCACGCCAGAAAAATCGGTCGCGACAACGACGCCCGAGGAGCTTTCGATGCGGTAGGTGGAATGGCCTGCGAAAGTGATGGTCACGGCATCAGGAACGGCGAGCGGATCGTCCGCCGCTGCCGCCGCGAAGATCACGTTCGGCAGCGCTTGCGCAACCGCGAGGCACTGGCTGACGGGCGGCTCGGCGCCGGCATTCTGAGCGGCAGCATGGCCGGCTGCCGCCAGCATCGCCGCCATGGCCAAGAATGAGAGCATCCACTTCTGCATCGGGACCGCCTCGCCGGGTATCGGGGTGTGGCAGCAAGTTTAACCCAGGTCCGCGAGATTGCCAGTCACATCAGGGGCCGCTCGCGTATCGTGCGATCATTCGATCGTAGGATTCGGGCTGGCGCTCGTAGGTGAGGGCGTCGCGCGGGATGGATACCCAGGGCTGCCTCGATGCAGTCCAGATATGACCAGCCGGAACCAGCCAGGAGGTTTCGTCGAAGGACCCTCCCTTGATGTTCAGATGTTCGGAATAGGACGCGCGCCGGTGAAAAAGACGGGTCCCGCATTCCGGGCAGAACTCGCAACGAACCTCGCCAGAGGAGGAGGGCCGGATATAGGCGCGGATTTCTCCACCGATCTCGAGATCAGCAGCGCGGACGCGCACCGATTCACCAAACGCGCTGGATGATTGTTTCTGGCATTCCGTGCAATGGCAGACATAGACCACCAACGGACGTGACTTCAGGGTGTAGCGAACCGCACGGCACTGGCACCCGCCTTGCTGAAGAAAAATAGCCACGGCGTTCTACCCCCTCCAACCGGCCTTTTCCGCGGCCTTGATCAATGCCGCCTGGCGACCCCGGTAATGTGCTTGCAGATAGAGCATCGTGTCGTGGATATCGCGCTTGCGCAGAGACTTTCCATCGACGTCCGATGCCGCGCGGGCTTTCTCGACGTCCGCGCCATTTCCGATCGCCCTGATAAAGAGGTAGGCGCGGACCGTCCGCACACCCCGCCGCCTGTTCTCCCGCAGGAACAGCAGGATAAGCCCTCCGGCCACCAGGACGAGGATGAGGAGGCTCACGAGGTCCAAATCGTTCTCCTTTGCGTTCTCGCGCCGCTGGACGTCTTCGACGTTCTCTCCTAAAAGCGCGCGAGATTTCACACACCATAAAAAGACGGGTCTGTCATGGCAGGTCATTCCAAATTCAAGAACATCATGCACCGCAAGGGGCGCGCGGACGCTGCCCGCTCGAAGCTGTTTTCGCGGCTCTCCAAGGAGATCACCGTGGCGGTGAAAGTGGGCGGCGGCACCACCGATCCCGACATGAACCCGCGGCTGCGGCTGGCGATCCAGAACGCCAAGGGCCAGTCGATGCCGAAGGACAACATTCAGCGGGCCATCAACAAGGGGTCCGGCGGCGATGCCGAGGATTACAAGGAGATGCGCTACGAGGGCTACGGTCCGGGCGGCGTCGCGGTGATTGTCGAGGCATTGACGGACAATCTCAACCGGTCCGCCTCCAACGTACGCGCGGCGTTTTCCAAAAATGGCGGTGCTCTGGGCGAGACCGGCTCGGTCTCCTTCATGTTCGACCGGGTCGGGGAAATCGTCTATTCGGCGGATGCCGGTGACGCGGATACTGTGATGGAAGCCGCGATCGAGGCGGGGGCGGAAGACGTGACCTCGGACGACGACGGGCACACAATTATCTGCGCGTTCGAGGACATCGGCGCGGTGTCGAAGTCGCTCGAGGAGCAACTCGGGGAGGCGGAGTCGGTCAATATCGTGTGGAAGCCGCAGAACCGCACGCCGGTCGACGAGGACAAGGCATCGACGCTGATGAAACTGCTCGATGCGCTCGACGAGGACGACGACGTCCAGAACGTCTATTCCAACGAGGACATCGACGAGGACGTGATGACGCGCCTTTCGGCCTGACGACCGCCATGCCGGGTGGTTTCGTCGGCCGTCAGCCTGTGAAAAGCCGACCGAATGTTTCGCTTTTGTTCACAAATCATGTTTAGTGCATGGTGTGATGGCAAAGCATGACGTGATTCGGATTATCGGGATCGATCCCGGCCTGCGGCGGACGGGGTGGGGCCTCGTCGAGTGCGCGGGCAACAGCCTGCGATTTCTCGGGTCGGGAACCATCCGGTCCAACGACAAGGCCGATCTGGCGTCGCGGCTGTGCCAGCTGCATGACGGGTTGGAGGCGATCCTGCACCGGCACCGGCCGGACGAGGCGGCCGTGGAGCAGACATTCGTAAACAAGGATGCGGCAGCGACGCTGAAGTTGGGCCAGGCGCGGGGAATCGCGATGCTGGTTCCGGCGCGCGCCGGGCTGGCGGTGGCGGAATATGCGCCGAACGCGGTCAAGAAGGCGGTGATCGGCGTCGGGCACGGCGACAAGAAGCAAATCCACATGATGGTGAAGGTGCTGATGCCGAAGGCGGAATTCGACAGCGACGATGCTGCCGACGCGCTGGCGATCGCGATCTGCCATTCACATCACCGCGCCAGCCCTGTTGTTCAGGCGAGGCTGGCGCACGCATGATCGGCAGGCTGAAGGGCACGATCGACGAGATTGCGGAGGACCACGTAATCCTCGACGTCCACGGCGTCGGATATGCGGCCTATTGTTCGGGGCGCACGCTGGCGGGCCTGAGCGAGAACGAAGCCGCCATCCTGCATATCGAGACCTATGTGCGCGAGGACATGATCCGGCTCTACGGGTTCTCGTCGGCGCTGGAACGCGAATGGTTCCGGCTGCTGCAAAGCGTGCAGGGGGTCGGCGCGAAGGTGGCGCTGGCGGTGCTGTCGACGCTGACGCCATCCGACCTCGCCAATGCGATTGCGTTGCAGGACAAGGCGATGGTGGCGCGAGCGCCGGGGATCGGGCCGAAGGTGGCGCAGCGTGTGGTTTCAGAGCTGAAGAACAAGGCGCCGGCGTTCGCGGGCGAGGCGACAGGGACGATCGGGCTGAAGCGGGAACTGGGCGAGGGCGCCGCCTCCGGGCCGGTGACCGACGCGGTCTCGGCGCTGTCCAACCTCGGCTACAGCCGCGACCAGGCAGCCAATGCCGTCGCCGCGGCCATGAAAGAGGCGGGCGAGGGCGCCGACAGCGCCAAGCTGATCCGGCTGGGGTTGAAGGAACTGGCGCGGTGAGCGTTGATTTACAAAGGCAACTCGATACGGCGACTGCTTTTTTTCTGGCTGGGGAGCGATGCACCCTCAATCTCAAGTTCGGAAGATACGGGATTCATACCCTCGATGCGCCTACCATTGTTAACTACGCATTTTCGGTAGAGTTAGCTTTGAAGCTAATCCACCTGTTAGTATGCGAAGGAAAAGCTCGGGGACATGGACTGAAGAGTCTTTACGCGTCGCTTCCATCAGAAAATCGAACCATGCTTCCGCACTTGGACGGCTGCGTGGACGAGATTGACAGATATTTCGAGGATTGGCGCTATCCGTTTGAGAAAGGCTGTCTATTTGGGGATACAGAAAATCCGCGCCGGGCTTTTCTAGAATGCTATCGAGAAATTAGACGCTTGCGACCGGAACTGACGAGCGTCTACGAGAATAATTGGGGTTCATTCGAGCCGGATTGGTTTCATGCATGGGCCAAAGGGGATACTTTTGAAGTTATGGATCCTCTTCAGGGATGAGTGAGCCGGCACGCCTGATCACCCCGGACAAACGCGGCGAGGACGCCGATGCGCCGCTGCGGCCGCAGACGCTTGATGATTTCACCGGTCAGGCGACTGCGCGGGCGAATCTGAAGGTGTTCATCGAAGCCGCCAAGAAGCGTGGCGAAGCGCTGGATCACGTGCTTTTCGTCGGGCCGCCAGGCCTCGGCAAGACGACGCTGGCACAGATCATGGCCAAGGAACTCGGCGTCAATTTCCGGGCGACGTCGGGTCCGGTGATCGCCAAGGCCGGCGATCTCGCGGCGTTGCTGACCAATCTGGAAGATCGCGACGTCCTGTTTATCGACGAGATTCACCGGCTGAGCCCGGCGGTCGAGGAGATCCTCTATCCGGCGATGGAGGACTTTCAGCTCGACCTGATCATCGGGGAGGGGCCGGCGGCGCGATCGGTGAAGATCGACCTGTCGAGATTCACTCTCGTCGCCGCGACGACAAGGCTCGGCCTTCTGACCACCCCGTTGCGCGACCGCTTCGGTATTCCGGTTCGGCTCGACTTCTACACGGTCGGGGAACTGGAGACGATCGTCAGGCGCGGCGCGCGCATCATGGGGCTGGCGATGGCGGATGATGGCGCGCTCGAGATTGCCCGGCGTGCGCGGGGTACTCCGCGCATCGCCGGACGCCTGCTTCGCCGCGTGCGGGATTTCGCTGATGTGGAGAAGGCCAGCGAGGTAACCCGCCGGATCGCGGACGAGGCGCTGTCGCGCCTCGATGTCGACGCGATCGGTCTCGACCTGCTCGACCGGCGCTATCTCGAGATGATCGCGAGAAACTTCGGCGGCGGCCCGGTCGGGATCGAAACCATTGCCGCGGGACTGTCCGAACCGCGCGATGCCATCGAGGACATCATCGAGCCGTTCCTGATTCAGCAGGGGTTCATCCAGCGCACGCCGCGCGGGCGGCTGCTGACCGCCAATGCATGGGGGCATCTCGGACTGACCCCCCCGCAAAACCTGTCGGCGGTGCAGGCTTCACTCTTCCAGGAGGAGGCCGACTAGGTGCTGACCAACGTCAGCGCAGTTCCGGCATGATCCGCCAGAGGACGTCCGGATCGGCCTTTTCACCAGAAAATCCGTCGATCACACCGAACGCCCCGCCATAGGACCAGATCGCCCACGCAAATCCCTGTTCCTCAGCGAGCGCAATCATGTCGCGATAGTAGGCTCCGCGCCAGCGTGGTTTCGTCGCGGGCGGCTTGCCGTATTCCCGGCGGATCATCCCAAATTCGCCGAGCATGATGCGCTCGCGCGGCACACGATGGTCATCGGCCCAACGGGCCGCCCTTTCAAAAGGCCGGCGCATCTCCCGGGCCAGCGCGCTCGGCTCTTCGAACTTGCGCATCTGTTTTCTCAGAAAAGAGGCGGCGGATCGCTTCTCGCCGTCGGAAGCGTCCGCCTCGATCCGTTCGAGATTGGCGCGGAGGAGATCGCCGGCCTCTTCCGGCCCGAGCCGCGACGGCGGATAGGGGATACCGGCGATGTGTTTGACCAGTTCGCCGGCCCAGTTTGCGCTCTGATGGGTCAGGATGAACGGCTCGTACGAATGAAAACTGTAAATCGTGTTCGCATCCCCGATTTCGGTCGGGTCGATTGCCGCAAGACCTCCCGCGGAACCCCAGCAAGCACCCTGAAGAACCAGTGTGATTTCGGAATTTCCCGTACGCGCCGCCTGATGCAGTTGTCTGAGGCGTGGACCCCAGTCGCGATTGCCCGCCCGACATTCGAGCGTTGGCTCGTTGATAAGTTCTAGCGCCACTTTGTGCGGATCACGGCTGCGCAGACGGGACGCGGTATCGGCAACCAGCATCCGGTACGCTTCGAACAGATCCGGATCGTCCAGGATCTGCCCGACGCCCGGCGCATCGGTATCGTCACCTCGCGGGATCGTATGCAAATCGACAATGACGTTGAGGCCGGCCGCCAGGAGCCGGTCGACCGCGCCGTCGACACCGGCGAACAAGACGTCACGAACCGCCGGGTCGCTCTGGACGAGGAAGACCGCCGGATCGACCGGCAGGCGAACGAAATCGAAGCCGGTTTCCTTCAGCCGGCGCAGGTCGGCATCTGTGACACGCGCCTTCCATTCGGGGAAGTTGCCGGTGACCGCCGGTTCGGTCCAGCGGTAGGCAGGCGGCCATGTCACCCATTGGTCCATGTTGAGGCCGCGCTTCGCAGTAAAGCGGGCGGACTCGGCGAAGGAGGGGCCTGCCAAAATGAGCGCCAGCGCCACGCCCGCCAGGGTTGCGCGAATACGGCAATTTATGGTCATGGTGCCTCTATATCACCTGGCCGGCCGCCCGGCAGGAAATTGAGGTCGCAAGGTAAACATGTCTGATGGCGCAGACCCGATCGCGGGAAGGCTGACGGAATACGGCCACGAGCTGACGGCACGGGTCTACTATGCGGACACCGATTTCTCGGGCGCCGTATATCACGCCCGCTATCTCGAGTTCCTCGAACGCGGGCGGTCCGATTTCCTGCGGCTGGCCGGAGTGCATCATGCCGAACTCGAAGCCGGGCAGGCGGGAGAAACCCTGTATTGGGTCGTTCGCCACATGGACATCGAGTTCAGGGCGTCCGGCAGGATCGACGATTTGCTGTCGATCCAGACGCGCGTGGCCTCGTTGAGCGGCGCACGCATCCGCATGCTGCAGCGGATCGGAAGGGGCGACACGGATCTCATCGTCGCGAAGGTGGAGGCGGCGCTCATCAACGCGAACGGCCGACCCCGCCGTTTTCCGAAAGAGTGGGCCGAATTGTTCGCGCCAAGGTCATGAAGCCGAATTTCCGCGTAAATGCCATGAAAAGACCTTAATCAACCCCGTTTCACTAACGCGCCGTTAACGGTAACTATTCATGAATAGGCTGTCCGGACAGCGTTCTGAACGACGCCTTTGTTTGACCCAATTTGTCGTTGAGAGCCTGTCCATTGGTCCGTTTTGACACGGCCGGGTGGGCAGGCTGGCGGTTGGCGGGACAACACCGAACCTGCGCAACGGGATTTAGGGAAGTAAAATGGAACAGATTGGGTTGGCGGCAGCCGGAGGCGAGGTTTCGCTCTGGTCGCTCTTCATCGAAGCCGGGTTTGTCGTCAAACTCGTCATGATCGGTCTGCTGGCCGCGTCTGTCTGGTCGTGGGCGATCATGATCGACAAGACGCTTGCGTTCGGGCGGCTGCGTCGCGCCTTCGACCGTTTCGAGGATACATTCTGGTCAGGGCAGTCGCTCGAAGAGCTCTACCGCTCTCTCTCGGACCGCAAGCCCGCTGGGATGGGCGCACTTTTCGTCGCCGCGATGCGCGAGTGGAAGAAGTCGTTCGAGCGCGGTGCGCGCTCGCCGATCAGCCTGCAGAGTCGGATCGACCGAGCGATGGATGTCGCTCTGGCGCGCGAGATGGAGAACATTGGAAGCCGGCTTAGCTATCTGGCGTCGGTCGGATCCGCGGCACCGTTCATCGGCCTTTTCGGGACAGTCGTCGGTATCATGACCTCGTTCCAGGCGATCGCGGGATCGGAATCCACCAACCTCGCCGTTGTAGCGCCGGGCATCGCCGAGGCGCTGCTTGCGACCGCGCTCGGTCTCGTCGCCGCCATTCCGGCGGTCATCGGGTATAACAAGCTGAGCAGTGACGCCGGCAAACTGGGCGGCCGCATGGAAGCGTTCGCGGACGAATTTTCCTCCATCCTTTCGCGGCAGATCGACGAGCGCGCCAGCACCACAACCTCGCGCGCGCAGGCCGCCGAATAGGCGCCTGACAGGAGCATTCCCATGGCGATGTCCCTCAACCCGAATGGCGCACGCGGCTCCCGCAGGGGACGCCGGTACCAGTCGAACCACCTGATGTCCGAGATCAATGTCACGCCGTTTGTCGACGTGATGCTGGTGCTGCTGATCATCTTCATGGTCGCCGCTCCGCTCCTGACCGTCGGCGTGCCAATCGATCTGCCAGAAACAAAGGCATCGGCGCTCAACTCCGATACGCAGCCGATCACCATATCGATACGCGAGGGCGGCGAGATATTCGTTCAGGAAACGGCGATTCCGCTCGACGAGGTGGTGCCGAAGCTCGAGGCCATTGCCCAGACCGGTTACAAGGAGCGGATCTACATTCGTGGTGACCAGACCGCCGACTATGGCACGATCATGCAGGTGATGGGCCGGATCAACCAAGCCGGTTTCAAGAATCTTGGCCTGGTCACGCTTCAGGAGCAGGACGGCTAGATCGAATGCGTGCCGGCCTCCTAACATCGGGAACCCTGCATGCCATCGTCCTCGGATGGGGTCTGTTCGCGTTGAGCGCACCGGACTCGTTCGACGTGCCCGACGTCGAGTCGCTGCCGATCGAGCTGGTTTCGCTCGCGGAGCTGACGCAGATCCAGAAGGGAGCCGAGGAAGCGCGCAAGGACGGTCCCGCGGCGCCCAAGCCGACAGAAAAGCCGCCTGTGCAGACGGAGGCGGTAAACCTAGGGGAAAACGAACGCGACCAGAGCGCGCCGCAGACCGAGGAGCAAAAGGCGGTCGAGGTGGAACAGGCGGTTTTGCCGAAGCCATCGGAGGCACCGACGCCGGCCACGCCGCCGCGACCCGAGCCCGTTCGGGAAGTCGAACCGGAGCCGCAGCCCGAATCGGCTCCTGCGACAGAAGTTGCGGCACTGCCGGAGCCGCCTCAGGCGGTCGAGCCCGATCCGGAGCCCGCAGCGGTGGATTCCGCAGAGCCCCTTGCGGTTGAGCAGCCCGAGCAAACGCGGATCCCCGACCGGGTGCCGGTACCTGCCGCCCGGCCCGAACAGCCGCCGGCGCGGACGGCGAAGACGCCAGAGCGACGCGAGACGGAGCCTAAGCGGCAGGCGGCCGCGGCACCGAAAGCGCCGGACAGCGAGTCGATCGAAGACGAGGTCGCGGCGCTTCTCAATCAGGAGAAGGCGTCCGGCGGCGGCGCTCAGCGCTCCAACCAGCAGGCTTCGGTCGGCGGCCAGCAGAACACTGGCGGTTCGGAGCTGACGCAAAGCGAGATGGACGCACTGCGCGCCCAGATCCAAGCGTGCTGGAGTCCGCCCGCAGCACTGGATGCGTCAAGCCTTAAGGTGTCGGTTCGTTTCAAGCTCGACCAGGCAGGGATGGTCGATGGACGACCGTCTGTTACGGCCAGCTCCGGAAATCAGGCGGCAGACGAAAGCGCGCGGCGCGCGATTCTGATCTGTGGGCAGCGCGGCTACAAACTGCCGACAGAAAAATACGATGCATGGCGCGACGTGGTGGTGAACTTCGATCCGAGCGAGATGTTCCGTTGAGTGTGATGTCCAGCCGCATTTCTCGCGCCGCAACGAATCCTGGGGAAAGACAAATGAAAAATACAACCATTCGGCTCACCGCGCTGGTCGCGATACTGGCGGCCTTTCTGACGGCGGCGGTGGCGCCGGCGCGGGCGCTGGTCGAAATCGATATCAACCAGGGCAATGTCGAGCCGCTTCCGATCGCGATCACCGATTTCCTATCGAGCGACACGATCGGTTCGGAGATCGCCGGCGTCATTGCGGCCGATCTTAAGCGGTCGGGACTGTTCGCGCCTGTTGACCGCGGCGCCTTCATCGAGAGGGTCAGCAATCCGGACGTCGCGCCGCGATTCGAAGACTGGCGGGTGATCAACGCGCAAGCGCTCGTCACCGGTCGCGTGGTCGAGGAAGGCGGCGGCCGTCTGCGCGCCGAATTCCGCTTGTGGGACACGTTTGCCGGGGAGCAGATGCTGGGCGAGCAGTTCTTCACGACACGCGAAAACTGGCGCCGCGTCGCCCACATCATCGCCGACGCGATCTATGAGAGGCTTACCGGCGAGAAGGGCTACTTCGACACGCGGATCGTGTTCGTGGCCGAGACCGGGCCAAAAGACAATCGCACCAAGCGGCTGGCGATCATGGACCAGGATGGCGCGAACGTGCGCTACCTGACGCGTGGGGATGACATCGTTCTGACGCCGCGTTTTTCGCCGACCCGGCAGGAGATCACCTATATGGACTTTGCCGGCGGGGAGCCGAAGGTCTATCTGCTGCAACTCGAAACAGGGCAGCGCGAACTTGTCGGCGATTTTCCCGGCATGACGTTCAGCCCGCGCTTCTCGCCGGACGGCCAACGGATCGTGATGAGCCTGCAGCACAACGCCAGCGCCAACATCTATTCGATGGATCTGGGCTCACGGCAGACGACGCGCCTGACCAGTTCGACCGCAATCGACACCTCGCCGTCGTTCTCGCCCGACGGCCAGCAGGTGGTGTTCGAGTCGGATCGTGGCGGCCGCCAGCAGCTCTACGTGATGAGTTCGGCGGGCGGCGGCGAGCCGCAGCGCATATCGTTCGGCAACGGCTCGTATTCCACGCCCGTGTGGTCTCCACGCGGCGACCTGATCGCCTTCACGAAGCAGTCAGGCGGGCAGTTCTCCATCGGCGTGATGCGTCCTGACGGGTCCGGCGAGCGCATTCTGACCACGGGCTTCCATAACGAGGGGCCGACATGGGCGCCGAACGGCAGGGTGATCATGTTCTTCCGCCAGCCGGCGGGCGGTGGCGGCCCGAAGCTGTACTCGATCGATCTGACCGGGCGCAACGAACAGGCCATCCCCACCCCGGATTTCGGTTCCGATCCGGCATGGTCGCCGCTGCTCGAATAGAGCACCGTTCGATCCGGCTCCACGCGCGGATCGTGATTTAGATTCCGTTAACCCTGTTCCTTGAGCGGCGGTTAACACAAACAGGGTTACCAAAGGTTCAAGATGACACATCGCATTTTAGGAGAGCCGGCCATGGGCCGAATTCCGGGAAAATCCCTCAAGATCGCCGCCGTAGTGCTGTTGGCAGGTCTCGCTGTCACCGGCTGTGCCAGCAAGAAACCGCTGCCAAACAACGCCAGCGACCTCGGCCTCGGCGCCAACGGGGCGGTGCCTGGTTCGTCGCAGGACTTCACGGTCAATGTCGGGGACCGCATCTTCTTCGACACCGACTCCTCGGCCGTTCGACCGGACGCCCAGCTAACGCTTACCAAGCAGGCGCAGTGGCTGAACCGGTATCCGAACTACGCCATCACCATCGAAGGCCATGCCGACGAACGCGGCACGCGGGAATACAACATCGCACTGGGTGCCCGCCGTGCGGCGGCAACCCGTGACTTCCTCGCCTCGCAAGGGGTCAATGCCGGACGGATCAAGACGATCTCCTACGGCAAGGAACGTCCCGTTGCGACCTGCGATGATATTTCCTGCTGGTCGCAAAACCGTCGCGCCGTCACCGTGCTCGGCGGCGCCGGAAGCTGACACCAAAGGCGAGCGCACAATAAAAGAGCGGCTTCGGCCGCTTTTTTACGCCCGGCGGCAGACAAAGTTTTGTCGAACTTCCGCGCTTAATGCTACTGCTCCGGCGGCTGAAATCCGACGCAGGGGAGCATGCACAGCAACATGACATTTGGAAAATTCATCGCGGGGCTTGCCGTCACGGCGGCAGTGACCGCCAACGGCGCCGCCAATGCAGAAGACCGGCACTCGTTGCCGCCTGGAAGCTATGAGATCGCGCAGGTAACCGATCCAGGGGTTTACGCACTGCAGGAAGAGATGCGGCAACTGAATGGCAGGATCGAGGAACTGACCTTCCAGCTTCTCGAACTTCAGGAGCAGATGCGCCGCATGCAGGAAGACAACGAGTTTCGGTTTCAAGAACTCGAGAGGACCGATCAAACCGATGCCGGGGGGAGCGCCGCTCCCGCCGCATCTCAAGACAAGGATGTGGCGGCGGTTACCCCGGATCCGGCCCTGCCTACGGTCAATCAGCCGCAGACGGTCACCGGCAACGCCTCGGAGGAGCGCGCCGCGCCGCCGAGAAATCTCGGTACGCTGACCATTGACGGGTCCGGTAATATCGTCGGGGGCGATGTCGATTTTTCACAGGGTCAGATCGATTCTGCGATCGACGGAAAATCGGTGGCGAGCGTGGCGACCGGGGGAAGCGCCGAAGACCTCTACCGCGCAGGCTACAAGCATGTACTCAATGGTGAGTACGGTGTTGCCGAGGAAATCTTCCGGTCGCTCGTGGAGCAATATCCCGACGATCCGCTGGTGGCCGATGCCCGGTTCTGGCTTGCCGAGAGCGTGCGCGGTCAAGGCCGTCTCCAGGAAGCCGCCGAGATCTTCATCGCCGTGCGCACGGATTATCCTTCCGCGCAGAAGGCGCCGGAAACCCTGCTCAAGATAGGCCAGATCATGTCTATGCTCGGGGATCGCGACGTCGCCTGCGTGACTTTCGACGACGCTGAAGCGCGCTATCCGTCGATGTCCGAAACCGTTCGCACGCATATCCGCGACGAGCGTGCGAAAGCGCAGTGCTGACCAAGGCCTGCCCGCCGCTCGACAGCGAGCGGATTTTCGATCCCATTCAGTTTCCCGAGAACCGAGCGGTTCTCGCCGCCTATTCCGGCGGAGGCGATTCCACTGCGTTGCTCTTGCTGGCGCACGGATATTTCAAGACACGTGGCCGCGCGAACGAGCTAGTCGCGGTGACCGTGGATCACGGTCTGCGCGAGGCCTCGACTGAAGAAGCGCGGCGCGCCGGCGAGATTTGCGCATCGCTCGGCCTGCGGCATGTCATCAAGACGTGGAGCGGCCACAAGCCGGTCAACGGAGTACAGGAAGCAGCGCGAGAGATGCGCTATCGTCTGCTCTTCGAGGCGGCCGGCGAAGCGAACGCGGGCCTGGTGCTCACCGGCCATACGCTCGACGACCAGACGGAAACCATCGCAATGCGAAGCGCGCGGGGCGAGGGGCGCGGCCTCTCCGGAATTGCGCCGGCGACCCTCTATTGCGGCCAGTTGTGGTTTGTGCGTCCCCTGCTGACGACAGCGCGGCGCAGTCTGCGCGATTATCTGGAAGAGCGCGGCGCGGGGTGGCTGGAGGATCCGTCCAATCGCGATCCGCGCTTCGAGCGCGCGCGTGTGCGCCTGGCAGGGCGCAAGGCGCGAGATGGCGTGACGGACGAGCATCGCCTGGCTTTCCAGATGCGATGTCGTGAAGCAGAGGAGGCCGCCGCCTCAATCGCCGACGATTGCCAGTGGCATTTCAACAGCGAGGCGGACCGCCTGTCGGCATTGTGCTTGACCGATGCATCCGTGCCCGGTTTCAGGCTCGCGCTTTCCGCTGTTTTAAGCCGGGTGGGCAATACGCCGCATCTGCCGCCGGAACAGACCATAGTGCGGGCGCTCGACTTTGCCGGAAGCGCCCCAAACGGCGCGGGCATCACCCTCTCGGGATGCCTGATGACCAAGGGCCGGGCGGGTATCGAAATCGCTCCCGAGAAGCGGAACACGCGGGTTGCGGGCTATGGCTACGATACCCTGCTGGCGAGCCCGGATTATCCTCTCGCCAGCGCGCTTGCCGCGCGAACGGGCGGACGTCCCTACCCGGCGCCGCCACTCCACGGTTACCTTGTCTAAAGAAGATCGTGTTCCGGCAGCGTCTTCGCCTTGGCAATGACGACCTTCCTACCTATGTTGAGACAACAACAGGCCGCACACCGCCGGCAAGGCGTAGCCAAGGGAAAATCATGAACCCTAATTACCGCAATTTCGCGCTTTGGGCGATCATCGCCCTGATGCTGATCGCGTTGTTCAACATGTTCGACAACCAGCCGCAATCCTCGGCCAGCCGCGACGTCTCCTACTCGCAGTTCCTGCAGGATGTCTCAACCGGTCGGGTGAAGACGGTGACGATCGCCGGGGAACGCATTACAGGCACCTACAGCGACTCGGGGGCCAGCTTCCAAACCTATTCGCCTGGAGACGCGAGCCTAGTGGAACGGCTGGAAAACCAGGGTGTGGAAATCCGTGCGCGGCCGGAGACCGACGGCTCAAATTCTTTCCTCTCCTACATCATCACCTGGCTGCCGATGATCATCATCCTTGGCGTGTGGATATTCTTCATGCGGCAGATGCAGGGAGGGGGTTCGCGGGCGATGGGCTTCGGCAAGTCGCGCGCCAAGTTGCTGACCGAGGCGCACGGCCGGGTCACGTTTGCGGACGTTGCCGGTGTTGACGAGGCCAAGCAGGATCTTGAAGAGATCGTCGAATTTCTTCGTGACCCGCAGAAGTTCCAGCGGCTCGGCGGCAAGATTCCGCGCGGCGTGCTGCTGGTCGGCCCCCCCGGGACCGGCAAGACCCTGCTCGCCCGTTCGGTGGCGGGTGAGGCGAACGTGCCGTTCTTCACCATTTCCGGTTCGGACTTCGTCGAGATGTTCGTTGGTGTCGGTGCTTCACGCGTACGCGACATGTTCGAGCAGGCGAAGAAGAATTCTCCCTGTATCATCTTCATCGACGAGATCGACGCGGTCGGACGTCATCGCGGCGCCGGACTTGGCGGCGGCAATGATGAACGCGAGCAGACCCTCAACCAGTTGCTGGTGGAGATGGATGGCTTCGAGGCCAATGAATCGATCATTCTCATCGCGGCCACGAACCGCCCGGACGTTCTCGACCCGGCGTTGATGCGCCCGGGGCGGTTCGACCGGCAGGTCGTGGTGCCGAATCCGGACATCATCGGCCGTGAAAAGATTCTCAAGGTGCATGTCCGCAACGTTCCGCTGGCGCCGAATGTCGACCTGCGCGTGATCGCGCGGGGAACGCCGGGCTTTTCCGGCGCCGACCTGATGAATCTGGTCAACGAGGCCGCCCTGATGGCGGCCCGGCGCAACAAGCGTCTCGTCACCATGGCGGAATTCGAGGACGCGAAAGACAAGGTCATGATGGGGGCCGAGCGGCGGTCCAACGCGATGACCGAAGAGGAAAAACAATTGACGGCCTATCACGAGGCCGGTCACGCGATCGTCGCTTTGAACGTCCCGTCAGCCGATCCGGTGCACAAAGCGACCATCATTCCGCGCGGACGTGCGCTCGGTATGGTGATGCAGTTGCCGGAAGGCGACCGCTATTCGATGAGCTACAAATACATGATATCACGTCTCGCCATCATGATGGGCGGACGGATCGCTGAGGAGCTGAAGTTCGGCAAGGACAACATTACGTCCGGCGCATCGTCAGACATCGAGCAGGCGACCAAGCTTGCCCGCGCCATGGTGACGCAGTGGGGTTTCTCGGACAAGCTGGGTCAGGTCGCATACGGCGAAAACCAGCAGGAAGTGTTTCTCGGTCACTCGGTGGCTCAGCAGAAGAACATTTCCGAGGACACTGCGCAGATCATTGACATGGAGGTTCGCCGGCTGATTGACGAAGCTTATGCCGAGGCGCGCAGGATCCTGACCGAGAGAAAGGACGAGTGGATCACGCTCGCCGAGGGGCTGCTCGAATACGAGACGCTGAGCGGGGACGAGATCAAGGCCCTGATCGCCGGCGAGAAGCCGAAGCGTGACATGGGTGACGACACGCCGCCGTCACGCGGTTCGGCGGTGCCGAAAACGGGCGCGAAAAAGAAGTCGGACGGCAGCCCCGATACCGGCGGCATGGAGCCCCAGCCGCAAGGTTAACCCTGTTCGTCATCAGTGCCGGAAAATGGCCGCTTGCGCGGCCTTTTTTGCCGTATTTGGATATTTTATACGCAGCATCGCGTATGTTGGCGCGTACATCAGCTTCTCGACGTGAACCGGGCAGGGCGGTATCTGGCATGAAACGAAAATACTTTGGCACCGAT
Organism: Oricola cellulosilytica; assembly: GCF_019966575.1. Lineage (GTDB taxonomy): Bacteria > Pseudomonadota > Alphaproteobacteria > Rhizobiales > Rhizobiaceae > Oricola > Oricola cellulosilytica. Next base: position 440,509 of record NZ_JAINFK010000004.1, on the reverse strand, counting down.
GGCATCAGGGGTACGGCGAACACCCATCCGATGACGCCTGAGATCGCAATGCGCGTCGGTATGGCCGCCGGCGTTGCCTTCCAGCGAGGCGGGCATCGGCACCGGGTGGTGATCGGCAAGGATACGCGGCTCTCCGGCTACATGCTCGAAAATGCGATGGTCGCGGGGTTCACATCGGCGGGGATGGATGTGTTCCTGCTCGGGCCGGTTCCGACCCCGGCGGTCGCGATGCTGACACGGACGCTGCGTGCAGACATAGGCGTCATGATTTCCGCCTCGCACAATCCATTCGAGGACAACGGTATCAAGCTGTTTGGGCCGGACGGTTACAAGCTGTCGGACAAGATCGAGCTGAAAATTGAATCGCTGGTCGACCAGGACCTATCCTCGCGGCTGGCGAAAGCCGGATCCGTCGGTCGTGCGAAACGCGTGGATGGCGATCTCTATCGCTACATCGAGTTTGCCAAGCGGACCTTCCCGAAGGAGATGACGCTGTCGGGGATGCGCGTGGTCGTCGACTGCGCCAACGGGGCGGCATACAAGGCTGCGCCATCGGCCCTCTGGGAACTCGGCGCCGAGGTGGTCACGATCAACAACGAACCGGACGGCCTCAACATCAATCTCGATTGCGGCTCGACCAATCCGGTTGGACTGTCGAAGAAGGTTCACGAAGTGCGGGCCGATCTCGGCATCGCGCTGGATGGCGACGCGGACCGGGTTCTCATTGTCGATGAAAAAGGCATGCTGGTCGATGGCGACCAGTTGATGGCGATGATCGCCGAGGACTGGCACCGGCGCGAACAATTGCGCGGCGACGGGGTGGTCGCAACCATCATGTCAAATCTCGGTTTCGAGCGGTTCCTCAAAGGCAAGGGCCTCGATCTGGCGCGCACCCAGGTGGGCGACCGCTATGTGGTCGAGCACATGCGGGTCCATGGCTACAATGTCGGCGGCGAGCAGTCCGGCCATATCGTGCTCTCCGACTATTCAACCACCGGCGACGGGCTGATTTCCGCTCTGCAGGTGCTGGCCTGCATTCGCGCCGAAGACCGGCCGGCAAGTGAGGTCTGCAAGAAATTCGATCCGGTTCCGCAAATATTGAAGAACGTTCGGTTCAAGGGTGGCAAGCCGCTCGACAGTGACAGCGTGAAATCTGCCATCAAGGGCGGCGAAACGCGCCTCGGCGACAACGGGCGCGTGGTGATCCGGCCGTCAGGAACCGAACCGGTGATCCGTGTGATGGCCGAAGGCGACGACCGTGGCATGGTCGAACAGGTCGTCGACGATATCGTCGGTGCGATTGCGGAGCTCAGAACAGCCGCCTGAAGATCTGTATCAAAATACTACAGCCAATGGCGCCCACGGGGCGCCATTTCCATTTCCGCGATGATCGCATCGACAGCAATTACGGTAAAGAAAGACGGTTAAGTCGGATTTAACCTTTCCGCGCCAGTATCCGCCGCAGACATTGCAACCCTGTACTCGAGCATTGGCTGGTGGAAGGAACGAAAGATGAAATTCGCTGCACAAAACATCCTACTCGGCACCGCGGCGCTGGTGGCCAGCGCGATCCCAGCCTTGGCCGCTGACGTTTACGAGCCGCCGATTATCGAGGCCCCCGTATTCGAGGCTCCCGAACATGTGCCGGGCGAGGTGAGCGGCTGGTATCTGCGTGGCGACATCGGCTATGCATGGAATGATTTTCGCGGTGCCGATTATTACACCTTCCCAGGCGGTGTGGTGGCAGGAAGCAATTCCCTCGCAGGTGACTTGAAGGGGTCGTTCACATACGGCGCTGGCGTCGGGTACCAGATAAACAGCTATCTGCGCAGCGACGTGACCATCGACTGGTTCGAAACCGATTTCGAGGGATCGACGCGCGGCTCGTGCGGCGTTGCGACAGACTGTATCTCCACAGACGTTGCCACGGCTTCCGCCTTGGCGCTGATGGTCAACGCCTATGTCGATCTTGGCACATACGGCAGGTTCACTCCTTATGTCGGCGCCGGCTTCGGCGGAGCGCATGTTGATTGGGGCAACCTGACCAATACGGCCTGTGACGCCGCAAATCCGTCGTCTTGCGATCCGAGCGTTTCGCATTGGGGCAATGCAGAGTGGCGGTTCGCCTACGCTGTCATGGCCGGCGTATCGGTTGATGTAAGCTGCCGCGTCGCCGCGGATCTGGGCTATCGATTCCGCCGTATCGAGGGCGGTAGCCCGTTTGGCTACGCTGCGGGAACCGGACCGGTGTACGACAAGGGTATCGACAGCCACGAAATCCGGGCCGGCGTTCGCTACAAGTTCGGCAATTGTGCCGAGCCGACGCAGGTCGTGTTCCAGCCCGAACCGTTGCCGGTCTACAAGTAAACGGATCAGCAAAGATAACGACGTCCCGATCGCCAAGCGATCGGGACGTTTTCGTTTGCGCGGAAACGTTCTTAATTGGCATGCTTAACCGGGACTTAACGGTTGCCGTTAATAGTGTGTGAAGAGGGCAGGCGAGCCATCACGTTCCGGTCAAAGCGGGAGTACCCTACCATGACGAACGCGATAATTCGAATGATCCGGGCCGCGATTGCCGCGCTCTGCCTCACCGGCACAAACGCTGCCATTGCCGACACGGACAAGCCGGCGTTCGCCGACCATACGACCTCCGCCAGACCCGCGGAACTAGGTTCGGGCTGGTACATACGCGGCGACCTCGGACTCCATCTCGGCAGCGAACACGATGTCGGAATGTCTGGCAGCCGGTCGTTCGGGTTGCTTTCCAGTTTCAGCGCGGAGCGGCTCACCCACAGAATGGATGCGGCTTCCCGGTCGAACGGCCTTCAGCAGTCGAGAACTGCTCCGGACGGCTTGCGGAAACGGATTGTCGCGAGCCGAAACTGACGTCGGGCACTAGCAGGATCGAGCTCCAAATTCCCGGCACAGACATTATGGCCGACTAGTTGCAGATAATGACGCATTCAGGCCAGAAATCGGCTTGACCGCGACGCGTCGAAGCGATAACGCCGCACGTGGGACACCTCTCCCCAACGAGAGGCTTACTATCTGGAAGGATAGATCCATGACTGCGACCATGCCCACGCCGGACGTCCGTCCGGCCAATCCCCGTTTTTCCTCAGGCCCATGTGCGAAGCGTCCGGGCTGGACGCCGGAAGCGCTTGACGTTTCTGTTCTCGGACGATCGCATCGTTCGAAGCCGGGAAAGTCGCGCTTGGCGGAGGCAATCGACCTCACCCGCGAAGTTCTTCAGGTTCCCGACAACTACCTGATCGGCATTGTGCCGGCCTCCGACACGGGCGCCGTCGAGATGGCGATGTGGTCGCTGCTCGGCCCGCGCGGCGTCGACATGGTCGCCTGGGAATCGTTCGGTACCGGCTGGGTGACGGATGCCGTGAAGCAGTTGAAGCTCAACGACGTCCGCTGCATCGAGGCGGACTACGGCAAGTTGCCCGATCTCGGGCAGATCGATTTTGACCGGGACGTCGTCTTTACCTGGAACGGAACGACTTCGGGCGTCTGCGTTCCAAACGGTGATTTTATTCCCGGCGATCGCGACGGCCTGACGATATGCGACGCGACCTCCGCCGCCTTCGCGCAGCGTCTCGATTTCGGCAAGCTCGATGTGACCACCTTCTCGTGGCAAAAGGTGTTGGGCGGCGAGGGGGGGCACGGCGTTCTGATCCTTTCTCCGCGCGCCGTCGAGCGCTTGGAGAGCCATACTCCGGCGTGGCCCTTGCCGAAAATCTTCCGGCTGACAAAGGGTGGCAAGCTCATCGAGGGCATCTTCAAAGGCGAGACCATCAACACGCCGTCCATGCTCTGCGTAGAAGACTACATCGATGCGCTCAACTGGGCGAAGAACGCTGGCGGTCTGGACGGTCTGACTACGCGCGCAGATGCCAATTTCAAGACAATCCAGAGCCATGTCGATGCGTCCTCCTGGCTGGAAAATCTCGCCGTCGATCCCGCGACTCGCTCGAATACCTCCGTCTGTTTGAAGATCGTCGATCCGGCAATAACGGCTCTGTCCGGTGACGAGCAGGCAGCCTTCGCGAAAGGGATGGTCGCCCTGCTGGACAAGCAGGATGTGGCCTACGACATCGGAGCCTATCGCGATGCGCCGCCGGGACTCCGCATATGGGCGGGCGCCACGGTGGAGACCGCCGATCTCGAGGCGTTGATGCCGTGGCTCGACTGGGCCTTCGAGAGTGAGAGGGCGAGCCTCAGGGCCGCTGCCTGATTCTACCGGGGCGGCGGTTAGCCGCCTCGCCATCCTTATTTCTTTCGACTTCCAGGAGGCCGCCATGGCGCCGCGCGTACTCGTTTCCGACAAACTTTCCGAAACCGCCGTACAGATATTCAGGGATCGGGGGGTGGATGTCGATTTCATGCCCGACCTCGGCAAGGACAAGGACAAACTGCTCGAGGTCATAGGCGACTATGACGGGCTCGCAATCCGCTCGGCCACGAAGGTCACCGAGAAACTGATCAACGCGGCCACGAAGCTGAAGGTGATCGGCCGCGCGGGTATCGGGGTCGACAATGTGGATATTCCCGCCGCGTCGCGACGGGGTATCATCGTGATGAACACGCCCTTCGGCAACTCGATCACGACGGCCGAGCACGCCATTGCGATGATTTTCGCCGTCGCCCGCCAAATCCCGGAAGCGGATAACTCGACCCGCGCCGGCAAGTGGGAAAAGTCAAAGTTCATGGGCGTCGAGATTACCGGCAAGACGCTTGGTCTTATCGGCTGCGGCAACATTGGCTCGATCGTCGCCGCCAGGGCAGTCGGCCTGAAAATGCACGTCGTCGCCTTCGACCCGTTCCTGTCGGCGGAACGCGCAGTGGAACTGGGGATCGAGAAAGTGGAACTGGACGAGCTGTTCGCTCGGGCCGATTTCATCACGCTGCACACGCCGCTGACCGATAAAACACGCAACATTATCAACGCTGAGGCGATCGCCAAGATGAAGGACGGCGTGCGCATCATCAATTGCGCGCGCGGCGGACTCATTGTGGAGGAAGATCTGGTCGAGGGCCTGAGAAGCGGCAAGGTTGCCGGTGCGGGCATCGACGTCTTCGAGGTCGAACCCGCTACGAAAAACGAACTGTTTCACATGCCGAACGTGGTCTGCACACCACATCTCGGCGCTTCGACATCGGAAGCACAAGAGAACGTGGCGCTGCAAGTGGCGGAACAGATGTCAGATTACCTGATCAAGGGCGCGGTCACGAACGCGATCAACATGCCCTCTATCACCGCCGAAGAGGCGCCGCGACTGCGGCCATTCGTCAAGCTTGCCGAAGTTCTTGGCGCATTTGTCGGGCAGGTGACCGAAAGCGCGATCAAGGAGGTCGAAATCCTCTATGACGGATCAACCGCCGAGATGAACGGTAAAGCGCTTACCAGCGCCGCGCTTGCCGGATTGATCCGCCCGCAAGTGGCCGACGTCAATATGGTCTCGGCTCCAGTGATGGTGAAGGAGCGGGGTATAGTCGTTTCGGAGATCAAACGCGATAAGACTGGCGTCTTCGATGGCTACATCAAGCTGACCGTCAAGACCGCGAACCAGACCCGCTCCGTGGCCGGCACGGTCTTCTCAGACGGCAAGCCGCGGTTCATTCAGATCAAGGGCATCAACCTCGATGCCGAGATCGGCCAGCACATGGTTTATACGACCAACAACGACGCGCCGGGCATCATCGGCATCCTCGGAACCACATTCGGCAAGCATGGCGTAAACATCGCCAACTTCCAGCTAGGGCGAAACCGGCCCGGCGGCGATGCTATCGCGCTTCTGTACGTCGACGAGCGCGTCAGCGAGGAGGTTCTCGACCAGGTTCGCGCCTTCCCGGAGATCCTGTCCGCCAAGCCGTTGGTGTTTGACGTCTAGCAAAGATATCCGCACGGTTAAATTTGTGATTGCCACCGGCTTCGTTCGGCGGCCTTTTTGTGTTACGTTACGTTATCCGGTGGTTGCCCGGACGCGCCTCAATATGGGCGAAGGTTTGACCTGAAAGCGCGGTCTGACGTCAACCACCGGATTTTTTTGGCCTGCCTGCGCCCCGCTCCGCAAGCCAGATTCCGCCAATCACAAGGATCAACGCCAAGGCGTGATAGGGATAGAAAGCCTCTCCCAGAATAGCGATTGCAAGCAGCGTTCCGAACACCGGAACAAGATTGATGAACAGGCTGCCGCGATTGCTGCCGATCATCTCTACACCCCGCATGTAGAAGATCTGGGCGAGAATGGCCGGAAAGACCGCCGTGTAAAGAGCGACAGCAAGTCCGGTGAGGTCAGGCAGCTTGCCGCTTCCCGATGCCTGCTCCCAAACAGCGAACGGCAAGGCGGTCACCATGGCGGAAAACGACATAACCGTCATAAGCGACTTCCAGTGCAGGGCCGGCTTCCAGCGTAGCGCCACGGAATAGCCCCCGTAAAGAACAACCGCCAACAGCATGATCGCGTCGCCACGGTTGATGTCGAGCGCAGCAAGTCGCCCGAGGTCGCCGTTGGCCGCGGTAAGCGCAACGCCGAGAATCGACATCAGGAAGCCGACGATCTGGGCAAGCGTGACCCGCATTCCAAATAGCAGGAAATTGGCCAGGAAAACGAGCATCGGCATTCCCGATTGCTCGATCGTGACATTGATCGCGGAAGTGTGGTTGAGCGCGGTGTAGAGTGCGATGTTGAACAGGGCAAAGCCGGTCATCCCGTAAGCAAGAAGAAGCGGCAAATAGCGACGGATATTCCGCCAGTCGCGCCGGAGCTGGGGCAGGCTGAACGAGGCGAGGATCAGAAACGCTATGATCCACCGGACCGCCGTGAGGGTCATTGGTGATATATGGCCCACCGCAAGTTTTCCGGCGATGGCGTTTCCTCCCCAAAACAACGCCGTGAAGCAAAGAAAGGCATACGCGACACGGCTCGAATTCGACGATGGCATCGGGGAAATGTCCGGTTGCGGCAAGAACGGCTTGCTATCCGATCCGTCTTCTGCCGTAAACCGGGCACATTTTGCATCGCAGAACGATGGGATATGCGACTGAAGCGCGATTTAGAGTCGCGCTTTGCGCGGTCACCGTCTAAGACCTCGCGGGTTTGATGCTAAAATTGGAAAGCGAGCAATATGACCAACGTCGTTGTGATCGGCAGCCAATGGGGAGACGAGGGCAAGGGCAAAATCGTCGATTGGCTGTCAGAGCGGGCTGATGTGGTCGTGCGCTTCCAAGGTGGGCATAACGCAGGACATACGCTTGTCATCGACGGGGTCAGCTACAAGCTTTCGCTTTTGCCGTCCGGCGTTGTGCGCGAGGGAAAGCTCTCGATCATCGGCAACGGCGTCGTTTTCGATCCGCATGCGTTCGTCGCCGAGATCGAACGGTTGAGCGATCAAGGCATCGAGATCGGACCCGACCGCCTTCGCGTCGCTGAGAACACCTCGCTCATTCTGTCGCTGCATCGCGAACTGGATGCAATTCGCGAGGACGCGGCCTCGAACTCGGGCACCAAGATCGGCACGACGCGGCGCGGTATCGGTCCGGCGTATGAAGACAAGGTTGGACGCAGGGCTATTCGGGTTATGGATCTTGCCAATATGGATACGTTGCCGGAAAAGGTCGATCGCCTGTTGACCCACCACAATGCGCTGCGACGCGGCCTGGGACAGGAGGAGGTCGAGCACGCGACGATCATGGAGGAACTGCGTTCGGTCGCCCATGTCATCCTGCCCTATATCGACCGAGTCTGGAAAATTCTCGAAGAACATCGCCGCCGCGGCGCGCGAATTCTCTTCGAAGGCGCGCAAGGCACACTTCTCGACATTGATCACGGAACCTATCCGTTCGTTACCTCTTCCAACACGATTTCCGGCCAGGCCTCCACTGGATCCGGCGTCGGACCGGGTAGCGTCGGATATGTACTCGGGATCACAAAGGCCTATACGACTCGCGTGGGCGAGGGGCCCTTTCCAACCGAGCAGGAGAACGAGATCGGCCAGTTTCTTGGTGAGCGGGGACACGAATTTGGAACCGTCACAGGGCGCAAGCGCCGATGTGGCTGGTTCGATGCGGTGCTGGTCCGGCAGGCGGTTGCGATCAACGGAATTACCGGTATCGCGCTGACCAAGCTTGACGTTCTGGACGGTCTGGACGAGATCAGCGTGTGCGTCGGATACAAGCTCGATGGAGAGACCATCGATTACTTCCCTGCCAGCCAGGGGGCACAGGCGCGGGTGGAGCCTATTTACGAGACGATCGAGGGCTGGAAGGACACAACCGCTGGCGCGCGGACGTGGAACGATCTTCCCGCGCAGGCAGTTAAATATGTTCGGCATATAGAAGAGTTGATCGGCGCGCCGGTTGCACTTCTTTCCACAAGCCCTGAACGCGACGACACCATACTTGTGACCGACCCCTTTCAAGACTAGGTTACGCGCCGAAAAGACTCACAACGGATTGAATACATGGCAGATTTTTCCGCCGTCCTCAGAAGGACCCTTGAGGGGATGGCGAATCCGACACCGGAGATGCGCTCGAAAGTCTACGAGCGTGCGCGGGGGACAATTGAACGCCAGATCGAAGCGATGCCAAAGCGGCCCTCGGAGGAGGCGATCCAGCGGCAGTTCGCCAAGCTCGATGCCGCGATCGCGGAGGTGGAGGCGTCCTATAGCGTTGCCGTCGCAGAGCAGGCCCAATCCGGCTACGACGACGATCTCGATCATTTGTTCGCGGACGATATACCCGCAGCGAAGGACCCAGCAGCCGTCGAATCCGAGACTATTGCGGAGGCGGATGCATCCGGCCACGAGGCTCCCGAAGCGGTTGATCCAACGGCGTCGGAGGAGACTGCCAATTATCCCGCCGAAACCGTTCACGACCCGGTCGAGCCCGTCGACGAATTGCACGATCCTACCTACGACCCGGTGGAACCCGTGGGTGAGCCAGCTGACGAGGTCGATGCCTTGGAGGCGTTTCTTGCCGAACAAGAGAAAGAGCCGGAACTCGAGGTCTTCGAGGAGCCGGAGGAAGTTGTCATCGCCGAGCCGCGTTCCGAGCCACGTGAACCTGTCGAGGAGCCGATAGACGAGACAGAAACCGAGCGGAGTTTGCCGACGCCGGAGCGGCGCAATTATCGGGGATTGCTGCTGGCTGCCGCTCTTGTCCTGCTGCTGGCGGGTGGCGGGTACCTCGCCTACGCCAACCAAGATCGCATCATGGCGCTGTTCGAATCCACCGGACCATCGGTTACGGAAACGATTGAAAACGGAGTGCCGGTTCGCAGCGTGCAAAGCCAATCCGTCACAGTAGAGGACACAGCCGGCAGCGAGCAGGCAGAGGTTCCGGCCGATTCACCGGATCCGGCGGTCAGCGAATCCACGCCGGGGACCGACGGACCGGAGAAGTTTACGCAGCGCCTTACCTCCGATGGCCGGGAGGTCGACGAAGGCCCCGCCGGTACGCCGGATAGGACGGGCGAAGGAACATCAGTGGCGGGTCTGACGGAAGACACCGCGACCGAATCCGGAACAGCCGGGCCGGATGACGCGGGTACGGCCGGCGACACGCCTGCGGGAACCGGGACGCAGTCACCACTTCCGGTCGGCCAGCGGGCGATTTTCTATCAGGAAAGGACCGGAGCGCAGGCCGGAACGGCAGAGTCGGGGGCCACCGTCTGGTCGGTCGTACAGGAATCGCCTGGCGGCGACGCCCCGGTCGAGCCGGCCGTCCGCGCCGAGGCGAGCGTTCCCGAACTGGGACTGACGATGGAGATGACGATCCGCCGCAACGCTGACGAGACTTTCCCCGCAAGCCATGTGATCGAGTTGTTCTACCGGGTTCCGAATACTTTCGAAGGACGCGGGATCGCGGACGTTCAACGCATCACCTTCAAGGAGACGGAGCAAGATCCTGGCAATGCGCTGATCGGCGTGGCGGCACCGCTCGATACCAATATCTTCATGATCGCCCTCACTGATGCCGAGACAGCCATCGAGACCAATCTCGCCCTGATCCGCAGTCAGGAGTGGATCGATATCCCGATGCAGTATGTCAGCGGACGGCGTGCGCTGATTACGCTGGAAAAAGGCGTAGCCGGCCAAGAGGTGTTTGAAGAGGTGCTCGCCGCGTGGGAAGCAAATCCGCTGCCTTAAGCGGATGCCGGTTCCTATTTGGTGCAGAGCTTTCGCGGGCGCGATAGGCCTGATACGTGCGGTCGAGGATCGAACCCCGTGGCGCCTGGTTGAACCGGATGAACGAGGCGTCCCTCGATCCTGACTGATATGGGTCTTTCTAGCCGCGAAACCGTGGAGCCGGGCGGCGCTTTCCGGTGCCCTTTTCGACGACCAGCTTCAGCATGCCAATCAATGTGCGGTGAAGAAGCCGGCACCAGGGCTTGGATCTGCTGATCTCGGTCGTCGGCTTCCAGGCGACCGGCAGCGTGCATCGCGTTCAGCACGAGCCTGACCTGCTCGCTTGCCCCTTCCAGTTTCTCAAGAAGGTTGAGCTGTGACGAAGCCATTATCAGACCAGCCAGCATGCGCTTTCAGGCAAGGTGAGGCCACCGAACCTTGTTGAACCCGCGACTTCTTATGCCGGTCGATTGCCGGGATGTGAAGTTGGTTCCTGCAACCAGGAAGCCGGGTCGGAACCCGGCTTCAAATCCCTTGCGCGTCCCTATCAGGCCGGTTGGTCAGCCGATCGCAGCGCCTTGGTCTGCTCGAGGGCAGCTGCCTTGACCGCATCCTGAACTTTTTCGAAAGCACGGACTTCGATCTGGCGGACCCGTTCGCGGGAAATGTCGAACTCCCCCGACAACTCCTCGAGGGTCAGCGGATCTTCGGAAAGGCGGCGCGCCTGGAAAATCCGCTTTTCGCGATCGTTCAATACGTCCATTGCATCGTAGAGCAGGGCGCTGCGCTGTTCGCGCTCGTCCTCGTCGATAAGCATCTTCTCTTGGCTGTCGCTCTCATCGACCAGCCAATCCTGCCACTGGCCGCTCTCGCCATCCGTCGCCTTGATTGGCGCGTTGAGCGAGGCATCTCCGGCCATGCGCTGGTTCATCGACAGGACCTCTTCTTCGGAGACCTGAAGTTCCGTGGCGATCTGCTGAACCTGCTCCGGATTGAGATCGCTGTCGCCGAGGGCCTGAATCTTGTTCTTCGCCTTGCGCAGGTTGAAGAACAGGCGTTTCTGGTTGGCCGTGGTACCCATCTTCACGAGGCTCCACGACCGCAGGATATATTCCTGAATCGAGGCCTTAATCCACCACATTGCATAGGTCGCAAGCCGGAAACCGCGTTCCGGCTCAAACCGTTTGACGGCCTGCATCAGGCCAACATTGCCCTCCGAAATAACCTCGCCGATTGGCAGGCCATAGCCGCGATATCCCATGGCAATCTTCGCCACGAGTCGCAGGTGGCTTGTCACGAGTCTGTGGGCAGCATCGGGATCGTCATGCTCCTGATACCGCTTGGCGAGCATATACTCTTCCTGCGGTTGGAGCATCGGAAAGCGTCGGATTTCTTCTAGGTAGCGGGTAAGGCCACCTTCACCGCCATAAAGGCTTGGGAGACTGGTCCGGGCCATTAATCAAGCACCCTTCCGTTTTTTTAAGGTTCCCGCTTCATTGCGGCAAACCTGAGGCTTATCCGTCGTTATGACCGGAAATCGCATGGCGCATGCGCCAAATTCAGGCGCAATGGCACATTTGGCAGATAAGCATCCGCAAGCGCCCGTTCAAGTCCCGTTACAGCATGTCACGGAAGCTTGATATCAACTCGGTCATATCAGACGGCATCGGCGATTCGAACTTCATCAATTCACCGCTCGAAGGATGTTCGAACGCCAAACTCGCTGCGTGCAGCGCCTGCCGCCGAAATCCAATGACCCTGCCGCGCAATGGTTCCGCTAGGGCCTGCGCTTTTGTCGAGAAACCCTTCCCGTAGCCGTGATCGCCGATAAGCGGATGACCAATATGCGCCATGTGCACCCTAATCTGGTGGGTTCGCCCGGTTTCCAAAGTGCACGAGATAAGACTCGCCACTGTGTTCGCGCCGGTGGGGTCGCCAAAGCGTTCGACCGTCCGGAAATGAGTGACCGCGTGCCGTGCGTCCGTCTGCGACTCGCTGACAACGGCCTGTTTCATTCGGTCATGAGATGACCTGCCGACATGGCTCTCAATCCGGCCGTTCATGACGTCGGGCGCACCCCAGACCAACGCCAGGTAAGTGCGCTCCATCTTCGTCGTCTTGCCATGGTCGGCGAACTGCGCACTGAGGGATTTGTGGGCAAGGTCGTTCTTGGCGACCACCATTACGCCGCTCGTTTCCTTGTCGAGCCGGTGAACGATACCGGGCCGCTTGACCCCGCCTATCCCGGACAGGCTGTCGCCGCAATGGTGCAGAAGAGCGTTGACCAGCGTGCCCGAGGGGTTTCCGGCGCCGGGATGCACGACCAATCCCGCCGGTTTGTCGACGACCACAACGTCGTTGTCCTCGAAGAGGATCACCAGCGGAATCGCTTCCGGCGCCGGCGCGGCCTGCTCGGGTTCGGGCAAATGAACACGGATGTCGTCACCGGCACGCAGGCTGCGCCGAGGTTGAAAGACCGTCACTCCATTTATCTCTACCTCGCCACTTTCGATCAGCGCCTTGATGCGGCTGCGCGAGAGAGTCCCGGCCAGTTCCACCGCGAGCCACTGGTCGAGGCGCTGGCCGGCGGCGGTCTCGCCCGCAGCGAAGGCTTTCATTTCGCGAGTGGCTTCGATATGGCCAGTTTCGATCTTTTTGCTCATCTGTCCCCACGGACATAGCGAAGCCTTAAACGCGACCCGCCGATGCGGTTGCCGCACTATCAAGGACCTCCACTCATGTCGAAGCCTAATGTTAATGCGGATGCTGATGCACCGCTCGATCCGGCCATGGAACGGGTGCGCCGGCGTCTGGCGCGATTGCTGGTTATCTCGATCGGCACCATGATGATCGGCCTTATGGCGGTGCTGGGCGCGATTGTCTACAAAGCCGGCGGCTCGGGACGATCCGGCGATACCGTGCGTGAGGCGCTGATAATGCCCGAAGGTTTCGCGGTGACCGATATCGCGGTTTCCGATAATCGCATCCTATTTTACGGAACCACGGCCGGCGGTGAAACGCGGGTGGTGATATATGACGCAACATCAGCCGCTCTGGTGGCCGATCATCTGGTCAAATAGCGGGCGCGAGATGCGCGAACCGCCCGAAACTGCACGGATTTTTAGGGCGCGTACCGAAAAAATGTGCGACACTCCCTTTACAAGCCCCAAGCACATTCGCTTTGATGGGCAGACGCCCGGAACCCGCGCATACGCAGTGCGCGGGCGCTTGCTGGGGTCGAGACGTTGGAGGGAATATGAGCGAAAACCGGGGTGCTGCTGTTCGCTACGAAAGCGTACAGAAGAGTTACGATGGTGAAACGCTCGTCGTCAAAAATCTCAACCTTGATATTGCCAGGGGCGAGTTTCTTACGATGCTAGGCCCATCGGGGTCCGGCAAGACGACATGCCTCATGATGCTGGCGGGATTCGAACCCGCGACGCATGGCGAAATTTTTCTCAACGACCGTCCGATCAACAACGTGCCTCCGCATAAGCGCGGTATTGGCATGGTTTTCCAGAATTATGCCCTCTTTCCCCACATGACCGTGGCGGAAAATCTGGCCTTTCCATTGCAGGTTCGGGGCATCAGCAAGGCAGACCAGTCCAGCCGGGTGCAGCGCGCGCTCGACATGGTGGAACTTGGTACGTTCGGTTCCCGGCGGCCGGCGCAGTTGTCGGGCGGGCAGCAGCAACGTGTTGCCGTGGCACGTGCGCTGGTTTTCGATCCCGAACTGGTTCTCATGGATGAACCGCTTGGTGCACTGGACAAGCAGTTGCGCGAGCAGATGCAGTACGAGATCAAGCACATTCATGAAAACCTCGGCGTGACCATCGTCTATGTGACACACGACCAGACCGAGGCGCTGACCATGTCGGACCGGGTGGCCGTGTTCAACGACGGGGTCATCCAGCAACTGTCAACGCCGGATGCGCTTTACGAAAGCCCGCAGAACTCGTTCGTCGCCCAATTCATCGGCGAAAACAACAAGCTCAACGGCACGGTCACATCAGTCGAGGGTACGACCTGTGGCGTCGAGGTTGGCACCGGCATTCATCTGAAGGCCGACCCGGTCAACATTTCCGGTGTCGGCAGCAAGACAACGCTTTCGCTTCGGCCGGAACGCGTCGAACTCCAGCCCGAAGCTCCGATGGAAAACATGGTCGACGGCCACATCGAGGAACTCATCTATCTCGGCGACCACATCCGTGTTCGCATGAATGTCGCCGGGAATGACGAATTCGTTGTCAAGGTCCGAAACCGCGGCCAGCGAAGGAAGATCGCCGAAGGAGAGACGGTGAAGATCGGCTGGGCCGCCTCCGACTGCAAAGCCCTCGACGCTGTCGCCTAAATTCGAGAATTTACCGGACGTTCGCGTCCGGTAAGACCGGTTGAGACGGGGAAGAGCTCCGTCCGGCCTGAATTCAAAGGGAGAAACTGATGAAACTGAAAACCTTGCTACTCGCGACCGCCGCAAGCGTCGCATTTGCCGCTCCGGCTGTAACCCAGGATGCTGAGCTTCCGCCCTGTGAAAATTGTGCTGACACCATGACACTCGTATCATGGGGCGGCGCCTATCAGACTTCACAGCAGAAGGCCTATGCAGAGCCGTATGCCGCGGCCACCGGTGTTACCGTGGTGTGGGACGAAAGCTCCAACGAGGCCGTCGCGAAACTGCGCGCCATGAACGAAGCCGGCAACGTTACCTGGGACGTTGTGGACGTGGTCGCTTCCGATGCCATTCGCCTTTGCGATGAAGGTCTCGCCCGCGTGATGGACCCGGAAACGGAACTTGCCGCGGCCCCGGACGGAACGTCTGCGGCCGACGATTTCGGCGATCTTCTGGTTTCCGAGTGCTTCATTCCTCAAATCGTCTATTCCACGACGTTCGGCTACCGCACAGACGTTGCGGAGTGGAACGGCAAGGAGCCGGAAGATATCTGCGCCGTCTTCGATCTTGAGGCGTTTCCGGGGAAACGCTCGCTGGAGAAGCGTCCCATCAACAACATGGAATGGGCTCTGCTGTGCGACGGCGTCGCCAAGGACGACGTCTATGACGTGCTCGAAACAGAAGAAGGCGTGGCGCAGGCGCTCGCCAAGCTCGACACTATCAAGGATCAGGTCGTGTGGTGGTCTGCCGGCGCCGAGACGCCGCAGCTTCTGGCTGACGGAGAAGTGGTAATCGGATCGACCTACAATGGCCGCCTCTTCTCGGTGATCGAGGAACAGGATCAGCCGGTGAAGATGTTGTGGGACGCGCAGGTGTTCGACCTGGATGGCTGGATCATCCCCGAAGGCCTCCCGGAGGATCGCCTCAACCGTGCGCTTCACTTCGTGAAGTTCGCCACCGACACGCAGCGGCTGGCGGACCAGGCAAAGTATATCTCGTACGGCCCGGCGCGCGCATCGTCTGCACCGCTGGTAGGAACGCATGCCGACCTGGGCATCGAAATGGCGCCTCACATGCCGACCGATCCGAACAACGCGAAAAACACGTTCCTCTACAACTACACGTGGTGGGCGGATAATCGCGACGACCTGGACGCCAAGTTCCAGGCGTGGCTCGCGCAGTAAGCGACCTTCGACAAGGGGATGCGGCAGTTTGCGCCGCATCCCACCCTATACCTTCGCCGGAAAGGTCTTCCATGAGCAGCGCAACCACCGATGCCGCAATCAGCGCCACCCCCGATGACGGTGTAGTACGCGCTGCTGATGGAACGCCTCTAAAGAAGAGCCTTGCGCGAGCGCTGCGGCGGGAAAAAACCCGGTCTTTCCTGCTGATCGCGCCACTCCTTCTATTCATCCTGATTTCGTTCATCGCGCCCATAGCGGACATGTTGTTCCGGTCGGTGGAGAACAACATCGTCGAGGACACGATTCCGCGGACCGTCGAAGCGCTCAAGGAATGGGATCCCGATAGCGACGAGTTGCCAAGCGAAGATGTCTTCGCCGCCCTGCACGCCGACCTCGAAATCGCGGTAAAGCAGCGCATCCATACCCGCTTGGGATCTCGCCTCAACTATGAGGCTTCCGGCATGTCCGGGCTGTTCCGCAAGACCGGCCGTTCAGTGCGCCGGATGGATGAGGGCAACTACCGCGAACAGTTCATTGAGGCTGACGAGGATTGGGGAGAACTCGAGACGTGGCGTGTCATCAGGCGTTTCAGCGCTCCCTACACGGCGGGATACTTCCTGAACGCAGTCGATGCGGAACGCACATCTGAAGGGATCGAACTCAAGCCCGAAAATGAGCGAATCTACCTGACGCTCTTCAATCGGACCCTCGTGATGTCCTTGGCCATCACCTTGTCCTGTCTGCTGCTGGGTTTTCCGATCGCTTACCTGCTCGCGCATTTGTCACTCAGAACCTCGAACATGTTGCTCATTCTCGTGTTGCTCCCGTTCTGGACATCTCTCCTCGTCAGGACGTCGGCCTGGAAGGTGCTGCTGCAGCAGCAAGGCGTCATCAACGATTTCCTTGTGTGGATCGGGTTGATCGACGATGCGAACCGGCTGGTGATGATCAACAATCAGACAGGCACGATCATCGCGATGACGCACATCCTGCTGCCCTTCATGATCCTGCCGCTGTTCTCGGTCATGAAAACGATCTCGCCGTCCTATGTGCGTGCCGCAAAGAGCCTCGGCGCGAATGACTGGACGGCGTTCTGGCGCGTCTATTTCCCGCAAACCATTCCTGGTATCGGCGCCGGCGCGATCCTCGTCTTCATCCTGTCGATCGGTTACTACATTACGCCCGAACTGGTTGGCGGCACGAGCGGCATCTTTATTTCGAACCGCATCGCCTACCATATTTCCTCTTCGCTCAACTGGGGACTGGCGGCGGCGCTCGGCACGATCCTTCTGGCGCTCGTGATGCTGCTGTTCTACGTCTACGACAAGATCGTGGGCATCGATAATGTGAAGCTGGGTTAGGAGAGAACGATGTCGGCCCTTCCTCCCTATTCGTCCACTGCCCAGATCACGTGGTATTACGCGTTCCGGGTGATCTGTGGCCTGATTTTCTTCTTCCTCATCTTCCCGATCATTGTGATCGCGCCGCTGTCCTTCAACGCGGAGAACTTCTTCACCTTTACCCCGAAGATGCTAGCCCTCGATCCGGAAGGGTATTCGCTCAAACACTACCGGGACTTCTTTACAAATCCCGATTGGCAACAGGCCCTGTGGAACTCGGTCAGGATCGCGCCTGTCGCGACGCTGCTTGCAACCGCGTTCGGAACGCTTGCAGCGATCGGTCTCAGTCAAAGCCACGTGCCGTTCAAATCAACGATCATGGCGGTGCTGATTTCGCCGATGATCGTGCCGCTGATCATATCGGCAGCGGGAATGTATTTCTTCTATTCGCGCATCGGGCTTCAGGGCACCTATTGGGGCGTGGTGCTCGCGCATGCCGCGCTCGGCACGCCGTTCGTGATTATCACGGTGACGGCGACCCTGGTCGGATTCGACCGCTCTTTGACACGAGCGGCTGCCAATTTGGGCGCTGATCCGGTTCGAACGTTCTTCAAGGTGCAGATGCCGCTCATTCTTCCCGGTGTGGTTTCCGGCGCTCTGTTTGCGTTCATCACCTCCTTCGACGAGGTTGTGGTGGTGCTCTTCCTCGGCTCGGCTTCCCAGAAGACCTTGCCGTGGCAAATGTTCACCGGCCTTCGCGAGCAGATATCGCCGACCATCCTTGCGGTCGCCACGCTGATGGTTGCGATCTCGATCGTGCTCCTGACAGTTCTCGAACTATTGCGGCGCCGGTCCGAACGGCTGCGTGGAATGTCGCCCGGCTAACGCGTTTCCGGCGTCGCAATGAGGCCAGCCAATGTCATAGCGGGTCGCAACTTTTCGCCCGCCATTCGATAAGATTCGTCCACCGGTTTCACTTCCCGGCGAAAGGCCAACGCTCGCGGCAATAGGGTTGCGAGCCATCAGGCCCAAATGAAGCGATTTCCCGACATGACCAACACCCACAGCACCGACGACATGCTGCACGTCTTCCAATGGAAAAACGGCGAGAAGGAATGGTCGCCATTTTCCGATGGCGAGATGGATCGTCGCCAGAACGCGATGCGCGAGCATATGGCCGCACACAATATCGATGCGGCGATTTTCACATCCTATCACGGCATCTGCTATTATTCGGGTTTCCTGTACTGCTATTTCGGCCGCAAATACGGTTTCGTGCTGACACCCGAAAGCGCCACGACGGTGACTGCCGGTATCGACGGTGGCCAGCCCTGGCGCCGAACGCATGGCGACAACCTCATCTATTCGGATTGGCGCCGTGATAATTTCTACACTGCGCTGAAATCGCTTCTGCCAAAAGGCGCCCGACGCGTCGGTATCGAGTTCGATCACGTCTCGCTCGATTTCCGGCGGCAGCTGGGTGATGCGTTTCCCGATGTTGAGTTTGTGGATGTTGCTTCCGCATCAATGTGGATGCGAACCCACAAGTCAGCAGAAGAGCATTCCCTGATCCGCGAAGGGACGCGGATCTGCAATGTGGGCGCCAAGGCGGTTATCGATGCCGTGCGCGAAGGCGTTCCCGAATACGAAGTGGCGCTGGCTTCGACGCAGGCCATGGTGCGTGAGATCGGCAAGAGCTTTCCGTTTGTTGAACTGATGGACACCTGGACGTGGTTCCAGTCCGGCCTCATGACCGATGGCGCGCATAATCCGGTCACCAACAAGCGTGTGGCGCGGGGCGACATCCTGTCCCTCAACTGCTTTCCGATAATCTTCGGCTATTACACCGCAATCGAACGAACTCTTTTCTGCGAGGAAGCCTCAGACGCACATCTCGATTTTTGGGAGAAAAACTGTGCGGTGATGAAGGCTGGTTCCGAAATGATTGCGCCCGGCCGCAAGTGTTCGGAAATCGCGCTCGCGCTCAACGACATGTATCGCGAATGGGACCTCTTGCAGTACCGTTCTTTCGGATACGGACATTCCTTCGGCGTGCTGTCGCACTATTACGGCCGCGAGGCCGGGGTGGAGTTGCGTGAGGACGTAGAGACCGTTCTCGAGCCCGGCATGGTCGTCTCAATGGAGCCGATGATCATGATCCCGCAAGGGCAGGATGGCGCGGGAGGTTATCGCGAACATGACATCTTCATTGTCACGGAGCAGGGCGCCGAGAACGTCACAAATTTCCCTTATGGGCCGGACACGATGATTGTGCGGCGATGAAGCGCGGCCCAGCAAATTTCGCGCGAAATTAAGTATGGGTTCATCGTTCTGCCGCATTACATTTGATAAAGGGGCATTCGAACGTGATTCGAGCGTGCCTTGTTTCGCGTTCGATTGACCTAATGGGGCCATGACCGAGATTTTTCATCCAGGCAGATTAGCGAAGCTTTTTGCGCTGGCGGCGATGTTGTCGCTGCTCTTTGCTGGCGGCTTGTTTGCTCACGCTGATGAGTTTGCAGACAGCGAGCATACGCATATCGGAACGCTCTCTGCGGACCACGGACATGGCGATCGAAATGACAAGTCCGCAGATTTTTCGGACGTGATCCATTGTGGATCGACCACCCTACATTTGTGCGAGCATTTGATGCTTCAGCATCCCAAGGTAACAGTTGTAAAGCGCCAGCCCCCCGAAGCGCAGTCTACGAATGGTCCCGGCGCTGTCGAACCTCCTCCTCCCCGAATTTCCTGATCTTCGACACTGGCCTGGCGGTGCTCCGCACCGTCTGAATGCTTTGAAATCAGGAAACTTGTAATGAAAATTCGCACACTTTTTGGCGCGGGCGCTATCAGTCTGTCAGCGGTCGCCGCCGCCTTTGCCCACGGGGGCGCAACCGGAATCGTCAAGGAACGCATGGACGCAATGGGCGCCATGGGAGACGCAATCAAAACCCTATCCGCAATGATGCGCGGCGAAACCGGATACGACGCAGCCGTGGTTCAGCGGGAAGCCGGAAAGATCGAGACCCATGGCGGAAAAGCCATGACCAGTCTCTTTCCAGAAGGAAGCGATGGCGCGCCATCGGAAGCCAAGTCCGAAATCTGGTCGAACTGGAAGGAATTCGAAGCGCTAGCCGTGCGTCTGGAGAGCTTGGCGGCCGGCCTCGAACGAGCAGCCGAAAATGGACTGGCGATGGGAAATGAAACGGGCATGGGGGGGTCGAGCATGATGGGCACCGGCTCAAACATGATGGGCACCGGCTCAAACATGATGGGCACCGGGTCCGGCATGATGGGCTCGGGCACTTCATCGATGATGTCCGGCGGTGGCATGGGTTCGGGCGATTCCCTGCCCGACGAGAAGACGCTTGCCTCGATGCCGGCAGATGGCGTGTTCAATATGGTCGCGCAGACTTGTTCGTCGTGTCACACGAAGTTTCGGTTGGAGAAAAACTAGGCCATGAAGCGAGCGATTTTCACGGCTGCAGCGGCCTTCGTCTTATTGGGCGCGGGGGCTGCCGGATTGACCGCATGGCCAATCGGCGAGAAGCCGGCGCTTGCGGAGCTTGAAGGCAATGCCGATCGCGGCGCTTATCTGGCCCGCATGTCCGGCTGCATCGCATGCCACACTAACGCGGAAGGCGGCGGCGCGCCGCTTGCCGGCGGGCTGGCTCTGAAGACCGATTTCGGAACGTTTTATTCGCCGAACCTGACGACGGATGAAAATTACGGTATCGGATCGTGGACACCGGAAATCTTTGCGAAAGCCATTCGGCAGGGCGTGTCGCCGGATGGAACGCCCTATTATCCGGCATTCCCCTATCCGTTCTATTCCAAATTCTCGGACCAGGATATCGCCGATCTTTGGGCAGCTTTTCAGACAGTGCCGGCTGTCGCAGAGCCATCAAAGCCGCAGGAAATGCAGTTCCCATTCAGCTATCGCCCCGGACTGAAACTTTGGCGCGCGATGTTTCTGGGACCGGAGCCGTTCAAGCCGGAGAAAGGCAAAAGTGAACAGTGGAACCGAGGAAAGTTCATCGTCGAAGGGCCAGCGCATTGCGGTGCATGTCACACGCCAAGAAATGCACTCGGCGCTCGGCAGGCCGAGTTGAAACTGCATGGTGCTGACTCATTGCCCGATGGCGGAAAGTCACCACCCATAACGGCCGATGAACTGCTCGATAAGGGCTGGACGGTTAACAGTCTGAAATATGCTCTGAAAACCGGTATCCTTCCCGACGGAGATGCATTTGGGGGCTCGATGGGCGAGGTGGTTCGTGACGGAACATCGTTCCTGGCTGATGAGGATCTCACCGCAATAGCGACTTACCTCCTCGATCCGGACAAGCCCGATGCGAATTAACCGCCGACAATTTTTGTCCTCAGCAGCAGGGGGCGTCGCACTTGCGGCGCTCCCGCGCACTGTTCTATCCGCCAAGGATGATGGGTTCATTGAGTTGATTGCGGGCCCGATGAAGCAGAAGCTTCACCCCAGTAGTCCGGTTCGCTCGGATTTGTGGACCTACAACAATATGACGCCGGGGCCGGAAATTCGGGTGAGCCAAGGCGCGCGCGTGCGTGTACGCCTGACTAACAATCTCGAGGAACCGACAACGGTTCACTGGCATGGCATCCGCATCGACAACCGGATGGATGGCGTGGCGGGGCTGACGCAAGACGCCGTTCCGCCGGGAGAGACCTTTGACTATGAGTTCGTGGCGCCAGATGCCGGTACCTATTGGTACCACGCCCACAACAAGAGCTGGAATCAGGTGGCGCGGGGGCTGTATGGGCCGCTCATCGTCGAGGAGGCTGAGCCAACCTACGATCGTGATCACGATCTGACGCTGGTCATCGACGACTGGCGGCTCAACAGCGACGGCGCTCTCGATCTTTCCAGCCTCGGTTCGCTCATGGATTGGAGCCATGGCGGGCGACTGGGCAACTGGATGACGGTCAATGGTGAGAGCCTGCCAACCTTTGATCTCCGAGCCGGCGAGTCCTATCGGCTCCGCTTGATCAACGCGTCAAATTCACGGGTTCTCGAATTGGACCCGGTCAAGCTGGGAGCGAGGGTTCTGGCCTATGATGGACAACCTCTCCCAGCGCCGACACTGTTGGACTACAGCCCCTTCCTGCTCGGTCCTGCGCAGCGCGTGGACCTGCTCGTGGTCCCGGACGAGGATTTTGCCCTAGAGGAGGTATCAGGAGACGAACCGTTCGCCTTCGCCGCCTTTAGTGTCTCCGTCGGAGCGGCCGAGCCCGAGCCGGTTCCCACCCTCCCGCTCAACGCCATTCCGGAACCCGATCTCAGCAAGGCGGTGACGGTGCGGCTGAATATGACCGGAGGCGCCATGGGCGGCTTCACCGACATCGTGTATCAGGGCAAGAAGATCGAGGGCGAGGATTTCCGCAGAACTCGTCAAGTGTGGGCCTTCAATGGGGTGGCCAACCTCGCCGAGGAGCCGCTGTTTCGTGCGTCAAGAGGCGAAACAATCGTGCTGGAGACAGTTAACGATACCGGGTGGGTCCATGCCATGCACTTGCACGGGCATCATTTCCGGGTGACGGAACGAAGCGGCGCTACAGTCGACGAGGAGCAGCCGTGGCGGGATACCTTTCTGATAGGACCTCAGCAGACAACCAAAATTGCCTTTGTAGCCGACAATCCCGGAATGTGGCTGTTACACTGCCACATGTTAGAGCATGCCGCTGCCGGTATGAATACGTGGTTCGAGGTGGGATAATGGACCAGATTGCAGGTCGCCGCATGTGGCGATCCCTGCCGCGGACTTCACGCGGCTGTGAAGCTATTTGGTATGGAAACGCCCGGAGCTTCGGGCTAACGAAGTGATATGCTGAAAATCGGCGCAATCATCGTGATGCTGCTTTATGCGCTTGCTGCAATTCCGGCGCACGCATCTGGCGCCGGTTATGGCGGTAAGGTCAATTCCGTCCTTGTAACGCAGATCGATGCCGGTAGCGGTGAGTCCGCCGAGGCGCCGGTGAGATGTTGCAAGGCCGTAACTCCTTTCAACGAAGCGTCTCCGAACTGCAAGGCACATTGTCTAGCGACGATTGTTGATGGCCTGGACAACCGGGTTTTGCGCAGCCGCGTGCTTCCGATCCATTGGTCAAGCCCGTTGCTCGACAGGGGCGGGCGTTGCTGCCTGCGTCCACCCATCGCCACCTGAATGGAATTGAATGGGCGTTTTAATGCGCCCTCCAAACCATTTCCCAATTCAGGGTATTCACATGATTTCAAGACGCACAATCGTTCTGGGCGCCGTAACCGCCACGGCAACGACGGCAATGGCACCGCTTCGCGCGGTAGCGCATAACGCCCCCTTTAAACTGAACCCCCGGTTTGCGCCGCAGATAGTGTCCTTTTCCGGATATGAACCCGGAATGCTGGTGGTCGATCCGCGCAACCATTTTTTATATCACGTGACGGGCCGGTCCCGAGCCATGCGCTATGGCGTCGGTGTCGGGAAGGCTGGCCTCGCGTTTCGTGGTTCTGCAGTTATCGGCAGGAAGGCCGAGTGGCCGAGTTGGAGACCGACGGATAACATGATCCGCCGCGAGCCGGCAAAATATGCCCGATACGCAAACGGCGTTCCCGGCGGTCCCGGAAATCCGCTCGGTGCGCGGGCGCTGTATCTCTACCGTGGGAAGCGCGACACGATGTACCGCATCCATGGAACGAACGAGCCGTCGTCGATCGGCCGGTCCGTCTCGAACGGCTGCATTCGAATGCTCAACGAACATGTCATGGTTCTTTATGACCGCGTGCCTGTCGGTACGAGGGTCCTCGTTCTCTGACACTCAGGCGCCCTGTGGTCCAATGCGAGGTATGACCGCCACGAAGCGCGGACGGCCTGTAACAAGCCCTACGCACAGACGGGAGAAAACTGTCATGATGGAATCAATGCGAGCCAAGACGATGGCCGCCGAAGCTAGCGCTTCCGCGATTGGTGCGGGCACAGGCAAGATGAAGCGTGGAGGCCTTCAATGCGCCGCGCAAGACACAGGAGAGGGGCCGGAGCCGGACCGTCCCGCCGTCAGGGGGAATACATGAGAGCAGTGATTGTAGTCGCGGGGCTGGCGCTGGCCGCCGCAGTTGGTGCTGTCGCCGTTTACCAATACCTGGACGGGCGCCCCGAGGCAGGGCTGCTCCGGCCCAACGACCGCCAAGTGGTGCTTCAGGGCGCCGAGATCTACGCGGAAAATTGTGCTTCTTGCCATGGAGCTGATCTCCGCGGGCAGCCCGATTGGCGCTCGCCAGGGCCCGACGGCCTCATGCCCGCGCCGCCTCACGACGAGACTGGACATACCTGGCACCATCCCGACGAAACGCTTTTCCGTATAACCAAGGAGGGGGTCGTCGCGGCGGCTAATCTGAAGAACTACACCTCCGCAATGCCGATCTACGACGGAGTTCTCACCGATGAGGAAATTATTGCCGCATTGTCTTGGATCAAGGCGCAGTGGCCAGAAGAAGTACGAGACCGGCACGACCAACTGAATGTGCAGTATCAAGCGCAACAAGAGGAAGCTTCCCAATGAAGCGACGCGATCTTCTGGTAGGTGCGACCGCTCTGGCAGTCGCCGGAGCGACAGGCTATGCTTGGTCGCAGCGGGGTAATGGGCCGGTTACCGATGTTGCAAGCCGGCCGCGACTGGGTATGCCGCCGCTTCTCGATACCCGCGACTCGGGCCGGCTCGAATTGACGGCGATGGGGGGGCGGACACGGTTTTTTGGCAGAAATGTCTCACCCACAATCGGTTTCAATCAGCCCTATCTCGGTCCAACGATTCGGATGGCCAACGGTCCTCTGGATGTCGCAGTGGCCAACTCGCTTCAGTTCCCGGTATCGGCCCATTGGCACGGATTGATGGTACCGGGCGAACACGATGGGGGCCCGCATCTGGCTATCTCCCCCGGCGAGGTCTGGCGACCCGACATGAACATTGATCAGCTTCCCGGCACCGCTTTCTATCACACCCATGTTCATGAGCGGACCGCCACTGATGTCTACGCCGGGCTCGGCGGCATCATACATGTCAGCGACGGGCGTGACGACGAACGGGGATTGCCTTCCAACTACGGCATCGACGACCTGACGATTGTTCTGCAGGACCGCCAGTTCGATGGCGAAGGCCGGATGGTCTACGGTTTTTCGATGATGGATCAGATGCACGGACTCACTGGTGATGTCATGGTCATCAACGGACAGATCGGTGCAGTCGCCGCCGTTCCCAGAGGTGTGTCGAGGCTGAGGCTCATTAACGCTTCCAATGCCCGCATCTACCCCCTGTTCGCGGACGACGGTCGGCCGCTACACCTCGTCGCGACGGATGGCGGTTTCCTGCCCGCCCCGCTCGAGGTGGAAACCGTGACGCTTTCACCGGGTGAGCGCGTCGAATTGCTTGTCGACTTTTCCGACGGAAAACCTCTGACCCTCATGAGCGGGGGCGATCCCAATCAGGGTCTCGGCGGAATGATGGGGCGCTTTCGGGGCCTCTTCGACCGTATGATCGATCGGTCCTTTCCGGTCTTGCCGCTGCTCGTCGACGAAAAGCTTCCAGTTCGAATTACCAGTTTGCCGGATGATCTGGGCGGTGAGCTTCCGAATCTGCCATCTGCGGTCAGAACGCGGCACTTCTCACTAGACATGGGAATGGGTGGCATGATGGGCGGCGGAATGACGGGCCGCGGTGGTATGATGGGCGGTTTCGGAATTAATGGCCGCTCCTTCGATATGAGGCGGATCGATATCGAGGCGGAGCGCGGTTCGGTTGAGCGCTGGATCATCGGCAGCCCGATGCTTCTTCACCCGTTTCATATCCACGGCGTCTCCTTTCAGGTTGTGCGCCAGCGTGGACAGCAACCCAGCGCGGAAAACAGCGGGTGGAAAGATACCGTCCTCGTCGGGGGCGAGACGGAAATCTTGGTGCGTTTCGACCATCCGGCCAGTCGTGAGGCACCCTATATGTATCACTGCCACATCCTCGAGCACGAAGACGGGGGAATGATGGGACAGCTTGCAGTAACCTGAGAGCATTCCAGGCCGCTCAGGGGACCAACCATTCGCCGCGCGCCCGGCACAACAAAATGGACTGATCGGTTTCCAGAAATGGATGCAGACCGGGAGACGGGAGTGCGGATAACTTTTGCCCCGACAATCGGCGTAAGCGCGAACTCGCGCCGAAGGGACGAAAGCGGGAGCCGTGACCAGTGGAAGAGGCCGATTTCATCGTCGTCGGCGCCGGTTCGGCAGGTTGCGTCGTCGCCAATCGTCTTTCCGAAAATCGGCGTAACCGCGTTCTGCTGCTGGAGGCGGGCGGCAGCGATCTGAATTTCTGGGTTCGCATGCCGATCGGTTACGGCAAGGCGTTCCATGACGCGCGGATCAATTGGAAACTGACCACAGAGCCCGATCCCGGAACAGGCAACAGGCCGAGCTACTGGCCACGTGGGAAGGTGATTGGTGGATCGAGTTCCATTAATGCGATGGTTTTCGTACGGGGTCATGCGCAGGATTTCGATGACTGGAGGGCGTTGGGTAATCTAGGATGGGGGTATCGCGACGTACTGCCGTATTTCAAGGAAATTGAGACCAACGACGCCGGCCCAGACGAGTGGCGGGGCGGAGCGGGGCCCCTGACAATCACGAATATTGACAAGGCCGTGCACCCGCTCTGCGCGAATTACCTGGCCGCTGCGCAGGAGGCAGGTCTCACGTATAATCACGACTTCAACGGAGCAGTGCAGGAAGGTGTGGGAATCTACCAGTTGACCACGCGCGACGGCATGCGCTGCTCGGCCGCGAGCGCGTTCCTGCATCCTGCGCGAAAGCGTTCGAATTTGGCCGTGGAACCCCGTTCACATGTCCGGAAAATTCTGTTCGAGGGCCGCCGCGCGATCGGGGTCGAAGTAGAATGTGCGGGAAGGGTGCGCCGGGTGATGGCGCGGCGGGAAGTGATCCTGTGCGCCGGGGCGGTTCATTCGCCAATGTTGCTTCAGCATTCCGGGGTAGGGGCACCGGATCACTTGCGCAGCCTCGGTATCGAATTGATTCACGCCGCTCCCCAAGTCGGCGAGAACTTGCAGGACCACATTGGTTTCGATTATCTTTACGAATCTACAAGGCCAACGTTGAACAATGTGCTTCGACCCTGGTGGGGCCGCATGACGGTCGGAGCCCGCTATGTGCTGACGCGAAGGGGTCCCTTGTCGCTGAGCGTCAATCAGGGCGGAGGGTTTTTCCGCTCCAATCCGAACAGGGACCGACCAAACCTGCAGCTATATTTTTCTCCGGTCAGTTACACCACTGCGCCGCTTGGAAAACGACCGTTGATGTCTCCCGACCCCTTTCCGGGCTTCCTTCTTGGAATTTCGAATTGCCGTCCCGCGAGCCGGGGAAGGCTCGGCATACGCTCCGCCGATCCGTATGCCCCGCCAGAGATCCGGCCGAACTACCTTTCCTCGGAAGAGGATGTTGGAGAACTACTCGAGGGCGCGCATTTCCTGCGGCGACTGGCTTCGACACGACCAATGCGCGAAATCATTCGCCGCGAGATCAAGCCAGGGCCAGACGTACGGTCTGACGAGGCGATGATCGACGATCTTAGGGCGCGCAGCGGCACCGTATTTCACCCGAGCGGAACCTGCGCGATGGGTCCCGATGCAGGTTCGTCCGTGGTCGATCCGCGGCTGCGGGTTCATGGTCTCCAAGGATTGCGGGTTATCGACGCCTCGGTATTCCCGAGAATCACCTCCGGCAACATCAACGCACCGACAATGATGGTTGGGGCTCGGGGGGCCGCCTTGGTGCTGGAGGATGCGGGATAGCGGCGCTGCTTTCCGGACGAGCGCCTTCTTGATCGTTCATCTCTCGCAACAGTTCGGCGAGAGTTGTTACGCCGGCGTCGATCTCCCGGGGCGGGACCCCGCTAAAGCCCAGAATAAGGCCTTGCTGTTTCACGTCGCCGATTGCAAACCGGCTTACCGGTGATGCCAGAAGCCCCAGCACTGCGGCCCGGTGTGAAACTTCGTTCTCGTCGAAATGCGGCGCGAGTTCGCCGAATGCATGGAGTCCGGTATCGGTTGCTTTGACCGTAAGGAGACCGGGAAGATGGTCATTCGCGGCTTCCATGAGGGCTTTCCGCCTCTCGCCGTATATGCGTCGCATGCGGCGGATATGTGCGGCGAAGTGTCCTTCCTCGATGAAGCTCGCGACGACCGACTGCATCTCGGTTGGTGCGCCCTGCATGGTCGCCCCCGCGATCCGGTGAAATACGTCGACAAGTTCAGGCGGTGCTACGACGAAGCCGAGACGAAGGGCGGGAAAAAGTGTCTTTGAGAAGGTGCCGACGTAAATCACACGGCCGGAGGTATCGACATTCTTGAGGGTCGGGACGGGCCGTCCAGCGTAATGGAATTCACCGACATAATCGTCCTCGACAATCCAGGCGCCTGCTTGATCTGCTGCGCGCAGGAGTTCGAAACGCCGGCGTAGGCTCATGGTGACGCCGAGCGGATGCTGATGTGCAGGCGTTACGAACGCGAGACGGAAATCGGGCGCCTTCAGTAATCCGGTGGCGACGTCGATTCCTTCATCGTCGATCGGAAGCGGCACAAGCTTGGCACCGGCGGAGATGAGACTGTTGCGGGCCCCGATCGGTCCGGGGTTTTCGAACCAGACGGTGTCGCCCGGATCGAGTAGCATTGCGCCGATTCGATTGAAGGCGTCCTGGGCGCCATTGAAAATGAATATCTCTTCCGGCGAACACAGGATCCCCCGGTTTGCCCGCAGGTGGCTCGCGACCGCTTTGCGCAAGTCCATCAAGCCATCGGCGTCCGGATAGCGCATGATGGTGCTGCGCGCCTGTCGCCAGTAGCGGGCGGTCAGTCGCGCCCATAGGGCAACCGGGAAAGCGTCATAGGCGGGCGTTCCGGTAATGAAACTGCGGGGCTTTTCCGGATGGTCGATCCGGGGAAAATACTGCTCGGAGGCGTCGCTGCTGAGTTGGGCCAGACGCGGCCGGACACCTGACAGTGCGGCCGCATTCCGGGTGGAGACTGGTGGAACGGCGGCGCCCCCTTGTTCAAGGGCATCGCTTACATACGCGCCCGCCCCTACTCGTGACTCAATCAGACCTTCTGCCGTCAACTTGTCATAGACATTCACGGCGGTGGTGCGCGATACGCCTTGATCACGCGCGAGGGTGCGGCTGGAGGGAAGACGCTCGCCTGGCTGCAAGGCGCCTGAGAGAATGAGATCGCGAAGCGCAGCCGCAAGTTGCGCGCTTATCGACGTGGGCAATTCCCTGTCGACGCTGAGAGACGGCAGCAAGGCGCCCCCGGAGTGCTTTACCATCGTTCCCTCCCAGCTCGACGGCGTGTCTGCGCGATGACTGGACCGTAAAGTATTACAAAATGGCCCTTAAGCGCCAGCCAATTTGCGGCACACTCCGCGGCGTTCCAGCAGTCACATCGGCTCCGCGAAAGATCGTGATCAGCCGCCAAGGGCAACAAGAAGACGTGCGAGCGGACGCTCATGAAAATCACGCGCATCGAGTCGTTCGCCAATGAGTTTGTGGGCTTTGTCAGGGTTACCGACGAGACAGGGGCTACGGGATGGGGGCAGGTTTCGACCTATCAATCCGACATCACCGCAATGATTCTACATCGTCAGGTCGCGCCATGGACCCTTGGTGTCGATATTACCGATCTTGACGACCATCTCGATCTGATTGCCGAGCGCGAGCACAAATTTCCGGGCTCCTATCTCCGGCGTGCGATGGCTGGGCTCGACACAGCGATCTGGGATCTCCGTGGAAAGCACGCGGGTAAATCCGTGACGGAGTTGTTGGGCGGAACGCCGGGCCCTTTGCGCGCCTACGCATCCTCGATGAAGCGCGACATTACGCCGAAGGAAGAGACTGAGCGGTTCTTGCGGCTGCGCGACACGTACGGGTTTGACGCATTCAAGTTTCGCGTTGGATCGGAGGTCGGGCGCAACCGGGATGAGTGGCCGGGCCGTACCGAGGAGATCATTCCAGCGATAGCGAAGGCACTGGGCGAAGATGCCGATCTGCTTGCCGATGCCAACTCCTGCTACTCGCCTGAACGGGCCATCGAGGTCGGACGGATCATGGAGGCAAATGGGCTGGTTCATTACGAGGAACCCTGTCCCTACTGGGAGCTGGAGCAAACAAAGCAGGTATCCGACGCTCTCGAGATCGACGTGACGGGCGGGGAGCAGGATTGCGACTTGCCGACATGGCGCCGGATGATCGAGATGCGCGCTGTCGACATCGTGCAGCCTGACGTCTGCTATCTCGGGGGCATCGCCCGTACGCTTCGCGTCTGCCGTATGGCGGAGGCAGCCGGTCTGCCGGTCACGCCGCACTGCGCAAACCTGTCGCTTGTTACCCTGTTCACAATGCATCTTCTCAGAGCCATTCCGAACGCCGGGAAATATCTGGAATTCTCCATCGAGGGCGCTGATTACTATCCTTGGCAACAAGGTCTTTTCAGCAACGATCCCTATGGAATCATTGATGGTCAGGCGACGGTTACTGATGCGCCGGGTTGGGGTGTGGAGATTCATCCGGAGTGGCTTGCAAAGTCCGGATACCAAGTAAGCGAGGCATCTTGAGATGTCCGTCGGCGGGGGCATCTTTACTGACGACTTCTCCCCAACCCCCTATTGGTGGGTTGCGTCTCCGCCATCGAGCGTGAAACTCGAAACGATTCCGGGTCATGCCGATGCGGTTGTGGTCGGCGCGGGATATACGGGACTTCACGCTGCGCTGCAGATCGCGAGAACCGGGAGGAGCGTCATTGTATTCGACGCTGATGCAGCCGGTGCCGGGTGCAGCACTCGCAATGGCGGGCAGATTAGCACCAGCGTGAAACCCGGCTTTTCCGAACTGGCCAAGCGGCATGGCGAAGAGACGGCGTCCCGGCTTCTAAGAGAGGGCAGGCTGTCGCTGAAATGGATCGAGCGGTTCATCGCGGATGAAGGGATCGATTGCGATTTCAGGGTGGTCGGGCGCTTCCATGCTGCGCACAACGCAGCCAGGTTCCGGGCGCTTGTGGCGATGGTTGCGAACCAACCGGCAGGAGTGAGTGTTCCCTGTCACGTCGTTTCACGCGACGATCAGCACAGCGAGATCGGCACAGACGTCTATCACGGTGGCGTCGTTTACGAGGACCATGCCTCGCTCGACCCCGGCAAATATCACGCTGGGCTGCTTGCGCGGGTGATCGAGACGGGTGCGTCTGTCGCCGCCAATTGCGCTGTCACCGACATCGCTCGCACGGGCGATGGATTCATGGTGGCTACGGAGCGCGGCGAGATCAGGGCCCGTGACGTGGTGATCGCCACGAACGGATACTCCGGCCCGCTTTCGCCGTGGCATCAGCGGCGCGTGATCCCGATCGGGAGCTATGTCATCGCGACCGAGGAATTGCCGGAATCCCTCATCGACGAACTTATCCCCCGCAACCGCATCGTATCTGACACGCGCCGC
The DNA here is from genome assembly GCF_019966575.1 of Oricola cellulosilytica. GTDB lineage: Bacteria > Pseudomonadota > Alphaproteobacteria > Rhizobiales > Rhizobiaceae > Oricola > Oricola cellulosilytica. Next base: position 408,908 of record NZ_JAINFK010000004.1, on the reverse strand, counting down.
GTCGTTTACTATTATCGTGCATCACCCGACCGGCGGCGAATCCTTTTCGGGGGGCGGGTCAGCCTCGGCGAGACCGACCCTGTGCGCAGTGCTCCGCTGCTCCGCGATGCAATGATCCGCGTTTTCCCACAATTGACCGGGACGCGTGTGTCACATTCCTGGATGGGCTACGTTGCCTACACCTTCGACGCGCTGGCACATACGGGGAGTCAGGATGGCTTGCATTATGCGATGGGTTATTGCGGGTCCGGCGTTGGTATGGCGAGTTACTTGGGCATGCGTAGCGGATTGCGCGTTGTGGGGGACCCGCAGGGCGCAACCGCGTTTCAGGAGCCGAAGTTCGAGACGCGGCCGCTTTATGCAGGCAGGCCGTGGTTCCTCGCGCCGGTCGTGCGCTACTACCGCTTGCTAGACAGTTTGAACTTGTAAGGGCAGAAAAAAAGGGGCAAGAATTCGAAGGTTATCCGTGACTTACGGAGCCCATTGGCACCCTAAGTTGCATAGAATGGACCTGTCCGCGCGGTCCATCTGATTATCTTGTGCGCAAGGAAGTCCGTTCGGCGCTCAAGAGTAAAACGGCGGAGTTGCCCGGTCGCCGGACGGGTTTCGTCGATGCCGAAATGTGGACGACTTTCCGGCAATCAGGGAGAGAGAAGATGAGAAAACTGGGAAGAACGCTGATCGCAACCACTGCGATGGCGATGGTATTTGGAGGAGCGACCGCTCAGGCGGAGACAACGCTTCGCATCCTTACCTGGGGCAGCTACGCGCCGGACAAGGTGATCGAGATGTTCGAGGAAAAATACCCGGACATCAAGGTCGAGGTGACCTTCTCCAACAACGAGGAAATGATCGCCAAACTGCGCGCCACCGGTGGTGCCGGATACGATCTCGCGCAGCCAAGCCATGACCGCATCTATGCGGCACAGCTTGAATACGACATCTACAAACCACTGGACCTCTCGCAGATCGACACGTCGAACATGGACCCGAACCTGCTCGCCGGTGTGAAAGCGAACACGACGATCGACGGGGAGGTCTATGCCGTTCCGCACCAGTGGGGCACATCCGGCCTGATGGCCGACATCACGAAGGCGCCCGACTTTAACAGCTGGGACGATCTTTGCGACCCGCAATACAAGGGACGCACGTCCATGCGTCTGAAGCGGACCATTCTTCTCGGCACGGCTTTCGCGATGGGCAAGGATCCGTTCGCGGCTTATGCCGATCTTGACGAGTACCAGAACATACTTGATGAGGTGACCGAAAAGCTCATTGCCTGCAAGGACAACATAAAGACCTACTGGCAGGGTGGCGACGACCTCTCCAGCCTGATGCTTTCGGGCGAAGTCATCGCGTCCGAGACGTGGGACTCTACCGCTTACAAGCTCTATGGCGAGAATCAGAACATCGTGTTCATTCCGCCGGAAACCGGTGCGCTGGCCTGGATCGACACATTCACGATCCCGCGCAAGGGCGAGGCGGACGATGCAGCCTACAAGTGGATCAACTTCGTTCTGCAGCCGGAAATCGTGACGATGATGTCGGCATCAACCGGGGCGATCGCAGCCGTGAACGGCGGCATCGATCTCCTTCCCGAAGACAAGAAGGCGGCCGTGCAGGCGGCGTTCGATGACGAGGACATTGCCAACCTGAAATTCTTCGCGAACATTCCCGCCGGCGTCGAGGACATGGAGGGCAAGGCGCTTGAGCGGATCAAGGCGGCCACGGGCGGCTGATCCAAGTTGCGATGACGCATTCAGCTGGGGGAGCTCAGGCTCCCCCAATTCCGCATACGACGCGCAGGTGCCCGATTGGGCGATGACACGGGCATTTCATGGACGATTTACAATGCGACGGTCTGACCAAACGGTTCGGAAATTTCACAGCGGTCAACGACGTTTCGTTCGCCGTTCCGAGCGGATCCTTCTTTTCTATCCTCGGGCCTTCAGGTTGCGGGAAGACGACCCTGATGCGGATGATCGCCGGATTCGAGAATCCGAGTAAGGGCGATATCAAGATCAAGGGCAACTCCGTCCTCGCTACGCCTCCGAACAAGCGCAACGTGAAGATGGTGTTCCAGCATCTGGCCCTGTTCCCGATGATGAATGTCGGCGAGAATATCGCCTATGGTCTGCGGTGCCGGGGGGAGCCGAAGGCGGATATCGCCCACAAGGTCGCCGCCGTTCTGGAACGCATCGGATTGCCAGGGGTGGAGGAAAAGGAAGTTGCGCAGCTTTCGGGAGGGCAAAAGCAGCGGATCGCGATCGCCCGGTGCATGGTCCTGGAGCCCGATGTCCTGCTGCTGGACGAGCCGCTGGGCGCGCTGGACCTCAAATTACGGGAGCGCATGAAGATCGAACTGAAGCTGCTGCAGCACCAGTTCGACACGACATTCCTTTACATTACGCACGACCAGTCGGAAGCGCTCGTAATGTCCGACAACGTTGCGGTCATGAACGCCGGGCGCTTCGAACAGATTGGCACGCCGCAGGAACTCTATCACTCTCCGGCATCGGGTTTTGTCGCTGGCTTTGTAGGCGATACCAATCGCTGGAAGGGCAGGGTCGTCTCCATCGCTGACGGCGCCGCAAAGGTGCAGACCGCAGCTGGCGAGATCGTAGCAGCCGCGAGCGGGGAGGATGTCGCAGAAGGTGTCGAAGTGGATGTTTTCGTGCGGCCGGAGGCAATCGAACTGGGGGTACCCGAGAACGGAAACAGCCTGCGCGGAAAGGTGGACAGCCTGTTGTTCAACGGTGCGAACAGCCGAATTCTTGTGCGGATCGCGGACGGCGAACTCATTGAGGTGAACTATCCGGTCATGGACGGCGGCGGCGGCTTGTCAGCCGGCGACGACGTGGAAATCGGCTGGGCACGGGAGCGTGGCCGTTGCTTCGCAGCGGCAAGGTAGGCCGTCCGCATGTTTCGTTCCGACGCCAGCAAACTGTCCCTGATCCTTCTCATGACTCCCTTCGTTTTATGGATCGGGTTGTTGATCGTTCTCCCGCAACTGGGGATCGGCTACATCTCGCTGCGCGAGAAGGTGGGACCGCGCGAATACGAACTCGGGCTTGCGAACTATATCGATTTCATCAACGAGCCGATCTACTGGAACACGCTCCTTCGCACCGCGTGGATGTCAATTCTGGTCACTGCGCTGGCGTTATTGGTCGGGTTTCCTGTCGCTTATTACATCGCGAAGATCGCCCAGCAGCGGTCACGCGCAGCGCTGTTCCTGCTGTGCCTGATACCGCTTTGGGTTTCTGATCTCGTGCGAGCTTTCGGATGGATCGTGTTGTTGCGGGAGACGGGGGTCGTTTCTGGCATGTTGCAGACGGCCGGACTTATCTCCGGGCCGGTGGAACTGCTTTACAATGACGTCACCGTGGTGATCGGCCTTGTTTACACCGTCGTGCTGTTCATGATCGTACCGCTATTTTCGACACTTGACGGCATGGACAATTCGCTGCTCGAGGCAGGCTACAATCTCGGCGGAAGCCGTGTCACCGTCTTTCGCCGGATTGTGGTTCCGTATGCTATGCCGGGGATCGTGGCCGGTTGCATCATTACCTTCATGCTTACGGCGGGAAGCTACCTGACGCCGATCCTGCTCGGCGGCAAGAATTCCAGCTGGTTCACCGAGCAAATCTATGACCAGTTCATCACGCGCTATAATTGGGAATCGGGCGCCACATTCGGCGTTCTGCTGCTCGGTTTCACGTCTTTCGTCGTCTGGCTTGGCCTTCGGCTGACCGGTCAGAGTCTCGCCAACACGGTCGCCAAGGAGTAGACAATGAACGTCGCTGCTCCCCAGTCTCCCTTTCTGCGGTGGGTTTATGGCGGCTACATGTTCGCCTTTTTCATCTATCTGGCGGCACCACTGACGGCCGCCGGGGTCTTCGCATTCAACGATTCGCTGTTTCCCTCGCTTCCCTGGAACGGATTTACGCTCGACTGGTTCTTCAACGACACCGAGCCGAAGCTCGGGATGTTCTACGACCGCCGCCTGCTGCGCGGTCTGGAAGTCTCTCTTTATGTCGGCCTGATCGTCTCGGCTCTGTCGGTCGCGGCAGGGACGTGCAACGCATTTTTGTTCGAGCGAAAGGAATTCCCGTTCAAGGCCGCTTTGCACGTGCTCATGATCGTTCCTCTGGTCATCCCGGGCGTGATCCTCGGAATCTCGATTCTCGTATTCGCTTCGATCGTCGCCAACGGGGTCGAAGAAACCATGAGTTGGGACTGGGACATGTTGCGTCCGGGCCTTTTTCTCGTGATCCTCGGCCAGTTTTCGTTTCTGACGACGATTACTTCGCTGGTCATTGCGGCGCGGCTGCGCAAGTTCGATATCGCCCTTGAGGAGGCGGCGCTCAACCTCGGCGCGACGCGCGTGCGTGTCCTTGCAACGGTGACGCTGCCATATCTCGCGCCGGCGATGTTCTCGGCATTCGTCGTCGCGTTTCTCGTATCGTTCGAAAACTTCAACACGACGCTGATGCTGGTTGGGTCAGACGCTCCGCTCACCATCACCATGTACGACCGGATGGTGAAGGTAGGCTCGACCCCGGTCTTGAACGCGGTGTCGGTTTTTCTGATGCTCGGCTCAGGGTTGCTTGCGCTTCTCAGCGTCGTTGTGCAGCGGGAACGCAAGCAACCCTAAGGGCGGCCTGAAAGCTGTTTTGCGCGCAACCGCGGACGGGAAAACAAGCTGCGGATGTCTGTTTGCTTGAGGGTTCGCGCAATTCTTATGGCCGGCGTCTCAGGTGCGCCGAGACAGTCAGGCTCAGTGTTGCCTAAATGGCAATGGGCTATGCGAATCATTCTGCTTTATTAGAACACATCGAGACGACATCCTGTTTCGAGCGGAGGGCATGCCGGACACAACCGGCTATGTTCGAGTCAAAAGGGGAGAGGTCAGATGCCGCTAATTTCCAAAAACAGACGCCAGTTTCTGAAGGGTGCCGCCGCCATCGGCGCGGCGGCGGCTACACAGAGCCTGATCAGCGTAACGCGTGCCAGCGCCCAGTCGCCGGAGAAAGTCGGCATGCAACTCGGCTGGCTCGCCTCAAACGGCATTCTGGGCGAAGTCGTCGCGCAGAGGAAGGGCTTTTACGCTGAGGAGGGTGTCGCCTTGGAGATCACTCCCGGCGGACCGAACGTCGATGGCGTGGGCGGAGTCGCGGCCGGACGCAGCACGCTTGGGCAGACATCCTCAAGTCCATCGGTAATGCTCGCACGCTCGGCCGGAATACCAATCAAAGCGTTCGCGGCGGGCTATCAAAAGCACCCGTTCACCTATTTCTCGCTCGCAAAATCTGCGATCCGCGAGCCGAAGGACATGATCGGCAAGACGATTGCGACACAGCCGACCGCCTTTATCTTGCTCCGCGCCCTTCTCGCCAAGAATGGCATCGCCGAAGATCAGGTGACGATCGTCAATATGGGTTCGGACATGAACCAGTTGATCACCGGTCAGGCGGACGCGGTGACCGGTTGGCTGACGAATACCAACGCCTTGAAGGTTCTCGGAGAAGATCGCGTCGACCTGATGTTGTGGGACACGGGCATCCAGCTTTACGCAAACGTCTACTTTGCGACCGACAAGACGCTGTCCGAAACCCCTGAAACGCTGCAGAAGTTCCTGCGTGGTTCGGCACGTGGCTGGGGGTATGCGAAGGAAAACCCGGAAGAGGCTGTCGACCTGCTTGTTGAGACCTATCCCAATCTCGACAAGGCCAGTGAGTTGGAGGCCGTCGGCGGTGTGCTGGACTTTTCGTTCGGGGAGTCGACGAAGGAGAACGGATGGGCGACGATGAACCGGGAGAATTGGGAGGCCCAGCTAAAGGCCTATGCCGATCTTGACCAGTTCAAAGGAGACGTGCCCACGGTCGATGATGTCGTGACGTTCGACATTCTCGACGCCACCGCCGATATTCGCAAGCAGGTGGGATGAGCCAATGGTGGTCTCCGCGCTCCGAAAGAGTCCCGTCGTGATCGGAAACTCGGCGGCGACGGCAGCACCCGCCGTCTCCGTACGCAACATCGACGTCACTTTCGGCGCGGGAGACGCGGCGGTTACGGCGCTGGCCGGCGTAAGCGTTGATATTCCAGAGGGCTCTCTCGTCACCATGCTCGGCCCCTCCGGCTGCGGAAAATCCACATTGCTGCGCGCGATCGCCGATTTGGTGCCGACCAGCGCCGGAGAGATCACCGTTCTCGGCCGGTCGCCGCAGCAGGCGCGCCAGGACCGGAATTTCTCGTTCGTGTTTCAGGACTCGACGCTTCTTCCCTGGCGCAGCGCGATCGACAATGTGCGCCTGCCGCTGGAAGTCGGCGGTACCCATGCCGCGCATGGCGAACCGGCGAACCTCCTCGAGCTGGTGGGACTGAAGGGACGTGAAAACGCACTGCCTAGCGAGTTGTCCGGCGGCATGCGTCAACGTGTTTCCATCGCCCGCGCGCTTGTCACGAAGCCCAAGATTCTTCTGATGGACGAGCCCTTCGGAGCGTTGGACGAGATCACGCGCGACAAGCTGAACGAAGAACTTCTGCGTATCTGGCAAGAAACAGGTACGACAGTGGTGTTCGTTACCCACTCCATTCCGGAGGCGGCATTCTTGGGCGAGCACGTTCTCGTGCTCGCCTCGCATCCGGGCCGGGTCAAGGAGTTCATGCCGATCAATCTGCCCCATCCGCGTCAACTGAAGGTGCGCGACACGATCGAATTCGTGCGCATCACCGCACATCTCAGACAGTTGCTGGAGGAATGCTGATGGCCAACGTGACGCATCAATCAGCGATCATTCCAGACCGGTCGCTGTTCAACATCCTCGACAAGGTTGCCGACAAGCTCCCGGCTGTGCTCGCGGTGATCGGCCTGATCGGCCTCTGGCAACTGGTGGTTTGGGGTTTCTCGGTGCCCACCTACATGGCGCCCGGGCCCGCCGACGTTCTAAATGCGTTCCGCGAAAACTCAACGGTTCTGTGGAACAACTTCTGGCCGACACTGTTCGAAGCGGCGCTTGGCTTCGTTTTCGGCAACCTTGTTGCGATCCTGCTGGCCATCCTTTTCGTGCACAGCCGCACCGCAGAGCGCGCGTTCTACCCGATCGCCGTTTTTGTCAATACGATACCCATCATCGCAGTTGCGCCGATCCTGGTGCTGATCCTCGGCAATGGATACGCGCCAAAGATCGTCATCGCCGCCCTGATCTGCTTCTTCCCGACGCTTGTGAACATGGTCCGCGGCCTAAAGGCAGTGCAACCAGCGACGCTTGAACTGATGCGTGTGCTTTCAGCATCGGGTTCCGAGGTTTTCTGGAAGGTTCGTATCCAGAGCTCGCTGCCATTTCTGTTCGCCGCATTGAAGATCGCCAGCACCACGTGCGTCATCGGTGCGATTGTAGCTGAATGGATTGGTTCCAACTACGGGCTTGGCGCTCTGATTATTGAAGCGACCTACAATTTCCGGTCGCCGCTTCTCTACGCAACGGTGTTTACCGCCGCCCTGCTCGCGGTCAGCCTCTTCACCATCGTGAGCGTTGTCGAAAAGCGGGTGATCCACTGGAAGGCGCAGGGCGTTCACTGACCGTCCAAGCGGCAAAGAACAACAGAACTGGAGAATTCCAATGGTTACATCGACCATAGCCGAAGCCGCACGCGAAGTTCCGATCGCCGACAGGTCCGATGTGGTGGTCGTTGGCGGAGGACCCGCAGGCATCTCCGCGGCGGTGTCGGCTGCGCGCAACGGAGCCAGCGTGACCCTCCTTGAACGCTATGCCTATCTCGGCGGACTTGCGTCCGGCGGCATGGTGCTCGTTCTGGATGACATGCACAATGACACCGAGATCACCGTCCAGGGCATCTGCATGGAAATGATCGAGCGCATGCGCTCCTGGGGGTTGTGCGTGACCCCGCCCGATGCGGAGCGCATGCCCGGCGTGCGTGAGACGGACGCCATGTGGCGCAAATGGTCGCGCTGGGGGTTGTTCGACTTTCACACCCAGTCAATGCCGCATCCAGTGTGCTTCTCTGCAGCATTCGATCCGGACGGCTACAAACGCGCTTCATACGTGATGACCGGCGAAGCGGGCGTCAAGCTGCGGCTGCACAGCTGGTTCTCCTCGGCGATCGTCGAAGATGGGCGCATCAAGGGCGTGATCTGCGAAACCAAGGAGGGCCGACAGGCCATTCTCGGGGATGTCGTGATCGACACGACCGGCGATCTCGATGTGGCCGCCGGAGCGGGAGCGAAGTTTCAGGAAAGCTCGTTCATCCTGACGACCGTCTCGCGCTGGGGCGGGATCGACACCGACCGCGCCGAAGCGTTCCAGTTCGAACAGCCGGAGACTTTCGCCAAGCTCGACCATGAAGCCAAGCGCATCATCGGTGGCTGCTGGAACTACTGGTGGTTGAAGACGCCGCTTCCCGGAATCATCTGGCTCAACTGCCCGCATATGCCGAAGCTGAGCGGACTTCACGTCGACGGACTAACGGCCGCCGAACTCGAGGGCCGGCGCCGAATGGAAGAACTGATGAAGTTTTCCCGGGAAAACTTCCCGGGGTTCGAGAACGCCTATGTCGTCGATTTCGCGCCACAGACCGGTGTGCGCCAGACACGCATGCTTGAAGGCGAATACGTTGTCACCAAGGAAGACGTGATGTCGCGCCGGCACTTCTCCGACACCGTCTGCCGGGGCCGGGACTATTACACGCCGTACCGGGCCATGCTTCCGGTGCAGGTTGACCAGCTTCTCGTTGCCGGCCGGCATTATTCGGCTACGCCCCAGGCGCAGAAAGCGAGCAGGGAAATCCCGCCCTGCATGGCGATGGGTGAAGCAGCCGGTGTTGCGGCAACCGTGGCGCTGAATTCAGGTGTCACCGTTCGCGAAGCCGATGTCGCCAAAATCCAGGCGCAGATGCGGGCCCAGGGGGCGGATCCGGGCGACGTACCCTCGAAAAACGCCGCGGTGCTGGAGGCTGCCGAATGACCATACTTCCTCTCGACGGAATCCGGGTTATAGACTTCACGCAAGTTATGCTTGGGCCCTGCTGCACCCAAATGCTCGCCGACTACGGTGCTGAGGTCATCAAAATCGAAAAAGAAAAGATCGGTGATCTGTCCCGGTGGTCTCTCGGCTCCGATCCCGACGGCCTGAACAATCCGGTCTTTTCGTCCCTCAATCGCAACAAAAAGAGCGTTGCGCTCAATCTGAAGTCGGACGAGGCGCGTGCGCAAGTGCTCGAACTGATCGATTCAGCTGACGTCGTGGTCAACAACTTCCGGCCGGGAGTCATGGAGCGGATGGGCTTTGGCTACGAGGATCTGAAGGCCCGCAACCCGCGCATCATATACGGCGTAGGCACCGGCTTCGGTCTCGACGGCCCGAACCGGCACAAGGGCGGGCAGGATATCCTTGCGCAGGCGATGACCGGCGTCATGGCCCGCAGGGCCGATCCCGATCTGCCGATATCCATCTACCCGACGGCGCTGTGCGACTATTCCGCCGGCATGCATCTCGTTCAGGGAATACTTCTTGCTCTCATGCAACGCGAAAAAACGGGCGAGGGGCAGATGGTCTCGGTCAGTCTCTATGACTCGATGATTGCCATGCAGATGCAGGAAGCGGCGGCGCACATGATGCGCGGCAAGGACCTCAACTGGGCGGCCTTTCCGCTGACCGGCGTGTTCAAGACGACCGACACCCCCATTGTGATGGTGGGCGCCTTCAAGGAAAACCCGTTGCGCGATATCTGCGAGGCGCTCGGGATAGAGGATCTCTCGAAGGAAGACCGGTTTGCCGACTTCGATAGCCAGTTGGAGCACCGTTCCGAACTGCAGGAGCTTTTCCGCAGCCATTTCGCCATCAAGGACAGCGCTTACTGGCTCTCCCGGCTGGAAGCGGTGGATATCCTATGCGCGCCGGTTCGCACACTGGCCGAAGCGCTCGAGGACGAGCAGACGATCGTAAATCGCATGGTGATCGAAGCCGGCAGAACGGAAAACGGCCCGGTGCGTGTTGTTGGCAGTCCGATTTCCATGTCTGGCGCGCCGCTCGGTGTGCGCCAACCGCCGCCGCGGCTCGGCGAGCACAACGATGAGGTGCTGAAGCCCCACGCGGAACTTCAACGAAAGGTCGGCGCAGCGTGAGTGTCACATACGAGGTGAAGGACCGGGTTGCCCGCATCGCGTTCCAGAGACCCGAGCGCCTAAACGCGATAGACGCGGCAAGCGAACGCGAACTGGAGCGCATCTGGAGCGACCTTGAAAGTCGCGACGATGTTAGTTGCGCGGTCCTGACGGGCGCCGGCGAAAAAGCGTTCTCGGTAGGTGCGGATATGAAGGACGTCGAGAAGTCCGGCCTGGAATACTGGGCGGAATCCCGACCCAACGGGTTCGGGAGCATCTCGTTCCGGCGGTCGCTCGACATTCCCCTCGTTGCAAGGGTCAACGGCTACGCACTCGGGGGCGGTTTCGAGATGGTACTTGGCTGCGATATCGTGATCGCAGCGGAGCACGCCAAGTTCGGGCTCCCGGAGGGGCGTGTCGGGAGGATGCCGCTCGATGGCGGCATGATCATGCTTCAGCGCAAGGTGCCGCACAACCTCGCCATGGGTGTGATGCTGTCCGGTCGCCGCTTTTCCGCAATCGAGATGAAGAGCTTCGGTATCGTGAACGACGTCGTCCCCTTGGAGGAACTGGATCGAACCGTTGACGGCTGGGTCGACGATATCGTTGCCTGTGCGCCGTTGTCGCTGCGGGCGATCAAGCAGACGGTCAACCGGACAGCCCACCTCTCTCCGGCCGAGGCGCAGGCGTTGAAGCTCCCCGCGGTTGTGCGGGCGCTGAAAAGCGAAGATGGTGAAGAGGGGGTGCGCGCCTTCAATGAAAAGCGTGCGCCGCAGTGGCGTGGTGTCTGATTTCCGGAACGCGCTATCCAAGCCGAGGGAGATCAAGAGCGCATGCATGCCGTCGTTCTGCGCTATTTTGCCGCCGTGGCGCGAGCCGGATCGATCCGCGCCGCTTCGGAGGAACTGCACGTCGCAGGCTCAGCCGTCTCCAGGCAGATCCAGAAGCTGGAAGATGAACTAGGAGTTCAATTGTTCGAGCGCCTCCCAAACGGATTGCGCTTGACCCAGGCAGGCATCGTTACGCTCCGACATGCCAAGTCGACCTTGCAGGAATTCGAGCTACTCAAGAGCGAGTTGGGGAGCCTAAGGGGCGAAAAGACTGGTGTGGTGCGCATCGCGCCGCTCGACAGCCTTCTTGTGCGGTTTCTGCCTGAACAAATCCTGGCGTTTCACCAGGCCAACCCAAGCGTCGATTTTCGCGTTCAAAGCGGCCCTCATAGCCGCATTGCCACGCAAGTCGCGGAAGGCGAGGCCGATATCGGTATCACCTTTAATCTTGCCCGGCCTGAAGACACGGAATTCATTTCCGACGTCGCCATGCCACTCATGGCGATGGTTTCGAAGGATCATGCGCTTGCGCGGCTGAATACAGTGACACTCACGCAGTGCGCGCAGTTCAACCTTCTGCTGCAGATGGATACCGAGCCGATTCGCTCGCTCATCGAAGTGGAACTCTCGGTGCTTGAACGCACCGGGCGAACGCTCGTGGCGTCAAACAATTTGATGATGCTTAAGCCGATGGTCGAGGCTGGAGCAGGCGTCGCCTTCTACACGCCGATCGGTCTGGCCGACGGCCTGGAGAAGGGGTCGATCGTCGGAGTGCCGCTGGAGGGGTCGCGGCTCGGCGGCCTGCGTCTGGGATTGCTGATACCACGCCGCCGTCAACTGACACATGCCGCCTCGGCGATGATTGATCAGTTGAGCGGCGCGCTGGCGGTACTCGGCAAAGAATGGCAGGAACGCATCGCCCGGCAAGCACGCAGCCAATGACGGTTCGCCTGGAGGTCGATCGGTGGTTCCCCCAGCCGGGCAGACGGAGCGGGGCACGGGACCTTTCGCTGGAAATAGACGGGAGCGAGGTCGCAGCTACGTCCGGCAGCGGCGGGACCGGCCTTCTCGCCATGCTGGCGCCGGTGAACGCACATGATCATGGATACGGAGTTCGCACGCTCGACTTCGGATGCGTGGACGACGCGCTCGAGCCGTGGATCGCTAGTCTCCGGCTGCGACCGGCGACCGATCCCTATATGGAGGCACTGGTCGCGTTTGGCCGGATGCTTCAGTCGGGGTGTTGTGCGACCATGCACTGCCATAATTCTCTCCATGCGGAGCGTCTTTTCGAGGAAGCGAAAGCGGTGGTCCGGGCCGCTCGGGAAAGCGGCATTCGCCTGGCGCTTTCCTGTCCACTTCTCGACAGCTCTCCATGGATCTACGGGGATGTGGAGGAGTTGAGAGGTCTGGCTAGCGCCGCTGAGTGGAAGCGTATTTCTGGGCTGTTGCCGGACTATCGTCCGGTAGGCGATCAGATCGCGGCCGTGGAGGAAGTCGCCCGCAAACATCACGGTACTGGCGTCGATGTTCAGTTCGGTCCGATCGGCCCGCAATGGGCCAGCAACGCGATGCTGGAGCAGATCGCGGACGCCTCGCATGCGAGCGGCCGCCGCATTCACATGCATCTGCTGGAAAGCCCGCGCCAGCGACACTGGCTCGACCGGCGGTTTCCGGATGGCGTGGTGCGCCATCTTGACAGCATCGGCTTTCTGTCGCCGCGACTGGCTGTCGCGCATGGCGTGCAGTTGCGGCCCGACGAATGCGACCTGCTGGCGGAACGCGGGGTGACTGTCGTCACCAATCCGTCGGCCAATTTGCGTCTGCGCTCCGGAATCGCGCCGCTGGAGGCACTGCGGCGAAGCGGCGTGAACGTGGCCGTCGGGCTGGACGGGACCGGTTTCGACGACGACCAGGATATCTGGCGTGAAGCGCGCCTCGCCTCGCTGCTTCACGGAGGCAAGGAGATCGATCCCGCCGTTACGCCCGCCGAACTATTTGACGCCATGACCACGAATGGCGCGGCGGTTGTCAATCACCCGACGGGCGGCGACGTGGTGACCGTCGATTACGCCGAGATGACCCGGGACGCACTGTTCGATGACGTCGATGAGTTAACGATGATCCTGACCCGCATGACAAAAAGCTTCGTCCGCGACCTCGTGATCGCCGGCAAGCATGTCGTCAGCAACGGCCGCATCGCATCGTTCGATTTTGATGCGGCCCGCGGCGAACTGTTGGCGCAGGCGAAGTCGGCACTGCCTGAACTGGAAAAGCAGCGAGGCAACGCCGATCTGCTGGCCGGCCTCATTCGCCGGTACTACCGCGAACGCTTCCCTCAGGGCTGAATGTAGGCCGTCTTCACTGTTGTGTAGAATTCCCTGGCATAGCGGCCTTGCTCGCGCGGCCCGTAGCTCGAACCCTTGCGCCCGCCGAAGGGAACGTGGAAATCGACGCCGGCGGTCGGCAGATTGACCATGACCATTCCTGCCTCGCTGTTTCGCTTAAAATGCGATGCGTGTTTCAGGCTTTGCGTGCAGATGCCTGCGGACAGGCCGAATGGCGTGTCATTGGCGACCGCAAGCGCTTCTTCGTAATCACCGACCCGGATGACGGAGGCGACGGGCCCGAAAATTTCCTCGCGCGAAATCCTCATTTCGTTCGTCGCCTCGGTAAAGAGCGCCGGCTGAAGAAAGAAGCCCGGGGTCTCCCGGTTCAACCTCTCTCCGCCGAAGGCGAGATGGGCCCCCTCGTCGCGGCCGATAGCGATGTATTTTTCGTCCTGCTCGAACTGGTTCTGGTCGACCACCGGGCCGATATGCGTACCCTCCTTCAGCGCATTGTCGACGACGAGCGCCTTCATCCGCGTGGTCACGCTCTTCACGAAGTGGTCGTGAATGCCGTCGGTCACGATCAGCCGTGACGATGCAGTGCAGCGCTGGCCTGTGGAGAAAAAGGCGCCGTTGACGGCACATTCGACCGCCGTGTCGAGATCGGCGTCGTCAAGCACGACCAGCGGGTTCTTGCCGCCCATTTCAAGCTGAACCTTGCGCATTTGTTCTGCGCAGGGTGCCGCGACACGCTTGCCGGTTGCAACCGAGCCGGTGAAGGTAATCGCGTCGATTCCGGAATGATCCAGCATTGCCTGACCGACCACGGATCCTTTGCCCATGACGAGGTTGAGCACACCTCCAGGCAGGCCCGCGCGCTTCAGGATATCGACGATCGCCCAAGCGCAACCGGGCGTCAGATCAGCCGGCTTGAAGACGACCGTATTGCCGTAGCAGAGCGCCGGCGCGATCTTCCAGGCGGGAATGGCGATCGGAAAATTCCACGGCGTGATGATGCCTACAACGCCGACCGGTTCGCGGGTAATGTCCACCTCGATGCCCGGACGAATCGACGGAACGGTCTCTCCAGCGAGACGCAACGCCTCGCCGGCGAAGAAGTCGAATACCTGGCCAGCGCGGACTGTTTCGCCGATGCCTTCGGCAAGTGTCTTTCCCTCTTCGCGGGCAAGCAGGCGGCCAAGTTCCTCCTTGCGGGTAAGGATCTCATCGGAGGCCTTGCGCAGGACAGCATGACGCTCCATCGGGCCGGAATGCGCCCATTTTACAAATGCCTGTCTCGCGGCGGTAACGGCATTTGCGACATCATTGGCGTCGCCCCGGGCGAACTCGCCCACGATGTCGTTGGTATCGGAGGGATTGAAGTTCGGAACCGCCTCGGTACCAGTCCAGTCGCCGTTGATGAAGTTCTGGTGCAGTGTCATTCGGTCTTGTCCTCGTTATGCGTTCAGGCTGCTGCGAGATCGACGTCGGTCAGCGCCGATTTCTGGCTTGCGGTCAGTTCGAGATGTGGCGGCAGAATGCGCTCGAATTCCGGGTCGGCGTGGATTTGTCCGGTCAGGTACTTCACGGCGGGGATCAGGGGCTGTGAGGAGATCCTTGCCCGCACATCCTTAACTCTGCGAAGAAGGTCGGCGTTGCTCTGCTCCTTCCAAAGCGCGGCCGATATGCGTGGCGCAACGTTGACTGTGGCCGAGATGCAGCCCCGATAGCCGTCGCGATCTGCATTTGCGAGTGCGGCCTCGTTGCTCGGAAATACACCGAATCCGTCGATCGCCGCGAGTCGTGCCGCATAATCCAGATCACCGGAGCTGTCCTTGGCGCCGACGATGCGATCAGGAAATGCGTTCGCGAGCCTTTCAGCAAGTTCCGGCGTGAAGCTCATACCAGTCATCTGAGGGAAATTGTAAAGATAAACGGGAATGGTCCCATCACCGGTGCCGTCGACGACCTTGCCGAACCACGCGAACAGGCCGTCGTCGGAGACGCCCTTGTAGTAATACGGCGGCAAGACGAGCGCGGCGGCGAAGCCGAATTCGGCGGCCTTGCGCGTTAATCCGATCGTCGTCTCCAGATCCGGCGTCCCGGTTCCCACCATCAGGCGCGCAGGGTCCAGCTTCGACGCTGCGACCGACATGACGGCCTCGCGCTGCGCGGGTGAGAGTGAGTTTGCCTCGCCGGTGGTCCCCAGCACGTTCAACCCGTCGCAGCCATTGGCAAGCGCCCACTCCGCGTGCCGCAAGAAACGTTCCGTGTCCGGCTGGCCGTCGCAGCCCACGGGGGTCGGGACGGCGGCGATGACGCCCTCAAGGCGTGATCTCATCATGTTCCTCCGATGATTGTCAGCCGACATCAGCAGTTGCAGGCTGTCTGGGATGGGCCGCGACCCGTGGATGATCGGTCGAGGTTGTGTGCGCCGCATCCCATCCGCCGGGCATTCCCCATCCGGTCACCTCTTCGAAAAACTCACGGTTGATCTTCTCGAAGGGTCGCATTTCGTCGGTGAGTTCCATGTCGTACACGATCGCATCAACCGGGCAGATGGACAGGCACAGCCCGCAATTGATGCATTCGTCCGGCTGGATATAGAACATCCGTCCCCCCTCATAAATGCAGTCGACCGGACAGGCGAGAGTGCAATCGCCATCCTTCACGTCGATGCAGGGTTCGGTGATTATGTAGGCCATGGCTTCAGTATCGTGTCAGTTGGCGGGAAGTATCTCAATCCAAGGCGTTCGAATGAAGCGCCAAATTTCGCTTGGGTCGTTGCCGAACCGGCAATTCACTTGGCCCGGCTCATCGCCATTCTCGACATCCAAATGGAAGATGGCAGGGCGACCGACGATGAACTCAAGGGCGAGTGGCACGGTGCAGAAGTCGAAGACTGGATGCCTATCCCGCCTGGGCGAACGCCTGAACGGTCAACTGCTAATCATGGGGAGCTCCACGACCAATTTCCCAAGACCGGTACCGAAGGTTCTGCGCGGGGCGGGTAAGCCAAATGAGCTCCAAAACGTCTTGGGAGCCGATCCAAACAGAGTGATCCTGATTTCTACGCTTTTCACGAAAGCCCAAGGAACGTCACATAAATCTAAAAGGAATTCCGCTAAGCAGCGCTCTCACATAGCGCTTCTTCTGGTAGAGACCGTTTAGTGAAACGCGCGGCAACAACATCCAATTGTCATCACATGAACCATGAATAACACCCGGCCGCGTCGTCACGCCCGCCGAGAGTCCGGCGTGGTGCGCCGCTGATGCCTCGCGTTCGCCACATGCCCGCTTCCAGCCATAAGGATATGCGATCGATTTTGGCTCCTTGCCAGTCCAGTCTTTGAGGGCGGCGATGGGCTCGACGATTTCTCGCTGCAACCGCTGATCATTGACCCGAGCTAGGTTGCAGTGAGAGATCGTATGGACACCAAATCCGGCTAAGGGATCCGACCCCAATCCTCGTAGCGATTCTGCGTCCAATATTTCATCCTCGACAATTTGAATCGGATCAACTCCCGAAGAATTGGCAACGGCATTCAGTCTGCTAACGGCGAAATCTTCGTCAACTGTTTCGATAAATCGCGCCAGTCGGATAAATGCCCGATGCTTTTGTGCATTGCTTCGGCAATCGACTGTTTCGATGCCCTGGCCAAAGTCAAACCTGAAATCATCGCGGCTTCGGGTCAACGCTTCTGCAGTTTCCCACCACATCGTGTGGGTACGCTCCACCAGCCCTTTGGTGATGAACAGTGTGAAGGGAACGGCGTGCTTTCTGAAAACCGGAGCGGCATGCCTTGCGTTGTCCCGGCAACCATCGTCAAGCGTGAAGGCAACAAACTTTTCGTTTTCTCGCGCATTCGAAACTGCGTTCTGAAGGTCTTCGAGAGCGACTGGAATGTAACCCTGATCCAATGTTTCCCGAATCGCGGAATCAAGAAAATCCGGCGTTACCGAAAGTAGCCGATTTGGTTCGAATGCTCTAGTTGACGCCGGACGAACGTGATGCAGAGTGAAAACAATTCCGCGACCAGCGGCGCCGGGGAGAAATTCTCCAGCTCTGGTCTGTGCAATTGCTTCCAGGCCTGCCGAGATTACGGTCTGTTTGACCAAAGGATGCATACCGCTCCTGCCTGGGTTCACGCGAAATCGAAGTCGATTAGTTGAAAGCGATCCAGATCCAGTTTTCCTCGCTCCGGGACAAAATCGCGCATCTGCAAAAGCATTGGGGAAGGACGATAACGTTCTGGCAAACGGATTCCTGGAGGCGTCGGGATAGCCCGGTTAAAACCCGCATAGATGAAAATCGGTCGTTTCCAGAACGCGCACGCTGCGCGTGTCACGGCACTCATATCTTTTTTCTCAAATGTGCTGCCGGGGGCGCAGAGATATGCAGCCGCAAGAGTGTACGGTATGCCACGGGAAATGCGCGGAGATGATATCAGTAATAGGCTATCAGTGGCATGTATCGCGTATTTGTATTTATACCCGCACAGCCGATCGTAAAGAGATTCGCCATCCCACCTCAGGCCTGTTTCTGAATGCTCGGTAGCAAACCTGTTGAATATTGATATGAAATGTTCCGCTTGGTGTTTATGGAATGCCTCGTGGATATGTACGCTTTTGGAACGAAAAGGGAGCGCGAATCCCAACTTGATATCCAGCGACAGAAAAGCTTTGAGCTTAAAGAATCGTTCATTGATAGGCATCGCCTGAACGTTGGGCATGCCGAATGCAAACCTGATGCCGCGCTTGGCGAACTGACGACCGACCTCGTCAAAAAGCATGCGCATCCGTTCGAGATTTCGCCATTCTTTCAGAAGGAACAGATCAACGAGCTGAGCTGCCTTTTCCGGGGTTCCATTCACCCAGACCGTTTGGTGCACCATAGCGAGTTGGCCGATTTTGCACCCGGACGCCTTTTCCGTCAGTTGCACAACGGTTGTCCCGCCTGGAAAGCATTCCTCATAAAGCCATTTCATGTGCTCGGGATCAAAAACGACGCCCGGAGAATCGAATGCTTTTGTCGCTAGGCGCGCCGTTTCTTCGTAGTCGGGCGTTTCGTCAATGGAAACGATAACCAAGAAACAGTACTCCCACCCCCGGACGCAATTGCTGGCATTGTAGAAGGATTTGTCTTTCAACTTGCTTAAGCCGCGTGAGCAGATCGATGGCTGTCGGGCGTATTGTTTTGAGTACAAAGCCTCTTCGCAAATCGACACCGCTTAATGAAATTGAAACGGCTTTCCCGTATCTCGGGGGATCGCCTCCGGAGTGATCATGTCGACTTCAACCACCAAGCTCGCAGACATTATTCGGGAAGCGCTCGAGCTTCCCGACACCTATCCAGCAGATAAATTGATGTATTCGGAAACGCCTGGTTGGGATTCGCTTGCCCACATGCGCATCGTTGCCGCGGTCGAAGAGCACTTCAATATCATGATGGAGCTGGATGACATCACTGACTTCTCGGATTATGACAAGGGCCGCGCTATCTTGATAAGACATGGCGTATGAAATTGATCTGTCGGGCCGTGTTGCCCTAGTCACCGGCGCGACGAGAGGGATAGGGGCGTCAACCGCCCTATTGTTGGCGAAGGCCGGAGCTGAAGTGTCAGTCGTCGGTCGTGACCGGCCCGTTCTGCAGGCGGCCGCTGACAAGATAGAAAACATAACTGGCAAGTTGCCGCACGTCATCGAGGCGGATTTAAGCGATCCACTGGCGCCGGATGCCATTTTCCGCGCGGTGGTTGCGCAGCATAAGCGTCTCGACATCCTTGTAAACAATGCCGGTATCTTGGCTGATGGCGTGATCGGGACATTCACGCTCGAAAAAATCGAGACAACGCTCCGCATCAATACAGTCTCTGCAATGCAATTGATGCAACTTGGCGCCCGTCTCATGATGCGCAAAGGCGGCGGAAGCATGATCAACACAACGTCGATCATGGCAACAAACGGAGCCGAGGGGCAATTTGCATATGCGTCGGCCAAAGCCGCGTTGATCGGGGCAACCAAGTCTGCGGCCCGTGAGTTGGGTCCCAACGGGATTCGCGTCAATTGCATCGCGCCCGGCTTGATCGATACTGACATGATTGCCGGTCTTGACGATCATGTGCGGGAAAAGCGGCGGCAGCAAATCGCCCTCAAACGGGAAGGCACACCCGAGGAAGTTGCAAAACTGACACTGTTTCTTGCGAGCGACATGAGCTCATACATCAACGGGCAGGTCGTTGCCGTCGATGGGATGATGGCTCTCTAAGCCCTCACGGGCCACAGCTGAGCATGTCAACCAAACCCCGAAAAAAAGCACGACAGTTTGGAGGGCAACCGCATGAAGGATCAGTGGCAATACAGCGAAGGTAGCGGCCTGGCGCTCGTAGATGGAGCAAGCGGCCAATCCATCAGGTTCAATGAGTTGACACAAGCGGCCGAAGACACTGCCACGCAGCTAGAGCATTGGAGAAAGCGGACGCTTCACTTTGTCCTTACACGCAACCGTGTGCCTCACGCATTGATAATTATTGCGGCATTCCGGTCTGGCGTTCCGATTGCGCTGGTCGATCCAGAAGCAGACCGGGCGGTTCTCCATAGTCTGATTGATCGATACCGACCTGAAAGCGTGGTCGGTTGTGCTGAGGATATCGCAAAATTCGAGTTTGAGAATCTTCGCGTCCATTCGGTCTCCGGGATCATGGCTCAAGCCATCCGCAACGGCGATGATACCGGAGCAACATCCATACACCCGGACCTTGCCTGTCTGCTGTCCACGTCCGGATCAACCGGTACACCGAAATTTGTTAGGCTGACACGTCGTAACCTGGTGACAAATGCGACGGATATTGGCAGGGTCCTGGGTCTTGATGAGAAGGTTTGTTCCTTCGCCCATCTCAAATTGCACTATTCATTCGGTTTGTCTGTCCTCAACAGTCAATTAATAGCTGGAGGCACGTGTGTTCTCTCCGATGCAGCGGTGGTCGAACCCGCTTTTTGGGAGCAGATGCGGCGCCACAAAGCGACTTTGTTGCCCTGTGTGCCCTTCCATTGCGAATATCTTTCCAAACTCGGCCTGAGGCGGTTGAACCTACCGACGCTCAATACGGTTATTCAGGCTGGCGGTGCGTGTCGACGCGATGCATTGCGAGGGATTCATTCGGATCTGACAGAGCGCAATGGCGGCGTTTTCGTCATGTACGGGCAGACGGAAGCGAGCCCCCGTATGACGACCTTGGACAGCCCCGATTTTTTCGATCACTCTGACAGCGTTGGCAAGCCGATGCCGAGTGGAGAAATTACGATCCTCGATCCAGACGGCTATCCCTGCAAAGCCGGGAGCACGGGTGAGGTCGTATATCAGGGCCCGAATGTAGCGCTTGGCTACGCGACCAATCGCGCTGATCTGGCGAAAGGAGACGAGTTCAACGGCATTTTGAAAACCGGCGACCTTGGTTTCCTGTCGCCGGAGGGCTTTTTGACGCTCAGGGGACGGATTGCTAGGTTCGCGAAAGTCCAAGGGGTTCGGGTTTCTCTCGATGACGTTGAGGCGCTGGCCTCGAAGGAAATCGGACAGCCTTGCTACGCGATCTCGGCCGGTGAGCAAATCCATCTCTATGTGGAGGATGTTCGACCGGTTCAGGACGTCGCGCGATTCAAGAGCCAGCTTAAAGAGTTGAGCCTGAAATTACGTTTACCTCTTGGCACTATCATTGTGAAGAATATCGAGACGGTGCCGCGTAAAGCGAATGGGAAGCCTGACTGTGCAAAACTCGCCAGCCTTAACGCAATTCAATGACTTGATGCTGGCCTCACAATGGTCCGTGCCACAGCAGGATAAGGAAACTCTCCTGCTGTCAGGGCTCAATGACCTTTCAAAACATCATAGCGCAAACTGTAAAGAGTACGGTCGCATCACGAACGCTTTGTGGGATCGCTTCAGCGCAGCGCGGGTTGAAGACGTCCCCTTTGTGCCGGTCTCGCTGTTCAAGTCACACCGCCTGAGCTCGGTGCCGCATGAGGCGGTCCGCATGACCATGACATCTAGCGGAACGACGGGTTCATCGCTGAGTAAAATCGCCATCGATCATGAAACGACCAGCCGACAGGCCCGGTCACTTAATGCGTCGATCTCAGCGGTTGTCGGGGGAAAACGCCCACCAATGTTGGTTGTGGACAGTGAAACGGTTGTTCGGGACCCTAAGCTCTTGTCCGCGCGAGGTGCCGGCGTGTTGGGAATGATGCGTTTTGGACGCGATCACTGTTTTCTCCTGGATGGGGACATGAAATTTCGGAGGGAGGCGCTCAGGGATTGGGTCGCAAAACACCAGGGAACGCCGATCCTGATATTTGGCTTCACATTTCTAGTATGGCAGTTTCTTTATTCTTTCACCCAGGAAGATAAACTTGATCTTTCGAACGGGGTTCTGGTGCATTCTGGTGGTTGGAAAAAACTTCAATCCGAAGCTGTTAGCCCCGATGTATTTCGCGCATCATTTCATCAATCCTCCGGTTTGTCGCGGATCTATAATTTTTACGGAATGGTTGAGCAGATGGGCGCCATCTGCCTCGAAGCGAGCGACGGCTTCCTCTACCCGCCCAACATAGCTGATGTGATCATTCGCGATCCGGCGACATTTGCGCCTCTTGCGCCCGGGAAAGAAGGCCTGATCCAGATGGTAAGCCTTGTTCCGACATCATATCCGGGTCACAGCGTTCTCACCGAGGATTTGGGTGTCATCGAATACATTGATCGAGGTGTTGATGGTCGGCTGGGAAAAGCACTGCGGGTTATTGGCCGCTTGCCGAAGACAGAGTTGCGTGGCTGTAGCGATGTCGTCGCGGCCAGTTTAGCGGCTTGATGGGTCTCCAATACATGAAAGTGCTGCATAGTAATGCTGAGCGGTCGGAGGCCATCACGCTGTTTCCCGACAGGCAGATAACCGTCGATATATTGATTAAATCAATCGGCGACCAGTCTCCTCATCCTGTATTGTCCCCGCCTCGGTTCGAAGTATTAAATGCGCTGTCGAAAGCTATTTTGAAGGATGCAGCGCTCACCAAATTGGCGCCTTGGACAGCGCTCGCCTATTGGCTTCGAAGGAGTGCTGTGACGCGATTGGCATCCGATTTCGACAAACGGTTGCCTCAAGGCACGATTGCCGCGCCACGCGGCTGTGCCGTGCATCTGCCGCCGCAAAATGTGGATACCATCTTTATTTATTCGTGGGCGATTTCGTTTCTCATGGGAAACTTGAATATCGTCCGCCTCCCCGCGAGACTGGGGGCGCACACCAAGACGGCAATTGTTCACCTGCAGGCGGCGTTGGCCGACCGCGGCCTGGAGGAGTCCAATCTTTTTGTTCAGTACCCATCGGAAAGTGATGTGAACCGCGCGCTTTTTTCGATCGCCGACCTGCGCTTCATTTGGGGGGGTGATGCTAAAATCCGCGCCTTGTCGGTCGTGCCTGCCAAACCGAACTGTCTGACGCTTCCGTTTTCAGACAGGTTCTCATTCTCCATTCTCGACTGCCAGGCTTATGATCGGGCGAACGAAACGGAGCGCGACGCCTTGGCCGCATCGATGTTTTTCGATGTTTATCAATTTGACCAAATGGCGTGTTCGTCCACTCGTCTCATTTTTTGGCTGGGATCACAAAAGGAAGCTGCGAAGGAGAACACGAAGGATCTGTCACAGCGCCTGGTCGTGCAGGCGGCTAGCCGTGCCTACGCGATTGCGCCGCAAACCAGGATGGAGAAGTTTGCGGCCTCCAATCGGGCGGCAATCGATCTTGGTGTTGAAAGGGTGCACGATTCTAGCCCCCACGTGACGAGCGTGGAACTTTGCGACCTTCCCGACATACGTGAGATAAAACCCGGGGCCGGGTTTCTCTTTTTTAAGCACGTCAATAACGCAAGCGAGATAGCGGCATTCGTCCGGCGTAAGGACCAAACGGTTACCCATTTCGGGTTTGACGCTGACGCCCTGAAGCGGATTGCAAGTGAACTTTTGGTAAGTGGAGTCGACCGCCTCGTGCCGGTCGGATCTGCGTTGAATTTTGATGTTATCTGGGATGGTTTCGACTTGATGGCACAGTCTTCCCGGTTGGTTAAAGTCCAAGTGTGATCTTAACACAGCGGCAGCATTTGCCCGGCTTCCGGGATTAGGCGATCGTCGTGGACGTCTTCGGCCGTAGGATCGTCGTTTAGATCTGGGGACATAACAGCAACGGCCGATTCACTATCCATGAACATGGCGATGAGACAGCTCAAGGTCGCACGCGCTTCCGGTCAGAGATCGCAATACGCTTTAAGGTTTCAGGTCTCCGATGCAGGGAAGCGGGCGACCTGCGGTTGGAGAGCATCTTTGCGGGACCCGACCAGCAGTTGCCCGATCGCCGCAAGTTTCAGACTAAGGTGGAGGTCCGCGTGGCTGATTGTACTCCGCTCCATGCCGCCAGAATCAAGTTCACCCAACCCCAAGAGTTCCACGTGGCATGCTCGTACCGTTTGAGGTTTTAGCAACTGAAACTTCAAGATTTGGTAGCGGAGGAGGGACTTGAACCCCCGACACGCGGATTATGATTCCGCTGCTCTAACCGACTGAGCTACTCCGCCATGGGGACGATTGATCCGTCTCCGAAGACGCGCGGATATAAGGTGCGGCCCTTCCGCATGTCAAGCCGCGTGAGGCGTGTCGCGGACTTGTCTTGCGGGGTCGAAACCGCTTTAACCCGCTCGTGACAACACACCCCCCGCACGGATCCGCGAATGGCTGAAGCAAATCCTCCCAGACTGGCTGTGATCGGGTGCGGATACTGGGGCCGAAATCATGTCCGCACGCTCGGTGAACTCGGCCACCTTCATGCCGTTTCCGATCTCGATCTCGATCTCGCAGCTACCGTCGCGGAGCCATTCGGCGCCAAGGCGTGTCCAGTGGACGACGTATTCGCCGACGAAACAGTAGATGCGGTCGTGCTGGCGCTGCCCGCGCAGCTTCATTCCGAGTTTGCGTCGCGGGCTATTGCCGACGGCAAACACGTTTTCGTGGAGAAGCCGCTTGCCTTGTCCTCGGTGGATGGCGCGCGCGTCGCCGACGAGGCGGCGACCGCCGGGCGGGTGCTGATGACCGGCCATATCCTGCGCTATCACAACGCCTTCGTTGCACTGCAAAAGCTGGTCGAAGGGGGGGGGCTCGGCAATATCCGCTACCTGCAGAGCCATCGTCTCGGCTTCGGAAAATTTCACTCACGGTTCGACGCGCTCTGGGACCTTGCGCCTCACGACTTGTCGCTGATTTTGACGCTCACCGGTGCCGAGCCGGTCGACGTCAGGGGAGTGGGGGGCGCGGTTTCGATAGGAACGACCGATTTTGCGCATGTGCATATGGATTTTGCCCGGGGCATCGGCGCGCATGTCTATGTCTCCCGACACAGCCCTTACCGCGAGCGCCGTTTCATGGTCATCGGCAGCGAAGGCATGGCGGTCTGGGACGATCTCGAGGACTGGCCGAGAAAACTCGCCGTATACCGCCACCGGATCGGCGGAGGTGAAGACGCCATAGCGTTCTCGCTGAGCGAGCCGGAATTGGTGTCTGTCCAGCCCAATCTCGCCTTGACCGACGAACTCAAGCACTTCCTCAGGTGCATAGAAACCAAGAGCACACCTTTTACTGACGGTCGGCAGGGAGTGGCGGTTTTGCGCATTCTCGAAGCGGCAAGCGGCTGAGAAATCGGTTTGTCAGACGCGATCACCGCGCGTTACACTGCTGTGACGGGTTTGATGACGCGCAGCTTTACCTGGTGGGGGGATCAGGGTATCGGGCGTTTAGGGCGAGAGGACACTTGCGTCGCGGGATTGCGCCCGCACGCTCATTCCGGGGTAATCATGCAATTTATCGATCTCGGCGCCCAGCGCGCCCGCATTGAGGACAAAATCAGGTCCGCGATCGACAACGTCGTTTCGAGCGGCGCATTCATTCTTGGACCCCAAGTCGCCGCCTTCGAGCGGCAACTTGCCGACTATGTCGGGGTCGAGCACGTCATCGGCTGCGCAAGCGGCACCGATGCCCTTCTGATTCCCCTCATGGCCAAGGGCGTCGGCGCGGGCGATGCAGTATTCGTGCCGAGCTTCACTTTCGCGTCAACGGCCGAAGTGGTCGCACTTGCCGGTGCCGAGCCGGTATTCGTCGATATCGAGCAGGAAACCTACAACATGGACGTGGTCTCGCTTGAGGCCGCCATCCGGATGGTCGAGGATGAAGGGCGACTGCGCCCAAAGGCAATTATCCCGGTTGATCTGTTCGGGCTCGCGGCGAATTACGACACGATTTCCCGCATTGCCGCAAAGCACGAACTGTTCGTGATCTCCGACGCCGCACAATCGATCGGCGGCGCGGCGAATGGCGCGCGTTGCGGCAGTTTCGGCGATGTCGCTTCGACAAGCTTTTACCCGGCCAAACCGCTCGGTTGTTACGGCGATGGCGGTGCTGTGATGACCAATGATGGCGATCTCGCCGACATCATGCGGTCGGTCGCTTTCCACGGCAAGGGAGCGAGCCAGTACGACAACGTCCGCATCGGCCTGACGTCGCGGCTGGACACGATCCAAGCGGCAGTACTCATAGAAAAGCTTGCAATTCTGGAAGACGAGATGATCGCCCGCCAGCGGGTGGCGGCGCGGTATCACGAAGGTCTGGGGGATCTGGTCGTCGCGGCTTCTAACCCCGACGGAACGCGTTCGGCTTGGGCGCAATATGCGATCGAGCTACCGGAGCGCGATGACCTGCAGGCGCACCTCAAATCGCAGGGGATTCCTTCGGTCATCTACTACGTAAAGCCGCTGCACCAACAGAAGGCGTATGTCCGCTATCCGGTCGCTCCGGGAGGATTACCGGTGACCGATTCGAAACCCGGGCAGATCCTCTGTCTGCCGATGCATCCATATCTTACACCGGACGATCAGGATCGTGTAATCGGAGAGGTCCGCGATTTCGTGCTGGCGAGCCCGACCCGTCTGGCGGCGGCGGAGTAGCCCCGGCGGTCTCACCCGGCCAGAGCGGTTTCCCGTTCCAGGCGTTCGAGCATGTGCTGGGTTTCCAGCGCACGTTCAGTGCGGTCTATGAACCCGCCGCCTAAAACGCGTGCGCCGGCACCGTCACCGTCATAAAGAACACAAGCCTGACCCGGCGCTACACCCGTTTCGCCGACTATCAATTCGACTTGGACGCTGCCGTTTCCGGCGAAAAGGCGAGCCTTGACGGGTTGCGCGGTTGAGCGAACACGGGCCATCACCTCGATGCCATTCTGTTCTATCGAAGCCATCGGGGTCGCGCCAAGCCAGTTCATGTCCCGCAGATGCAAGAGGCGCGTCTCGAGCGCCTCGCGCGGTCCTACGATCACGCGGCGACGTCGCGCATCGAGCTTCACCACGTAAAGCGGATTGCCTGTTGCCACGCCAAGACCCTTTCGCTGGCCGATCGTATAATGGATAATACCATCGTGATGGCCCAACACGCGGCCATCTAGATGCACGATGTCGCCGGCGAGCGCCGCGTTCGGACGCAGTCTGGTGATGACGTCGGCATAACTGCCCTGTGGAACAAAACAAATATCCTGGCTATCGGGCTTGCCGGCGACGACAAGGTCCATCTCATCGGCAAGCGCGCGCGTTTCGTCCTTGGTCAGATCTCCGAGCGGAAAACGGAGGAAATCGACCTGTTCCTGAGTCGTTGCGAACAGGAAGTAACTCTGGTCGCGATGGGCGTCGGCCGGGCGATAAAGGGCGCGATGCCCTCCGTCGCTTCGGGAGCGTATGTAATGGCCGGTTGCCAGTACGTCGGCGTCGAGATCGCGGGCTGTTTTCAGGAGATCCGCAAACTTCACGGTCTGGTTGCATGAGACGCAGGGGATGGGTGTTTCGCCGGCGAGATAGGATTCGGCGAAGTTCTCGATGACGGCTTCGCGAAACCGGCTTTCGTAGTCGAGCACATAATGCGGAATGCCGAGCGTCTCGCAGACGCGCCGGGCGTCGTCGATATCCTGACCCGCGCAGCACGATCCGGTCTTGCGGACGGCTTCACCGTGGTCGTAAAGCTGCAGGGTGATGCCGATGACATCGTAGCCATCGCCATGGAGCAGGCCCGCAACTACAGATGAGTCGACCCCGCCGGACATCGCCACGATGACGCGCGTATCTTCTGGTGCTTTGTCTATGTCGAGCGAATTCATGGCCACAACTTCGGTTGCAAGGGCGCCATATAGCCAGTTCCCGCCTGTTGTTCCAGAGGGTTTGCCGGAAACACGACGGTTCATACGAGGCGCCGAACGCCTTGGAGGAGCCGTTACCAAATGCCTACTCGCCCCTTAGGTGTTTTTTAAAGCTGTCTCCCTAGTGTGACGATAGTGACTGGTCTTGATTATGTAGTGAGTACAATGACCGAGCAGATTCGACCACGCGTCAAATATGTAATCGGGCCCGATGGTAGCCCCTTGACGATAAATGATCTTCCGCCGGCGTCGACAAGACGCTGGGTGATCCGGCGGAAGGCCGAAGTTGTCGCAGCAGTGCGGGGCGGACTGCTCAGTCTCGAAGAAGCCTGTCAGCGCTACACGCTGACCGTCGAAGAATACCTCTCGTGGCAGGCTTCGATCGACGAGCATGGACTTGCGGGTCTTCGCACGACGAGGATTCAGCAGTACCGCCACTAATCAGTTTCGCATTTCCGGTACTTTCATCGCAATAATGCCGTCGCCGCAGCTGCGGCCGCAGCGGACAGGCCGTAAAACCACAGGCCGGGTTGGGTGAATGCATCTGCCAAGCCCGACGTCTTCGCAGCGAAGATCAGAAGGGCGACCAAAAGAACATCCGTCATTGACCATTTGGAGACGATTGTCAGTGCGCGCCGAATGTGTTTGCTCCTGGCCCTGTCGCTGGCCGCCAACAAGGCTTGCGCGGCGAGAATTTTCCCCGCCGGAAAGGCAACCGAGAAAAGCGCGACAATTACCGCCAGCAGTGCGTCGCCGGCGATCCAGAGCTGTCTTATTATCTCGGCCAGCGAGGGCGTGCGTGAGAAGAAAACGAGATGCTCGAACCGTAAGAGCGGCTGGCTGACGCCAAGCGCCAGCGCGAACGCGGCGAGAGCCAGGAGAATCGCTGGGAGAGTGCGCATGATGCGCACCTTAGGTGGGGTTGGCAGATCACGGCAAGCGAAGTTGCGTCAGCCGATCATCGCCTTGCCATGGGGAGCGGGCGCGTTCTGGATCTCGGCTCCGCGCGCTTCGCGGACTTCAAGTCGTTCTGCTTTCTGCAGCTCGCTTTCAGCCTCGAGCAGTTCTGTTTCGGCGCTGTCCTTTTGCTGCTTCAGATCACGTATCGAGACTTCCAAATTATCTCGGCGGGTCCGCGCGGCCTTGGCGAAGGTCGGATAAGCGAAGTGGCTCGTGTCGCTGATGCCCGCCTTCTTTTCTTCCGTCGTGATCTGGGCGTCAAGCTCGCTCGCCATTCGATCGAATTCCGCGATCATGGTCTCGAGTTGCATGACCTGACGGTGTTTTTCCGCCACCTTGAACTGGCGAAGCCGGATCATATTGTCCCGTGGTTTCATACTCAAAACTCCAAACACCAACACGTCGTAACATCGCAATACACAGGGTTCGCCTTAACGATTGGTTCCCGCGCCGCGGTTAAAGCCCGGCTTGGTAACACTTCGTTTACGTCCTGCGTTAATGATAGGCCGTAACCTTTAAGGCGGGGTAAACCTGAAGCGTCTGCCGGGGCGTGAAATTGGTGAATCCAATGAATCACTTACATCGAACTCTTGATGCAAATCTTCATTTGATCAATTTTTGAATGTCTTGTGATTTCAGCCATTTAAAGGAATGGATTAACGAGGAATGAAGCCTTGATGAACCGGAATATTTTTTGTTAACCATTCCATGTCAGCTTACAAGCGGGCAAATTTGATTCTGTCGCAGGACCGGCCCTGACGGAAAAGCTGCGCGGAAGAAGGGGAAAGAAATGCGAGTTTTGCTCATCGAGGATGACAGCGCGATCGCCCAGAGCATCGAGCTTATGTTGAAGTCGGAGAGTTTCAACGTCTATTCGACAGATCTCGGCGAAGAGGGTGTCGATCTCGGCAAACTCTATGACTATGACATCATCCTGCTTGACCTGAATCTTCCGGATATGTCCGGCTACGAGGTTCTGCGTACCCTGCGGTTGTCGAAGATCAAAACGCCGATCCTCATTCTTTCGGGAATGGCCGGGATTGAGGACAAGGTCCGCGGGCTTGGCTTCGGCGCAGACGATTACATGACCAAACCGTTCCATAAGGACGAACTGGTCGCCAGGATTCATGCGATTGTCCGACGCTCCAAGGGGCACGCACAGTCCGTGATCACGACCGGCGATCTCGTCGTCAATCTTGACGCAAAGACGGTAGAGGTGGGTGGCCAGCGGGTTCATCTGACGGGCAAGGAATACCAGATGCTCGAACTCCTCTCGCTGCGCAAGGGAACAACGCTCACCAAGGAGATGTTCCTGAACCACCTGTATGGCGGCATGGACGAACCGGAGTTGAAGATCATCGACGTCTTCATCTGCAAGCTGCGCAAGAAGCTCGACGCGGCATCGGGCGGCGTCAATTACATCGAGACCGTCTGGGGGCGCGGATACGTGCTGCGCGAGCCGGACCAAGTCTCAATGGCCGAAAGCGCCTGATATCAGCAAACGCTGCCCTAGCGAAAAGCACTCAAAACCGGACTTCGCGACGAAGTCCGGTTTTTCTTTGGCGACGAGGAAGGTCAGGCGGCTTCGCCGAATTCCTGAACCCGCTGGATGAGTTGTTCGCGATCAAACGGCTTCAACAGGTAGTCATTCGCCCCGGCACGTTTCGCCTTCATCATCACCACCAGGTCCAACTCGGTCATCATGACGAGAATCACCGGCTGCTTGATTTGGCTGGTGGCCCGAAGCTTCGTGACAAATTCGACCACATCCATGTCCGGCAACTGGCTGTCGACGATGACGAGATCGGGGCCCTCGCCGCGGATCGCTGCAAGAGCCGCAACGCCGGTTTCCGCCTCATAAACGTGCTCCAATGGCGCCGTGAGGATGCGCTTCGCAACCTTGCGGACGACGCTCGAACCGTCGACAATCATGCACCGTGTCATTTCGATACCCTTCTTCCAGGCTTGTCCTCGTCCCGGACGTCCTCAGTAACGCTACTAACAATACCCCCAGTCGTTGAAAGAAGACGAAAACAGGTGTGCTCGATTTGAACGAATGCAGTCTCCTTTCGTTAACCAAACAAGCATCAGCACTCACGAGGCGGTAAAAACGATCTTTTCGTCGTCTGAGGCGATGTCGAGTTTCATTCCGGATTCTTTGGCTAGAAGCAGCGTATAGTAATGCTGGACACCGTGCGCATCGATCGGCTCCTCCGCCACCGATCCGGAGATTGCTCCATCGTACAATTCCTGAAACTTCGGCGGCACCCGCAGCATCTTACCGGTTACGCTCACCGTGAATGACGGCGTTCCGTTCGGGTCTTTCAAGGCGACGTCGAGGGTACCGCCGCGCGGTATGGATCCGTTCGCAACCAAGATCAGATTCAGCAAGAGCTTCACTTTGTTCTTCGGCAAGTAGGCCCGCTCGCCTGACCAGCTAAGTTCCGGCTTCTCGCCGCGGATGTATTCCCTGGCGACCGTTTCTGCGTCGCCGGTGTCGATCTGAACGCCTGCGGAGCCTGCCGCGCCGAAGGCAATGCGCGCAAACTGCAACCGCGCCGATGCATTGCGCGCGCTGGTACGTATCAGATCCATGGCTGCCTCGTCGGCGCCGCCTTCGTCCAGAAGCTCGAGCCCGTTGTTGATCGCTCCGACGGGGGAAATAATGTCATGGCACACACGGCTGCACAGAAGTGACGCGAGGTCCGTCGGAGATAGGTTAAAGATCGAGGTCATGTTTCGGGCTCCGGTTTCCCGCAGAGCGGGACTCGATAGATTTGCGCTTAACGAATAGCATTGCCGTTTCAGCGGGAACAAGGAGGCTACGCGAGAGGCGGTGGACAGACCGCCGGCTTTTCCCAACTGGCGCCTTAACAGTGCGTAAACTCGATGCGCGTAATGCTTCAGACTTGCCAGAGAATCCGAAATGGACGTGGCAGGACAGGATGATGGCCGCAAGCGAAGACGGTGTTACGCAAATGCGCTGATTGGAGAGCGGGAAGGAACCGTCATGACCAGACCTCACAATTCGGCGGCGTGTGCCGTCCCTGTCCCTAAAATTACGTTTGCGGTGGTGACTTTTCTGGTCTTCCTGATCGCAGCGGCGACGCCCATGAAGGCCCGCGCCCAGGCCAGCGAAGCTTACAACGTGCAGGAAATAATCGACGCCGGCCACAATTTCTTCGGAGCGACATCGGGGGGCCTGGCCTCCGTTGTCGAAAAAATATTCGCCGAGTACGGCCTGCCTAACGGCTATGTGCTCGGCCAGGAAGGCAGCGGCGCGTTTGTTGGCGGCCTGACTTACGGCGAAGGCATGCTGTATACGAAGAACGCTGGCGACCACACGGTTTTCTGGCAGGGACCGTCCGTCGGTTGGGACTTTGGCGCCGACGGAGCGCGAACGATGATGCTGGTCTACAATCTCGAAAGCGTGGGGTCATTGCATGGGCGCTATGGCGGCGTTGCGGGCTCGGCCTATATCGTTGCCGGTCTCGGGTTCAACGTTTTGCGGCGCGGCAACGTGCTGCTGGTGCCCGTGCGCACCGGGGTGGGCGCTCGGCTTGGCGTGTCGATCGGGTATCTGAAGGTAACACCGATGCCAACGTGGAATCCCTTTTAGGAACCAGGGTCTGCGACCAGCGTTCCTTTCCGGTGCACTGGAATGTTCGCGGCATCCGTGCGAGATGCTAAGAACATGGACGCACCGGGAAATCGGCCTTGATTGAAACGGCACTTATCTTCGCGCTTGGCTTTCTGGCTGCTGCGCTGTTTGGTCTGATGATCGCGCCAGCCATTTGGCGGCGCGCAGTGTTTCTTACTAGAAAGCGCATCGAGAGTGCGTTGCCGCTCTCCATCAACGAACTCAACGCCGAAAAGGATGCGCTGCGCGCCGAGCACGCGATGGCAGAGCGGCGACTGACCATGCGTCTCGACGCGATTCAGGACAAGAACGCGCGCTTAATGGTGAATGTCGCCGACAAGGCCGGCGAGATCGATGCCCTCGAGCAAAGCCTGGCCGACAGTCTGGCCCGGGGGGCCAAACTCGAAAGCGAGCTTGAAGAAACATCCGAACGTCTTGACGAACGAACCACCGAACTTTCGCAAACAACGATTGCGCTGGAATCAACGCGCAGCGAACTGGAAATGCGTTCCTCTGCGTTGGAACGGGCGCAAAGCGAAATCGAACTGTTGTCGGGACGAATAGCGGATGCGCGGGAGGACATTTCCGAACGGGATGCAAAGATCGACGGGCTTGCAGCCAATCTTGCCGAACTGAAGGCGGCGCGGAAAGAATTCCAGCAACAGGTACGCTCCCTGCGTGCGGAGGCTAAAGCGACTGCCGAAATGCTCCGTGCCGAGCGCAAGAAGGTTGCCACGCTTGAAGAGCGGATCGAAGAGTTCATTCACGTGAAATCCGATCTCGAGGCGACCGTTGAACGGCGGGAGAAGCAACTCAGCAGGTCCGAAGAGCGGCAGGCGATTGCCGAGGGCGATCTGCGAGAGATGGAAGAGCGAATGCAGGCCATCGAAAACGAGCGGCGGGATCTCGAAAAAGAGGCAGGGGATATGACGCTGCATATCAATAGTCTGATGTCTGTGATTGGCGATGACGATCCTGAGCGTTTCCTGGCGGCAGCCCGAAAGGACGCCGAGGCGCAGGCCTCCGAGATTGCAACGCTTCGCGAGGAACGCGATCGCCTTAACCTTGAACTGAAGCGGGTAAAGTCTGAAAAGCAGCCGGATGCAGGGGATGCCGTGCTGCGCGAGAAACTCCATCAACTTGCAGCCGAGGTTGTCGCTATGGCCGCGCGTATCGAGGGTCCGAAATCGCCGATCGAAAGCATTCTCGAAAAGGATGATGGCTCTCCGGCAACAGACGTGGTCAGTCTTGCCGAGCGCATTAGAGAATTGCAGCGCAAAGCGGCCACGCAGCAGAGCGCGTAAATCAAGTTCGCAGCGACCTGATGCGATAAAGAGCCAAAGCGCCGGCAGTTGCAACGTTCACGCTGTCGAAGCCATCGTCCATCGCAATGCGCAACGTGCGAAGCTTCTCCAGCCAGCGCTGGTCCAGCCCGTGTCCCTCGGATCCGAGGACCAACGCCTGGCGTTCTTCAGGAGTCCAGTGAGCAATTTCCTCGCTTCCGGAGGGGGAGAGAGCCGCGATCGAAATTCGGTTTCCTTCCAGAAGGCCAATAATATCTGTGAATTTCGAGAATTGGTGAAACGGCACCTTGAGGACGCCGCCAACCGACACACGGAGTGCCTTGCGGTAGAGCGGGTCGCAGCATTCGCCATCAAGAAGCACGCCGTCGACGCCGAAGGCTGCGGCATTGCGGAAGATAGCGCCCATATTGTCGTGGTTTGAAATCCCCGCGAGCACGAGAATGGTGCGCCATTGAGCAGGTACGGTCTGCAGGGGGTTGATGGTTGTCGGAATTGCGCCAATGGCGAGTATGCCGCGGTGAATATGAAAGCCGGCAACCGCATCCATAACCTGTTGCGTCGCGACATAGACGGGGACCTCGAGGGGAAGCTCTTGCAGGAGGCCCCATACCCCTGAGAGCCGATTTTCCAGAATTAGTGCAGACCGGACCGGAAAGCGGTTCTGTGCGACGAGAACCTGCAGAACGGTTCTGCCTTCTGCAATGAACATGCCGTGCCGCTTGACCAGATCGCGCTCCCGTATGTCCCGATAGGGCTCGACGCGGGGATCGCTGGGGTCGTCGATTGGAATGGGAAATCGGTCAGTCATCCGCACCGGAGCCGGCCGTCAGCATGGCGTCAATTGTGGCTCCCGAAGCCGCAGTTGTGAGTGGTGAAAAATCACCAAGCTCGAGAATGGCTGCCGTCGCCTCGACGAGGGTCTTTTGTGTCGCGCGCGCGATCGCCGAGCCCACACTTACGCGTCTCACACCGGCCTTTTCGAAGTCTGCAAGCCTGTATTTCGAGAACGGGCCCGCCGCAAGGGCGTTGATCGGTGCCGAAACACTGGCAACAATTTGTTCAAGGCTCTCCATGTCCGGTGGAAGAGGCACGTAGAGGAGGTCTGCGCCGGCTTCCTCGAACGCACGAATCCGGCGGATCGCTTCCTCGACATCATAGACGCCGTTCATCACGCCGTCGGCGCGCGCGCAGAACACGAACGGTCTGCCCAGCGAGCGTGCCATGGCGGCAGCCGCGCGCACCCGCTCGACAGACAGATCGAAGGGGTAGGCCGGATTGCCTCCCGTCATCATCGTGTCTTCGATCGAACAGCCCGACAACCCTGCCTCGGACGCAAGACGAATCGTTCTGGCGACGCCGTCCGGATCGTCGGCAAAACCGTTCTCGAAATCTCCCGAGACGGGCAGGGCCGTAGCGGCTACAAGCGCCTCGGCATGGGCAAGTGCTTCGTCGCGACTGACATGGCCCATGTCCGGACGTCCGAGCGTGAACGCGAACCCCGCGCTGGTGGTCGCGAGCGCCTTTGCCCCAAGCGCCGCCATGACCTTGGCAGAGCCAATGTCCCAGGGATTGGGAATGATGAAGCAGCCCGTGCCATGCAGATTTCTGAAGGTTTCGTGGCGCTCGGACAGTGTTCTCATTTGCCGATCCCGGCTTCCGAGCGCGCCTTCGCCGCCATTTCCGCGAGCACTCGGCGCATTTCGGTGCCTGAAGAGAGCGGCGCCGGATACCAGACGCGGCACGTTCGGTCCCGATCGACAAGATCCATGCCTTCGCTGTCAAGCGTGGCGATATGCCACTTTCCAGGTCCGGCCTTGCCGAGAACTTCGGCGTAGAGAGCAATCGTGTCGCCATGATCTTCGTTCATGTGCGCGACGGCGCTCTCTTCCATTTCGGCGACGCCGAACACGTCACCTCGAAGGGCGAGATCGTCCAAAGTCAGTTCGTATGCCTTGCCGAAACCACCATTCAGTTTGGCGCTTTCGATTTCCAGCCGGAAGAACGAGAAATCGCCGAAATCAGCGTAGAGCGACGCTTTCGGCTGGCGTGCGAGATAGCGGCGCCTTGCGCGTTCGCTCTCCGCAGTCCCAGGCTCGACCCGCTTTGCCCGCGCAAAAACCGTGACCCGTGGATGTGCCAGAGGGTCGCCGTTGCCGGGCTCGCCGACCAGCAGGGAACACCGGGAATCTGTGGTCAAGGCCGCGGTATGCCATGACAGTGATGAAACAAGAATGAGCGGAGTGCCATCGCAATCGGTCGCGAGGGCTACGCGGCTTGCGCCGGGAAATCCGCTGTCCGACACCGTCACCGCGAGCGCGCCGTGGCGGGCGGTGGCGAGAAGGGAGCGCGCCAACCGTATCGCATCATCGTCGGTTTCGCGTATGACGTTTTTTGGTTCAGGCACTTAATGCGGTTCCAGTCGATGATTGTCTGTTGATGCGGACCTGCCCCCGATGGCCGCACACCAATGCAGCGTTTATGTCATCGAAAACGAATTGCTGAAAGGCGCAACGCGCGAACTCGCAATGGCCAAACTCTACTTTCACTATGCGACGATGAATGCAGGCAAGACGACGATGCTGTTGCAAGCCTCGCACAACTATCGCGAGCGCGGCATGCACACGATGCTTTTCGTTGCCGGCCATTACCGCAAAGCGAGCGACAGGGGATACATCTCTTCGCGCATCGGGCTGGAGGCAGACGCGGAGATGTTCCGCGAGGGGGACGATCTTTTCGACCGGATTGCGGAACACCACCGCTCCAGGACAACGCATTGCGTCTTTGTCGACGAGTCGCAGTTCCTGCTGGAAGAACAGGTGTGGCAACTGGCGCGGGTCACTGACCGGCTCGATATTCCGGTGATGTGTTACGGGCTGCGCACCGATTTCCAAGGCAGTCTCTTTACCGGTTCCCGGGCTTTGCTTGCGCTTGCAGACGAACTGCGAGAGGTGCGCACCATCTGCCGATGTGGACGCAAGGCGACGATGGTCGTGCGCATCACACCGGACGGCAAGGTGGCGCGCGAGGGCGACCAGGTGGCAATCGGCAAGGAAGCCTATGTCTCGCTCTGCCGAAAGCACTGGGAAGAGGAAATGGGCCGCGTGCGTGCCGAGGATTTCATCGGATTTGCGGCGAGGTAGCAGCACAGCCACCCCGATCCGGCTGGCCGGGTCACCGCGGCCAGCCGTAAAGTTCGTCTTCAAGCCGCCCGGTTGCGGTCCTGCCAGTATTCCAGTGCGCCGAGCAACACGACCAGCGCGCCGGCAAGCATGTGGAAACTGGCCTCGACACCGCCATATCC
This sequence comes from Oricola cellulosilytica, assembly GCF_019966575.1. Lineage (GTDB taxonomy): Bacteria > Pseudomonadota > Alphaproteobacteria > Rhizobiales > Rhizobiaceae > Oricola > Oricola cellulosilytica. The sequence goes on along the minus strand of NZ_JAINFK010000004.1, from coordinate 372,150 downwards.
GAAAACAAATGGCGACGCGATCAACCACGCACCGGCCAGCATCTCAAGCACTTCCTCCCAGCGGCGCCAGCTAACGTTCTCCAGCATCGCGAGGGCAATTATCAACACACCGGTGACGCCTGCGGAAGTGAGTGCCAAGGTGCTGCCAGTGACGTCGATCGCGATCGGCGCCAGCAGCACCGCGACGCCCAGAAGCGCAGATGCAATATCCTCCCAGGAGCGGTGGGTCGCCAGAAAGTTCCAGTTGTGGGTTTCAATTTTAGCCATAGTTGCCTCCAGTCTTGCGCTACAAGCGGCAATCCCGATCGGGCTACAATGACAATTTGCTCCCGCGCGGATTCCGCACGCAAGTCTCAGATTTATGTGTGTGCCGGTCGGACCTTTTGCAAGATGGCCTGCTTGTCAATTGCGATGCTTCATCCGGCTGCCTTCAAAACCCGCTCCGCAGCGTCTATATCGCTAAAGGTCTCGCGATCGGGCGCGGTCCAATATGAGAGGGCTTTTTCATGGCGACGTTGCAGAATTTTGACGCCGAGATCGAAAAGACCAGGCAGGTCGTCGAGGACATGCGCGCGAAGATCGATCAGTCCGGCGTGGTGCTCGACAGGTTTGCTATGGATGACGAGACGATCGGCGAGGCAGACTTCGATATCGAGAACGCGCGTATTCAGGACGTTCTCCGCCAGCAGAAGGTGATGGAGGGCAACATCGCCGACCTGATTATAGGACTGGAGGACGCGACCAATGTATTCGGTGCCGAGTTCGAAAGCATGAAGTCCTATTCGAGCATCGAGAAGTTCATCGGCCTGTTCTCCAAACAGCGGATGCGACGAATGCGCTCTGATCGGGTCAGGAACATGTCTCTTGCCGGCAATCTGCAGGAACTGCTTGCCAAGTCGGACACGATTGTCGGCATTTTGAAAAACCAGAAGGACGTGCTCGATAGCCGCTACAAGACTTCCGAAGACAGCCTCCGCACGGTGATTGAACGCAGGAAGGACACGATGGGGCGGCTGGAAACGACGCAGAAACGGATCGAGGAACTTAATCCGATGCTGCTCGACCTGGAGAACCAGATTGCAGCGTCCACCAACCAGAAAGACCGCACGGAACTGGAGGGCGAGCGTTCGAAACTCGCCACCGAATACAATGAGCAACAGGCCAAGGAGCAGGAACTGCTCGCCGAAAGCCAGACACTTGAGCGGTACACCTCAATGTTCCAGACGTTCGTGGATTCGCTGAACAACCAGATGGCGGCCCAGAACACGTTGATCAACAAACTGACAATCGATACCGAGCAGCGCATCGTTCTCTATAAGTCGCTGGAGGACTCGCTGAAAACAGCGGCACAGCAAGACGTCGCGCACAAGATCAACACACTGGGCAGCCAAGTGGACACCGCCGCCGAAACAACGATGGCGGGCATCGGCGCAGCGGCGCAGAAGCACATTGGCGACCTCCTTGAAATGCACGAGAAGAACATGGTCGCGACCCAGGACATCCAGCGCAGGAAAAAACTTGCTGACGACGCCTTCGCGCGCCGTTTTGATGAGGTGATGAAGAAGCACGACGCCGCCAACTATGTACGCCCGTGAGCGCGGGCGAGCGGAGAGGCGAGGGCGATAGGCGGTGAAAACGGATGCGGCAAGGACGGCCCCGGTCGATCGCTATTTCGCATCAATTCGCGCGGCGCTTGCCGGACTCGATGTCTATCTCCGCGACAATTCCTCGCCATTCTACCAGCATGGCCTCGTTGCCCAGATTGTGGTCGACTACATTGAGCGTCTGGCCACATCCTTCGAATGCTGGCGACATCACCTCGACCACGCGTCGGCATTCCGCATATCGCGCGCCGATAGCGGATTTCCGGTCTTTCAGAATGTGCTCGAACTGGAAAGCGACCGGCGAACCGCGAAGGCGCGACTGGCGGAAATCCCGCAGCCCGATGTCCTGCGCGCCGAGATGGCCGACTTCATTTTGCGCCACAAGGCCTTTCCGCGCGACCTGCAGCGTTCGATGGCCGAGCGGCTCTATCTCGAGGCGGTTCAGGAAGGTCACGTCTTCTCGCCGTTGATCCTGCCCGAGACCATCAAGGTGTCGGTCAACCCCAAGACCAGGCGGCCCTACTATCTCACGCATTGGGGCGCGTTCGACGGCGCGTCGAACCTGCCCCTAGTCTATACGGTGGTCGTCGAGGACTCGTCTCCCGATCTCGTCGATCTACTGGTTACGCCGGACGGAAAGCTGAACGAGAGCGTAGATATACCGCTGCCGGTGGGCGGGTTGCTCAATCCGAAGCTTGCCCGCCAGTTCGACGCATTCGTGGAACGCAATTCGGCGTATTCTCTGTCGCCATCAACCATCGCGACGAACATGGACAAGGACTTCGAGACGCTCCACCCGAAGCAACTGCGCCGACTCGTGCTCGGGCCGTTCTATTCGGCGGGCATCACCGAGCACAACGACCGGGTGAACTCGATTCTCGCCAAGGTCGGGAACCCGGCCAATGCCTGGCTTTTGACCTGGACTATCCAGGATATCTATTCGAAGTCCGAAAGGCCGGCGCGCAAGGGCCTTTGGTCGTCGGAACCGGCGCGCGAGGAATTTCACATCGAAACCGGCGAACTGGACGCGGCGCGCATGGGCGTATCGCACTATGAGAACCACGCGCTCGTTCCGCACGAGGCCTACCAGGCATTGTATGCCTCGGGCGAAACGCGGAGTGTGTTCGCAGGTTACCAGACCCATATCATTTCCGGCGGGCGGGTAATTTCGGATGTCTGAGCCGGACCTGTTTCAGGGGAACGCGATTCAATGGATATCGGTCTGACGCGCATCGACGAGGAAGCCATCGTCAAACACCGGGCCACGGCGCAGTCTTTCGTCACGCGCATCATCGTGATGGAGGATTCGACCGGAAAGTCGGACACGACGCTCGCCGGCACTGGCAGACGCTTCGTGTCGACGGTCTCCACCGGCGGCGTGCGACGGACCCGGGAGATCGAACTCGGCAGACAAATTGCCTCCATCCGGCCGGACGAAGCCATGCTTTCGCCGGCTCAACACAATCTGCTCTACCGCGCGCGGCGCGGCATCGCGATCGCGCTCGCCGTCAGCGATCTGTTTGCGCGCCAGACCGAACTGGAGTCCTTGCAGTCGCGCAACCGATCTGCGCCGCTCGCAGGCGACGACGCGGTACGCTTTAAGACGCTCATCAGCGCGGGGGCCTATATCGCGGCCTTCACGCTGTCTGCATACCTGCTGCAGATGCTTGACAGCGACACTGAGCCGGGCAGCGACCCCAACGAGCCGGACCTCCTGTTCGATACGCCGCAGGATGCGCTGAAGTCGATCATCGCCGGGCTCGCAGATGCGATCGACGGCGTGCCGGACGAGGCTGCCATGCTTCAGCGTGCCAAGGCCTTTGCACGTATTTCCGTGGACGGCCTGCTTGGACGGCGCGCGCGTTTCACGGGTCTCGGCTCGTTCGAGGACAGCCATATCCGCATCGAGGCGGACGATTTCACAATCAACGGTTTCGACGTCACGCCCGGCCAACGGCGCAAGCCGTTGGCGATGCAGTTCAAGAAGCCGAATGAGATTATCGGCAACCACATCGCCAAATACCAGGCAACGAAGCTCGCCAAGATGCTCGTCGCCTATGATTTTGACCGGCAGATGAATCCATTCGTCGAACTCGGCGGGTTCCTCTTCACCTTTATCGGCGACGGCGCCCCCGGCACCGGTAAAACGATCCTCATCCAGATGATCGCGGGGCTAATCAACGACTATTGCGAAGTAGCGGGCTATCCTTTCCACTACGAGAATTTCGGGGTCGATCAGATCTCGTCCTATCAGGGCAAGTCGGGCCAGAACTGCAAGGAGTTCGTTAACACAGTCCTCAATCCGAGAGCGATCGGGTTCGGAACGATCGACGATATCGACCAGGTTGCCGCCAAGCGCTCCGATGATCGGGCTTCCGCCGGCCAACACGAGGTGACAGGTGTCCTGATGGAGAGTTTCGCCGGCGCGACGACGGTCGTGCGCGGCAACTGCACCTTCGGAATGTTCTCGAACTATCCGGAGAATGTGGACGATGCGTTGCGCCAGCGGGCGGGCGCCCGGTGGCTGGTCGACGGGCCGCAAACGGAAGCAGATTACATCGACATCTTCGTGCTTCTGGCCGGCAAGAACCATTCGATTCCTCTCGGCGATCACGATCTCTACGAAGCGCAAGCAATCCGGAAGGCCGTGGCGGCAGCTTACGAGGGCCACGACAGGCCGCAGGAAGACGGCCTGCTCGCTGTCTACGAGCGCTTCATGGAGGAGCGTGGCGAACCAAAGACGATGGCCGATGTGGGCGCCTATCTTCACCGCGTCAAGCTTGCCGAGCCGCGCTTTACCGGCCGGGCGATCAAGAACATCACGGACGCCATCAAGATGCGCGCGATGGATATCGATCTTCCGGACGAATGGTTCGAGACGCCAGACGCCTTCATGCGCAAGCCCTACGACGGCAAGAAAGCAATGATCGAGGAACTGCGTAGTCCGTTCTCGATGGGCATCGTGATGCAGGAGATCAACCGCTATGCCGATTCCGAGTTCCGCTACACCGACAAGTCCGATGCGGCTGCCGTCGAGACCATCATTCGCAACGAGCGGCTGCGCAACAGGGCGGTGAGGGAAATCGGCGCTTTGAAGGAGAAGGGACTGTGGGGTGATGGCTAGGGCCTCGCTTTTGAGCCCCGGGCATCCAGTCACTGCCGACGCGGAGAACCATGAGTGAAGCGCCTTTACGACAATGAACTGATCTACGGCCGTTTGCTGGCGGTCAGCCAGCCGCATCTCGTCGAGCGTTACAACAAAGCCCTCCAGGCCTTCGGCCTGCAGCCAACAGCACTGGAATCCTTCGAGATCGACAAGACAGGGTTCTCGCCGCAAATCGCCGACGAACTGGACGATCCGGACTACCTCGACCCCGCCGGGGTCAACAGGCGCTTCATCATCCTGACGCCCGCGCAATCCACGCTTCCCGTGGTTCACACACGGTTCTCCAACACCGACGCACTCATGTTCGAGTTCTTCAAGGCGAACATCCGCGCGATCAACGCGCTAACGATCAAGGACGTCATCTACGGCGAGATCGAAGACAATATTTCGGTTGTGGAGGACATCGAGGATCTGCTGTCGATCGAGCAGGTGGAGTTCCAGGTACTTACGGCCGAGGACGTGCTGGGCAAGGCGGCGGAGTTGCGCACGATTGTCGACCGCCTGAAAAGCGAACCGGAAGCATGGCGCGACGACGCCATGCTCGAACGGATGGTCGCGCTTGCCAATATCGCCGGCGATATCAGGGAGAACTCGCTGGTTCCCGACCAGGTCGTGTTCCGGCACGATGCTTTCTGGACCAGCCATTTCGGCGGCTGCTACGTTTTCGTAGACGAACGGATGACGACGGTTATCGGCGATCCCGAAGCGCCGGGATTCAGACGGTCGCGCCCGTGGCAGGTGAGCTACCTGTCGATCCGAGACACGGCGCGGGTGTTCCGCTTTCTTTCGGAAACGGGACGGCTCGATCCGCCACGGGCCTCATGGCTGGAATCTTCCGGTTTTCTTGAACATCGTTCCGAAATGGCGATCCGCGGCCTGCTGCGCGAGGCCGAGCCCGATGCCGATCTCAGCCGCATGGACGCCGTCTGGCTGCAGACATGGATTCACCGGCACGCGACGCTGATCGCCAAGGACGAGACGTATCCCTTTCTTAATGCGATGAGACGGGAGCTCGCCCGCTCCGGGCGGGCCGACCCGGCGGAGGCGCCCGAGCAGTTTCGTTTCCTGCTGGCGCGCGCGTGTCCCGATCACAAGGATGCGTGGCTGGTGAACCGGCTTATCACCGAATACGTGCCGAGCGATTTCGTTTCGCGATACGTTTTCAACAAGCAGGAGTTCTACAACGACTACAACGGATACGGCGACGCATTTCGCCATCACGTTGTGGAGACCCTGAAAAAAACCTATCTCACTGACAAGGCCGCTTTCCGAAAACGGCTTTACGGTCTTTGATTTCCGACCTCTGATTCACCTTGGGGACGACCGCCATGCTCGATCCGATCATCAACTTCTTCACACGCCTTTTCGAGGTGATCGGACGGGCGATCGGAACGTTTGTATCATGGTTGATATGGCCCTTCCTGGCGTTTCGCAATTGGCTGCGCGGGCGCGGCTGGTTCATCAAGATCCCGGTCTTCCTGATCCTGATTGCGATCGTCGCGTCCTATGCGTATCTGGTCTACATCACCCAATTCTGGTCAATCGGCGATCGGGACTATCCGGAACAATACGCTTTCGAGACGGAGTACGGCGCCGCCGGTTCACCGAAGGACGATGGGACTTGCCGGCCCTCCGCGATGGTGCAGATTTCGGCCGACCTGATCGACCAGAATGTGAACCAGAACACGTGGGTCCCGTCCAACCCTCTTTCCAAGGCCGGGTTCCTGTTTTTCATCGAATGGAAGGACACACCGTTCTTCGACAACAAGGCGGCGTTTCAGTTGGGGGTGAACCAGGTCGTGCGCCGGACGGCGGTGGAGCTGGTGGATCGGCTTGGCCGCGTTCGCGGCACATCGTCGATCAACCAGAATTTGCAGGAAGCGCGCGAAGCGGCCAATTACCGGGAGAACGCATGGATCTTCACGTTCAGCCCGCCATTCCTCCAGCCGTCCACGCCGGCGCGGCTGCGCGATGCCCGCGAAAGCCTGCTGGCCTTCAACCGGGAGCTGGAGGGATGCAAGGCCGACTTCGACGCGCGTTCCGACAATCTGCTGCAGTTCCTCGACCGGGTAACGGCGGACATCGGCTCGACCTCGGAGATCCTGCAACGCCGCATGGAACAGAGCAATTTCTCAGGATTCGACCGGCGCGCCGATGACCGCTTCTGGTTCACGTACGGCCAGCTCTATGGCTACTACGGCGTGCTCGCTGCCGCTCGCAGCGATTTCCGCGATGTGGTCGGTCAGCGGAACCTGAACGCCATCTGGAACCGTGTCGACGAACAATTCCGGGACGCGCTTCTGGTCAGGCCGCCGTTCGTGGCCAATGGCAGTGCATCGAGTCTCATCAAATCGCATCTCGAATCGATCGGTTTCGATCTGCTGCGGGTGCGATCGAATCTGGTCGAAATACGCGACGTGCTCGAGCGGTGACGCGGCGACGATTGTCGCAATCGGCGCATTGGACGGCCAAATCAAGATTGCCGAAGAGAGGCGAACCTGCGCTCTATACGCGCGCACGTCCGAGGGAGGCGTGTGTTGCCGAGCCCGGCACATCACGGGGAACACCATGGCCGAGTACAAATCCGATATCGAGATTGCGCGCGCGGCGTCGAAGATGCCAATCCTTGAAATTGGCGCCAAGCTGGGCATCCCGTCAGAGGATCTGCTGCCCTACGGCCACGACAAGGCGAAGGTTTCAGCAGACTTCATAAGGTCGGTTCAGGGCCGCCCGAACGGGAAACTGGTTCTTGTGACCGCAATCAATCCGACGCCGGCGGGCGAGGGAAAAACGACGACCACGGTCGGCCTCGGCGATGGGCTGAATCGCATCGGGAAGAAGGCCGCGGTCTGCATCCGTGAAGCCTCGCTCGGCCCGAACTTCGGCATGAAGGGGGGCGCGGCCGGGGGCGGCATGGCGCAGGTTGTTCCGATGGAGGACATGAACCTGCATTTTACCGGTGACTTTCACGCGATTACCGCCGCCCATAATCTGCTCTCGGCGATGATCGACAACCACATCTATTGGGGCAATGAGCTGGGCATCGATACTCGCCGTGTCGCGTGGCGCCGGGTGATGGACATGAACGACCGGGCCCTGCGTGAAATCGTATGCTCGCTAGGCGGCGTTGCAAACGGTTTCCCGCGCCAAGGAGGGTTCGATATCACCGTGGCTTCGGAGGTCATGGCCATCCTGTGTCTTGCGACTGACCTGAAGGATTTGGAGAAACGCCTGGGCGACATTATCGTCGGGTATCGCCGCGACAAGTCACCTGTCTACTGCCGTGACATCAAGGCTGACGGTGCTATGACCGTCCTTCTCAAGGACGCTATGCAGCCGAACCTCGTTCAGACGCTGGAAAACAATCCCGCCTTCGTTCACGGGGGGCCGTTCGCCAATATCGCCCATGGTTGCAATTCAGTGGCGGCGACGACGACCGCTCTGAAAATAGCCGACTATGTCGTCACCGAAGCGGGATTCGGTGCGGATCTCGGAGCGGAGAAATTCTTCAATATCAAATGCCGCAAGGCCGGCCTGAAGCCGGCAGCCGTTGTCATCGTCGCAACTGTGCGCGCCATGAAAATGAATGGTGGAGTCAATAAGGAGGATCTCGGCAAGGAAAATGTCGACGCGGTCAACAGGGGTTGTGCCAATCTCGGTCGTCACATCGAGAACGTGAAACAGTTCGGCGTCCCGGCTGTCGTGGCCATAAACCACTTCACAACTGACACGGAGGTCGAAATCCAGGCGATGAAGGATTTCGTCGCCTCCCAAGGTTCGGAAGCCGTGCTTTGCAAGCATTGGGCGAACGGTTCTGCGGGTATCGAGGATCTGGCGGAAAAAGTTGTGAAGATCGCGGAGTCGGGTTCGGCGCAGTTTTCGCCCCTCTATCCCGACGAAATGAAACTCTTCGACAAGATCAACACCATCGTGCAACGCATCTACCGCGGTTCCGAAGCGATCGCTGACAAGAGCGTGCGCGATCAACTGCATGCCTGGGAAGCTGCTGGCTACGGCCATCTACCTGTCTGCATGGCGAAGACACAGTACTCGTTCTCCACTGATCCCAACCTTCGCGGAGCGCCGACCGGGCATGCCGTTCCAGTGCGCGAGGTCCGCCTTTCCGCCGGGGCGGGGTTCATTGTGGCAATCTGCGGGGAGATCATGACGATGCCGGGCCTGCCGAGAACGCCATCATCCGAAAAGATCCGACTCAACGACGAGGGTTTTATCGAAGGTCTGTTTTAAACCGCAGATGTGGCTACTGGCAGAGCCGGTAGGCACGATTGCGTTCCGCCAGATCGAGATGCAGGTGGTCGTCGTGGTAGGCGTCCGACCCCGGCCCCAGCACGGTCGTGAAGTAGAGACAGGCGCTGCCGCGAACCGCCCGCTGGAAGGCTTCCTCGATCGTACCCTTGCCGGCGCGCGGCTCGACGGGGATGGGATCTCGTCCCGCGAATTCGAATACTGAAATATCGATTGCCGAGCCACGCGCGTGCTCGGATATCTTCGCGCCGGGCTGGCCATTACGGGTTCGGCAGACATAGGTCGAGGCGTGGCGAATGCGTTTCAGCCTGACGCTTTCGCCCAAGGCCTCCACTGAAGGAATGACCGCCTTGTTGACCCATTCTGCGGTCGCGCGAGCTGCGGCGCAGGTCATCTCCGTTGTCGGGCTAATCTCGACATCCTCTGCGACCGTTGAAATCGCATAGGTCGCGGACAACCCGCAAGGGCCTGGTCCATCGATCGCGTCCCGCCGCTTGAACTTCACGCCGAGCGCCTTCAATTCGGATTCGCAGATCGCAAGAGCGGCCTCATTAGGCGGAGGCGGTGCTGGGTTCGCGGTCGCCGCAACATCAGCATCATCCAATGGTTCGATCGCCTTGAGCTCGTCCGCGGGCCTGTGCTGCGGCTCTACCTTTTTCTTCTGCGGCGGCTGGGATTCGGGCATTTGTTCCGCCTTTTCCCGCGGCGCGGTTTCCGGCACAGGCACATCGTCCGGCAGATCGGCAGCCGCAACGAGACCGAGCACAGCGAATATGCTTCCGAGGATGCGGATTTGCACAGCTAGTCCTCGAAGGAGACCTCAATCCCGCTGCTCACCAGATGCGCCAGCTCGGACGCATCCCAATTGGTCATCCGGACGCAACCGTGCGAACTCGTCTTGCCGATCTCTGCGGGCTCCGGGGTGCCGTGCAGGCCGTAAGTCGGCTTGGAAAGATCGATCCAGACGAGTCCAACCGGTCCGTTCGGGCCAGGTGGCAAGGTCAGCGGTTCGTCGTTGTCGCCCTGCTGGAAGTTCTTGTCTGGATTGTAGGAGTACGTCGGCTCGATCGCTACGGCGACCACCTCATGCGTACCGCTTGGTGACGGCGTTTGCTCGCTGCCGATGGTGACGGGATAGCTCAGCACAAGCTTGTCCGCGCTGTCGTAGACGAGAAGGCGCGACAGAGACTTGTCCGCGACGATGCGGGCCACATCGACCTCCGCGTCCTCCCCGGGATCGGCCACCCAGATCTGCGCGCCGGGGCTTGCGAAATCCGCACCGGGGTTAAGCGCGTGCAGAAACTCCACATCCATGTGGAAGCGCTCGGCGAGCTTTTCATCAACCTGCGTGTAGCCGAGCCAATCGAGCTCGGCCAGCTCGGCGTAATCCTCAGGCAAGGGCTCGACAATGTCGGTGAGGTCCTCTTCCGTGATCGTGTAGCTGACGATTGTATCGCCGGTGTTTGCCTGGAGTGCGGACCAGACTTCCTCGTCCATCGTTCCGTCGACCGGCAGGCCGTTTATCGTCTCGAACGCGCGGATGGCCTTCTCGACACTTTCTCCCCCGTATCCGTCAATGACTCCGGGCGATACCGCCGCGCGATCCAGCAAGATCTGGACCTTTGCGGTCAGCGGGCTCTGGCCGTCCGGAAGCGGGCCGCCATCATAGGTCGCATCGTTGACCTGACCGGGCTCGATGGGGGATTGCGAAGCCTGCAGGGTCGTCAGCGAAAGGCCGGTGGCGACCAGGCAGGTGGTGAAGCAGAGGAGCGTGCGGGTGGTGTTCTTCATGTGCTGCTAACGATCGGGCGGCCAAAAAGCTCCGCCGCAGCTCAGTTATGGTGATGCTTTCGGGCCGCGGAGGCAGATTTCGGATTGCGCCACACCCCGGTTCCGACTATTTTCCAGCCGATGACGGAAGAGATGAACATCCAGACAACATGGTGGTGGCGCCGCTCCTAGGCGGTCCCGAGCCACGTCTGCATGCCAGCAATGCCGAACCGCCAAAGCGCAATCGAATGCCTTGGCGGTTTTTTGCTGTCCGGGGCCGACCGGGGAAAGAACAAATGAACTCGACCAATCAAGAGACGGACCCTAACGGGGTGGAACCGGACCTGGCTTATACGACCCGAGGCGGCGTGAGCGTGCGCCGGTTTCGGCGCGAGGCCGACTATCGCACGGCCATTTCCGACTACACTGATCTGCTCGACACCCAGCCGGGTGTGATCCTGTCGTCCAATTACGAGTATCCGGGCCGTTATACGCGTTGGGACACCGCTATCGCCAATCCGCCGGTTCTCATTTCGGCGCATCAGCGGGACCTGACGATCGAGGCGCTGAGCGAGCGCGGAGAGCCGATCCTCAAAATGATCGAGAAGGCGCTGGCCAATGCCGACCACGTGAACGTTATCGAGAGCCGAAAGGACCGCCTGAAAGTCCGGATCGCCGATGCGGGAGGCATCATCCTGGAGGAGGATCGCACACGGGCGCCGAGCGTCTTTTCGGCGCTCCGCGCCATTGTCGACCATTTCCATTGCGAGGAGGATAGCGATCTCGCTCTTTACGGAGCGTTCGGATACGACATCGCCTTCCAGTTCGATCCGATCGATCAGAAGCTCGATCGCGATCCGGCCCAGCGTGACCTGGCGCTGTTTTTCCCCGATGAGATACTGGTGGTCGACAATCACGCGGCAAAGGCGTGGATCGACCGCTACGAATTCTCCGACGGAGAATTGTCCACGGAAGGACTGGACGGTACGGTCGCACCCCAGCCTTTCGAACGCAGCGGCACAACGCCACAACGCTGCGACCACGAGCCCGGCGAATATGCGAAGCTGGTGACCAAGGCGAAAGAGAGCTTCGCACGGGGCGACCTGTTCGAGGTGGTCCCTGGGCAGGTCTTTCACGAGCGATGCCAATCGATGCCGTCCGCCATTTCGCGGCGGCTCAAGGAGACGAATCCGGCGCCCTATTCGTTTTTCATGAATCTGTGCCGCAACGAATTCCTGGTCGGCGCGTCGCCGGAAATGTTCGTGCGTGTGACCGGCCTCCGGATCGAGACATGCCCGATCTCCGGCACCATTCAGCGTGGCGAGGACGCGATCTCGGACTCCGAACAGATCCTCAAGCTCCTCAACTCGAAGAAGGACGAATCCGAGCTGACGATGTGCTCCGATGTCGACCGCAACGACAAAAGCCGCGTCTGCGAGCCCGGCACCGTCCGGGTCATCGGCCGGCGGCAGATCGAGATGTATTCGCGCCTCATCCACACGGTCGATCATGTCGAGGGGCGGCTGCGCGATGGCATGGACGCCTTCGACGGGTTTCTCAGCCATGCATGGGCAGTCACCGTGACCGGCGCGCCGAAGCTGTGGGCGATGCGGTTCATCGAGAACAACGAAAGAAGCCCGCGCGCCTGGTACGGCGGCGCGATCGGCATGGTGAAGTTCGACGGAGACATGAACACCGGGCTGACGCTGCGAACGATCCATATCCGAAACGGAATAGCCTCCGTTCGCGCCGGGGCGACGCTGCTGTTCGACTCCATTCCCGAAGACGAGGAAGCCGAGACCGAACTCAAGGCGTCGGCGATGCTGGCGGCCATTCGCGATGCCGGGAAGCGCAACGAGGGTGCCCAAGGCCGCGAAACGGCGAAGGTCGGGACGGGAGTGAAGATCCTGCTGGTCGACCACGAGGACAGTTTCGTCCACACCCTCGCCAACTATTTCCGGCAGACCGGCGCCGAGGTGCGCACGATCCGAACGCCGGTACCCGAATCGGTTCTGGACGACTATCAGCCCGATCTGGTGGTTCTTTCGCCCGGCCCGGGCAACCCGTCGGATTTCGACTGCAAGGAGACGGTGCGCAAGGCGCGCGAGCGCAATCTTCCGATGTTCGGGGTCTGTCTCGGCTTGCAGGCGCTGACGGAAGCCTATGGCGGCAATCTGCGCCAGCTTGGATTGCCGATGCACGGCAAACCGTCGCGTATCCGCATCAACCATCCCGGCAAGGTGTTTTCCGGTCTGCCGAGCAGCGTCACGGTCGGGCGGTATCATTCGATTTTCGCCGATCCGTCGCGGCTTCCGGACGATTTCATCGTCACTGCGGAGACCGAGGACGGCGTCGTTATGGGGATCGAGCATCGCAGCGAGCCGGTGGCGGCCGTCCAGTTCCACCCCGAATCGATCATGACGCTCGGGCAGAACGCCGGAATGCGGATGATCGAGAACGTGGTCGCGCACCTGACTGCAGGCAGAGCGCGCCAGGACCGGGACGCGGCCGCCTGATGCCGGAGCGCAAGCGCGCTGCACTGGTCCAGCGCCTCGCCATCGCCTCGATCGGCGTGGCGGTCGCCGTTCTGGCGATGAAATTCGCCGCCTGGCGGCTGACGGGCTCGGTGGCGCTTTTCTCCGACGCGCTGGAATCGATCGTCAACGTGGTTGCGGCGACGGCGGCCTTCATCGCCGTCCGCTATGCCCACAAGCCGGCCGATCGCGGCCATCCCTTCGGCCACCACAAGGCGGAGTACATGTCGGCCGTGGTCGAGGGCGTAATGATCGTCATCGCCGCGCTGTTGATTCTGCGCGAGGCGACGGTAGCGCTCGTCACCGGCAATATCGCGATTTCCGAGCCGGGCCTCGGTCTCGGCCTCAACCTCGTGGCGGCGATCGTCAATGGGGTGCTGGCAATGGTTCTGATCCGGGCGGGGCGTGCCCTTCGCTCCCCGGCGCTCGCCGCCGACGGAAGGCACATCATGGCCGACGTGGTGACGTCCGCGGGCGTGCTCGCCGGCCTGGTGCTGGCGCTTCTCACCGGCTGGTTGTGGCTCGATCCGGTGCTGGCGATAGTGGTCGCCGTCAACATCGTCCGCGAAGGCTGGCGGGTGATCTCGGATTCTATCGGCGGACTGATGGACCGCGCCGCGACCGGCGAGGAGGAGGCGCGGATGCGCGCCGCGATCCTGGCGAATGCCGGCGGCGCCATCGAGGTGCACGACATTCGCACCCGGACGGCCGGGCCGGCGACCTTCATCGAGTTCCACCTCGTCGTCGACGGCGCGATGACCGTCGAGGAGTCGCACGCCATCTGCGACCGCATCGAGGACGGGCTGCGCGACGAAATCCCAGGCGCACGCGTCGTCATCCATGTCGAGCCGGATCACAAGACCAAGGACGAGGCGCTGAAGGTCGGGTGAGGGGGCGGAGACTTGCCGGGTGTTTGTGCCCCGCCACGGCCCCCTCTCCGTCCCACAGCCTGTTCTTGGGCTTGCCGAAGGCAAGAACCCGAGGGGACACCTCTCCCCCACGCCGTGGGAGCGACGAAGGGTACTGTGCCCTGTACTCCCCTCGTCATCCTCGGGCTTGACCCGAGGATCCATGGATAAACGGCGCCATTGAGCCGTGGATCCTCGGGTCAAGCCCGAGGATGACGAGTTTGGAGTTGGCTGCGGGGGAGGTCTTCAACATCGGGCACGCATCTCCGTCACCGCGCTTCGTCCTTGAAGCCGGGTTGTGTCAAAGATCAGGAAGACGGGCGGTCGGGGGATCGCTTCGTCTATTGTAGTAATGCGATCTTCCGACCGCCCCTTCGGCGTTCTTCCGGTTCGGGCCTGCATTGGCGCTGGGAGATCGCTCGTCCCGACTGCCCCGGCGGTTAAACCTTCGGTCCGCAAGCGACGGAACCTCTTGGCCGGGCGGGGATTGAGGAGCTTCCCATGTCACCGGCGGTACGCCGGCGTCACTGTCGTCAGCGGCAAGCCGCTTTACGGGGTCGCTCCAACACCGCAAACCTTCTTCCGGCCCGACGTGGGGGCTCATCACCCAGGCAGGGACCTCTCCCCGCCCCGTCAGGCGCCGGCCTCTCCCTTTGTGCCGGTGTGCACCCAGGCTTCCTGCGAGAGACAGCACCAAGGATACGCCACGCCCGGGAGGTGTTGATAAGTTTTTTGCGGAAAAATATAATAGCCAGGCAGGCCAACGGGTTAGAGAGAACCGGGCAAAAAACTTATCAACGTCCCGGAATCCTTCACCCGCCTTGCGGAAGGCGCGCGCCACTATGATTTTCGCGCAACGATCGCGGCTGCGGGGACAGGGACTTCGAAGCCATCGCCTGTGGCGAAACGAGTTTCAACCTCTCGCACCGCCGCTCTTGAAATCCGTTCTTTTGCCTCCTCCGGCTGGCTGGCAATGAGCATCCGCACGCCGACCGTTCCCAAGGCGAAATTTTCAAAGAACTCTTCCGGGGCACGGAGACGCCATCGGAGTTGCAAAATACGATGGTCCTGCAGCCGGAGACCGTGCTTCGCCAACGATTGCTCTGCGGTGCCCCGGTCTGCAAAATGGAATAATCCCGGCTGAGACGGCGGTGGCTGCGAAAAATCCGCGTTCTTCCTTACGATCTGCATCATCAGTCCAAAGGCTCCTTCCGGAGTTCGCGCATCCCAGCACGTCATCGCAAATGATCCGCCGGGGCGGAGCACTCGAAACACCTCGGCGTAGGCCTTGTCGTGGTCGGGGGTGTGCTGAATGCCGAAATTGCTGAGTACGACGTCAAAGGCGTGTGCATCGATCGGAAGCGATTGCGCGTCACCCTCCAACAACCGAGCCTCCGGTGCGCGCAGGCGTGCCTCCGCAATCATGTGTGGTGAAAAATCGATGCCGGTTACCTGCGCTCCACGAATGAGCGCCGCGGCCGACAAACCTCCGCCGCCGCAGCACAGATCCAATACCGCGGTTCCGTGACCGACATCCGTCATATCCAGGAGTTCGCCTGCGGCCTCGTCCGCCAATGCGCCGAAGCGGGCGTTGTAGGCATCGGCGATTTCGCCATCTGCCCATCCGCTCCGTTCGTTCCTGGCAAATTCCGAGAAGTCGGCCATCGCTACCCCTTCGCTCACGACACCCGCAAGAATGCCCGAACTGTCAGCGGTACTCAAATGCTCTGACCCAGGAACCCGGATCGGCCGGCTCGCTCTACCCGCCCACTTGACCGTTGCCTTACCCTCCCTGTATCTCTCGATGCATGATGGTTTCGCGCGATATTTTCCGTTCCGCACCGGCCTTGCAGGCAGGTCCGGACGCGCACGCGCTTCTTCCGCTCCTTCTTATCGGCGGCTGCCGGGCCCTTTGAGGAGCGCCCGGCGGCCGTTCGGCTGTCCGGCCAAGCTCCTCCGGTAACCTTTACAATCCCAATTGAATGACCGATGAGGTTCCGCGCGGTTTGCGCTCATAACGCGCAACGTTGCGGGAGACGAGAAGAAAGACAACCGCCATGACTGTTCACCCGAAACCGGCCGTCTCCGGCGCCATGCCGGAAGCACCGCTGAAATACCGGCCCTATCCGCCCGTCGACCTGCCTGACCGCACCTGGCCGTCGAAAACCATCGAGACAGCGCCTGTCTGGTGCTCGGTCGATCTGCGCGACGGCAACCAGGCTCTGATCGACCCGATGGGCCACGAGCGCAAGACCCGGATGTTCCGCCTGCTGCTGGAGATGGGCTTCAAGGAAATCGAGATCGGGTTTCCCTCGGCCTCGCAGACCGATTTCGATTTCGCCCGATGGTGCATCGAGGAGGGCGAGGTCGGCGACGACGTGGCGCTGCAGGTGCTGGTGCAATGCCGCCCGGAACTCATCACCCGTACGTTCGAGTCCCTCGAAGGTGCGCACAGGCCGATTGTGCATTTCTACAATTCGACCAGCGAATTGCAGCGGCGCGTCGTTTTCCGCAAGGATGTCGCGGGTATCAAGCAGATCGCGACCGATGCGGCCAAGATGATCACCGACATGGCGGCCAAAGCCGGGGGCGATTACCGCTTCGAATATTCGCCGGAAAGCTTCACCGGAACGGAGCTCGAGGTGGCGCTGGAAATCTGCAACGCGGTGATCGAGATCGTGCGGCCGACGCCGGACAACAAGCTGATCGTCAATCTGCCGGCGACCGTCGAGATGAGTACGCCGAACGTTTACGCCGACCAGATCGAGTGGATGTGCCGGAACCTCGACAATCGCGAGAACCTGCTGATCTCGCTGCATCCGCACAACGACCGGGGGACCGGCGTCGCGGCGACCGAGCTCGCCCTGATGGCCGGCGGCGACCGGGTGGAAGGGACGCTGTTCGGCAATGGCGAGCGCACCGGCAATGTCGATATCGTCACGTTGGCGCTGAACATGTTCACCCAGGGGCTGGATCCGCAGCTGGACATTCACGACATCAACCGCCTGCGCGACGTCTACGAGCATTGCAACCAGCTCGCGATCCCCGAGCGCCACCCCTATGTCGGCGAACTGGTCTACACGGCGTTTTCCGGTTCGCACCAGGACGCGATCAACAAGGGCATGAAGCTGGTCAAGGAAAAGGCGACCCCGTTGTGGGAGGTGCCTTATCTGCCGATCGACCCGGAAGATGTCGGGCGCAGCTACGAGGCGATCATCCGGATCAATTCGCAGTCGGGCAAGGGTGGCATCGCCTACATCCTGGAGGCCGATCACGGGCTGCACCTGCCGCGAAACCTGCAGGTGGAATTCCGCAACGTGATCCAGAGTATCACCGATACCGAGGGCCGGGAGTTGTCGTCGGAGCGGATCTACAAGGAATTCGTCTCGACCTATGTTGATCCGCCTTCGCGCAGGCTGCGCTTCGTCAGCCACAGGAGCAGCGCGGTCGAGGGGAGCGCCGACAGCAGGGTCGTCGAGGCTCAACTGGTGGATGGCAACGAGCAGGTCACGATCGAGGGGCGCGGGACCGGCCCGATCGACGGTTTCCTGGCGGCGCTTTCCCGATATCTGGGCAAGCGTATCTCGGTCGTCGACTATTCGGAACATTCGCTGCAGCGCGGCTCCGACGCGGCGGCGATCTGCTACATGGAGATCGATGTCGACGGCGAGCATGTTTTCGGCGCGGCGATCAACAAGAACATCGTCGCCGCATCGCTCAGCGCGATCGTCTCCGCGGTCAACCGCAGCCTGGCGGGTTGAGCCGGATTTCGCCGGGCGGTCCGCCTGACATGAACTCCGGCGAAACGCTCGCGCATCAAAGCGCGGGGACCGGGCAGGGTCCGCCGATCGTGCTGCTGCACGGATTCGGCGGGTCGTCCCGTGATTTCGACCGGATCGCCCCGCTGCTGACGCCGCTCGGGCGCACCATCGCGTTCGATCTGCCGGGGCACGGGAAGTCCGTGCACGCCGCAGGCTCCCGCCATCCGAAGGCCGCAGCCGAAGCGATTCTGCGGGCGCTGGACGGCATGGGGGTCGATGATTTTCACCTTGGCGGGTTTTCGATGGGCGGAGCGGTCGCCTGTCTGATCGCAAGCCGGTCTCCCGGGCGCGTCCGCTCGCTGACACTGCTCGCACCCGGCGGCTTCGGGCCGGAGGCGGCGACGGACGTCCTGCTCGATTTCGCCGCAGCGCGATCCGCCGGGGAGGTACGCAGTGCCCTTAGCAGGATGACGGCACAGGACGCGGCCATTTCCGATCAGGTCATCGGTGCGCTGGTGAAGCAGCGTGCGGACCCGAACCTCGGGGAGACCCTGGCGGAGCTGGCGAAGTTGCTTTTCGGCGGCGGCGGACAGGGTGTGCTCGACCTAGCCGGACTGGAAGCCATCGACTGTCCCGTCAATGTGGTCTGGGGCGCCGACGATCCGATCCTTCCGGTCCGTCAGTCACAAGGGCTGCCGAAGCGTTTCGGGGTCCGCCAAATCGTCGGCTCGGGGCACATGCTGCTGGAGGAAGCGCCCGGCGAGGTCGTCGCCGCTTTCCGCCGCTCGATCGGCGAGGCGGGCGCATAGGGCCGCCACCGGACGTGTGGAGAGCACCCCTCCGGTCCGAAAAAGAGTGGCTAACCCGGCCCGGACTTGTTAACAAAACATGAACATGTCCCGTCAAGGAGAGCATACGGTGGCATTCGAACAGGACAGGAATTTCGAACGCCCGGCCAGCAAGCTGGTCGATGCGGTGCGGCAGGTGAAGATCGCCGCCGCCGACCGGTCGGACGTGGTCGTGGAGATGCGCGAGGCCGACCGCACGCGTCTCGAATTGCTGGCACAGGAACTGGCGCCGGTGATCGATGAAGTGCCGGTTGAGGACGACCGGTTCGATTTTGCGATCTCCAGCGGGCTGCAGCCGCGATTCTGGATCGACGCGACCGCGCATGTGGCGATGGGGCCGGACCGACGCACATACCGGTTCATCCGCGATACGCGGATGGGCCGCATCGTGCTCTCCGAGTCCACCGACAAGGGCGCGACCGCGGAGAAGGTGACCGGCTATATCGCCTCACGGATTCACGAGCGGGAACTGGCATTCGCAGGCGAAACGGTCTCCGTGAGAGAGATAGTGAGCGGGCGGATAGACGACAATTCCCTCCCCGGGAAAACGGAAAGGGATGGGCCGGCGGAACCCGCCGCCGGAGCTCCGTCCCGGGGCACAGCGGACGCCGGCGGCGAACTCAGCCGGACCCGGGTGACGCAGTCCTCGTCGACGGGCCTGATCCGGATGAGCGCGGCGGATGCCGAACGCGCTCCCGCACGCCCGCGACGCTCTGTTGTGCGCTCATTGCTGGGCGGACTGGGATGGATCGCCGTCGGGGCTGTTGCCGGGGGAGGCACGCTGATCTGGCTGTTCCGGGACTATCTGTTTTAGCCCGACAGTTTTCGGCGATCGGTTATCGCCGTTTCTCCCGTCATTCCCGTGAGCGAGTGCTCTTCGAGATCGCAAGTCCACTGCCCGGCGGCGCCGCCGATCCGGAAAAGATTGAACGCCGCGGCGGGTTTCTTCCCGCCCGGCGACTGCCCGGCCGCGGGCACGCCGATCACCGGTACCTCGGCTCCGTCGATGCCGCCTATGGCATGGCGCTGCGGCAAATGTGTGTGCCCGTGAAGTACCAGTTCGGCCCCGTATTCCCTCACAACCTTCTGGAAGAGGCCGATGCCATAGAGCCGCTTTTGCGGGGTCGCGGCGCGGCGAACGGGCGGATGATGGATCAGAATCACGCGAAACAGGCCTTCTTTTCCGGTTTTCTCCAGCGCCTGCCGCAAGCCCCGAGCATGGCGGCTGCCGAAGATGCCGGACGCCATGAACGGCGCCGTCGCGACCGCGCTGTTGACACCGATGAGCGCGACGTTGCCGCGCCGCCGGATGTAGGGAAAGCCGCTTCGCGTGCGGACAATTCCATCGCGGTCGCCCGCCATGTTCGCAGACCACGCGGCAACCGATTTCGCCAGCGAACCACGCACATAGGCATCGTGATTGCCGGGTATCGTACTGACGTTTTCCGCCGGTCCGAGGCTCTTGAGCCAGAGCGCGGCACCCGCGATCTCTTCATCGAGCGCGAGATTGGTGAGATCTCCGGTGACCGCGATATGGTCGGGCTTTTGCGCCTGCATCGCGTCGACCAGTTCGCCGAGCGTCGAGCTGATCATGTGGGAAGCGCGGTTGCGCTTCCAGTTTATGTAGCCGGTGATGCGCTTCGACATGAGATCGACGAAACGCACGTCCGGCAGCGGTCCGAGATGGATGTCGGAAATGTGAGCCAGCAGAAACGCCATGGCACTTTCGTAAGGAAGGGCGTGGATATTACAACCTCTGGAAAGAGAACAAACGTCGAAAGGTTCCTCCTTGCCCGACCGCCCCGACTTCAAAATCCGCCTTTTACACTTCTGGTTCCTGATGAGCCGGCCGATGACCCTGGGCGTGCGGGCGCTAGCCTTTGATGACGAGGGCAGGGTGCTGCTGGTGCGCCATACCTACGTGCCGGGCTGGCACCTTCCCGGCGGCGGCGTCGAGACCGGCCACACAGTGACGGAGACGCTTGCAAAGGAACTGCACGAAGAGGCGAATGTGATCCTCGCCGCACCGCCAAGGCTGGTGTCGGTTCACCTGAACGACAGGGTCACGCGGCGCGACCACGTCGTGGTGTTCCGGTGCGATCAGGTCACGCAGACCGCTCCGAAGCAGCGGGACCTAGAGATTATCGAGGCGGAGTTCTTTCCTGTCGACGGCCTGCCGCCGGAGATCACCCGATCGTCGCGAAACCGGATTGACGAGTCTCTCGGTCTGGCGCCGCCCGATCCGTATTGGTGAATTGCCGGTCCCGGTCGTGGGGCGCGGTGTAGTCGACGTCCGGCCCGATAGGAACGATCCGCGTCGGGTTGATGCTCTCGTGGCTGCGGTAATAGTGCATCTTGATGTGATGCAGGTCCACCGTGTCCGAGACCCCCGGCATCTGGTACAGTGCCCGCGTGTAGTTCGACAGGTTCGGGAAGTCGGCAATACGCTTGCGGTTGCACTTGAAGTGACTGAAATAGACCGGGTCGAACCGGACAAGGGTGGTAAACAGCCGCCAGTCCGCCTCCGTCAGGCGGTCGCCCGCGAGGTAGGGCTGGCGCGCCAAGCGTTCCTCAAGGGCCTCGAGCGCGGCGAAGACGTCCCCGGCCGCCTCCTCGTAGGCATCCTGCGTGGTGGCAAACCCGGCGCGATAGACGCCGTTGTTGACGTTCGGATAGATGAAGGCGTTCAGCTCGTCGATCGTCTCGCGAAGGTCTTCCGGATAGAAGTCGTGATCGTCGCCGGTGATGCCGTCGAAAGCCGAGTTGAACATGCGGATGATCTCCGCCGATTCGTTGGAAACGATCGTTCCGCGCTTCCGGTCCCACAGAACCGGCACCGTGACCCGGCCCGTATAGTGCGGATCGGCGCGTAGGTAGATTTCGCGAAGATAGGCCGACCCGAAGAGTCGGTCCCCGGTGCCGCCGTCGGAGGTGTCGAACGTCCAGCCGTCCGCGCCCATGAAATGATCGACGACGGAAACCGAAATCAAGTCCTCGAGCTTCTTCAGCTTGCGGAAGATCAGCGTGCGATGCGCCCAGGGGCAGGCGAGGGAAACGTAAAGATGGTAGCGGCCGGCCTCGGCCTCGAACCCCCCTTGGCCGGATGGCCCTGGCGATCCGTCCGCGGTGATCCAGTTGCGAAACGAGGTGTCTTGCCGCACGAAGCGTCCGCCCGTGGAATCCGTATCGTACCAACGGTCGCGCCAGACACCGTCCATCAGCATGCCCATTCCGGTTCTCCGTAATCTCTTCAATACCATATAGGGATGCGTGACGAGGCGGACAGGCAAGCGCGATGAACAGTGCGTCACTCACGCGTGGGCGGGCGCGCCGATGCCATAGACCGTGCGTGATATCGGTGTTATGGGGCTTTGCATGGATACTGGCGCGACCACCCTTCTGCGACGATGACCTTGGCGGTGACCTCCTCACCGGATCCGTTGTTGTCTTTTCCATCAAATTGCGTGTGCGCCATGACCGCCTTTTCCATACGCCCCGAAACCGGTGCGTTCTGCCTCCCGATCGAAGAATTGCATGCCGACGTGTTTGGCCCGGGCCGTTTCTCGCGTGCAGCTTTCCGTGTCCGTGAGGAAGGGCCGCACGACCCGGCGCTGTCGTTTCTCGCCGTTGGGGGAAACGACAGCGCCGAATTGCTGGGCTCGGTGCGGATGACGTGGATCGAGACGTCGGGGAGCGGCTGTCGCGGCCTGCTGCTGGGGCCGCTCGCAGTTCAGCAGCGGCTGAAGGGCAAGGGGATCGGCAAGGCCCTGCTGAACACCGCCGTCGATGCCGCGCGCGAGGCCGGCGCGCCCTACATCCTGCTCGTCGGCGACCGCCCCTATTATCAGCCGTTCGGGTTCGAGCCGGTGGAGCGGGACAGGGTGGCGATGCCCGGCCCGGTCGATCCGGCGCGGCTGCTGATCTGCGCAGTCGATGCCGGTGTAGAGGAGAAGGTGTGCGGCAGGGTGCGGTGGAGCGGGTGAGGGGCGATGGGATGGCAGGCTGCGTTCAGATGACGTTGCGAGCAGCCTGAATTTTGAGACTTTTCCGAACGCCGCTCGATTTTAACTGCGGTCTCGTCAGAGATTTCGACCGTCAAGGTCTGCCTTTTGGTTGGCTTCCCTACCGCCCCTCGCGGTACCAGGTGCCGCCGAGGGCGAGCAGCAGCAGGGCGAGGCCGAGGAAGCCCGAAAACAGGGAATAGCGGGTAACGCCGAGGAGCTCTGTCTCGCCGGTGGTGCGAAAACCCAGCCAATCGCGCCCGGATGCGCCTGTGTTGGCGCGGACGGGCAAAATGCCGGGGACCGTGAGGTCGCCGGAACTGTCGAGAAGACGGCGCACGCTGCCACCGCCGGCCTCGGCGGCCGGCGCAATGATCCGTGTGTCGGAGATCATCGAGCGGAATTCAGGGGCGTCGACCGGCCCGGCGTGGGCGAGCGTCGAAAACTCGCCATGAACGATTTCGTAAAGGCCGACTTCATCGGCTTCGATCCGGGCCTGGAAAATGCCGTTGCCATTGTCTTCCAGAGTGATCTCGGTCTCAACTCCCGAAGGCGATCTGAGCAAAACTGCCGAGACGTCCTCCTCCATGGTCTGGCGGCGGATGGTCAGAGTTTGGCCGTCGGCAACCGCAGTCAGCGCCTCCTCTTCGAGTTCCGGCTCCTTCATCAGCCAGTGGGCGATGCGCCGATAGAGACCGACATGGGGACCACCGCCCTCGAAGCCGCGCGCCCATAGCCAGCCATGGTCCGAGAGAAGCATGCCGACGCGCCCTTCGCCGAAGCGGTTGAGCACGAGCAGCGGCTCGTCGGCAGGCCCGTACATGGCAACAATCCCGTCCGGCTTTTCGACGTTGATCGCGCGGAACCAACGGCCCCATGCGGGAGGCTCGGCCTGCCCGCCCTCAAGGTCGCGAGTGACGGGGTGGCGCTGGCCTTCCTGCGAAATGCGGGGATAGTAGCCCTGTTCGATCACGCCGCCGGTCGGCGTTGCGGGAAGCGCCGTTATCAGCGGCGTGCGCGCTATCGAATTCTCGCCCGCATATTCCGGTCCCGCCGCCACAAGGAGGGCGCCGCCCCCGCGCACATACTGGGCGATATAGTCGTAATAAAGCGTCGGCAGGACATTGCGGTACTGGTAGCGGTCGAAGATGATGAGGTCGAAATCCTCGATCTTCTCGACGAACAATTCGCGGGTCGGAAAGGCGATCAGCGACAATTCGTTGATCGGCGTACCGTCCTGTTTCTCCGGCGGACGAAGAATCGTAAAGTGAACCAGATCGACCGACGCGTCGGATTTCAGCAGGTTGCGCCAGGTTCGCTCGCCCGAATGCGGCTCGCCGGACACGAGGAGCACGCGCAGGTTCTCGCGAATTCCCTCCATCTGAGCGACCGCCCGATTGTTGGCGGTGGTCAGTTCGCCCGGACGTTCGCCCACGGCTAACTCGATGATGTTGGTTCCGGCGCGGTCGAGCTGTAACTCCAGCGGGGTTTCCGCCCCCGTTACGGTTGCGTCTGTCCTGACGAGGTCGCCGTTCAGGAAAATCTGGACGGACACCGGCCGGGCAGCGGCATCGCCGTCGGAGTCGGTCACCTGATAGGCAAGCGAGGCAGGCTGCCCGGCGATGGAAAACCGGGGCGCCCGCACGAATTCGACCTTGCGGTCGAACTCATTTTCGCGGCCGGTGATCAGGGCATGAAGCGGGATGTTGGGCGGAAGCGCCGATTCTCCTGCGGGGACATCGTGAATCTGCCCGTCCGTGATCATGATCGCGCCACCGAGACGTGACGGCGGCACATCGCGGATCGCCGTACCCAGTGCCTCGAAGAGCCGGGTTTCGGTTTGAGACCCACCGTTGACGGACGCGCCAGCCTCGACTTCACGGACCTCGAACTGGGGGAAACGCGCCAGCCGGTCTCGCAATATTTCGACGGCGCTTTGCGCCGTTTCCGTCCTTTCGCCAAGCCGCTGGCTCTGGCTCTTGTCGACGATCAGCGGGACGATCGTCTTCAGCGGCGCGCGTTCCTCCTCGTTTACGACCGGGTTGGCAATGGCCAGCGCCAGCGCCACGGCAGCGCCAGCACGGACCGCCGATCCCCTCGTGCGGGCGTACAAAGCGTAGAGAACGAAGGCCGCCACCGGCGCGCAGGCGAGGGCCAGCGCCAGCCAAGAAACGAGAGGGTCGAAATCGATGGAAAGGCTAACCATCTGCTACTGCCCCAATCTTTCCAGAAGGGCGGGCACGTGAACCTGATCGGATTTGTAATTGCCGGTGAGCATGTACATCATGATGTTCACGCCGGCACGGAAGGCGTAAATTCTCTGGAGCGGATCCGACGAAACCGTCGGGAACATCGGCCTTCCACTTGCGTCGAGCGCCCAGGCAGCGGCGAAATCGTTTCCCGTGATCAGGATCGGCGTCACGCCGTCGCCCGAGCGCACGGGGCGGCCAGCCGGATCGTCTTCGCCCGTCAGCGCCTCGACCCACAGAGGCGACCCGTCGTAGCGTCCGGGGAACCGGTCGAGAATGTAGAACGCCTTGGTCAGGACATGGTCGGCGGGCACCGGTTCCAGCGGGGGGATGTTCAGACCTTTGAGAATATCGCGCAGCCGTTGATTTTCCGGCGATCCGCCGGTTCCGCCGAATGATGCGGTGAGCTGGTCGCGTGTGTCGAACAGGACAGTGCCGCCGCCCTGCATGAAGGCATCAAGCCGGGAGATAGCGGCTTCGGTGGGCATCTGCGTCGACACGTCGATCGGGAAATAGATCAGCGTGTAAAAGGCGAGTTCATCCGTTTCCAGATCAAGCCCGACCGGCTCGGCCGGTTCCAGTGCCGTCCGGCTCTGCAGGAACCGCGAAAGGCCGGAAAGGCCCGACGCGCTGATTTCATCGGTCTGGCTGTTGCCAGTGGTGACATAGGCGATCCGCGTCGTTTCGAGCAGTTCTATTATCCTGTCATCCCCGGGGCGCACATCGCTCGTACGTACCCCGGTTTCCTGGGCCTGGACGCGGTCAGGCAGAAAGGCGCCCCCCGCCGCGACGAGCAAAATCGCCGCGAACGCGCCTGCCGTGCGGCCTGGCCGGAGCCATCCGAAACGACCGTTCATCCAGAGAACCGCAAGCGTATCGAGGGCCAGCAAAAGCAGCGCGATCAGGAACAGCGGGCCGCGCAGATCGCTCTCCGCGCCGTGGTCGTAGGGCCACACGGTGGTGGAGGCCGTCAACTGCGCGGGATCCAGGCCGACCAGCGTGTCGCTTGCGGTCAGCACGTTGCGCGCCACGAACCCGTCGGGCGTTCCGTAAAGCCCTGCCGGATGCACGAAGTTGGCGGGCTCCCGAGAGGCGGCCCCGTCAAGCGGGCGGACATGGCTCGGTGGCGCCCCCAGTTCGCCGTCGGCCGCCAGAATCCGGTAGGGAGGGAGCGCTTCGGCCTGCGCATTGCCGTTGCCCGGCTGCACCGCGCCGGAGTTGCGGGACAGGCTGGCGATGCGCCGGAGCATTTCGACGAAGCTGCCCGAGATCGGCAGGTTCGACCAGGTCGCCTCGGCGGTGACGTGGAACAAGACGACCGTGCCTTCACCGCGCGACGCGCCGGTCACGAGCGGGGTGCCGTCGGCAAGGTTCGCCCAGGTCCTGGAGACAAGTTCGAGATCGGGCTGGGCGAGCACCTGACGGCTGACTGAAACCTCGCGCGGCGCCTCCAGACCGCCGAACGGACCGGTGTCGGGGAACGGCGCGACCGGCTGAGGCTCGGTCCATGAGAGCGAGCCCCCCAAGGTCCGCTCGCCGAGACGAAGTTCGACCGGCAGAAGGGGATCGCTCGTCGCAGTCGCCGCCATGCGCGGGCCGGCGAAGCGGACGAGGGTGCCACCTTCCTCCACCCATTCGACAAGCGCCCGCGAGGCTGCCTCGGGCAGGACGCCGATATCGGCCATCGCAATCATCGCGGGCCCCCTGGCGATCAGCGCCGGGATGTCGACCGACAGGTCGCCGGTGCGACCTTCGATCAGGTCCGCGTAGGGCTGCAGGGCGCGCTGGATATAGTAGAGGGGCGACAGCAGCGGCTGATCCAGATCGCCCGCCTGTCCGGTGATGAGGCCGATACGTCTGCGCCGCGTGTTCTCATCGACCATCCAGACCGCGCCGGCATGCGGCTGGCTGGCGACACGGAGGATCGCGAAGTCGTTGCGCAGTTCGAATGGAACATCGAACCGCGCGATCGCTTCCCCCGCATCCGGTGCACTCTCGGCCGCCGCATCTGCAAGCAAGCGTCCGCGCTCGTCATAGGCCGACACGGTGACAGGATCGTCCCGGGTGTCCGTCGGAGCGACAATGTCCACCTCGAAGCTGACGGGGGTGTTGTCTATTCTGCGGATGGCGCGGATATCGGCGACACCGTCGTCGAAGAGAATGACCTCATCCACGGACAGGGCGTTCAGGGCGGAGACAGTGTCTGCGTGCGCTTCGCTCTCCAGTCCGTCGCTCAGCCAGGCGAGCGTCGCGCCAGCCGTTCCATTGAGCGCTTCCTGCAGGCGCGCGAGGGCGGCTTGACGGTCCGGTTTGGCGGCGAGCGGCAAGGCTGCGGCAATCGCGGGCAGCAGGTCCGGTGCCTTCGCAAGCGTGACACTTGCATTTTCTGGCGCGACGGTAAAAGCGACCGCGACGGGGCGACCAGCTTCTCCGGCTTCCTCAATCAGCTGCCGTGCCTGCGCCATGCGCACGTCCCAATCGCGGCCGGTCGACCAGCCATTGTCGATCATCAGAGCGAGGGGGCCGCCGCCCACGGCGACATCGGCTGCGGGATTGAGCACCGGCCGGGCAAGCGCGAGAATGACGAGGGTCGCCATTGCGAGACGCAGGGCGGTCAGCCACCACGGACTGCGGGCGGGCGTTTCCTCGTGCTTCATGACCTGCGCAAGCAGCCGCAGCGGCGGAAACAGTTCGGTGCGCGGTTTCGGCGGGGTCAGCCGGAGAAGCCACCAGATCACGGGCAGCGACAGCAGGCCGAACAACAGGGCCGGCGCCGCGAATGTGACCGGAAGGCCGAACATCAGGCGGCTCCCATGGAACGATAACCGGGCAC
This sequence comes from Oricola cellulosilytica, assembly GCF_019966575.1. GTDB lineage: Bacteria > Pseudomonadota > Alphaproteobacteria > Rhizobiales > Rhizobiaceae > Oricola > Oricola cellulosilytica. Next base: position 344,210 of record NZ_JAINFK010000004.1, on the reverse strand, counting down.
CGCGGCCGGACGCCCGGTGAGGCGTCCGTGCAGGGCGACCAGCGCCTCGGAAGCCAGCCGGTCGGTGCGGTTCACCGCGTAGCTCCAGTCGAGATGGCGGCAATGGTCGCGAAGCGCCTCGCGGCGGCCCTGGTAAATCGTCTTGTAGGCGTCTGCCCAGTTCTCGGCGCGGCCGGCTGTCAGCCGGAGCCCGTTCTCCGGGTCCTCGAACTCGGTGCGCCCGGCATAGGGAAAGACCTCTTCGGCTGGGTCGGCGACCTCGAGAAGATGAATTCGTGCTCCGCGCCGGGCGATGGTGTCGAGAAAGGCGATTGTCTGTTCCGGCGGATCAAGAAAGTCGCTGACCAGTACCACGTCGCTGTGGCGCTGCACCGAATCGAGTTCGGGCAAGGAGGGCAGCTGCGCCGCCTGGGAACTCGCGAGCAACATGGCAAGTCGTTCCGCGCCGTTGCGGCTGACAACCGGCTTCATTAAGCCGGGATACCCGACCCGTTCACCGCTACGCGAAAGCAATTCCGCCAGGGCGAGCGTCAGCACGAGTGCCCGCGCTTCCTTCGAGACCGGCGCATGGGTGGACTTGAACAGCATCGACGGTGTGAGATCGGCCCAGAGCCAGACCGTGTGCGCGGCCTCCCACTCCATGTCGCGTACATAGGTGTGGTCGTCACGGGCGGAACGCCGCCAGTCGATCCGGGCAAGCGTTTCGCCGGCGACATAGGGACGGAACTGCCAGAATGTCTCGCCGACGCCGCGTTTGCGGCGGCCATGCCAGCCGGCAACCACGGTGGTGACGATCCGGCGGGCCTCGATCAGCAGGTCCGGCACGAGCGCGGCACGAAGACGGGCGCGAGCAAGCGCGTCAACCGTGCTGGCTGGTTCATGGCGGGCGCCGATCGCGGGCATCGCTCAGTCCCGATCCATCGCGTTGACCAGATCCGCGATCACCTGCCGGATGCCTACACCTTCGGCGCGCGCGGCGAAGGTCAATGCCATACGGTGCTGCAGTACCGGGGTGGCCAACGCCTTAACGTCATCGATCGACGGGGCAAACCGGCCCTGATAGAGCGCCCGGGCGCGGCAGCACAGCATCAGCGCCTGGCTCGCGCGCGGGCCCGGCCCCCACGCCACGTGGGCGTCGGTGGAAGCGTGCCCGGTTCCCGGCCGCGCCGAGCGGACGAGATCAAGAATGGCGTTGACGACGCTTTCGGGGACCGGCATCCGCCGGACGAGGTTCTGCAAGCCGACGAGTTTCTCGCCGGTGAAGACCGGGCTCGCCGTCTCGTTGCGCGTGCCGGTCGTCTCCAGCAAAATGCGCCGCTCGGCTTCGATGTCGGGATAGTCGACGTCGATCTGCAACAGGAACCGGTCGAGTTGCGCCTCGGGAAGGGGGTAGGTGCCTTCCTGCTCGAGTGGATTCTGCGTCGCGAGGACATGGAAGGGCTGGGGCAGATCGTGGCGCAGACCGCCGAAGGTGACGTGGTATTCCTGCATCGCCTGAAGCAGCGCCGACTGGGTGCGCGGGCTCGCGCGGTTGATTTCGTCGGCCATCAGAAGCTGGGTGAAGATCGGTCCCTTCACGAAGCGGAAGGACCGCTTCCCGTCCTCGGACTGTTCGAGAACCTCGGAACCGAGAATGTCCGAAGGCATCAGGTCCGGGGTGAACTGGATACGCCCGGCGGAGATCCCGAGTACGGTGCCCAGCGTCTCCACCAGCTTCGTCTTGGCAAGACCCGGAACGCCGACCAGCAGTGCATGGCCGCCGGACATGATCGCCACGATCGCGTTCTCGACAACTTCTTCCTGACCGAAGATGACGCGGCCGATCTCCTCGCGCATCGTCCTGATGCCGGCGAGCGCCGCTTCCGCCTCCGCGATTGCTTCCTTTTCACTCAGCGTTTCCGCGGGGCTGTGCATGCTCATGCGCATCGTCCTCCATGTGCCAGGATCGAAGGTAAATCAGTGGCGGGTGCTGACAAGCCGCCATCGACTGACTATTTCGTGACTCGTGCGGGTTTTCCACGCCGAATCCGGGAATGATGAGCAAAGTGACAAAATCAGGCGAGGGCAAGGCGGTGGAAGCGGGAGACATATCCGGCTTGCAGGCATTGCTGTCACGCGCCGTACCGCAAGGAAGGGGGCTTCCCCCGGTCGAAAAATGGAACCCGGAATTCTGCGGTGATCTCGACATGGAGATAAAGGCGGATGGAACCTGGTTCTACATGGGAACGCCGATCGGCCGCGCGCGCCTGGTCAGGCTGTTTTCGTCGGTGTTGCGCAAGGATGAGGATGGCAAGACCTATCTCGTGACACCGGTCGAGAAGATCGGCATCCGCGTCGAGGATGCGCCCTTCCTTGCCGTGGAAATGCACGTTGAAAATCCCGGGCCCGACCAGATTCTGACCTTTCGCACGAATGTCGGCGATATCGTTGCCGCCGGGCCGGAGCATCCGCTACGCTTCACGCTCGACGAGGGGAATGACGGCGTGAAACCCTATGTCCATGTGCGCGGCCGGCTGGAGGCGCTGGTCAGCCGGGCGGTGATGTACGACCTGATCGCGCTCGGCGAGACCGTCGAGGTAGGCGGCACCGCGATGTTCGCCGTACGGTCCGGGGGCGCAGTCTTTGCGGTAATGCCGACCGAGGCGCTGGAAGGGCAAGTCCGTTGAGCGGCGCCGTCAAGGGACGTCGGGAGCCCGCATTTACCGTCGCGGACTTCCGCACACGCGCGGCCTCCCTGGAGTTGCACAAGCCCGGAGACGATTTCGGCGACCACCATCTCAATCCGGATTTCGCGGAGATGGTGCGCAATAAAGCCGTCAACCGCGCGGCGGTGCTGATCCCGGTGATCGATTATCCCGACGAGCCGGCGGTTTTACTGACCAAGCGCACGGATAAACTTCGGACCCATTCGGGGCAGGTCGCCTTCCCTGGGGGCCGCATCGACCCGGAGGACGGGGATCCTGAAACCGCGGCCGTGCGCGAATGCGCGGAGGAGACCGGTATCGGCGCGGATCACATCGAGATTGTCGGACGGCTGCCCGATTACATGACGGGATCCGGGTTCCGGATTTCGCCGGTGCTTTCGGTCGTTAGGCCCGGATATGCGATCATTCCCAATCCAGCCGAGGTCGACGCGGTGTTCGAGGTTCCTCTCGCCTATCTGATGGACGAGGCCAACCACCAGCGCGGAAGCCGGATGTTTCAAGGCCGGGAGCGTTTCTACTACGAGATGCCCTATGGCGAACGGTATATCTGGGGCATTACCGCCGGCATCATCCGGCTGATGTATGAAAGGCTTTATCTTTGACCGCGGAAAAGATCGAGGCGGAGTGGCTTCGCGACGACGCGCTGCAATCCATTCTGGCGGCCCTCGGCGGTGGCGGCGAAGCCGCCCGTGTCGTCGGTGGAGCGGTGCGCAATCACCTGTTCGGCGAAGCGATCGGCGACGTCGACATAGCTACGACGTGTCTGCCGGAAGAGAGCATCGCGCGGTGCAAGAAGGCCGGTTTCCGGACGGTGCCGACCGGCGTCGAGCACGGCACGATCCTCGTCGTGGCGGATCACCGCGGTTTCGAGGTCACCACCTTGCGTGAGGATGTGGAAACCGACGGGCGGCGCGCCAAGGTCCGGTTCGGCAGGGACTGGGAGCATGACGCGCGCCGGCGCGATTTTACGGTCAATGCGCTGTATTGCGAACCGGACGGCACAATCGTGGATCTCGTCAAGGGCATGGCCGATGTCCGTTCCCGCACGATCCGGTTCATCGGCGAGCCGGAGGACCGGATTCGGGAGGACTATCTGCGGATACTGCGTTTTTTCCGACTGTTCGCCTGGTATGGCGACGGCCGACCAGACCCGGTGGGGCTGCTCGCCTGCGCCAAGCTGAAGGATGGCGTGGAGGGGCTTTCCGCCGAGCGCATCTGGACTGAGATGAGGAAGCTTCTGTCCGCGCCGAACCCGTCGCGAGCGCTCTTATGGATGCGCCAGTCCGGCGTGCTGTCGCTCGTTCTGCCGGAATCGGAGAAGTGGGGTATGGACGCGGTCCCAGCCTATGTCGATGCCGAGACGGCACTGGGTTGGGAGGGCGATCCGCTGCTTCGGCTCATGGCGATGATCCCGCCTCGCGAAGACGCGGTTCGCTCCGTGGCGCTGCGGTGGAAGATGTCTAATGCCGACCGCGAGCGTCTGGTGGCATGGGCGGACGCTCCCACAATCGGCCCGGATCTGGATGATAAGACCTTTGGCGAGATGCTTTACCGTTCAGGCAGGCAACCGGTGCTCGACCGGTTGAGACTTGCGGTCGCTGCAGCGCGGGCGCGGGCGAGCAATGACGCAAACATGCTCGAGCAGGTTGCCGGTCTGCTGCGGTTGGCACGGCATGCAGAAAACTGGGAGAGACCAACCTTCCCGGTCAGCGGGCGCGATTTGATCGAGGCCGGCTACTCGGAGGGCGCCGCGCTCGGCGACGCACTGCGAGCGCTCGAAGAGCGCTGGATTGCCAGCGGTTTTTCGCTCACACGGGAGGCGCTTCTCGCAGAGGTTCAGCCGACGTCAGGCTGACGCCTTCTCTTCATCGCCGATCCGCGCCTTGATCTGCTCGATCATCGATGGCCGAATCGTCGTTTCTCCGTGGGCGCTGCGCAGATGATCGGAGGCACGGCGCACGATCTCCGCATCCTCTTCGGCATGGGTTTTCCAAGAACATCCGGGAACGAGGCATTCATAATGCTTCATATCGTGTCCTCCTCTAGCGGGCTTCGAAATTAACGGTGAAACGTGACGGCAATGTGCCGTGGCGAACCTCCTAATGTTCGGCGACCGGTTCCACCAAGTCTTTGAGCTTGATCAACCCGCTTTCCATTACCTCGGCGTTGATGCCGCCATGACCGCGCATCGCATTGTATCCTCCCGGACCCAGGGCTTCCTCCATACGGCTGCAGGGAGCACAGATACCCGTCCCCCGCAGTACCGCGCCTCCACAACGAAAGCGCCTGTTGCGCAACGCGAGAAGATTAATGCCGGTAACGACTATATTGCGCCGCAGCGGTGCGGGATCCAGTTGCTCCACTCCGCACAGCGATGCGATCGCGGCCAGATGCTCGGCCTGGATCAGGGTAATGGCGCGTTTTCCAGCTTTATTGCGGTGGTCGCCCTCAAGCCCGGTTTCAAGGATCGCTGCCGCTTCGACAGCGATCACGGACGACCGTCGTTCCGGACGGAGGCCGATCCAGGCGATGCGCCCTGGGCGGGGAAAGCGCGATGTCAGCGTATCAATGGTTTCCGTCATCGCGTCGGACCTCATGGCCATTTAACGGCGGGCGGCATCGACGACAGGATCGAATTCACATTACCACCAGTCTTCAGCCCAAAGATCGTTCCCCGGTCATAGAGCAGGTTGAATTCGACGTAGCGGCCGCGGCGAACAAGCTGTTCCTCCCGGTCGGCGTCGGTCCAGTTCTGGTTGAAATTTCCGCGCACCAGATGGGGGTAGACGACGAGGAAAGTGCGGCCAACATCCTGCGTCAGCGCGAAATCGGCGTCCCATCCGCCATTTTCCTCCGAGGAATGCTGCCAGTCGTAGAAAATACCGCCGATCCCTCGCGCCTCGTTCCGGTGCGGCAGGAAAAAATACTCGTCGCACCATGCCTTGAACTTCGGGTAATCGGCAACCTCGTGTTTCGAGCACGCCAATTCGAACGATTTGTGGAAGGACACGGTGTCGGGATCGTCCTGAGTGCGGCGCCGGTCGAGAACAGGCGTGAGATCGGCCCCGCCGCCGAACCACCAACTCGTTGTCACGACCATCCGCGTGTTCATGTGGACCGCCGGGACATTCGGATTCTGCGGATGGGCGATCAGCGAAATTCCCGACGCCCAGAAGCGTGGATCCTCCTCCGCGCCGGGAATCTGATTTCGAAACTCGGGCGAGAACTCGCCATGAACCGTGGAGGTGTGAACGCCGACTTTCTCGAATACGCGACCGTACAGCATGGACATCACACCGCCGCCGCCCTTGCCTTCGTCGCGCAGCCATTCGGTGCGTTCAAAGCGTCCGGGCGCGTAGTCGGAGAAGGGGCCGGTAACATCGTCCTCGATTTTCTCGAATGCCGCGCAGATCTTGTCGCGCAGTTCCTCGAACCAGGCGCGCGCGGCCATTTTCTTGGCCTCGATATCGCCGGGCAGTCCGGTTGGCAGGTCAGGGCGTTGCATCGAAAATGGCACTCCAGAAGTTGGCCGCTTTGCTCACGGGTTAACCGTTCATAGGTAGGATTCCAAGAGCGGTGACATCCCCCGCAATCCGGTAATTGACAGGCGAAATCCGCCAGCTACCATCAGCTCTGTACCGGGGGAGAGAATCATGCTTCCACCCAAACCGCCAAGGTCGGTCGTCGGCCGTCAACTGGACAAGAGCCGCAAGATCGCGGCGTCCCGAAAAGACAGCTTCGTGCGTGAAACCTATCGCCTCGGACGCCCGGCGGCCCGCGAAAAAGCCAAGGAGTGGTTCAACCGCTTCCCGAAGGCCGCCTACTGGACGCAGGTCGAGAGCTGGCGAGTGCTCGACGGTGACGTGATCGAGTTCACCATGCGGCGCCTGCCGACGGCCGACTAGAGGTTCACAGTCACCATCATGAAGAGCCTGCATTGCCGGCGCGCGACTTCGCGCGAAAACCTCCAAACCTGTCTCGATATCCGCGAGATCGTCTTTATCTCCGAGCAAGGCGTGGACCCCGCGCTTGAACAGGATGGGCTCGATGGCGAGTGCCTGCATTATCTGTGCGAAGCGGATGGCGAGCCCGTTGCGACGGCGCGAGTCCGGATTCTGGACGACCGGTTCAAGTTCCAGCGGGTGGCGGTGCTGCGCCACAAGCGCGGCACAGGAGTCGGCGGAGCGTTGATGCGTTTCATGATGGCGGATCTGGCCAGGAGCGATGGTGCGGCGGGGCGGCATTTCTTCCTAAGCAGCCAGACCTACGCGATGCCTTTCTATGAGACGCTGGGCTTTTCCGCCTGTTCCGGCGAATACATCGAGGCGGGAATACCGCACCGCGACATGCGGGCGGAGGTCCCCGTCGAGCGCGACGAGGCCTGCAACGCCTGACAGCGGGGCGGTCATTCGCGATCGGCGAGAAATCTGCCGCACGGGGCCAGCGGGTTCTGGCGTCTGAACTCACCAGCGACCATGGCGACCGATAAGGCGAGGTTGAGACTTCTGGCCTCCGGGATCATCGGAATCGTCAGGCGCATGTCGGCGGCTTGATGAACGAAGTCCGGCGCGCCGCTGCTCTCGCTGCCGAAGAGCAGGATGTCGCGCGGCCGGAAATCGAACGACACATAAGGCGTTGCCGATTTCGTCGTGAACAGCACGAGCCGTCGCTCCTCCGTCCCCCGCCATTCCTCGAACATGTTCCAGTTGAGGTGCCGGCGCAGTGCGGCCTTTTCCAGATAGTCCATTCCGGCGCGCTTCAGCGCCTTGTCCGAAAGGTCGAAGCCCGCCGGCTCGATGATGTGAACGACACTCTCGAGACATGCGGCCAGTCGAAGGATCGTTCCCGTGTTGCCGGGAATGTCCGGCTGGAAGAGCGCGATGTGCATGCGATTTTCTCGTTTGACGCTGTCAGGAACCGGCAGGCGTTACGCATTGTGACCTTGCCTTGGCTTGAAGCACGACTGCTTCGCGTATAAAAGCGTACCGTTAACCGCAATCCGAAGAGGCGACGATGGACAGCACTATCATCTCTGCGCGTGTCGCTCTCTGTGTCGGCAGTGACATGACCGGTCTTCCGGTTTCCTCCGGCAAAAGCTAGAACCGCGGTCCACATTCTTTCCTAGAAAGCTTCGCGACCGCCGGTTTGGTTCCACCAGAACGGATTACGGTCATGACGAAATCAGCACGAAGTTTCTCGCGATTCGACGCGGTTTCATCTCCCTTCAGGGGAACGGAACGCCGTCTCATAGGATATCCAAACGCTAATTTGGCTGGCGGCTTTGCGCCCCGGCACCATATTGGTTCTCAAGAGGTTTGCCATGTTCTCGTGGTTTGAAAACAGGATCGATCCGTTTCCAGCCGAAAAACCGGAGCAGCCACCGACGACGCTGGTGGCATTCTGCTGGCACTACACCAAGGGCATCTGGCCGTGGCTGGCGATCACATCTTTTCTGATCGCCGCCATATCCGTGCTGCAGGTTGCCTTGTTCGGCTTTCTCGGCAACGTCGTGGACTGGCTGACAGGCGCCGACCCGGCGTCGTTCCTTGCCGCGGAAGGCTGGACGCTGTTCTGGATGGGGTTCGTCATTCTCGTCGCGCTGCCCCTGCTCAGTCTCGGGCACACTCTGGTGATGCACCAGACGATCTTCGGCAACTATCCAATGGTGATCCGCTGGAAGGCGCACCGTTATCTTCTGGGGCAGAGCTTCGCGTTCTATCAGGACGAGTTTGCCGGCAGGGTCGCTACCAAGATGATGCAGGCAGCCCTCGGCGTGCGCGAGGCGGTGACGAAGATCCTCGACGTGTTCATCTATGTCGGCATCTACTTCGCCGGAACGCTCGTGCTGGTCGGTACGCTCGATATCTGGATGATGATCCCGTTCGTGGTCTGGATCGCGTTCTATATAGGTCTGCTGCGGTATTTCCTGCCAAAGATGCGGGAGATTTCGGAGCGGCAATCGAATGCGCGCTCGACCATGACCGGACGCATCGTCGACAGCTACACCAACATCATGACCGTCAAGCTGTTTGCGCATGCGGGCAGGGAGGAATCCTATGCGCGCGACGCGATGACCGGGTTCCTCAAGACCGTGCATCCGCAAATGCGTTATGTGACGATGCTGAACACCGGCCTCGATGTTTCAAACTCGTTGCTTCTGTTCGCGGTCGGCGCTGTCGGCATCTGGTCGTGGACAAACGGTGACGCAACAGTCGGCGCGATCGCGGCGGCGGTCGGCCTGGTCCTCCGGCTGGAAGGCATGGCGCACTGGGTGATGTGGGAACTGGCGGGATTGTTCGAGCACATCGGCATGGCGCAGGACGGGATGGGTACCATCGCTCAGCCGCGCATGGTGAGGGACGTACCGGACGCGAAGACGCTTGCCGTGAAGGAGGGACGCATCGACTTCGAAGGAATCCGCTTCCATTATGGCAAGGAGGATGGCGTCATCGAGAACCTCAGCCTGTCGGTCGAGCCGGGCGAGAAGGTCGGCCTGGTTGGTCGGTCCGGCGCCGGCAAGTCGACGCTGATGAACGTACTGCTGCGTCTTTACGATCTGGAAGGCGGCGCCATCCGGATCGACGGACAGGACATTCGCAAGGTGACGCAGGATTCGCTCCGTTCGCAGATCGGGGTGGTCACGCAGGACACGTCTCTGCTGCACCGTTCGGTCCGCGACAACATCGCCTACGGCAAGCCGGACGCGACCGAGGAACAGATCGTCCAGGCAGCGAAGCGCGCCAATGCCCATGAGTACATCCTCGGGCTTGTCGATCCGCAGGGGCGCACGGGATATGACGCCCATGTGGGCGAACGCGGCGTCAAGCTCTCGGGTGGTCAGCGGCAGCGCGTGGCGATCGCACGGGTGTTCCTGAAGAATGCGCCGATCCTCGTGCTGGACGAGGCAACGTCGGCACTGGACTCGGAGATCGAGGCGGCGATCCAGGAGAGCCTCTATGCCCTGATGGAGGGCAAGACCGTCATCGCCATCGCGCATCGGCTGTCGACCATCGCCAGCCTCGACCGGCTGGTCGTGCTCGACAAGGGCAGGATCGTCGAGGAAGGATCGCACGAGGAACTCGCCAAGGCCGATGGGCTTTATGCCCAGCTCTGGGCACGCCAGTCCGGCGGGTTCATCGACGTCTCGGAGGCGGTGGCCGCCGAATGAGCAACCGATTCAGGCCGGGACAGGAGCCGGAAACGCGTTACCGCAATACGGACCACCCGGTCTGGAACAGGTTCGAGCGCTTCATCGAGCCATTCGCCGACACGGAGCGCGCGATCCTTCCCAAGAGCGCGTGGGGCTTCATCCTGTTCTTCGCGAAACAGGCACGCTGGCCCTTCGCGGCGCTCCTGGTGGTCGGCGGCCTGGTCGGCGCGGTCGACGCGGCGCTCTACTGGTCGGTCGGATGGCTGATCGACATTCTCGACTCGTCGACGCCGGCGACCTTGCTGCGGGACCACTGGCACACGCTGCTCGGGCTGGCCCTGCTTCTGTTCGTCGTGCGCGCAGTGGTGATGATCGGCGCCGCGATGATCGAGCAGCAGGTGATCGTTCCGCGCTTCTACACGATGGTGCGCTGGCAATCGTTCCGCCGTGTGATCGAACAGCCCTATACTTTCTATCAGAACGATTTTGCCGGGCGGATCGCGACAAAGATCATGCAGGCGGGGGAATCCACGGGCGATTTCATCGTCACCTCGCTGCAATCGCTGTGGTCCTTCCTCACCTTCATCGTCCTGACGGTGACCATCCTTTCATCACTCGACTGGCGCATGGGGGCGGTAGTCGCGCTCTGGGGGGCAGGCTATGCCGTCGTAGTCCGCTACCTGCTGCCGAGACTCCGGCGCGCGGGCAAGGAAAACGCCAATGAACGGGCGATTCTCAACGGCCGGATGGTTGACGTCTTCACCAACATTCTCTCCGTCAAGCTGTTCGACACGGATCGTCGAGAACACGGCGTCGTGCATGACGCTCTGACCAACTATCTCGGGGCGGTTACGCATCTGACGCGAATGATCACAATGGTGCGTATCGCGGTGGCCATGCTGAACGGTGCGATGATGACGGCCGTAGCGGTGCTGTGCGTCCTGTCGTGGATGAGCGGGGCGCTGACGACGGGCGCGATCGCCGCAACGATGGGTCTGGTGTTCCGCCTAAACCAGATGTCCGGTTGGATGATGTTCAACATCAACGGGCTTATCCGCGCCTACTCGACGGTGCAGGATGCGACCGAAACAATTTCCGTAAGACCAGCGATCCGCGACAAGGCGAACGCGTCCGACCTGAAAAGGGCGGAAGGTCACATCCGGTTCGAGGACGTCGAGTTCCGTTACGGCAAGAATCACGGTGAACTGTTTGCCGGCCTTTCGATCGACATCAGGCCCGGGGAAAAGATCGGGCTCGTGGGGCCGTCGGGCGCCGGCAAATCGACATTCGTCAACCTGCTTCTGCGCCTGTTCGACGTGGAAGGCGGCCGAATCCTGCTAGACGGTCATGACGTTCGCGACGTGACACAGGCTTCGCTGCGTGCCCAGTTCGGCGTGGTCAGCCAGGAACCATCGCTGATGCATCGTTCACTTCGCGACAACATAGCCTACGGGAAGCCCGGTGCCAGCGAGGCGGAAATCGTTGAAGCGGCAAAGAAAGCCCACGCGCATGAATTCATCGTGGGTGTGGAGGACCCAAGGGGCAGGCGCGGCTATGACGCACATGTCGGGGAGCGGGGGATCAAACTGTCCGGCGGCCAGCGCCAGCGCATCGCCATCGCGCGTGTCATGCTGAAAGACGCCCCGGTGCTGATCCTGGATGAAGCCACCTCGGCGCTCGATTCGGATATCGAAGCGGCAATTCAGGAAAATCTGCATGAATTGATGCGCGGCAAGACCGTCGTTGCGATTGCACACCGGCTTTCGACGATTGCGGCGATGGATCGCCTCGTCGTGATGGACAGTGGCACTATCGTCGAGACCGGCACACATCGCGAACTTATCGAACGCCCAAACGGACTTTATGCCCGACTCTGGGCCCGTCAGTCGGGCGGATTCCTCGCTCTGGAGGAGGCGGCGGAGTAGAGGCGCGACAGGAAATTGACGCTCGGCGCGACATGTTGCCGTCATCCCCCCACCGAGGCTGGACAAGCGTTTGGAACCGAAATAAGTGATGCCGGGAATGCGGCTGAACTTGGGCAGCACCGCCTGCGCGAACTTGCCGACAACACAGCGACTGTACCTGAAAGGAATGCTCCTGTGAGCGAACAGACAATCAACGCCGACGAGCCGACGCGCCGCGACTTCATCTATGTCGCCACCGGCATGCTCGGCGCTGTCGGCGCGGCCGCGCTGGCATGGCCGTTTATCGATCAGATGCGTCCGGATGCGGCCGTGCGCGCTGCCGGACAACCGGTGGAGATCGATGTTTCCGGTATCGAGGAGGGTCAGGCCATCATCGTGACATGGCGCGGGCGGCCTTTCTTCGTCCGCCGCCTCACGGAGACCGAGATCGCTGCCGCGTCCAGTCTGACCGAAGGCGACATGAAGGATTTCCAGCCGGTCGACGAGCGTATCGGCGGACCTGCCGAAGCGGCGAGTGAGCAATGGGTGGTGTGCTCGGCGAACTGCACACATCTCGGCTGTATCCCGACAACTGTCGATGATGCCCCGGAAGGCTGGTCGTGTCCGTGCCACGGGTCCGTCTTCGACATGACCGGCCGTATCCTGCGCGGTCCCGCGCCGATTAACCTTCCGCTACCGCCATACGTGTTCGCGAGCGAATCCACGCTGATCGTCGGCACCGAAACCGCTGGAGCCTGAGCATGAGCAAGTTTGAATCGCATGGCAGCTACACGCCGGCCACCGGTTTCGGAAAATGGATCGACGCGCGTATGCCGCTGCCCCGGCTGATGCACGACTCGTTTGTCGCCTATCCGGTCCCGCGTAACCTGAACTATGCCTATACCTTCGGCGGCATGCTCTCGATCATGCTGGTTGCCCAGATCCTCACCGGCATTGTGCTTGCCATGCACTACACTTCGTCGATCGACACCGCGTTCTCGAGTGTCGAGTCGATCATGCGTGACGTGAATTCGGGCTGGCTGCTGCGCTACCTGCACTCCAACGGCGCGTCGTTCTTCTTCATCGCGGTGTATCTGCATATCTTCCGCGGTATGTATTACGGCTCCTACAAGGCGCCGCGCGAACTGTTGTGGATTCTCGGCTGCATCATCTACCTTCTGATGATGGCGACGGCGTTCATGGGTTACGTGCTGCCCTGGGGCCAGATGTCCTACTGGGGTGCGCAGGTGATCACCGGTTTCTTCACCGCTTTTCCTGTTGTCGGCGAACCAATTCAGCAACTGCTGCTCGGCGGCTTTGCGGTCGATGAGCCGACCCTGAACAGATTCTTCTCGCTCCATTATCTGCTGCCGTTCATGATTGCCGGCGTGGTCATTCTGCATGTATGGGCATTGCACGTGACCGGGCAGACAAACCCGACAGGGATCGAGGTGAAAACCAAGACCGACACCATACCGTTCACGCCCTATGCAACGATCAAGGATGCGTTCGCACTGATCGTGTTCTTCATCGCGTTCGCGTATTTCGTCTTCTACATCCCGAACTATCTAGGCCACCCCGACAACTACATCGAGGCGAACCCGCTGGTCACACCGGCACATATCGTCCCCGAATGGTACTTCCTTCCATTCTACGCGATCCTTCGGGCCATCACCTTCAACATCGGTCCGATCGACTCAAAGCTCGGCGGGGTGCTGGCGATGTTCGGCTCGATCGCGGTGCTTTTCCTGCTGCCGTGGCTGGACACGTCGAAGATCCGTTCGGCGGTCTACCGTCCCTGGTACAAGTTGTTCTTCTGGCTCTTCGTGGCCGATGCCATCTTCCTGGGATGGCTGGGCGCGAAGCCGGCGCAGGGCGTGTACACGCTGCTGGCCCAGCTCGCGACGGCATTCTACTTCGCGTTCTTCCTGATCATCCTGCCGGTTCTCGGTCTTATCGAAACGCCGCGCCGCACGCCGAACTCCATCACGGAAGCGGTGCTCGAGAAGAACAAGAAACGGGGACGCGTCGCACCAAGCGCCACGCCGGCCGAATAAGGGACACGAGGCGTTTCGCCCAAACATACGAGACGATGATGATGAAAAACATTCTGGCCACCATCGGCGCCGCGGGGTTGGCAATCGCTGTTGCGGTATCCGGCGCGTCCGCCGCGGAAGACGCGGAAACGCCGCACTACCCGATCAAGAAGCCGCGCGAGCAGTCCTGGTCGTTCGCAGGGCCGTTCGGGACCTATGACAAAGGGCAACTGCAGCGCGGTCTGAAGGTGTACACCGAAGTGTGCGCCGCATGCCATTCTCTGAAGCGCGTGCCGTTCCGGGCGCTCGGGGAACTCGGATACACCGACGAGCAGGTCAAGTCGTTTGCGGCGGCGTACGAAGTTGAAGACGGTCCCAATTCCGAGGGCGAGATGTTTACACGCCCGGCGCTGCCGACCGATACCTTTCCGGGCCCATATTCGAACGACGAGGAGGCGAAACTTGCCAATAATGGCGCATTGCCTCCGGATTTTTCTCTGATCGCGAAGGCTCGCGCCGTGGAAAGAGGCTTCCCGAAGTTCGTGTTCGACATTTTCACGCAATATGCAGAAGGTGGTCCGGACTATATTTATTCCCTGCTGATGGGCTACGGGGAAGAGCCACCGGCCAATATCGAGATATTGGAAGGTCTTCACTACAATCCGTATTTCATAGCCGGTCCGGCGCTGGCGATGGCGCAGCCGCTCTATGACGAAAGCGTGGAATATGACGACGGCACCCCGGCTACCCTCGATCAGCAGGCGCGCGATGTCTCTGCCTTCCTGATGTGGGCAGCGGAACCGCATTTGGGGGAGCGCAAGGAGATGGGTTTCCGCGTGATGATCTTCCTCATCCTGTTCGCGGCATTTCTCTATGTGGCCAAGCGCCAGGTCTGGTCCCGCGTTGAGCACTGATCCCGAGCTTACGGGAAGCTCAAGGGCGCTCCGGCGCCCTTTTCTTTTGCCCACGTTGCGGACATGATCCGCGCACGAACCCTGCACGGACTGGAAAACAAGTATGACATTGCGTGAGAATCTCGAAGCGGCAATCAGGTCCATTCCAGACTATCCGAAGCCGGGGGTCGTATTTCGCGACATTACCACCATGCTCGGCGATGCGCGCGCGTTCCGCCGTTCGGTCGATGAACTGGTCCACCCGTATGCGGGTACGAAGATCGACAAGATCGCCGGGGTCGAGGCGCGGGGGTTCATCCTCGGGGGCGCCATGTCGCATCAGCTTTCGGCGGGCTTCGTGCCGATCCGCAAGAAGGGAAAGTTGCCGCACGAAACCGTCCGTATCGCCTACAGCCTCGAATACGGCGTCGACGAGATGGAGATGCATAAGGACGCTGTCAAGACAGGCGAGCGCATCATCCTGGTGGACGATCTGATCGCAACGGGCGGCACGGCGGAGGGGGCCGTCAAGCTTCTTCAGCAGATGGGGGCGGAGGTTATCGCGGCGTGCTTTGTCATCGACTTGCCCGACCTCGGCGGCCGCAAGCGAATCGAGGCGCTGGGTGTGCCGGTCCGCACATTGGTGGAATTCGAGGGCGGATAGGCACCTTGCGTCCCTGTCCCGTGCGCCGTCGGGAGAAAGCCAAAACGCGGCGTGCGCTCAAACGTTGAACTTGAACAGCATGACGTCGCCGTCCTGAACGACATATTCCTTGCCCTCGTCGCGGGCCTTGCCTGCTTCCTTCGCGGCGGTTTCTCCGCCGAGTGAAACGTAATCGCCATAGGCGATCGTCTGCGCGCGAATAAAGCCCTTCTCGAAGTCGGTATGGATCACACCTGCCGCTTGCGGGGCCTTGGAGCCCCGGCGAACGGTCCATGCCCGCGATTCCTTGGGGCCGGCCGTGAAGAAGGTTATCAGGTTCAAGAGCCCGTAACCCTCACGAATGAGACGGTCCAAACCCGGCTCTTCCAGCCCCATAGCATCGAGATAGTCCTTGGCTTCGACATCGTCGAGTTGAGCGATTTCCGACTCGATGGCGGCGGAAATCACGACCGTCCTCGCACCCTGCTGCGCCGCCATTTTTTCGACCGCCTCGGAATGTGCGTTGCCGGTGGCGGCGTCGTCCTCGGATACGTTGCAAACATAGAGGACAGGTTTGGACGTCAGGAGATTCAGGCCCTTCAGGATGGCGAGGTCCTCGGCGGCGATGCCATCGAGAAGCAGGCGGACCGGCTTCGAATCCTGCAGCAGCGCCAGTGCCTGCTCCATCATCGGAAGGATCGTGAGCGCTTCCTTGTCCTTGCCGGTGGCGCGTTTTCGGATCTGCACAATGCGGCGCTCCAGACTTTCCAGATCTGCCAGCATGAGTTCCGTCTCGACGGTATCGGCGTCGGAGACCGGGTCGATGCGTCCCTCGACATGAGTCACGTCGTCATCCTCGAAACATCGCAGCACGTGGACGATCGCGTCGACCTCACGGATGTTGGCAAGGAACTGGTTGCCGAGGCCCTCGCCCTTCGACGCCCCGCGAACGAGTCCGGCGATATCGACGAAATTGATGCGGGTCGGAATCACTTCCTTCGATTTGGCGATTGCGGCGATCCGGGAAATCCGTTCGTCGGGGACCGCGACTTCGCCGGTGTTCGGCTCGATCGTGCAGAAAGGGTAATTCGCGGCCTGCGCGGCGGCGGTTTTCGTCAGCGCGTTGAAGAGTGTCGACTTGCCGACATTCGGCAAACCGACAATTCCGCATTTGAAACCCATGAGGTCAGTCCCCCTTGCCCAGCAGTTTCTTCAAGAGATCGGCCATGGGACCCGAAGGCGCCGGCTGCTGGGGACCGGAGCGCGCCTGCCGGATATGGCTCTGTTGTTTGGCCGGCGCGGTCTCTGCCGGCTGTTTCTTTCCGGATTTCGCAGTCGTTTTGTCGCCCACGGCGAGCGCAAGCTTGTTCATGAAGCCGGAATCATCGCCCTTCACGATCATCTCTGCGTTGTGGCCGATTGCGTCGAGCAACGGACCGAGCCATTCATGGTCGGCTTTTGCGAAGTCGCCGAGGACGTGCCCGGTCACCCGTTCCTTCGAACCGGGATGCCCGATGCCGAGGCGGACGCGTTTGTAGTCCCTGCCGCAATGGGCATCGATGGAGCGGATTCCGTTGTGCCCGCCGGTGCCACCGCCCGTCTTGATGCGAACCTTGCCGGGCGCAAGATCAAGTTCGTCGTACATGACAACAAGCGCGTCCGTTTCAAGCTTGTAGAAACGCAACGCCTCGCCGATGGCCTGTCCCGACCGGTTCATGAAGGTTTGCGGTTTGATGACGAGCACCTTCTCGCCTTCGAGCCGTCCTTCGCTTACCTCGGCGCTGAATTTCTTATGCCAGGGACCGAACGAGGAATGGCGGCGAACGATCGCGTCCGCCGCCATGAAACCGATATTGTGCCGGTGATTGGCATATTGAGCGCCGGGATTTCCAAGGCCTGCGATCACAAGCATCGTCTATCCGTCTCCGGTACGCCAAAGAGTGCGGGTTATTCGCCGCTCTTTTCTTCGGTGTCGCCGCCCTCGGCTTCGCCTTCGTCACCTGCCTCGCCGATGACCTCGACTTCATCCGCAGCCGCTGCTTCCTCCTCCTCGTCCTCGCTCTTGAGGCCGGCAGGAGAAGCGATGGTCGCGATGGTGAAGTCACGATCGGTGATCGTGGGAACGACCTTTTCGGGAAGTTCGACCGACGAAATCTTGAGCGCGTCGCCGAGCTCCGATCCGTCGAGATCCACCGTGAAATATTCCGGAATGGCATCCGCCGGGCAATGGACCTCGACCTCGTGACGAACGACGTTCAGCACGCCACCCTTGCGGATGCCGGGGCTCTGCTCTTCGTTGATGAAGTGGACCGGAATGTTCACGGTCACGGAAGTCTTTGCCGAAATGCGGAGGAAGTCGACGTGGATGACGAAGTCCTTCACCGGATCCAGATCGTAGGATTTCGGCAGAACGCGATGCTTCTTGCCGTCAAGTTCGATCTCGCCGACCGTGGTGAGAAATCCGCCGCCGTGAATCTTCAGCGTGACTTCTTTCGACGGAAGCGTGATGGAAAGCGGGGGCTTGTTGTCACCATAGATGACAGCTGGAATATTGCCGTTGCGCCGAATTGCCCGGGCGGACCCCTTACCGACCCGTTCGCGCGCCTCGGCCTTGAGCACGTAACTTTCGCTCATGGCGGTTCCTTTCGAGGACACAGATATATGGAGTGTTCGACCGTTTCCGGAAAAACCAAGGCCGGTCGTCCGGCCTTGCCCGCACAGCCTCCAAGGGTGTCTGGGCGGGTGCGCGAGCCTATAGCCTACGCAGGCGTTGCACGCAACCTTGACCTGACCGGCGAATTCGACGCTTGTCCCGAACGCGATTGACGCGTTCTATCGCGGGGCGCGTGATGCCTTCGACGAAAATCATGATTGGCAGCTGCCGCAAAGGAAGAGTGAAACCGAAATGGCGGATCTTGCGACCGAAAGCGAACCGGTCCCGCCCGACGTCGAGCCGATCGGCGAGGTGTTCAAGACCTTTTTGAGGATCGGGATGCTGTCGTTTGGCGGGCCGGCGGCGCAGATCGCGGTCATGCATCGCATCCTCGTCGAGGAAAAGCGCTGGCTGTCGGAAACGCGGTTTCTTCACGCACTCAACTTCTGCATGCTGCTTCCCGGGCCGGAAGCAATGCAACTGGCGACCTATTCGGGCTGGCTGATGCACGGGGTTCGCGGCGGGTTGATCGCGGGGCTCCTGTTCATCCTGCCCGGACTCGCAATGATGTTGGTGCTTTCGGCCATATACGTTCTGTATGGCGAGTTGCCGGCGGTCGCCGGGCTTCTCTATGGTCTGAAGGCGGCAGTGCTTGCCGTGGTCGCGGCGGCGCTGGTGGAGGTCGCGCGGAAGGCGCTGAAATCGCCTTTCATGCTGGCAGTGGCGATCACCGCCTTCGCAGCCATCGCGTTCCTGAACGCGCCGTTTCCGCTGATTGTCATCGGCGCAGGGGTCTTCGGCGGGCTGACGGCGCGCATTGCGCCGCAATGGCTCGGCTTCGACCCCATGAATGCGACGAGCGAACCATTGCGGAAGAGACGCTCCGGCTCTCATGCCGCGACGCTCATGACAGTTGCCGTCTGGCTGACGATCTGGCTGGCGCCGCTGGCGTTTTTTATCGTCGGTTTCGGTCCCGGGCATGTTTTCGCCGACGCGGCGCTGTTTTTCTCGAAGACAGCCGTCGTGACGTTCGGGGGCGCCTACGCCGTCCTCAGCTATGTCGGCCAGCAGGCGGTCGAACTCTACGGCTGGCTGCGCCCGGAAGAAATGCTTGCCGGGCTGGGACTGGCGGAGACGACGCTCGGGCCACTCGTGCTGGTGCTGGTCTTCGTCGGCTTTCTGGGCGGTTCGCGGGTCGAGGGCTGGGACCCGTTGTCCGGAGGTCTCGCGGGCGGCCTGATAGCCGCGTTCTTTACCTTCGTTCCCTGCTTCCTGTGGATATTCGCCGGGGCGCCCTATGTCGAGGCGCTTCGCAACGTGCGCTGGCTGTCGGCCGGCCTGCAGACGATCACGGCGGCGGTCGTCGGCGTGATCGCCAATCTCGCCCTGTGGTTCGCCCTGCATGTGCTGTTCGGTGCGTACGGCGAGGTGCGCCTTGGGGCGCTGGTTCTGCCCGATCCGGAATGGAGCGCGATCGATCCGTTTGCCGCAGCGATCGCAATATGCGCGGGAATCGCGCTGATAGGTTTCAGGCTTAACATGATCGTGGTGCTGATCGTTGCGGCAGCGGCCGGATTGCTGCCAGCGCTCGTCTGAGGATCAGTCGAACAGGCTGGAAACCGACTGTTCGTGCGACGTGCGGGCAATAGCTTCGCCGATCAGGTCGGTGATCGACAGGACGCGGATGTTGGGCGCCGATTCAACCGCGGCGGTCGGCTGAATGGAATCGGTGATCACGAGTTCCGTCAGCTTGGAGCCCATGATGCGGTTGACCGCGCCGCCCGACAGGACGCCGTGCGTAATGTAGGCCGTAACGCTCTTTGCGCCCTGCGCCAGCAATGCTTCGGCCGCGTTGCACAGTGTCCCACCGGAATCGATGATGTCGTCGATGAGAAAACAGGCTTTTCCGGAGATGTCGCCGATGACGTTCATGACCTCGGACTCGCCCGGGCGCTCCCGGCGCTTGTCGACAATGGCCAACAGTGAGTCATCGAGACGCTTCGCGAGCGATCGCGCACGCACCACGCCGCCAACATCCGGGGAGACGACCATGACGCTCGACAAATCCCGATGATTGGCGCGAATGTCACGCGCCATGATCGGAACCGCATAGAGGTTGTCCGTCGGGATATCGAAGAACCCTTGGATCTGTCCGGCGTGAAGATCGAGTGTCAGGACACGGTCCGCTCCGGCCTCGGTAATCAGGTTGGCGACCAGCTTCGCCGAGATAGGCGTGCGGCCGGACATGCGCCGATCCTGCCGGGCATATCCGAAATAGGGAAGGACCGCCGTGATGCGGCGCGCCGAAGAACGGCGGAACGCATCGATCATGATGAGAAGTTCCATCAAGTGATCGTTTGCCGGATAAGCGGTGGACTGGAGGATGAAGACATCCTCGCCGCGCACGTTTTCCTGGATTTCCACGAAGATCTCTTCGTCGGCGAAACGGCGGACGCTCGCGCGACCGACACTTACGCCTAGATACTTTGCAACGGATTCAGCGAGTTGGCGGTTTGAATTGCCAGCAAACAGTTTCATTGCGCCCTGCCGGTGCGTGCCCCTTGAAAGATGCCGGTCCTATTGCAACCCTTGAGACGCATTGCAAGGCGAATGCGCATCTTCACACGTTAAAAATGACAGGGGCCGCTTGGGTCAGGCGTCGCTTCTCCGCCACGCGGCGTATTCGGTGATGACCTTGTCTGCAATCGCCTGCATCGTCGTGTCGGGAACCGAGGCCCAAGGCTCCGCGGCCTTGCCGGAGACGACTTCCTGTCCCTGAATCCGGTGGATCCGCTGGCCGCTCGGCGAAATTACGTCCCAGACGTGAACGACCGTCGTCGAATCGCCCTCCGTGAAGGCCGAGAAATAGCCCTTTATCTCGTGCGTACGGTCGGGATCGGTCGAGGCGACCAGTTTCACGCCGTTCGCGCTTCCGGCCGGCCCGAGCCTCGCCGATAACGCCGAAACCTTGTCGACGGGCGCACCGACGATCGGCGCGAAATATACTTTGCCGACCTGCACGGCAACGTCGTTCGCCGCGAGACCCGTTGCCGGCTGTGCCAACGGAGCGGCTTCCGTAATATTAGGGAAAGCGGCAGAGGAGCCGTCGTTCAGGTCCCGCTTTATTCCGAGATCGCTCTCGGTGCCGGTGCACGAGGTAACAGCCAGGACCCCCGATGCAAGACACGCGATCCGCGCCGCTTTGCGTGTCAGACTTTCCATGTTTCGAATGCCGTCCCCAGCCCGCCCTGCAGATGACAAGAATGCACCTCAACCAATTATCAAATCAAGCTTGTGCCGGGAAAGTCCCACCGCCTTTTCATTCGTGGTCAAGTAGGTCTGGCCCAGCGTCATCGCAGTTCCGCTTTCTGAATCCATGAGGATCATGTGCGCAAAAAGCGTCATGTTCGGCTGAATCCGCTCGGGATTGCCGGCATAAAACATCGGCCTGTCCATCCAGCACGGCGTGAAGTGAGCGCCCAGCGAATATCCGCATGCGTTCAGACGATGCCGGGTAAGGTCCGCATCCGCCATAGCCTGCGCATGGGCTGTAAACACATCACCAAAAGTGTTACCGGGAATCATCGCCTCTTCGCAGGCCAGAAGGGCAGCCTTTGCGGCCTCGTACAGTTCCAGATGGCGCGCACTCGGTTTGCCGGTCAGCGCCGTGCGCATCATTGCCACGTGGTAGTGGCGGTAGACGCCGGCCCATTCGAGAGTGATCTGATCGGTTTTGGTCAGCTTTCGCCGGCCTGACTTGTATCGGCACAGAAGAGCATCCTCACCCGATCCGATGATGAACTCGTTTCCGGCATAATCCCCGCCGCCTTCGAATATAGCCCCCTGCATCGCGGCCAATATCCGGCCTTCGTCGGTTCCCTGCTTTATCATTGGCAACGCCACCGTTAGCGCCTCGTCTGCGAGGGTGGCGGCCTTCCGAACGTACTTGATCTCGGCTTCCGACTTGACGCTGCGCAGAAGCGGAATGATTCGGGAGGCATCCTTCAAGCTGGCGAACGTGCTGAGCTCTTCGTCAAGGAGTCTTCCGCTCGCCGCTGTCAGCCCCTGCGTATCGTATTCGACACCGATGCGGGTTCCCAGGAGATCACGATCGGACAGCAGGTCCTTTAGTTCGCGCGCCGGATTCGCATTGGCGCGATCCTCCCAGATGACAATGGTTTCGACATTCGACGTGTGGCGCGCCTGCCGTAGATCGGCGGAACGTGTGAGAAGCGTGACCTCGCCATTCCTCTCGACCACCATGCACTGGAAAAAGCAGAATCCGAACGTGTCATAGCCGGTCAGCCAGTACATGCTCTCCTGCGCAAAAAGGAGCATCGCATCCAGTTTGGCGGCCTCCATTTCCGCCAGCAGACGCGCCTTTCGGTCGTCGAATTCTTGCTCGTCAAAATGCAAAGCCATCAAAAGTCTCCCGAGAGAAGGCTGGAACTCAACGCGTCAGAACAATTGCGGAAATCTGCCGGCCGTAATCCGGCTCGCCGCGATGGGTCGCCCGGCGATACGAAAAGAACCTGGTCTCTTCCCGATAGGTGCAGTGCGCGGCATGAGATTTTTCGATCCCTGCCGCCGACAAGCGCGCGAGAATGTAGCCAGGCAAATCGAACATGAAGTGGCCGGGCGTCCCGGAAGAAAGGAAATACTTCTCGTTCTGCGACTCTGCCTCGAGGAAACGATCACGAAATTCCGGGCCAACCTCATAATTCTCGCCACTTATTGAAGGCCCTAGCACCGCGCAAATCGAGGAGCGGCGCGCACCAACTGCTATCATCGTCTCGATGGTGTTTTCGAGAATGCCGTTCAATGCCCCTTTCCAGCCGGCGTGCGCTGCGGCGATGACGGCTCCCTCCTCGTCGGCGAAAAGGACCGGCCCGCAATCGGCGGTCAATACGCCTACGATCAGACCCGGCGTCGCGGTCACGACCGCATCGACCTTTGGCCGGTTGGTCGTGTCGATCGGCTCGCCGATAGCGACCACGTCGGCGGAGTGCACCTGGTGGGGGGTCGACAATGTCACGCCCGGAAATCCCAAGTGGGCGGCGACCCGCGCGCGGTTCTCGGCAACGCTGTCGCGATCATCCGACGAACCATAGCCGACATTCAGACCGGAATAGATGCCGGACGACACGCCCCCGTTGCGGGTAAAGAACCCATGGGCAACGCCCTCAATGCCTGTCAGCATCTCCGAACTGATCGGCCGCAGGGGCGCCAGGTTTTCGATGTTCATCCGATGCTCGCTCCCGGTGGCGCACCCTGTTGCAGCGTCATGGCCATGTCAACCGGCCTGATTTCGTTATGCGAACGGCGGAAGAGTTCGCGGGACTCCTGTCAGGCAGAGCACCTTGAAGAGGCTGCCCATCTGGTTTTCCGCGCCGCCCGCGAGGCGCTCGGCAGCCTCACGGATGGCTTGGCGCCGTTCCATGGCCTTGCCCGCACCAAGAGTTCCGGCGCGCTCGGCGAGCCCCAGCGACAGAAGGAATTCACCCTGGGTGATAACAGGGAGCGCCGAGGCGTCATGCGCTTGGGCGGCTCTTGCAAGCGACGCGAAATCGACATGGCTCGTGAGATCGGACCGGCCGGGATTTTCGAGCACCGAGACATAGCGGTGATTTTCCACCGCCTGCAGCGTATCGCCGAAACCGGGCTCGGCATGACCATAATCGATTATCAGGGCAACACCGTCATGCGTAGCCAAATGCGCAGCGATATCGCCCGCCATCGCTTCGCGGGCGGGGGCGTATTCGAAAATGGCTCCAGCCGGCTGCGAGGCCGCGCCCGGCGGGAGAAACGATGGATCGAGTAGCGGGGTTTTCAGCGTGAAGGTGAACTCTCCGGCCGCGTCTACGGCAATCTTGCGCTCGAACCATCCTTGTGGCGCCTTTTCGAATTGCCGCAGCGGAATTGCGTCGAAGAGCTCGTTTGCGACGAGGAAAAGCGGCAGGGGGGGGAGATCCTTCATGGTGTCTATCCATGCGCAATCTCCCGCCACGCCTGACAAGGTTTGCCGCTGAATTTCGCGCAGGCGGGGACTTGCCTCGACGAGCACTACCCTCGCGGTCGCGAGAAACTCCGGGGCGAGTTTCGCGGTGCGGAGGATATCGCGCATCAGCGTGCCGCGCCCGGGACCAATCTCCGCCAGGGCGAAAGGCGAGGGTTTGCCAGATGTCTGCCAAGCGTGGACGAGCCAGGCTCCAACGATTTCGCCGAACATTTGGCTGATCTCGGGAGCCGTCGTGAAATCGCCGCCCGTGCCGAATGGCTCGCGCGTCGTGTAGTAGCCCTCGGCGGGATCGAAGAGGCACATCGCCATGTAATCGGAGACCGATATGGGCCCCAGGGTCTCGATCAGCCGCCTGATCCTGCCTGCCAGCGGGTTTGTCATTCCGCTTCGGTCAGGCTTTCCTCGCGGATCTTTCCCGCCGTGGCGGCGAGAACGACCCCCAGCACGATCATCGGGATCGACAGGGTCATCCCCATCGTCAGCCATCCTCCGAACAGATAGCCGAGTTGCGGATCGGGCTGACGGAAGAACTCGACGAAGGTGCGCGCAAGTCCATATCCGGCGATGAAAACGCCGGTCACGAAGCGCGGTCTCCTCAGTTTGAGCAAGCGATGGGTGCAAAGCCTCAATACGAGGAACAGAACCACACCCTCGAGTGCGGCCTCATAAAGCTGGCTCGGATGACGTGGGATGTCGCCGCCATTGGGGAAGACGACAGCCCACGGAACGTCCGTCGGACGGCCCCACAATTCCGAATTGATGAAGTTGGCGATCCGGCCGAAAAACAGGCCTATCGGCGCGACCGCGGCAACAATGTCAATCAGAGGCCAGACCGGAATGCCGCGCCGCCAGGCAAACACGGCCATCGCGACGGTCGTGCCGATCAGTCCGCCATGGAACGACATTCCGCCGCGCCAGATCGCGAGGATCTCGGCCGGGTTCTGGAGATAAAGAGGCAGATCGTAAAACAGCACGAAGCCGAGCCGGCCGCCGAGCACGATGCCGATGGTCGCCCAGACGAGGAAATCGTCCAGATCGACGGCCGAGATTGCGGAAGGCCGGCCACCCCAGAGGCGAGCGTTGCCGGCGAGGCGCTTGGCGTAGAGCCAGCCGAGAACGATGCCGACAATATATGCCATGCTGTACCAGCGTATGGCGACGGGACCGAGCTGGACGATCACCGGATCGATGTCCGGAAACGCGATGGCGAGTTGGGGGAGCGTGAATGGGAACATGGACCTGCAATCGCTGAATGTCCGGCATGCCGGAAATTTCGGGGTGGTATAGGCGCGGCCCAAACTCGGTTGCCTTGCAATGGGCGGGCCCGGACAATACCTATCCGTTCAACACGGGAGTAGCCGAAATGACAACTGGACCAAACAAGTTTCTGGACGATTTCGCACGCTTGATGACCGACATGGCGGGCACGGCGCAGGGCATGCGCCGGGAAGTTGAGACGGCATTTCAGGCGCAGGCGGAGAAGTTTCTACAGGGGATGGACCTCGTCAAGCGCGAGGAGTTCGACGCGGTGCATGACATGGCCGTCAAGGCGCGCGAGGAGAACGAGGCGCTGAAGGCGCGGCTAGAGGAAGTCGAGAAAAAACTTTCGGCGAAGGCCGGCTGACAGCGTTCGCTCCCTCTGCTTCACAGAAAATTCACATCCTTTTTACCGCTCGGCCAATCCGAAAAAGTTGAGCGTTGAGAGTCGCTTACCGCTAGCCTAGCGCCGTGCGGCAGGACCCTCGCAAATTTCATTCACATTCTTTTCTCGGGAGGGGGCTTTTCGATCCCGCCCGGATCAATAGACTGAAATTATTGAGTGATTCGAATTTGCGAATGAAAGTTAGCGCAGCCGCGTAGGTCCGCTGCAGCACTTGTTCGCCCTCATCGTAACAGTGTCAGCCGCAGGAAGGCGGTTAGCGAAAACACCGCCTTTGCCGGCGAGGGGAACGAAATAGGAATGGCAATGAGCCTTGTTGAACTTGATTTTTATCGAGCCGCACATCCGGTCGATGTAATCGAGCAAGTCGCCCACGTGAATGACTGGAACTTCGAGCGCACCGGCGACGACGAGATCGCGGTCGCCGTGGAGGGACATTGGACGAACTACCACATCTCGTATGCCTGGATGGAGGATTTCGAGTCGCTTCATTTCGCCTGCGGGTTCGACGTGAAGGTCCACGACAACCGGTACGTCGAGCTGATGCGCCTGCTTTCGCTCATCAACGAACAGCTTCTCATGGGGCATTTCGACCTGTGGGAGCAGGAGGGCGCCGTCATGTTCCGGCATTCCCTGCTTTTGGCCGGGGGAGTTGAGCCAACGGAAGCGCAGGTCGAAGTGATGCTGTCGAGTGCCATCGAGACGTGCGAAGCCTACTACCAAGCCTTTCAGTTCGTCTTGTGGTCCGGGGTTACCGCGCGCGAGGCACTGGACGCAACGATGTTCGACACGGTGGGCGAAGCCTGAACGATGGCCGACGGCCTCCACCAACCGACGCCGGAGATTGCGTTCGACGATTTTTTGCGCGTCGACATTCGCACCGGCACGATCGTCGAGGCCGAGCCGTTTCCCGAGGCTCGCAAGCCTGCGATCAAAATGAAGATCGATTTCGGTCCCGAGATCGGAGTCAAGAAATCGTCGGCGCAGATCACCTTTCACTACACTCCCGACGAGCTGGTCGGGAGGCAGGTGATGGCCGTCGTCAACTTCCCGCCACGGCAGATCGGGCCGATGCGCTCCGAAGTCCTGACGCTCGGATTTACCGACGAGGAGGGCGCAATCGTTCTGGCCTGCGTCGACAAACGGGTACCGGACGGCAGTAGGCTCCTCTGAACAAATTCGGTCACACGGGCAGGCGCAGTTCCGCCCGTAAACCTCCGATCGGGCTCTCATCAAGAACGATATCGCCGCCATGGCTGCGCGCGACGTCGCGGGCAATCGACAGGCCAAGCCCAGTGCCGGAATCGTTGAGATTGCGCGCCTCGTCCAACCGGTAGAATGGCTTGAACACGTCCTCGCGGCGGTTTTTCGGGATCCCTGGACCGTCGTCGTCAATCGTCAATGTCAACCAGCCCTTTGCGT
This sequence comes from Oricola cellulosilytica, assembly GCF_019966575.1. GTDB lineage: Bacteria > Pseudomonadota > Alphaproteobacteria > Rhizobiales > Rhizobiaceae > Oricola > Oricola cellulosilytica. Next base: position 317,125 of record NZ_JAINFK010000004.1, on the reverse strand, counting down.
TACGCGCCACAATCTCGACCCGGTCTGCATAGCGAAACGCATTGGACGACAGGTTGGTCACGAGCCGGCGAAAAGCGCTCGGCCTGACAACGATATCGGGCCGGCCGATCAAGCTCGTCTTGATCTTCTTGCCCGAGAGGCGGCCATCGGCGGCGATCTCGTGAAGGACCGTGTTGAGGTCGAGTTCGCCCGTTTCCTCCTTGACGTCGCCCTTGGCGAAGGAGAGGTAGCCCTCCAGCATGGACTGCATGTCACCGATGTCCTTTTCCAACGCATCGGTGAGAGACTTGTCCCTGGACAGGGCGAGCTGGAGTTTGAAGCGCGTCAAGATGGTACGCAGGTCGTGACTGACGCCACTCAGCATGGTGGTGCGCTGTTCTATCTGTTTTTCGATGCGCTCGCGCATCTGGATGAACGCCAAGCCGGCACGACGGACTTCGATCGCGCCGCGCGGGCGAAAGTCCGACGGCAGCGGCCTGCCCTTACCAAAACTCTCGGCTGCCTCGGCGAGCTTTTGAATCGGGCGAATCTGGTTGCGTAGGAAAAGGATCGCGATGAAGAGAAGAACAAGCGAGGTTCCAACCATCCAGAGCAGGAATATGTGGGTGTTGGACGCGTAGGCCTGGGACCGTCTTGCGATGACGCGCAACACCTTGTCCTCGAGTTGAATACGGATTTCCACCAGATTGGAGTTTCCGACGGTGTCGATCCAGAATGGTCGGCCGATCTGGCGCGTGATTTCCTCGCTCAGAATTCTGTCCAGAATCGAAAAGAAGGGCTTGGGGGCCGGTGTCGGCAGCGGATCGGGCGGGAGGATGGCCACGTTCAGCGCCAGCCGCTCGCGCGCCATTCGCGTGACTTCCGCAAAGTCGGAATCCTGCGGATAGGTCTCGATGACATCGATGATCGCGGCAATGTCACGTGTGACAGCCGTAGAGAGGCGTTGCGTGACAGTCTGCCAATGCCGTTCCATGAAGACGAAGGCGATCACTGATTGCAGCAGAACCATGGGGGCAATGATGATGATCAGCGAGCGCGCATAGAGGCCTCGCGGCATCGAGTGCGTGATGGAGGCGAACGACCGACGCAGAAACACGTTGGAGTTGCGCAACAATCTGCGCGTACGCAGCCAGAAAGTGCGCCTGCGGGTTCTGTGGGCCCGGCTTTCGCCGAGATCTGCCGTTGCCATGCTGTCACTCTGCCGCCCGAAACCGGTCCGCCATCAGCGTCCGGCCGCTATTCCACCGAGAGACGGTAGCCTATTCCCCGGACGGTTTGAAGATAACGCGGGTTAGCCGGATCAGCCTCTAGCTTGCGGCGTAGCCTGTTGATCTGGACATCGATGGTCCGTTCCCCGATATCCGTGCTTTCGGTAAACATCTCGTGGCGCGGGATGGTTTCGCCAGCCTTTTCGGCAAAGCGCACCATGATCTCCTGCTCCCGGTCGGTCAGGTGGATGAGTTCGCCATTTCGCTTGAGTTCGCGCTTGGTGATGACGAAGGTGAAGGGGCCGAAAACGACCTGCTCGATCTTCAACTGGGTGGCCGGCGCTCCGCGCCTGACAATATTTGCCACGCGCAACAGCAGTTCGCGCGGATCGAACGGCTTGGGAAGGTAGTCGTCGGCACCGGCTTCAAGGCCCTCGACGCGGTGATCGGTTTCAGACCGGGCAGTGAGCATGAGAATCGGTACATCGCGCTCCTCTTCGCGGAGCCCCCGCGCCAGGGAAACACCGTTCTCGCCGGGCATCATGACATCGAGGATCAAAAGGTCGAACTCGAGCCCTTCGATCTTGCGCCGCGCCTCCTCGGCCGTCGCCGCGCTGGTGACGCGATAACCCTGCTGACCCAGGTATTCGCTCAGGAGGGTCCGGATCCGGGTGTCATCATCGACAACGAGAATATGGGGGGCGTCATCGCTGAGAGTTGCGGTCTTGACTTCGCTCATACCGTCCCGTCCGATCACCGTTCCGCCCTGGCATCGTCCGGGATTCGGCCGTTGTTCAGGAGCCCGATTTGCTGTTTGGCGCTGGCGGTAATCATTGCATAGAGAAACCGCGCAACCTCCTCCTCCCCACAGCCTGACTGGTCCAATGCCGCCATTATGCGGCGAGACTGTGGCTCACGCAGCTTGCCGATCAGGTCGTGGCCCTTCGGAGTCAGATAGAGCTCGCGCTGGCGGCGATCTTCGGGCCCCGGTCTTTGTTCGATGTAGCCGGCGTCCACCAGTTGCTTGAGGACCCGGGCGAGGCTCTGTTTGGTGATCTTCAAGAGGTCGAGCAAACCAGCCACGGTCAGTCCGGGCTTCCGGTCGACGAAATGAAGAACCCTGTGATGGGCCCGGCCGAAGCCGATCTGTTCCAGAATCGTATCAGGGTCCGATATGAAATCACGGTAGGCAAAGAATAGAAGTTCGATAAGATCGGAGGCGGGAAGGCTGGGGTCGCGGTTGCTCATAGGTTTTCGGCTGGTTGGCATATCCGGAAGATATCGGGATTTTATGTCAGCTATATTGACATATTTTGCACCATTCGGTAATTTCTTTCAAGTCAGCCCTTCGTACGCGCAGCATTTGCAATGACCGAACCAGATTTTGTTCGCGGTTCTTGCGTTGGTGAGCGTAGGATGGGTGTTGTACAACAATCACAATCATCCCGGCGGGGCAGACGGAGTTTCCCATGGCTGCAGTTCCTTTCGACCAGCTCGATGGCCACATATGGATGAACGGAGAGATGGTGCCGTGGGCGGAGGCCAAGATCCACGTCCTCACACATGGCCTGCATTATGCGAGTGCGGTGTTCGAAGGCGAGCGCGCCTATGGCGGCCAAATATTCAAGCTCACCGAGCATACCGAGCGCCTGCACGAGTCGGCGCGGATACTCGGTTTCGAGATTCCCTACACCGTCGATGAGATCGACAATGCTTGCATTCAGCTGTTGCACAAGCAGGGATTTCAGGACGCCTATGTTCGACCGATCGCGTGGCGGGGTTCCGAAATGATGGGCGTTTCGGCGCAGAAGAACCGCATCAATCTCGCGATCGCCATCTGGCAGTGGCCGAGTTATTTCGATCCGGAGCAAAAGCTCAAGGGCATACGGCTCGACATGGCGGACTACCGCCGGCCGGATCCGAGAACGGCGCCGTCGAAATCGAAGGCCGCGGGCCTCTACATGATCTGCACCATTTCCAAACACGCGGCAGAAGCCAAGGGATATGCCGACGCGCTCATGCTCGACTGGCGCGGACAGGTGGCAGAAGCGACAGGGGCGAACGTGTTTTTCGTCAAGGATGGGGTCATCCATACACCGGTCCCGGAAGGTTTCCTTGACGGAATTACTCGCCGCACCGTGATCGGGCTCGCGCGCGAGCGCGGCTTCGAGATCGTGGAACGGGCAATCATGCCGGAAGAACTGGAAGACTTCGAGCAGTGCTTCCTAACCGGAACGGCAGCGGAGGTAACACCGGTCTCCGAGATCGGCCCATATCGCTTTGAGGTGGGCGAGATCGCGAAGACTTTGATGAACGACTATGCCGCAATCGTGCAGCCTGCGCGGGCGGCCGCCGCAGAGTAATCGCCAACGCGGCGCAGAATATATCGCCCGCACAGAGTGACTACGGGTTCCGGCCGGGCCTTTTCCCCGACCCGGCTTGCTTCATCCGCGCAGGGAGGGGATAAGCGCGCTTCTTGAGAACTGGATGCCAAAATCGGGGAGCCTCTATGGCCGCGACATTGAATGCTGTGATCGTCCCGGTCACCGCTTTTCAGCAAAACTGCACGATCCTGTTCGACACGGATAGCAAGCATGGCGTCGTTGTCGATCCGGGCGGCGATGTCGAGCAGATCAAGGCCGCCCTGGACCAAAACGGGATCACGGTGGATGCCATCTGGCTGACGCACGGCCATATCGACCATGCCGCAGGCGCGATGGATCTGAAGGACGCACTCGGAGTGGAAATCATCGGGCCGCACCGTGACGACCAGCCACTGCTCGAAGCCCTCGAACAGCAGGCCCGCATGTTCGGTCTTGAGGGCGCGGTGCGCAATGTCACGCCCGACCGTTGGCTTTCGGAAGGCGAAACGGTTTCGTTTGCCGGTCACGATTTCGAAGTTTTGCACTGCCCGGGGCATGCGCCGGGCCATGTCGTGTTCTATAATCGCGCGGCCGGGTTCGCCCATGTCGGCGATGTTCTCTTTCGCGGATCGATCGGCCGCACGGACCTGCCGGGCGGAGACCACGCCGCCCTCATTTCCTCGATCAAGAACAAGCTGTTCCCGCTCGGGGACGATATCGGCTTCATTTGCGGTCACGGACCCGGCGGGCAGTTCGGCGAGGAGCGGCGCTCCAACCCGTTCCTCACCTGACAAGATACAAAAAACCCGGACGGCGGTGGCCAGTCCGGGTTTCCGTTTTCACTGTGCCTGAAAGACGGCTATCGGAAAATGATCACTTCGGTACGCAGAAATGGTCGCGCCCGTCATAGCCGCGATATGTTCCGGTCTGCGGGTTGAAGGAGCGGTAGCGGTTGTCGCACCATTCGTACCAGCCGGCGGTCCACGGCTCGAGCGAGCCGGCATAGGTGATGACCTTGGGGCCGCGCGGCCGCGGCGGATAGGGGTCCGGCGCGACGTAGATCTCGCGCTGCGGGCGGCTCGACAGCGCGCCGGCTATGATCGCCGCACCGGCTATGCCGAGGAGGGCCGCCGCAGCGGCGTCGCCATCGCGGTTACGGCGATGATAGCGGCGGCCGTGGCGGTAGCGGCCATCGCGGTAGTAGCGGCCATTACGATAGATATGGCGGACACTGTCACCACGATCGTCCCAGCCGGGCGCGTCGCCATCAAGACCACGATCGCCGGCATAGGCCGGAGCAGCGGTCAGGGGAGACAGCGCCGTGGCCGAAACGGCGAGCGCGGCGATCACGGTCTTCAGCGTCCTGGTGTTGAATAATCGGGTCATGGACATTCGCCTCCAGATGGGGTGCGGGCGCACGGAGCCCCGCTTTCCAGATGCATCCTGCCAGCGGCTAGCTGAACCGAAGCTGAACGGCGCCGGCGAAGCCGTGGCGGACTCCCGCAAGGGAAACGCATAACGGCGCGAACCGTTCCCGGTCCGCGCCGTTCAGAATGCCACCCGAAAGCGGCGGAAGTTCGGGCGGAACCCAAATCCCGCCGGAGCCCGATTATTCGGCGAGCTGAAGGTTGACCGCTTTCGGGCCCTTGCCGCGGCGATCCGGTTCGGTCTCGAAGGAAACCTTCTGGTTCTCGTCGAGCGTCATCAGGCCGGAAGCCTGCAGGGCGGAAATGTGGACGAAGATGTCCGTGCCGCCATCGTCCGGCTTGATAAAGCCGAAGCCCTTGTCCGCGTTGAAGAATTTTACTGTGCCTGTCTGGGCCATGAATCCGGATCCTTTTTCCGTTGTCTTGCGGCCACCCATCGTTGCCGCATCTTCGCCGCCCGCACCATGCGGACGGCAGGGCAGGCAGTTCTCGAAGCGGGAAAGGAACCAGTTCTTGCGCCGGCATTCGCCGGCGTCCGGCTTGTTGTCCAAGCGTGCCGGTGCGCCGTATTTCCGTATTCCGTTTGTTCGCAAATTGCCCGAACGAAAAAACCGATGCGATATCGTTGCGCGGAAGTAAAGTTAAAATTTTGTGATATGGTTTTACAGGGACTACTGCGCTTCTACATCCGTGCGTCCGGCGCAGGCGCGCGGCTGGCCGCAAACTCCGCTCCCGGCTATGCTGGGATGCGAGGGACACGACCGTTGCGGGAGACGGATCATGAAACTGCAGGGCATTGCAACGGGGGCGGCCGCCCTGACGGCCGCGGCAATGGGATTGGCCGCGTGCGTGGTCGAGGACGGTCCGCCGCCGGCGGCACCGGAGCGGCCGGTCGTCTGCGCGCAGATCTACGCGCCGGTGTGCGCGCGGCGTGACGCGGAAGTCCGCACCTTCTCCAATGAATGCATGGCGCGGGGCAACGGCTTCACCGTCGTGAGCCAGGGCGAATGCGGCGGGTCGCCGATCACGCCACGGCCCCCGGCGACGCAGCCGCCGCCGCAGACCGCGCTGCCCGACCGGGTCTGCCCGCAGATTTACGCACCGGTTTGCGCCGTGCGCGACGGGCGCGCCTCGACCTACGACAATGAGTGCGTGGCGGGCGGCCGCGGCGCCCGGGTGATCCGCCAGGGCGCGTGCTGAGGCGCAGCCGTCGCCGCGGCACCGGCCATCCAATACATCGAGAATTCGCTATGTATATCTCCGGAGCCAACCGGGAGGATATCATGGCGAAGCGAATTTTCCTGACCGCGGCGCTGCTGCTCGGCCTTGCCGGCGCGGGATCCGCCGAGAAACACGAGGTCCGGATCGACCGCGACCGGATGAGCGTGACCGTGGAAACCGAGGATGGGCCGGTCGAGATCCGCCGCATCCAGGACCCGGACCACGAGATTACGGGTGATTTCGCGAAGACCTCGCGCGCCTGCCCGCCCTTCTGCATCCAGCCGATGAGCCCGGCCGAGGGCGTCACCACGATCGGCGAACTGGAACTGCTCGACATGCTGAGCGACCCGGAGGCGCTGGTCGTCGACAGCCGCACGGTCGACTGGTACCAGGGCGGCTCGATCCCCGGCGCCATCAGCCTGCCCTATACGCAAGTCGGCGACCGGCTGAACGAGCTCGGCTGCGAGCCGGATTTCGACGGCTGGGACTGCGCGGAGGCGAAACGCGTCGCGCTGTTCTGCAACGGGCTGTGGTGCGGTCAGTCGCCGACCGCGATCCGCGCCATGATCGCCGCCGGCTACCCGGCCGAGCGCATCGTCTACTATCGCGGCGGCATGCAGAGCTGGCGCGTGCTCGGCCTGACGGTGACCGGCGAAAGCGGGTAGGGGCGTCGTTGTCGCATCCGCGCGCGCATCCGCTTGGACAGCCGCGCCGGTTGGCTGTATCCTCGGCGGACAGGGACACGCGGCCCGTTCCCGGCCCTTTTCTCGCGAGTCCCGCAGCACGGGAGTGAAGCGATGAAAATGTTCTCCTTGACCCTGATGATCGTCGCGGCCGGCGCGCTGGCCGCCTGCACGACGACCGAAAAGACCCTGAGCGGAGCGGGCGTCGGCGCCGTGGCCGGCGCGCTGATCGGCGGCTTCGGCACCTATCTGTTCGAAACCGCCGACGGACGCTGCCAGTACCGCAATTCCAGGGGCCATATCTACACCACGCGCTGCCACTGGAAGTAAGGGCCTTTCCTTCCTTGCGGGAAAAGGTGGCCGAGCAAAGCGAAGGCGATTGAAGGGCAAGGACCCCCTCTCCGGTCCTTCGGACCACCTCTCCCCCATTTCCATGGGGGCGAGGAGGCAATGGGTCGATCGCGCATTTCCTCGCCCCTGCAGAGCGGGGGAGAGGTGTCGAGCGCAGCGAGACGGAGAGGGGGGTGAACGCTTGTCGCATGTTGACCCACTACCGCCCCCTCTCTTGCGATTTCTGACGTTTGGCCTTCGCGCCGCTCGGCCAAGCCATCGAAATCATCCGGCGCTCCGCTACGGCTCCGCGCGTTCGTCGCTCCAATCGACAAATCGTTGTCGATTGATCGGCTTCGCCGACCGCTTCTCACCCCACGCGGGGAGAGAGGGAGTCACCGCCGGGCGCGGCGGTTTTTCTCCTCCTCCCGCCGGTGGGCGATTTCGCGGTCGAGGATCGTCTCGAACTTCTTTCGCGCCTCGGCGATTTCGCGCTGGAATTCCTGGGTATAGTTGGGCCGCGGCTCGAGCGCGCGCACCTCGCGGAAGAAGGACAGCATTTTGCGCGAGAGAGCGTCGAGCGTGTCGGTCCAGACACGGCTGTCGCACCGGCGGCCGGGCACGTCCGGCGGGGTCTGGCAGCTGCCCGCCGTGCGGCAGACGCGCCGCCCGCAGACGGCCGCACAGCGCGCCTCCTCGGTCAGCAGCGCATGGCCGCGTTCGACCACCACCGCGTCGGGGACGATCCGCGGGGTCTCGAGGTCGTAGATCTTGCTTATCGGATCCTTCATGGTTTTCTCCTTTTCGGTTCCTTGTTTCGGTTGCGGGAACATTGTCGGCGGGTTCTGGAGGGGGTGGATAAGTTTTTCTCGGGGGGGAGTCTCTGTCCCACCCTTAAGCTCCTCATTTCATTCGTCGCTGGCGGGCCCCTTAGGGGCGCGCCTCTGCGATCCCGCGCCGCAGGGCCGGGTTGTGTCAAAGATCAGGAAGACGGGCGGTCGAGAGATCGCTCAGTCTGTTGTAGTAGTGCGATCTTCCGACCGCCCCTTTCGGCGTTCTTCCGGTTCGGGCCTGCATTGGCGCTGGGAAATCGCTGTCCCGACTGCCCCGGCGGTTGAACCTTCGGTCCGCAAGCGACGGAACCTCTTGGCCGGGCGGGGATTGAGGAGCTTGCCGTTCCACCGGCGCTACGCCGGCTTCACTGCCGTCGGCGGCAAGCCGCTTTCCGACACACCCTTCCAGCGGCAAGCCGCTACGGTATTTCCCGTAAGCGGCAAGCCGCTACGGTACTTCTCGTAAGCGGCAAGCCGCTGTCCGGGCGGGGTCGCTCCAACACCGCAAACCTTCTTCCGGCCCGACGTGGGGGCTCATCACCCAGGCAGGGACCTCTCCCCGCCCCGCCAGGCGCCGGCCTCTCCCTGTTTGCCGGTGTGCACCCAGGCTTCCTGCGAGAGACGGAAACAGTATGCGGCAGACCCGGGAGGTGTTGATGAGTTTCTGGCAGAAAAATGCGAAAACCGCGCCCTTTCAACGGCTTATGCCGAAGGCGGCAAAAAAGTTATCGACGTTTTTGCGAGCTTTGTGCGGACAGTTGCCTGCCCCAGGTCATCATCATCGAGATGGCGATCGAAAGCGAGGAGGAGAACGAGTGGCGGGAGCACTTGATGAAGGAATTGGAGCGGATGAAAGCGGCGGTGGAGGCGGCGTAGGGGATAACAAAAAAATTAATGCTCGAAACATGCCGAAATTACATTCGTGATAGTCAAAAACATATTTGCAAACATACTACCAACCCCGATAACCTCTCTCAGCCTCTAGCAACTTCTTTCATCATGGATCTGATCATTATCGAGTGCTTTTTTGGGAACTCTGCGTCCGGCTCAACGTGAGACCACCAAGTCAATTTTCCTAACACTCGGTCTGCGGCGAATGGATCTATGTATCCATCGCTCTCTAGATATGAAACAATCCCTTTTTTTAGAAGAAGGTGTGTTTCCAGACGCACTTGGCGCTTAAAACTCTTTCTTACCTTTGGATATCCTGTTGCAATTGATATCCCAGTAATTATATTTTGCTGGGGTTCTATAGCAATATATGTCTTATCTTCATTCATTTTAAATCCATGCCGAGAAAGCACGTTTCTTACAATAGATATAATATTTATGTCGAAATCATCTGCTGACATTACGATGTCGTCGCCGTATCTTGTATATGTCGCACATAATTTGTCAGCTAGTTTACTTAGGGGCCTATCCACTGAACGTAAAACCAAATTACACAGTAATGGAGAGGATGGCGCTCCTTGCGGTAGCGACCCCTCGTCCGTTGCAATTGATGCCGCTATAAAGGAGTCAACTGAATTGTATTTCGCCTCCCGAAGTGTATTTGCAATCTCCGGAAAATTGATTGATCCAAAACAATCCACTATATCTGTTTTAAAGAACGCCTTCTTTCCTAGATGGGAGGCTGCATGAGTTATAACTGATCGGTCAGTTACATACCCGTGGGCGCATTCTTCCGGCTTTAGCTTCTCAGAAATTATTGCAGCGAGAGCTTTTTGGGCCGCCCTTAAGCTCGGTATTGGGGCCTTTATCAACCTCTGTTTCTTGCCAGTATGAATATGAAATATTCTGTATCTTGGTCTATTTCTATAGGCGAGCGCCGTGATTTTGTCTTTTGGCAAGCCGGATTTTTCGCAAATTTCATGAATCAAGCTCAAAATCTGCCCCGCCCGATACAATCAAGAAAGTTCATCTTCTTTTTGGGACAACCGCTTTGCGGTTTCCCGACACAAGGGCGTAGCCCTGTGGGACCTGATTGTAGCAGGTCCAAAGTGCTAAATCCCCCGTGAGACTGAGGGGCGAGTGCACCCCTAAGTGCTATCGAGCGAGGCATTATTATCACCTTCTGTAAGTTCTCCCGGTTCGTCAAGAAAAACCGCTTTCCACCGTTTTGGACGATTTACAAAATCCCAACGGTACTTCAGCGCCAGTTCTTTGAAATTCTTGGATCGTATTAACTCCTCGCGTCGTATATATAACATGTCTAGCTCTGCAAGCCGCACAGCCGAAAAGAAAAGATCGGCCGGCGTTATTTTTGTCTCTTCGTGGATCTGATATAAGTTGATGCTCTCGTTTTTGCATAAAAACTGAAAAATAGTAGCATCCGATGTATTAAATTTCATCTTCGTGCTCGTACGAATAACGTTGACTGCTCCAGTCTTGATTTCTTCCAGAAAATAGGAAAAGTATTATTTGGTACACTCCAATCTAAAGCTCCATAAGCAGCTTCAGACTGTTCGAATCCAAATGAAAAACTCTCTGGAATTGCCCCGTGAGCATCTTCAAGATCTTTCATCGCTTGGATGGCGAGGTCTCGTATTTCGGAGGGTATCATCTCGGAGATCGCTTTCTCCAGAACTTTCCAAGCACTTGTTCGACGGAAAACAGGTGCGTCATATTTTCGTTCGAAGCCTGTCTTGAGTGATACGCACGAAATAATATCTACTCGGATGTCATCACGGTTATTGGCGATCCAGGCGAGCAATTTTGATACCTTTGAACCTGTTCCGACAAAGTCATCTACTACTGAAATCGATGTGATGGTTTTGTCGGATAACGTATCTCTCAAATTCTTCGAAAATACGCCAGCGCTATCCCACCCACTTATGCCAGAAAAGCTGATGCGAAGCTTTTCGAATAATGCGTTCGAGCTGCCACTTTTATCGTCGAAGTCATGTGGGATAATCCGATGGGTCTTGGGGTCATTTCCGGTGTAACTTGATATATCGTTGGCAATCCAGTCTGCTGCTTCGGTAAAAGTCGATCCAGCCATGACCACCATTCTTTCGAACATCTCATTCAATATAAAAAAATGAGAACTATCCGTACAAAGTGCATGCAAGGCCGCAATTTGTTTATGTCGCCCCCTCATCCAATCAGTTGTTTGAACTAATTTTATGAAACGGGAGAACTCTTCGATATCTGCCTGCCCTGAGACGCTACTTTCTATCATCTAAAATTTATCTTTCGATTGTATCGATTGCTCACATGCTCGCGGTTTGGGCCGAGGTGATTCCCGAAGCGTAATCTTAAATCATCACATCCATGTTTAGACTGGTTGAACAAATGGTGCCAAGTTTAAATCCCAAACAGCCACCAAAAATATGTCTTCGTTTGGTGACCATTCTGCAGCTGAGCCACCACGGTTGAGGCTGGTCTATGCCGAAAACCAGAACTTGATCGAAGATCGAGTGGGATGGCTTTTAGCGCCCTTCTTTCTTCCGAGATGCGAGAAATGAGGGCCTTATTCCCTAGTAACGAAGAATTGGCGACTTTTCGGAATGGGTCCTCGGGTCAAGCCCGAGGATGACGGCGGATTAGATTACCGCCCCGGCCTGCCGGTCTTGCCCGGCTTGCGCTTGCGGGCGCGTTCGTCCGAAGGGTCTTCGTAGCTTCCGACGCCGATCCTGTGGCGCTTGATTGGGGCGGGGTTATCGGAATCGCCCCCCTCTGTCGGCTTCGCCGACATCTCCCCCGCAAGGGGGGAGAGTGTGCCAGGCTTTTTCGGCGGTGTCTTGCCGACTGGCTTTTCGGTGCGGCCGACGGTCATTTCGTCGAGATCGGGTTTGTGGAAGTAGCTTTCACCGGTTTCATTTTCGCTCACGGCCGAGCGCTCGCTGCGCGAGCTGGCCTGCGCGGGCGCGGCCGGACCGGCCGACGCGCGGTCGCGCTTGCCGGTGTTGTTTGTCCCGCCCTTAAGCGCCTCGCTGCGCTCGTTGCTGGCGGGCCCCTTGCGCGCCGCAGCCTTCCTTGATGCCTGGGTATTCTCGATCCCGGTGTCGCGCGCAAGAGGATCGTCCATCAGTTCCAGTTCCTGCGCCTTGAGGCGCTTGACCTCGTCGCGCAGGCGGGCGGCTTTTTCGAAATCCAGATCGGCGGCGGCGTCGCGCATCTCCTTTTCAAGATAGTCGATATGGGCGGCGAGGTTGTTGCCGATCAGCGCGCCCTCGTCCTTCGCCGAGCCCTTCGGCCCGGTGATGTCGGCGCGGACATGGTCGCGCTCGTAGACCGAGCCGAGAATGTCGGCGATGTTCGACTTGATCGATTCCGGAGTGATGCCGTGGGCGGCGTTGTATTCGAGCTGCTTGTCGCGGCGGCGGTCGGTCTCGTCGATGGCGCGCTGCATCGAGCCGGTGACGTTGTCGGCGTAGAGGACGACCTTGCCGTCGACATTGCGGGCGGCGCGGCCGATGGTCTGGATCAGCGAGGTCTCGGAGCGCAGGAAGCCCTCCTTGTCGGCGTCGAGAATGGCGACGAAGCCGCATTCGGGAATGTCGAGCCCCTCGCGCAGCAGATTGATGCCGACCAGCACGTCGAACGCGCCGAGGCGCAGATCGCGCAGGATCTCGATGCGCTCCAGCGTGTCGATGTCCGAATGCATGTAGCGCACGCGCACGCCCTGCTCGTGGAGGTATTCGGTGAGATCCTCGGCCATGCGCTTGGTGAGCACGGTGACCAGCGTGCGGTAGCCGGCCTTGGTGACCTGGTGGATCTCGTCGACGACGTCGTCGACCTGGGTCCTGGCGGGGCGCACCTCGACCGGCGGGTCGATCAGGCCGGTGGGGCGGATGACCTGCTCGGCGAAGACGCCGCCGGACTGTTCGAGCTCCCACTCGCCGGGGGTTGCCGAGACGGCGATGGTCTGCGGGCGCATGGCGTCCCACTCCTCGAAGCGCAGCGGCCGGTTGTCCATGCACGACGGCAGGCGGAAGCCGTATTCGGCCAGCGTCGCCTTGCGGCGGAAGTCGCCCCGGTACATGGCGCCGATCTGCGGCACGGTGACGTGGCTCTCGTCGATGAAGACGATGGCGTTGTCGGGGATGTATTCGAACAGGGTGGGCGGCGGCTCGCCGGGATTGCGGCCGGTGAGATAGCGCGAATAGTTCTCGATGCCCTGGCAGGAGCCGGTGGCCTCCAGCATCTCCAGATCGAAGCGGGTGCGCTGCTCAAGCCGCTGCGCCTCCAGCAGGCGGCCGGCCTTTTCCAGCTCCTCAAGGCGCAGGGCGAGCTCGGCCTTGATCGATTTCTGCGCCTGGTTGAGCGTCGGGCGCGGGGTGACGTAGTGCGAGTTGGCGTAGATCTTGACGGTCTTGAGCTGGTCGGTCTTCTGGCCGGTCAGCGGGTCGAACTCGTCGATGGCGTCGATCTCGTCGCCGAACAGCGAGATGCGCCAGGCGCGGTCCTCGAGGTGGGCCGGGAACAGCTCGATGGTGTCGCCGCGCACGCGGAACGAGCCGCGCTGGAAATCCATGTCGCGGCGCTTGTATTGCTGGGCGACGAGATCGGCGAGGAGCTGGCGCTGGTCGATGCGGTCGCCGACCGACATCTGGAAGGTCATGGCGGTGTAGGTCTCGACCGAGCCGATACCGTAGATGCAGGACACGCTAGCCACGATGATGCAGTCGTCGCGCTCCAGGAGCGAGCGCGTCGCCGAGTGGCGCATGCGGTCGATCTGCTCGTTGATCGAGGATTCCTTCTCGATATAGGTGTCGGTGCGCGGAACGTAGGCCTCGGGCTGGTAGTAGTCGTAATAGGAGACGAAATACTCGACCGCGTTGTCCGGGAAGAAGCCCTTGAACTCGCCGTAGAGCTGGGCGGCGAGCGTCTTGTTGGGGGCGAGGATCAGCGCCGGGCGCTGCGTCTCCTCGATCACCTTGGCCATGGTGAAGGTCTTGCCGGAGCCGGTGACGCCGAGGAGGGTCTGCGTGCGGTCGCCTTTTTGTTGCGGGGAATCTTGCGCGTCACCGCTGCGCGGCTCCACGTGCGATGTCCCCGTGAGCCCCTCAACCAGATCCCTGATCGCCGTCGGCTGGTCGCCGGAGGGCCGGTAGTCCGTCTTCATGCGGATCGGAATGCCGCCCTCGGACTTGTCCGGCCGGGCGGGGCGATGCGGAACCCACAATCGGCCGTCCTTGTGCAGCGGGTTGCCGGAATCGATCAGCGCCTTGAGGGCCTCGACCGTGGCGGTGACGCCGGTGGTGGAGGAAAGCTTCGACGCCTCCTCCAGCGACACGTCGAGCCCGGCCACCGGCATCAGGCCTGCCGCGGCGCGCTCGCGCGGATCGTTGGTGCCGCCGATCGAGGCGCCGCCGCCGGTGCGCTTGTCGCCGACCGAATAAATCCGGTCTTCTTTTTGTTTGGGCCCGCCCTTAAGCTTCTCGCTGCGCTCGGCGCTGGCGGGCCCCTGGGCCTTTCGCCGGTGCTTTCCCGCTTTGGAACGGATCTCGCGCGTTTCGGCGGCGCGGGCGTCGCGCGCGGCCTCGTCCTCCAATTGGCGAACCCAGTCCTCGACGCTGCCGGACAATTCTTTCGCCGGGACTCGCTTGTCCTTCTCGCTTTGCTCGAAGGGCGTCCCGGACAGCGGAGCGCCTTCGAACTCCGCCTGCGGCTGCTCTTCAAACCCGGAGGGCTTGCCGGTTTTTTTCGGGGGAGATTTGGCCATGCGGCCAATATGGGAAATGCCGCGCGACAAGTGAAGGGGTCGCCGGGCAGGGGTGCTGACAGGGCGGCGTCAGGAGGGGTATCAGTGTTTGAAGATGTTCTCCCGATGCCATTCTATAAATTTCGGATGGGCACGGTGTTTGCTTACATCGGGAGCAAATGCATATCCGGACTGATTAATGAAACCGCGAACCGCTGCAAGGTCATTCACCTGACGGGAGATAATGATTTCCAAATCATTGGTCAGGCTGACAAGCCCCCGGTCAAACATCCAATGTGCAGTTCCAGACAAGGCTATTCCGTTCGTTACAGAGTCCGGACCTTTCGATTCTACGGGTCGAATGTGTGCTGCATTCACTTCTGCTCGGCCACCTCCATTAATCAGTTTGAGCCCAGTGAAAGCGCAGCGTTCTCCGTAAGCGCGTAGGACGAGCCGACGAAATGCCCGATCTCGCAGTGCACGAGACATCAAGTACTGGGTCCGATCTCGGACTTGCTCGAAAACAAAAGGTGATTGAACTTCGTGCAACTCGAAGCCAGCGGGGGTGTCGTCCAAACGTGGCAAGAAGGGCTCTGACTCCGCCAAGCCTCGCTCCACGATGCGTAGAAAATCAACATCAGAAATTGGTCGGACCGCTGACTGAGCGCGACCTGACAAATTGCCGGACTCGTTTAGGAGTCCCCGCTCGAGCGGGCCATCTTGCTCACTAAATGGGACAGAATTCGGAAACTCCAGATAGGAACCTTGCTCTATTAGCGCGACGAACATTCCCGTAACGTTCGGATCAGGTATAATTTCCTGGACGCGCGCGACGGCAAAATAACCCCGGGTGTGGTGCACTTTTCGCGGTTCGAGATATAATATCCAACTCCCAACGCTCGGCTCGGCTCGCGCTAGGTATTGTCTTGGAAACTGGTACTGTTCCGCCGGGATGTCCTCGTATATCGAGTCGGACCGGTGCATGAAAACGCAGTATGACATTGGCGCTTACCGTCGTCAGATTCTTGAGGGCATACCGATACCCGCGTGCAGATCATCCGTCGATCAGCAAGATTGAGAACAGAATTCGTCAGTGTCGAGCCCAAAAGACGTTTCGTCAAACGGGACCGCACGGTCGTCGCCGCTGAGGCGAGCCCCGCCGCTTATCCCCCGTCCGGGCGCAGGATGTCGGCAAGTTCCTCGGGCAGGCGGGCGGGGTCGACGCGCTGCAGGAAGTAATCGACATCGCCGATCGGCTGGGGAAGGGCGACCGTCATGCTGAATTCGTCGCCCGAACAGGTGTAGGTCATGTCCGGCACGAAATCACCGCCGCCCGGCACCGGCATGGTCATCGAGCTGGAACCTTCCGGGCCGGAGACCGTGGCGCCGAAGATGGCAGTTCCGCCGCTGCTGCAAAATTTGAGGCGGTCGCCCTCGGTCCAGTAATAGCCGGTCGCGGTGTCGACCCGCAGGTCGAACTGGGTGATCGTGATGTCGCCCGTCCTGTCGTCGAAATCCTGCATTTCGAGATTCCGGTTGAAGGGAATCGTGGAAAAAAAGCCGTCGTCGAAGACACGCACGGCGACGGTATGGGACATGTCCGCCGTCATGTCCGTGATCAGGTCGGCCGCCCCCATGCGTTCAAAGCCTTCGATCAGTTTCGTCATGGCGTTGTTGGTGCCGATCCACGCGCCGACAAGGCAGCGGTCGACTGTCGCACCAGCCGGCGGCGGGCATGGCGTCTGCGCCGTCGCGGGTAACGTGAACGCCGCAAGCGCCGCAGCGAGACCGGCGGAGCACGTCGCAGACCTGAAGATGAAATGGGCGGAATGGCGGGAAAAAGCCATGGGCGAATCTCCTCATCGACCTGATGCCGGCGCGCGAAGCGCGGCATCGCAAGCCCCATGGCCGGTCTTCCTAGCATGAAGCGGGTGCGCTCCAAAGCCCCGGAGCGGCGCGAAGGGCGATCAGACGGCCCGCACCCATTTCAGCGCTCCCTCTGCCATGCCCTTGAACTTGGGTGGGCCGGCGAGGCGCGCCACCAGCAGTTTGCCGGGCTGCGTGCGGCGCTTCACCGCGTGGTAAAGCGAGGAAAGGGTTTCGGCGGAGCGAACGAGATAGAGGTTTTCGGCAAGGCAGAAGATGTCCGGCCCCTCGCCGGCGATTTCCCTGTCCCGTGCATCGTGCCAGACCAGAAATAGTGTTTCCTCGCCGCTGCCGGCGAGCTGGTCACCGGCCTTTTCCATGGGCCTCATCGCCGGTCCCATGCGGACTGAACCGATCGCGCCACGCCGCCAATTTCTCCAGAAAGGCCCCAGAGGAAAGGTCTTCCGGCGCATCGAAATGGGGCAGTTCCTTTAATATGTGGCGGTAGTCCTCGAAGACCTCCGGCGTTCTGGCGGCACGGCGCGCCAGCCGCAGCAGTCCGTCCGGCACGCTCAGTTCCTCGCGGTCGGTACTGTAGTAAAGCGCAAGTGGGGCACCGTTGAGGCGCATGCAGAGCGTGGTCAGTTCGGGCAGTAATGTCGACCTGTTACCGGTATCGGCGGGGTCCACCAGATCGGCCAGCATGACGACACCGCGGCCGGTCGTCACCGTCTGGGTGACGTTGAGGACGAAGGTGACGGAGAGGGTCAGCACGACCATGCCGTTTACCGCCGCCGCCATGGCGACGATGTCCCAGACCGTCGTTCCGGCGCGCGCATTCGACGCGCCCACCGTCGAGAGGGCGCTGCCCACGAAGGCGTAGCTTTGCGCCCAGCCGGCCGGGGTGTCGGTCTGCTTGTTGAGGACGGCCTGCGGATCGGACTGGAAGACAAGCAACCAGGCGAGCGACGTGCCCGCGATCCAGAACATTGCCACACCGGACATGACGAGCGGCCCGGCCGCCCGGCGCACCCATCGCCCGCCACTGATACGCGCAAGCAGTGAATGCACTTGCCAGACGCCGGCCGCCACCCGGCGCGTCAACGGCCCAGTCATGTTGGCGCTGACCGTCGTGTAGGCAAAATCCGCGAGGACCATAACCAGCAGGACAAGCCCGGCGAGCAATATCGCGATGTTCATGATGCGGTCCCTTCATTCTTCACGAAGGGAAACCGCGCCGAGCCGCTGGAGTTCCAAAGTTTCCCGCCCGGCGGAACCGAGCGACGCCCAATGCGTTGCGTTGCCAATGACACATTCCCGTCACAATCCGGCCATGCGCCCTGACGCCTCCCCACCCCGCCGCAGCGCGCGCGCCGGGGGGCTGGCAGATATTGATCGCGACCACCACCATCCACCGGTCATGGCGATGTGGGGCGTGGTGGCGGTGGGCAGCGCGATCTTCGCATTGATGGTTTATGCCGTGCGCTCGGGCCTTGCGGTCGGTCTGGATGAGGCCGTGCTGCTGGCGCTGCGCGACCCTCAAGACCTGTCGGACGCGTGGGGGCCGCCCTGGTTCGAGGATACGGCGGCGGAGCTCACGGCGCTTGGCGGGTACCCGATCCTCACTGTGGTCGCCGTATTCGTGATCGCGGTGCTGATCCTGCTGCGGCATCGCGCGGCAGCGCTGTTTCTGGCGGGGGCGCTCGGCGGCGGAACTCTTCTGTCGACCGGCCTCAAGTCGTTGTTCGAGCGACCTCGTCCGGATCTCGTCGACCATCTCGACCGGACGTTTACCTCGAGCTTCCCGAGTGGTCACGCGACCGTCAGCATGCTCGCCTACCTGACGCTGGCAGCCGTCGCGATCCGCTTCGTGCCGCGCCATTCGGTTCGCGTCTTCATCCCCGTTTCGGCCTTTCTGCTGGCGCTTATCATCGGCGGCAGCCGGGTCTATCTCGGCGTCCACTGGCCGAGCGACGTCATTGCCGGCTGGGCCGCCGGCGCCACCTGGGCCAGCCTGTGCTGGCTGGCCGCCCATTACTGGACCGCACATCGCGCCACCGGCGACGAACTCGGCCATTCGGAAACCTGAGGAGCACGCATGGACACCGCGAAACCCTGGATCAAACCGCTCGCCCGGATGGGCTACGCCGCGCGCGGGCTGGTCTATTTCATCATCGGCCTGTTCGCCATTCTGGCGGCCGCCGGCGCGGCGCAGGAGAAGGATTCGAGGGGTGCCTTGCAGACGCTGCTCGAACAGCCCTTCGGGACGGTGCTCGTTGCGGTTCTGATCCTCGGGCTAGTTGGCTATGTCGTCTGGCGCCTGATCCAGGGGATCATGGACACCGACGATCACGGTACCGGTGCAAAGGGCATGGCGGTGCGCGGGGGTTTGCTGGTGAGCGCGTTCACGTATGCGACGCTGGCGCTCCTCGCGCTCGACATGCTGGGCGTCATTCCGGGCTCGGGCGGCGGCTCGGGCTCGAGCGGCGGGTCTGGATCGCTGTCGGACTTCGTCGCCGGTTTTGTCGGCGAAAGCATCGTCTCGCTGGGTCTCGCGATCATTTTTCTCGGAGTCGCCGGTGCCCATTTCTGGAAGGCCTTCAAGCAGAAATACGCCGAGCATTTCGAGGCGAACGAGGATGCGATGAAGGTCATCCATCCGGTCTCGATAACTGGCCTTGCCGCCCGCGGCTTCGTGTTCGCCATTATTGCGGTGCTGTTCTTCTACCGCTTCCTCAATGCCGGCGATTCCGGCGACACGCCGGGCCTGAAGGATGCGCTCGAATTCGTTCAGGGCATGCCGGCCGGTCAGTATCTGCTTGCGGCAACAGGCATTGGATTGCTTGCCTTTTCCGCCTATTCCTTCGCGGAGTCGCGCTGGCGGCGGATCAATGTCGAGGATGCCTGAAGGGAACGCCCGAGTCAGCCATGCTGACCCTTGAAGGCGAAATGGTAGGCGAGGGCGACGCCGCCGGCGCCTCCGATGATGTTGCCGATCGTGGCGATCGCGATGTTTACAACGGCATCGGCGACCGTTCCGACCGCACCCGCGATCATGCCCACCGGAAGCAGATACATGTTTGCGACCGAATGCTCGAAGCCCAGAGCCACGAAGGCGCTGATCGGGAATATGATGCCCAAAATCTTGCCGGCGGCAGTGCGCGCGGCGAAGGACAGCCACACCGCCAGGCAGACCAGCGCGTTGCAGAGGACCGCGCGGGCAAAAACCTCTAGCGGCTCGAGCGCGAACTTGGCGGCGGCAATCCGCGCGGCGGTCTCGCCGAAGGGACCGGCAAGCAAGCCGGTCAGGGCAACACCTCCGGCAAGAAGGAGGCTGCCGAACAGATTGCCGGCATAGACAATTGCCCAGTTCCGCAACAGGGCACGCGTGGTGATGAGCTTGTCGACCCATGCCATGACGATCAGCGCGTTGCCGGTAAAGAGTTCGGCGCCGCCAACGATGACGAGGATCAGACCGAGGGAGAAGGTCAGCCCGCCCAGCACCCGCACCGGTCCCGCGCCGGCGTCGGCACCGGTGATGGCGACAGTGTAAAACGCCGCACCGAAAGCGATGAAGACGCCGGCCAATACGGCCAGCACGAAAAGGGCGGACGAGGGAGCTTCGGTTTTCGCCACGCCCGATCTCCGGACCAGGCCGGCAATCTCCGCGGGCTTGTACAAATCGCTCATGTCATCGCCGCGGCACGGCCGCCCCCCAAGCCAGGGACATAGTGACAGAACCGGCAGATTTTAAAAGCGGCGGCTTCACGGCGGTGCGGCGAAAACACTGAAATCCGGCGCTTATCATTTTGTTATCCATCTGTTTTTACCGGTACCTAATGCCGCTGCATTAAACTACCGCGCGGGAGTGGTGGATGAATTTTTTCGATCGTTGGCTGTTGGCGCTTGAAAGCGCCTACTACCGCGGACTGGACGTGGACGGCGACCTGGCCGGGCACCTCCGCGCGATGCAGCTTGGCCGGCTGGTCGCGATCTCGCCGCTGCTCATGATGGCGAATATCGCCAACGGCGCCATCGTCGGCTTCGCCTTGCTGATAGCCGGTGGGGGCATCTCGATCCTCGCGTGGCTCCTCGCCGTTCTCGGTTACGCCGTGACCGGTCTTCGCACGGCCGAAGCGCGCCGCCGCCGCTCTCAACCCTATTCCGTCAGCATTCGCGCTGTCCGGCGGCTGCTCGTCAATTGCGGAATTCTCGCGACTTTGTGGGGGGTGCTGCCCTGCCTCGTCTTCGCCCAGTTCGACGGATTTCCGGCCGTGCTGACGACGATGGTGGTGACCGGGATGCTGGGCGGGGGCGCAATCGCGCTGGGTTTCGTTCCGATCGCCGCGACAGTCTACACGGTCGTGGTGCTGATGTTCAGCGGGGTCGCAATCCTGTTGCTGGGCACCGGCGAGGCGCTCGTTCTCGCACCGCTTCTTTTCATCTACGGCGTCGTTCTCATCCGGTCAGCAAATTCCAACGGACGGGGGTTCGTGCAGGCCGTCATCAGCGAAAAGCGGGTCCGCGACCAAGCGGCGACAATCGACATCCTGCTCAAGGAATACGAGCATGGCGGCCGCGACTGGATATGGGAAACCGACGGGAACGGCGCGATCGTGCGCGGCGTGGAAGAAGTGGCGTCGGCCTGCGGCCTCTCAAGCGCGACGGTGCTGGAGGCGATGGCAGTCGACGATCTGACTCGCGAGGGTCCGCGACAGATCGTTACCCACGGCCAGCGCGATCTGGCCGTTCTTACGCAGTCACGGCAACTCATCCGCAACCACCTCGTCGGACTCGGTCTGGAGAGCGGCGAACGCTTCTGGTTCCGGATGAACGGCAAACCCCTCTACGACAACGACGGAACCTTTTCGGGCTATCGGGGGGTGATGTCGAATGTGACGGAAGAAACCAAGAGCGAGCAGCGGGTCCATTTTCTCGCGCATCACGACCCGATGACCGGACTGGTGAACCGATCATCCTTCCGTGAGCATCTCGAAGAGGCGATCGGGGATGACCTGGAGGGGTTGCGATCCTATGCCGTCCTGTATCTCGATCTCGATGGCTTCAAGGCGGTCAACGATATGTACGGCCATACCGCCGGCGACCGGGTGCTGGAGGAGGCGGCCGAACGGATCAGGACCATGATCGGCGTCGACGATACAGCGGCGCGGCTGGGCGGGGACGAATTCGCGGTGCTTACGCCGTTCGAGCACGACCTCCGTCCCGTCGAGGACTTCGCGCGCCGGCTGATCAAGTGCATCGCCCAGCCATACGAAAGCGGCGCAGGGATCTGCACCATCGGGGTTTCGGTGGGCATGGCCATCGTCGGGTTGCACGGCAGCACCCCCGCGGAGCTGATCCGCGCGGCCGACATGGCGCTGTACAAGGCGAAGGAAGCCGGAAAAGGCACCTATCTTCTCTACGACACCGACATGGACGCGCACAAACGCGATGAAATACAGTTCGAGGAGGAACTGCGTCAGGCGATCGCCCGCGGTCAGCTCAGCCTCGCGTTTCAGCCGTTCTTCTCGGCCGATGATGGTGCGCTGGCCGGTTTTGAGGCGCTTGCCCGCTGGAAGCATCCGGATCTGGGCAATGTCAGCCCGAGCCGGTTCATCCCCGCAGCCGAAAAGATAGGCGTGATCGGCGATCTCGGCACCTGGGTTCTGAACGAGGCCAGCTCCGTCGCGGCCGAGTGGCCGGATCATCTGTCCGTCGCGGTGAACGTGTCGATGCCACAGTTCCGTGACGGGCGCATCGTGTCCTCCGTGCGCGACGCGCTGGCCATGTCGGGGCTGCCGGGCAACAGGCTCGAGGTCGAAATCACGGAACAGGTGTTTGCCGACAGGCCGCAGGAAATCGTCCTGTACATGGAAGAGATCAAGTCGATGGGCGTGTCGATCTCGCTTGACGATTTCGGCACCGGTTATTCTAGTCTGCTGTACCTGCTCAAATTTCCCTTCGACAAACTCAAGATCGACCGCTCATTCGTCACGACCGCGCTCGAAAACGAAGCCGCGCGGGGCGTATTCGAGACGATCGCCGCACTCGGCGGACGTCTCGGGCTGACGACCACTGCGGAGGGTGTGGAGACTGGAGAGCAACTGGAACTGGTTCAGGCGGTGGGCTGCACGTATTGCCAAGGCTTCCTTCTCGGCCGCCCGATGCCGGTCCTGGAACTTGCGCCCTTCATTCTGAACCAAAGCGCATGTGGAGCCGAAAACGGCGCCGAATCGATGCGGGCGTGAACATGTGACGTAGCGCACATCGGAACCAACACCCGCAGATTATCGTTGTCAGGGCAAATCAGAGCCGGAAAAGGCCGCTGAACAGGCAGAGGCAACGACGATGAAACAGATTCGCAAGACCGAAATGAATTCCGCAGCCGATACCACGCGCGCCGGAACGTCGGGCGCTCGGACCGGACGCGTGTCCGACCGCATCGCAGCGGTGCTCGCGACCTTCGCCATCCTTGCTCCCTTGCAGGCCACCGCTATGCAGATCGACACACGCGCAGATCAGGCGCCTTATGTGATGGCCTATGCCGATCCGTCGCCGGAACGCTTCGACGGTCGTTTCGGCGGCTCTGCCGCACCCGAGCAGGAATATTTCTCGCACGAGGAAGAACACGAGTTGAACGACGCCTGGCTCGGCATGACGGTGGTCAGCCAGGAGGGTGTCAATATCGGCTATGTCACCGACGCCTTTCTTGACGAACAGGGCCTTGTCGAATCGCTGGTGGTGATCCCCGGCGACAGCAATGCAATTCTTGGTGAGCCGGTCTACGTTCCCGCGCGTTTTGCCAAGCTCGGCAATACTGCTGTCAATCTCACCTTGACGGTCGGCGCGCTGGCGACGCTCGAGATCGCCAATGAGTACGCGCAGATCGAAGAATAACGGCGGGATCGAGGTCCCGCGCATGAACGGCTCCTTCGGGAGCCGTTTTTGTTTTTAGCGTCCAATGCCTGGTTAACCGTATCTTTACGCTGTTCGCTAAACCGCCATTTACCCTGTCCCCCTATCCTTTCGTCAGGGACATCGGGTCCTCGACCCGCAAGACGGATGGATAGATCACATGCGAGGACACACAGCCGCCGGCTATGGCGCCCTTGTCGTCTGTGCGCTTGTTCTCGGAGCGTGCGGGATACGCGAAATAGCGGTTCCATTCAGAGGCGACACACCAACTGCCACGCGCCCGCAAAGCTGGGGTCTGCCCCGGATCAGTATTCCCGGGTTCGGCAAGTCCAGTTCGATGCCGGCTGAAGAAGCACAATGCCGCAGGCGGCTGAAGCGACTTGGCGTATCGTTTCGCGAACTTCCTCCCATCTATGAAAGCGCCGCGTGCGGGATCGCACATCCGGTCGAAGTCTCGTCTCTCGGGCGTACGATCGCGCTCGAACCGGCGGCGACGCTCAATTGCGCAATGGCCGAAGAAGCGGCGCGCTGGGCGCAGGGTGATCTCGCCCCGGCAGCGCGCATGCGCTACCTCACCGGCATTCGCACAATCCGGCAAATGTCGTCCTATTCGTGCCGCAGGATCAATGGTTCCGGCCAATGGTCGGAACATGCGAGCGGCAATGCACTGGACATCGGTTCGATCGAACTGAAGAACGGACGGACGATCGATGTGGCCCGCCCGGGTTTCTTCGCGCTCCGCGAGAAAAGCTTTCTCAAGCGGGTGCGGGCCGGGGCCTGCGATCATTTCGCGACGGTGCTCGGGCCCGGAAGCAATGCCGATCACGCCGATCATTTTCACTTCGATCTGCGCCGCCGGTCAGGCGGAAGCCGGTACTGCGATTAAAGGGTGTCCCGTCAGTCGAGGCCGGCTGCGTCGCGCAGCGCTGCATTGATGCGATCCTGCCAGCCGGGACCGTCTTCCTGAAAGTGAGCCAGCACATCGCCGTCGATGCGCAGCGATACCGTCTCCTTTGCGCGCGGAATCGGATTCTCGCGGGGCTTATCGCCTGTCTCGGCGCGTTTGGTTGTGGCGGCTTTGAATAACGCTTCTGCCTTATCGATAGGGCTGACGTGGCGACGAGGTGGATGAGCCATGATTTCAGATGTCCTTGCGAGTAAATGTCCAGTCCAGCGGACACGCTATCCGATTCTCGTGTCCCCTGCCGGAACGTTCTCACGCGTGCTGGTATGCGGGTTCAATATGTGAGGAAATGACGCAGCGTCGAAACTGCGGCGGGAGCCGACCGCAATTGCCTCATTGGAAGCGGCGCTACGATTATCCGGCGCGCCCCACCAAGGGTTCTTTCACCGTCGCGCTCAGGGGCTCCGACGAAATGGACATCATGAACGAGGGAATCTGGCTGGCAGGCATCGGCCGGCCAAGCAAGAAGCCCTGCGACTGGTCGCACTGAAGTTCCCGCAGCGCGGCAAGCTGCTCGTTGGTTTCCACACCCTCCGCGGTCACGGAAAGATTGAGAGTCCTGCACAAAGCGACGATGGTCTTGAGAATTTCGCGCGGCTTGCCGTCTGCGTCCTCAAGCTCCAGCATGAACGACCGGTCGATCTTCAACTTGTCGAATGGAAACTTCCAAAGGTAACTCAAGCTCGAATAGCCGGTGCCGAAATCATCCAGCGCAATCCGTGCACCGAGGCTGCGTAGTTCCAACAACTGGCCAAGAACGTTCGCCGGATCCTTGATCAGCAGGCTCTCGGTGATCTCGAGTTCAAGCCTGGACGGTGTCAGATCCGACGCCTCGAGAGCGTTTCTCACCGTCTCGACCAGTCGGCCGGTCTCGAACTGGATGGCCGACAGATTGACCGCGACCGTCAGATCTCCCGGCCATCCCTGGGCGAAGGCCGTTGCCTCATTCAGCACCCATTCGCCGACGGCCGTAATGAGCCCCATTTCTTCGGCGACAGGAATGAAGACGTCCGGCGGGACAAGATAGCCATCGTCATCGCGTAAACGTAACAGCGCTTCAAACCCGCGAAGCCGGCGATCCATGGTGCTGAACAATGGCTGATAGTAGATCTCGAATTCGGAGTGCTGCAGCGCGTGGCGCAGCCGTTCCTCGAGTAAAACGCGCTGCTGGCGTTCATCGTCCATCGAGATCTCATATTTCACAGCCTTGCCCCGGCCCGTCGATTTAGCCTGGTACAGCGCGACATCGGCTGCCCGGATCAAATCCTCAGCGCTCTCCCCGTCTCCCGGAAAGACACTGTACCCGACGCTGCCGCCGATCTGAATTTCGTGCTGGCCAACCGTGAACGGGAGCCCGAGGGCGGAAACAATCAGGCGGGCAAATTTGCCGGTGCGTTCGGAATCGGCGTTGATCTGACATACGGCGAATTCGTCGCCACCGACGCGTCCGATGAATGTTGAGGAATCCCCCAACCGACTCAGGCGTGCTACGACCTCACTGAGTAGCGCATCACCAATTGCGTGCCCGAGCGTGTCATTCACTCCCTTGAAGCGGTCAAGGTCCAAGAAGTGGACCGCGAAGGGAATATCATCGCGCACGAGCGTCGCCATCGAGTCGGTAAAGGACGTCCGGTTCATCGCACTGGTCAGGTCGTCATGATGGGCGACGTGCTGGAGCCGGTCCAGCGTCCTGATTTGCTGGCGGGAGCGCATCAGAAAGCCCGCGGCCGGAATGGCGAATGCCACGAGGATTGCGCCAACTATCTGTAGCAGAAGCTTTCGAAATGTTGCCGTCATGGCCGCACGGCTTTTGGCCTGATCGACATAGACCTCGATCGTGCCGACGGATCGTCCGTTGCGTTGCAGGGGAACGTACGCTTCGGAGTAGTAAAGCGGTCGTTCAACACCGTCACCGGTCTTGAATTCCAAGTGCGGCATCTTCGTTGCCACCACCGAAGCAGCGGTGGGATTGTGCTTCGAAAGGGAAGCCTCCTCCGGTGTGTAATCGGGATCGTCCGAGATCAGGACGAGCCGGCCATCGGGATCGAATATCTTGTAGCGAAAAACATTGCCGATGGCGCGCGAGGCCTGCAAAAGGTGCTCGCTGGCCTCTGATGCCGGCTGGCCCGCGGCGATGTCCTCTATATCCTTGATCGCATTGCCCAGATATCGCCCCCAGTTTTCGGCGGTCATGATTGCATCGTCGCGAAGCGTCGCTTCAATTGCAGTTCTGGCGAAATGGTAGCCGGCACCAGCGATGCATATGCCGCCGATTATGACGAGTGCGGCGCTGCGAGAGAATTTCGCGCGGTTAGAACGATTTCCGTGCAAGATTTCTGTCTCCCCCGCTGCGCCCTGTCCTGTACAGCGAGGAAAGAGGCAGTCTTCGACACAGTTGCTGGGTGACATGCCGGCGTCGGCGGAGCGATGGCCCGTCATCATGAGGACCGAGAGGATCGCCTATGCTATGCGAAACCTCTTTAATTAATGGTGAAATTTGCCTTCCGTTTCGGCAGATTCGGCTATCTTGGGATCGGCGTCGGCTTGCCGTCGCCGTCAAGTGCGACCATGACAAAGCGGGCGTCCGTTACCTTGTCCATGACGTGTGAGAGATAGCGTTGCGCCCAAGCCTCGATGCGCATCACCATCGATGTGCGGCCGATCCGCTCGATATCGGTATAGACGCAGAGCGTGTCGCCGACCTTCACCGGCATCGCAAACGACATCTCATTGACCGCGGCAGTGACGATACGCCCGCGCGCGACTTCGGCTCCGCGAATGCCCGAAGCGAGGTCCATCTGCGCCATCACCCAGCCGCCGAAGATGTCGCCGGCGGCATTGGTGTCGCCTGGCATGGCAAGGGTACGCAGGGTGAGTTCGCCCTTCGGAGCGAGATTTCCAGCCGGTTTTGTCATCGCCACTCCATTGCATCTGATTCAGTGAAGGATATTCGCCCACCCAGCGCAACCGGGCCGTGCGGCGATGGAGACTGCATCACAATCACGACAAGGAGTGTCGCCCTGCACGCGGACGGTCCGGAAGCTGCGCTTTTACCTTCGGCGCGCAACGCAACCGGGGGCCCTCCGGCCATGACCAACACAATCCGTGCGGCGGTCTGCCGCTCGTTCGGCGCGCCGCTTTCAATCGAAACCGTGAGGCTGGCAGATCCGGGGCCCGGAGAGGTCAAGATTGCCATCAAGGCCTGTGCGATCTGCCATTCCGACATCGTCTACGCCGACGGGGGATGGGGCGGAGAACCTCCGATGGTCCTCGGACACGAGGCGGCGGGGGTGGTCGAGCAGACCGGATCCGGCGTGCGCGGCATCGCGCCGGGGGATCACGTGGTTGTCACGCTGATCCGCTCGTGCGGGTGCTGCCATTATTGTTCGGGCGGGCACCAGGTTTTGTGCGAGGAGGTTTTCCCGCTCGATCGGCGTTCTGCGATCCTCGGGCAGGACGGGACCGGCCTTGTGCAGGGTCTGCGCACCGGCGCGTTCGCGGAAAAGGTGGTGGTCGAGCGCAGCCAGGTGGCGGTGATTTCCAGGGATATCGCGTTCGACAGCGCGTCGCTTCTCGCCTGTGGGGTGATCACCGGTTTCGGGGCGGTCACCAACACCGCGCAGGTTCCGGCGGGGAGCCATGTCGCGGTGATCGGCTGCGGCGGTGTGGGGCTGAACGCCATCCAGGGCGCAGCCGCTTGCGCCGCGCGGACCATCACCGCGATCGACCTCTCCGACGCAAAACTGGATGCGGCCAAGCGCTTCGGCGCGACTTTGGCCGTGAATCCGGCGCATGGCGACCCACGCGATGCGCTCATGGCCATCACCGAAGGGCGCGGCGCGGATTTCGTGTTCGTGACCGTGGGCGCCAAGTCCGCCATCGATGGGGCGTCGCAATATATCACCCGCAACGGCACCATCGTCATCGTCGGAATGCCGCCGCTCGGCGTCACCGGGGAATACGATCCCGGCACGCTCGCGGGCTGGAGCCAGAAGATCGTCGGATCCAAGATGGGGTCTTCCCGTGTGTCGCGCGATATTCCCTATCTCGCAGCGCTTTATCAGTCGGGGCGGCTGAAGCTCGACGAACTGATCACCGGCCGCTATCCGCTCGACGGGATCAACGAGGCGATCGAGTCGACCCGGCGCGGTGAAGCGTTGCGCAACGTCATCGTCTTCGATTGAGTGGGGGCGGGGAGGCGCGCCATGCAGATCAAGGATGTCGAGACATTCGTCGTAGGGACGCCGGAAGGAACGCCGGGTGGGCGCTATTTCCTGTTCGTGAAACTGACGACAGACGGCGGCGTATCCGGCTGGGGCGAAGCCTACGGAGCAAGCTTCGGCCCGCACACGATGGCGGCGATGATCGAGGACGCCGGTGCGCGGCATCTCGTCGGCCACGACCCGCACGAAATCGAGGCACTCTTCCGGCGTTGCTATTCCTCCGGGTTTTCGCAGCGTCCCGACCTATCGATGATGGGCTGTTATTCGGCGCTGGAAATGGCCTGCTGGGACATTATCGGCAAGGAAGCGGGCAAGCCCGTCCATGCGCTGATCGGCGGGCGGGTGCACGAGGCTCTCAGATCGTACACCTATCTCTATCCGGCCACCGGCTCGATCTATCCGGACAAGACGGAAGGACGGTCGGTCTATAACGAGCCGGAACTGGCTGCGGAAAATGCCGAGTACTGGGTCCGCCAGGGGTTTACAGCGGTGAAGTTCGACCCCGCCGGACCTTACACCATATACGATCCGCACCAGCCGTTGCTGACGGATATCGAGCGGTCGGCGCAGATGATGAAGGCGGTGCGGGAGGCGGTCGGGTCGCGCGCCGACATCCTGTTCGGCACTCACGGTCAGTTCACGCCTTCGGGCGCGGCGCGGATGGCGCGCGCGATCGAACGCTACGATCCGCTCTGGTTCGAGGAGCCGGTGCCGCCGGACATGCCCGAGGCGATGGCCGAGTTCGCGCGCAAGACGTCGATACCGGTGGCAACCGGCGAGAGGCTGACGACGAAGTACGAGTTCGCGCGGCTTCTCGCGCTGGGCGCGGCGCAGATTATCCAGCCGGACCTTGGCCGATCGGGCGGAATCCTGGAAGGCAAGAAGATCGCGGCGCTCGCGGAAGTGCATCACGCGCAGGTGGCGCCGCATTGCTATTGCGGCCCGGTAACCGCGGCGGCCAACATCCAGTTGGCGGCGACCCTGCCGAACTTCCTGCTTCTCGAGGCGATCAAGGACTGGGGCGGCTTTCACGCAGAATTGCTGAAGACGCCGCTGCGCGTGGAGGACGGCTATACGATCGTTCCGGACGAGCCGGGGCTCGGAATCGAGGTGGATGAGGCGGTAGCGCGGGCACATCCGTATGACGGGCCGGATCTGCATCTCTCCATGGCGGACAGGCCTGTACAGCCGTGAAGGACCGGCGGGCCGCGCGGGCCGCGCTCCCAAAGCAATTGGCCGGGCGCGGGGCCCGGCCGCTTCCGGAAGAGCCGACGCTTACTCGACCGGATAAATATCCGTCACCTTGCCGGTGTCGTCGTTGGTGGTGATCGTCACGGCGTCGCCGGCCTCGATATCCGTGTGGTCGGCGGTTTCGACGATGGTCAGTTGCTGTCCGTCGTCCAGCGTCACGAGGCGGGCTTCGTGATCGATTTCAATTACAAGAGCCTGGAACTGGGCGGCGTTGGCGCCCACGGCCGCAAACAAGCTTGCAGCCAATGCGATGAGAGCTTTTCTCATTTCGGTTTTCCGTAAAAACAAAACCCGGGATCAGGAGGCGGCCGATCCGGCAGCGCTGCCGGGCGGATTTCCAATAGGGAAGATTCTAGCTCGCTGCAACAGGATTTGTTATTTTAAAACAATAACTTGATTATGGCGAGAATCCGCCGCAAATTTACCTTCTTTCGAGAAACTTGCCGAAGAGGAAGAGGGAGGACGGATCGGAAGCCGTCGCCGTCATCCTCTAAAGGCCTCAGGAACGAACGGTCGCAGATTGCATCTTTTTCACGGATGTCGCTGTCGCCGTCGGCAATGCCGGCGAGATCGATGTCGTCAGCCAACAGCCAGCTGGAACCGTCTTCGAGAACAATGGTGCGGTGGTTGTCGCCGGCGACGCTTCCACGGGATCGGGGAGGGGGGCTTTTCGACGCCGCCGGTGACGTACCGAATAAGCGTCCGCTGAGGCCTGATTTCAAATCACGTTGCGTGTATAAAAATAAACAAAAACAATGATATAATTTTCTTCTGCCGCCGCGATCCGGCCACAGTCTGGGCACAGTCCGCCGCGGTTGCCGAAAAACCAGAGGCTTTGGCGACCTCGATTGTGGCGGCGGCTCGGAGCGTCGGGCGCGACCGCGGCGGCAGGGGGATCACGCCGGGCGATGCGCCGGGTGATTTGAATGCCGCAACACCTCGCGAGGCCCGTTTCAGGCTTTACTCGGATCTCTGCGGCGCATCATCGGCAGGAGTTCGACCAGCAGCATGGCGGTGAAAATCAACAGACAGCCGGCAAGCCCCAGCAACCCCATGCGCTCGCCGAGCAGCAGTGCACCGAAGAAGGCGGCAAAAAGCGCCTCGGACGACATGAAGATGGCGGCCTGCGGGGCCGTGGTGTGACGCTGGGCGATCGCCTGGAGCGTAAATGCGATGCCGCCGGAGACGACGCCCGCGAACAGGATCTCGCCCATGGCGCCGGCGACCAGATCGAAACCGACCGGCTCGACGAGCGGCGCCAGGCCGATGCCGATAATCGCGCAGATGAAGAATTGGGTACAGGCGAGTTGCAGCGGGCGAGCGGCGCCCGCCACCCGACCGAGATACTGGACATGGCACGCCCACAGAAATGCGCAGAGGATCGTCCACCAGTCGCCCGCCGTCAGACCGGTCAAAGCGCCGCCTGAAAGCAGATAAATGCCGCCGAGCGTCAGCAGGGCGGCGGGCCAGACGACCGGATGCGGCCAGACGCGCCACAGCGCAACGCCGAGAAACGGCGTTATGACCACGTAGAGGCCCGTGAGAAATCCGGAATTGGTAACGCTGGTGGTCAGGAGCCCGATCTGCTGGGTGGACAGAGAAAGGAAGAGCAGGAGGCCGAGCAGCACATAGCGGCGCAGCATGGGCACCCCCGGGACAACTGGCTTGCCGGCTCGGCGCGCCTCCAGAATTGCAAGCGGCAGGACCGCCAGCGCGGCAGCGAGAAACCGGACTCCCGTGAACAGGATCGGCCCTATTGCCTCCATCGCCGTCGACTGAGCCACGAACCCGATTCCCCAGGTCGCGCCCGTGATCAGTAGCAGCAGGTTGGCGGTTGCTCGGTTCACGGAAAATCTTCTCGCTTGGAGTGTGTGCCACGGGCGACCGCGAAACGCAGTTTTTGAGGACGCCGGTTAAGGCGTTGGTCAGAACCGCCTGCTAACGATTTCACCATGAAGGTGCAAATCGCCTCACGGATTCGAACACAACTGACCGTCGTCCTGCTTGCGCTGCCGTTGGCGGCGTTCTTCATCTTTGCCTCCCACCAAGCGCATGTGCGCGCGGTTGAGGCGTTCAATCGCCACACCATCACGGCAATGACGAAAGCCATGTTGAGGCGGTCAGAGATCGCGATCGACTACGCCATCATCGAACTCGCCAAATTGCTCGAGGCCGGTCGTCTCAACTGCGACCCAAGTTCGGTCAAAAGTCTGGAGCAAGCGGTGTTCCTGTCAGGATCCCTGAAAAGCATCATCGTGAATTCGGGTGACCGTACCTGCAATCTTTCGTCGCACGTTGATTTTCTGAAGGGATTGAACCTCGCATCCGGAGGTCTCCGCGCTCGAAATCCCAAGATTTTCATGAAGGGAATCAAGCTTGGCGAAAATTCGTCGGTTACCGTGACATGGGAGTTGTCATCGGGGATATCCGCGACCGCACTGATCAACACTGATGCGCTGGTGTTCGACATCCTGCCCTGGGAGTGGCGATCCGCCGGTAAAAATGAACTGACGTTGACCAGTGGTGAGGTTATCGCAACGTATAGGGGCGCCGAGGCGCCTGACGACCTAGTGGCGTTCAGGGCGGCCTCCGAGCGCTATCCGCTGGTCGCGTCGATCAGCGTGCCGCAGGCCGTCATTTCCGAACCCGGTAACACTGACAATCCCGGGATCCTTTCCCTTCTTGTCATTGGCTCGATTATTCTCGGCTATCTTGTCGCCCGGGGGGTAGGTCCGGGGGGCAACCCGGCAAAGGCCGTGCGAACGGCCATTCATCGCGGCGAAATCGTTCCGTATTTTCAGCCGAGCTATGATCTCAGAACGCGGGAGATCACCGGCTTCGAGGTACTTGCCCGCTGGCCGCAGAAGGACGGCGGGATGATCCCGCCGGCAACGTTCATTCCCACGATAGAGGCGCACGGATGGGGAGACGAACTGCTTTCGTCCCTGATTGCACAGACCGCGGTCCTGATGCGGGACCTTCTTGATGACGCTGCCGTGACTTTCGCGTTCAACGTGACATCGGCTCAGATCTGTGCTCCGGATTTTCCGGACTTTCTCTCCAAGAGTCTGAACAAGTCAGGGTTTCCGTCTGACCGCGTTATCGTCGAGATCACCGAACGAGGCGAGATTACTGATCACGGGCAGGCGACGACGAATATCGCCGCCTTGGGACAGTTGGGCGTCAGGTGCGCGATTGACGATACGGGCACAGGGCATAACGGCCTGGCGGCAATCCAAAAGTTCGGCGCGGCCATATTGAAGATCGACAAGTTGTTCGTCGATACGGTCGATCGGGACCGGCGCTCGCGCGCGTTGGTGCGCACGCTCGTCAGCGTAGCGGCCGAATACGGTATGCGCACGATTGCGGAAGGAATAGAAACGCCAGAGCAGTTGTCCGCCCTGAAGGCGGCGGGTGTCGACGAGGCACAGGGGTTTTACCTTTGCCGGCCCGTCGAGGCACCGCAAGCAACTGTCGAGTTCACACGGAACAGGGCGCTGACCCTGCGTGAAACCACGCGCGAACACCAATCGGGCGGCTCTGT
The DNA here is from genome assembly GCF_019966575.1 of Oricola cellulosilytica. GTDB lineage: Bacteria > Pseudomonadota > Alphaproteobacteria > Rhizobiales > Rhizobiaceae > Oricola > Oricola cellulosilytica. Next base: position 283,648 of record NZ_JAINFK010000004.1, on the reverse strand, counting down.
GGGGAGCGAGCGTCTCAAATCCGCGTGAAGTGCTGCCCCGTTATCCCTTTCTTGCGCCAAGTGACTGATATAGGTTTGGAACCCGATGACAACAGGGTCAGACTTTATCCATGCAGCCAAGCGTTTCGAGGGATTTCCGAGCCTCAGCATTGCGGCAAACCGTGGTCTGGCTGGTCGTCCTATTCTGCTTGGTGGCCGTCCTTCCGGCGATGGCCAGCCAGTTCAAGCGTATCCGTGATATCAGCGTCAGCTGCAACGACGCCCTGACCTGCGATGTCTCAGCATACAATGCGCAGTCCGAACTCTACACGGTCACATTCCGGCGTCGTGCAAGTCCGGATGCGCCCGTCGAACTTGTCCTCGGGGTGCGCGAGACGCTGACCCCTGGGTCCGACGTTCTCCTGGAGATCGACGGGGCCGAGATCGTGCGCCTTCCGGTCGCTGACCTGTCGTATCGCGCGGCCGTGTACGAATACCTTTTTCGCGGCAGGGAGGAAATCGCCGCGTTGATGGGGTCCGCGAAAACGGGACGGACGCTGCGCGTATCCTACCGGACCCGCGGTGTTGATACGGTTTCACGATTCTCACTTGCCGGGTTCGTCGCCGGCCTGATCTTCATGGACGAGGTACAAGGCCGTGTCGGGCGGCCGGACGCACTGCAGGCTGATGGCCCTGGAACCTCTGGCGGCGAGGGGACCATCCGCGAAGTCGTCTCATTTTCCGATATTCCGTTTCAGTTGCGTTCGGAATTCACGAGCCCGAGCGGCTCATGCGGCGGGTTGCAGGAGCAGCCCTTCGCCAAACTCGGCGGATTCGATGCAGAGGCCGGCGCCGGCGTTCGGCTGATTGGTCTGCCGTGCGGGTCCGGCGATGCATTCAACCAGCCCTACGCCTTCTGGGAGCGGGACGGACCACGGTTCAACAGGGTGGCCTTTCCGGTAATTGCCGAAGAGGGGCCGAGCACCAGTTCGACGGCATGGAATGTCGAGTGGGACGACGAACGGAAGATTCTTACCAGCTTATTCAAAGGGCGCGCGGCCGGGGATTGTGGCATCCTGAATCGCTGGGCCTGGAAGACGGGCGAGAGCGAAAATGCGTTCGTACTGATCGAGGCGCGCGCCACCGCCGAATGCGGCAGCGGCGACCCGCAATCGTGGCCGATTGTCTGGCCCGTGGGCGGTTAATGATGGCGCAATCCGACGGTGACCTCGAAAAGCGGCTTGCATTCGTGCGCGAGGCAGGCCGCATGAAGGACATTCATCGCAGCGGATTTACGATCGAGGGACAGCCGGAAAGTGTCGCCGAACACAGCTGGCGGCTGTGCCTGCTCGTGATGTGTTTTTCAGACCTTCTCGATGGCATCGACGTTGCGCGGCTGTTGAAACTATGCATCGTCCACGATCTCGGAGAGATTTATGCCGGAGATGTTCCGGCGATCCATCAGTCACCCGACGACGGCCGCAAGGCGCGGGAGCAGGCGGATGTCGCGAAGCTCGCAAGTTTCCTTCCGGAGGACCTGGAAAAGGAAGTTGCCGCCCTGTGGGCGGAATATGAGGAAGGCGTCACGCGCGAGGCGATCTTAGCCAAGGGGTTCGACAAGCTGGAAACGATGATGACCCACAACCAAGGCAAGAACCCGCCCGACTTCGATTATCGTTTCAACCTTGAGTACGGGCGTGAACGCACCGATGCCCACACGCTAATCCGCACTATCCGAAGCTTCATCGACGCAGATACCGAACAACTGGCCGCCGAACGGCAGGGCTGACACGCACTACAGGCCTACGGTGACGGCGCGCAGCCGTTCCAGGTCCTTGCGACGGTCGGAATAGCCGATCTGGGCGCGGGCACAGGCAACGAGACCGGTCTTGCGGTTTTCAAGAGCGACCGCTTCGAAGCTGTTCGTGTCGGGAAAACGAAACCCCGACGTCCATGTCACGATGCGCAATCTGGCCGGGTTTGCGCCGTCATCTACACGCTCCATGATTTCGCCGGAAGCGCGAAACCTTTCCTCGATGCGGGCGATCAGTTCGCTCGGCGCCGAATCATTTTCCGGGAGCTCGGCATCGATCCTCACACCGTTGCACAGGCCCGCGGTGCACAGCAGCGCGTCGTTGGGGCGGTTCGAGCGAAGGGGCTTGGCCGGATCAAACGGGCCTAGATCGGGACCGCCGGCAAGAGCCTCCCAGGTGCTCGCGCGCCGGTAAATCACGAAGAAAACCGCCGCTAGTGCGAAGACCCCGACCAGAATGAAGATGATCGCGATGAATTTTATAAGATATCTCGGGCGGGGATCCGGCCGCCAGCGGATGCGGCCGGAGGAAGATGGCGAGAGACGGAGACTGCGTAGCCGGGGCGTTGCACGGGAGGCCGCGCAATCGCGCGCTGAAGGCGCTGGCGGTCGACTCAGAGGCGCATCCGGCGCCGGCGGCGGTCGGAGGCCGCCACCTCGTTGGCCAGGCTGCGGAGCATGTAAAGCGACACTCCGCCCAAAAGGCCGAGCGCAGCCGTCATGATTACGATCAGCCAGAAGCGGTCGCGCGGTTCGCCGGACCGGGTCGCGACGAAATTGCGTGCGCTATCCGGAGGTGCGGCCCGTAGAGCGGAACGGGTGACTGGCTTAATCGATGAGACGACCATCGTCCGGTCGACGGCGACCGCGCCGTCCGGCTCGAAGGCTTGGAACACGGGCTGTTTCGAAAACACCGGCGCGTAAGGCAGAGCGCCGTCCATCATGTCAGCGCGCGCCGCAACTCCCAATCCGGTGAAGGCGACGATGTTGGCGAACACCAGGGTCGCCAGGATGAGGGCGACCGCGCGGAGGTGATGCCTCGACCGCTCGCGACGGATATGCGTGAATGCCGTGAACATGTGGAAATCCCGTCTGTGATCCCGCCGTCAGAAACCTCATCGCCAACGACGAATCGGTGTCTTTTCACACAGTTGCCGCGAATTCCGGCCAGTTCGGGGATACAAAACGGCCTTGGGCGGGAAATTCTGTGGCGATTTCAAGGTAATGCCGCAGGCCGGCCGGTCAGTTGTAACGCTTCGCAAGCTGCACATTCGTGCTGTGCCGGGGAACATGGTACTGGCCGAGCCATGCCGGAAGATCCGGACCGGCAAGGCGGGGGGCGGCCAGCACATAACCCTGTACCATAGCCGCATCTGCCTTTTCCGCCAGACCGACCTGCCACAACGCCTCGAGGCCTTCGAGCACCGAATGAATGCCGTCATCGCGGAACCTTGCGACGAGTGTCGCCAGGGTCCCAAAACCGGCGCGCGTCGCCAGAAGCCGCTGTACCAGATTGCCGTCGAACTTCACGATGTCGGGCGCGAGCGCAGTCACCCGGCCGAGCCGCGAGGCGTGCGCGCCAAAATCGTCGACCGCGATGAGGAAGCCGCGAGCACGCAACTCGTAGCTCAGGTGAGTCAAGATTTCGGTGCGATCGGTGTGGGCCTCGGTAATTTCGCAGACCACGTCTGCGGGCGAGATGCCGGCATCGCGTAGTTCCGAACCCAGTTCGCGCAGAATCGCGTCGAACCCCGACCCAGATTCGGGAATGCGAGGATCGAAATTGAGAAACAGGCGCTGTTGTCCCGGTGGCAGGTGCCTGGCGTTGCGAATATGCAGTCGCCGGAGCTCGGGTTCGATCTGGCGGAATTCGGGCATGTCGAGCGACGAGAACCAGGCGTCCGTCAGTACCGGCGTCGTTCCGCGCATCACCCGCAGGAGTGCCTCGCATGCAACCGGCGAAAGGCGGCCGTTCTGGAAACGGAAAACCGGCTGAAAGGCCGTCCGCAACGTAACGTCCCCGTGCCGGGCGACAATCGCGCCGTCGTCCGCCGTCTCGAAGTCAAATGTCCGTGTCGCGGGCAAGCGCGTGTCTCCTTCGCCGGTCCTGCTCCGAAGATGCGCTCCAGCGATGAATTTATGGTTAAGAAAGGGTTATCGTGTTCGGTGCTGCACCGCAACGCTTGCCCTTCGGAGAGGAATAAAGCAGATAGCTTGCGCGTTCCGACCGTCAGCCAGCCGATCAGCCAACGCAACGTCATTGCAGGAGAATTCGACATGGCTTTTCTCGCCGACATCCTTTCCCGCGTGAAACCCTCGGCGACCATCGCGGTCAGCCAGAAGGCGCGCGAGTTGAAAGCGCAGGGGCGTGACGTGATCGGTCTTGGGGCCGGCGAACCGGATTTCGATACCCCGGACAACATCAAGTCAGCCGCGGTCGAGGCAATCAACCGCGGAGAGACCAAGTATACGCCGGTCTCCGGCATCCCCGAACTTCGAAAGGCGATCACGGAGAAATTCAAACGCGAGAACGGTCTCGACTACGAAGTTTCCCAAACGATTGTCGGAACCGGCGGCAAACAGATCCTGTTCAACGCTTTCATGGCGACCCTCAATCCGGGGGACGAAGTGATCATACCAGCGCCTTACTGGGTCAGCTATCCGGAGATGGTGGCGATCTGCGGCGGAAATCCGGTTTTCGTCGAGACGACGCTGGAGGACGAGTTCAAGCTGAAGCCAGAGGCGCTGGAGGCCGCCATTACACCGAAGACGAAATGGCTGGTCTTCAACTCGCCGTCGAACCCGTCCGGCGCGGCCTATTCGGAAAACGAGCTGAAAGCGATCACCGATGTCCTGCTTCGGCACGAGCACGTGTGGGTTCTGACCGACGACATGTACGAGCATCTCGTCTATGGCGATTTTGTCTTCAAGACGCCGGTTCAGGTGGAGCCGAAGCTGTACGAGCGAACACTGACCATGAACGGCGTGTCGAAGGCCTATGCGATGACGGGATGGCGGATCGGTTACGCGGCCGGTCCGTTGCAACTGGTCAAGGCCATGGACATGATCCAGGGTCAGCAGACTTCGGGCGCGTGCTCGATCGCGCAGTGGGCGGCCGTCGAGGCCCTGAACGGAACCCAGGATTTCATCCCGAAGAACAAGGAAGTGTTTCAGGCGCGCCGCGATCTTGTGGTGTCGATGCTCAACCAGGCGAGCGGCATCGATTGTCCGACACCGGAGGGCGCGTTCTACGTCTACCCGTCCTGCGCGGGTCTGATGGGCAAAACCGCGCCTTCGGGAAAGGTTCTGGAAACCGATGAGGATTTCGTGACCGAACTTCTGGAGAGCGAGGGCGTCGCCGTCGTGCATGGCTCGGCGTTCGGCCTCGGCCCGAACTTCCGCATTTCCTACGCGACTTCGGAAGCTCTTCTCGAGGAGGCCTGCAACCGGATTCAACGCTTTTGTGCGAACTGCCGGTAAACGAGAAGTAGAAGTCACTCTAAGCCAAGCAGTGTGGCGGAAATGCACTGGAGGCCGGAGAGCACGACGGTTTATAACCTGACGAGGCGTAAGTTCAGGAGGGGCCGACGGCTCAATGTTCCGGTTCGAGAGAATGTGTTCACCGCGTATCGCCCGTGTTATCGCGGCGGGTCTGGTGGTGGCGTTCGCCCTCGGGGATGCGCTGGCAGAAAGCGTCTCCTACGGAACCGCCTTCGAGCGACGGGTCTCCAACTTCGGGAGCCGTGACGCGCTTGACGCCTTTGTGGTCGAATCGGTGCGCGAGGGCCAGTACGATCAAGCTCTTTCGACGTTGGAAGAGATTCTGCTGACGGCGCCTAACGATATCGACGTGCGGATCGCTCTTGCTCGCGTGTATCACCAGCTTGGCTCTCATGATCTGGCGGGGGTTCATCTCGACGAGGCGGCGCTTCTGACTTCCTCGGAGGCCCAAGCTGCGGAGATCGCGCGGTTGCGTCGTCTGAATGCGCGCGCGCAGCGCGGCATCACAGCGCGGATGGCGATCACTCTCGGCGGGACCTACAGCGATGCGGAGCTGACGGTTCCCGCAATACCGGCGACGGACTCGACGTCGCTGTTTGCACCCTTCGTCATCGTTGATGGGGAGATCGTGCGCAAACTCGATACCGCCTCGCGGGACGAAGTGCGTTTCGGCGGCACCGTGCAATACGAACGAGCGTTGAACGACACCGACTTTGACGGCGATCTGGATATTTTCGACGCCTTCGCCGGAAAAGCCCAGGTCACCTACTCGAAGGGGTTGCCTGACATCGCCGATACGTTGCGTCTCGATGTCTCCGGATACGGTCTGGTTCAGGACCATGGCGGGGGACGGGAGTTGCAGGAATTCGGTACCGAGGCGGAAATATCGTTCCGGCCGACGGTCGAGAGCCGCATTCATGCCTTTGCGGGCTATGGTTGGCTCGGCAATTCACGCAATCTGTTTACCGACCATCGCGTACGGTACGGTATTGCCGGCGATGTTCGGATCGTCGCGGGCCTGGCGGTCGGAGCTCACGCTTCGGGCTATCGCGACTGGGGGAGCACCTCCCTGTCGTTCGCAGGCAGCGGGACAGATTTCGAGGCGCATGGCTATGAGGCCGGGGCATTCGTATCGCACCTTCTCCATGCTTTTGAAAACGGACAAAGCTGGATCCACCGGTTCGGCGGGCGCTATTCCGAGGAGCGGATCCTCGACTATGCCTCGGTTACCGGGCCATTCCCGGTGACGGCCGATCTGGTCGACCGAAAAGCATGGGAGCTCTACTGGGATCACACTGTGCAAATCGCCACACGAGCCGAGTTCAATTTCCGGCTATCCTACGGTCAGGATGAAATTTCCGACGCCGGTCCGTTCGCCGGGAACCGTAACGGCGAATTCTGGGGAATAAGGACAGGACTGACCTACCGGTTCAACTGAGGACGGGACGATGGCCTTTCGTAAAACGACCAGTCTGCTTTCTCTCGCCGCCATTGTCGCGCCGCTTTCCGCGTTGGCGCCGTCCGCCAAGGCGCAATCCGTGGGCGCGTTGACTGCCGAAAGCGCGACGGTGAGCAAGGATGGTGCGCGTCTTCGCGCCGGAAGCGGCATCTTGCTCGGCGACCGGCTGAGGAGCAATGCAACCGGGTCGGGCGTGATCGTCTTCCAAGATGAATCGAGCGCACGGATGGGACCGAACGCGGAACTGACCATCGATGAATTCGTCTACGATCCGGCCCGCCGCGGCGGAACGATCCGGCTGCGCCAGACCAACGGACTCGCCCGTATCTATGGCGGCCAGATCTCCAAGCGGGGAAGGTCGGAAATACGGACACCGCATATCGTGCTTGCGGTGCGCGGAGGCATTGTCGACATGGCGGTACTTGGGGGGGAGAGCGTCGCCACCTTGCGCGGCGGGCTAATGGTATGCCGTGTCGGCAATATGAAGAAGACGATCACCAATCCGGGCTTTTCGTGCGTATCGGACGGCGCGACCCTGGAGATCGCGCGCCTTGACGAAACGGACCGGCAACTGGTCACGCCTGCTGTGCCAGGGCGGACGACCGGCGGCTCCCGGCGGTACGACGCAGCACATTGCGCAAGCGCGGCGGGTGTCAGTTCCGCGGCATGCCGGTCGCGCGATGGTGCCCTTCCAGGCCCCCGGGCGAGCGAAAACGCTCTGCCAGCAATGGGCCGGCCGGGCGGAAGCGCCAGCTGTAATCCGCAGAATCAGCGTTGCGGTTGAGAACGGGGAAGCGAGCCCGCAAGGTCTTCGCATGCATATGCGGGCAGCTGCCGACCGGGGACGCGGCTCCATGACGGCGAAGAAAGCCGGCGGCAAGAAACACCCTGGAAGCAGAGCGCTTCTGCACCTGTTCGTCGTCCTCGGTGCCGGCCTTCTGCTTATTCATGCGGTATTTGCGAACCCTTTGGGCCTTTTGCGCGAAAAGACCTACGATCTCCATCAGTCGCTTGCGCCGATCCCGCTCGATTTCGAACAGGTTGTCGTTGTGGCGATCGATGAGGCAAGCCTTGATGAGTATGGACGCTGGCCATGGCCCCGGGATCGCATAGCCGAGCTGGTCGATGCCATTTTGGCCAGCGGCGCGGCGGCTGTCGGAATCGATATCTTTCTTGCCGAACCCGATTCCTCGCAAGAGGGGGCGGATGGTGACGCCAAGCTCGCCTCGACGTTGACCGGCGCCCGCACTGTCCTGGCAATGTCGCTCGATGCTGAAGCCGGTGCGCTCGATGTTCCCCAGAAGGCGGGGTGGTCGGTCGTGGGGCTCGATCCGGACGCGCCGGGCACCGTGACAGGCGGGTTGGCGCCGCTTGATGCGCTTGCGCGCGCGGCAGACGGTCTTGGAATCGTGCGTGCTCTTCCCGATGCAGATGGCGTGATCCGCAAGGTGCCGCTTGTTTGGGCGGAGCGCCCGGCGGCGGGGGAGGTACGGCTTTGGCCGGCGTTTTCGATGGATATTCTACGCGTGGCTCAAGCAGCGGGGAGTTACACATTGCGGCTCGAGGGGCTCCCGGGCGATGCGATCCGGGTCGGGGGAGTGACCGTGCCGCTCGGCGAGGATGGCCGCATCAGGTTAATCGATACCGCCGCCGCCGTGCCGCATCTGCCGGCGAATGAGCTGCTGGGGGCGGGGGCATCAGCACAGCTCGGCGGCCGAATCGCCATTCTTGCGGTCGACGCGGCAGGGCTCGACCAATACCACCTGACCGCGCGCGGCGTGCACAGGCTGGGCGCCGACGTTCATGCTATGCTCGTGAGCCAGATGTTGTCGGGCCGGTATCTGCACGAACTCCGGAATGCGAGACTCGTTGAGCGTGGCCTCTTTGCGGGTGGGAGCCTGGTTCTGCTCATCGTGCTGACGGCTTTTGCACGGCAGCCTTCTTTCGCCCTTGCTCTTTCAACGCCGGTGATCTTCGCCCCCATTGCAATCGCTGCCTGGCTGTACGCTGAGCGCGAAACCCTACTCGACGGTGTTCAGCCAGCAGTGGGATTGCTTATGATGGGCGTGGCGGGCGGATACGCGCTCTACCGCGAGGCCGAACGGCGCAGGCGGCTTCTGCAACGGCAATTCGGACAGTTTCTCTCGCCAGAGGTGGTTCGCCACCTGGCCGAGACCGACGCCGCTGCGGCACTTCAGGTGGACGACCGTGAGATTACCGCCATGCTGGTCGACGTGCGCGGCTTCACCGCGCTGACGGCCACGCTCGGCGCGGACCAGACGGTGGCGCTGGTCAACCATTTTTTCGAGATCGCCAACCGCGAGATTTTCGCCCGCAGCGGCACCATTGACAAATATATGGGGGACGCGGTGCTCGCCTTCTGGAATGCGCCTCTCCCGGCGCCGGACCACATCGACAGGGCCATCGACTGCGCCCGGGCGATTCTGACTGCCGTCGAAGCCGCAAATCCCCAGCTTGAAGCCAAGGGTCTGCCCGCCATCCGGACGGTGGCGGTACTGGAAACGGGCGTCTGCTCGGTTGGCAATATGGGAACGGAACAGCGCATCGACTACACCGCGATCGGCCCGTCGATCAACATGACATCACGCCTCGAACACGAGGCCAAACGGCTGGGTCGGCCAATCCTGATCGGGCCGGCCGCGGCCGCAAAGGCAAAGGTGCCGGTGCGAGAGGTTGCAGTGGTTCAACTGCGCGGCTTCGGCAAAGCGTGCCCGGTCTATGAAATCGCCGCCGAGAGCGCTTCCTAGCGCTTACCGCAGATACATCGTCGTTCCGTGGACCTTCGAGATGTTGGGACGGTAGTTTTCCACGTCGTACATCCCATCCACATTCACCCGATGCTCGCCCTTGGTACTGATGTCGGCGGGCTGGGTGGCGTAATGCCCCTCGTTGATGGCCATCATCAGGCCGCTCTTGCCTTCCCCGATCAGCTGCACCGTCATCGTTCCGAAATTCTTGCCGACGATCAGGTCGACAGCATCCGGTGGGCCGGAGCGCAGCAGGTATCCGAGATTCTGGATCATCATGTTGGTGCCGGTGATTTTCTTCAATCCGACGCCGATCCGCTCACCGATGCCGCCGAGCTTGCGGTGGCCGTAGGCGTCGGCCTCACCGCGCTCGATCACGTCCTCACCCACCACTGAAGCGCCTTCCGAAACGACGGCCACGGCATAATTGGAGGGACTTGTGGCGCGGTCGCGTGTCATCAATTCGGCAAGGCGCTGCATATCGAACGGAACTTCGGCGATCAGGGTCCGATCCGCATCGGCCAGATAGCCGGCGGAAAGCGCGGTCATGCCGCAATTGCGGCCAAACATCTCGACGATTAGGAAGCGTTCGTGGCTGCCTGCGGTGGAGCGAAGCTGGTTGATCATCTCGACGGAGCGGGTGGTGCAGGTGGAAAAGCCGATGCAGTAGTCGGTGCCGAAGACGTCGTTGTCCATGGTCTTCGGGATGCACATCGCCTTTGCGCCTTCGCGGTGTATGCGCGCTGCATAGGACAGCGTGTCATCGCCGCCGATCGCGATGAGAACGTCGATCTTCAGGGCTTCAAGCACGGAGAGGACGTGCTGCGTGGCGTCGACATAGCCCTCTTCCTCTAAGGGGGACTTGCCCTTGACGAAATCCTGCAGCGCGGATGTCCTGATGCGCGAGGGATTGGTGCGCGAACTGTGCAGCATCGTTCCCCCGAAGCGGTTGATGCTCCGGACAGTCTGCGGTGTGAGCGCGATGCGCGCGCCCGCTGTCGCCTCAAGGTCGTGCGGATCAGTTGCAAGCGGCCCGGCCCATCCCCGCCGGAAACCCGTCACCCGCCAGCCCCGATCGTGCGCGTGGTTGACCACTGCCTTGATGGCGGAATTCAGGCCGGGAACGTCTCCGCCGCCGGTCAGGATACCAAGATGCATCGCGTCTCTCCCTTGCCTCGGGCGGCCAGTGTGCATGCCGCCGGGGCAAGGCGCAACGCGATACGTACGCCGGGTCTGCTTCCTAACGACTTAGCGCGCCATTGCCTCCGGCGTGATCACGGGCCGGTAGGCGATGAAATGAGGGAGCGTTGAAGGAACCTGATCAACTTCACGCGGTTATCTACTTAACGCGTGAAAACCGATGGTTCGCTTGCTGGACGCATTGCGCCGCGATCATCGGCCGGACGCCCTCATCGGAGAACTTCCATGCGCATTTTCGCTTGCCCCGATTGCGGTGGCCCACTGCATTTCGACAATCTGTCCTGCATTTGTGGCGCATCGGTCGTTTACGATCCGCATCGGGCAAGGTTTCAGCGGTCGAGCCCACACTGTGCCAACCGGGATCCGATCGGTTGTAGCTGGCAGGCGGAGAATGACGGGCCGCTGTGCCTATCCTGCGCGATGACCGAAGTTATCCCGGATACGTTTCACGGCGAAAATCGCGAATTGTGGGCGGAAGCGGAAGCGGCGAAACGATGGGTGCTGGCCAATCTTGCCCGTTGGGGATGGTTTATCGGGGGTGATAGCGGTCCGAAGCCGGTGTTTCACATGCTCGCCGAGCAAGGTCGGGGCGGGACGGCTTCCGTTATCATGGGACATGACGACGGGCTGGTCACGATCAACGTGATGGAAGCTGACCCGGCGCAACGGGCGCAACGGCGGCAAGCGCTGGGCGAAAAGTTGCGAACGATGATCGGCCATTTCCGCCACGAACTCGGGCATTTCTTTTTCTTCAAGCGGTTCGCGCCGCAGCAGGGCTTCACGGACTCGTTCCGGGCGCTCTTCGGCGACGAGAGAGGCGACTATGACAAGGCGCTGGAGACCCACTACAGCAAAGGCCCGCCCGCGGGGTGGGACGAGCGTCACGTCACCGAATATGCATCAAGCCATCCGCACGAGGACTGGGCGGAGAGTTTCGCGCACGTGCTGCATCTAACCGACATCATCGACAGTTTCGCGGCGGCCGGGCTGTCATCGCCGAGCCTCTCGGGAGCCGGCTACGACGCCTATCGGGAGACGGACCCGGAAAGGCTGATCTTCACGGGGGTGGAACTCGGTATCGCGCTCAATCATGTCAATCGCTCGATGGGGCTGGGCGATATCTATCCCTTCGTCGTTACGCCGCCGATCCGCGAGAAGCTCGGTTTCGTCCACACATGGCTTCAAAAGCCGATTTAAGAAGCAAGGCTCGGCAATATCAGTGGCGGGAGGCCGGGCTGTTCATTCGAACGCGCTAATTGGACAAGAACTTCGCGAGGTGATGCACGAAGCCGGTCAGGTCTTCGCGAACGCCCGGAATGCAATCGTTTCGAGTTCAGCGTAGACCCCCGGACCGCCGGCGACGACCATAGTTCCGTGGTCGATGACAGTGGCGGGGTCGGTTTGCATGATCGTTCCCCCGGCTTCCTCGATCATGAGGAGGGCAGCGATGCAGTCCCATGAATTCATGTGCTCCTCCAGATATCCGATCAACCGTCCGGCCGCGACGTAGGCAAGCATCAGCGCTCCCGAGGCGTTGCGGAAAAACATCCCGCCCCCCGCTATCAGTTCGCGGATTGCGGTCAAAACCCCATCGGCTTCGATCCGGCTGGAATAGCCCGTCCCGACGGACCCCTCCGAGAGGCTCGTGGCGCCGGAAATCCTGATCTGCTTGCCATTCACGAACGCACCATGGCCGCGCGCGGCCGAAAACGTTTCGCCCGAGGAGGGTTCGCAGATGACCCCGACTTCGGTGCGGCCCTCGAAGGTGCAGGCAATGACCACGCACCAGGACGGAATACCACGAACGAAATTCGCGGTTCCGTCGATCGGGTCGATCACCCAGACATGGCCGTTCCCGCTTTCGACCGGCGCATGTTCCTCACCGACGATGCCGTCTTCCGGCCAGGCGGCTGCGATCTCCTCGCGGATGAACGTCTCGACATCGCGATCCGCATTCGACACCAGATCCTGATGTCCCTTGGTCTCGATTGTGAGCGTGTCGATCGAACGGAAATGACGGAGCGCGACCTGCGCGGCGCGCTCCGCGAGATCGATGGCGAAGGAAAGGCGAGATTGTGCGTCTGGCATGGTTGTCCTTGATTGGCGCTGAATTGCCCGCGGCGGCGGCTCGACCCGAATGTCTTCCGGCAGCCTCTATCATCGCCCCACGGCGGTGCAAACAACGTTTCCCTGCCGGAAGACCTCGGGTTCCTTGCCGGGAACGAATCGCGGCCTCTCCGGTTGACCAGCAACCGGGACAGGTTCCCGCCAGCGTATGGAGTACCACATGGCCGCACGACCGATCTGGAAAGGGCAGATAAGGCTTTCCCTGGTGTCGATCCCCGTCGAAATGTATTCCGCGACGCGTTCGGGAGCCCGGATCAGCTTCAGGCAAATCCACGAACCGACCGGCAAGCCGGTGCGCTATCAGAAGATCGTGCAGGGCGTCGGGCCGGTCGATGCCGACGAGATCATGAAGGGTTTCGAGTACGAGAAGGACAAGTATCTCCTCATCGATCCCGACGAGGTCGACGAGATCAAGCTCGAAACCAAGAAAACACTGGAACTGGTGCAGTTCGTCGATGCGTGCGAAATACCTCCAATCTATTTCGACAAGCCCTATTACCTGACGCCGAGCGACGAGCTTGCCGAGGATGCCTATCGCGTCGTGCGCGATGCGCTGCGGGAAACGAAGATGGTGGGGATCGGGCAGGTTACTCTTCGCGGCAAGGAATATCTCGCGGCGGTCAAGCCCTGTGGCGACGGGCTGTTGCTGGAAACGCTGCATTACGAGGACGAACTTCGCGATGCGGAGCCTCTGTTCTCCAGCGTGGAGGATGCGGCTGTCGATCAGGATCTGCTCGATGTGGCCACATCGCTGATCGAGCGCAAATCCGGCCCCTTCGACGCAAGCGCCTACAAGGACAACTACTCTGACGCGTTACGGGCGCTCATCAAGAAAAAGACGAGCAACAAATCGTCCAAGCGGGTCGAGACGGACGAGGACAACAGCGCACCCGCCGGCGACAACGTGGTCGACCTGATGGCGGCACTGAAGCAGAGCCTCGAAAAGGCGGATGGCGCGAAAAAGGCAAAGACTGCGAAGAGCGGCAAGGCCGCCGCACCCCGAAGGAAGAAGTCGGCGTGACAATCCGGGCGGAGGGAAAGCTTGCCGAGTACCGCCGAAAGCGCGACTTCGACAAGACATCCGAGCCGGCCGGCTCACGCCGTTCCGGATCGTCCCGTCGCCGGACATTCGTAGTTCAGAAACATGCTGCAAGCAGATTGCATTACGATTTTCGGCTCGAGTGGTCCGGCGTTCTCCTGAGTTGGGCAGTGACCCGAGGTCCGAGTACCGATCCCTCGGCGAAGAGACTGGCCGTACGCACCGAAGACCATCCGCTCGACTACGCCACCTTTGAAGGTACCATTCCCAAGAAGCAATATGGCGGCGGAACCGTCATGCTGTGGGACAGGGGGTGGTGGGAGCCTTCGGAAAACATCACGGAAGGGCTCAAGGCCGGAAAGCTGAAATTCGTCCTACACGGCGAGCGAATGATCGGCGCGTGGACGCTGGTTCGCATGCGGGGCAGGGAGAAGCGCGAGAACTGGCTGCTGATCAAGGAGCGCGACAGGTTTGCAGAGGACGGCGAGGACATTCTCATTGAACGGTTCACGACGAGCATTGAAAGCGGGCGAACGATGGAGGAAATCGCCGAGGGTAGGGCTGCGCGCAAGACCGGGAGCCGTCAGACCGGCAAACAGCTCAGCCTTCCGACACCGGCCTTCGTAAAGCCCCAGCTCGCCACGCTGATGGATACAGTCCCCGAAGGCGACGACTGGCTGCACGAAACCAAGTTCGACGGCTACCGGTGTCTGGCCGCGCTTGGGAAAGACGGGGTGAGGCTCTACACACGAACCGGGCTGGACTGGACAGATCGCTATGCCGGCCTACCCGAAGCGTTCACCGGGTTGCCTTGCAAGAACGCGCTGATAGACGGAGAAGTGATTTCCAGGTCGAACGGCGGTGGCTCGGCCTTTTCGGCGCTCCAGCGTGATCTCGAGGAAGGGCGACCGGTCGCCTTCGCGGCCTTCGATCTGCTGGAACTCGATGGACGTTCACTGAAGCGGGAGCCGCTGGTCGAACGCAAGCGACGCCTCGAAAAGTTGCTGGAGAGGCAGCCACCCGCCCGTGCGATTCGCTTTTCCCAGCACGTGCTCGGAAATGGCGTGGCCGTGTTCAACGCAATTTCCGAAGCGGGCGGCGAGGGCATTATCAGCAAGGCCGCCGGCAGCACCTACCGCAGCGGGCGAAATCGCAACTGGCTGAAGATCAAGGTCAAGCGGCGCCAGGAGTTCGTGGTCGGCGGATATACGCCGTCGTCGCGCCGGGGCCGGCCCTTCGCCTCGCTCCTGATCGGTTCATACGAAGATGGGGATCTGGTCTATCGCGGACGCGTCGGCTCAGGCTTTTCGGAGCGGGATCTCGACCGCATTTCCGGATTGATGAAAGATCGAAGTGCGAAATCGTCCCCCTTCGCCGCCGTTCCAAGGGAGGTCGCGAGAACGGCACGGTGGGTCCGGCCGGAACTGGTAGTCGAGGTCGAGTACGCGGAACTGACAGGGGAGGGCGCCGTCCGGCACGGCGTCCATCAGGGGGTCCGGGTAGACAAGGAGATGCAGATGGTGAAGCTCGAAGTTCCCGAAGATGACAAGGAGGGCCGATCCGAGGTGCTGGGAATCCGCATCAGCAATGCGGATCGGGTGATCTTCCCGGATGCCGGATGTACCAAGCTCGATCTAGCCCAGTACTACGCCAAGGCGTCGGAAAGGCTGCTGGATTACGCCGGCGACCGTCCACTTTCGTTGCTCAGATGCCCTGCCGGACGAGACGGCGAGTGCTTCTTCCAGAAGCACGCAGGCAAGGGGTTTCCGAAGGAAATCGAAAGCATCGACATCGAGGAAAGCTCAGGCAAGACCGAACCATACATGGTCGTTCGGCGGCAGAGCGGATTCGTTGCGGCGGCGCAGATGGGAACCATCGAGTTCCATATCTGGGGTTCGCGCACCGATGTGCTGGAAAAGCCCGACCGCCTCGTATTCGATCTCGATCCGGACGAGGGGCTCAGTTTTTCGTCCGTCAAGAAGGCAGCCATTCAGTTGCGCGAGTTCCTCGACGATCTCGGCCTTGCCAGCGCGCCGATGGTCACGGGCGGCAAGGGGGTTCATGTGATCGTGCCGCTCCGTCGCACAGCCGGATGGGAAACTGTCACGACATTTGCCAGAACGATCGCGGCCCATTTCGCCGATATGGACCCCGAGCATTACGTGGCGACGATGTCGAAGGCGAAGCGCAAGGGGAAAATCTTCATCGACTGGCTGCGAAACGACCGGGGTTCCACCGCGATCGCCCCTTACTCCGTGCGCGCCAGAAAGGGCGCGCCCGTTGCCGTTCCCGTCAGTTGGGAGGAACTGTCACGCCTGAAGGCGGCCAACACGTTCGACATGAAGAAGGCAGTAAAGCGGCTGGAAAGCGCATGTCCTCTTGCCGGCGTCGAGGCGCAGACGATCGGCAAGGCCGCAATCGATGCCCTGGAAAAAAGGATCGCCGGAAGGAACTGAAAGGCCCGAGGGGTCGCGCCGAGTACGGGCAGGAAAAGGATGTCTGCCCGCTTGGTCATCTACCCAGTTGCAGCCCTGCATCGGCGGCTGCCTTGCGCAGGAACGGCAGGCCCGCGTCGATCACATCGTCCGGATTGTCGGCGACAGGCCGCCAGACCGCGAGACCTCCGGCAATGTCCTCGTCAACGTGGTTCATGCTTTCAAGCGTCAGAGGACCGCCATATCCGATGTCGACCAGCGCTTGCATCGCCGCAGCCCAATCGATCATCCCCCGTCCGGGAACGCCCCGGTTGGCTTCCGAAACATGAACATAGCCAAGATAGGGCGCTGCCGCCGCGAAGCCTGCCGCGAAACTCTCTTCCTCGATGTTCATATGATAGGTGTCGAGATGGATGAAGATGTTGTCGGCGCCGACGCGCTCGATGATTCCTGCCGCATCGCTGCCGCGGTTCATGAGATGCGTTTCGTAACGGTTGCACGGCTCGATACCGAGCTTCAACCCGTATGACGCCGCTTCTTTCGCTGCGCTTTCGAGAAAGCCGCAGATGCCGTCCAGTTCGCGTTGGGTCGGAGGTCCGCCGGTAGTGCGGCCGATCGTGCCGTAGGTGACGCCGCTTAGTGATGGACTCCCCACAGCCTGCGAGACGCGGAACGCCGGTTCCATGAATGCGATCGCCTCGTCGGGACGTTCAATCACGTCGAGCGATCCGGGAAGACCGAGGGAACAGACGACTTCCACGTCGTGCTTCCTGCAAAAGGCAACGGTCGCATCGATGTCGATTTCCTCGGGCCGCAGGAGCGGAATTTCGAAGAGACCGACACCGTGCGCCAGGATGCGGCCCATCTGCGGCTCGACAAGCGAAACGTCCCAGACAGGGGCGATCGCGAAGGTATGCAATCCCAACGTGTTCACCGGTGCCCCCCGAGTTCATGCGCGGCAGCCGAAGCGGTATCGCCGCCTCCGACGATCCGCGCGACGACTTCGTTCATGTTGGTATCGGCTGTCCTGAGATCGGCCTCTGCGCGGCCATGGCGCAAAACGACGATGCGGTCGGTGACGGCGAGCACGTCGTTCAGACGGTGCGAAATCAGGATCACAGCGATACCCTCCGACTTCAACCTCCTGATCAGGTCGAGCACACTTTGCACCTCGCGCACCGCCAGCGCCGCGGTCGGCTCGTCCATGATCACTAGCTTCGGATCGAAGGTCAGAGCGCGGGCGATGGCGACAGTCTGCTGCTGCCCGCCGGAAAACGAACTGACGGGCCGGTTGATGGAGGGCAGGTGAGCACCGAGACGTTCGATCATTTCGGCGGCCTCGCGGTCCATTCTCGCCTTGTCGACCATGCCCGGAATGAAGCCGAACATCTTCTTTACCGGCTCCCTGCCGAGAAAGATGTTGCTGGCCACGTCCTGCTGCTTGGCCAATGAGAGATCCTGATAGATCATCTCGATGCCGATCCGGCGTCTTTCGCCCGGGTCGAGATGCAAGATGCTCCTGCCGTCGAGTTCTATGGCACCGGCGTCGGCGCTATAGATGCCGGTGATCGTTTTCATCAGAGTCGACTTTCCGGCTCCGTTGTCGCCCACAAGCCCGATGACTTCGCCGGCCGCGACATCAAGGTCGACGCCATGAAGAACATCGACAGCGCCAAAACTCTTGCGGATTCCCGAAAGGTGGAGAAGCGTCATGCACGGGTCTCCTTGCGTACCTGGTACTGGTCGATGAAGACCGCGAGGATGAGTACCGCACCGATCGCCATCTGCTGGTAATAGGATTGCACCGCGAGCAGGTTGAGCCCGTTCTGCAGCACGCCCATGATCAGAGCCCCGATCATCGTACCGAGGATCGAGCCGCGACCACCGAACAGATTGGTGCCGCCGATGATTGCCGCCGTGATGGCCGTCAGTTCGTAATTGAGGCCCGCGGTCGGATCACCCGAATTGATCCGCGCCATGAAAATCATGCCGGCCAGGCCCGCCAGTCCGCCTGAGATCGTATAAAGGATGCGGCGCTGACGCTCCACGCGTATGCCTGCCGCGCGGGCCGCGCCCTCGCTGTCGCCAAGCGCTAGCGTGTGGCGGCCGAAGCGCGTGTAGGCAAGCACGAAATGGGCGACCAGGGCGGTGATCACGAAGATGATCACGGGCACGGGAATGCCGAAGGGGCGGCCCTGGCCCAGAAAGAGAAGGTATTCCGGCAGGCCGTAAATGACCCGTCCGCCCGAGATGACCAGCGCCAGACCCCGCGCGATGCCAAGCATCCCAAGGGTTACAATGAAGGCCGGAACAAAGGCGCGAGTAACGATCTGGCCGTTGATGTAACCGGCGATCGCGCCGGCGAGGATACAGGCCCCAACGCCGAAAGGGGAAGGTGCACCGAGATTGACCGCGATATAGGCGCCGACAACCCCGGACAGCCCCATCACCGAACCAAGCGAAAGATCGAGGCCCCCCGAACTGATGACGAATGTGGCCGCGATGGCCAGCACGCCGATGGTCGATGTAGCGAGCAGGATGTTGAGGAAATTGCTCACCGACAGGAAGAATGGCGAAAGCACGGCCATGGCCGCAGCCAGCACCAAAAGAACAATGAACGATTCAAGCCGGATGTGGAGCCGGTCAATGGATGCGCGCTGAGCGCGGCTCCAAATCCCGGGAGTTGCAGTCGTGGCCATGCGCGATCCCTGGTCTCAAACTGGCGGCCGTAAAATCCGGCCAAGGTTCAATGCCGGCCGGCAATGACGGTAGCCGGCAGCGACGGTGTGGAAGAGCGCCGGGACGCTCCTCCAGTTTTTTCCGCTCCCGACGCGCCGTGGGCGACGGGGAAGCGAGACAGGCCTACTTCACGAATTCCAGCATCGGTTCCGTACCGGCTTCGAGCACTTCCTTCGTCAGGACGAGCGTTGGAACGGCGACGTCGGTCGGGACTGATTCACCGTCGATCGCTTTCTTGACATTTTCGACGGCCTGTTTGCCCACGAGGTAGGGAAGCTGCGCCACGGAGGCATTCAGACGCCCTTCCTTGATCGACTTGACCGCGTCCGAATTGCCGTCGACCCCGATGACCGTTACCTGGTCGCCCTTGCCCGCAGCGTAGACGGATTCGACCGCACCAAGCGCCATGCCGTCGTTGGCTGCGAAGATGGCCACAAGATCCGGGTTGCGCGTGAGGATGTCGTTGGTGATCGTCGCCGCCTTGCCGCGGTCCCAATCACCGGGCAGGGAGGCGACGATTTCCAAACCCGGAGCCAGTTCCTTGAGCTTGTCGGCAAAGCCTCGAGCACGCTTTTCGCCGGTGATATTGCCGGACAGACCTTCGATAACCAGCACGGGGCCCTCGGCATCTGCGCCGATTTTCGAGACGAGATATTCAGCGCCCTGCGCGCCGGCAGCGACGTTGTCAGAACCGATGCGGAAGGTGATCTTGATGCCTTCCTTGTCAAGAATGGCGGGATCGAGGTTGCCGTCGAGGTCAACGACCTTGATGCCGGCGTCCTGCGCCTTCTTGAGGCAGGGGAGCAGGTTGGTGGAGTTGATGGCAGCAGTGATCATCGCCACCGGCTTGCGCTCAAGCATCGTGTTGCAAACGTTAAGCTGCGGTTCGGCGGCCTGATCGCTTTCGACCGCCTGCGAGAAATATTCGACACCGGCTTCCTTCGCGCCGTCTTCGACACCCATTCCCATCGCGCCCCAGAACGGGTTGGACAGGGTCTTCATCAGCACTCCGTATTCGCCCTCCTCGGCGTGGGCGACGGGTATCGCCGCCAAGCTTGCGGCGGCAAGTGCAAAAGCGAGTTTTCTCAGCTTCATTGGTATTCTCCTCCACTGTTGTCGCCGCCGCGTTCCTACCGGATAGCGACGGCATTGGTCATGTCCGGCAACCGGGGGATGTTGCCTACGAATCTTCCCCCGCACGCGGGCCGTGGCGCGGGGCGCCGACGGATTCGCGCATTAGAATCTGGCATTTCGGCAGACTGGCGACCGGCTTCCCTCCATAGCCCGCAATCCGCCCGAACAGCACGTCCATCGCCTGCTCTGCGATGCTGTGCACGGGCTGTACCACTGCCGCGATTGTGGGCCAGGTGACTTGCATCCATTCGGCGTCATCGAATCCGACAAGCGAGATGTCTTCCGGACACCGCCATCCGCGGCGCCTAAATTCGCTGAGGGCCACCAGTGTCCCTTTTGCGAAAAGGGAATAAACCGCTGTCGGGCGCGACCCCTTGGAGAAATAGTCGTGCAGCGCGCCGCGCAGCGGCCCGACATCGCTTTCGGACAGGATGATGTCGGTGACCATGTCCGGTGCGAGTTCAATTGCCGCCGCCTTGAAGCCGTCGAGGCGGGCACGAACTGTCGCCGCCTGTTCGCCAAGTCCGATCACCAGCACATGGCGATGGCCCTTTTCCACCAGTGCGGCAGCGACGCCGGCGCTGGCCGACGCGCTGTCGGCGGAAACGGTATCGAAGGAATCATCGGCCAGCACGCGGTCGATCAGCACGCCGGTCATGTCATTTTCCCGCATGAAGCGGGCGGCCGGTCCGTGCTCGTCGCGAACCGGTGCGAGAATAACGCCCGCGACCCGCCAGTCCTGCATGCGCTGGATCAGTTCGAGTTCCCGGTCCTGTGACTCGCGGCTCGACGTGGCGACAAGCGTGTAACCACGCTGTTCGGCAGAGCGTTCGAGCTCGGTAATCATCGAGCCGAAGAACTCGCTCTCGAACTCGGGAACGATGGCGCCGATGATCCGGCGTTTGGCGCGGCGCAAATCAGAGGCCAGCGGGTCTGCGCGATAGCCGAGCGTTTCAACGGCAGCGTAAACCTTGCGGACATTGTCCGGCTTCACGGTGGTCACACCGTGCATCACTTTCGACACGGTTGCAGCCGACACGCCGGCATGGCTCGCCACGTCGTGGATGGATGGCCGCCCTGTCCGGGCCGCGCGCACAGCCATTGTTTCTCCTCCCATGCGGACAAAATGGATTTGCCTCGCGTTCCAACACGGTAAATCGATTTTTTCTCATTGTAAATCGGTTTATTCTTTCTATCCTCGTTCGTGGGTTTCCTGTGGAAACCGTATTGCGGGAGGAAAAGCGATGCCTGAAAATGCGAAGCCGCTGGTCATCAGTGCGCCGGAACCACGTACGCTCGCTCTGATTTTCACGGATGATGCGCGGCGCGAACTGCACCGCAAATACGAGATTGTCGAGATTGAACCGGAAGCCCTCGCGGGCCTTGCGCCCGACGTCCTTGGCAGGGCGCGTTACATCATCGGCCAGCCCCCCATCGATCCTGCGACACTGGACAGGATGCAGTCGCTTCGCTGCGTGCTGAATGTGGAGACCAACCTCATCGACAATATGCCCTACGAGAGGATGTTTGAGCGGGGCATACATGTCGTGACCACCGGCGCTGTCTTCGCCGCACCCGTCGCGGAACTTGGTGTTGCCCTGGCACTCAACCTGGCACGTGGAATCGTCGATGCCGACCTCGATTTTCGAAATGGCCGGGAATTGTGGGGCGGCGACGGGAACACATCGGCGAGGCTGCTGTCAGGGTCCGATATAGGCATAATCGGGTTTGGCGATCTGGGTAGGGCGCTCAGCCGCCTCTTGACGGGTTTTCGCGCGAATATCCGCGTTTTTGATCCTTGGCTGCCGCCCTCCATCCTGCGCGAGAATGCGGTCGAGCCGGTGCCGCTGGAGACGGTTCTTTCTGAAAGCGACACGGTGTTCGTGGTCGCCTCCGTCACCAGCGAGAACGAAGGTTTTCTGGGCGCAAAGGCGTTTGCATCCATGCGGAAGGGTGCGGCGTTCATTCTTCTGAGCCGCGCCGGAATCGTCGATTTCGAGGCCCTGATGGACGCCGTCCGGTCGGGGCACATCGTCGCGGCGAGCGACGTGTTTCCCGAAGAGCCGCTTGCACCCGACCATCCGGTCCGCTCGTTGCCCGGGTTCCTTCGCTCCGCACATCGCGCCGGCGCGCTTGATGTCGCGTTCAAGGAAATGGGCGACATGGTTCTGGAAGACATGGATCTGATGGATCGCGGCCTGCCGCCAATGCGGTGCAAACGCGCCGAACGGGAGACCGTCTCGCGCATGCGCTCCAAGCCCGTGTCCCGCAACTAATTCCGTGCGCTGGTCGGGAAATTGAGATGGATGGTGCCGCCGGAGATTTGAGTTCCGATTTCACCGCCTCGAGAAATTGAAATATTAGGCCAATGATTGTCGTGGAATTCGCGCTAACCGCGAAGCTGGACCTGCCGATCCGTCAGACGATACCGCCACCGGCGCCGGAAACAACGGGACGGTCCTCGCTGACCTTCGCGCGATAGCCTGATGACCGGAACGTTGCTACAGGATTGACCGCCGCACCTTTCTCCAGTCGCGCCATTGCGAGAACCGGTTCAACATCGGTGCGAAAGGCTTGTTTCAGCGCCGTCGAGGCCATCAGCGCGTCGTTTTCCGCCTGATACCCTTCGAGCGCCCGGCGGTCGACGAGCAGCGCCTGCGCATAGGCGCGCTGCACTTCCATCGCCGAAACCATCAGGCTTTCGATCGGATCGGTCACGTTGTGCGACTGGTCGAGCATGTGCGCCGGCTCGAAACCGGGCGCCTTGCGGGTCTCCGCATCGACCAGTTCGTTGAAGACAAGGAAAAGCCGGTAGGGATCGATAGAGCCGGTGTCGAGATCGTCGTCGCCGTATTTCGAGTCATTGAAATGGAAGCCGCCGAGTTTGCCGAACTGGATGAGCCGGGCGACGATCATCTCGATGTTGACGTTCGGGGCGTGGTGGCCGAGATCGACAAGGCAGAAGGCCTTGGGTCCGAGTTCTGTGGCGATCAGGTAGTTGGTGCCCCAGTCCTGCACGACAGTGGAATAGAAAGCCGGCTCGTACATCTTGTGTTCGGTAAAGATGCGCCAATCGTCGGGCAGGGCGGCGTAGACCTTGCGCATGGCGTCGAGATAGCGCTCGAACTGGCGGGTAAAATTCGTCTGACCGGGGAAATTCGACCCGTCGCCGACCCACACGGTCAGCGCCTTCGACCCGATCGCCCCGCCGATCTCGATGCATTCGATGTTGTGCTCGACGGCCTGCTGCCTCGTCGCCGCGTCTGTGTGCGAAAGCGAGCCGAACTTGTAGGATTGCGCCTGGCCGGGCTGGTCCTGGAAAGTGTTGGAATTCATCGCATCGAAGGCGAGGCCGGTTTCCTCCGCCTTGGCCTTCAGCGACGCCGGGTCCGCCTTGTCCCATGGGATGTGCAGCGAAACCGAGGGCGTGGCCCCGGTCAGCCGGTGGATAACGGCGCAATCCTCCATCTTGTCGAAGATGTCGCGCGGTTCGCCGAGCCCCGGAAAACGGGCGAAACGCGTACCCCCGGTACCGACGCCCCATGAGGGTACTGCGACCCCATAGTTGGCGACCTTGGCCTTGACAGCATCTATGTCGATCCCCCAGCGAGACAGGTTTTCACCCAGCGCTTCGTAATCCGTCCTAAGCGCTGCAGCACGTTTCTCGTTGTCGGCTGCGATGGCGTCGATCATGTCTTCCTCCCTTGACCGGCTTCGGTGCCCGGTTCTAGGTTTGCCCGCGCCGGCCGCCGTCCATTGCGACCCCGCCGGCGCTTTCCCTCCTGAAATCCTCAACCCTGAAAGGGGCTTTTCTCATGCCAGACTGGCTTGTTACCGCTATAGGCGTGGTCGCCGGTATCATCGGCACCTTGTGTTTCATGCCGCAACTGATCAAGACGCTCTCCACCCGCGAGACCCGCGACCTTTCTCTCGGTTCCAATGTGATGCTTCTGGCCACCATTCTGCTTTGGCTCGTCTACGCGCTCAACATTGGCGCCTGGCCCATGGTGGCCTCGAATGTGATCGGAGCTGTCATCGTCGGCGTCATTGTCTTATGCAAGCTGCGCTACGGCTGACGGGTCAGCGCGTGAAGGCTTCCTTGTTGCCGGCGTCCACGTTGATGATGTTGCCGGTCGATTTCGCCGAGAAGTCCGAGGCAAGGAAATAGGCCGCCTCGGCAATGTCCTCAGGGTATACCGAGCGCTTGAGCATCGAGCGGTTACGGTACATTTCCTCCAACCCTTCCTTATCCGTGCCATAGGTCGAGGCACGTTGGTCGAGCCATTCTCCAGACCAGATCCTCGAGCCGCGCAGGACCGCGTCCGGATTCACGACGTTGACGCGGATACCGTGGGGGGCGCCTTCCAGCGCCAAGCAGCGGGCGAGGTGGATCTCAGACGCCTTGGCGGTGCAGTAGGCCGACGCGTTGGGCGAGGCGGCGAGCGAATTCTTCGATCCGATGAAGATAATCGACCCGCCAATGTCCTGGGTCTTCAGTATCCTGAACGCTTCACGTGCCACGAGGAAGTAGCCGGTCGACAGAATCGACATGTTGCGGTTCCACAGATCGAGGGTCGTCTCCTCCACCGGTGCGGAGGAGGCGATCCCTGCGTTCGAGATGACGATGTCCACACCGCCGAATTCCACGGCCATGTCGGAGTAGGCATCGCTGACCGCCGTTTCGTCGGTGACATTCATCAGGACGGCGCGGACGACATCCTTCGAGTGGCGGGTGGCGAGATTTTCTCGTGTCTTTTCGAGCGCGTTATCGTCGATGTCAGCAAGCACAACGCAGGCGCCTTCTGCCAAGAGGCGCTCGGCCGTGGCAGAGCCAATTCCGCCTGCGCCGCCGGTGACTACGGCGACGCGGCCAGCCAAGCTCTTAGGTTTCGGCATGCGCTGAAGCTTGGCTTCCTCGAGCAGCCAGTATTCGATATCGAACGCTTCCTGTTCCGGCAGACCGACATAGGTCGAGACCGTCGAGGCGCCGCGCATCACGTTGATCGCGTTGGCGTAGAACTCGCCGGAGATACGCGCCGTCGCCTTGTCCTTGGCAAAGGTGATCATGCCCACGCCGGGAACAAGATAGACCACGGCGTTGGGGTCGCGCATCGCGGGGCTGTCGTCGCGCTTGCAACGCTCGTAATAGGCGGCGTAGTCCTCCCGATACCTTTCGACACTGCCGGCAAGGCTGTTCAACGTGGTGCCGATGTCGGGAGTAGCAGGGTCAAAATCGACGACGAGCGGGCGGATCTTGGTGCGCAGGAAGTGATCCGGACAGCTCGTGCCGAGCGCGGCCAGTTTTTCCAAATCGCTGGAACAAACGAACTGCAGCACGGCGTCGGAATCGTCGAAGTGGCCAACCATGCGGACCTGCTTCGACACCATGCCGCGGATGACCGGCATCAGCGCGGCCGCAATTTTGCGGCGGTCGGCGGCCCCGAGGGCGGCATGTTTCTCGCCGCCGAAAACAGTTTTGCCGGCGGTTTCGGTCTCGAACCACTCGATGGCGCGGTTGATAACGTCGATCGTGGTGTCGTAGCACTCTTCGGCGGTATCGGCCCAGGTGAAGAGGCCATGACTTTCGAGCACCACGCCCTTTGCGCCGGGATTTCCGAGGCAGAACTTTTCGAGCCACAGGCCCAGTTCGTAGCCCGGCCGCTTCCAGGGCAGCCAGCCGATATCATCCCCGAAAATCTTCTGCGTCAGTTCCTTCGAGTTCTCAGATGCGGCGATCGCAATGATCGCGTCAGGATGCATGTGGTCGACATGTTTTTTCGGCACATAGGCGTGCAGTGGCGTATCGATGGACGCGGCGCGAGGATTGAGGTTGAACGTGCAGTGCGGCAGGTAGCCGACCATTTCATCCTCGAATTCTACGCCGCGGTAGAGGTCCTTCAGCGCATGGAGCTTGTCCATGTAGAGCGTGGCGAACCCGTCCATCTTGATGCTGGCGACATCGCCGCCGGATCCTTTAACCCAAAGCACTTCAACCATTTCACCGGTGAGCGGGTCCTTTTCCATCACCTTCGCGGACGTGTTGCCACCGCCATAGTTGGTCACGCGCTTGTCGGATCCAAGAAGATTGGAGCGATAAACCAGGAGCTCCGAATCGCGCATCCCCGCAGTCTTGTTCTTGTCCCACAGGTTCTGCAGCCGCGATCCGGTCTGTTTGTTCAGCATCACGCTCCTCCCATACGCATATCGGCGGCGAACTTTTTCAATGGTTGCGCCAGCGCCAAACGAAAGTCAATCATAAACAATCATATTCAATCATATTGCGTTGCAAAATGACATTTTATGATTGAACATGATTGACAGTGCGCGTTTTCAATGGGAGTGTTTTCACTGGAGGACGTCCATGCACGAAAAAGAACGCCATCGCATTATTCTATCCGCGGTTCAGGAGAAGCCTGTCGCAACCGTGCAGGAAATGGTCGAGTTGACCGATTCCTCTGAAGCGACCATCCGGCGGGACATTGCAACGCTGCATGTTCAGAAGAAGCTGCGCCGTGTGCGCGGCGGCGCGGAGTCCGTAAACCCCCCGCAATTCTTCGGACTGGCCGGACGGCCATTCAGCGTCAACGAAACGATCAATATCGCGCAGAAGCGCGCAATCGCGCTCAAGGCTGTGGAATTGTGCTGTGACGGTGACGCGGTCATCATCAATGGCGGCACAACGACGTTCCAGATGGTGCATCCGCTGGCGACAAAGCGCTGCCAGGTGTTCACCAACTCGTTTCCAATCGCCGAACACCTGCTGAAACATTCCAAGAATACGATCATGCTTTCGGGCGGCGCGATCTATCGCGAACAGAACATCATCTTGAGTCCGTTCGACAATGACGTGACGCGCAACTTCTACGCCAAGCGCATGTTCATGGGTGCTCAGGGGCTAGGCCATCTCGGCTTGATGGAAGCCGATCCGCTGTTGATCCAGGCTGAACAGAAACTGATCGACCAAGCCGATGAACTCGTCGTGCTGGTCGACTCATCGAAGTTCAAGAAGCGTTCCAGTCTCATTCTTTGTCCGCTGGAGCGCATCACGACGGTCATTACCGACAACGGAATTCGCGACGAGGACCGGCAGATGCTGGAAACGGCGGGAGTCGGCCTCATTGTCGCGGATAGAGCTGCAAGTGAGCAGTCCTCCTCCGCGGCCTGATGCCGCGCGGGAGATATTGAACGGGAGGAACCCAAAATGAAACTGTTGAAAACACTCGCATTGACCACCGCGGTTGCCGCGGCACTGTTTACGGCTCCGGCGATGTCGCAGGAGCGCATCGCGCTCGTCGTCAAATCGCTCGGTAACGGCTTCTTCGATGCCGCAGCAAAGGGCGCGGAGAAGGCCGCGCAGGAGATCGGCGGCATCGAGGTCATTTATACAGGGCCGACATCAGCAACAGCGGAAGGCCAGATCGAGATTGTCAATTCGCTGATCGCCCAGCAAGTCGAGGCAATTGCCATCTCGGCCAACGATCCGGATGCGCTTGTGCCGGCTCTCAAGAAGGCGATGGACCGCGGCATAAAGGTGTTGTCCTGGGATTCCGGCGTGGCGGAGGATGGCCGAATGCTGCACCTTAACCCGTCCGACACGGATCTCATCGGCGAGACGATCATCAAGCTCGCCGCCGATTACCTGCCGGAAGGCGGTGACGTTGCGATACTCTCTGCGTCCTCGACGGCGACGAACCAGAATGCATGGATCGAGGCCGCGAAGAAGGTGCTGCCCGAGAAGTTCCCGAACATTAATCTGGTCTCGGTGGTCTATGGCGACGACGACTCGGTCAAGAGCACCAACGAGGCCAAGGGCCTAATCTCGAGCTATCCCGACCTCGATGCGATCATCGCGCCGACCACCGTTGGCGTGGTCGCGGCCGCGCAGGTGGTTACCGACGAGAACCTGATCGGCAAGGTCAATGTGACGGGTCTCGCTCTTCCCTCGGAATTCAAGCAGTTTATCGACAATGGCGCATCGCAGGCCGTGGCGCTATGGAACCCGATCGATCTTGGCTACTCGGCGGTTTACCTTGCCCACCAACTGATCGAGGGTACGGAGGCGGCGCCGGGCGCGACCTTCTCTATCGGCGAGGTCGGCGAGATCACTCTCGACGATACGAACTCAGCCGCAATGGCGGCGCCGTTCCAGTTCGACAAGTCGAATATCGAAGAGTTTTCCAAGATCTACTAAACTCACCCAAGCTGGCTGGCCGCGCTTCTCCGCGGCCAGCCATAATCGGATGCGGCGACAAGGCCGCAAGCGCCGCCGGCGCGCCCGCCGTCCGCCGCACCCGGAAACAGACCCAAGCGCCGCTCTGATGACATTGCCCCTGCCAATACCCAAGATCACGCTTTCCGGAATCACGAAGACCTTTC
Source organism: Oricola cellulosilytica (assembly GCF_019966575.1). Taxonomy (GTDB): domain Bacteria; phylum Pseudomonadota; class Alphaproteobacteria; order Rhizobiales; family Rhizobiaceae; genus Oricola; species Oricola cellulosilytica. The sequence goes on along the minus strand of NZ_JAINFK010000004.1, from coordinate 255,078 downwards.
CGGGCGTGCGGGCTCTGCACGAGGTCGGACTCGAGCTCTATCCCGGCGAGGTCACCGCGCTGATCGGTGAAAACGGTGCTGGCAAATCCACGCTGGTCAAGACCATGACGGGGATCTATCAGCCGGACGCGGGCGAAATCCGCATCGATAGCCTGCCGGTGGAACTGCCGTCGCCCCACGCTGCCTTCAGGCTCGGAATCACCGCCATCCATCAGGAGACTGTACTCTTCGACGAACTCAGCGTTGCTGAAAACATTTTTCTGGGTCACGCCCCCAAGACGCGCTTCAAGACCGTCGACTGGCGGGGCATGCGCGAAAGGGCCGGCAAGCTGCTCGGGGAGATCGGGGCAGGGCATATCGCGCCGGACGAGCGGCTGAAGGATTTGAGCATCGCCAACAAGCACCTCGTGGCCGTGGCGCGCGCGTTGTCGGTCGACGCGGACATCGTCATCATGGACGAACCGACTGCGGCGCTCTCATTCAAGGAAATCCAGGACCTGTTCGAACTGATCGAGATCCTGAAGAAAAACGGCAAAGCAATCCTGTTCATCTCGCACAAGTTCGATGAGATCTATCGCATTGCGGACCGCTACACGGTGTTTCGGGACGGCGCGATGGTCGGCAAGGGCCTCATCAAGGATACCAACCAGAACGAGGTCGTGCGCCTGATGGTCGGACGTTCGGTGGACCACGTCTTCCCGAAGAAAAGTGTAGAAATCGGCGAGGAAATCCTGACCGTCGCCGGTTACTGCCATCCGACCGAGTTCGCCGACATCAATTTCACACTTCACAAGGGCGAGATCCTTGGATTTTACGGTCTGGTCGGCGCCGGGCGCAGCGAACTCATGCAGGCTTTGTTCGGCATTACGAAGCCATCCAAGGGCGCGGTGAAGATTGCCGGCGAAATCGCTGTAATCCGCAGCCCGGCTGAAGCCGTCGAGAAGGGCATCGTCTACGTGCCTGAGGAACGCGGCAAGCAGGGCGTCATTGTCGATCTTCCAATCTTCCAGAACATCTCGCTGCCGTCGCTCGACAGGACGTCTCAGAATGGCTTTCTGAAGCTCGTCGAGGAGTTTGCCCTGGCACGGGAATATGCCGCGCGTCTAGATCTGCGCGCGGCCTCGCTCGATCAGAACGCCGGCACCTTGTCGGGCGGCAACCAGCAGAAGGTCGTGATCGCGAAATGGCTCGCAACGCAACCGCGTGTCATCATCCTCGACGAACCGACCAAGGGTATCGACATCGGGTCCAAGGCTGCCGTCCACGCATTCATGGGCGAATTGGCGGCAAACGGTCTAGCGGTGATCATGATCTCGTCAGAGCTTCCCGAAATTATGGGCATGAGCGACCGCATCGTGGTCATGCGCGAGGGGCGCATTGCCGCTGTTCTGGAAAACAATGAGGAATTGAAAGCGGAAGCCCTCGTTCGTGCAGCGGCCGGAATCGGGGAGGAAGCAGCATGAAGACACTGGTGCGATCCCGCGAGTTCTGGCTTGCCGTAATTATCGCAGTCATGATCGTCGCAACGAACTTCCGGTCGCCGGGATTTGCTTCACCCGGCAATCTGGCGAGCATTTTCAATGATACGGCGATCCTACTGATCCTGGCGCTCGGCCAGATGACCGTGATTTTGACCCGATCCATCGATCTTTCCATGGCGTCCAACCTGGCGCTGACGGGAATGATTGTCGCGCTGATCAACGCCGCATACCCGGCTATCCCGGTGCCAGCACTGATGGTGCTGGCGGCGTTCTGTGGCGTCGTGCTTGGTGCCTTCAACGGCGCGCTCGTCTGGCTGCTCGGGATTCCGGCCATCGTCGTCACGCTGGGCACCCTGACGATCTATCGCGGTCTGATCTTTCTGATTGCCGGAGGCCAGTGGGTTAACGCGGACGCGATGAGTTCAAGCTTCGTGCAACTGACGCGGACCGATCTTCTCGGTCTGCCGTTGCTTTCGTGGTATGCGATCGTCGTCGCCGCGGGTTTTTTCCTGCTGATGACCCGCACGTCCGTCGGTCGCTCGATCTATGCCATCGGTGTCAACCCGACCGCGTCGATCTATGCCGGCATCGATGTCGGCCGCACGAAGTTCGTCGCGTTTTGCCTCTCCGGCATGCTGTCGGGCTTTTGCGGCTATCTGTGGGTTTCGCGCTACGTGATAGGCTCCGTCGAAGTCGCCAAGGGCTATGAACTGACGATCGTTGCGGCCTGCGTGATCGGCGGCATCTCGATCGCCGGCGGGGTTGGCACGGTGGTGGGGGCGGTGCTCGGCGCGCTTTTCCTGGGCGTCATCAACAGCGCGCTGCCGGTCATCAACATCTCGCCGTTCTGGCAGATGGCGATCTCCGGCGCGGCCATCATTCTCGCGGTCGTGCTGAATGCTCGTGGCGAAAAGCGCGGCGGCCGGGTTATTCTTCGGCAAGCAGAGAGTGCATCATGACCGATACCACTCACGAAGCACGGCACATACCCGACCGGATCGACACGCCGCTGCGTGCCGCAATCTTCTCCTGGCCTGTGTTGCTGCTTGTGGTCGCCATCGCATTGTTCGTGCTGAACTCCTTCGCGTCCCCCTATTTTCTATCGCCGTGGTCGCTGTCCGATGCCACCTTCAATTTCACCGAGAAGGCGATTATCGCGCTGGCAATGGCGCTACTGATCATCTCCGGCGAAATCGATCTGTCGGTCGCCTCGATCATCGCGCTCGCCTCGACAATGATGGGCCTGGCGCTTCAACTTGGCGTCGGCACTCCGGGTCTTGTCGCCATAGGCATCGTGACCGGATTGTTTTGTGGCGTGTTCAACGGCTTTCTCGTCACGCGGCTCGGATTGCCGTCCATCGTCGTGACCATCGGCACGATGAGCTTCTTCCGCGGCATTTCGTTCATCGTGCTTGGCGACCAGGCCTTCAAGGGGTACCCGGCAAGCTTCGACTTCTTCGGTCAAGGCTATGTATGGTGGGTGGTTTCCTTCGAATTCGTTCTCTTCCTCGTCTGTGCTGTGATCTATTACGTGTTGCTGCATCGGACGAATTTCGGCCGTCACGTTTTCGTTATAGGCAATAATCCGATGGCGGCGCGTTTCTCCGGCGTCCGCGTTGAGCGTGTGAAATTCTTCCTATTCTGCCTGACCGGCCTGATGTCCGGTATCGCCGCGGTGTTGCTTACTTCCCGGCTGGCATCCACGCGACCGTCGATTGCTCTCGGTTGGGAGCTCGAGGTTGTGACGATGGTCGTTCTGGGTGGGGTCTCGATCCTCGGTGGTTCTGGCAGTATTCAGGGTGTTGTCCTGGCAGCCTTTATCATGGGGCTGGTGACCTTCGGCCTTGGCCTGCTGAACGTGCCCGGTATCGTGATGTCGATCTTCATCGGCACGCTGCTGATTTTCGTCATCGCGCTTCCGATCGTCTTCAGGATGCTCAGGGAGCGGCGGTCGTGAGCTCCGAGGGACTTGAAAAACACGCCTTCAGAATGACCCTCAATCCCGGCATGGCGGAGGAATACAAGCGTCGGCACGACGAGATCTGGCCGGAACTGGTGGACCTTCTGCATGATGCCGGCGTCAGCGACTACTCGATCTTTCTCGACGAGCACACAAACACGCTTTTCGGCGTTTTGTGGCGGCGCAAGGGTCACACGATGGCTTCGCTACCGGAGCACCCGGTGATGCAGAAATGGTGGGCCTGCATGGCCGACATCATGGGGACCAACGACAAGAACGAACCGCTTGCAGAAGACCTGCGGCTCGTCTTCCACATGGACTGACCGCATGACGGGCAAGCGGTACGTTGCCGTCATTGATATTGGCAAGACCAATGCGAAGCTGGCGCTGGTCGATCGGCGGGCATGGCGGGAAATCGCCGTGCGCACAATACCGAACCGCGTGCTCCCCGGCCCGCCCTATCCCCATTCGGATATCGAAGGCATCTGGCGGTTCCTTTGCGGCGCGTTGCGCGAACTAAATAGCCAGCATCCAGTCGGTGCTATTTCGATAACGACACATGGCGCGTCCGCTGTCTTGCTAGACGGCGATGGCGAACTGGCTTTGCCCATGCTTGATTACGAGCATGATGGTCCGGACCAACTGGCCAGAGATTACGACGCAGTGCGCCCGCCGTTTTCCGAAACTGGCTCGCCGCGCCTTGCGTCAGGACTCAATCTCGGCGCGCAGATCTTTTGGCAGTCGAGGTCATTTCCGCGGGAATTCGCCAAAGCGCGATCGATCGTCACCTTCCCGCAATACTGGGCGTATCGGCTGACTGGCATCGCGACGACAGAGATGACCTCGCTGGGATGCCACACCGACCTGTGGAATCCGTGGGATGGTTCGTTTTCGTCGATGGTGGAAAAACAAGGTTGGTCGAACCTGATTGCGCCGGTGCGCAAGGCAGGCGATGTTCTCGGAACGATCAAACCGGAGATTGCACGCGCGACCGGGCTGTCGGCGGATGTGTCGGTCCTCTGCGGAATCCACGATTCAAACGCCTCGCTTTATCCGCATTTGCTGACGCGCGCCGCGCCATTCAGCGTGGTTTCCTCCGGTACATGGGTGATCTGCATGGCAATCGGCGGCGAGGCAATCGCTCCGGATCCTGCGCGTGACACGCTCGTCAACGTTAACGCGTTCGGAAATCCCGTTCCTTCGGCGCGGTTTATGGGTGGACGCGAATTCGATCGACTGATGCAGGGCGGCCCGGCAAAGGCGTCGGCGGCGGAGGTTGCGCGTGTGCTGGACGAAGGCATCATGCATTTGCCCGCGATCGAAAACCGCTCTGGCCCGTTCCAGGGCAAAGATGCACGCTGGAATGGGAACGTTGCAGCTTTGAGTCCCGGCGAACGTTGCGCTGCGATTTCCTTTTATCTGGCCATGATGACGGCTGAATGCCTTTCCCTGACAGGCGCCAAGGGCCCGGTGATCGTTGAAGGTCCCTTCGCCAAGAATCGATTTTTTTTCGAGATGCTGTCAGTGGCAACCGGACGAAGCGCGATCGCTTCCGGCGCGAGTGCGACCGGGACGAGTGTGGGTGCTGCGATGCTTGCAGCGCGGGCTGTTTCGAGAGCTACCGATTCAATCCTTGAGGTTGATTGCGGGCCGCACGGAGCTATGGGGCGCTACGCAGATCGGTGGCGGAACCTCGTTTGATATCCCCCACGCGGAAGGGCGCTGGCAAGCAGCCGACCGAATGTTCGAAAGAATGGTGCTGCCGGAGAGATTTGAATTCTGGACGCTTAATGCTATATCCTTGATTTTATTGTAAAAAATACCTTTTGAGCAACCCGTTTTGTAACATTGTAACGTGTTCAAAAAAGTGTCCAGAGCACGCAAGAAAAACGAATGCGGCTTTCCTTAGTCCGGTCAATTAGCCTTGTGTGGGTTTGGAAACGATTCGCCATGCCATGACCGCCGGAGTGTCAACTTAGCGTAAACTTATGGGAAACATATCCGTTAAGTGGCTGTGATCAAAGTTGACGACTTAACGCCTGCGAAGCCGCTTTTTGAGCCGTTTGGGTGACATAAGTTTCCCATTTTTCGGCTGGAAGTTTACGTTTTTCCCGCACCGCAAGCGATCGGGCCGCGATAGAGGTAGTCCGAAACAGGCATCGCTCAGGCCGCAGAATGCATCCGGATGGGTCCACTCTAAGATTTCTAAGACTTCCAGTTGCACCGCTGCCCCTGAACCAATCGCGACTTTGAAGGGCACTCAGGAGGTCATGACTCTGACTGGTCCGCAGCTACCGTCCCAATAGGGCGGGGATCAGTGGTTTGCCCGGAAGTTATGCGACAGCGAAGAGGCGAGCGCTGCCAGGACTGAGTGATGGGGACTAAAATGGGCGACCGACATGGCTCTGCGATTTCGTCGTGATTCCGCCGGCAGAACTTGAGTATTGGGTTTCCCTGGCATGGAATTTTCTAGAGCGCATAATTCAACGGGCCGATTTTGCTCATCTCGTGCGGAGCAAGCGTCGACCGAAATCGTCAAAAATGCGCAATTTCGCCTCCTAGGCCCTTAAACTGAGTTGACGTTGCCTGCGGAAAGCGTTGCTGTTGCAATAAATATGGAGGGAACGATGGCAGAGGTGGAGGTCAGCTCACCCGATCAACTCTTCTGGGATGGATATATTGACTGGCACATTCACCTTCGTGAAGCAGAAAAGCCGGTCCGAAAGGCTAGCAAGCACCACGTTCCTGTGTTTCTGCGTTTGAAACAGGCGGGATATGAGAAATTCCGCGAGAACAATGATAGCGATTCCGTCGATCCGCGCCATTTAATGCGAATCCTTTTTGACACAAACGATGTCTCTCGCGAGAACGACTTTAAAAATCTGTTCCAATTTGAATCGCATGAACTGGTTTTTGGAAGCGTCGAAATATTACCAGAGCCTGATACCGTCGCTTGGCCCCATGAGTATTGCTTCTTTGTCTACATTGATGAAGCGAAATTGCGACACGATACGTTGCTCGGGAAGTTCATAGAGCGATTTTTCCATACGCTGGATGTAGGAATACCTGTTGTCCTCTCAAAAAGGCTTTCGGAACGGTCGGTTGCTCGGCCCAGCTCTCGAAGCTCAGGGCAGCTAATCGGGATCGTGGACGACGGAATTGGGTTTTTGAACGAACGGTTTACCCGAGTTGCCGAGGGGGGCGTCAATGCAGCCACGATACCGGGAAAGCGGCCTCTTCAAACGCGGTTCCATGCTCTCTGGATTCAGGCCCGCGAAAGACCGTCGCCGGGCTTGGTATCGCTCGGGAAGGAACTGAATTTCGAGCGGATCAACGAATATTTGAGCCGGACGGAGAGCGAGCCGGAACTTTATGCCGAAATTAATGCGGACGTGATGGAGCCAGATGTCAGGCGCGCCACCGAGTTCGGCTTCAGTCACGGGACACACGTTCTCGATATTGCTGCCGGGGCCGATCCCTATGCGCGCAATTCCGAGATAGATAAAAAAATGCGGGAGATTCCCATCTTGGGAGTGCAACTGCCATCCGACGCAGTGAGTGACACATCCGGCGCGCGGTTCGAGACGTATCTGGTAATGGGAGTGCGATGGATCTTGGCAATGGCGGAGCGACCGCTATTAGCCGTAGCCAGAACTTCGGGAGTGAATAAAACAGAGTCGATCCTAAGGGGACCTCCCGCGCAGGTTCTTATAAATATTTCTATGGGTGTTCTTGCCGGCCCAAAGAACGGAACGAAATTCGTCGAGCACCAAGTCTGCCGGGAGGTCGCGCGGAGGGTCAACGCTCTCGGCGAGGGCAAAATTCCAGACGTCCGCGTTACTTACGCCTATGGCAACAACTATCGATCCAATCTTGTTGCGGCTTTGAGCGTTTCCCCTGGCGGTTCTCAGAGTGCCGCGGGCAAGGCCGAGATCGAATGGAACGTGCAGCCAGATGACCTCACTTCAAGTCACATCGAAATCCACAGGATGAACGAGGACACCATCCCGAGCGAACTGCAAGTTGGTCTTGAGACGCCAGATGGCTCGGTTATTCCGCCGCGCTCGATACCGCCGGGTTCTTATGTTGCGCTTATTCAGAGCGGAAGAGAAATCGCGCGAATCTACCATGTCCCGTCTCGATTTTTGGACGAAATTGCGGGCCAGATCATTCCAACACGGGGCTATTATCACGTCGCTATCGCGCCAACGGCGTCATGGACACAAAATTCCGTTTTGGCGCCGGCGGGACGGTGGAAGTTTTCTTTTGGCAATGTAGGTAGTGAAGCAATCGAGTTGACCCTGCAGGTTCAGCGCGACGACACTGCGCCGGGCCACGTGCGGCTCGGAAGGCAGTCGCGGTTGGACCACGAACACGCATATGAATGGGACGATGTGACACGTGATTATACTCTCCCTAAAGGGCCAATTTCACGCAAGGGGACAAATTCGGCCCTTACAACGGTTCACCCTCTAGTGCCGGAAGAGATCCGAAAGAAGATCCACTTTGTCGGCGCCGTGTGGCGCAGGGAGGAAGATCGGGAAATCTCACCAGCTCATTATACTGCCCAAGGGGACGCATGGACTGGCTTCACTCCCACTGATAGTGGGGTATCGGAAACGGAAAGCGGGGGGCACGGAATCATCGCCAATGGAACGTATTCCGGTTCAACCCAAGCGCTGTCCGGAACGAGCGCAGCTGCACCGCAAGTAGTTCGAAGAATAGCGCTTTCGTCGATCCTTGGACAACCTCCTATACCCCAACCCACCGATGGACGAATTACCGATCCGTTTTATGATGTGGACGGAGGACGGCGTGTGAGAAAGAACTGATTGTCGCAGCTCAGTTAGTTCATTTCCCTTACGGCCGCTTTCCAAAGTTCGTTCAGTAGCTCAATTTTTCCAACCGGTTTCGGGTTCGGCTGGATTTCGGCTTTCTGAAGGAGGCGCGCAAGCGAGAAGTCGTCCCTCTCGATCTTGCCGTCATAGCGTCTCTTTGCCTTATCTATCGAGCCGCCGGAGAAGTATCCCACAAGCACGTCCCCAATCGATATTCCGAGAAGCGCGCCGGCATAGCTATCGGTCGGGAAATGGACGCCAGCGACAGTTCGGTTATCCGCAATCCGAGCCGCCAGCCTCAAGGCTGGGCTTGACTCCGTCCTTTCCGGTGCCTTGCCCTTGTGCGTAAGTGCGTCGAAAACCGTAGCTACAGCGAATGCTTCAGTGGCATGACCGCTCGGCCAGCTCCCATGGCCGGGTGTTTGGATGACCGGTTGAACCTGGAAAGCGAGGCTAGCGGGTCGCGCCACATCAAGCACATGTTTAAATTGCATGGCGATGTGCCTGGCCATCCGAAGCACCGCACGTAGCATGCCAAGCGCGTGTTCAGTTCGGTCCTCTTCAAGTGTCGCGAGGGCGCCGAAAAAAGAGAGAAAATCTGTTTGCTGAATGATTATCTCGGGCAGGCGATCGGAGCGAAGATCCGCAGCCTTTTTCACGCAGGATAACTGAAAGTCACCGATTTTTGGGTTCCCGGCTTCGAAATCCGGACGGATTAGCTCGAGCTCCAAGATGTCATTTGACGACTCGTGGAGTTTACAAAGGTCTTGTTGAAGGTCGAGTGTAAAGAGTCCGTGCAGATTATGGTCAAGGACGTAGGAACGAGCGTCCACTTCCATGGCTTCATAGGCTGCAAACGGATCCCTTGGCACATTAGAATAATCGGGCCGGGTGATGGTGGCGTCCCAATAGCCAACAAGCCCGTCACGGGTGGAGATCAGCGCGGTGCTAAGGAACTCACTAGACGGGCTTTCCGCGTGATCAAGAGTATATTCAGATTGCGCATCTCCCTTACCGCCCTTGCCACCCTTACCACCCTTACCGCCCTTGCCACCCTTGCCGCCTTTACCTCCCAACAGAGCCATCGCACGGTCCTCCTCGTCTTCGCGTTTCTGACAGGGTGGCCAAGTCGATGGCTACTAGTCAAACCATCAATAACGCAAGTCGCGCAGATTACGTTTTTTTTACGCCCTGTAGTGTGCAAGTGGTGCGGATCACGTTTTTTTTACGATTCAAGCCTCGCCATGTATAATGCTGGCGAAAGTCGGGAATCCGGGTAGGAGTCTCAATGTCTACCTATCGCGCCATGATTCAATTGCTTGGCCCGTTTACCATGACTGCGGATGACGGGACCGATCTGATTCCCAAGAGCGCCAAAGCGCGGGGACTGCTCGCTCTTTTGGCGACTTCACCACAGATGACTCGCCCTCGGCGGTGGCTGGAAGAAAAGCTCTGGAGCGATCGGGCCCAAGAACAGGCCGGAGCCAGCATGCGTCAAACGCTGAGCGAATTACGAAAAGTTTTCGCCGCCCATCCCTCTCTGCTGCGGATTGACCGAGAAAACGTTTCGCTTGCCGCCAGCAATATTACGATCGCGGACCACGACAGCGGTCTCGAAGGTTTTGAGGATCGAGATTTCCTGGAAGGTCTCGACGTGAAGGATCCTGAATTTGAGAACTGGCTTGCAGGGATGCGCGCGCGGCATTCACGCCAGGCAGTTCCATTACCCGAAAGCGGGCGAAGCCGAGCCGAACGTCCCTTGATCGTAGAGTGTCTGACACAAGTGCAGGGCGACCGGCTTGCCGAAGTTATTGCGGACTCTCTTTGTGTTCAGATCGGCGAGTCCATCGCCGGTCAGGTGCAATCGCGGTTGCGCGCACAAAAGCCGGGTCCGGACAGTGAAGCCGATGTGCAAATAAAATGCCAGGTCGTAGAAGTAGAAGGAGAAGCGGTCTATCACATTCGCGCAATGCATGTGCCGACTGGAGACATCCTTTACGCAAAGTCATCGACCATTTCGGAAACTTCTCTCAGCTTGTTCAGGAGTGATGGTCTTGCGCAGACCGCGTTTGAAGCGTCTGAATTGGTGATCGGACGCCTTGCATCAATAATCGATGCCGGTGCTACGCCCTTGTCGGAATCCAAGCTGATTTCCCGCGCCCTGCCGAAACTGTTTTCCTTCGAGCCTGACAAGATCCGGACTGCGGATTATCTGCTTGCGAAGGCCTATGAGGTCAACGGTAATCCCAGTTTCCTGGCTTGGCGGGCTTTAGCTCGAAACATACAGGCCATTGAGCTTCCTGATGATGATCCAGAACCGCTTAAGGCCGAGGCGTCTCAATTGATTGCTCGAGCGATTGCGGACGGACCAGATAATGCGCTCGTGTTGTCGCTCGCGTCACTGGTTCGCATTATGCTTCTCGATGACGCGCTTGGCGCCTTGGACCTCGCACGGCCCGCCGTGGAAGGAAACTCGAATAGCGCTTTTGCTCTCCAAGCTATTGCCATGGCCGACATGCTCACGGGCGACAAAGAGCAAGCCTACCACCTATCAAGACGCAGCCATCAGATTGCCGGAGCCTCGCGCTACGGCCATTGGTGGGATCTATTCCATAGTCTTGCGTGCATATCGAGCGGTCGTTATGAGGAAGCTGTGAGATTGGCTGAATCGGCCGTGCGACGCGCGCCGCAATTTCGACCACCACTTCGAAATTTGATCGCGCTTTATGCACATTTGGGCAAACCCGAAGAAGCACTTCGAGTTCGCAACCGACTGATGAAGATCGAAACCGGATTTTCGATCACGCGTTTTCTTGAAGACGACAAATATCCCAACCGCACGGTGCGCTTGGCGGGACTGCTTGATTTGTCGCGCGGATCAATGCGAACCCTGTCTTCGTGATCCTCCTGCAGATAGGATCCAAGGCCCTTTAATCACATACACTCATCTCGTGCTTGGTGCCCGTTTCGCCGACGTTCAGACTTCCGTAGTCGCTTACGATATGCGGACGTGCCTTGGGTGCAGGGTCAGCCACGAAAGAATTCACAAGCATATTTGCTTCTTTTTTACGTTTTTCCCGGCTCAGCGTGTGTGTGAATTCACGATGGACTGACGCTTGTCTGTGAACATGTGCTCATCAAGCGGGCGTCAGGTTCCCTGCCCACACCAGACGACGCCTCACTTGATTTCATGTCGCTGGTCTTGCCAGCGACAAACCAACACGAGGAGCACTACAATGAAACAGGCATTTGCATTTGCAACGATCATCACCGTGGCGGCGGCAGGTCAGGCCGCAGCAGATTCGTCGGCCTTGGACGTCTATCATCCCGTAAAGGATTCAGTCGCTATCGCGCGGATGGCACCAACGGTAACGGAGGAGGCAACCTCCTACGATTTCACCGCGACCGCGTCGATCAGGGAATGGAACGAGCCGATCGAGGTTCCCCGTCTGGGCGATGGCTCGCCCCGTTACAAGTAGGGTGGGTCTCAGGTTCGCCGGCTCAACAACCGGCGAACCTCACACCAGTGACCTGATTGGGGGATCACTTCGTGATTGTTCGACAAATTGTGAATTGATCGTTTCAGCCTACACCACAGCCGTTCGGTCGAGAATGAATTCTACGATCTCTGAGGTTCGCGATAAGGCAACGAGTTTTAATATAGATAGTAAGTAAGTTATGACTTACTATAAAAAAATCAACTTCTCTTCCATTGTTGTATATGATGCTTGGAATCAGTCGGAGTGTGATCGATATGAATTCAAGAAATTTTGTTGATTTGAACCTGAAAGTTCCACCTGAGGAACGAATCAGGATCAAGACTGAAGCGTGCGTGCGAGGTATATCCGTCAAGCAGTTCATACTGGAATCGGTGAGTTTTCGCCTTGCCGCCGAACCTGTGCTGGCGAGTTCCCTCCACCTGCACCCCTCGGAATTAACCGCCTCGGAAGATAGTGAATTGCGATCAGGCAGCGACGAAGATTGAGGTAGTCCAGTTCCAAAGAGTCGCCGGGCAACAGGCGACATGGGGACGGACGTTATCGATTTTTTCTAGGACTTCGCTCGCGGGCTCTTTCCGGATCATCTCGGCCAGATTTGGCTTAGCGCGGCAGGCTCTCGCTTGGTTTCAGGAGAGCTGCCAGGACTTTTTGCCGGGTTGCTGTCATTTTCGGATCGGAGTTCTTGGACGCCTTTCGGAGAAAATCGATCCATTCCAGCTCATTTGCAGACAATTCGGTCATTACAGCTCGAAGCGATCGAATTGTTTCCATGTTATAATGCTGCTCAAGTGCTGCGGAGAACAATTCCCCCACATCGCATTCAAGGGCCTTTGCCAATGCCGGCACGCGGTCCAACGGCAATTTGAGCACGTCGTTTTTGAGCATTGAGAGGACATTTGGCCTGCTAAACCCGGCTTGATCGGAGATATCTTTTTGGGACTTTCTACCAGTAAGTTTTGTTATCTGCTTTGATATTTTCCGGGCTGCTCTAGATTTGTTTTGCATGTTAATTCTTTCTATATGAACATGCATATTATATAGCAATCATTATTTGAAAATACATTTTGTAAACTAAGTTTTTACAGATTATATCTTGGAATTTTGTCAAGTGCGTTCTTCATTGCTCGCAAAGTCACGTCACCGTAGTGCTCGCTCGCTGTCCGGGGCGCATGACCCTGAATGGCATCCAGGATTCGACTATCGATGCCGACTTCACGTCCCAAGGTTTTGAACCTATGGCGCCATGCGTGGTTGGGCTGCATGTTTGAGGGAACGAGGTCGTTGCGATGTAGCCACTGCCGAAGCCTGATTTGAGCGGTGTCCACTGCGGTTCGCGGGGTCGCACCCGCTATTGTGTTAAGGAACAGCGGGCCTTCGGCCGCATCCAATACGAACTGGATGAATCCTTCGTCCACTATTTGATTGTGAAGCGGGACATTTCGATAGCCACCCGCCTTGACCGTTCCCGCTTCGGGAGTGATGCGGATGGCGTGTATTCCGTCCTGCTCAAAGATATCCTGGCGCCGAAGTTGCAGGATTTCTCCGACGCGGGCACCGGTATGTGCGCATATCAGAGGGACCCACCGCTTGGCATTCGCAAGCTTCTGGGTTTCGCGGCCTGTCCGCCTATAACTCTTTGACGCTCTAAGAATGGCGTTTGCCTCGTCCTCGCGAAATCCACGCTCTCGGGATGGAGGACTGCGATCGGCGCGTATGACCACTTCAGCGGCCGGGTTTTCTGCAATGCGATCGTTGCGCTTTGCCCAATTTAGAACAGCTTTCAACGCTGCGAGATGCACAGTCTTAATTGTGCGTGGTGCGAGGCCTGCTTCGAGGCAGGCCTCTTTCCACTTCACAATTTCGCCCTTCGTCAGCCTATTCGCGTCGTCATGGCTTGCGTGCTTTACCAAGCTTCGAATGGCTGGTGTCCAGCGCTTGCGGGCTGCACGCCCTTTGCCAGACGCTTCCAGTTCCTTCAAATAGTCGTCGAGAAGTTGCAAGATTGACACCGGCTCTGCCAGATCCTGGATTTCGATCGCGTCTGACAGGATCGAGTGGGCCGGCGTGCCAGCGAAATTGCCCTGATCACGTTCTCGGCTGCGGTCCATAGCCTCGATCTGTGCTGCTGCCAGAGACATTGCCAATGTGCGCCAATCACTAGAGCCGAGCGTCAAGTCATGATTTCCGCGCTCCCGGAAAGCGTCCAGCGCCCAACCGATGGTCGCATCCATCTTTTCGTTGTCAGCCAATCCGGCTGCCGTTTCAATTAGTGCTTGGCGGTATGCCTTTCGCGACCATGACATGTCTGCAATCATCTCTCGATCCGGGAAATGACGTTCTTGCATGTCCAGCTCGAGCTCGGTGAAGTAGTGCGCAATCGCCATCTCACGTCCGTTCAAAGGAGAGCCGGGCTTGGCGCCGCCGGCGCGAAGAGCGTCATCGCCCCGATGCCTCCGGCGAGCTTCCTCGATCCGAAAATTCCAGGTCGCCAAGACGGAGGGAAGTTTGGAGATCGCCACACGACGATCCGGCCCTAACGGTTTGCGCAGTTCGCGTTTGCCGTCGAAATAGACGCGCAGTTCTTCCGGGACCACGCGTCGGGCAAAATATCTCCCGTCGCGATTCAGCAAGTTTCGGATCTTCGCTGCCATCACTGCGCGCCTTTGTAACAAAAAATTGTAACGTCACAGTGGGCATAACCCATTGTCAGTCAAGCTGTTTCAGCGATCACAATGGCTTAGAGTGGTGCTGCCGGAGAGATTTGAACTCTCGGCCTCTCCCTTACCAAGGGAGTGCTCTACCCCTGAGCTACGGCAGCATGGTCCGGAAAACGTGAGCGGCTTCTGCCACAAGGCAATTGCGAGCGCAAGGCGTAAATCCAGTACGTCCGCGCGAGGCCGATTTGCATCCGGACGGACCCGAAAAGCCTTTCCCGGAGGCTGGATTTGCGCCATATCCGGGGCATGAATGACAAAACCGCCCCGAAGGCCGACGCGGATTCGCGAAAGGAGCGTCTCGCCGCTCAGTTACGCGCGAATCTGGCGCGGCGCAAGGCGCAGGCCCGCGCCAAGCGTGCTGGAGCGGCCGACGAACGGCCGGAAGGGCTGGCGCCATCGCCGGAGCGCACCACACCCAGGGAACCGAAACCGGACTACGACAGTTAGGGCACGGAGGCGATCAGCCTTGTGGCGGAGGGGGACCCCCGGCATGATCGGCAGGGGACTGGCTGCGCTTGAACCCGTCCCGTCGATAAGCTAAGGCCTCGCGACCGCCATAATCCGGCAACAGAGATGCCCGCTCGATCGACGCGGGACGCCTACGGGCCTTGGGGATAAAAGCATCATGGATCAAATCAGAGTCACGGGCGGAAACGCGCTCAGCGGCGTCATTCCGATTTCCGGCGCGAAGAACGCGAGTCTTCCGCTGATGATCGCGTCGCTTCTCACCGACGATACGCTGACGCTGGAAAACGTGCCGCATCTGGCCGATGTCGAATCCCTGATCCGCATTCTGGGCAATCACGGCGTCGACTATTCCGTGACAGGCCGCCGCCAGGCCGAAGATTCCAACTATGCGCGTACGGTCCATTTCACCGCACGCAACATCGTCGACACCACGGCGCCCTACGAGTTGGTCTCGAAGATGCGGGCAAGCTTCTGGGTAATCGGCCCGCTGCTTGCGCGCATGGGCGAGGCGCGGGTCTCGCTGCCCGGGGGCTGTGCAATCGGTACTCGGCCGGTAGACCTTTTCATTCAATCGCTTTCGGCCTTGGGCGCCGATATCGAGATTGAGAACGGCTATGTCCATGCGAGCGCCAAGGATGGATTGAAAGGTGCCCATTACCGTTTCCCGAAAGTCTCAGTCGGTGCGACGCATGTAATGCTGATGGCCGCTTCGCTCGCCAAGGGCGATACGATCATCGAAAATCCGGCGCGCGAGCCGGAGGTCGTCAATCTCGCTGACTGCCTCAATGCGATGGGCGCCAAGATCGAGGGCGCCGGAACCGACGAGATCCGCGTGACGGGCGTTACCTCGCTTGCCGGCGCGCGGCACCGAGTCATTCCGGACCGGATCGAAACCGGCACCTATGCGATGGCTGTCGGCATGACGGGTGGCGACGTATTGCTGAAAGGGGCGCGGGCAGACTTGCTCGACAGCGCTCTCGGCGTGTTACGCGAAGCGGGAATCGAAATAACCGACGTCGATGACGGCGTTCGCGTCTACCGCAACGGCAATGGCCTTATGCCGGTCGATGTGCGGACGGATCCCTATCCGGGATTTCCGACCGACCTGCAGGCGCAATTGATGGGCCTGATGACGCGCTCGACCGGAACGGCGCACATCACCGAGACGATTTTCGAGAACCGGTTCATGCATGTCCAGGAACTTGCCCGGCTCGGCGCGGACATTTCCCTGTCGGGACAGACTGCCACTGTGCGCGGCGTGCCGGTGCTCAAGGGGGCGCCCGTAATGGCCACCGACCTGCGCGCCTCTGTGTCGCTCGTCATAGCGGGGCTTGCCGCCGAGGGAGACACCACCGTCAACCGGGTCTACCATCTCGATCGCGGCTTCGAGCGGCTTGAAGCGAAGCTCCAAGCTTGCGGAGCCGATATCGAGCGCATTTCGGGGTGATACCTCGTATGGGTCGACACGACCCTTGGTTGCGTTGCAGCATGCAAAGTCCTATCAGCATTGCGGCATGCCCCGCTCGGGGCCACAGCATTCGGGGACGCACCATGGACCGGCTAAGACTGATGGCGCTCGACGCGGACGATCTCGCTGTTATCTCGGCGCAGATCCAAGACGCCATAACCAAGACCGAGGCTATTGATTTCCGGCCCCGCGAAAAGCGATTTACGGTGCTCATTAACCGGTTCGCATGGGACGCCGAAAACTCGGCAGCGCGGCGTGTGGACGGTCACGAACGAAGACAGACAGTCCTTTCGATTGCGCGGGTTCTGAAGGTACGAACCACACGCATTCGCCGTGACGATCCCGAGCAGGTGCTTTCGCTTCTTGCCCTGCGTTTTTCCGAGACGAACGCGCCTTCCGGAATCATCGAACTCGTTTTCGCCGACGGGCCAATGATCCATCTCGAGGTGGAATGCGTGGAGGCTCAGTTGGAGGATCTCGGCGCCGCGTGGGAGACGCCCTTCAAGCCATGGCATCCTTGAGTTCCAGCACAAACTCCGCCGGAGAGGTCCCTTGCCTGTCTTTCTCAATGCAGCCGATCCCGATTTCGAGCATCAGTTCCGCGCGTTTCTGACGACCAAGCGCGAGGTTTCGCCGGATGTCGACGCTGTTGCGCGCGATATTATCGACGACGTGCGCGCACGAGGCGACGCCGCGCTCGCGGCGTATTCACGCAGGTTCGATCAAATCGATTTCTCTACGACCCCCATGCGCGTCTCGATGCAGGAGATCGAAGCGGCCGCTGCGGAGGTCGATCCGGCGGTAATCGAGGCGCTCCAGCTGGCCCGCGACCGTATCAGGTCGCATCATCAGCGGCAGATGCCCGAGGACGACTTTTACACCGATCCGATTGGTGTTCGCCTTGGTTCCCGCTGGACAGCGATCGAGGCCGTCGGTCTCTACGTGCCGGGCGGAACCGCATCTTACCCCAGTTCGGTTTTGATGAACGCCGTCCCCGCCATTGTGGCTGGTGTGGAGCGCGTGGTGATGGTTGTTCCCGCGTTGAAGGGTGTGGTCAATCCACTGGTATTGGCCGCCGCGCATCTGGCAGGGGTCAGCGAAATCTACCGGATCGGTGGGGCGCAGGCCGTCGCGGCGCTTGCATACGGGACCGAGAGCATCGAACCGGTGTCAAAGATTGTCGGGCCGGGCAACGCATATGTTGCCGCGGCCAAGCGGCAGGTTTTTGGCGTCGTCGGCATCGACATGATCGCGGGACCGTCAGAAGTGCTCGTCATGGCCGATGGTGAAAACGATCCGGACTGGATCGCCGCGGACCTACTGGCGCAGGCCGAGCACGATGCCAACGCCCAATCGATCCTGATCACCGATGACGCGCAGTTCGGACAGGCCGTTGCCGATGCCGTCGAGCGCCAACTGAAGTTACTGCGGCGCGCAGACACGGCGGCGTCTAGCTGGCGCGACTTCGGGGCGGTGATCCTTGTTCCGGAAATTTCAGACGCACGGTCAGTCGATCTCGCGAACCGGATTGCGGCCGAACACTTGGAAATCGCCTGCGAGGGCGCCGAGGCGTTGTCAGGAAAGATCCGCAACGCCGGCGCGATCTTTGTCGGACGCCATACGCCCGAGGTGATTGGCGATTATGTGGGCGGATCGAACCACGTTCTTCCAACCGCCCGGTCAGCGCGATTTTCCTCCGGCCTATCGGTGCTGGACTTTGTCAAACGCACGTCATTGTTGCAACTTGGACCGGGCCAGCTACGTATGCTCGGGCCCGCAGCCATTCGCATAGCGGAGGCGGAAGGCCTGGATGCCCATGGCCGGTCCGTATCAATCCGGCTCAATCTCCAGGACTGAACAAGGCACCGATGTCGAAGGGTGAAATATTCGGACCCGATGCGCGCCTCGTCGATGTAATGCTGGACGAGACGATCGGCCGTTCGACGCCAGATGTCGAGCATGAGCGGGCGGTCGCCATCTTCGATCTTCTTGAGGAGAACAGGTTCCAGCCCGCTGGCGACGAAGAAGGCGGGCCATACAAGCTCGCCCTTTCAGTGGTCGAGGGGCGGCTGGTTTTCGATGTGAAGCGCGAGAACGGAGAGCAGGTGGCGACGCACATTCTGGCGCTCGGCCCGTTCCGGCGGATCATCAAGGATTACTACATGATCTGCGACAGTTATTTCGAAGCGATCAAAATGTCGACGCCGAGCCAGATCGAGACGATAGACATGGCGCGGCGCGGCGTTCACAATGACGGTTCACAGACGCTGATGGATCGACTGGAGGGAAAGCTGGCCATGGATTTCGATACCGCACGCCGGCTGTTCACGCTGGTTTGTGTTCTCCACTGGCGCGGCTGATCACGATCCCGCTTCGAGGGGCCAAATTGGGTGTTGTCCGCATCCGGCTGACACTATATGAACGAGACGACAGGCTGCGCCCCGGTGACAGCCTTTTTTGCATTGCATAAGAAAAGCGAACGAATGGCGAAAGAAGAAGTTCTTGAATTTCCCGGCGTGGTAACCGAGTTGCTGCCCAACGCGACCTTTCGCGTGAAGCTGGAAAACGAACACGAGATCATTGCTCATACCGCCGGAAAGATGCGGAAGAACCGAATTCGCGTTCTGGCCGGCGACAAGGTTCTTGTCGAGATGACTCCCTACGACCTGACCAAAGGCCGTATTACCTACCGTTTCAAATAAGCGCTGATCGGCTCCCGGTAAATTGCCCCGGGCTACCGAGAGCAAAGGCGGGTTCCCCATGAGCGTCTTCCAGAAACTCGTGCTCGCATCCGGATCGCCGCGGCGGATCGAGTTGCTTGGCCAGGCAGGCATTGAGCCCGACCGTCTCCTCCCCGCCCATGTTGACGAGACGCCGATGCGGTCGGAGCACCCCCGTTCGCTCGCCCGCCGCCTGAGCCGCAGTAAGGCCGAAAAGGCCCATACCGTCCTTCGCGACAAGAAGGAGCACGAGGGTGCCTTTGTGCTGGCCGCAGATACTGTCGTAGCGGTGGGGCGCCAGATAATGCCAAAGGCCGAGATGCTGGATGAGGCCTCACAGTGCCTGCGCATGCTATCCGGGCGTGCGCACCGCGTATTTACCGGCCTTTGCCTGATCACACCCGGCGATAACGTCCGGCAAAGGGTGGTGGAAACACGGGTACGCTTCAAGCGTATCTCCCCAGACGAAATGGAGGCCTATCTGGCGTCGGGCGAGTGGCGGGGCAAGGCCGGCGGCTACGCCATACAGGGTCTGGCGGGCACGTTCGTCGTGCGGCTTGTCGGGTCGTATCCGAATGTGGTCGGCTTGCCGCTCTACGAGACGGTTTCTCTGCTCACTGGGGAAGGCTTCAACGTTCACATAAACTGGCTTTCAGGTGGGGCAAGGCCGTGAAGACCGGAGCGAAGGTGGAACCGCTTCGTCCGAAACGCAAATGTCCAGAATGCGGCGGCGAAAGTCAGCGCGCGACCTATCCGTTTTGCTCGCAGCGATGCAAGGACATCGATCTTAACCGGTGGCTCTCCGGCAGCTACGCCATTCCAGTGACGGAAACTGACGAGAACCTGACGGACGAATGAGCGGCTTACGAGCGCCTGCGCCGTTCACCTCATTTTCAGGGCTTTCGATTAGCTAAGAGCGCGAAAGGAGCCCTTCATATGCACATCGCGCTCGTCGGTACCGGTTTCGTCGCCGATTACTACATGACGACCCTCGCCAATCATCGGGAGCTCTCCCTGGCGGGCGTCTGGGACAGGGACGCCGAGCAATTGCAACGGTTCGTGCGGTTTCATAGCGTTCCGGCGTACAACAGCCTGGATGCCCTGCTCGCGGACGACAGTGTCGAGACAGTAGTTAATCTAACGCATCCGCAGAGTCATTTTGCGGTCTCGGTGGCGGCGCTGGAGGCCGGAAAGCATGTTTACTCCGAGAAGCCGCTCGCGATGACGCTTGGCGAGGCGCGCGAACTTACGGCGCGTGCCCGTAAATCCGGGCGCATTTTCGCCAGCGCCCCCGCCAACCACCTCAGTGCGGCATTCCAGCTTACCGCTGCGACGCTTTCATCGGGCGCGATCGGATCGCCCCGCCTGGTCTACGCCGAGATGGAGGATGGCGCGGTCTTCAGGGAGAACTGGCAATCGTGGCGATCGAAATCGGGAGCCTCCTGGCCGGGTGCCCACGAATTCGAGATCGGCTGTACCCTGGAACACGCAGGTTATTGCCTTTCGTGGCTGATCGCACTGTTTGGCGGCATTTCCCGCATAATCGGCTATTCCGGCGTGATGTTTGCCGACAAGGGCGTGCCCCTCGCTAAAGAAGCTATGGGTGCGGACTTTTCGACCGCGGTTCTGGAATTCGAAAATGGCGTTGTCGCCCGCCTGACCAACGGGCTCGCCGCTCCCAGGGATCGTTCCCTGACCGTCATGGGGGATGCCGGCACTCTGACAGTCGAGGATTTATGGAATGACCGCTCGGCGGTTCGTATCGACAAAGCAGGCGACGTGCCTTCATTGCCGTCCAGATTGTTGCGCCGGATCGAACGAGCTGCCGGAAGCCGGCTTCCACTACAGCTAAATTCCGGCCACGCACTGCGCTACGGTCCGAACGTGCGGAGAAAGCGCCTTCCGGCGTATCCATCCCGCATCGATTTCGCGGCCGGCCTCAAAGCTGTCTCCGACTGCGCTGCCGGAAGCGGTAAAGGCCGAAACCGCCTGTCGAACGAGGCGCTTCATCTCACGGAGGCGGCGCTTGCGCTCGACCGGCTGGGCGAGCAGGACGGCCGTTACGAAATGACCACTTCGCTGGCGGACGATTAGCCTTCCTCGACTACGGTCTCCTCGTCCGGCTGGCTTTCGAGCGCTTCGCGAACCTGATCGATCTTGCCGTAGGACTCTTCGACGCCGAGAAGATCCTTCGCCCAATCCAGCATCTCGTCATCGACGTAGTCTTCCACGCCGTATTCGGCAACACGGTTATCGTTGGCCGCTTCGAGCAACGCTTCGGTGAGGGCTTCATCTGTGATCTGCCCTGCAAGTTCCTGCAAGCTCGCCTCGATCGATTCGGCTTCATCGGTTGCCGCTTGCAGCGACGCCGCCTGGTCGGTCGAGAGCGCCTGGTTGATGGCGTCGATCTCGGCCTGAACGGCCGCAGACTCGTCCGCCGTCAGCGCTGCCGGGTCAAGGCTTTCGAGGTCCGTGAGGCGGCTTTCAAGTCCGGCGATGTCGACATCGTCATATGAAAAGCCGTAATAGGATGTCAGTCCGTCAAACATGGACGCGACCGCTTCCGAGAACGCCGTCTCGGCGTCCTGCAGTGAGGCGAGCGCGGCTTCCAGATCTTCAGCTTCAATGTCGTACTCGGCCGAAGCCATGACATAGGACCGGACCGCCTGCATACGCGGATCGGCTGCATTCATATATGCGTGGTAATTGCGGTTCAGTGAGTTGAGGCCGGCGAGCTTGGCGCGGAAGTTCTTCTCCTTGGCGGCGGGCTTGGAATTCGGGACAGGGACCGACGCTACATCAGGCCTGTTCTTTGCCCGACCGGTCCCGGTCGTGCGCTTGCCCTTCGAGGCAGTTTTGCCGGATCCGCGATCCTTGCTATTCTGCTGGTTGCCGAACAGGCCGTCGAACAGCGACTTGCCACCCCGGCGTGAATCGCGCGATTTGCCGGTTATCGCGGACATCAAGCCGACCTTGTTCCCGCTCTGGCCGCGGGAGGCGCCTGCAGCGCTTTTTCCGCCGCCGTTGCCTCCGGCGTTGCCGCCGCCGCGTCCGCCGCCGTTTCCACCTCCGTTCCCGCCGCCATTTCCGTTTCCGGCGCTTGCCTCGGCAACAAATGAAAAGCCGGTACCGTGGGAAGCGGAATATTCGCCCACCGCCGATATTGCGAACAGGGTGCACGTGGCAGCGGCGAGTATCTTAGTGCGTTTCATGACGGACATCGATTGGGTGTCCCCGATTCTCCAGAGGCAGCAGGATGGAAGGAGGGTAGCAAGTTCGGTGGGATGTGAAGTAAATCCGAGCGCGAATCATTTACGTTTCGTGATAACGGGTTTTTCACCAATTCAGGCAGATTTGGCGAAATTGAGTCGACGCTGGCGCGACCTCGATTTCACTTTGCGGCGCGGGAAATGCCGCTCCGATTGCTGCCCCACCCGGCGCCGTCGTCGGAAAACCATTGCGTCCGGGGCCTCGGGAGCCTATGTCGATGCGACCAGCTGGCCGGGCGGCCGCGACTGTCACATGCCGAAAGGCGGCAGGCGAGGAAAGTCCGGGCTCCATGGAGACACGGTGCCGGATAACGTCCGGCGGGGGCGACCCTAGGGAAAGTGCCACAGAAAGCAAACCGCCCCGTCAGCCTTTTTCGCCGAAGCGCGGCGCAAACCTTGGCGGGGCAAGGGTGAAAGGGTGGGGTAAGAGCCCACCGCATGGCTGGCGACAGGCATGGCATGGCAAACCCCACCGGGAGCAAAACCGAATAGGGATGGCACAGGGCCGCTTGCGGTCCGGCTTTGTTTCCGAAGCGCCATCCGGGTAGGTCGCTAGAGGCGGGCAGCAATGTCCGTCCCAGACGAATGGCCGCCACGCCGGAGCTCGGGCCCCGGCCGTACAGAACCCGGCTTACAGGCCAGCTGGTTCTTTTATTCCTCCTGATTGAACCTTCGGCGTATTAGCGCCGCGTTGCTTTCAACCCTTCGTTAAGGTTAACGCGGCATAAACTGGGAAGCCGCGATGCATGCGAAAAACGGCCGCAGCATCGCAATCGTGTCCACGAACCCCATTGATTCCCATTGATTCCCATCCATGCCCATGGTATCCCATAAACAACAAAAACGTGCCGGGTATTTCTCCCCGCTCCTTCAGGAAGGGCAGGTTGTTCGCTTGTGGGTCATGAGGCCGAGGGCCTTAGGTCAGGCGGTGCTGCCACAGTTTCGCGACCAGCGCGGCGAGGAAGTTCTTGAGGTAGTTTCAACTTGCCCGGCGCGCTAACGGACAGTCTTCGGCGATGGCTTAGGGACGGGCCTTCATGGGGATGGAAACGGTGAGTGTGCGGCGTGGACCGGTTTCTGTCGAACGCAGTGAACAAGATCGATGCGAAGGGGCGGGTGTCGGTACCCGCGCTATTTCGCACCGTTCTGCAGAAGCGCGGTCTGGGCGAACTTTACGCGCTTCAGGCGATCGACATGGAGGCGATCGACGCGGGCGGGATGGATCTTCTCGAGCGTTACGAAGAAAGGTTGGCTCAGGACGATCCATTTCTTCGCTCTTCGGACGACATGTCCTTCTTCTGTCACGGGGATGGCGCGTTTTTCAAGCTCGACAGCGACGGGCGCCTGACGGTGAACGACTTTATTCGCGAGCACACGGGGATCACCAACGAGATCGCATTCATTGGCCGGGGGCATTTCTTTCAGATGTGGGAACCCAAACGCTTCCAAGCTTATCGCGAGGACGTTCGCGCCCGCTTGCGCGCGGCACGAGAGGCCACCGCGTGAGCGGACGTGTTTCCCATATTCCCGTTATGCTCGATGAGGTTGTGACGGCGTTGGCGCCTGCTGCGAGCGGCCATGTCGTGGATGGTACCTTTGGCGCCGGCGGTTATTCCCGTGCCATTCTCAGTGCTGGAGCGCGTGTCACCGGATTTGATCGCGATCCGGACACGATCCGCAGCGGGGCGGCAATGGTGGACGAATTCGACGGTCGGTTGGATCTCGTGCATGCGCCGTTTTCCGAAATGGAAAGACGGGTCAGTCCTTCAAGCGTAAACGGTGTCGTTCTGGATGTCGGTGTCTCCTCGATGCAGATCGACCAAGCCGAGCGAGGCTTCTCCTTCCAGAAGAACGGACCGCTCGACATGCGGATGGCGCAGTCGGGCATGAGTGCCGCCGAGGTAGTGAACACGTTTACGGTCTCGGACCTGACGCGGATCATCGGCATTCTGGGCGAAGAACGCCATGCAGCCCGTGTGGCCCGGGCGATCGAGAAGGAACGCAGCGCAGGAGCGATCGAAACGACCGGCCATTTGGCCCGGCTGGTCGAGAAGGCTGTTGGCCGGGGGGCGAAGGACCGCATTCATCCGGCAACGCGTACCTTCCAGGGGCTCCGAATATTCGTCAACGATGAGCTTCGTGAACTGGGCCGCGCGCTCTCTGGAGCAGAACGAATTCTCAAGCCAGGTGGACGTCTGGTTGTAGTGACATTCCATTCGCTCGAAGACCGGATCGTCAAGCGCTTCTTCCAGGATCGAACCGGCACGGCCGGCGGCTCACGGCACATGCCTGAAGTGGAGTTGAAGAGTGCCACGTTCCGTATTGAAGGCAAGGCGATGATCAAGGCATCCGACGAAGAGGCTGCTGCCAATCCGCGCGCGCGGTCAGCAAAACTGCGGGCCGGCACAAGGACCGACGCCGCTCCGCGCGAGACGGACATGACCTTGTTCGGATTTCCGAACCTTCCATGGCCGCATTTTTCATCGGTCGGAGGGAGGTCGTCTTGATACGCCTGTTCAATATCGTCCTCGTCCTTCTCATGCTTGGTGCCGCCACCTGGACGTATAACGTGAAGCACAGGGCCGAGCGCGATGTAGCGGAAATCCGCTCGCTGAAGCAGCGCATTGCCGTCGAGAACGATTCCATCAGCCTCTTGGAGGCGGATTGGGCCTATCTCAGCCAGCCTTCGAGACTTCAGAAGCTTTCCGATCTCTATGCCGAAGAACTGCAACTGCGACCGACCGAAGCGCAGCAACTCGTCTATCCGCGTGAGCTCCCCGCGCCGCCGGAAATGCCGATCGGCGATCCGGTCGCGGACATAATCGCCGGCGAGATAACCGACGCCCTCACGACCGGTAGTGTGGGGGGGAACTGACGTGTTGTTTCCACGCCTCCTTGCGCGTCATGGCGGTCCGATCGTGCAGGCACGGGACCGCAGTCCGGGGGGCGGGACGGCCTCCCAAGTGCGCTCGCGCATGGCCATTGCGATTGCATGTTTTGTCGCGGTTTACGGGGTCATCGGCGGGCGTCTTGTACAATACGGACTGTCCGAGATCGATTCCGGAAGCCGTTATTCTGCGGCTGACCGCAGCCTTGCCTCCCGCCCCGACATTGTGGATAGATCAGGTATTGTTCTCGCGACCGACATTCGCGTCGCCTCGCTGTTCGGCGAACCCCGCCGGATCGTCGATGTCGACGAGGCGGTCGAAGAACTTGCTTCCGTGCTACCCGATGTCGATTACAAGGAATGGCATCGCAAACTTTCATCCGGTGCGGGGTTTGTCTGGTTACGGCGGGAACTGACACCGCGCCAACAGGCAGATGTGCTCGCGCTCGGTATTCCGGGTATCGGCTTCCGGACCGAGAAGCGGCGATTTTACCCCGGCGGGCCGGTAGCCTCGCACATTCTTGGCCTCGTCAACATAGACAATGCGGGCATTGCCGGTATCGAGAAATATGTGGACGATCAGGGACTCGGGACGCTGCAGGACCTCGGCCTCGATGTCGACACAGAGCTGGCTCCGGTGAAGCTGTCGCTCGACGCACGCGTTCAGCATATCGTGCGGGACGTGCTTGTTGACGGAATGGAGCGTTACAAGGCAATCGCCGCGGGAGGCGTCGTGCTGGACGCGAAAACGGGCGAAGTCGTCGCAATGGTATCGTTGCCCGACTACGACCCGAACAATCCTTATAACGCGCTCGACAAGGATCGCCTCAACCGGATGTCGGCGGGTACGTTTGAAATGGGATCAACCTTCAAGGCGTTCACGACCGCGATGGCGCTGGACAGCGGCAAGGTCGACCTCAACGACAGTTTCGATGCTTCCCGCCCGATCCAGATAGCGCGGTTCACCATCAGTGATTTTCACGGTAAGAAGCGCGTCCTGAGCGTGCCGGAAATTTTTATCTACTCTTCGAACATCGGCACGGCCAAGATGGCTGACGTTGTCGGAATCGAGCAGCACCGGGAGTTCCTTACGCGTATCGGACTGCTGACCCGGATGGAGACCGAGCTTCCCGAAGTAGCCAAGCCGACCCAGCCGGACGAGTGGAAAAAGCTGAATTCGATTACGATCTCATTCGGGCATGGCGTATCGACAACGCCTCTGCAAACCGCTGTTGCGGCGGCAGCGCTCGTCAATGGCGGCACCCTTCTGAAGCCAACCTTTCTGGCCCGCGGTGCGGACCATGCCAAAGTTCTCGGGAAAAAGGTGCTTGATCCCGCCACCTCGGACGCGATGCGGTATCTTTTTCGTCTGAATGTCGAGAAAGGCTCGGGGCGCCGTGCCGAGGTAGAAGGCTTCGTTGTGGGCGGCAAGACCGGGACCGCGGAAAAAGTTGTAAATGGCCGGTATTCCAGCGAAAAGCGCTTCAATGCCTTTCTCGCCGCGTTTCCGATGGACGATCCGCAATATGTCGTATTGGCGATCATCGACGAGCCGAAACCGGAAGAGGGCAAGAGTGGCGCGACGGCTGGTATGAACGCAGCCCCGATGGTTCGCGAGATCGTTGCCCGCAGCGCTCCACTCCTTGGGCTTATGCCCCGGTTCGGCGAGGATGAAGATGCCTTGCTCGTGTCGTATTGACGGGTAAACAGGTTCCAGAATTACGAATCAGGAAAATCCGGACCAACATATGCGTTTGCAAGACCTTGAAGAACTCGCGATCGCAAACGCATACCAGCTTCCGCGAGGGCTGGAATTCTGCGGTGTTACAGCCGACTCCCGCAATGTTGCCAAAGGCGATGTGTTCGTGGCGCTGGCGGGCTCTAAAACGGACGGTGCGCGCTATGCCGCCGACGCCGAGACCGCCGGTGCGGTCGCTGTGCTTTGCGGCGAAAACGCCGAAATGGGAACCATAACGATCCCGATCGTTCGCCTGCGCGATCCGCGGCGCGCACTGGCGTTGATGGCGGCCCGCCTTCATGCGCCACAGCCGGACACCGTCGTGGCCGTGACCGGCACTGCCGGCAAGACATCGGTCGCCTCGTTCACGCGCCAGGTCTATGCCCATGCCGGTATGGATGCCGCAAGCATAGGGACGACCGGCGTGGCGTCGCCGAGCATAACCATCGAGGGATCACTTACCACGCCGGACCCGGTGGTCCTACACCAGCTGTTGCGCGACCTCGCCAGCGCCGGGACGACCCATGTGGCAATGGAGGCCTCGAGCCATGGTCTTGATCAGCGCCGCCTCGACGGCGTCAAGCTTGCTGCGGGGGCATTTACCAATCTCGGTCGCGACCATATGGACTACCATCCGACGGTGGACGATTATCTTGCCGCCAAACTACGGCTCTTTGACACGCTTCTCGGCAAGGGGCAGCCCGCCGTCATTTTCGCGGACGACACATTTTCCGCCGCCGCTGAAGCGGCCAGCCGTGAGGCGGGCCTCGATGTGAGAACAGTCGGGCGGAAGGGCGCTTTCATCGCGCTTAAGCGTGTGGAACACGAACGGCATCGCCAGATTGCCGAGGTCGCGTGTGGCGGCGAGACCTATCGGGTCGAACTGCCCCTCGCCGGCGATTTCCAGATCGCGAATGCGCTGGTTTCCGCCGGTCTCGCGATTTCGACCGGCGTGGAAGCTGAGACAGCCTTCGCTGCGCTGGAACATCTCAAAGGCGCGCCGGGACGTCTCGACCTCGTGGGGCAAACACCTAACGGTGCGCTGGTCTACGTTGATTACGCGCATAAGCCGGATGCTTTGGAGCAGGTTCTGCTCTCGGTCCGGCCCTTCACTACCGGCAAGGTGTCGGTTGTGTTCGGCGCAGGTGGCGACCGCGATCCGGGTAAGCGTCCGATCATGGGAGAAGTGGCCGCTCGCCTGGCGGATCGTGTGATCGTGACCGACGATAATCCTCGCTCCGAGGATCCGGAATGCATCCGGGCCGCAATCATGAAAACCGTGCCGGGCGCAGCGGAGATCGGAGACCGGCGCGAAGCCATCCGCGAAGCCGTGTGCAGACTCGAGCGCGGCGACACATTGATCATCGCGGGAAAGGGTCATGAAACGGGGCAGACTGCGCATGGCGTTACGCGGCATTTCTCCGATCACGAGGAAGCCCGCGCGGCAATCGAGGAGTTGAGGCCTTGAACGATCCCGCGACTGACTCCGTGTCGGACATTGCTCCGCTTTGGATCGGGCAGGATATGGTCGACGCGATGAACGCGCGGCCGGTAAATGGCGTGCCTGCAAACGTCACCGGCGTCTCGATCGACAGCCGCACACTCAAGCCGGGAGAGGCGTTCTTCGCCATCAAGGGTGACAAGTTTGATGGCCACGACTATGCGACGGCGGCAGCCGCCGCCGGAGCGTCCGTACTGGTGATCGCCGAGAACAAATTACCGGCGCTCGGCCGGCTGACGGTTCCGATGATGGTGGTGTCCGATGTGCTTGACGCGCTTTGGCGGCTGGGCGCGGCGGCACGCGCGCGTAGCAAGGCGAGGATCATCGCGGTCACCGGCTCGGCGGGAAAGACAACGACGAAGGATGCCCTGCGGCACGTGCTGGCACATGTGGGACCGGTTCACGCGTCGGTTGCTTCCTTTAACAATCACTGGGGCGTGCCGCTAACACTGGCGCGGATGCCGGAACGCACGAAGTTTGGCATTTTCGAGATCGGGATGAACCATCCCGGCGAGATCACGCCTCTGGTGAAGCTCGTGCGGCCCCATATTGCGATCATCACGCTTGTTGCCGCGGCGCATCTCGGGCATTTCAAGGACCTGAATGAAATCGCCCACGCCAAGGCTGAGATATTCGAGGGGCTGGTTTCCGGCGGATGGGCGCTGATCAATCGCGACGACGCGAAGTACGCGCTACTGGAAAAACTGGCCAGGAAAGCGGGCGTCGAGAACGTGGCCGGATTTGGCGCGCACGAGCGCGCAAAGGTGCGTCTCACCAACGCGAAATATCTCGATGAATGCTCAACCATCACGGCGAGCGTCTTCGGCGAAGAAATCGCCGCGAAGATCGGGCTTCCGGGGAGGCATATCGTTCAAAACGTTCTCGCGATCCTCGGCGCGGCGCATCTGGCGGGGGCGGACATGGCGAAGGTTTGTCACGCCTTGGCCAGCATCGAAGCCGAAAGGGGGCGCGGGCAGCGGCATACGCTGCGGGCGGGCAAGGGCACGTTCACGCTGATCGATGAGAGTTACAACGCCAATCCGGCCTCGATGGAAGCTGCATTGGAGCTCCTTTCATCGGCTCAGGTGGGCGGGCGCGGACGACGAATCGCGGTTCTCGGTGACATGCTCGAACTCGGCCGGCATTCGGCCGAGCTCCACTCGGGGCTGGCCGGACCGATAGCAAATGCGGGTATCGACAGGCTTTACCTAGCGGGTCCGGAGATCAAGGTTCTGGCCGACGCAGTTCCCAATGATATCTATTGTGAGTACGAGAGATCGGTGGATGACCTGATCGATTCGCTTATGGCAACACCACAGCCTGGCGATGTCATCATGATAAAGTCCTCGAACGGGATTGGCTTCTCGCGGATCGTCAGAGCGATGCTCGACAGATATTCGAGAGCGGAAGCCTGATCGGGGCCACGATTTACCGGCCGTTGTGCCGGAAGAGGGATTGACGATATGCTCTATTGGCTGACGGAGTTCTCCGATCAAATTCAGCTTTTCAACATCTTCCGTTACATTACATTCCGAACCGGCGCCGCGCTGATCACGTCGGCCTTCATTGTATTCCTGCTTGGTCCGTTGGTGATCGCGGCGCTGCGCTTCAGGCAAGGCAAGGGACAGCCAATTCGTGCCGATGGACCGCAGACCCACTTCAAGAAGGCGGGCACGCCGACGATGGGCGGACTGATGATCCTGCTGGGCATTATCGGGTCGACGCTTCTCTGGGGCAATCTGACAAGCATCTATGTCTGGGTCGTCATTCTGGTCACGGTCGGCTTCGGGCTGATCGGCCTCTATGACGACTATCTTAAGGTCACCAAGCAGTCCGACAAGGGGTTCTCGGGGCGCGCCCGGCTTGGCGCCGAGTTCGTGATCGCGGGATTCGCGGCATTCGTCATCATGCGCGCCGGAAACGAGCCCTTTTCATCGAGCCTGACCTTCCCGTTCCTGAAGGACTGGATCGTTAATCTCGGCTGGTTTTTCATTCCGTTCGCAGCGTTCGTCATCGTTGGAGCGGGCAATGCCGTCAACCTTACCGATGGCCTTGACGGCTTGGCAATCGTCCCGATCATGATCGCTGCCTCGTCTTTCGGCGTTATCGCCTATCTTTCCGGAAACGCGATCTTTGCCGAGTATCTGCAGATTCATTTCGTACCAGGAACTGGTGAATTGGCCGTCGTGCTGGGATCGGTGATCGGCGCCGGGCTGGGTTTCCTTTGGTTCAATGCCCCTCCCGCCGCCATCTTCATGGGCGACACTGGATCACTCGCAATGGGTGGATTGATCGGAACTGTCTCCGTGGCGGCCAAGCACGAGATCGTTCTTGCGATTGTTGGCGGGTTGTTCGTTGCCGAAGCTTTGTCGGTGATCATCCAAGTGGGCTATTTCAAGGCGACCGGCCGTCGCGTCTTTCTGATGGCGCCGATTCATCACCATTTCGAGAAGAAGGGTTGGACCGAAAGCCAGGTGGTGATCCGCTTCTGGATCATCGCCGTCATTCTCGCGCTTATCGGCCTGTCCACGCTCAAGCTCAGATGATCCCGGTCAGCGTAGGCGAAGGCAAACATATCGCCCTGTTCGGGCTCGGCGAGTCCGGACTTGCCACCGCCCGCGCACTCGTCGCCGGTGGGGCGGACGTTACGTGCTGGGACGATAATCCCGAAAGCGTGGCCGTGGCGGCGCGCGAAGGACTGGCTACGCGCGACCTACGCGAACTAAACTGGCGGATGATCGACAGCCTGATCCTCGCCCCTGGCGTTCCCTTGACCCATCCGCGCCCGCACTGGTCAGTGGAGCTTGCACACGCCGCGGGTGTCGAAACGATCGGCGACATCGAACTGTTTTGCCGCGAGCGCCGCGCGACGTGTGCCGTCGCGCCGCTGATTGCCATCACCGGTACCAACGGCAAATCGACGACTACTGCGCTGATCGCGCACATCCTACGGGAGGCAGGCCGCGATGTTCAACTCGGCGGAAATATCGGAACGCCGATTCTTGCGCTGGACCCGCCATCCCCCAGCCGGGTGCATGTGATCGAATGCTCGTCATATCAGATCGATCTGGCGCCTTCGCTCGACCCTTCGATCGGGGTGCTCCTGAATCTTTCGCCGGATCACCTGGACCGTCATGGGACTATGGAGAATTACGCCGCCATAAAGGCCCGATTACTGGAGGGCAGCGACGTCGCGATATGCGGCGTGGACGATTCACCCTCCCGCGCGATCGGCGAGAGGCTAAAGGCGAACGGCAGACGGGTCGTGACAATAAGCATTCGCGACCGGGGTGGCCCCGATCTGTCCGAGGCGCCCGCCCTGCGCGGCGATCACAACCGGCAAAATGCGTTGGCGGCTTTCGCTGCATGTCGTGCGACGGGATTGAGCGACGAGGAAATCGCATCCGGTCTGCGAAGCTTCCCCGGTCTGGCCCACCGCATGCAAATTATCGGGAGGCTGGGCAATACGGTTTTCGTCAATGATTCCAAAGCGACGAACGCCGATGCAGCAGACAAGTCGATGGCAAGTTTCGAGCCGATCTATTGGATCGCCGGAGGCTTGCCGAAGGAGGGAGGAATTGCCGCGCTCGCGCCGCGCTTCAATCGGGTCGCAAAGGCCTATCTGATCGGCGAGGCAGCTCCCTATTTTGCCGCGACCCTTGGGGATGCGGTGCCGTATGAGATATCCGGCACACTCGATGTGGCGGTCCGCCATGCGGCGCACGATGCGGCTCGCTCAACAGCGGCCGAACCGGTGGTCTTGTTGGCGCCTGCCGCCGCAAGCTTTGACCAATTCCGGAACTTCGAGAAACGTGGTGAAGCGTTTGTTAATGAGGTCATGGCATTGAAGGGGGTCGAGAATGCGTTCGCCTGAGTACAAAGGGGCTGCCGACAATGTATACACGCAGTGATCGAAGCGCGATGGCGGAATGGTGGCGAACCATTGACAGGTGGTTCCTTGCTGCATTTCTCGCATTGATCGCATTCGGGGTGGTGTTGTCGTTTGCGGCCAGCCCTGCCGTCGCGGAGAGGATCGGGCTCGACACGTACCACTTCGTCGAGCGTCATGGCCTGTTTCTCGTTCCTGCGATCGGCGTCATGATCGCCGTATCCTTTCTCGATGCCAGACAGATCAGGCGGCTTGCGCTGATCACGCTTGTGATCTCCGTCGCACTGATGATCGCCGCCCTGTTTTTTGGCGTGGAAGTCAAGGGCTCGCGCCGCTGGGTGCGGCTCTTTGGCCTCTCGCTCCAGCCATCCGAGTTCATGAAGCCGGCCTTCGTGATTCTTTGTGCCTGGCTGTTCGCAGAGCAACAGCGAAGGCCCGAGATTCCAGGAAGTCTGATCGCGATGATCCTCTTCATTGCAATGGCGGCGCTTCTCGTGGCGCAACCCGACCTGGGCCAAACGATCCTGCTCGCGGGAATATGGGGTGCGATGTTCTTTATCGCCGGCCTCTCCTGGTTGTGGATCGGCCTCCTCGGCGTTTCAGCGGGCATGGGACTGATGGCGGCGTATTTCGCTTTCCCGCACGTGGCAGACCGCGTGAACAGGTTCTTGACCGGCGAGGGCGATACCTACCAGGTCGACACGGGGCGGGAAGCGATCGTGCGTGGCGGCTGGTTCGGGCAAGGGCCCGGCGAGGGGACTGTGAAACGCATCCTCCCGGACAGCCATACGGACTTCATTTTCTCTGTCCTCGCCGAGGAATTCGGGATCATATTGTGCGCGGTGCTTGTCTCGATCTTCGCCTTCATCGTTCTGCGGGGCTTCTGGCGCGCGACCCGCGACCACGACGCGTTTCAACGATTTGCCGTGGCGGGCCTCGTGACACTGATCGGCTTCCAGTCGACCATCAACATTGCGGTGAACCTGCAACTGATGCCGGCAAAGGGAATGACGTTGCCGTTCGTTTCCTACGGGGGATCCTCAATGATCGCCGTCGCGCTCACTGCCGGAATGATCCTGGCGTTGACACGCCGCCGTCCTGAGAGCCGCGCGGGCCGGGTTCAATTCCACTCGGTTTCGCGTTTCCAGCCGGCATCCTAGAGTCCATCAATGACACAGACCAAAGGCACAATCCTCCTCTCCGCCGGGGGGACAGGAGGCCATCTCTTCCCCGCTGAGGCTTTGGCACACGAACTCTCTTCGCGCGGATGGGAGGTTCCGCTGGCGACCGACTCCCGGGCAGGCAAGTATGCCAGCCGCTTTCCTAGTAGCGCGATGCATGTCATCGCCTCCGCGACGCCATCGGCGAAAAATCCGCTGACGCTGCTCGCGGCAGGATTCACGCTGCTGAAGGGCATGCGCCAGTCGCGGGTCCTGCTTCAGAAACTGAAGCCAAAGGCCGTGGTCGGTTTCGGCGGATATCCGACAGTGCCGCCACTCTTCACGGCAGCCGGCACGTTTCCAACGGTCATTCACGAGCAGAATGCCGTGATGGGGCGAGCCAACAAGATGTTGTCAGGCCGGGTGACGGCGGTTGCCGGAGGGTTTCTGAAGGCCGACGGCCCCTTGGCACATAAGATTGTCGAGACCGGGAACCCGGTACGGCCGGATGTAATCGCCGCGGCTGGACGACAATTCACACCCCCTGCCTCTGACGGCCCACTCCGTCTCGTGGTGTTCGGAGGTAGCCAAGGCGCGCGTTTCTTCTCGGACGCCGTCCCGGAGGCGGTATCCTTGCTCGCAGACGATCTGCGCGCGCGCCTACACGTCACCCAGCAAGCCCGACCGGAAGACGAACAGCGCGTGAAGGATCGTTATGAGGGGATCGGCGTTGACGCTGAAGTGTCGTCCTTCTTCGGCGATCTGCCGTCGCATATCGCGGATGCGCATCTGGTAATCTCACGTTCCGGGGCTTCGACGGTGTCAGAGGTGGCGGCCATCGGACGCCCCGCAATCTTCGTTCCCTATCCTCACGCGCTGGATCACGATCAGGCGGCTAATGCCAACGCGATGGAAGCTGCAGGTGGCGCGATCGTGAAGCGCGAGAGCGACCTCAATCCGGAGATCATCGCACGATTGATCGGTGAGCTTATCGGCGATCCGGACCGCCTGCAAACCATGGCCGCGGCGGCGAAGCAGGCGGGCAAGCCGGAAGCCACCGCCTTGCTAGCCGATCTAGTAGAGGCTATTGCCTCTGGCCGAACCGTGGCCGCCTTCAAGGCTGGCTGACACGCCGGGACAGGAAAATTCGACCATGAAGATGCCGCAGAACATTGGCTTGGTGCATTTCGTCGGAATCGGCGGAATCGGCATGAGCGGCATCGCCGAAGTGCTGCATAATCTGGGTTATTCGGTTCAAGGATCCGATCAGGCCGACAACGCCAACACCCAGCGGCTGCGAGCGAAAGGTATTGCGGTTTTCGTCGGGCACTCGGCCGACAATCTCGGCGATGCCGAGGTGGTCGTGGTCTCGACTGCGATCAAGGGCAACAATCCTGAACTGATCGCAGCGCGGGAAAGATTGCTGCCAATTGTTCGCCGAGCAGAGATGCTTGCCGAAATCATGCGTTTCCGCAACGCCGTCGCCATCGGCGGTACCCATGGAAAGACAACGACCACGTCGATGATCGCGACCTTGCTGGATGCTGGCGGTCTTGATCCCACAGTGATCAACGGCGGCATCATCAATGCCTACGGAACCAACGCGCGTATGGGCGAGGGCGAATGGATGGTCGTTGAAGCAGATGAGAGCGACGGAACATTTCTGCGGCTACCAGCCGATGTCGCCGTCGTGACCAACATCGATCCGGAGCATCTCGATCATTACGGGACGTTCGACAATGTGCGCGAGGCGTTCCGACAGTTCGTCGAGAACGTGCCGTTCTACGGGTTTGGAGTGATGTGCATAGACCATCCCGAGGTACAGACGCTCGTCTCGCGGATTTCGGATCGGCGCATTGTAACTTACGGCGAGAATCCTCAGGCCGACGTCAGGTTCTCGAACCATCGCATGGACGGCGCGACGTCGATCTTCGACCTTACAATCGGGGACCGCAAGTCAGGCCAAATTATCGAAATTGCCGACCTGCGGTTGCCGATGCCGGGTCGGCACAATGTCGCCAATGCGACGGCGGCGATCGCAGTGGCATACGAACTCGGCATGGATGCCGAAGGGATCAAGCGGGGGCTGTCGGCGTTCGGCGGAGTGAAGCGACGTTTCACGCCCACAGGCACATGGAACGGAGTCAAGATTTTCGACGATTACGCGCACCACCCGGTGGAGATCAAAGCGGTCCTCCATGCCGCGCGTGACGCTGCCGGCGAAGGGCGCGTCATCGCGGTTATGCAGCCGCACCGTTATACGCGCTTGCAGGCCCTGTTCGACGACTTCGCATCCTGCTTCAACGACGCGGCAACGGTGATGGTTGCTCCGGTCTATCCGGCCGGCGAACAGCCTATCGAGGGAATTGGCTCAGAGGAGCTGGTTTCGCGGATTCGCGCCGGTGGACACCGCGACGCGCGCCTTATTAATGGTGCTGATGCCGTGGCTTGCGCAGTCCGGGAAATCGCAGGGCCCGGTGACCTGGTCATCTTTCTCGGGGCAGGCAGCGTTTCGCAGTGGGCCTATGCGCTGCCGGAGGAGCTGGGCGGAGAAGTCGCCGCATGACGGGTATTGATGGCGAGGCGCTGATGCAGCGTCTGTCGATGGCTAC
The DNA here is from genome assembly GCF_019966575.1 of Oricola cellulosilytica. GTDB lineage: Bacteria > Pseudomonadota > Alphaproteobacteria > Rhizobiales > Rhizobiaceae > Oricola > Oricola cellulosilytica. The sequence continues at coordinate 218,870 of NZ_JAINFK010000004.1, read as the reverse complement.
GGGCGACGTCCGCGGCCGCCTGACACCGAACGCGCCGATGGACCAAATTACATGGTTTCGCACCGGGGGTCCCGCGGAGCTGCTTTTCCAGCCAACCGACGAAGACGACCTGAAAAACTTCCTGCAGGCGTTGCCGGCGGACATTCCAGTGAAGGTTGTCGGGATTGGCTCAAATCTTCTTGTCCGTGACGGAGGGATCCCGGGCATCGTGATCCGGCTTTCTGCGAAAGGCTTCGGCCAGGCCGACGCCATTTCGGACACGCGCATCAAGGCAGGCGCAGCAATTCCGGACAAGCGGCTGGCGGCGGTCGCGCTCGATGCCGGCATCGGCGGGTTCCATTTCTATCATGGCATCCCCGGCGCAATGGGGGGGGCGCTGCGGATGAACGCCGGGGCGAACGGCGTCGAAACGCGTGAGCGGGTCGTCGAGGTCTACGCAATCGACCGCGATGGACGGAAGCATACACTGACGGAAAATGAGATGGGCTACGCCTACCGCCACTCCGCTGCGTCGCAGGACTTGATCTTCACTGGGGCGCTGCTTGAGGGTTACGCCGAGGACCGCAAGACGATCGAGGCCAGTATGGACGCCGTCCAAACTCATCGCGAGACTGTTCAGCCGATCAGGGAAAAGACTGGCGGTTCCACCTTCAGAAACCCGGATGGCACGTCAGCGTGGAAAGAGGTCGACAAAGCCGGCTGCAGGGGGTTGATGATCGGTGGGGCGCAAATGAGCCCTATGCACTGCAACTTCATGATCAATACAGGTGCGGCGACGAGTCATGATCTGGAAACGCTTGGTGAGACGGTGCGTGCGCGTGTGCTCGAGGCGTCCGGTCTCCGGCTGGAATGGGAAATCAAGCGTGTAGGCATTTTCAAGCCGGGATACGAAGTGCAAGAGTTCATCGGCCGGATGCTGTAGCCGGGACGAGTGGCTCTCAAGGAGCGAGCATCAAATGCAAGAAGGCGGTGACCTGGGTCGCCGCCTCCCTGCATCAGGCCAGAATTACCGATCAATATCGCCGGCCCGAAGGCTGACGGCATCCACCGACGTTCTGATCGATGTTTGTCCCTCCAACTCGCGATTAAGCTCTTGGGCCCGCCTCCTCGAAACCTGAAAGCTTCTCGGCAGCGTTGGCGTTACGGTACGATCCGCCGTTCGCCACTCTATCGGCTGCGTCGGTCCATCCGAAGATGTTTCCGATGCTCCCTGCGATCCACCCATCGGACAGCCCTTGCAGGTTGCCGAGAGTTTCAGGCATCGGCTACAGCTTGATCCGGTCGGATGTCACTGCAGGACAGTAATTCCTTCTCCGGGCTGCAACACAAACAGTGTCTGCCTGAATGGATGTCCTGTCGAGCCCTTAACGTCTCTTATCCCCGGTGTCCCCGATTTTCACAGCTATGACCACTCGCGCCGCAATTGGCACAGTTTCTGACGCTCCGGGAAATCGACTTTCCAGCCGTTCGCGCGAAATCTCACGCAGAGTGGAGGATGGTCGATGGAAGCCCCACAGCCCTTTACCAGCTCGAACCGCAAGATCGATCCGGCACGGCGCAGGGCAAGGCAATTGTTCAAGCCGGACGGCTCACCGGCCGATCCGAACCGCATCGAGATCGGACCGACGGATCTCGCCTTTCGCGAGTGGGCGGAACGGGGCATCCCCGCGCCCGATCTTGACCGGATGCGGCAAACGCGACTCCAGCGAACGGTCACCGAACTGAACAAACGCGATCTCGGCGGCATCCTTTTGTTCGACCCGCTGAATATTCGCTACGCGTCCGATTCATCGAACATGCATTTGTGGATCGCTCACAACCCGGCGCGCGCGGTGTTCGTCGCCGCCGATGGCTACATGGTGATCTGGGATTACAAGCGCTGTGAGCATCTGTCGTCCTACCTCCCGCTGATCAGGGAAACCCGGTCTGGTGCGGGGATGTTCTATTTCGTGGCGGGTGACAAGGAAGACGATATCGCCGCTACATTTGCCACGGAGGTCGATGACCTGATGTGTGGGCATGCTGGAAGGAACCGTCGGCTGGCCGTGGACAAGATGGAACTACACGGGGCGTTCGCGCTCCAGAGGCTCGGCCTTGAAATCAGCAGCGGTCAGTCGGTGATGGAACATGCGCGGCTGATCAAGAGTGAGGACGAAATCAACGCCATGCGCTGCGCCATCGCGACTTGCGAGATCGCCATGGCCGAAATGGAAAAGGAATGCCGGCCGGGCATCGCTGAAACCGAGCTTTGGGCGATCCTGCACGCCGAGAACATCAAGCGCGGTGGTGAGTGGATCGAGACGCGCATTCTCTCGTCGGGGCCGCGTACCAATCCATGGTTCCAGGAGGCTGGGCCGCGCAGGTTAGAGGCTGGCGATCTGCTGGCCTTCGACACGGATCTCATCGGACCTTATGGCATGTGCTGCGACATGTCGCGGACATGGTTTGTCGGCGATGGCGAACCGACGCCCGAGCAGAAGCGAATCTATCGCGACGCCCATGATCACATTATGTCCAACATGCAACTTCTGGAACCCGGCATATCATTCAGCGAACTTACCTATCTGGCGAAGCCGCTGCCGGAAGAATACAGGTGGCAGCGTTACGGCGTGCTGGCGCACGGTGTGGGACTGTGTGACGAATTCCCTTCGATCTACTATCCGGAAGACTTTATCGAGGGCGCATACGATTATCTGCTCGAACCCGGCATGACACTCTGCGTGGAGGTTTATGCTGGTGTCGTTGGCGGCCGTGACGGGGTGAAGCTGGAGGACCAGGTTCTGGTCACCGAGACCGGCTTCGAGAACCTGTCATCCTATCCCTTCGACGACCGGTTGCTTTGTTAGCCTTTCATCGAACTGACGCTTTACGGAGTCATGGCTGCGATTCCCCAGTGGAACATCTCCTTCCTTCGCTCACAATCCGCTCCAATCCTCAGGATCGACGAAGAGCCCGAACCAAACCGCCCATATCCCGAGCAGGACAAAGACCGATCCGGTGATCCACCGGCGGGCCCGCAGCCGGTCGGCCAGTCGCTGGACCCGATCCGCCAACCGCGGAACTACCGGCAGGGTGTGAGCGGAAGCGCAGAAGCCGAAGATGGTTCCCACATGCGCTGAAATCGCTGGCGTGCCATCGCCGAAACGGGATAAGGCGGGGCATGGCCAGAATTCAGGATTTGAGGCAAGCCGGACGGGCCGAGCGGAAGCAGGCCGACCAGTCCGCAATGGGTTGGGCCGGCCACATCCGCGCAACCCTTGCGCTGGGTGTTCCACTGGTCGGGTCTAATCTCGGGCTGATGCTGATGAACACGACCGATACGGTCATGCTCGGCTGGTACGGGGTTGAGGAACTCGCCGCCAGCGTGCTCGCGACGCAATTCTACTTCATTGTGATGATCTTCGGCGCTGGCTTCAGCCAGGCGGTCATGCCGATGGCGGCTCAGGCGGAAGGCGAGGGCGACGAGCGCGGCGTTCGCCGCTCGGTGCGGATGGGGCTGTGGATGGCGCTACTCTACAGCATGCTCGCCATGCCGGTGTTCTGGAACACTGAACGGATCCTGCTGTTTCTCGGACAACAACCCCGAATCGCGGCGCTGGCCGGCGAATACATGCAAATCGCCATGTGGGCGCTTTTCCCGACCTTGCTCTCTCATGCCTTCAGGGCGTTCTTGTCGGCGATCGAACGCACCAAGATCATCTTCTTCTCAACCCTTGCCGCCACTCTGCTAAACGTTCTTGTCAACTGGCTGCTGATCTTCGGAAACCTGGGCGCGCCTGAACTAGGGATACAGGGTGCCGCCTATGCGACCCTCGTCGTCAACCTGCTCATGTTCGCGGCGATGGCGCTCTATTCCGCCCGCCACCCTGACGCGGCGCGTTTCAGCCTCTTCATTCGTTTCTGGCGGGCGGACTGGCCCGCCTTCGCAGACGTGCTGCGCCTCGGACTGCCGGTGTCGATCACCATTCTCGCGGAGGCCGGAATGTTCATTTCGTCTTCGATCTTCATGGGGTGGGTCGGTGTGGTGGCTCTGGCCGCACACGGCATCGCCATGCAACTAGCCTCGCTCGCATTCATGGTTCCCATGGGAATGGCGCAGGCGGCCACGGTCAGGGTAGGGCGCGCTTACGGCCGGCGGGACGCACTGGCGCTGAATCGGGCGGCGGCGGCGACGATGGCCGTGTCCCTTTCAATCTCCGCCTTCGGGGGGCTTCTTTTCTGGCTCTTACCGATACCGCTCATCTCCCTGTTTCTGGATAACAGCAAACCCGAAGCGCCGGAGGTCGTGGTCTACGCGGTTCCGCTGCTGCTCGTCGCCGCCGCATTTCAGCTTTTCGATAGTGCACAGGCAGTGGGCGCCGGGCTGTTGCGTGGTTTGAAAGACACCGGCGTGCCGATGATCATGGCCCTGTTCAGCTACTGGATCGCCGGGTTGCCTATCGCCTACCTGCTTGGATTCGTGCTCGATCTTGGCGGCGTGGGCGTGTGGGCAGGGCTGGCGCTCGGTCTGGCGATTGCCGCTGTCGCGATGAATTCACGCTTTGTGATTCTGCGCCCTGTTTCATAAGCTGGCAGGTCGGCACTGCTCCAGACCTTCCGGACTGTCCTGTTTTTGGTGCGCCGGACTTGCCAGAGAAACAAAGCTCTGATTCTTATTGAGACTATCTTCAGAAGGCCGATTCGGGCGCTGTATGCGTCCATATTGTTCGCGTATCCGGGTGCGCGAGCGGACTCGGACTCAACCGACAGAGGGGATCGGATGAAAGTGCGGGAGCGTAAGCATGTCGTAGTGTTGATGGGCGGGTTCTCGTCGGAACGGCCAGTCAGCCTGATGACCGGAAAGCCGTGTGCGGCCGAGCTCGAGCGCTGCGGATATCAGGTGACGCGCTTGGATGTCGGGCGCGATGTCGCCGCCCGCCTCGCCGAAATCCAGCCGGATGTCGCATTCAATGCACTGCACGGCCCTTACGGCGAGGACGGCACGATCCAAGGCATCTTGGAATACATGCAGATCCCGTACACGCACTCGGGGGTGCTTGCTTCGGCCGTTACGATGGACAAGGAGATCGCGAAACGGGTCGCGAAGACGCACGGGATTCCGGTGGCGGAGTCGAAGGTTATGGACCGGCACGAGATCAGCTCAAGCCATCCGATGTCGCCACCCTATGTCGTTAAGCCGGTCGCAGAAGGGTCAAGTTTCGGGGTGGTGATCGTCAAGGAGGATCAGCCTCATCCCCCCCAAGCGATCACAGCGCCCGACTGGAAATATGGGGACCGGGTAATGGTGGAACGGTTCGTTCACGGGCGCGAACTGACGTGCGCCGTGATGGGTGACGTAGCGCTCGGCGTAACGGAAATCGTCCCGCAGGGTCACCAGTTTTACGATTATGATTCCAAGTACGTTGCCGGTGGATCAAATCATGTGTGTCCGGCGGAAATTTCACCAAATATTTACCAAACAATAACGAAACTGGCGCTCAAAGCACACAAGGCATTCGGGTGCCGGGGCGTGACACGTTCCGATTTTCGATACGATGATCGTTTCTCCGAAAATGGCGAGGTCATTTGGTTGGAAATCAACACACAGCCGGGAATGACAGCCACCTCGCTGGTCCCGGAATTGGCGGAACATGCGGGGCACTCCTTCGGCGAGTTGTTGAGTTGGATGGTGGAGGACGCATCGTGTTTGCGTTGAAGGCCAGTACTGTAGAAAGAGTCCGCGTCGTGGCTATGGGCCGTGATGGCGAGGACCGTTTCGTGCTGCCCAGACTTCTGCGCCGCCCGGTCCGCCTGTTCGAAAAAATCTTCGCTGGCGAGATCGTTATCCCACGTCATATCGAACGCTACGGGCTCGCCGCGATCTTCGGTTCAACTGCGCTTTATGGCTCCCTCGTTGGCGGCCAGATCGGTGGGGCGGTGGCCGAGGTCACGGCCGCGTTCGGATTCAAGGTCAGCGAAGTCGAAATCACCGGACACGACCATACCTCCGAGGTGGCCGTTTTCGAAGCACTCGGCCTTACCGGCATGACCTCCTTGGTGACGATGAACGCGAAGCAGGCACAGGACGCGCTGCGGCAACTGCCCTGGGTGGAGACCGTCTCAGTGCGCAAGGTCTATCCTGACACGCTGGCCGTCAACCTCCAGGAAAAGCGAGCCTTCGCGATTTGGCAGACGGGGACGACATTGTCCCTGATCGAGGCGGATGGAACGGTGATCGGGGCATATACGGGAAGCGGTTTCAATTCGCTGCCGCTGGTCGTCGGGCCAGGTGCTGCGTCGTCGGCGTCCGTTTTCATGGAAATGATAGCGGGCTATCCGGAATTGGCGACCAGGGTGAAAGCGCTGATTCATGTCGGTGAACGGCGCTGGGATGTGCGGCTGGCCAACGGAGTGACCGTCAAGCTGCCGGCTGGCGCGCCCGAACGGGCGATTGAGCGGCTACTTGCGATGGACGCGGAAACCGAAGTTCTGTCGCGCGACATCGCATCGATCGATCTGCGGCTCGAAGACCGGACCACGGTTGCGTTAACGGAGAATGCCGCGATGCGTCGCGAAGCCGCGCTTGACGCCCGGGAAAAGGCGCTCAGGGCAAAAGCGCGGAGCAGCATCTGATGCCTGTCAAGAGACGCGGCTCCGATTCCAGGAAAAATCGCCGCACCGGCATTTTGACCGTGCTTGACCTGGGCAGCACCAAGACTGTCTGCATGATCGCACGCATGGTACCGAACCAAGGCGGTCTGTATCTGCAAGGGCGCTCGCACGATACGGAAGTAATCGGCATCGGGCACACCAGATCGCACGGTGTGAAGTCGGGTCTAATCAACGATCTCGATGCTGCCGAGCAATCGATCCGCCATGCGGTGGACGCAGCGGAGCGCATGGCCAACCTGACCGTTGACTCGATGATCGTCAATATCAGTTCAGGCCGGCTCGCCAGCCAGATGTCGAGCGCGTCCATACAACTCGACGACCGGCCGATCACAGCCGACGACATTCAGAAGGTGCTGAAAGCGGGGATCGAGCGGGCGGCCCACGTCGACCGCACCGTGCTCCATATGCTTCCGGTCGACCACGTTCTCGACGGCGAGCGCGGTATTGTCGATCCGCGCGGAATGATTGGCACCGAGCTTGCCCTCAACATGCACGTGATGACAGCCGACGCGGCTCCGTTACGCAACATCGAGATGTGCGTGAACCGGGCGCACCTTAGTGTCGAAGCGATGGTGGCGACGCCGTACGCCAGCGGCCTCGCAGCGCTTGTCGGCGACGAACTGGACCTCGGGTGCGCCTGTGTCGACATGGGGGGCGGAACGACTTCAGTTGCGATCTTTGCGGATCGGGCTCTCATCCACGCGGACAGCCTTCCGGTCGGCGGCCACCATGTCACGATGGACATCGCCCGCGGCTTCTCATGCCGATTGGAGGACGCGGAGCGACTAAAGGTGATGCAGGGGTCGGCGCTTGCCACGGTTGCCGACGAGCGCGATGTAATCCAGATCCCTGGAATCGGTGACGATGACTACGAAGGCGCGACCCAAGTTCCACGCAGCCTACTCAATCGCATTATTGCAGCAAGAGTGGAAGAAACGCTGGAGATGCTGCGCGAGCGGATCAACAAGTCTGGCTATTCGAGTGTGGTCGGGAAACGGGTCGTTCTCACGGGCGGGGCGGCACAGCTGACAGGCCTTCAGGAGACGGCCCGGCGCATTCTTGGCCGGAATGTCAGGATCGGACGTCCCCTCGGGGTCAGCGGCCTTCCGGCCTCGGCCAAGGGTCCCGCCTTCGCGGCGGCCGCCGGCCTCACGATTTACCCACAGGTCGCGGACAACGACCAAAGCAGCATGAAGTTTCGAAATTCATTCCGGACCGCGGGTACCGGTACGGATGGACCGCTGGGACGGGTGACCCAGTGGATACGAGAGAGTTTCTAGGGAAACGCGGATACGGGTGTGACAGCGGCGCATCCGGCATCAGAAAAGGATGAAAAAATGACTATCAATCTTCAAAAGCCGGATATCACCGAACTCAAGCCGCGAATCACGGTGTTTGGGGTCGGCGGCGGCGGTGGCAACGCGGTCAACAATATGATCAATGCCGGCCTTGAGGGCGTCGACTTCGTGGTCGCCAATACCGATGCGCAGGCCCTGACCATGAACAAGTCCGAACGCATCATCCAGCTGGGCCTCGGCGTGACCGAGGGACTTGGCGCGGGCTCACAGCCGGATGTCGGCCGATCAGCCGCTGAAGAGTGTATCGATGAGATCAACGACCACTTGAACGGTACGCACATGTGCTTCGTGACGGCGGGTATGGGCGGCGGCACTGGGACGGGCGCGGCGCCCGTGGTGGCCCGTGCGGCCCGCGAGCGCGGCATCCTCACTGTGGGCGTCGTGACCAAGCCGTTCCATTTCGAAGGTCAGCGGCGCATGCGTACCGCCGATGCAGGCATCGAGGAGCTGCAGCAGAACGTCGATACGCTGATCGTCATCCCGAACCAGAATCTCTTCCGGATCGCCAACGACAAGACAACGTTTGCCGATGCGTTCGGCATGGCCGATCAGGTCCTTTATTCCGGTGTCGCCTGCATCACCGATCTGATGGTGAAGGAGGGGCTTATCAATCTCGACTTTGCCGACGTTCGCTCGGTCATGCGCGAAATGGGTAAGGCCATGATGGGTACCGGCGAGGCTTCCGGCGAGGGCCGTGCGATAACCGCCGCAGAGGCGGCGATCGCAAATCCGCTGCTCGACGAAACCTCGATGCGCGGTGCGCGGGGCCTTTTGATCTCGATCACCGGCGGGCGTGACATGACGCTATTCGAAGTGGATGAAGCGGCAACGCGCATCCGCGAAGAAGTTGATCAGGACGCCAACATCATACTTGGCGCCACCTTCGACGAATCGCTCGAAGGAATAATCCGGGTTTCAGTCGTGGCGACCGGGATTGAAACGGACGCGGGCGTGACGGAGAACGACCTTCTCGCGCAACCGCGCGCCACTACTGCAACCGCCGCGCGCGTGGCTGTGACGGCCCAAGCGCCGGTTTCAAAGCTTGGCATCAACCCGTCGCCCGCTCCGAAAGTCTCCGGTGACGAGGCTCTTACCAAGGAACTGATGGAAGAAACCGAACGGGATACGGAGAACTACGAAAGTCGTCTGCAAACCCGCCCGGCGGCTGCTGCGGAAGACATCGCCTTTCGACCTCAGAGCCGGCTGTTCCAGCAATCGGCCCAACAGCCCATGGCCGCCCAACCCTCGACATCTCCAGTTCAGCCGGAGGCTCACGCCGAACCGGCTCCGGTGACGGAAAAGCCACGTTTGCCCCGTGTCGAGGACTTTCCGCCGGTCGTCCAGGCAGAACTCGAATCGAACGATCAGCGCAGTTCCGTGGAAGCAGAAGACGATCGCGGGCCGCTGGGGCTGCTCAAGCGCTTGACCCACGGCCTGTCGCGTCCCGAGGAGCGGCCGGGATCGTCCGAGGGGCCGCAGAAAGCGCAGGGAGGGGATGAGAGTTCTGCTGCCAGTCCGCGCCGGCCCCTCTCACGCGATGCTCAGCTTTACGCACCGCGCAAGGGTCAGCTGGACGATCAGGGACGTACCGTCAAGGACACGAATCATGCCTCCGACGATGACCAATTGGAGATTCCGGCGTTTCTGCGCAGGCAGGCCAATTGAGGCCGGTGGTTTGTAACTGTCGAAATAGAAAGGCCGCGGACAGCGGCCTTTTACTCATGTTTAACTTGTTGTTTTAATTCACTCTTTATACTCGTTAGGCAGGGAAAGCTCCCGTAACAGGCGGTAAGGAAGCGTGATTTGGTCTACCCGCCGAGGAACGGATAATGTCGCGCCATACGGGGAGGGCGACCTTGATGGATTGTTCAGGGTCGGTATGCGGACACTTGCCAGCCAAGCGGCGCTTTGGACAGCGGCCGGAAATTGGAAGGGCCGATGGGGACAGAATTGTTAGGTTATCAAGCGACGCTTTGCGACAAAGCTGAATTATCGGGGATTGGCGTTCACAGCGGTGAACAAGTCTCTATCTGTCTCCTACCTGCTGCACCCAACACTGGTGTTAAATTCCGGCGAATTTATGAAGATGGCACGATAGCTGATCTGACCGCCGTTGCGGGGCAGGTCGGCGCGACCGACCTGTGCACAATGCTGGGTGATCCGGCAGGGGTGCATGTCGCCACAGTCGAACATCTGATGGCGGCTTTCTGGGCCACCGGTCTGGACAATGTCGTGGTCGAGATCGACGGTGACGAGGTGCCCGTCATGGATGGAAGCTCGCGCGTCTTTATCGATGCAATCGACGAAGCCGGCATCACACACCATGCCGTGAAGCGACGCTATGTTCGTGTGAAGAAGACAGTTCGTGTCGAGATTGGCGGATCATGGGCTGAATTTCGGCCACACCAGGGGACGCGATTTGAAGTTGTTATCGATTTCGACACGCCACTGATCGGTCGCCAGGAATTCAAATCCGAAGTCGATGGCAATGTCTTCCGCGCCGAACTCGCGAATGCACGTACTTTCGGTTTCATGAAGGATGTGGAGCGCCTGTGGGCATCGGGCCATGCACTCGGCTCGTCCCTCGAGAACTCCGTCGTGATTAGCGACGACAACAAGGTGATCAACCGCGAGGGTCTGCGCTTCCGCGACGAATTCGTGCGCCACAAGACCCTCGATGCCGTTGGCGATCTCGCCCTAGCGGGAGCGCAGTTCATCGGTTGCTACGCATCCTATCGCGGCGGGCATCGGCTGAATGCCGCCGCACTCAAGGCTCTTCTCACGGATCGTACGGCCTATGAAGTGGTCGAGACGCCGGAAAAGCGCGAGCGCGTCTACTCCGGCGATTTCGTAGCCGTTGCGGCGGTTCAAGCTCACGCCCCCTGGGTCCTTTGATCGCCCGACCGACGCGGGTCGACGTCAGAAAGAAGGGGTCGCTGCTCCGGCCTTCGGGATAAACCTGTCAATTGACCCGGCGCCACAAAATCGCGACATTCCGGGCCCACCGCATTGCCGCTGAGGCGAGGTCGCGGTATTGACCGGCCACGTGCAGTGTGCGCCGCACGCGATCAAGGGAAACTGACATGAGTATGGTGTCCATTAGAAATGTCACGGGCAAGGGCCAGATCGTTCTGCGCGCGGCGCTGCTAGCGGCATGCGCGGCCGTTATCGCGTCCTGCTCGTCGACCGACGAGTCAATCGATTTGCAAAGCTATGTCGATACGATCGAACCGGCGGACGCGCTCTATAACCAGGGCCTCGCAAATCTGAATAGCGGCCGGCTCAAGGAGGCGGCAAAGAAATTCGAGGCGGTCGACCGGCAGCATCCCTATTCTGAGTTTGCGCGCAAGGCTAATGTCATGGCCGCGTTTACCTCCTACAAGCTCGGAAATTATGACCAAGCCGTTCAGGCCGCGCGGCGCTTCGTTAATCTGTATCCGACCGACGAAGATGCCCCATACGCACAGTACATCATCGGACTGTCGTATTTTAACCAGATGCCCGAGGTGACGCGCGATCAGCGCGATACTCGGCTTGCTATCCAGAATTTCAATGAGCTTCTGGAGCGTTATCCCGGCTCGATCTACGAAGACGACGCCCAGGCGAAAATCCGCGCCGCGCGCGATCAACTTGCCGGCAAGGAAATGCAGGTCGGCCGCTACTACCTCGAACGGCGCGAGTATCCTGGTGCAATCAACCGCTTCCGCGCCGTCGTGGAGGAGTATTCCAATACGCGTCACGTCGAAGAGGCATTGGCGCGTCTGGCGGAGACTTATTACGCGATGGGGCTGGTAAGCGAAGCCCAGACCGCTGCGGCAGTGCTGGGGCACAATTTCCCCGACAGCCAGTGGTATGCCGATTCGTACGCGCTGCTGCAGACCGGCGGTCTCGAGCCGCGCGAAAATACCGGTTCCTGGATATCGCGGGTCGGCAGCAAAATCATCGGCGGCTGAGGCGGCGTCGGAATCTTTTCACCATGCTTTCACAGCTCTCGATCCGGGATATCGTTCTGATCGAGGCGCTCGATATCGATTTTTCCCATGGACTTTCGGTTCTCACCGGGGAGACCGGCGCCGGGAAGTCGATCCTTCTCGATGCGCTTTCGATGGCGCTCGGCGCGCGCGGCGACGCCTCGCTTGTGCGCCACGGCGCGGTGCAGGGCCAAGTGATCGCGCTTTTCGATCTGGGTGGCAGCCACCCTGTGCGAGACATGCTCCGGGAAAGCGGCATCGAGGCCGATCCGAGCGAGCCACTGATTCTGCGGCGCGTTCAGACCCAGGATGGCCGCACGCGCGGTTTCGTCAACAACCAGCCCGCAAGCGCCGGGCTGCTTCGCATGATCGGACGCGACCTAGTGGAGATCCACGGACAGCACGACGACCGCGCGCTGGTCGACACTGGCATCCACCGGGAATTACTGGATGCGTTCGGTGGTTTGAAGTCGCAGGTTCTAGATGTCGAGGCCCTCCATGGGGCATGGCGCGGGGCGGAGCGTGTTCTCACCGATCATCGCAAGCGTGTCGAGGATGCAGCGCGCGAGGCCGACTATCTTCATGCCGCGAATGGGGAGCTTGTCGCGCTCGCGCCTGAGCCTGGTGAAGAAGCCGATTTAGCCGAGAAACGTGCGGTGATGATGCGCGCGGAGAAGATCGCGGGGGATCTGTCGGATGCCCATGAGGTGCTGTCCGGGCAGGCCTCGCCGGTGCCGCAGATCGCCGGCCTGCTGCGGCGGCTGGAGCGCAAGGCCGCCGAAGCGCCCGGCCTGCTGGAGGAGGTGAACGAGGCGCTCGGCCACGCGCTCGACCATCTGGCCGACGCGCAGGGGCTGATAGAGACCGCCGTGAACACCGGCGAATTCGATCCGCGCCAGCTCGAAGCGATCGAGGAGCGGCTGTTCGCGCTGCGCGCCGCCTCACGCAAGTTCAATGTCGCGGTGGACGACCTTCCCGCCCTTGCCGTCGATTTCGCCGACCAGCTTGCCGAACTGGACGCCGGGCAAAGCAGGCTCGCGGAGCTGGAAAAGGGCGTCGACGAGGCGCGCGCCGCCTATGACCGCGCGGCGGAGGACCTGTCGCAGGCGCGGCAGGCGGCGAAGGACGATCTGGTGGCGGCGGTGATGCGCGAACTGCCGGATCTCAAGCTGGAGCGCGCCGAATTCATCGTGCAGATGGAGACGGACGCTGCGCGGCGCGGCGAGCACGGCATCGACGATATCGAGTTCTGGGTGCGGACCAACCCGGGAACGCGCGCCGGGCCGATGATGAAGGTCGCCTCCGGGGGCGAGCTTTCGCGTTTCCTGCTGGCGCTGAAGGTGGCGCTGGCGGACCGCGGCTCGGCGCCGACCCTCGTGTTCGACGAGATCGACACCGGCGTCGGCGGGGCGGTGGCCGACGCGATCGGATCGCGGCTGAGGCGGCTGGCCGAGACCGTGCAGGTGCTTTCGGTGACCCACGCGCCGCAGGTCGCCGCGCGCGCCGCCGAGCACTTCCTGATCGCCAAGAAACCGGCGGGCGGGGAAACGCTCGCCACCTCCGTGCACGCGATGGGCGCGGAACAGCGGCGCGAGGAAATCGCCCGAATGCTCGCCGGCGCGACCATCACAGACGAGGCGCGCGCGGCAGCCGCGCAACTGCTGAAGGCAAGCTGAGCGGAAAGCGGGGCACGGCGGCAGACAGCAGCTTGTGACCGGACGATTTCCCGCTATTTTCGCGCCTGAACACGCAACGGGTGCGCCATGCCGGAAGACGTCCAGTCCATCGCCGCCGAATCCCTGACGGAACAACAGGCCGAGGCCGAACTCGCGCGTCTGGCGGCCGAGATCGCCGAGCACGATGCGCGCTATCACCGCGAGGACGCACCGACGATCTCGGACGCGGAATACGATGCGCTGAAGCAGCGCAACCTCGCGATCGAGGCGCGCTTTCCGCATCTCAAGCGCGCCGATTCGCCGAGCGAGGCGGTGGGCGCCACGGTGTCCGAGAAGTTCGAGAAGGTGCGTCACCGCGTTCCGATGCTGTCGCTCGACAACGCGTTCTCGGACGAGGACGTGCGCGATTTCGCGGCGCGCGTGCGGCGGTTCCTGAAGCTGCCCGAGGACGCGCCGCTGAGGCTGACGGCGGAACCGAAGATCGACGGGCTTTCGCTGTCGCTGCGCTACGAGAACGGGGCGCTGGTCCATGCGGCGACGCGGGGAGACGGGGCCGTCGGCGAGAACGTGACCGCCAATGCGCGGACGATCGGGGACATCCCGGAACGGCTGAAGGGAGACGTGCCGGAGGTGATGGAGGTGCGCGGCGAAGTCTACATGACGAAGGACGATTTTGCCGCGCTGAACGCGCGGCAGACGGAAGCCGGCAAGCAGACCTACGTCAATCCGCGCAACACGGCGGCTGGATCGCTGCGCCAGCTCGACGCGTCGATCACCAAGGAGCGGCCGCTGCGCTTCTTCGCCTATGCCTGGGGCGAGGTCAGCGCCCTTCCGGCGGCGACGCAGAGCGCCATGGTGGACGCCTTGGGAAAGTTCGGCTTTCAGACCAATCCGCTGATGGAGACGTTCGAGGACATCGACGCGCTGATCGAGCATTATCACCGGATCGAGACCGAGCGCGGCGCGCTGCCCTACGATATCGACGGCGTCGTCTACAAGGTGGACGATCTGGCGCTGCAGGAGCGGCTCGGCTTCGTGTCGCGCTCGCCGCGCTGGGCGATCGCGCACAAGTTCCCCGCGGAAAAGGCGATGACGACGCTGAACGCGATCGACATCCAGGTCGGACGGACCGGCGCGGTGACGCCCGTCGCGCGTCTCGAACCGGTGACGGTGGGCGGCGTGGTCGTCGAGAACGCGACATTGCACAATGCCGAGGAGATCGAGCGGCTGGGCGTGCGGATCGGCGACACGGTGATCGTGCAGCGGGCAGGGGACGTGATCCCGCAGGTGCTCGGGTTCGTGCCGGAAAAGCGGCCACCCGACGCGCAGCCCTACCGGTTCCCGGAGACCTGTCCGTGCCCGCTGAAGACGCCGCTGGTGCGCGAGACGACCGCCAGCGGAGAGGAAAGCGTGGTGCGGCGCTGCTCCGGCGAGTTCGCGTGCCCGTTCCAGCGCAAGGAGCATCTGAAGCATTTCGTGTCGCGCCGCGCGTTCGACATCGAGGGGCTCGGCGAGAAACAGATCGAGTATTTCTACGACGACGAGGGCGGGCTGGAAATCAGGACGCCGGCGGACATCTTTACACTGTCAAAACGCGATGAGACGGCGCTAACCAAGCTGAAGAACCGCGACGGCTATGGCGAGACATCCGCGCAGAAGCTGTTCGCCGCGATCGAGGTGCGCCGGACGATCCCGCTGGAGCGGCTGATCTATGCGCTCGGCATCCGGCATGTCGGCGAAGCGACCGCCAAGACCCTGGCGCGCGCCTATGGCGACTGGCCGTCCTTCGAGCAGGCCGCGCTGGCGATTGCCGGAGGCGACACGGCCGTCAGCGAGGAGATGGATGCGCTGGAAGATATCGGCGGGGCGGTGATCGAATCCGTCGCCCGCTATTTTTCCGAGCCGCACAACCGCGACATGGTCGAGAAGCTGGTCGAAAAGCTTACCATCGAGGAGGCCGAGAAGCCCGCTTCGGACTCGGCGTTCTCCGGCAAGACCATCGTTTTCACCGGCTCGCTCGAACGCATGTCGCGCGACGAGGCAAAGGCCATGGCCGAAAGGCTCGGCGCGAAGTCGTCCGGGTCGGTGTCGAAGAAGACCGATCTGGTGGTGGCCGGCCCCGGCGCGGGCTCCAAACTCGCCAAGGCGAAGGAACTCGGCGTCGAGGTGATCGACGAGGACGAATGGTTCCGCCGGGTCGAGGGGCTCTGAGCGAGGACGTTCATTCGCCGCTTCTACACCTCTGAAGCTTTTTTTCGCGCATGCCTAGCAATTTTAATTTTTGATAGGCATATAATGCCAAGCAAAAACTGAAAGTGATGGGCATGACTCCGCTCAGCAGCATTGCGATGAGCGCGTATACCGATCTGGTACGGCTCCTGAAGGACGATGCAGTGTCCGGCGTAGAGGGCAAACCGACCCTAAAACAGCGCGGCGACAAGGCTTATTGGTACGCTGCGCGCCGAGTCGGATCAGCGATGCGCTTCTTCTACATCGGCGAAAACACCGACGAAACGCGCGCGCGCATCGACCGCATCGAGGCAATGCACGCGACCGCGAAGGAGCGGCAGGCCGAGCGGTCGCGGCTGGTGCGTCTGCTGCGGGCCGAGGGCATGACACCGACCGACCGGCCGACGGGCTCCATCCTATCTGCCATGGCTGACGCGGGAACGTTTCGGCTAGGGGGCACCATCGTCGGTACGGATGCGTTTCGCCTGTACGAAGGTGAGCTTGGCATCCGCCTGCCCCTGGGGGGAATGGCAAACACCGGCGACATCGACATCGCCCAATTCGAGAAGCTCAGCGTCGCTCTGGAGGATCAGGTCGACCCGGGCCTGGCCGAGACCTTCTCGACGCTGAAGTTCAACCCCCTGCCGGGGCCCGGCCCGGGTCGCACGTGGCGCTGGGCACAGGGCGGCAGTGGCCAGTTGGTCGAGTTCCTCACGCCAGCGTTCGGCGAGGAAACCATCCGAAACCTGCCCGCACTCGGCGTCAACGCGCAGGCGCTGAACTACCTCAATTTCCTGATCGCCGAACCGATCCACGCAGCCGCCATCTACAGATCCGGCGTTCTGGTGCAGGTGCCTCGTCCCGAAAGGTACGCGATCCACAAGCTGATCATTTCCGATCGGCGGCGCGATGGTGCGGGCAGCCTGAAAGCGTCGAAGGACCGGGAGCAGGCGGCGTTTCTAATCGAGGCGATGGCCGAGGACCGACCCGACGATCTGCGCCGTGCCTATGACACCGCCATGGACGCAGGCCCTCGATGGCGCGAACACATCATGAACTCGCTGAAGCGGATGCATGACACGATGAACATCCTGAACAGTATTTCATAATGATCGTCATGATGCTGATGTTCGCACTGATTTGCCAGCCATGCGGCGTTATTCCCGTATTGACAGAAGTACCGCGGCAGGACGAGGCGAAGGCCAAAGGCCCGGCGCGGGCTCGAAACTCGCCAAGGCGAAGGAACTCGGCGTCGAGGTGATCGACGAGGACGAATGGTTCCGCCGGGTCGAGGGGCTCTGAGCG
>NZ_JAINFK010000004.1:0-201580 GCF_019966575.1 Oricola cellulosilytica | reverse complement strand
TCGCCAAGGCGAAGGAACTCGGCGTCGAGGTGATCGACGAGGACGAATGGTTCCGCCGGGTCGAGGGGCTCTGAGCGGGCGCAGCGGGAACGGTGGATATGGCGAAGCGGACATTCGCTCGATCGTGAATGAATGTCGGAAGGGGCGGGAACGGACGTTCGTTGCCGAGTGAACGAACGGCTTGAATGGGGGCCGGAAGCGGATTGGCCGTAATTCGGCTGAGTGATTTGACAAGCCGCCGTTCTACCGTCGGTCCCTTTGGTCGCCCATTTGGGAGCTTCTTTCATCGCTCGAAATCTGCCGTGCGTTCGACTTTGCCTCTAGCGGTAGTGTGCGGGGGGCAGCGTTTCGTGAAAGAATTTGTGCTAAGGAAAAATTTGATGCGAGATGGGTGAGAGCATACGCTGCTCGTTATTTCGATTCTTGCTGAGAGTAGGCTTCTTTTTTCTCACGGTGGGGCGGATGGCGAAGCTACCAGAAGAAAAGAAACCTCTTACGATTGATATGGGGAAAGCCAATCGCTTGCCACCGCGCGCCGACGAACTAATGCGCGTCGTGACGCGGTTCGAGTATGCACTGAAAGAAACTGGCTATGGAGTGATGCGCAACGGCGCGGTTGAAGCGAACTGGGACAAGTTTGCTAACGAAGTACTGAAGGCTGAATTTCTTCAGCGCGTTCGCGACAAAAAAATTGCGCCGACGATCTTGAGCAACCCGCCAAGCAGACAGTTTCTGGGTGGCAGCACTCTAGACTGGGAGCGGAAGGTCGCGCCGAACAGTATTCAGGATTTCATTGGCGCGGTCCGGCGCGTTAGAAATAATCTCGTGCATGGGGGCAAGTCAGGCGATCCCGACGCTGATCGCAATGCCAGTTTGGTAGCCGAGGCGATCGAGGTGCTATTCGAAGCTCTTCGATCTCACGACGATCTACGCTTCATGTTCGAAGGCAAGTGGTAGGCAAGTTGCTAGTCGTCCCGCGATGATACGTGATGGCAATAGTCGCAGATATGCGGATTGTTGACCGATATGGTGGAAGCCGTAAGTGAGGTGCCGCAGCGTGCGCATGAGGCGTCAATCGAGTAGTCGCAGAAAAAGCACTTCACGGTCTCACCGGTCTCGACGTAGGTCTCATTAGCGCATTCCGGACATGAATGAATGACCGGGTTTAAACCTTCCTTTGCAGCGAGATAGGCATCTTCGGCGAACTGCGCCTCGACCAAAATCTCCACGGTCTGCTCTGCCGCAATCTCGTCGCCGCAGGCCTTGCATTGGCCCTTGATCTCAGCGGGGTCGCTGTTGTCTGCATCTGCTTGGTAGATTAGCGACGAGCCGCAGGTCGGGCAGCGAATTTGGGATCGGTCCGTTATTTCGCCCCACCAGTCGATCTCGTTGAACGTGCCGTCGCATTCCCCTTTCAGTTTGTCGAAGAACGCCTTTTCGGCCAGCATGACATCCCAGGCGTCGCCAAGTGATGCTTTGGGTGAACGCCCAAGGATGGCGAAAAAACCTTCTACGAGAGGAAAACAGCCGGCGATTGCCTGCCGAATGGCTTCCTTCGGAGCCTGCGAATGGTAGTGCTCAAAGTCGTTTCGTAGCTTCTGCAAATCTTTGATACTGCCGGCGGGCCAGGCAAGCTTAAAACTTTTGAAGCGCTCCCGCAGTTCTGCCAGATCGATCGTTTGATAACCCTTGGGTTCGTGAACGAGTTCGCCGTCGTCGTTCAACACGGGCACGAACTTCGATGCTAGAACCTCCATCGGATCGGCTCCCGGCGCGGCATTCAGGAGGCACTGCTTGCCGAGCAAGAGCACGCCCGCGTAGAAATTCCGGAGTGCGCTTACCGGCCGCCGCTCGTCATTGGACTGAAAGTCCTCAATGCCAACCTGGATAGATAAAACTGCGTTTTCAAATATGTCCGTCATTGGGCACGCCCGTATGCTCCAGCCGCTTCTCTCTTGGTTTGATCATTTTTATTGGGTAGCTGCGCGTCAAATTTTCTCGTTGTCAGGCCTAACCGACCATTAGTCGTTATATTTCGTAATCGACATTAGAGTGACCTGAGTCCAATGGCAGCTTTTGGGAAGTCATCAATGAGATCTGAGCGGCTACAATGGGGCGCGAGGCGGTGGTGGAACGAATAGAGAGCGCTTACCAACATTGCTTTCACCTCGTTCAAGATCCGCCATCGCGTTCAGGACGCCGAAAGTCATTCCACCAAGTTCCGCCGATCTTTCGCTCCGGGGACTCACAACCGGGACAGGTCGGGCGGGATAGGTCGTGAGCGGGTGAAGCGGTCGTTATGAGGGATTTGCGGGTTTGTCCCCATGACAATTCTCGCCGTGACGCGTCAGCCATGTTGACCTATACGGTGCCCCGGAGCTTTCAACATGACCGTCAATCGCGAAATCCGGGATGGATTCAGGGCCGCACTGCCCGTTCTTTTCGCCGCCGCGCCGTTCGGCATGCTGTTCGGAGCGCTTGCCGTCGACAACGGCTTTACGGTTTTCGAGGCGGTTCTGATGAGCGCGACGGTCTATGCGGGCGCCAGCCAGATGGTCGGCATCGACCTGTTCGGCGACCGGATCGCACCGTGGCTGATCGTGCTGTCGATCTTCGCCGTCAATTTCCGGCATGTCCTCTACTCGGCCGTCGTGGGACGCCAGATCCGCCACTGGAGCAAGGCGCAGCGCTATGTCGGTTTCTTCTTTCTGATCGACCCGCAATTCGCCGAATCCGAGAAACGCGTCGAGTCGGGCCGACCGCTGACATTCCTCTGGTACATGAGCGCCGCGATCCCGGTCTATGTGGCCTGGGTGCTGGAGGGCTGGATCGGCGCGGTGTTCGGCAAGCTGGTGTCCGATCCGGCGGCTTACGGGATCGATTTTCTGCTTCCCATCTATTTTCTCGGTCTCGTCGCTGGTTTCCGGCGGCGCGCCAACTGGCTTCCCGTGGTGATCGTCAGCGGGCTGGTCTCGGTCGGCGCATATGCGGTGGTCGGCTCGCCCTGGCATGTGAGCATCGGCGCGATCGCCGGGGTTCTGGCCGCAGCCGCAATCGGCACGCAGCCCAACCGCAAGCCGGTGGTCTGAGCGATGCCGGAACTCTCGACGACGACATGGATCGTTCTGGCGGGCGCGGCGGCGACCTATCTGACGCGGATCGGCGGACACCTGATCCTGTCGCAGTTCAGGGCGATACCGCCACGCGTGGAGGCCGCATTGAACGCGGTGCCGGCCGCGGTTCTGACTACGCTGGTGGCGCCCGCCGCCGTGTTCGAGGGGACGGCGGAATCGCTGACGCTGCTGGTGGCGTTCGCCGCCGCCTTCCATCTTCCGATGATGGGCACGTTCGCCGTCGGGTGGATCGCGATTCTGGTGTTCCGGGCGGTGCTCGGCTGACCTCTCAGAGCGGGGCGGTCATCTTCTCGAGCCAGGCGCGAACATCGGGATCGTCAACCAGCGGCGACACCTCTTCCCGTACACGGGCATGATAGGCGTCGAGCCAGCCGATTTCCGCGGCGGTCAGCAGGCCGGGGTCGATCAGACGCCGGTCGATCGGGCAGAGCGTCAGGGTTTCGAAACCGTGCATCGCGGTCGCGCCTCCTTCCGGAATTTCGGCCGGGGTCACGACGACGAGGTTCTCGATGCGGATGCCGTGCGAGCCGGTCTCGTAGTAGCCGGGCTCGTTGGAGACGATCATTCCGGGAAGCAGCGCCTGCGTGCCGCGGCGCGAGATGTTCTGCGGCCCCTCATGCACGCTGAGATAGGAGCCGACGCCGTGGCCGGTGCCGTGGGCGTAGTCCAGTCCGGCCTGCCACAATGCGTTGCGCGCGAGCACGTCAATGTCGACGCCGCGCGTTCCCTCGGGAAACCGTGCGAGGGAGATCGCGATCATGCCCTTGAGCACGAGCGTGAAATGACGGCGGTATCTTTCGCCGGGGACGCCGATCGGGATGACCCGCGTGATATCGGTGGTGCCGTCCTGGTATTGGCCGCCGGAATCGATCAGCAGCAATTCCCCGTCGCCCGCCACGCGATTGGTTTTCGTGGTGACGCGGTAGTGAACGATCGCGCCGTTCGGTCCCGCCCCCGAAATTGTGTCGAACGAAATATCGGCAAGCGGCATGCCGAGCCGCTCTCCGGTCTCGCGCCGGGCGTCTTCCAGGGTCGTGGCCGCCGTGATCTCGTCGAGCGATCCGGGCGGTTGCGCATCGACCCATGCGAGAAACGCGGCCATGGCCGCCCCGTCCCGGCGGTGCGCCGCGCGGGCTCCGGAAAGCTCGGCTGCGTTCTTGCGCGCACGGGGAATGCGAACCGGGTCGGGGGACTTCACCACTGACGCACCGGCTTGCTCGAGAAGTGTCACGATCCGTTGGGCGGAAAGGGCCGGGTCGACCATGACGCGCCTGTTGTCCCTGCCGAGCGCTTCGAGCGCCTGCTCGAAATCCTCCGGCGGGCGCAATGCGCCCAGTTGCGCCAGATAGGCCTCGGACTTGATGGCAAGCTTTCGCTTGTCGATGAAGATTTCCGGCTCGCCTTCGACGGGCACGATCGCGAAACCGAGGACAAGCGGCGTATGCGCGACATCGCTTCCGCGGACGTTGAACAGCCAGCACAGGGAAGCGGGATCCGTCAGGATGACGGCATCGGCCTCCCGATCGCGGACCGCATCGGTGATACGGCCGATCTTGTCGCGGGCCGTTTCGCCCGCGAATTGCATCGGATGGAGCGTCACCTGCCCGAGTGGCGGGGGCGGGAGGTCGTTTCGAATCGCGTCCACGGGATTGCGCGACACCGGTACCAGTTCCGCTTCTCCTTCAGCACACGCCTTTTTCAACTTCGTGACGTCGGCGAAGGTGTGAAGCCAAGGATCGAAGCCGACACGCGAGCCTTTCGTCAGGTTTTCCGCAAGCCACTCGTCAGGCGGCGTGTCGATCAGGCTGTGACGCGAGAACACGTCGGAATCGGTCTGCGCGGCGGCCTGAAGCGTGTAGCGTCCGTCCACGAACAGGTGGGCGCTGTTCCGGAGAACGATCGCCATCCCCGCAGACCCGGTGAAGCCGGTGAGCCAGGCCAGCCGCTCGGCGCGGGCGGGAAGATATTCGTTCTGGTGCTCATCCGAATGGGGGACGAGAAATGCGTCCAGACCCTCGCTCTCCATGTGCGAACGAAGTGCTTCGACGCGAGGTTTAACCGTTGAAGGATCGCTCTTTTCGTCAAATGTCTGGAACATGAACCTCTCCGTGAATGCGCCGGACGTTATGCCGCCGCAGGCAACGGATCAATTGGCCCGCCGCGCTGCAGGACGGATGCATTTGCGATGCAGCATGTTCTTCGCACCTGCGAAAAACGCATGGCTGGCCTGCGGCATTGGGCGTAGTAACCCCGATGAACAGGTCACATATTGCCGATACCGGTACTTTTCCGGAATCAATCCAGGAGGTCTAACATGACCAACAGATCGAAAAAGGGTATGCTGCACAACGCCTTCGACGCGGTGGTGAATGCGCGTGCCCGCCAGGTTTCCGCCTATGTAAACGGTGCGCTTCTGATGCTCGACGACGATACATTGAAGGCACATGGCTATGACCGTGCCGAACTGCGGCGCCGGCCGGGAGCCGTCTACCCGTTCTAAGGGCGGGATACTCGAATATCCGGGGTGATCAACGGGTCGCCCCCGCTACGATCGGGTCCTGCTCCGCGCGAGGTGCAGCGTGACCCATTCACCACGCCAAAGGGTGCGCTGGTGAAACAATCCGGCGAGCCGGAAGGCCGATAGCACGGCGCGCCGCTGGGTCGCCAGAATCCCCGACAGAACGACATCGCCGCCGGCGGCGAGATTTGCGCGAATGTCCGGCGCCATCCGCATTAGCGGCCGGGCAAGGATGTTCGCGACAATCAAATCGAACGGATCACGCTCCGCGAAACAACGGTGGTGAAACCCGGCTGCGGTTTCGAAGCGGATATGGCGCGATGCGCCGTTGATCCGTGCGTTTGCGCGTGCGACCCGGGTTGCAACGGGGTCGATGTCTGTGGCCAGAACGGGGATCCGCGCCCGCCTGGCAAGCGCTATCGCCAGGACACCCGTGCCGGTACCCAAATCCAGCGCATTGGCGGGTGCACGAGCGGCGCAGAGATGCTCGATCATCGTCAGGCAGCCCGAAGTGGTTCCGTGGTGGCCCGTTCCAAAAGCCTGGCCGGCTTCGATCTCGATGGCGATATCGTTAGGCCGGACTGCCGAGCGATCATGGCGGCCGTGGATCAGAAAGCGGCCGGCGCGAACAGGCTTCAGTCCCTCCAGGGACTTGGCGACCCAATCGATATCCGGCAGGACCTCGCGCTGCGGCCGCAGGCCGCAGCCGTCCGTTTCGAGCCGTCTTGCAAACCGCTGCTCCACCTCGCCTGCGTCGGCCGTATCCTCATCGAGATAGACCGAGACTTCGTAGATCTTCTGCGCCTCGTCGATCTCGATATTGGCGAGGGGAAAGCCGTCATCCTCGAATTCGTCCTCCAGTGAACTGAAGACACGCGCGGCTTCGGCCTTGCCTGCCGAAAGGTGAAGACGAATCTGAGCCATGTTGCTTGCAAAAAACCTATTCGACGGCTTCCGATGCCGGCTTTTGTTTTTTCGCCTTGTCGCCGCTTTTTTTCTCCCGCTCTTCCTGTATCTCGCGCGCGGTTTCGGGCTGCTTGGCCGGGCCGAAGCTCAGAACCTGATCCTCTTTCTGCGGTTTCGCACCGTTGCAATTGGCCTCGAAGATCATGGTGCCGTCGGGTTTTCGCCAAAGAATGATGCGCGTGTCCTTGAGGCGGCTCGCCATATAGGCGTCGCGGTCGAATTCTTCGGTCAGCCTTGTGGTCTGGAAAGTCCAGCCGGCATTGTGCCGCTGCCGGATCTGGCGATGGGTCATGCCAGGCTGGAAGAATTGCTTTCCGCCGATCGTGAAGTTGAGGGAACGCCGCTCCGACTGCTCACTGGTATCGCCGATCTGGTAGACGTTGTTGCGGCCGATCTCCGGACCGAAGTCGGTGCAGATGAGCGCGTTATAAGCGTCATTGTCCGTGGCCGCGACCAGCGCACCGAAGCGGCCGATGTTGAGATTGTGATGGGCGTGCTCGGACAGGGGTTCGCCGAAATGGGTCTCGATGCCGGCCTGGCGGGCCTCGCTGAGGTGGTTCCAGTTCGGATCGGCAATGGTGACCGGGATCTTCATGTCCTGCAACTTCCGGGCCAGGGCCGTGGTCCACTGGTAACCGCCGACGATCAGGATGCCCGGCGTTTCGGCTGTGCGCAGGTCCAGGAGGCGAGCGAGGGGCCCGAGCGTAAAGCCATGAAGGAAAATGGTCGCGACCACGACCGCGAAGGTGAAGGCCACCATGCGTTGGCCGTCCCCGGCGTCGGATGCGGTCAGCAGCGAGCCGAACAGGCTGGCCACCGCGACGGCGACAATTCCGCGCGGGGCGATCCAGGCAGTCAGCAGCCGTTCCTGCCAAGTGAGTCCGCTGCCGGTGGTGGCCGCGAAAATCGCAATCGGGCGGATGACGAAAAGAACGGCGATGACAAAGCCGAGCGCCCGGAGGTCAAGGCTCATAATCACCGGCCATTCAAGCGCCGCCGTGAGCACGATGAAGAGGCCGGACACGAGGAGGATGGTGATCGTTTCCTTGAAGCGCCGGAGTTCTCCGAGCGATGCCAGACGGGAGTTGGCCATGGTGATGCCCATGATAGTCACCGTCAAAAGGCCCGACTCCTCGAGGATGAGGTTGGACGCCGAAAAAATGGCGATCACGCTTGCAAGCAGGACAGGCGCCTTGAGATATTCGGGGACGTGGCCCCGGATGAAGGCCCATACGAGTGCGCGACCGGCTGCAAAGCCGCCAGCGACCGCGAACACGAACGCGATGGCGATATTGAGAAACACGCTGTCGGCGCCGTGGCTGCCATGCAAAACGAGGAACACCTCGAACGAGATGACGGCAAACAGTGCGCCAATGGGATCGTTGACAATCGCCTCCCAGCGAAGCAGCGATGCCGGCCGGGATTTCAGCTTTGCCGAGCGCAGCAGCGGCATGATGACGGTCGGACCGGTGACAACCAGAATCGCACCGAGGATCGTCGAAACCGCCCAGGAAAGTCCCCCGATATAGTGGGCGGCTAGCGTTGATCCGAGCCACGTCAGGGGGCCGCCAAAGAGAATGATTCTGCGAACCGCAGTCGATGTTTCCCGGATCTCGCGGAAGTTGAGCGTCAGCCCGCCTTCGAAAAGGATGATCGCGACGGCAAGGCCGACGACGGGCTGGTAAATGTCGCCAAAGTCAACGCTTGGTTGGATAAACCCGGTCACAGGGCCGGCCAGAAAGCCCGCTGCCAGCAAGAGGACGATGGCGGGCAACTTCAAACGCCAAGCCAGCCATTGGGCACCGATTCCGGCCGCGCCGATGAATGCCAGTTTGGCGGCAATGTGTTCCATGAAGTTCCGTCCCTCTGCGCGTGGCGTCGTGCAGATATTGGCTATAGCAGAGTTCCTGCAAGGGCAGGGGCAATATCTTTATTTTTGTGGCAGAGTGAATTGCGAGGCGCGGTGCCGGGATCGATCGGCCCATTCGACTTAATCCCCGGTGCGTGGCGCGACGTGGGGCGGTTTGATTTCCGTCAAGGACCGCAACCGGCCCACGACGCATACGAGTTCCGGTACTCACCGTATTGGGGCAGGCAAGGGAGGGTCGCATGGCGAAAAGGGAGGCCGTAACGCCTCGACGGTCCGCCGGCATGATGCCGCAGGTGCAGACCGTGACCGCGGCCGATCTGCGCGATGCGCTGAGGCTGGGGATCGGCGATTTTCTCAAGGCCCCGCTGTTCGGACTTTTCTTCGGCGGCATATATGCGCTCGGCGGCATCCTCATAGCCTTGTCGCTCACCATCTGGAACGTTCCGTGGATGATCTATCCGGTAGCGATCGGGTTTCCGCTGATCGGTCCGTTTGTCGCTGTCGGGCTCTATCAGGTCAGCCGGCGGCTTGAGGCGGGCCAGCCCCTGGACTGGCGCGACGTGCTGGGCGTTGTCTGGCTGCAGCGGCAACGCGAACTGGCCTGGATGGCGTTCGTGATGCTGTTCGTTTTCTGGGTGTGGATGTATCAGGTCCGGCTGCTGATCGCGATCATTCTCTCCCGTGCGTCATTTTCCTCGCTCGACCGCTTTCTGTCGATTGTATTCACCACTCCGGAGGGCTGGACATTTCTCGTCGTTGGTCATCTTGTCGGAGCGTTCCTCGCGATCGTACTGTTTTCGGTGACGGTGATATCCATTCCGCTCTTGCTGGACCGCGAGTCCGACTTCGTGACCGCCATGATCACCAGCGTGAAGACGGTGTTCGAGAACCCGGTCCCCATGATCGGCTGGGGGTTGATCGTGACGGTTGCCGTCCTGGCGTCGGCAGTTCCGTTTTTCCTTGGGTTCCTGGTGTCCCTGCCGATACTGGGCCATACCACCTGGCACCTTTACCGAAAGTCAATCAAACCGGCGTGACAGACGGTCAGGCGGATTTCCGCCCTTCTACAAGCGGCTGCATCTTGCGTGCCATCGTTGCCGTTTGCGAATTGACCGGGATCAGCCCGCAGACCACGTCGCATCCTTCGATTTGCTGGCGACCGAGCACGTCCACCGGAATGCCGAACTGACCGGCAAGGCGCAGCATCCGCTCCTCCGTCACCGCCAGGTAGTGCGTAATTCCGTTTCTGCGCGCGTAACCGAAATTGGCCAGCATCAGTTCAAGAGCCGCCCGATCCAGACCTGCGGAGACCCACCCACCCGGTGCGGTCCGGTCGATGCAGAACCGCGACACTTCCCAGATCGTAGGCGATCTGAAGGAGAGCCGATCCGGCACCAATCCATCGAACGCCAGCTCGAGCAGTGTCATCTGGGTTGTCGGAATGAGACGAATGCCGGCGTTCAACCGGCCTCCCGCATCCACCGAGAGCCCATAGGTGCATGGATGCTCGTCAAGCACGTCACGCTCGAGCTCGCCGGTGACGCGAACGTTCCAACCCATTTCATCATGGAAAACCCGTTTGCGGAGCTGGAAATAATCGTCGACGAGCCGCGCGTGGCGCTCGCGCTCCGGTGTTTCGACGTACACGATCATGTCGCCCTCCAGCCGGTTTGCTGAAAGGCAGAGTATAGGCGGCTTGCCGAAAACTACAACTTGAAGTCGTATTTCCTGAACATTTGCAACTCAAGGGCGCGGGCGATCGCCGCCGCCTTGTTGTTCACCCGCAGCTTGGCTTTCGCGCTTTGGACGTGCGCGACCACCGTCCATCGGGAGAGGTTCATTATCTCGCTGGTCTGCTGATCCGTCTTGCCTGTCGACCCCCAATACAGAACCTCGATTTCACGGTCGCTCAAGCTCACGACAGGAGCATCGGGCTTGAGGAAACGCTCGACGACGGCAAGGCCGACTATGTGCGCCTGTTCGCGCGCCTTCACAAGAATCTCGCCGGTTTCCTCGGTGTTTGCTCCAACGTCCTGATCGGTGGCGAAGGTTGTCACGGAACGAATGCTCGCGTTGAACTGGGCCGGGATGCCGATCGTATAGCGCCCGATGTTGTGGCGAAGGGCGTCCGCAGCGAGCGGGGCTACAGCTTCGGTTTCCGGGTTCTCGTGATCGAAGATCACCGCTCCCGTGGCTCCGAGCCCTCCCCTGATCACCGGATCGATGCGGGCGTAGTTCTCCTCCGTGTAGCGCTCGAGCCATGCCGCCGGATAGGTGCTGAGGATGACGTTGGATTTCAGGCCGGTTTTGCCAATTTCCGCCCAGAACGAAACGTAATTGCTTCGCGTCTCGTCGCGCGCGGTTTTCAACGCATCGAGAATTGCCGGAGGAAAGTCCGGGTCGGATGGAACGATTTCGAATTCCGGCGCGACAAGAACGCGAAACATGTCTCGACGGCCCCCAGAACCTGCAGCCCCGACATCGCGGTCGTCGAAAGGCTGTCAAAACGACCTGCAATTAGTTGTAGGTCAAGTCTGGCTTTTGGGGTGAGGTGAGTAAACTGCGATTTCTGACCCCCGGCGCAACCGGATGGCGAAATCGGCGTTTCTATGAATGGGCGATTCTCGCCTCTCTGCGACAGATCCGGCAAGGAAGACCATGCGGTTTGCAGCAATCATCAATCCTGGCGCGTCAACGGTGAAGGACGTCGAGCGGGACTGGCTCGAGGAAACGCTGGTCACCCGCTTCGCCGAGGGCGGGCATGAGGTGTCGATCAACTTCGCCGACGGGCCCTCCATGATCAGCGCGATGAAAGCCGCGGTCAAGGACGACGATGTAGAGGGGGTCATCGCCGGGGGCGGGGACGGAACGATCTCGGCGGCGGCGGCAATTCTGCGCGACACGGGCAAACATCTTGCCGTACTGCCGGCCGGCAACATGAATCTGTTCGCGCGCTCGCTGGGCGTCCCTCTCGAGATCGAGGCGGCAATCGAGGCGCTCGCTTGCGGCCGCCCGGGCAAGGCGGATATCGCCTATGCCAATGACCGGCCTTTCATCCACGAGTTCTCGCTCGGTCTGCATCCGGAGATGATCGAGCAGCGCGACAAGCAAAAATACGGCTCCCGCATGGCCAAGCTGGTTGCCAGCATGCGCTCGCTCTACCAGGTGATCCTCCGACCGCCGCGGGTTCGCGTGTGGCTGGATGATGGCGAAGGATCCGAGCGGGCGATCGCCACCCCGGCGCTGGTCGTCTCGAACAATGTTTTCGGGGAGGGGCACCTGCCCTATGCCGACCGCGTCGATGGCGGGGAACTCGGTATCTACATCGCGCGCAGCTCGCGTTCGGCCGATCTCGCGGCGGTGACCGCACGGCTGCCGCTCGGGAGCTGGGCCGATCTGCCGCACATGGAGTTCTTTACCGCCAAGAAGCTGAAACTGTCGCGCAAGCGGCGGCTGAAGGTCGCGATCGACGGGGAACTCGTGATGATGGAGGCGCCGGTGGAAATCCGGATCGCACCCGGAGCGCTCGACCTGATCATCCCGACCGAGGAGCACGCGGTGCGCGGACAGTAAAAAACGAAAGAGGCGGACCGGAGCCCGCCTCTTCCGTTTCCAGTTTTCGCCGGGTCAGGCGGCGAACTGGTTCATCGTGTTGTCCTTGCCGCCGGCCTTCAGCGCGGCTTCGCCGGCGAAATATTCCTTGTGGTCGTCGCCGATGTCGGAACCCGCCATGTTCTGGTGCTTGACGCAGGCGATGCCCTGCCGGATCTCGGCGCGCTGGACGTTCTTGACGTAGCCGAGCATGCCCTGGTCGCCGAAATACTCCTTCGCCAGATTGTCGGTCGACAGCGCCGCGGTGTGGTAGGTCGGCAGGGTGATCAGGTGATGGAAGATGCCGGCCTCGCGCGCGGCATCCGCCTGGAAGGTGCGGATGCGCTCGTCGGCCTCCGCCGCCAGTTCCGAGCCGTCATAGGCGGCACCCATCAGCGTCTCCCGGTCATAGGCGGACACGTCGCGGCCCTCGGCCTCCCACGCGTCGTAGACCTGCTGGCGGAAATTTAGCGTCCAGTTGAAGGACGGCGAGTTGTTGTAAACCAGCTTGGCGTTGGGCATGACCTCGCGGATCGCGTTCACCATGCCGCCGATCTGGCCGATATGCGGCTTCTCGGTCTCGATCCACAGCAGGTCCGCGCCGTTCTGCAGCGAGGTGATGCAGTCGAGGACGCAGCGCGCCTCGCCGGTGCCGGGCCTGAACTGGAAGAGGTTCGAAGCCAGGCGCTTCGGGCGCATCAGCTTGCCGTCGCGCTTGATGACGACATCCGACGGATCGAGATCATCGGCCGTCACCTCCTCGCAATCGAGGAAGGCATTGTACTGATCGCCGAGGTCTCCGGGTTCCTTGGAGTACGCGATCTGCTTGGTCAGGCCCGCGCCGAGCGAATCCGTGCGGGTGACGACGATGCCGTCCTCGACGCCGAGTTCGAGGAAGGCGTAGCGGCAGGCGCGCACCTTGGCGAGGAAATCCTCGTGGGGAACCGTGACCTTGCCGTCCTGGTGGCCGCACTGCTTCTCATCCGAGACCTGGTTCTCGATCTGCAGGGCGCAGGCGCCGGCCTCGATCATCTTTTTCGCCAGAAGATACGTCGCCTCGGCATTGCCGAAACCGGCGTCGATGTCGGCGATGATCGGAACGACGTGGGTCTCGTGATTGTCGATCTTGTGTTGGATCTCGCGCTCCTTGTTGGGGTCGCCGGCCTCGCGCGCGGCGTCGAGTTCGCGGAACAGGCCGCCCAACTCGCGGGCATCGGCCTGGCGCAGGAAGGTGTATAGCTCCTCGATCAGCGCCGGAACGGAGGTCTTCTCGTGCATCGACTGGTCCGGCAGCGGACCGAATTCGGAACGCAGCGCGGCGACCATCCAGCCGGAAAGATAGAGATAGCGGCCCTTGGTGGAGCCGAAATGCTTCTTGATGGAGATCATCTTCTGCTGGCCGATGAAGCCGTGCCAGCAGCCGAGCGACTGGGTGTAGTTGGCCGGATCCGCGTCATAGGCGGCCATGTCCTCGCGCATAATCTTTGCGGTATACCGGGCGATGTCGAGGCCGGTGCGGAAGCGGTTCTGGGCGCGCATGCGGGCGACGGCTTCGGCGTCGATGCCGTCCCATGTGCCGTTGTGGCTGCGGATGAGTTCGCGGGTCGACTGGATGTCGCTTGCATATGACATGAGGGAGGTCCTTCGTCGTTTTGTAAAAATCTGTCATGCTGCAATGCGCTGTCGCGGCTAAAGTGTCATGGAAAACCCGTAAATCCGGCAGATAATTCGTGTGTTCTTGTTGCGATGCGAAAGCCGTGCCGGTAAATTTGTAAAAGATTTACAATACCGCCGAGATCGTTAACAGCTCGCCTTGCGGGTCGGCCGGACCATAAAGGACTTGCGGCCCGGCACGATCTCGGCCATGGCCGGAGGATGACCGGTTTCCTCAAGGCGCTCGCCGCCGTCCTGCTCCTCAGCGTCGCGGCCATCGTGATCGCGCGACTGATGTTTCCGCTGCCTTCCGTCGATGACCGGCAGGAGAGCGCCGCCATCGCGCTTTCGCCCGAGACGACTCTCGGCGGCCTGGTCGATGCGCCGGCGCGCCTGCAATCGGGTAAATCGGGGATGCGAGCCATGGCCGACGGAGGCGCGGCTTTCGCCAGCCGGCTCCGGCTTGTCGCCGGGGCGGAGGCCTCGATCGATGCACAATATTACATCTGGCGCGACGACACCTCCGGGCGGCTGCTTCTCAGTGCGCTGCGCGAGGCGGCAGAGCGCGGCGTGCGCGTGCGGCTGCTGCTCGACGACAACGGCATCGCCGGTCTCGACCCGGTGCTGACGGCGCTGCACGCGCTGGAAAATTTCGAGGTCCGGATCTTCAACCCGTCGACCATCCGCCGTCCGAAGGTCGCCGGCTATCTGATCGACTTCTTCCGCATGAACCGCCGGATGCACAACAAGGCGCTGATCGCCGACGGGGCGGCCGCAATCGTCGGCGGACGCAATATCGGCGACGAATATTTCCAGATGGCCGAGGAAAGCCACTTCATCGACCTCGACGTGCTGGCGGCCGGACCGGTCGCCGCGCAGACGGCGGCGAATTTCGATCTCTACTGGAACAGCGGCTCCGCCTATCCGATGGATTTGATCACCTGGGACGGCAATGGTGAGCTGCCCGGTTACGTCACCGGGACCGATCCCGCCGGTCCGGCGGCGGAGGTCAAGCGGCTTTCCCGTTTCGAGGGAACGGCCGCCGACCGGTTCATCCGCGGCGATGTCGAACTGGAATGGGTGCGCGCCGAACTGCTCAGCGATCACCCAGCCAAGGGGCTGGGGGAGGCCGAGGGCGACCAGCTCATGATCAACCGGCTGAAGGAGGTCGTCAGACAGGCGCGAACCAGCCTCGACCTGATCTCGCCCTATCTCATTCCGGGCGACCGGGGGGTCGCGTTCCTCGCCGGCCTGAGGGACAACGGCGCGAAGATCCGCATCCTCACCAATGCCTACGCGACGACGGACGTGAAGGTGGTGCATGCCGGTTACGCCAAATACCGCCGGGACCTGCTGCGCGAGGGCATGGAGGTGTTCGAGCTGAAGCCCGGCGACGAGACGCCCGACACCAGTGCCAAACCAGGCGTCCCCGGCCCGTCCGGCTCTTCCGGAGGGTCCTCCGGGTCCTCGGCCTCCAGCCTGCACGCCAAGACGGTGGCGCTCGACGGCGACCGCGTCTTCATCGGGTCGCTCAATCTCGACCCGCGCTCGGTGCTGTTCAACACCGAGATGGGATTCCTGATCGAAAGCCCGGAAATCGCGCAGGTTATCTCCGACGGTTTCGTCGAGCGGATCGAACCGGCGGCCTTTGCCGTGCGGCTGGACGAGGGGGCGCTGCGCTGGAGGGAACAGCTGCCGGACGGCACGATCGTGCACGATACCGAGCCGGGAACGACCCTGTTCGACCGGCTGGCGATCCGGGTGCTTGGCTGGCTGCCGATCGAATGGATGCTGTGAGGGGGCGTTTTTTGTCCCTTGCTCGCTGACGGGCCCCTGGTTTGTCCCGCCCGTGAGCTCCTCGCCGTCGGCTCGTCGCTGGCGGGCATCACCACCCTCGTCATCCTCGAGCTTGACCCGAGGACCCATTCCGTGAAGCTGAGGCGATGGGCGGCTATGTCTACATGCTGGCAAGCAAGAAGGGGGGCACGATCTATATCGGCGTTACTTCGGACCTTTCGCAGCGCATCTACGACCATAAGCAGCGCATCAATAGGAAAAGCTTCACGTCCACCTACGGCGCGGTTCGGCTGGTCTGGTACGAAGACTACGACGACATCACCGACGCGATCCAACGTGAAAAATCGTTGAAGCGCTGGCGGCGCCAATGGAAGATCGAACTGATCGAAGCCATGAACCCGGAGTGGGACGAGCTTTACAAAGGGATCGGCTGGTGACCGTTCTTCCGGTCCGGCGATTGCGG
Source organism: Oricola cellulosilytica (assembly GCF_019966575.1). Taxonomy (GTDB): domain Bacteria; phylum Pseudomonadota; class Alphaproteobacteria; order Rhizobiales; family Rhizobiaceae; genus Oricola; species Oricola cellulosilytica. The sequence goes on along the minus strand of NZ_JAINFK010000004.1, from coordinate 185,588 downwards.
GAAGCCTCACGGAATGGGTCCTCGGGTCAAGCCCGAGGATGACGGAGATGGATTGGCTCTTTCGGGCGGGTGGCGCTGCGGTCTCCGGAATGGATCCCTGTGACATTTCCCGCGCGTCCATAAGCGCCTCGCATCGCTCGTTGCTGACGCGCGGGGCATAGGGATGACGGCGGCAAGGGGGCGTGCGGGAGCCTGCTGGAGCGGCTGCCGTGGCGTGTTGACCGATTGAGCCGCGTGGCGGTGGGTCCGCGGGTCGTCTCTGTCGCGCCCTTAAGCTTCGCTTCGCTCGCTAGCGCGAAGAAGCCCGAGGATGACCGCGGTTAGTTCCCGGTCTTTACGAGTGCGCAGAGGCTGGGAGAGTAACGGCAATCCCCGTCCTGTCGTCATCCCTGTGCTTGTCACAGGGATCCATTCCGTTAGCGTGGCCGGATGGGGCGCGTGGGTTACGTCTACATTCTGGCTTCAAAAAAGGGCGGGACGCTTTAGGGAGTGATCACCCTCACACCCGCTCCACAAACCCGTCCAGCACGCGCTTCTGGCCGGCCTTGTCGAAATCGACGGTGAGCTTGTTGCCTTCCACCGCGACGATGTTGCCGTTGCCGAATTTGAGGTGAAAGACGCGGTCGCCGGTGGAGAAGGTGGACGGGGTGTCGGAGACCGACTTGGCGACAAGCTCGCCCTCGATGACGCGGCCCTTGACCGACTTGCGGCCCGCGCCGAAGCCTGAATCCGTTTCGCCATAGCCGATGCGCTCGACCGCGACGCCGGAGCGCGAACCCCAGTTCCGCGAGGTGGCCTCGGTGCGGTTCTGCTGCGCCCGCTGCCAGCCGGGGGTCGAGCGGTTGGCGGAAAAGGCCTCGGCCTTGTCGAAGCGCGACGCGCCGTAACCGCCGAACCCGCCATAATTGGTGGGAGCTTCCGCGACATCGACATGGGCGGCCGGCAATTCGTCGAGAAAGCGCGAGGGGATGGTCGACTGCCACAGGCCGTGGATGCGGCGGTTGGAGACGAACCAGAGGTGGCAGTGGCGCTTGGCCCGGGTCAGCCCGACATAGGCGAGGCGGCGCTCTTCCTCGAGGCCCGAGCGGCCGCCCTCGTCGAGCGAGCGCTGGTGCGGGAACAGCCCTTCCTCCCAGCCGGGCAGGAAGACGGTCTCGAATTCCAGCCCCTTGGCGGCGTGCAGCGTCATGATGGAAACGGCGTCGAGATCGGCGTTCTGCTCGGCGTCCATGACGAGGGAGACATGTTCGAGGAAGGAGCGCAGCGACTCGAATTCCTCCATCGACCGGATCAGTTCCTTGAGGTTTTCCAGCCGCCCCGGCGCCTCGGCGGAGCGGTCGTTCTGCCACATCGCGGTGTAGCCGCTTTCTTCAAGTATCACCTCAGCCAGCTCGGAATGCGGTGTCTTTTCAAGCAGATCGCGCCAGCGTTTGAAGCTGTCCACCAGCTCGCGAAGGGCGGCGCGGGGCTTGGGCTTCATCTCCTCGGTCTGGACGATCTCGCCGGCGGCCTCGAGCATCGGGATGCCGCGCGCGCGGGCATAATCGTGGACCATGCGCACCGACGCATCGCCCAAACCGCGCTTCGGCGTGTTGACGATGCGCTCGAAGGCGAGGTCGTCGGCGGGCTGGGCGACGACGCGGAAATAGGCCATGGCGTCGCGGATCTCCATGCGCTCGTAAAAGCGCGGGCCGCCGATGACGCGGTAGTTGAGGCCGAGCGTGACGAAGCGGTCCTCGAACTCGCGCATCTGGAACGAGGCGCGCACGAGGATCGCCATGTCGTTGAGGTTGTGGCCGCGGCGCTGCGCCTGCTCGATCTCCTCGCCGACGGCGCGGGCCTCCTCCTCGGAATCCCAGGCGGCGTGGACCTGCACCTTGTCGTGGTCCGGGTCGGAGAGCTCGGTGAACAGCGTCTTGCCGAGCCGGCCCTCATTGTGGGCGATCAGGTGCGAGGCGGCGCCGAGAATGTGTTCGGTGGAGCGGTAGTTGCGTTCGAGCCGGATGACCGTGCTGCCTGGAAAATCCTTCTCGAAGCGCAGGATGTTGTCGACCTCCGCGCCGCGCCAGCCATAGATCGACTGGTCGTCGTCGCCGACGCAGCAGATGTTGATCTTGTTTTCGCTCGCGCTGTCGCCGCTTGCGCGGCTTCGCTCCGCGGGGGCGGACGAGAAGTCGTCCGGCGCGTCGTCACGCGCTCGGCCTTCGGCCGGGGAGGGGAGATCGCCCGGGAAGGGTGCTTCCTCGAAGCCGCTGGAGTACCCCTCACCCGTCTCGCCGCTGCGCGGCGATCCACCCTCTCCCACAAGGGGAGAGGGGAGGCGCCCTTCCTTCTCCCCATGGTGGGAGAAGGTGTCGCCGGAGGCGACGGATGAGGGGGTTTTCGATCTTGGCCTCTGAGCCAAGAGCCGCAGCCACATATACTGCGCGGTGTTGGTGTCCTGGTACTCGTCGACGAGGATGTATCTGAAGCGGGAATGGTAGTCGGCCAGCACGTCCGGATTGTCGCGCAATATCCGGATCGGGTGGCACAGGAGATCGCCGAAATCGCAGGCGTTCAGCGTCTTCAGCCGGTCCTGATAGGCGGAAAACAGCTCGCGGCCCCTGCCGTTGGCAAATGCCCGGGCGTCGCCCTCGGGAATATCCTTCGGGCCGTAGCCCTTGTTCTTCCAGCCGTCGATCATGTGGGCGAAGGTGCGCGCCGGCCAGCGCTTGTCGTCCAGCCCCTCGGCCTGGATCACCTGCTTGATGAGGCGGATCTGGTCGTCGGTGTCGAGAATGGTGAAATCGGACCTGAGGCCCGCAAGCTCGGCGTGGCGGCGCAGGATCTTCACGCCGATCGAATGGAAGGTGCCGAGCCAGGGCATGCCCTCGACCGCCTCGCCGACGAGAATGCCGATGCGCTCCTTCATCTCGCGCGCCGCCTTGTTGGTGAAGGTCACGGCGAGGATCTGCGACGGCCAGGCGAGGCCGAGCGACAATATGTGGGCGATGCGGGTGGTCAGCACGCGGGTCTTGCCGGTGCCGGCGCCGGCCAGAACCAGAACCGGGCCGTCGGTGGTTTCGACCGCGCGGCGCTGCTCGCCGTTCAGGCCTTCCAGATAATCGCGCGGCGGAGGGCCCCGGCGGGCGGCCATGGCGCGCGCGGCAATGCCGGAGGGCTGGCCGGGGGCTGCCGGGGGGCCGGGCTCGTCGCCGAAGGGGATATCGTCGAAGGGATCGCTCATTGCCACGGAATGTAGTGATTCGGGGGGGAAACACCAGCAATCCCGGCGCGTATTCCGTCAAACGAAACGGGCGGCCCGTGGGCCGCCCGTCAATAACTCCAAGGAAATGCCGCTTTACTGCGCCGGAGCAACCGGCTGCACGGCGTTTCCGTAGGCGGCCGGGTCCGCCGAATCGTCGGCGGGCTGTTCGGGAATGGCGCCGGTCGTCACCCCGGTCTGGCCGGTTTCCTGGCGCACCTCGGCTGCCACCGCCTGGCGCTCCTTGCTGACATAAGCAGGCGCGGCTTCAAGGCTCTCCTTCGTCTGCTCCATGACGATCTTCAGTTCGTTCGTTTCCGGATCCTCGGAGAGGGTCAGCGCGGCAAAGCGGACGCCGACATTCTTCTCGCCCATGCCGAGGAAGCCGCCGACGCCGACGATGACGCCTTCGAACTTGCCTTCGGTCGAGACGATAAGGTCGTTGATGTCGCCGATCACCTCGCCGCCGCTGCTGAAGACGGATGCGCCAAGCAGCTTGTCGGAGCGGTAATGGTCGGCTTCCTCAAAGACGAAGAACACCTCCTCGTCGACCGCCATGGATTCCGGCGTGGCGGCCTCCATCGTCTCCGATTCCGCAGCGGGCTGCTGCGCGGTGCCGGTCGCGGGCTGCTCAGCCTGCTCGTCGGCCGGCTGTTCGGCCATTTCGGTCGCGGACTCCTCGGTGATTTCGGAAGCGTTCTCCTGTGCCGCGCCTTCCTCGTTCGGCAACACTTCTTCGGTCTGAACCCCGGTCTGGGTTTCGGTTTGGGACTGGGTCTGGGCGGCTGCCGGCGCCGGATAGAGCGCACCGGTTCCGCTTCCGGCGATTGCGAAAGCGATCAGGGCCGTCGTCGTCAAGAGCTTGCGTTTCATGGCCGTTCTCCCTGTCTTTTCGTGCGTTATTCACACACCAGGAAAACGTGGGGAGGATTGGGAGCGTTCCGCAGGGCCTCTCACATTGTGTGTCCCGCTGCAATCCGTGCGGGACAGGCGATCACCGGAAATCGCCCGCAAACCGCGAGGTGACGGGCGGTCGCGAAGGACATAAGATTTTCACGGGCACGGTTCGCGGGAGGAGGATCCGATGAAAGGCACGATCTATGGCAAGGGGCTCGACCGCAACGAGGCCAACCACCAGCCGCTGACGCCGCTGAAGCATCTTGAGCGGGCGGCGAAGGTGTTTCCCGACCATGTCGCCATCATCCACGGCTCGCTGCGCCGGACTTACGGGGATTTCTACGCGCGGGCGCGCAAGCTCGCCTCGTCGCTCGCCAAGGCGGGCGCGAAACGCGGCGACACGATCGCGGTGCTGCTGTCGAACACGCCGGCGATGCTGGAAGCCCATCACGGCGTGCCGATGACCGGCGCGGTGCTGCTGTCGATCAACACGCGGCTCGACGCCGATGTCGTCGCCTTCCAGCTCGATCACGGCGAGGCGAAGATCGTCATCGTCGACCGGGAGTTTTCAGCGGTGATGAAGGCGGCGCTGAAGAAGGCGAAGGTGAAGCCGCTGGTGATCGATTATGACGATCCGGACTATCCGGACGACGCGCCGGCGCCGAAGGGCAAGGCGATCGGGTCGGTCGAGTACGAGGACTTCATCGCCGACGGCGACCCGGAGTTCGACTGGGCGATGCCGGAGGACGAGTGGGACGCGATCTCGCTCAACTACACGTCGGGGACGACCGGCAATCCGAAGGGCGTCGTCTACCACCATCGCGGCGCGGCGCTGATGGGCTACGCCAACGTGATCGCGTCGGGCATGGGCCGGCACCCGGTCTATCTGTGGACGCTGCCTATGTTCCACTGCAACGGCTGGTGCTTCCCGTGGACGCTCGCCGTGCAGGCGGGAACGCATGTGTGCCTCAGATGGGTGCGGGCAAGAGCGATGTATGACGCGATCGCCGGCCACGGGGTGACGCATCTGTGCGGCGCGCCGATCGTGATGTCGCTGCTGATCAACGCGCCGGACGCCGAAAAGCGCGACTTTTCGCAGACCGTGACGTTCAACACCGCTGCCGCGCCGCCGCCCGAAAGCGTGCTCGCCGGGATGGCGGACGCCGGTTTCGAGGTGACGCATCTCTACGGGCTGACCGAGACCTACGGGCCGGCGGTGGTCAATGAATGGAAGACCGAGTGGAACGAACTCGACGGGCCGCACCGTGCGGCGCGCAAGGCGCGCCAGGGCGTCCGCTACGCGGCGCTGGAGGATCTGACCGTGATGGACCCGGAGACGATGGAAAAGGTGCCCGCCGACGGCGAGACCCTGGGCGAGGTGATGTTCCGCGGCAACATCGTGATGAAGGGCTACCTCAAGAACAAAAAAGCCAGCGACGAGGCGTTCGCCGGCGGATGGTTCCATTCCGGCGATCTCGGCGTGCTGCACGAGGACGGCTATATCCAGCTGAAGGACCGCTCCAAGGACGTCATCATCTCCGGCGGCGAGAACATCTCGTCGATCGAGGTGGAGGACGCGCTCTACAAGCACGCCGCCGTGCAGGCGGCCGCCGTTGTGGCGCGCCCGGACGAGAAATGGGGCGAGACGCCGTGCGCCTTCGTCGAACTGAAGCCCGGCCAGCACGCCGACGAGGACGAGATCATCGCCCATTGCCGGGCGCTGATCGCCCGCTACAAATGCCCGAAACACGTGGTGTTCACCGACCTGCCGAAGACCTCGACAGGAAAAATTCAGAAGTTCGTGCTGCGGGAACAGGCGAAGGGGGTGGGTGCGTGAGCGTATCAGCCGGCCGAATCAGGCCGTGGGCCGCCTGTTCGAAGCCAGCCATCCTTCGCCACAAGCATCGGTCGTTCTCATGTTTCTGCGCCTCCGCGCGAGGACCGGTTCCAAGAGAAGCCCGGGATCTCTACGTCCACCGCATGATATTTGCGGTCGGAAATAAGCATCCGACCGAACCGGCGAATAATTAAAAGGGACCGGACGGGGATCCGGCCACTTGCACAGACATGGCCTCGATCCCACTTCATCCTCGCTCGATATACGAGCGCCCTGCGCGACAAGCCAGCCCTGACGCACAGCTTTGAAGACGGCGCTGGCGGAGCTTCGCGCATGACCCTGTTGCTTACTGAAGTAATGGGCGAACCGGTGTGGATGTGGGGTGTGTTCCTCACTCTCGTAATTTCCCTGCTTGCCTTCGATCTGGGCGTGCTGCATCGGCGACCCCATGAAATCGGGGCGCGGGAGGGACTCCTGCTCTCCGCCTTCTATGTCGGCCTCGGCCTGCTCTTTTCCTTGTGGATCTGGAAGATGCTCGGATCGCAAGCAGCGATGCTCTACCTCACCGGTTTCGTGGTAGAGAAGAGCCTGGCGATGGACAACGTGTTCGTCATTGCCGTCATTTTCTCCTATTTCGCTATCCCTCGGGAGTACCAGCACAAGGTGCTGATTTACGGCATATTGGGCGTGATCGTCCTGCGCGGCCTGATGATCGGAGCGGGCACCGCGGTCGTCTCGAATTTCGAATGGGTATTGTATCTCTTCGCGGCATTCCTCGTCTTCACCGGCGTCAAGATGCTCGTTGCCGGTGAAACGGAGTACGATGTGGCCGCTAATCCGGTCCTCCGCTGGCTGAGGAAATGGCTACCCCTGACGCCGGACCTGCACGGACACAGATTTTTCGTCCGATCAGGCGCCTATGTCGTTGCCACACCGCTTCTGATGACCCTCTTGATGGTCGAGATTGCCGACGTCATATTCGCGGTCGACTCCATCCCCGCAATATTTTCGATCACCACCGACCCCTATCTGGTCTACACATCCAATATCTTCGCCATACTGGGACTGCGGGCGCTCTATTTCGTGCTCGTCGTGATGATCGCGCGGTTTGTCTACCTGAAGTATGCCCTTGCGCTGGTGCTCGTATTTATCGGCAGCAAGATCTTTCTCGCCGACCTGTTTGGATGGGAGAAATTCCCGTCGGCGCTATCGTTGTCCATCACGATGGCGCTTCTCCTCGGCGGACTGTTTCTTTCGCTTATGGCGACGAGACCCGGCCGCGCTGCCGCCGGATCCGTATCGGCACCGGCGGCTCATCAAAGAGAAAATGCCTGACTCTTAATTGGTTCACGATCTTGCCCGGTCGCTGAGCCGCCCCCTTCTTTCGATGCTGAGACGAATTGGTCATACGGCATGTCAGATTTCCTCCTTTTCATCGCAGTAGGATTCGCCGCGCAGATCATCGACGGCGCCATCGGCATGGCATACGGGCTGGCCAGCACGTCCGTTCTTCTCGGGCTCGGTTTCACGCCAGCGGTAGCCAGCGCCAGCGTCCATGCCGCAGAGGTTTTCACGACCGGCGCGTCGGCGCTGTCGCACTGGCGTTTCGGCAATGTCCGGTGGAAAATGGTCGGGCGACTGGCCATTCCCGGAGCCGTTGGCGGAACCATAGGCGCCATGTTGCTCTCGTCGATGGACGGGGGACGGGTACGCCCGGTCGTCGCGTTCTATCTGGCGGCCATGGGGCTCTGGATCGTCTGGAAGGCCGCCCGCAGGGCGAATCGCCCATCTGTCGAGCCCCGCATGCTCCCAGCACTCGGCCTCGTTGGCGGATTTCTCGATTCCATCGGCGGCGGCGGATGGGGGCCGATCGTGACATCGAGCATAATCGGGCAAGGGGCGGTTGCCCGAACCGCCATCGGATCGACGAATGCGAGCGAGTTTCTCGTCACGCTCATGATATCGGGGACCTTCTTCCTGACCGTTGGCCTCGAACTCTGGCCAATCATTCTGGGCCTGATAGTAGGCGGTGTCATTGCCGCGCCCCTTGCGGCCCTGGTGGTCCGGCACATGCCCGACAGGCCCATGATGATGCTGGTTGGCGTCCTGATAACGCTATTATCGGGTCGCGAGTTCGTTCGCGTGTTCGGGATCTAGACTTAGGCGAACGCGTTTTGGAACGTGAACAGTGTTGCCTTTGCAATGCCGTAGAGAATCCCGGAAACCAGCATGAAGCCGAGCAAAGCGGCAACGGTTCCGCTGATGATCGCCAATCCGTCGCGCTCCAGAACGCCGAGCGCCAGCAAGGCGAGCGCCAGACCAGGCAACATGTTGCCGAACGGGATGGGAAGAAAAATCATCGTAGCTAGCAGCAGCCCCAAAAAGCCGATCAGACCTTCTGCTCTTGAATTCGCCAAAATATCAAACCGTGGCCGGATCATTTTCTCGATCGTTTTCAGAGTGGGGTTCACGATATTGACCAGCCTGAGAAAATCGCTGCGGGCAAATGACCGGTTGCGAATTGCCAAAGGGAACCATGGCTCGCGGCGGCCCCGCATCATTTGCCATGTCAGGAAGACAAGCGGAGCCCCCAACAACGCCGATATCCCGGGCATCGCGATGGGAATTGCATTAGGGGCGGCGAAAATGAAGATCATAGCGCCAAAGGCGCGGTTGCCGAACTTTTCGAGCAGATCGCCTAACGTAACTCTTTCACGGCTCTTATCGCCCGCGATTTCGGAGAGGATTCCGGATAGCCGCCTGTTCGGAGAATCTGAAGCGTGTGACCATGTGACGACACCGCCGCCATCTGCGTCCATAGTTTTGGGATCGACCCTGCCTCCAGAAGAGAAAATGGCAAGCTAATCGCTTTCTGCTGAGACGATTAGGAAGGGATTGTGGTTTTTTGATTGCGGACACAGCACCGTTTATACGCATCATACGTTCGGCGCAGGACGCCGCAGAAGCGGTTTTGGCGCGAGAAAGCCCTTTCCAAGCCCTTGATCCTCACTCCGCCGCCTCTACATTCCCGCTTTCCTCCGCCAAGGGCGCGTCGGCGTCGCCGCCCAGCGTCTGGGCGTCGAAGTCGGGGAAGGCGGCGAGGCGTTTGCCCAAATGGTCCGTGTGCAGGACGATCAGGCCCTGTTCCTCGAAATAATCCAGAAACCGGCGGGCGCGGCGGGTCGAGTGGGTGCCGTAAGCGCGGGCGATCTCCGCGTCCGAGGGGCAGGGGGCGGAGCGAATGGCGGCGTGGGCCAGCATCAGGAACACTCCCTGAAGGTCGTCGGTGACCCGCTCGGCGAGCACCAGCGCTGTGCGCCAGGCTTCGCTTCCCGCTGTTTCCGCGTCGACGCCGGAGCGGGCGATGGCGAGGCGCAGGCGGAAATCCGACATCGACAGCGGCGCACCGGTGATGCGGCGCATCCGGCCGCGCATCAGGAAATCCTGATAGAGTTCGGAATCCGAGCGGAAGGCCGAATCCGGACCGGCGGCGATGCCGGCCAGCGTTTCGGCGACCCACTGTTCCTTTTCCTCCCCGCTCATCGGCGGGCGGCGTCCGGGCTTTTCGGGTTCCGGCCCGGTTTCCTGGATCGAGGCCGCGCGGGACAGTTCCTCCATTATATCGGCGGTCGCGCGCGGCGCGGGCGTGGCACGCCTCGGCGTCGGCGGACGGGCGAAATCCTCCGGGGCGGGCGTCAGGATCAGGTCCTCGACATCGGCGGGCTTGTCGGGCAGCGGCATCAGTTTCGGGCTCGATGAGCGCGCGCCCGTCTCGACCGGGCCGATGGTGACGGGGAGCGGCCGGCGCGACAGGGCTGGCCCGAGCGCGACGAAGGAGCCGCGCCTGAGATCGCGGAACTGCTCGGCCTGGCGGCGGTCCATGCCGAGAAGATCGGCGGCGCGGGCCATGTCGATGTCGAGAAAGGTGCGGCCCATCAGGAAGTTGGAGGCCTCGGCGGCGACGTTCTTTGCCAGCTTGGCGAGGCGCTGCGTGGCGATGACGCCGGCAAGGCCGCGCTTGCGGCCGCGGCACATCAGGTTGGTCATCGCGCCAAGCGCGGCGCGCCGGGCATCCTCGGCGACCTCGCCGCCGGCGGCGGGGGCGAACATCTGCGCCTCGTCGACGACGACAAGAACCGGAAACCAGTGCTCGCGGTCGGCCTCGAACAGCGCATTGAGGAACGTGGCGGCGGCGCGCATCTGGTCGTCGATCTCGAGACCCTCCAGCGTCAGCACGCAGGAAACGCGGTGGCGACGGATGCGATTGGCGATGCCGACCAGTTCGCCCTCGGAGCGGTCGGCGTCGACCACCAGATGGCCGAAGGTCTCGGCCAGCGTGACGAAATCGCCCTCCGGGTCGATCACCACCTGCTGCACCCATCTGGCGGACTGCTCCAGCAGGCGGCGCAAAAGGTGCGACTTGCCGGAGCCGGAATTGCCCTGGACGAGCAGTCGGGTGGCGAGCAGCTCCTCGATGTCGAGCTTCGCCACGTCATGCGTGGCGGTCGTTCCCATGTCGATGTCGACCTTCAAAGTCGCGCCTGCCTTGCTGAAACGGTTCGGGAATCGCCGGAGAATGGCCCGGCCGGTCCCTGAATAGGAGATTCGCAGGGCAGGGGGGAAGCACTCCTCGGCGCGGTCCACAGCGGGAAGCGGTAGTCGTCGGTTTGCCGCTCCGTAATTTGTGATGTGCGGCGTCGCGCTTTTTCGTGGCACGGGGGCTACGCTGGTTTAACGTGAGGGGCTGACATCTTTTCGGAGGAACAATCGATGTCCGGAAAACCGCAGATCACCCAAGCGATGATCGATGCTTATGACGAATACACGCATCTGACGCTCGACCGACGCGGCTTCATGGAGAAGCTGACGAAACTGGCCGGGACCGGCGCGGCGGCTGCCGCGATTGCGCCGATGCTGGCGGCAAACAGTGCGCGGGCGGCGATGGTTGCGCCTGACGATGCGCGGCTGCGGGGCGAGGACGTTCCATGGCCGGGAGCTGCAGGCGAAATGCGCGGCTATCTCGTCATGCCGGCGGACGCAGCAGGCAAGCTGCCGGCAGTGATCGTGATCCACGAGAACCGCGGCCTGAACGAACATATCCGCGACGTGGCGCGACGGATTGCGCTTGAGGGTTTCGTGGCGCTGGCGCCGGACTTTCTTTCTTTGTCGGGCGGCACGCCTTCGGACGAGGACAAGGCGCGCGAGATGATCGGCGCGCTGGACGGCGCCGAGACGCTGGAAAACGCCAAAGCTGCGCGGCAGTTCCTGGCGAGCCACGAGGCGACCAACGGTAAGGTCGGCGCGGTCGGATTCTGCTGGGGCGGCGGCCTGGTCAACTCGCTGGCCGTGGCAGATCCGGACCTGGGGGCAGGCGTCGCCTATTACGGGCGGCAGCCCGCGCCAGGCGATGCCGCGTTCATCGAGGCGCCGCTTCTGCTGCACTATGCAGGGCTGGACGAGCGCATCAATGCCGGGATCGACGCATACCGGACAGCCCTTGAAGAAAACGACAAGAATTTCACGATCCATATCTACGAGGGCGTCAACCACGCCTTCAACAACGACACGTCGGAAGCGCGCTACGACAAGGAGGCTGCCGATCTCGCCTGGAGCCGGACGGTCGCCTTCTTCAAGGAGCATTTGGGGTAGGTGAGGCTGGACCTGCTTTTTTGCGCGGGCGACGCTGCTGCTTTACGCGCTCACGCCTCGGCGGCGGCGTCCTCGCCCAGCCACTGCTTTACCTTTTCGACCAGCGCGTCAGGGCTGATCGGCTTGGAAATGTAATCGTCCATGCCCGCCTCGAGGCAGCGGTCGCGGTCGCCCTTGAGCGCGTGCGCGGTGACGCCGATGATCGGCGTCCTGACGTCCGATTCCGCCTCGCGGTTGCGGATCGCGGATGTTGCCTCGAATCCGTTCATTTCCGGCATGGAGACATCCATGAGGATCAGCCGCGGCGGTTTGCGGGCGCTGGTGTCGACCGCCTGTCTGCCGTCGCCGACGATCTCGAAACGGTATCCGGCATCGAGCAGGATCTGCGAGAACAGAAGCTGGTTCACCTCGTTGTCCTCGGCGATCAGGATATCGAGCGGGCAGTCCGGCGCGCGCGTCGCCGAACTGCCGGCCGGACCTCCATCGGGGACGGCAAAAGACGCGGGGGGGAGGTTTTCTGCCCTGTCCGCGGCATGCGCACTCGCCGGGGCTATTGCATCAGCCCCCTCTGGCGAACGCGCGTCGCCTACGAGAGCGACAATCGCGTCGAGCAATTCGCTGGAGCGCGCCGGCTTCAGCAGGGCGGCGCCGATTCCGAGTTTGCGAACTTCCTCCGTGGAGATGGCCCGGTCCACCGAGGATAGCATTATGACCGGCAAATCGGCTTGCGCGGCGTCCGACCGAAGGGTCCGGACGAAATCCGCGCCGCTCATTTCCGGCATCTGGAGGTCGACGACGGCAGCATCGAAAGGCCGTCCGCCGGCGCTTGCCTCACGCAGGGCGGCAAGGCCCTGCTGCCCCGTCGGAACCGCAGCGGCGTCAAAGCCCCAGGCCGCCGTCTGTTCCATCAGAATGGAGCGGTTCACGGCATTGTCGTCGATCAGAAGTATGCGTGCGCCGCGGACATCGCCGGGCAATCGGACATGTCGAACCTGCCTGCCGTGTTTGGGCAGCTTCAGCGTGAACCAGAAGGTTGATCCATGGCCGACTTCGCTTTCGACGCCCAGCTTGCCATTCATAAGTTCGACGATCGATGCGGAGATCGCCAGGCCCAGGCCCGTTCCCTCGTGCCGGCGCGTCGCCGAGGTGTCGACCTGAGCGAACTTCTCGAAGATGTGGTCGAGCTTGTCCGCCGGGATACCGATGCCGGTGTCGGTTACCTTGACGGTAATTTCGCTCTTGTCGCCGCGATCAACGCCGCCCACGTCGACCAAGACGTGGCCGGAGTCGGTAAACTTGACGGCATTGGCGAGCAGGTTGCCAACCACCTGACGAATCCGGCCGACATCGCCAAGGTAGTTGTCGTGAAGCGCCGGATCGACGCGGACGATAAGTTCGATGTCCTTTTTCTGGGCGCGGGCCGTCATCAGCGTCGCGACGTCGGAGATCGCCTCGCGCAGGTCGAAGGGTTCGGGCTCCAGAGTCATCTGATCGGCGTCGATCTTGGAGAAATCCAGGATGTCATTGATGATGGTGAGGAGCGCGTTGCCGGATTTGATGATGACGTCGGCGAATATCCGCTGCTTGCTGTCGAGTTCCGTTCCCGCCAGCAATTCGGCCATACCGAGAACACCGTTCATCGGTGTGCGGATTTCGTGGCTCATATTCGCGAGGAACTCGGATTTCGCACGGTCGGCGGCTTCTGCCTTGCGCTGTGCCTCGCGAAGCGCTTCCTCGCGTTCCCTGAACTTGCTGATGTCCTCGATGCGAACGACGAGATAGTCATTCCCGTCCGCAAGTCGCTCGCGCGACTTGTAGGCCTTGGCTGCGAAGCGCGTGCCGTCGCCGCGAACGATCTCATGCTCGTGCGCACTGGTCTTGCCGGTCTGCATGACCTCGGCTTCGTAGCGCGTTGCTTCCTCCAGGAACTCCGGGTCAATGACCTGTTCGGCGGTACGGCCGACGATCGCCTCGGCCGGCTTGCCGAGAAGTTCCGCGAACGCGCGGTTGGTGGCGACGAACACTCCGCTGCGATCCTTGACCAATACCGGACTGGAGAGCTGGTCCAAGACGTTCTGGGCCAACTCGGCCTTCGCGCGGGCGGCGATGGCCTCGTTTTCGCGCGCCTTCAGTTCGTCGATGCTAGTGGTAATGCCGACAAGATATACCGATCCGTCGGAGCTTTTTGTCAGACTCTTGCGAGCGAGACGGTATCCAGTCGTGCCATCGGGATTGGTTCCCTGCTCCTCCATTTCTAGGACCTTGCCGGTCCTGAGCACCGTCCGGTCGGCTTCCATAAAGCGCAGGCCTTCTTCACCGAAGAAGTCGAAGTCGGTCTTGCCAATGGAATCGGAGAGGGAAGCGCCGGCGACGGTCTCCCAGCCCGAATTGGCATAGACGAGTCTGAGATCGGGGGTCTTGGCGTATACCGCAGCCGGGATTGCCTCGATGATGTTGCGATAAAGCTCGTTCTCGCGGAGTTGCTTTGCCAACGCGTCCTGCTGCCGCTTGAGGTCGGAAATGTCGATGCGAAGGCCGATGAAAAGACCGTCCCCGGTCTTCAGGTTCACGGCCTTCATCCATTTTCCGGCCTTCGGATTGCGCAGGGCCTCGAATTTCTTGACACGGTACTCTTCGAGCTTGCGGGCTTTCCACTGTTCCGGGTCGGTCTCGTAGAGGCTATCGAATTCGGGGTCGCCGGAATGCCGCCAGAGTCCCTGCGAATGCGCGTGCGCGACCGCCTCCTCCAAGGTTCGCCCCTGTTCCATGACGGGATTGAGTTCTGGCTGGTCCTCGCGGAGATTCCGGTTGGTCAGAACGAAGTTTTCATCCTTGTCGTAGACGACGATGCCGATGGGAACATTATCAAGGATGGTCTGCAGCAACTGGTAGGACCGCTCGATCTCCGATTTCGCGCTCTTCAGTTCGAGCGCGTGCGTCTTCAGTTCGGTGATGTCGGAAAGAATGCACACGATCATCCGGTTCGGCAGACGACGCGATTCCACGAGGCACCAGCGCCCGTCGGCGAATTGTTCCACGGTCTCGAAATGCGCCCGTTCATAGCGCGCCTCGTAGCGGGAAACCCGCTGTTCAAACTTGTCGGGCGGGAATTCGGAGGCACCGGCATCGTTGACGAAAATCTCGTGCGAAATGATCTCGCGAATCAGATCGCCCAGGGTCCGCCCCTTTCGGAAATGGTCGCGGATTGCCGGAAACATCTCCCGGATCGCCTTGTTGGCGAATGTCAGATTATCGTCCGCATCGAAGATTACGACGCCGGAACTGACGGCGTTTATGCTGGCGTCAATGATCGCGTTGAGCTTGGATTGCTCGGATCGGGCGAACTCGAGTTCTTCCATCACCCGGATCACACTGCTGATGTTCCGGCCGTTGCCCCGGTATCCGACAAACTCTCCGTCCTCGTAGCGGGGGAATCCGCTGATTGCCATCCAGAGATTGTCGTCGAACGGGGTCTTCAGCTTGTAGATGAAATCGCGGAACGGCTCGCGTTTTTGCAGAGCCTCGAGGTGCCGGGCAAACCGGGGATCGCCGTCGGAACTCTCCGCAATCATTTCCGCGCGTGACGCGCCGATTAGCTGGCCGGGCTCGAAGCCCATGATTTCGGTGACCGAGTCCGAGACGTAGGTGAAGCGATGCCGGGCGTCGGTTTCCCAGATCCAGTCGGAGTTGCTGGCGACGAAGGCTTTGTAATCCTCCAGGGTCGCGTCCTCGCGCAGATAGGCAGGCGCCCTGTCTTTTCCGTTGTTATACATCTCGCCCTCAGCCCACCGGCAAGAACGGCCGATGCGGCCGCCGTCGCCAGGTATGTCCGCGAACAATCGCAAAGAGTGGTGAATGGCGCGTTAACCATATGAAATGGCGCGAGAATTTCAGATCAACGATGTTCCTCAACGGAAGCATCGATGAGGGCCTTGTTGAAGTACCTCAAGGCGCGGACCTGGTTCGCCCAGCCGATGATCCTATCTGGAGCGCGCTCATCGACGACCGGAAGGCGGGTGTGCCCGCCCGCATCGAAGATGCGCAGGGCATGCTCCAGTGTATCCGTGGGTTTCAGGGTCGGCGTCTTGAGCTCGGGATCGACCACTTGCGGCCCGCCTTCCTCGTCGGGCATGTCCATGAAATCCATTACTTTTTTTGCGCGGGTGAGGCTGCGGTGCGGTCCCTCGTGGATGAACAGGCCGCGCATTTCCAATTGCCAGTGGAAATAGGAGTGGCCGTGGATCGCCTGGTTGATCCCGTAGGCGATGGCGACCGTGAGCAGGAGAGCGATGGAAAGGGCGTAGCCACCGGTCAGTTCGAAGACGATGACGGTGGTGGAGATCGGCGCTCCAATGACGGCACCGGCGACCGCCCCCATGCCGAGAATGGCGTAGAGCCCGCCACTGGACGCCAGGCCCGGAAACACCGAGCCGGCGATGAGGCCGAAAGCGCCGCCGGTCATCGCGCCGAGATAAAGCGATGGCGAAAAAACGCCGCCACCAAACCGCGAGGCCAGCGTGATTGCCGTGGCGACAGTCTTCATGACGATCAGCGACAACATCAGGAGCAGCGGCAACTGGTTCCAGAGTGCTTTGTCCGTCATCTCGTACCCGACACCGAGGATGTGCGGGAAGAATACACCGATCATGCCCACGGCCAGCCCACCGACAACCGGGCGGAAGAACAGTGGCATGGTGATGTTGCGGGCTACATAATCGCCCGCGACGAGCGCGAACTGGAACAGGATCGCCACGATGGCCGACACCACGCCGAGCAGGGCAAAAGCCGGAAACTCCCAATAGGACGTGATCTGGTAGTCGGGAACGATGAAGACCGTCGCCTCGTCGAACCAGAGCCGGGACAGCACGGTGCCTGCCGTCGAGGCGATCACGATCGGCACGAAGGAACGGAAGGCGTAGTGCTGGAGAATTACCTCGTGGGCGAACAGGACGCCCGCGATGGGCGCGTTGAACGACGCCGAGACGGCGCTGGCCACGCCGGCGGCGAGGAGGGTGCGCACGCACCACTCCGGCAGCTTACGGCGGTGGCTGAAGACGGAGGCAAGCGTAGCGCCGAGATGCACGACCGGGCCCTCCCGTCCGGCACTTGCGCCGAAACCGAGCGAGATCGCTGTGGTGAGCGCCGAGAGGATGCCATCACGAAAATCGAGCGGGCGTCCGGCGTGGGCCTTGGCCTCGATGACATCGGCCACGCCGCCGGTGCGCCGCGAACCGATCTGGTGGAGGAGCACACCGACGATTGCGCCGCCCGCAACCGGGGCGAGCAGGACCCAGTACCATTCGAGGTTCGCGATGGACGTGACCACGTCCTCTGAGCGCGTGCCGAGCCACAGCATCTGGAAGAGACCGATCGATTCGCGAAACAGGATGGCGGCAATGCCAACGGCGGCGCCGATGAGAAGCGACAGCGCCCAGATCTTCGGCTGGCCGGTCGACAGGAATGTCTCGATGTTCGGACGGACCCAGCTTGCGACAATGGCGGGAACGCGTTTGAGGGTCTCGATCATCGCTTACAGTTGCACAAGCCGGATACGGCGCATAATGATTTGCTCCAGTTCAAGCGTGGCATGGGGGAGACCGGGCCCGCAAGCGCGAATTGAAATGCGGAGGACGCGTTGGCACTGAGCGACATATCGGCGATGGCCCGCAACGAGACCGGGATCGCGCTTGCGCTCGACATTCTCAAGCAGCGATTCGGAGAGCGCTTCGCGACGGGCGACGCGCTACGCCAACAGCACGCCCACACCATGACGTATATCCCGGCACAGTTGCCAGACGGGGTAGTGTTCGCGCAAAGCGCCGACGAGGTGCAGGCGGCGGTCGAGGTCTGCGCGGAGCACAAGGTACCGATCGTGCCATTCGGGACGGGAACATCGCTGGAGGGCGGCGTCAACGCGCCGGGCGGCGGAATCAGCGTCGATGTCAGCCAGATGAATTCCGTTCTCAGGGTCAATCCGGAAGATCTTGACTGTACGGTTGAGCCGGGGGTCACCCGCAAGCAACTGAATGAGCATCTGCGCGATACCGGCCTGTTCTTTCCCATCGATCCGGGAGCCGATGCGAGCCTTGGCGGCATGGCCGCGACTCGCGCCTCGGGCACCAACGCGGTGCGCTACGGAACCATGCGGGACAACGTGATAGCGCTTGAGGCTGTGATGCCGAACGCGCGCAGGATCCGCACGGGAAAGCGGGCGCGAAAAAGTTCGGCGGGCTACGATTTAACCCGCCTGATGATCGGCTCGGAAGGAACGCTCGGTATCATCACCGCTCTGACGCTCAAATTGCAGGGAATTCCCCAGGCGATCTCGTCGGGCGTGTGTCCTTTCCCGACGGTGGATGCCGCGTGTCAAGCAGTGATCATGACGGTCCAGATGGGGCTTCCGGTGGCGCGAATCGAACTGGTCAATGCTCTGCAGATGCAGGCAATGATCAACTATTCAAAGCTCGAACTTCCGGTTTCGCCGTGCCTGTTCGTCGAGTTCCACGGAACCGACGCCGGCGTGAAGGAGCAGGCCGAGACATTCGGCGAGATCGCCGCGGAGCTTGGCGGGGGCGAATTCATCTGGTCTGTGCGGGAGGAAGAGCGTGCGAAGCTCTGGCAGGCCCGTCATGACGCCTACTGGGCGGTGCTCGGTCTGCGACCCGGCGCCAAGGCTCTCGCGACCGATGTGTGTGTCCCGATCTCGAAGCTTGCCCAATGCATTGCCGAGACCGAGGCCGATATCGAGGAGTCGGGGCTGATCGCGCCGATCGTCGGACATGCAGGCGACGGTAACTTCCATGTTTCGCCCCTGGTGAACGTTGATGACCCGGACGAGATCGCGGTTCTCGAACGGTTCGTCGAACGGCTCAATCTGCGAGCGCTGTCGATGGACGGAACCTGTACCGGTGAACACGGAATCGGACAGGGAAAGATGCGCTTTCTCGAACTCGAACTGGGCGGGGCCGTCGACGTGATGCGCGCGGTCAAGCGTGCGATCGATCCGGACAATATCATGAACCCGGGCAAGGTCTTCATCCTCTAGGTCAGAACCCCAAGGCGTCGCACCGCGGGCAGAGCCCGTCCGCGACCTGCTGGACGGCGAAAGTTAATTCTCATTCCGGTTGCGGGCAGGGCAGTTCCCTCTAAACTTGCGGTCCAAGATTCCCCGCCTCGAAGCGGGCGAATGCAATCGGATGCACGGAGCGAACGCTGACACGCTTGTTCGTCATCTTCGGCGGTCTGGTCGCGCTGGCGCTTATTGCGGCGCTGGTGGCACCGTATTTCATCAACTGGAGCGTTTACCGCGACCAGTTCGAGCGGGAAGCTTCGCGGCTGCTCGGCCAACCGGTGACGGTGGCAGGCGACGCGACCGCACGTCTGCTGCCGTTTCCGAAGGTAACATTCGAGGAAGTCAGAGTGGGTGGCCCCGATGCTCCGGTGCTGGTCGCCGACAGGTTTTCCATGGACGCTGAACTTGCGCCCTTCCTGCGGGGCGAAGTTCTGATCTACGACATGCGGGTCGAAAATCCCCGGATGACGGTGCGGCTGGGGGAAAACGGGCTTCCCGTCTGGCCCATTGCGGCTGGCGGTCCGGTCAGTCCGGCGCGGGTGACACTCGAAAAGGCGCGAATCGTCAACGGTTCGATCGAACTTGCGGACGAGGCGGCCGGCCGTACCTGGATGCTCACCGGACTGGATGCGACGGTTTCCGCGCAGAGTCTCTACGGACCTTTCAGACTTGACGGAGATGCCCGGCTAAACGGCATGCCGCTCAACCTGCGCTTGAGCACCGGCAATCTCAGCAAGGAAGGTTTCGGCCTGCGGACGGTGCTGGACCTGCCGAGGCAGGAAATCGAGATCACTGCGGATGGCAGGATCGCCGAACCGGATGACGGGCAGACTGGGCCCTATGCCGGCACATTCGCGATCCGCCCCCGCAGCGGAGAAGCTCCACGCTATCTGGTCGAGGGGGATTTCACAGCCTCACCACGCACTCTCGACATACAACAATACCGGGCAGAGTTCGGCGAGGCTGACGATCCGTACATCGTCACCGGTTCCGCCGGAATTTCCGGCGGGACCGACCCGCGCTACCGGCTCGACGTGCGGGGCAATCAAATCACCTTTCCGGAGGAAACGGTTGAGGAAGACGGGGAGGCAACGGCAGGCGCGGATTTCGCGACGGTCGCCGAGCGGCTTGCGGTCGCGCGTTCGGCGCTGACGGCACTGCCGTTCCCGCCCATTCCCGGAAGCATCGACATCGATCTTCCGGCGGTGATCGCCGGGGGAACCACAATTCGTGACATCCGTGTGATCGCCTCACCGAACGACCAGGACGGCGAAGCATCGGAAAGGAGCTGGAAGCTCTCGCGCCTGGAGGCACAGCTTCCCGGCCGGACGAAGGTAGAGGCCGACGGAGTCCTGCGGCTGCCAGTCAGCGATGACGGGGAAGGTGGTGACGGGACCCGCTTTGCCGGCAATCTGGTGCTGGCTTCGCAACAGCCGTCAGGCCTAGCGGTGTGGCTGACGGGGTCGGCGGACGAAGCGGTGCGTAAGCTTGATGCAGCCGGTTTTGCGGCAAAGGTCGAGATAACTCCGCTGCGCCAGACGGTCGAGGATCTCGAGGTCATTCTCGGACCGGCGCGCTTGCGCGGTTCGCTCGAAAGGGTGTCGGATCCGGTGCGCCGCTCCACGCTTGACGTCACGCTTGGCGGGGATGAACTGGATTACGCCACGCTCGAAGCTCTGGCGATCGTTTTCGTGGGCGAAGATGGCGTGCGTCGTTTCGCCGATCAGGACGTGGACCTAGCCCTCAAACTCACATCACCGGAAATCCGCGGCGTCCGTCTCGCCAGTCTCGACGCATCGATCCGCTCGCGCGGCGCGAAGACCGAAATCGACCGGCTGTCGATGACGGGCCTGTACGGCGCTTCCGTCTCCGCCACCGCGAGCCTCGAACGGCGCGAAGACGGTGTCCGGGGAACGCTCGACACGACAATTTTCGCCATGAACGGAGCCGAACTGCTGACCGGACTCGCGCAAAGGTTTCCTTCAGTCGAGATGATCGGTGCGGCCGGTGCGGTGGCGGCGCGCAATCCCGATGCATTCTCCGAAACGAGGCTCGATGTTGTTGGAACGGTCGATCAGAAGGCCGAATTGTCCGGGGAAGCCAGCCTGAGCGTGTCGGGTGCCTCTGGCGGAACCGGGATCTCTTTCACAAGCACGGCTACGGGTTCACTTTCGGATGCTGAGAAGATCAGGGTGATGGTGGATGCCGGCTTCGTAAACGGCGATGCCGAAACCCTGCTGCGGCAAACAGGCCTGGAGGCGATCACACTGGACGGGCTGGGGGGACTTTACGCGCGGCTCTCCGCGAACGGGAGCCTGTTCGACGGAATGAAGTCGACATTCTCGGTCGAGGGCAACGACATGTTCGCTCAACTCAATGGCGTGCTGACCTCGGATATACTTTCGACCGGATTCACGGGAACAGGAACCGTCGAGGCACGCGACATCGAGCCATGGGTGATGGCGCTCGGCTACAGCCTTCCCGGGATGGGGCTAGGGACTGCGACCGATCTGACCGCGGCGGTCTCGCATCGCGGGGGAAAGACCGTGCTGCATCAGGTCGAGGCGATTTTCGACGGAAATCGAGTGCGCGGCGATCTGACGGTCGACCGGAACGGAGGCGTGCCGGCAGTTCGCGGAGACCTGGCCTTAGACTATCTCAACGCCGTCAGGCTGTATGATATCGTCACCGGGAAACCGGGCGACCTCGGACTCGGCGGAGGGGAGGGTGCGGACAAGCGCCGTTTCGCCGCCCCCTATCTCTCCTTGCACGATATCGCCATCGGCCTGCGGGCGGAGGAGGTCGCCTTGCCCGCTGGGGCTACACTCAAAGCGCTCAGCGGGGATTTCACCTACGCGGCCGGGGCGATGGCGCTGAAGGAGTTCGAGGGCCGTTTTGCCGGTGGGCACGTCGGCGGGCGGGTCGAATTGCAGAACACCGGCGGCGAGTTGATCGCAAGCGGGCAGATCGCCATGAGCGGCGTGGAGGCGGCGTCGCTGCTGCCCTCGATCGACGGCGTCATCTCCGGAAAGGGCGATCTCACCTTGCAGGTGACGGGAAGCGGCCGGACCACCGGCGCGGTGGTATCGTCGATCGCGGGATCGGGGGTGCTTTCGACCGGTCCTCTGGAGGTTGCGGGTATTCGCGCGGACGGATTTGCGCCGATGGTCGCCGAAGCCGATGCGATTGGCTACGAAATTAGCGCCTCGGAGATCGAGGCGCTAGCAGAAGCTGCGTTCCTGACTGGCCGTGTGACGCTGCCGGCGGCAGACTACCCAATCCGCCTCTCAGACGGCATAGCGCGGATCACCAATGCGGCGATTTCGACCGGCCCGCTGTCGATTTCCGCCGATGCCAGCCTGGATCTGAAGTCCGGCGCGATCAGCGGCAATGCGCGCCTGGGTTACGATCCGGGCGAGGAGAGCGTGGCAGGTCCGCAGCCGGAAGTATCGCTCTCGTTCCAGGCTGCGGATGGCGGTTTCTCCGTGGAGCGCGATTTTGCCGCGGTGACGGGGTATCTGACTCAGAGGGCTCTCGAGCAGGAGCAAGCGCGGGTCGAGGCCTTGCAGGCGCGTCTTCTGGAAAAGCAGCGGCTGCGCCGGGAGGTACAGTATCTGCGGTACCGCACAAATGCATGGATCAGGGCGCGCGAGGAAGCCCGCTTGCGCGCCATTGCCGCCGAAAGGGCAGAACGTCTCGCCAACGATGCCGCGGTCCCGCCGGAAGCGGAGGATGCGGAAGAAGATGCGCTACTGCTCCAGGAACCGAAGAGCACGTCACCGAGCGCAATCCCCAAGGTGAGCAAGCCCTCCATAGAGATCCAAAGACTGCTGGATGTGCTGCCGGAGGCGCCCGGCACCGGAAACGGAACGCCGCAATTCAGGTTCGGTCAGTAGGTTTCGCGGACAGCCTGCCAGCCAGAGCCTCGTACAGGACATGTACCCGCAGCGCGGAGGAAAGGTTGGAGTCGCGCGGCTTGCGGCGGTCGACTTCGGCGATCAATGAGGCGAGTGAAAGCCCGGACCGTTCTGCCAGGTGCCGAAGACAATCCAGGAAGGGCGGCTCGATCGAAAAACTGGTCCGGTGGCCCGCAATGGTGATCGAGTGTTTGCGAACGGCCACGACGCGGAAAATTCCCGACGCGCTACTTGTTCTTGCGGAATGAATCCAGCGACACCACGTCGGCGCCGGGTTTGCCGTCGTCGTCGGTCTCCTCGTCGGCGGTTTCCTTCGCCGAAGCCGAAGACTTCTTCTTTTTCTTGCCGCCGGATTTATCCGGCGCGGAAATTTCCTCAATGGCGCTGGAATCGTTTCCCGCCATCGCGGGCCGCTCGCCGCTAACGTCAATCGGTTCAGCGTTCTCTACGTCGAACTCCAACTCGAAATTGACGGAGGGATCATAGAAGCCGCGGATCGCGGAATATGGGACGTGAAGCTTTTCCGGCACGTCCGAGAACGATAATCCCACGTCGAAGGCGGTCTCGGAGACCTCCAGTTCCCAGAACTGGTGCTGGAGCACGATCGTCATCTGCTCCGGGTACTGCTCGCGCATCCGGTTTGACACCTTGACGCCGGGTGCGCCGGTCACGAAGGTAATGAAGAAATGATGGTTCCCCGGCAGTCCCGTCTTGGCGACTTCCGACAACACTTTCCGGATCACGCCACGCAGCGCATTCTGCACCAGAATGTCATAGCGAATCATGTCCTCGGTCATCGGATACACGGTCCTTCGGCGCGCTTTTCGATCCGCCATGGTGTGCGTTTTTCGCGCTCCAAGGTCAAGGGGTTTGGGGGCGCCCAGCCGTGTCACTTTTTGCCGGGCCGATCCGACCGGGCGATTACTGGAAGGTTCGAAGGACAGGGGAACGGGGACAAAGTGAAGGCTTCTGTTGCCAGGTGCCTCCGAACCCCGCCTAGAGGGGCAAACCCCTAGGACTTAATTTGAAGCTGTCGCACCGCCATTAGGCAGCGAGACGTGCCTCTGCATAGTTGTCGTTTGCAACTACTGAATTGACCCGATAACGGTGGTATCATACCGGACAAAAGAACGATCTTTACACCCTCGTCGATCCTGTTTCGCCCCCATCACAAGCGGTTCGGCGGAACCGTTTATGGTGGAGGCGCCGGGTACCGCCCCCGGGTCCGAATGGTTTATTGCATCGCCAGTTTATTGTCATAGCCGGTTGCCCGGCACTTCCAGATATAGACACTTCGCGCCGCGATTTCAAAGGGGTCGGGTTGACTTTGGCCACCCTGTCACGATCATGCGCGAAACCGGGCGAGCACACCGGAATGGTGCCGCGGCGATCCCGGCCAAGGCGTACTTCCGGCTCGAGGGAGGATCTGCGGATGAGCGATTATCTCGACGATGTGAGGCGTTACGACGCGAACGCGGACCCGGCCGTGGTCGACAAGATCGTCAAGCATCTCGGGATCGCGCTGCGCAGTCGCGATTCCTCGCTGGTTTCTTGCTCCGATCCAGGCGAACTGGCGCGCGTGCGCCAGAAATGGTGCGGCAAGAAGCTCGGCAACAAGAATGAAGCGGCGTGTGACGAAGTTATCTCCAAGGTCTGCGGGCAGATGGGCGGCGATCGCGCAAAAAGCCGGGTGACCTTCTATTATCTCGTCGCCAAGCACTTGGGAAAGCTCTCGGACCTCTGAGTTTCGGTGACCCGGCGGCGCATTTCTGTGCGCTGCCGTGCGCGCGGCGTGGACGGCAAACGTGGAATCGTGTTTCTGATCGGTCATGAAGCAGTATCTCGATCTCATGCGTCACGTGCTGGAAAACGGCACCGATCGGGGCGACCGGACAGGCACCGGCACGCGTTCCGTGTTCGGCCACCAGATGCGGTTCGACCTGTCGGAGGGGTTTCCGCTGGTCACGACCAAGAAGCTGCATCTTCGCTCCATCATCTACGAGTTGCTGTGGTTCCTGCGCGGCGAGACCAACATTGCATGGTTGAAGGAAAACGGCGTCTCGATCTGGGATGACTGGGCCGACGAGAATGGCGATCTCGGGCCTGTCTACGGCTATCAGTGGCGTTCGTGGCCGGCGCCGGACGGCAGGCATATCGACCAGATCGCGAACCTCGTGGAGGGCATCCGGAGCAATCCGTTCTCGCGCCGGCATATCGTTTCGGCGTGGAATCCGGCGTTGGTGGACGAGATGGCGCTGCCCCCCTGCCACTGCCTCTTCCAGTTCTACGTCTCCGATGGCCGGCTTTCCTGCCAGCTCTACCAACGCTCAGGAGATATCTTTCTCGGCGTGCCGTTTAACATCGCCTCCTATGCGCTGCTGACCCACATGGTGGCGGAGGTGTGCGGATTGCAGCCGGGAGAGTTCGTGCACACGTTCGGCGATGCGCATCTCTACTCCAACCATTTCGAGCAGGCGAGGACCCAGCTTGCCCGCGAGCCGCGCCCGCTGCCGTTCCTGAAGATCAGGCGCAAGGTCGACGACCTGCTGGACTTCCGTTTTGAGGATTTCGAGATCGTCGGCTACGAACCGCACCCGCACATCAAGGCGGCGGTGGCGGTGTGACCGGCATCGATCCTGTGGTATCGATCGCCGTCGCGATGGCGGAAAACCGCGTGATCGGCCGGGATGGGGGGCTGCCTTGGCGGCTGTCATCCGACCTCAAGCGCTTCAAGGCGCTAACGATGGGAAGCCCGGTCATCATGGGACGCAAGACCTATGACAGCATAGGCAAGCCGCTGCCAGGACGGCTGAACATCGTCATCACGCGAAATGTCGACTGGGCGGCCGACGGCGTCATGCGGGTTGGCACTCTTGACGCGGCCATTGAACTCGCGACCGCGTATTTGGAAAGCGCTGAACCCGATCCGGCCGATCAGCAGGTGCCGCTCCCCAACGAAATCTTCGTCATCGGCGGCGGGCAGATCTTCGGACCCGCCATGGCACTGGCCGACAAGCTTTGCGTTACGCATGTGCTGGCGGAGATTGAGGGCGATACGTACTTTCCTGTCATCGATCCTGTCGTCTGGAAAGAGGTGTTGGGTGAGGACGTTCCGGCCGGCGAGAAGGACAGCCACGCGACGCGCTATGCGGTTTATGAGCGGCGGGCTGTGTAGCCTGCAATCTCATCGCGCCTGCAGCTCCGCCAGCAGTTCGGCGAGAAGCTGCATTCCGGCGCCCCAACCCTTGTCCAAGTTGGCGATCGCCGCAGAGAAACAGGCAATCTCGGCGTCGGTCGCTTCATGTGGCACCCAGGACAGGTGCAACCTCGTCTGACCGGCAGCTTCCCTGAAAGTCACAGTCGTCAGCAGGACAAGCGGCCAGTCAGCCATCATCGGATTGGCGACCACGTTCCAGTTCACGTCGCAATTTGAGTGCAGCCAGACCAGTCTTTCGGGCGGCGTCACCTCTGAATACTCCACCCGCTGATAATGGGAGTTGCCCCCCCATTTCATCTCGTTAAGCCAAAGTCCGCCGGGTTTCACCTCGAGGCGGTGGATGATTGTCTCCGCACCCGGACCATACCAGCGCGGAATGAGCTCCGGATCGGTCCAGGTTTTCCAGACCAGTTCACGCGGGGCGTCGAATACCCGCTCCAGTTTGTAGGTCGGCAGATCACTCATTCACCCCTCCCTTTGTCTCGGCGTTCTGTATTGCTTCCAACAGGCCATCGAGCTGATCGAAACTTGACGACCAGAACGTCCTGAATTCCTCGAGCCAGTTTACCGCATCGGCCATCGGTGCGGCCTTCAGCCGAGCTGGCCTGCGCTGCTTCTCAGTGTCCCGCTCGATCAATCCGGCGTGTTCCAGCACCTTAAGGTGCTTCGACACTGCCGGCTGACTCATTTCAAAGGGCGCGGCGATTTCATTTACCGATGCCTCGCCAGAGGCCAACCGGGAAAGTATTGCCCGACGGGTTGGATCAGCCAGCGCGGCAAACACCGCATCGAGGTCAGGAGGTTTAATATAACCAACTGGTTCCATAACTAATTGGTTATATGTAGTGTCTAATCATGTCAAGCTGCTTGTATGGAGTGACTGATGAAACGATTTGGCGACAGCTCACGATCCATGCGCCGCAGGTGCCATCTTGCTCTTCTTTAAGTTCCAGCCAAACAACGCCGCGAACGCGGCGAGCGCCATCAGGTTGATCCATACCGGTGCCGGCCAAAGTAGCGCGGCGCCGACTGCAAAAGTGGCGGCACGCTCGAAGATGTTGAGGCGAGCCTCCCAGTAGCCTTCGATGGCGGCCGCCACGGCCCACAAGCCGAATACCGCGAAGGCGAAGATGCGGAGCATTTCCGGCCAGTCGCCGGAGAGGAAGGGCGTGTAGGCGAAGAGCAGCGGAACAAAATAGAGTCCCTTTGCGGCCTTCCAGGCGGCGAACCCGGTTTTCATCGGCGGACTGCCGGCAATCGCAGCGCCCGTGAAGGCGGCGAGGCAGACCGGTGGTGTGACGTTGGAATCCTGCGAAAGCCAGAAGATGATCATGTGCGCCGACAAAAGGGCGGCGGCAAGCACCTCCGGCTGGAACGCCTGGTCGTAGAGAAGCGATAGGCTTTCGAGCGGCAGCGCCGCAATGATCGCGGAGGCTTCGTCGACCGGCATCGGCGCTGCCAGCGCCGCCAGCTTCTCCGGCACGGCAAGCATGAAGATCGCCTTCGCTGTTTCCGGCAATTGTCCGGAGGCGAGGATTTCGGTCAGCTGGCTCTGGAGGATGAGCTGGTAAAGCGCGGGGGCCGACAGTGTGCCGAGCACGATATAGGCCGCCGTGACCGGCAGGCCCATACCGAGAACGAGCGACGCGAGCGCGATCAGCACCATGGCGATGAGGAGCGAGCCCTGCGACCATGTCGAAATCATCAGCGAGAAGGTGTTGCCGATTCCGGCGGTGGTGATGACGTTGACGATCAGGCCCACGGCGGTCAGCAGGACGGCGGTCATGATCATGTTGCGGGCGCCGAGTTCCAGCGCCTCGACAATGCGGACAGGGCCCATGCGGTTCGGTGTCAGCCATGACGCCGCGACGCAGGCGAGGATCGCGTAGCCGGCGGCGTAGGTGGGGGTAAATCCGCGCACCAGCAGGACGATCAGCAACGCCACCGGGATGATGAAGGACGGGCCGCCGTCGCGGAACGTTTTCCAGATGCCGGGACCGTCTTCCTCCGCCAGCGCGGTCGCGTGCGAGCGCTTGGCCTCGATTCGCACGAAAAAGCCGACCGTCAGAAAATAGAGGATTGCGGGAAGCACGCTGACGGTAACGATCGTGGTGTAGGGGATCTGCGTGAACGAGGCCATGACGAAGGCGCCAGCGCCCATGATAGGCGGCATTAGCTGGCCCCCGGTCGATGCGGCGGCCTCGACGCCGCCCGCAAAGGTTGGGGGAAATCCGGCCCGTTTCATGAGCGGGATGGTAATGACGCCGGTCGAGGCGGTGTTGGCGACCGCCGAGCCGGAGATCGTTCCTGTCAGGCCGCTTGCCAGCACGGCGACAAATCCCGGCCCGCCGGTCATGCGCCCGGCGACTGCGCGGGAGACGTTGACGATGAAATCCCCCGCGCCAGATTTAAGGAGGAAAGCCCCGAACAGGATGAACATGAAGACGTAGGTCGAAGAAATGCGCGCGATGGTTCCAAACATCGCGTCATCACCGTAGAGCGCCCGGAACAGCACCGTCTCGGCGGAAAGCCCGCCGAAACGGAAGACGCCGGGAACGTATCTGCCCCACCAGACGATGTAGGTGAGCGCCAGCAGGATCAGGATCGGGATGATCAGGCCGGTGGTGCGGCGGGTGAATTCCAGTGCGCCGAGAATGCAGAGCGTTCCGGCGAGCCAGTCACTCCAAATCAGCCGGACCCCCCGGTCATAGATGGCGGTCTCGGCGTTGACCACGTAAATCGCCGCCGCCGCAACGGCGATTCCGAAACTGACGTCGACCACGCGCACGAAGCGGGCGCTGGCCCATTCGGCCGACACCACCGGAGAGACCAGTGCGCACAAAAGTACGAAACCGGCGAAGTGGAAGCCGTTCTGGGCGAGCGTCGACACGTTGCCGAACGAGTTCATCCAGATGTGGGCGAGCGATATGACTACGGCGATGACAAGGGTGACAAGCGCAAGTCCGCGCCGGTTCAGCCCCGGCGACCGGCTCTGGGTCAACGTCTCCGCGCGCAATGTCCGTCCCCCGTCTTGCGGCAGCAGGTCCGCGGAGCGGTCGTCCGCGGACCGTGAGATTTCGGCGCCAAGGCTGGTCGCCGGTGCTTTCCGCCGTTACTTGGCCATCAGGCGTTCGGGGATTTCCAGGCCCTGTTCCTTGTAATAGCGCGCTGCGCCTGGGTGCAGCGGTACCGGAAGACCGGCAATCGCCTTTTCAAGCGCCATCGCCTTGGTGGCCGGATGGATCGCCTGTAGGAACGGCAGGTTCTCGTACATGGTCTTGGTAATCAGGTAGACGTCCTCCTCCGGGAGGTCTGCATGGGTGGCGAGAAAGTTCGGTTGGGCGATGGTCGTGACGTCCTCGTCCACACCGGGATAGGTGCCGCCGGGGATGACGTATTCCGTCCAGAGGCCGCGGTCGCCGTCCGCCTTTTCCATTTGCTCGGGCGTGAAGGCGAGCAGCCTGACCTTGTCTCCGGCCGACGAGAAGAGTTGCGTGACGGCGCTGACGGGAACGCCCGCGGGTGTACCCATTCCGGCGGCCTTGCCGTTCTGTACCGCCTCCGCGCTTGGTCCGTACCCGCCATAGACCAGTTCGTAATCGTTATCGATGTCGATCCCGAAACCTGAAAGTATTGTGCGGTTGGAACCGATGGTTCCTGAATTCTGGCTGCCGAGGGCCATTGCCTCGCCCTTCAGGGCGACCATGTCCTCAATGGTTCCGGTCTGCGCCTTGTCGCTTGCGACAACGAAGTGCTCGACGTTTTGCCAAAGCATCGAGACCGCGCGCAGGTGTTCCTGCGGACCGTCGGCCTCTACCGGGCCGGTGCCGGACGCAGCGTAGAAACCGTAAAGGCCCTGGAGAATGGCGAACTGCGCCTCGCCATCACGTATGAGCTTGACGTTCTCGCCAGACCCCGCCGAGGAAATCGCCGACATGCCGATCTTTTCCTTCGGCTCCAGCTTGACCTTCGACAGCGTCGAGATTGCAACGCCAACCGGGTAGTAGGTGCCGCCGGTCGAAGCCGTCGCGAGGATGTAGTTGCGTGATTCCTGCGCCTGGACGCCAAACGAAGTGGTCGCCGCCACGGCGAGCGCCGCTGCGGCGGACAGGATAGTGCGTCGGGTCGATGTCGTCATAAAATTCCTCCCAGAATGACGATTTTCCGATGTCTAAATCCCCAAAGGGGACCGGACATGCCGGCGGCCATTGTTTACAAACCGCAAGGGGTTGCAAGCGGTTATCGCGAAATTTGGCGGAAGAACGAGGCTGGACGTGCGGTGTGGTGTCGCGGAAACCCTTGCTGCAACGTCGAAAAGGCGCAATTCGCGTTGAAAGCACTCCGTCACATTCCTATAACAGTCCTACGACTGATACCGCCGGATCGGGGTCCGGCGGTCTTTTACAATTCGAGAGGACGTGCATGCCCTGGAGCAATCAGAACGGCGGCGGAGGCCCTTGGGGGGGCGGCGGCAACAATGGCGGCGGCCCGTGGGGCCAAGGGCCTTCGGGTCCGCGCGGACCGCAGAGGCCAGGCGGACAGCCACCAGACCTCGAGGAGATCATCAAGAAGGGTCAGGACCGGCTGAAGCGCGCCATGCCCGGCGGTGGCGGCGCGAGTCCCGCATTCTTCGGCATTGTGGCCGTCGGTCTACTCATTCTCTACGGCATCCAGGCTTTCTACCAGGTCGATACCGACGAGCGCGCGGTCGAGCTGCTATTCGGCAAGCCGAAGGCCGAACTGTCCGAACCGGGCCTGCATTTCCACTTCTGGCCGATCGAAACGGTGGAAAAGGTGCAGATTGTCGAGAAGCAGATCGCGATCGGCACCGGCGGTCCGCGCCAAAGTTCCGGGCTGATGCTTTCCGGCGACCAGAACATCGTCGACGTGCAGTTCGCCGTTCTTTATTCGGTCATCGAACCGGCAGCATTCCTTTTCAACGTCGCCGCGCCCGACGAGATGGTGCGTCAGGTGGCGGAAAGCGCCATGCGCGAAATCGTCGGCCGGCGTCCGGCACAAGATGTGTTCCGCGACAATCGTGCGGCGATCGCCGACGAGGTTCGTTCATCGATGCAGGCGACACTCGATGACTATGGAGCCGGCATCCAGGTGAACACGGTGTCCATCGAGGACGCCGCGCCGCCCCGCGAAGTGGCCGACGCGTTCGAGGAGGTGCAGCGCGCTGAACAGAACGAGGACCAGTTCCGCGAGGAAGCCAACCAGTACTCAAACCAGAAGCTGGGCGAAGCCCGCGGTGAGGCGGCGCAGATACGCGAGGATGCGTCAGCATACGCGACGCGGGTCGTGCAGGAAGCCGAAGGTGAGGCGCAACGCTTCATCTCCATCTATGACCAGTACCGACTCGCTCCTGACGTGACGCGAAAGCGCCTGTTCCTCGAGACGATGGAAAATGTGCTGGCCGACTCCAACAAAATCATCCTGGACGAGGACGGAAACGGTCAAGGCGTCGTGCCGTACCTGCCGTTGCCGGAAGTGCAGAAACGCCGCACCCAGGACGGAGGCGCACAATAATGCTTAATTCCAATAGACTGACGCTGATCGGTATTTTGATCGCTGTCATCCTGATCACGATCTACGCCTCCGTCTTCGTCGTGAACGAACGCCAGCAGGCGATCGTGCTTCGGTTCGGCGAGATTCAGGACGTGAAGACCGAACCGGGCCTCTATTTCAAGGCACCTTTCGCATTCGCGGGCTTCGACAACGTGCAGATTATCGAAGACCGTTTGCTCCGGCTTGATCTCAGCGATCAACCTCCGCTGCAGGTTTCGGGGGGACGGTTCTACGAAGTCGACGCGTTCCTGACTTTCAAGATCACCGATGCGCGGCGTTTCCGCGAGCAGGTCTCCGGCGATCTGACTGCCGCGGCCGCCCGTCTGCGCACGCGTTTCGACGCGGCGCTTCGTCGGACTTACGGTCTGCGCAGCTTCGAGGCAGCATTGTCTGACGAGCGCGCGGAAATGATGCGGGAAGTGCGCGATCTGATCCGTCCGGATGCACAGTCGCTCGGGCTGACCGTGGAAGACGTGCGGATCGTTCGCACCGACCTGACGGCGGAAGTCTCGCAGCAGACCTTCGACCGGATGAAGGCGGAGCGTCTGGCGGAAGCCGAACGGATCAGGGCGCGGGGCCGCGAGACCGCCCGCCGCATTCGCGCCGTCGCCGACCGCCAGGTCATTGAAACGGTCGCCGAGGCGCAACGTGAATCCGAGATCCTTCGCGGTGAAGGCGATGCCGAGCGCAACCGCATCTTCGCCGATGCGTTCAACCGCGATCCGGAATTCTTCGAATTCTACCGGTCGATGGCTGCGTATCAAAAGGCGCTCGAGGATTCGGACACGACCATGGTGCTGTCGCCGAACTCGGAGTTCTTCCGGTTCTTCAAGAACGCGACGGGCACGTCATCCGCCGGCCCTTCAGCAGGCCTTCAAGGCGCAACTCAGGGCCAGCAGTAAGAGCTGCAATCCGCGATGAGCCTTTTTCTGACGGCCCTCGGTCTCGTTCTCGTGATCGAGGGCTTTCTCTACGGCGGCGTGCCGTCGTTTGCGAAACGCATGGCCGCGCTGCTGCAGGAGACGCCGGATGAAACCCTGCGCGTCGCAGGACTGCTGGCGGCGGTGGCGGGGCTCGGCCTGGTATGGCTCGGGCGTGCATTTTGACGAACGCCGTTTCAAAATGCGGCCATGCTTCTCAACTATGCGTGACCCGACTGTTGTGAACGGCCTCGCGCTCTTTAAGTATCAATGATGAAGACGGCGTTGGACGGCGGTCCGTGGACGCCCGGTCAAGTGGAGGAAGCCAGATGGCATCGCATTCAGTAGCGTCCGGAATTTGCCGTGGGGCGGTCAGCGCCGTTCTCGCCGCGGGAATCGTGATGGTACCGCCTACCATGGAAGCCGGTTTCGGCGGACAGGTTGCGGCGCAGGAGGGTCCCGCTTCGGTTGCCGAACTCTCCGAGCGCCTGATCGATTCTGTCGTCAACATTTCGACGTCGCAGTCCGTAGGCGGAGCGGACCGTAATGTGCCGCGTCCCAACCTTCCGGAGGGCTCTCCCTTCCAGGAGTTCTTCGATGAATTCTTCGAAAATCAACCCGATGGCCCCGGCGGTCCGCGAGGACCGCGTTCGCGCCAGGTGCAGTCTCTTGGCTCCGGTTTCGTGATCGACGCCGAAGGCATCGTCATCACCAACAATCATGTGATCGCCGATGCCGACGAGGTGAGCGTCAACTTCAACGATGGCACCAAGCTCGACGCGGAAATCATCGGCCGCGATGCGAAGACGGATATTGCCGTATTGAAAGTCGATCCTGGCGAGATGGAACTCAAGGCCGTCTCGTTTGGCGATTCAGACACCGCGCGGGTGGGCGACTGGGTGCTGGCAATCGGCAATCCGTTCGGTCTCGGCGGCACAGTTACGATCGGTATCGTTTCGGCGATCGGACGCGATATCAACTCGGGCCCCTACGACAATTTCATCCAGACCGACGCTGCCATCAACCGCGGCAATTCGGGTGGACCGCTGTTCAACATGAAGGGCGAGGTTATCGGCATCAACACTGCGATCATATCGCCCTCGGGCGGGTCGATTGGCATCGGCTTTTCGATCCCGGCGGAGCTGGCCGCCAACGTCATCGGGCAGCTTCGTGAGTTCGGCGAGACCCGGCGCGGCTGGCTCGGTGTGCGAATTCAGGCTGTCACGGACGAAATCGCTGAAAGTCTCGGCATGGATTCCGCCACGGGCGCGCTGGTCGCCGGCGTGGTCAAGGGGGGGCCGGTGGATGACGGCTCCATCGAGCCGGGCGATGTCATCATCGAGTTCGACGGCAAGGAAGTCACCAGCATGCGTGAACTGCCGCGCGTAGTTGCGGAAAGCCCGGTGGGCAAGGAAGTGGACGTGGTGGTGATCCGCAAAGGCGAACGCCAAGTCGTGCAGGTGACGCTCGGGCGGCTCGAGGATGGCGAGCAACTGGCGCTCGCCGAAGAGGAGGGCGGAGCCAACGGCGAGGCGGCCGGATTTGTCGAATTGTTCGGAATGACGCTGGCCGAACTCGACGACGAGCAGCGGGCGGCCTTCGAAATCGAGGAATCGGTCGAGGATGGCGTCGTGATCGTCCAGGTCGACCCGGATTCCGCAGCCGCGGAAAAGGGCATCCAGGCCGGTGAAGTGATCGTCGAGATCGCGCAGGAATCGGTCACCACCCCACAGGGAGCGGTCGATGCGATCGAGAAACTGAAGGGCGAGAACCGGCGCAACGCACTGTTCATGCTGTCGTCGCGCAGCGGCGAGTTGCGTTTCGTGACGATCCGTGTGGACTAAGTCTATCGGTCCCGAAAGCGGGAAGGGACGGGATTGCCAGCCTTCTGCTGTTTGCGCCACTCTTCCGCTGTGATGCGGTAGAGAACATGACGCTTCAAATGCGGATGGGTGTCGGGGACCCGAGGATGGTCGAAATCTCCCGACGCGTCGCGCCGCATTCCGAGCTGCTCCATAACGGCAGTCGAACGGCGATTATCCTGCGCGGCATACGAAACGATCTCCGGTAGTCCGAGATCAGCAAGTCCATAGCCGGTCCATTTCACGGCAGCCTCGGTCACATAACCCTTGCCCCAGTGGCGCTTGGCGAGCCGCCATCCAATCTCGACCGCTTTCGTCGGCAGATGTGGCTCGACATGGGCGAGTTGCAGGCCGCAAAATCCCAAGCATTCGCCGGAGGTGCGAAGTTCCATCGCATGAAACCCAAGTGTTGCGTCCGCATCCGCAACCCATTTGGCCAAAAGCTCATCGGCCTCCGGCCGCGTTCGCCGGAATACGAAAAACTCCATAACCTCCGGGTCTGAATTAATCTCGAAGAAGAGGTCGCCATCAGTATCCGTCCACGGCCTGAGAACGAGACGGTCAGTTTCCAGCCGGATCATCTGACGATTTCGCTATCGCGATAGCCCTGGAGGTACAACAGGGCCGTCAGATCGTTGTGGTCGATCCGGATTCCTGCCTGTGCCGCGACGGCTGGCTTGGCATGAAGCGCGACGCCGGCGCCCGCCATGGAGAGCATCGTCAGGTCGTTCGCACCGTCGCCAACCGCGATCACATCCGCGGGTTCGAGGCCGAGCCGCGCGGAGATCTCGGCCAACGCGTCGGCCTTTGCCTGCCGGCCGAGGATCGGCTCAGCGACCTCGCCTGTCAGGTGACCGTCCTTGCGAACAAGCCGGTTCGCTCTGTTCTCCTGAAAGCCGATCATCTCCGCGATGCGGCTGGTAAAGTCGACGAAGCCGCCGGAAACGAGGGCGCACCAGGCACCGTGCTTGCGCATGGTGCGGACCAGTTCCGGCCCGCCCGGCATGAGCGTGATCCGGTTTGCGATGACGGCGTCGATGGTGCTTGTCGGCAGGCCCTTTAGCAGCGCAACGCGTTCGCGAAGGGCCCCCTCGAACCCGATCTCGCCGTTCATGGCTCGTGCGGTGATGTCCGCGACGCGGGCGCCGACGCCGGCCTCGTCGGCGAGTTCGTCGATGCATTCCTGCTGGATCATGGTTGAATCCATGTCGGCAATCAGGAGTTTTTTGCGGCGGTTTTCCGCCGCGAGGAACTGCACCGCCGTGTCGATCTGCATGCCCGCAAGGTGACGCGCCAGGTCGCTTCGGAACGCGTGAACAGCCGCCTCGTCGAGAACCTGTCTTGACCAGACGTCCGCGGCGCGCTCGTCCGACAGCCAAGCGATCTCGGGGTCGGGCAGCAGAGATGCGACCATGCGCACCAGATCTGCGTCAAGAGTTGTGGCCGCCGGGTTGGCAATCAGGGTGACGATGGTGTTCATGGAACGGCTGCCTTCGGGGCCCGGATGAAAGATGGTGACGTATTGCAGAGAGACAAAAAGGATCGGCGCGCCGTCCTGATAGCGGGGCCAACGGCGAGCGGCAAGTCGGCCTTGGCCCTGGCGATCGCGGCCAGGTCGGGCGGCGTGATCGTCAACGCGGATTCCATGCAAGTCTACGAGGTGCTGAGGATTCTTACCGCGCGTCCCGGGCCCGAAGACATCGAAAAGGCGCCGCACCGGCTTTACGGACATGTCGATCCGGCGACCCCCTATTCGACGGGCCGCTGGCTTGAGGACCTGCAGGGTGTCATAGACGATCCCGCCATCGATGGCAGGCCGTTGATTTTCACTGGCGGAACAGGGCTCTACTTCCGGGCGCTGGAGCAGGGACTGTCGCCAATGCCGGCCATTCCGGTGGAGATCCGCGAAAGATGGCGAACACGGATGGCTGATGACGGGCCGGAGGCACTCCACGAAATACTGCGCGCCCGCGATGCGGCCGCCGCTGCGGCGATCCCCCCGCCTGACGGTCAGCGCATCGTGCGGGCACTGGAAGTGCTTGAAGCCTCCGGGATGTCCATTACAACTTTGCAGGCGCAGGCAGGCAAGGGACTGATCCGTTCGTGGAAGGTGGCACGCTATCTCGTCATGCCCGATCGCAAAGATGTCTATGCAAATATCGAAAAGCGGCTCGACGCCATGGTGGATCAAGGCGTGCTGGAAGAGGTAGCGGCGCTGCGCGCTCGGCAACTCGATCCGGCGCTTCCGGCCATGAAGGCGATCGGTGTGCGCGAATTCTCCGCCGTGCTCGAGGGGCGCATGACGATGGATGTTGCAATAGGGCAGGCGAAGACCGCCACCCGCCGATACGCCAAGCGGCAAATCACCTGGTTCCGCAATCAGCTGGGCGAAGACTGGCGCAAGGTGGGATCAGAATTCGCGGAGAAGGACTTCATTTGACGGATCGAGTTATTTAGCGGCCGAAATTAACGCACGGGAAATTCATCCCCGCTATTGTCGTCGAATCCATTGGCGGGCCGGTATGAAGTTCTATCGTTCGGAAATTGCATTTCTCATTTTTCTGTCCTTGCTGGTCGGGGCGGCGGCGTTCAGTTACCAGGCGCATGACGCAGTTCTGAGCCAAATGTCCGCGCGGCAAGGGGCGGCGGCAGGTCTCGATAGCGGGCTCTTCGCCGTGCGCGCGTCACTGACGCTCATTGCGATCGGGCTCCTTGCCGGATTCTTCTACTTTTATCCGCTCATCCGAGAGCAGGCGCGCGAGCGCGGCGAACTGCGCGAGATGACCGTGTCGCTGTCCGAAAAATCGGCGACATTCCAGCAGGCTGCGCTGACAGATCCGCTGACCGGTCTTCAGAATCGCCGCTACTTTGACGACGCGCTGGCGCAATACATGGAAGAGTTCGCGCGCATCGAGCGGCCGCTTGGCATCATGATCATCGACATCGATCACTTCAAGTCGATCAACGACACGCATGGCCACGATGTCGGCGACGAGGTGATCAAGTCTCTGGCGAAAACGGTTCTCGAATATACGCGGTATCATGACATCGCGGCGCGGATCGGCGGAGAGGAGTTCGCGGTGGTTGCGCCGAACTTGTCGATGGACGAACTGAACAGGCTCGCAAACCGCCTGCGGCTTGCAGTGGCGGAGCTGGCGATGAAGATCGGCAACGTAAGGTTGCGGATTACGGTTAGCATCGGCGTCGCGATCTGGGACGGCAAGGAAACGACTGCCAAACTCTACAAGCGCGCCGATTCCAATCTATACCAGGCGAAACGTGGGGGACGAAACCGGGTTTGCGCCTGACCGATCTGGGTCGGCCCGATCCGGTGCGATAATTTGGGCAGCGTTGCCGCCTTTACTTACGGAAACGGCTGATCAGATCGCGAGCCGACTGGGTATCTTCGCGGCGGGGCGGCGAAGAGGGTTGCGTCGCATTGCCGGGTGGATCGCGCAGCGGCGGTTCCTTCGTGAAAAGCGTGTCGTCGGCTGCGGAGGCTTGGCCGGGCGCCCGCTGATAGGTCGGCGGTGGCGCTGTTTTAAGCGAAGGCGCCTCGATACTGGGACGCTGCTCACCGACCCGTTCATCGCCCAATGGTTGGCGAACCTCCGAGAAACCACTGCTGTATTCTTCGCCGATTCCGCGCGGGTAACGCATCTTGTTGATCACGTCCCCCACGTTGACCGGCGTTTCCGCGTTCCTGGCGATGGCTTGCTCTTCGTAAAGATGATTGCCTGGCAGACGCTTCGTCTCGACATTCTGGAACTTCATGCGCATGGGCGTCGAGACGCCCTGACCGAAGGCAATCGCTTCGCGGTTGGCTAGCGACGGCAGGAAGTTGATGGCCGACCGGGACGAGCCGCTGATCGCGCGGCGCATGATCTCCTGGTCCCGGTCATTGCCGAGACGCATCGCGAAATAGGTATTGCACTGTGACAGGATCGTCTCGTCCAGTTCGCCCGGGCGCTGGGTCACGATGCCGAGATAAACGCCGTATTTGCGGCCTTCCTTCGCGATCCGTGCGATTGCCGAACGGGTGGGCGCGAACCCGGCGCTCTGGTCGGCCGGAATGTAGCGGTGGGCTTCTTCGCACACCACCAGCGTTTGTATTTGCGACTTACTCCAGATCGCCAGATCGAACGCGAGCCGGCACAGAACCGAGGCGACCGAGTTGACGACTTCCGAAGGCATGCCGCTCATCTGGAAGGCAGTGATAGGCTTGCCATGAGCTGGAACGCGGAAGAGCGTGCTCACGACGTCGGCGACGTTGTCCTCGATTGTCTTGCTGGCGAACATGAAGCGATAACGCGGGTCGTTGACGGCGGCGTCGATCCGCCCCATCAGCGCCTTCAGAAAGGGGCGCCCCTCGCGTCCATCCAGCATGCCCACGCGCTCGTCGAGCAAACGCATGAGATCCGATATACGATAGGGAACCGGTGTGTCCGACGTGATGGAGGTGGATTCCGAACTCTTGCGCAGGCTGGTCTTCTCGCTTCCGCTGAACTGCATCTTGGCAAGTGGGATGAGATCGCGCAGCGCATCGAGTTCCTCAGGAATGGAGGGGCGGCCGCGGTATAAAACCTCGGCAAATTCTTCCAAGCGGAACAGCCAAAACGGAAGGTCAAGGTCCCTGTCGTTGATGGTGATCGCCAGGTCCGGGAAGGCCACCGTGAATTCATTGTGGGGATCGAGAATGAGGATGCGGACGTCCGGTCGGCGTTCGACGATCTTGCGAAGCAGCAAAGCGACCGCCGTTGATTTACCGACGCCAGTCGT
Source organism: Oricola cellulosilytica (assembly GCF_019966575.1). Lineage (GTDB taxonomy): Bacteria > Pseudomonadota > Alphaproteobacteria > Rhizobiales > Rhizobiaceae > Oricola > Oricola cellulosilytica. The sequence goes on along the minus strand of NZ_JAINFK010000004.1, from coordinate 146,623 downwards.
GCCGACTACCGCAAAATGGCGGGTAATCAAGCTGTCGACCGAAATCAGTGCCGGAATTTCCTGGTTCTGCGACAGGTAGCCGACCTCAACTGCCTGTACGTCCTTGTTTTCGTAAATAGCCAGCAAATCCTTGGCGCGAATGCGGTGCGCGACCGCGCCAAGATATGGATAGCTGGAAATACCGCCGGAAAACCGTGCGTTGCCATTGAGGTCTTCAGTGATCTCTCCGACTAGCTCGACGTGGATGGAGATCTCGTTTTCGGCGTCGCGAATCCAGGACCTGGATTGATTGTCGACCTTGAAGAGCATCCCGACGACGCGGTTTTCTCCAACCTTTATCGAAATCAGCTGACCGACCGACCAGTAATCATCGCTTGCGCCATCGGGGGCCGGCGACAGGGACGCGACGATCGCGTGCGTGCCGTCGCAGTAGACGACGTGTCCGTCGGTCCGGTTCCGTTGCTGGACAGATGGTTCCGGCATCGCTCCGTCTTCAACTGGAACCGCATTCCTCACGGTCTTCCTTCCCTGCAACTGATCGCGGTCTGGGTTTGCCGTACTATGAATAGGCGCGGTTAACGAATGCCTACGCTGCTCTGCACTTGACCTCGCAGGCTCTCACTCATAATCTCTCCACCAATGGCAAAAGTTATTCTCGTAGTACGATCGCGCATGGGCAGGGTGATGTAGTCACCCGGCGAAAGCACCCATGCGCGGACGACACCAAGGCTCCTCACGGGGCCTTTTTTATTGCACAGCTCCTTCAAAAACATCATTAGGTCTTGGTTGCCAGCGGACACCACAAGACGCCGAGAACGGGAATAGACGAATGAACGCGACGACGAAAACCACCGAACCGAAGGAAATTTCCGGTGCGGAGATGGTTATCCGCGCCCTGAAGGATAACGGGGTCGAACACATTTTCGGATATCCTGGCGGCGCTGTCCTTCCGATTTACGACGAGCTTTTCCAGCAGGAGGACGTGCAGCACGTTCTCGTCCGCCACGAGCAGGGAGCCGGCCACGCCGCGGAAGGATATGCCCGCTCGACGGGCAAACCCGGGGTGATGCTCGTGACGTCCGGCCCCGGCGCCACGAATGCTGTCACGCCGCTGCAAGACGCGCTGATGGACTCCATCCCGCTCGTCTGCATTACCGGCCAGGTCCCCACCTCGCTGATCGGCTCGGACGCGTTCCAGGAGTGCGACACCGTGGGGATCACGCGGCCATGCACAAAACACAACTGGCTGGTGAAGTCGGTCGACGACCTGCCGCGTATCCTGCATGAAGCGTTTCGCGTAGCTACGACCGGACGTCCGGGGCCGGTGGTCGTCGATATTCCGAAGGATGTCCAGTTCGCCAAGGGCGTCTACCAGTCACCCAAAACGGCAGAAATCCGGCCAAGCTATCAGCCCAGGCTGAGCGGCGACGAAGAATTGATCAAGGCCGCGGTCGAGCTGATGGCGACGGCCAAGCGGCCTATCCTCTACACCGGAGGGGGGGTCGTGAATTCGGGCCCGGAGGCCAGCGGATTGCTACGCGAGCTGGTGGAATTGACGGAATTTCCGATCACCTCGACGCTGATGGGGCTGGGCGCCTATCCGGCGAGCGGAAAAAACTGGCTGGGCATGCTCGGCATGCATGGGACGTACGAAGCGAATATGGCGATGCACGACTGCGACGTCATGATCAACATCGGCGCGCGCTTCGACGACCGGATAACCGGAAGGCTAGACAAGTTCGCGCCCAAGGCGAAGAAGATTCACGTCGATATCGATCCGTCCTCAATCAACAAGGTCGTCCATGTCGATCTCGGGATCATCGGGGACGTGCGTCACGTGCTGGAGGACATGGTGCGCATCTGGCGTGCATCGAAGGGCCAACAGGACCGGGCGGCTTTGGGACCGTGGTGGGAGCAGATCGACCGCTGGAAGGCGCGCAACTCGCTGGCGTACACGCCGAGCAAGGATGTCATCATGCCGCAGTTTGCGGTGCAGCGGCTCTACGAGGCGTCGCGCGCCTCAGGCAAAGAGACGTTCATCACAACCGAAGTCGGCCAGCATCAGATGTGGGCAGCCCAGTTTTTCGGGTTCGAGGCGCCGAACCGCTGGATGACATCGGGCGGGCTCGGAACGATGGGATACGGCCTTCCGGCCGCGTTCGGAGTGCAGATCGCGCATCCGGACGCCCTCGTCATCGACATCGCGGGAGACGCCTCGGTACTGATGACGATCCAGGAAATGTCATCCGCCGTTCAGCACAGTGCGCCGATCAAGGTGTTTATCCTGAACAACCAGTATATGGGGATGGTCCGCCAGTGGCAGCAGTTGCTGCACGGCAACCGGTTGTCGCATTCGTACACCGAGGCGCTGCCGGATTTCGTCAAGCTTGCCGAAGCGTATGGAGGGGTCGGGATCCGGGCGGAGAAACCCGACGAGCTCGACGACGCGATCCAGGAGATGATCAATGTGGATGCGCCGGTGATCTTCGATTGCCGGGTGGCCAATCTCGCCAATTGTTTCCCGATGATCCCGTCCGGAAAGGCACATAACGAGATGCTGCTGCCCGACGAAGCGACCGACGAGGCTGTGGCCAGCGCCATCAGTGCAGAGGGCAAGGCCCTTGTCTGAGGAAGCGGTACGGAATTGACGAGAAGGCCCCACATGCATCTCGTAATCGGCAACAAGCTCTATTCGTCCTGGTCGCTTCGGGCCTGGATGTTGCTGCATGCCTTCGAGATCCAGTTCGACGAAACCGTGATCGCGATGTATCAGCGCGATACCCGGGAGCGGATGCTGGCCTTTGGGCCGACGGGCAAAGTGCCGGTGCTGATCGATGGCGATGTGACCGTTTGGGAGAGCCTCGCGATTATGGAATATGTCGCTGACCGCTTTCCGAACAAGCGCGTGTGGCCTGTCGATCTTGATGCTCGCGCGCATGCGAGGTCCGCTGCGAGCGAAATGCATGCCGGCTTCACCGGCCTGCGCGCTGCCTGTCCCATGAACCTGACGAAGCGATTCGCGCCGAAGGATCGGGGCGCGGCCTGCGCGGCCGATGTGGTGCGTTTGCAGCAGTTGTGGAGCGAAGCGCGCGACCGGTTTGGTGGCGGTGGGCCTTTTCTTTATGGCGACTTCTCGGCGGCGGACGCTATGTTCGCTCCCGTGGTGACGCGGCTCGACACATACCAGGTTGCGGTCGACAAGCCGACCCGGAGCTACATGGACACCGTGCTGGCGCATCCGGCCTTTGCTGCATGGCGCGCGAGTGCGCTGGAAGAGCCTTGGCAACTGCCGCACTACGAAGAAGGCGAAACCGCTGTCGAAGTATTTCACCGGCCCAAATACAGGACCGTTGCACTCCAACACCCGGATCCACAGGGGAGTCATCCATGAACCGTCCCGTCAATCCGCCGGCATCAGCCTACTTCATAGCCAAGGAGACCGAGCGCCCCGAAACGCATACATTGTCGGTCGTGGTCGACAACGAACCCGGTGTTCTTGCACGTGTGATCGGATTGTTTTCCGGGCGCGGCTACAACATCGAAAGCCTGACCGTCTCCGAGACCGAGCACGAAAAGCATCTTTCGCGCATCACTATCGTGACGCGCGGAACGCCGCATGTGCTGGAGCAGATCAAGGCGCAACTCGAGCGCATCGTGCCGGTACACCGGGTTGTGGACTTGACGGTGGTCGCGCACGAGCGCGGTCATGAAAAGCCGCTGGAGCGGGAATTGGCCCTCATCAAGGTCTCGGGAACAGGTGATAACCGTGTCGAGACCCTCAGGCTGGCGGACGCATTCAGGGCGACGGTGATCGACGCCAATGTGGAGCACTTCATTTTCGAGGTAACGGGGCGCACATCGAAAATCGAGCAGTTCATCGCCATCATGGCACCGCTTGGACTGGTTGAAGTCTGCCGGACCGGCGTGGCTGCGATGAGCCGCGGTCCGGAGGGGATGTGAAATGAACGCCCGGCGAAGCTACACGCTTCGCCAGGCTGAAAGATTATCTCCCGCACGATGCAGTCGGGTGTGGGCCTTCATCACCGCCGCCGCCTCGCTCGCGAATTTCTCGCACGCGGCCAGACCGTCATCGGTCAAGAGGTCTACAAGGCTATCCGCTTGACAGCATTCGTGGGGGTTTCCTGCGTCGCGGGGTTGCTTCTGGCGTTCCGTTAGGGTCGGCCACGGTGGCCTGTTGCGCGGCGGCAGGGCCAGCGAACGAGAGCAGGGCAGCGGCGGTGAGTTTGCGGATCGTGAGCATTTTCATAATGTTGACGCCAATATCCAGACCGGTTTTAGGTCCTCATCGCCTGAACGTCCAAGTGTCAGCGGGGTCCGCGGTACGCACCCAGCGCAATGTCGGCTGCTGGCTCTAGCCAGCCGCATCATCGAGCGCCCGCGACGCTTCAATCAGCCGCCAACCGTCCTTCGAGCCGGCCAACTCGTCGCGCAGTTCGCGGTTCAGTTCGGCGGCGAGCCCTGGCACAATGACGGCCCGCATATGACGTCCGGTTTCACGGACGCGCACCTCTCTGCCAGGGTAACGGCGCTGGAGTTCGTTGCGGATTTTTTCTGCTGCAGGGTGGGTGTCGCTTGAGTCGAGTTTCCGCGGCGCGCCGTCTAGCAGTTCGGCAAAGGCAATGCGCACGTTGTCGAAGCCATCCTTCAGGATCGAGAAGGAAATGATGCCGGCTGCGGCGGCATCCGCCCACCAGAAACCGAACGCAATTCCGGCGATTCCGGCCATGCCCGCCACTCCCGTCTGCCAATCGGCAGCGTTCATTTGTGAATCCGTATGGAGGATCTTGTCGGCCAGGCGGTGGGCCGGACGTCTCTTCATGCGTCCTAGTATGACGGGCGGAACAACCGAATAGGCGAGAGCCGCCATCATCAGCCAGCCAAGCCATATGTCGCGTCCGAGGATCTGGACCGAGCCGATGGTGGGATGTTCCTGCCTTATCAGAGTAACCACCGCCTCGTAGAGCAGATATCCGCCCATGGCGGCCAGCGCGCAGGCGGCCGCGAAGAAGGCCAGCGAACCGAAGCGATGATACCCGAAAGGAAAGGCCGGATTTGGCTGCCGTCTCTCCAGTCTGATCGCCACTAGAAAAAGTATTGGCGGAAGAAGACTTAGGGCATCCTCGATCCACGCCGTTTTCATCGCCTGGCTCGAGCCCATCGTGAAAAACATAACAATAACGATCGTGACGAGGAAAAAGATCGTCCAGAGTTCCAGCCGAACGGCCCGGCGGGCCTCTTCCTCCAGTTCGGGTGGTAAATTTGCCCTCTGGGCTGTTCCCAGGACGCGATCGACCAGCATCTAATCCCCGACCGCCTTGTTCACTTGAAGCAGAAAGCCATTTTCACCCTTTCGGATCGCGAAAACCGTCTTCTCTCGCTTACCGTCGAGCAACACCTCGGAGACGGGTGACGAAAGACCAAACCGATTCTTGAAAGGTGTGTTTCGCGGCAATCCCCCAGCGAGGACGTGGATCTCGCCACTTTCGAGATCCGCGGCAAGGGCGTGTATTCCCGCCTGCCGATACTCCAGCCGGGCGTTTAGGTTTGCGGCCAGCCGGGTCAACGCCGCTTTTTCCGCTTCGTTTTCAGGTGGCACTGGCCCATCGGTTCCGACAATCAAGACGTCGCCTCTTACCGTCTGGCTGGTGCGGGATGGATCTTTCGGTAGCTCGCAGCCCAGAAGTGCCGACAGGCAAAAGAAAATCGCGCTTGCATATCGTAGCGAGTATGCCATGCCGGGTTCCTGTTTTTCCCGGATTGAGGAACGTACGGCCCGATAAATTGTTCCGGAGCCAGGCAACCTTCTGGTCGGCCCGGTTCGAATCCTCTAGAGCAGCGGAGATGAGATTTTCTCCCCAACAGGACGAGGCGCTGCAGGCCGTGGCGCGGTGGTTGAAGTCGGGCGAACGGCAGCTTTTTCGGCTGTTCGGCTATGCGGGCACCGGCAAGACGACGCTGGCGCGGCACTTCGCCGAGGACATCGACGGTGCAGTGCAGTTTGCCGCGTTCACCGGCAAGGCGGCGCAGGTGCTGCGCGCAAAGGGCGCGTCCAACGCCAAGACCATCCACTCTCTGATCTACCGTCCGCGCGGGGAGGAGGCCGTGTCGGACGAGACAACGGGGCGCACATCGATGTCGCCGACATTCTCGCTCAATCGCCAGAGCGATGTCGCCAAGGCGAAACTCATCGTGGTCGACGAATGCTCGATGGTCGACGAAGCGCTCGGGAGGGATCTCATGAGCTTCGGCACGCCGATCCTCGTCCTCGGAGACCCGGGGCAATTGCCGCCAATTTCCGGCGGAGGCTTCTTCACCGACGCTGAGCCGGACTACCTGCTAACCGAGATCCACCGGCAGGCGGCCGAAAACCCGATCATCCGGCTGGCGATGGATGTGCGAGCCGGCCGCGAGATCATGCATGGCGATTACGGTACGACGCAGGTAATCGCGAAGAGCGAGGTTGACCAGCAGGCTGTGCTTGCCGCCGATCAGGTATTGGTGGGCATCAATCGCACACGCCGCCGCTACAATCAGCGTCTTCGGGAGTTGAAGAACTTTACCTCGCCCTATCCCCAGGCAGGGGACAAATTGGTCTGCCTGCGCAACGATCCGGCCAAGGGTCTTCTCAACGGATCGCTGTGGAATGTCATGACCGCTTCGAAAGAGACGAGCAAGCCGGGCGTAAACTTGCTGATATCTCCTGAGGAAGGTGATTCCGATCGCGGCGTCTCGAAGATAAAGCTCCTGAAATCGGCCTTCGACTCACCAGAGCAGGACGTCGCCTGGCAGACGAAGAAGCGATATGACGATTTCGATTTTGGCTACGCGTTAACCGTGCACAAGGCACAGGGTTCCCAATGGAACGATGTTATGCTCTTTGACGAGAGCTTCGCTTTCCGCGACATGCGCAGCCGATGGCTGTATACGGCGATAACCAGGGCCTCGAATACACTTACCATAATTCGCTGATTGACAGCCCATTTTTCGGGTCTCTATACTGAGAGCAAAGAATTTTGGCGTTTTTTATCTTTTTAATTGTCGGCGCGTTATCAAGAAATGAATAGGTTCTCCGTATTTCGTAACATTCTAGCGAGTTCTGTACTTTTTTGGGATCACCATGACGGCATATGAGTTCATGCTTTACGGAGGGATCGGTCTTCTGCTCGTTTCCGCGCTCGTTCTGATCGTCCTAGGTTCACGAAAATCCGGGAACGAGCACGAAGGGTTTACCGAGACCTACGAGAGCCAACTCGAGGCGTTCCGGGGTAAGGGGCGGGATTAATACGGGGGTCGGTGCCGCCGGTTCGACGATGTTCATGTCGGGTCGCGTCGATCCCCAAACAGCACCCTGAAGGCCAATCGGCGTAGTGTGGTTTTGATTTTGCCGCGTCGGTGCTAGAGCGACGGTCCCGGCAATGGATCGAAGCTTGAGCGCATGCCAGCCAAACTTTCCGTAAATCTCAACGCGGTCGCGATGTTGCGAAACCGGCGCGATCTTCCCTGGCCCAGCGTCACCGGGCTTGGCCGGATCGCGCTTCAGTCAGGAGCGCACGGGTTGACGGTGCATCCGCGCCCGGACCAGCGACACATCCGATTCAGCGATCTGCCGGAACTGCGTGCGCTCATCGATGACGAGTTTCCCGACGCCGAGTTCAACATCGAGGGCTATCCGACACCGGAGTTTCTGGATCTCGTCGAGGCAAATGAACCCAATCAGGTGACGTTGGTCCCGGACCATCCGGCGCAAGCCACGTCGGATCACGGTTGGGATTTTGCCCTACAGGCGAACTTTCTTCGCGACTGCGTTCAACGCTTGAAGGCGCGGCGGATCCGCGTTTCCCTTTTTGCCGATCCCGACGCCGGAGACGCCGGCGTGGAGCAGGCCATGCGCACCGGCGCCGATCGGATAGAGCTTTACACCGGGCCATACGGCGCCTGCCACGACGATCCCGCTCGCGCGGCGGAACAAGCGGAGATTCTCGGAAGGACGGCTGACGCGGCGGTGGCGCGGGGGCTCGGGGTCAATGCCGGACACGACCTGACGGTGGACAACCTTCCGATGCTCGTCAGACGGGTTCCAAATTTGGCCGAGGTGTCAATCGGTCACGGCTTGACGGCGGATGCGTTGGAGTACGGGATGGCTGGAGCCGTTCACCGTTTTCTCCGTGCCTGCGAGAGCTAGCGCTCCTCAAAAATGTTTTCCGGAATTGAACGGTCCGACGCGGATACTTGCGGCGATCAGGCAGGCGGTGCTCCAGCCGATCAGCAGCAAACTGTTGATGCTCTCACTGCGGTGGCCGCTCAGGCGTACCTTGCTGCTCAGCCAGTTCATGAAATCGGTAACCCAGATCAGGCCGAAGTGTGAATGGCGACCGTGAGAAAGCCGATGGGGGTTCCGAGCGCGAGATTGGCCATCATGGCGGATCGAAGGACACGTTGTGCGGCTACGCTGAGGGTGGAAAGGGGCAACACCCTGTTCATCTTTGACTAATAGAATCCGCCATGAATCCCATGGAGGCGGCTCATGTTTCAGCGCCTGTTTACCAAGAGCGTTCCGCAGCAACGGTTGGAAGGTGCGATCGATCACCTGTCGGATCGGGAGGCGCAGGAAGCGCTGAGGGCCCGCAGCGCCGCGATGATACAGCGACTGGAGCGCAGGAGCAGCGAGGCGCGGCGCAAAGCTGTTGAGGAACAAGAGGCACGGCTCAAGGCAATCACCACTCCGCCGAGAGCGGACGACGGTCTCGCCCGCAGAACGCAACCGGATCTCGCAGAATCACCGGCGCCGGTGATTTACCAGTCAGCGACCGATAGCGAAACGGATCGAGGCGTGCCAACCGGGGCTATGGCCGACTGCGAGCAGTACGGCGAGGATGAGTTCATTGCTTCTGAAGAGCACCCTCCGGTCCAACACGAGGGCGCGGAAGTGAAGGTGAGTGCCGCTGATCCGGACGATGACGAACTTCGGCGTACGGCTGAAGAGGCGAAGGTGCGGATCGCAGCCCGTCTGAAGGCTCGCGAAGAGGGTGAGGGGGCGGAGCCATCCGAAACCGAAGGCCGGTTGGACTTCGGCCATGACGTTCCGCCGCTCGTGGATGACGGCGAGCCCGTCGACGGCGGCTGATCACATACGTAGATCGTACATCCTGGATATCCGGTCCACAGGTGTTCCGTCCGCGAGCGGCATGGCGCGCTCGATTGCCCAGTCCCTGAAACCCATTTTTTCGTAGTACGACAAGCCGCTGCGGTTGTCGGCGCGGATCGTCGCATTGATTGCGATTATGCCTCTTTGACAGGCGAATTCCAGCGTTGGGCCGAACAATGCGCGGCCGATGCCGCGCAGCTTCCGTTTCGGGCGCGCGTACGTCGCAATGTCGAGCCATTCTGACGGCAGGCGCGGGTGGGTGGAAAGACTCTGGAAACCGACCGGAACGCTCTCGGGGCCCGCAACCGCGGTATGACAGCAGACGCTGTTGTCGACGCACAAAAATGCCGCCAGAAAATCTGCGTCATCGATTGGCGTTTCCATGGCCGTCGTTCCACCGATCGCGATGATTGCATTCAGGATCGCGCTCAGTTCCGTGGCATCGGCCGGTCGGGCGGACAGCGATGTGTGTTCGAGTCGTATTGGAATGGTTGGCGGGGGCTGCCGGTTTCGTCAACGGTAATCGGATTTTACCTTGACGCAGTACCGTACGGTACGGTACGGCATCCGCATGAATAGTCATGAAGAGGCAGGCAGTAAGGCCAATTCCAACGGCGACGATTTTGCGCCCCGGCAGGCCGATGTGCTGGAGGCGGCGCTGGCGTTGCTGGTTGAGCGCGGGGGAGCGGGGTTGACGACAGCACGTCTGGCGCGCAGCGCGAACTGTTCCAAAGAAAGTATCTACAAGTGGTTCGGGGATAGGGATGGCTTGTTGGCGGCGATGGTCACCTATCAGGCAAGCAAGGTGGGTATCGGCGAGCCATGCGGCGGAACGTCGAGCGCGGCCGAGTTTCGGGCACAGCTTCTGGGCTTTGCGCACGATCTCCTGACGGTTCTGTCAGGACCGACGTCGCTTGCCCTGAACCGGGTTGCGATCGGGGAGGCGGGCCATGATGACGCCAATCTCGGAGGGCTACTGATCGAGCGCGGCCGGCGGATGATCGAGCGCCGCGCATCGGGTCTGCTGGAGGCCGGTCGCGCCCAAGGGTATCTGCGTTTTGACGACCGCGACGAGGCGTTCAACACGCTGTACGGCCTGATTGTCGGTGACCTCCACGTCCGTCTGCTGCTCGGGGACAAAGTCCCTGCCATGGCCAGCCGGGTGGCGATCGAAAGACAGGCCGCAACGGCCATCTCGAATTTCTACCGGCTCTACGGAGCCCCGGAAACAATCCAGACAGTCAACACGTAACAGCGAAGGAAACGATCATGCGTGTCTATTACGATCGCGATGCCGATCTCAATCTCATCAAGGGCAAGAAAGTTGTCATCGTCGGCTATGGCAGCCAAGGCCGGGCGCATGCGCTCAACCTGAAGGATTCCGGTGCGAAGAATATCAAGATCGCCCTGCGCGAGGGGTCCGCGACGGCCAAGAAGGCGGAGGCCGACGGCTTCGAGGTCCTTTCTGTCGCCGACGCCGCGAAATGGGCCGATCTGATGATGATGGCGACGCCGGACGAACTGCAGGCGGACATCTATCGCGATCATATCGCCGGTAACATCCGCGATGGCGCGGCGATTGCCTTTGCCCACGGCCTGAACGTTCACTTCGGGCTTATCGAGCCGAAGGACACGGTCGATGTGGTGATGATTGCGCCCAAGGGCCCGGGTCATACCGTACGCGGGGAATATCAAAAGGGCGGCGGCGTGCCGTGCCTGATCGCTGTCCATCACGACGCCTCGGGCAATGCGCACGACCTGGCGCTTTCCTACGCCTGTGGTGTTGGCGGCGGTCGTTCAGGCGTGATCGAGACCAATTTCAAGGAAGAGTGCGAGACCGACCTGTTCGGCGAACAGGTCGTCCTGTGCGGCGGTCTGGTCGAACTCATCCGCGCTGGCTTCGAGACCTTGGTGGAAGCCGGATACGCGCCGGAAATGGCATATTTCGAGTGCCTTCACGAAGTGAAGCTGATCGTCGACCTGATCTACGAGGGCGGCATCGCCAACATGAACTACTCGATCTCCAACACCGCCGAGTGGGGCGAATATGTTTCAGGCCCACGAATCATCACCGCCGAGACCAAGGCCGAGATGAAACGCGTTCTGACCGATATCCAGACGGGCAAGTTCACAAGCGAATGGATGCAGGAGTATCGTGCCGGTGGCTCGCGCTTCAAGGGCATCCGCCGGATGAACGACTCCCACCAGATCGAGGAAGTCGGCGAGAAGCTGCGCGGCATGATGCCCTGGATCAAGGGGAACGCCCTGGTGGACAAGGCCAAGAACTGACGACGCTCTAGCCAAACGAGTAGGGCCGCGGAATGATCTGCGGCCCGAACCGATACGAAAGACTCTGCCATGGCAATCGCAGATGACATCGAGACGCTGAAACGGCAGGAAGAAGCCCTGCTGTTCGAGACTTTTACGGAAGACGACGCATGGGCGCTCGGTTCGAGAATGCGCCAGCGGGCGGCCGATCAGAACCTGCCGCTCGTCATTGATATCCAGATTGCGGGGCGGCCGCTGTTCTATTCCGCCCTGCCCGGTACCTCTCCGGACAATCCCGAATGGGTGCGGCGCAAGATCAACGTCGTCATGCGCTATCATAAATGCTCCTACCGGGTGAGCCGGGAGATCGCGGCAGGCGGGGGAGCGCTGGATGAATTGCGCGGCGTCGCGCCGATTGACTTCGCTCCGCATGGGGGGTGTTTTCCAGTCCATATCCGGAGTGTCGGCGTCGTCGGAACGGTCACCGTGTCGGGTATTCCGCAGCGCGAAGACCACCGTTTCGTATTCGAGAGTCTTTGCGAGTTTCTCGGAACCGATCCGGCTCCGATCGCGCTCGGGCTCGAGGGGTGACCGGTGCGTGCTTTCCGGCCACTGATATCTGCCGGTTGAACAGCGCATGAAGATGCGAGACATGGAGACCATGTCCCGCTTTCCCTCGCTGAGTCGGCTTCGCGATACCCAACTCCTGCTGTCGCAGAAGCCGTTGCCCTACGTGGCCGGCAACCGTGCCGAGGTCGACGCCTACTGGCGGGCATGTGTCTCCACAAATCCGAGGCTCTGGAACGGTCCGTTCTTCATGTTCGACGGTGTGCGGATCGAGGACGGAGTTCTGCACGGGACCGGTTACCGCACGGATTTCGCCACCTTCCTGCACTGGCGCGCTCACGGCCGTTCTCAGGAACTCGTGCATATCACGGGGACGTCACTACCTGTGACGGAGGACGGCGCGCTGTTCGCCGTGCAAATGGCCGCCCATACGGCGAACGCCGGAGAGGTCTACTTTCCTGCGGGATCGTTCGACCCGAACGACCTGCGGAACGGGGTCTTCGACGTCGCGGCCAATATCGGGCGTGAACTTCTGGAAGAGACCGGATTTCTGCTCGAATGTGACCGGCCGGACGAGGGTTTCGTCGCGGTCTTCGAGAATGGCTGCTTGCATGTCGCCAAGCAGAGTCGTCTTCCGGGCTGCTTCGGCACCTGCGCGGCGATGCTGTCTTCGCATCAGCTAGCAACGGGCGACGACGAGATCGAAAGCGCGATTGCAATCCGTCGTAACGACCACAGCCGAATGCGGTTGCGGTCTTCCGCGCGCATGCTTGCCGATTGGCACTTCAGCAGCGCCGGATGAGCTATTCCGCAGGCTGGAGGCGATAGGCGATCAGCCTTGAGGTAAAAACCTGCACCGGCTCGCCGCCGCCATTGAGCGTAATGCTTTTCAGCGTCACCCGGGCCTGGTTCGGCCGCGAGCGGGACGGAACGATTTCGAGGATCTCCGAGCGCACGCGCAGCGTGTCGCCAGGGCGGACCGGCTTGGTCCATTCGATCTCTCCCCCCGATCCGATCATGCCACGGGCCAGCGGTACGCTCTCGACCAGTAGTCGCATGGTGATCGCAGCGGTGTGCCAGCCGCTTGCCACCAGTCCGCCGAACATGGTGTCGCGGGCTGCCATCTCATCGAGATGAAACGATTGGGGGTCGAACTCCGCGGCAAAGGATTTGAGCCGCTCTTCCTCCACCTGGTGGGCGCCCGATTCGAATATCTGGCCGACGAAAAGATCGTCGAGATAGAGCTGGGCGGTTCGGGATCGGGGCATGGGCGGTTCTTCGGCACTGGCGGATCGGAGTATTTTCCCCTAGCAGGATTACAGCGCAAAGGAGACATCATGCAACGAAGCTATGCGGTTTACGACGTCTTCACGGAGCGGGCGCTGGCCGGCAATCCGCTGGCCATCGTGTTCGACGCCGAAGGGCTGGAGACTGACGCCATGCAGGCGATCGCCAGAGAGTTCAACCTTTCGGAGACTGTGTTCGTTCAGCCGCCGGAACAGGAAGCGCAGACCGCGCGGATCCGCATATTCATGCCGGGCGGAGAACTTCCGTTCGCAGGCCACCCGACTGTCGGCACCGCAGTCGCCCTTGCTGAACGCAACGGCATTGGCGATGCGCTCGATCAGATCATCATCCTCAGGGAAACGATCGGCAACATTCGCTGCGCAGTACGCACTGAAGGCGAGTCCGGTTATGCCGAATTCGATCTGCCGCGCCTGCCCGAACCCCATCCTTGCGAACTCGACCCAGCTGCCGTCGCCGAGGCGTTGCGGCTTAATCCGCAGGACATCGGTTTCGAAAATCATACGATCAGTGCCTGGACCGCCGGAAAGCCCTATTTCTGCGTGCCCGTTCGCGGGCTCGATGCCGCGGCCCGCGCACAAATGAACGCGCAACGATGGACGGCGCTGTTCGAAGAGACCGACCCGCTAAAGATCGACTGTCCTTATGTCTATTGCCGCGAGACGGTGCACCACGAATGTGCCTTCCACGCGCGCATGTTTGCGCCGCACCACGGTATTCCAGAGGATCCCGCCACCGGCTCGGCGGTGGCGGCGTTGGCCGGCGCCATCAGCCATTTTGATGGCCTTTCCGACGGACCGGTTGCACTGCCGATCGAGCAAGGGATCGAGATGGGCCGGCCGTCCTTTATGCGGCTGGAGATCGAGGCGGCTGGCGGTGAGATCCGATCTGCCCGCATCGGGGGGGCGGCGGTTAAGGTTGCTGAAGGCACACTGTATGCGTGACACACTTTACATCCGGATTTCAGGCGACTAGATAGCCGCATCCGGCGGGTGTGTAGCTCAGATGGTAGAGCAGCTGACTCTTAATCAGCGGGTCCAGGGTTCGAGTCCCTGCTCACCCACCAGGGATTTCTGAATATGATCAGGCTCTTGAGTAGATCCGTTAAGCGGAACCAAAGGGGAACGTGAGACGCCGTGAGACCGTCTCACGTCTCACGCTCCGTCTCACGATAATCAGCGGGCTGGCACGTTGGCCGCCATAGATTTCCGGCTTTGGAAACCGGACTCCACAAGCGCGAGGATCACCGTTAAGATGCATGCGATGCGCAAATTTGTTAATATCCTCCTGCCGCTGGCGCTCTCTGGCTGTGTCGACGCGGCGCCGCCGCCAGCCGAAGAGCCGAAGTTAGAGGTGACGCCCGGCATGACGGACGGGCAGAAGGCGGCGGCCATCTACAGCTATTGCGGGCAACTGGCGCGCCGCGAATGCCCGCGGGCTACAATCGCCTGCGACGCGTACCGCCCGGAGTTCGTCAAGATCTGCATGACCCGGGCCGGCGTGCGGCCGGATTACACGCTGATGCTGTTGAGCCGCTGACGACCGCTCACGGCAGCTCGTCGATCGCCTCGTTCAGGCTGTCGAGCGTGGTCCAGAGGGAGCTGATCATGGTTTCCCGCAGTTCGAGCCAGCGGGTTTCGTCGGCCTCCTCGGCGACGTTGCGCAGGAGGGTCAGCAGGGCGACGGCTTCGGCAATGTGCATTTCGGATTTATCGGAAACGCTCACGGTTTTTCTCCGGACATTCCCCATGGTCCCGATCATAACGCTAGTGCGCATGGCGGGCTTGTCAGCCCCTGAAATTTTGTCAGTTCCGTTGGGGCATTTCGCCGCCGGCCGGCTGCAGGGCGTCATGGGCTCGGCGCACGGCGGCCATCGCCTGGTCCCGCGCCGGCGCGACGCCGTGCGTCGCCACGCCGCTGCCGGGCGGATTGTAGAGCAGGCAGGACCAGAACCATTTCCCGTCCTGCGGTCCGCCGTCGTGGCGATAGACGCGGCCGATGCCGGGCACGGCATAATCATGCGCGCCGATCCGCTGCCAGTTCACAGCGCCTTGTTCCCTTTCAGTCGGACGGTCTCCGGCGCCAAACGCTCCGAGACCAGATCGCCATGATCGTCGATATAATGCCGGACGAAGGCAATGCCAGCGGATTTCAGATCGTCGGCGATGCCGTCGACCGGCGCTGTCCAGCCGAGTTCGATCAGCGCCCGGTGCACCTGCCTGTCCTGATCGGCCGCGAGGTGCGCTGCAAGCTGCCGAGTGACGGCTTCCTGCAGTGGCAGCGTGTAGCCGATCGAGTGCCGGCCGTCCCTTTCGGCGTGCCAGATCGCGGCGTGCTGGCCTTCCGCCTTGATGCCCTTGTCCCTGTCGTATCCGTTCACAGCGCCTTCTCCTTCTCCGCCTCGACCTGCCGG
This sequence comes from Oricola cellulosilytica, assembly GCF_019966575.1. Classification (GTDB taxonomy): domain Bacteria; phylum Pseudomonadota; class Alphaproteobacteria; order Rhizobiales; family Rhizobiaceae; genus Oricola; species Oricola cellulosilytica. Next base: position 130,904 of record NZ_JAINFK010000004.1, on the reverse strand, counting down.
TCGAACCACGCCTCGGTTTTCGCCACCGCGCGGGCGGCCCTGGCCGGATCGAACTTCGTCACGTAATGGCGCAGGATCTGCGTCTCGCGGGCGAAGCGGTGGCCGGAGAGATTGCCGATCTCGGCATAGTCGCAGCCGGCATAGTCCGCCCAGGACAGCGCCGTGTCGCGCAGATCCTGATCGCGAAAGTCGGAGAGCGACGGCATCGAGGCCGCCGCATGGTCGCGCACTTCGCGGAACACCTTGCGCCACCAGTCGGCCTTGAACGGCCGTTGCGCCCGCTCGTCGACGATGACGCGGGTCGGCACGACCTTCCAGCCCTTGCGGCGTTCTCTTGCCGCGGCAAACCGTTCGCGGACGATGCGCGCCTGCGGAATGAGCAGCCGCTCGCCGGTCTTGGACTGCTGCCAGAGGATGCCGTCCGCGCCGAACTGGCGCTCCTCGAGGGCGAGGCGGTCCTTCTGGCGCTGGGCCGAGAACAGGGCGAGCCAGATGCAGTCGGCGGCTTCGGGCCGGCCGAGCGCATCGGCGGCGGCGGTCAGCGCCAGCATCTCGGCGACCGTGCCGACGCGCACCCTTTCTTCGGGAACCGGAAGCCGGTCCTCGATCAGCGCCACCGGATTGGCGCGGGCAAGCCCCTCGCGGACCGCCCAGGCGAAGGCCTGCGACAGCATTGCCCGGACGCCGCGCGCCGTCGACAGGCCGCGGGCGATCTCGACGCGCTCGATCGCCTTGCCGAGATCGGCCGGCGCCAGCGCCGCGGCGGGACGGTGCCAGCCATGATCGGCCTCGGTCTCGGCGAGTGCGGCCGCGCAGCTGCGGTAGAACCGGACCGTGTCGGCGGCACGGGGCTTGCGGCGTTTGCGCCCCTCGACGATTTCCCGGCCCTTGTTGCGCGGATCGCGGTCGAGAAATCCCTCGACCAGCTGGGAGAGCGTGGTCAATCGAGTGGGGTTCGCCCTTAAGCTTCTCGCCGGCTGTACCCGCCGGCGTTTCCCGAAGGCGGCGGCCGTAAGCTCCTCGCCATGCGGCTTCGTCGCTGCCGCCGCAGAACGCGCGGCCGCGATATCGGCCTGTTTGGCTTCCGACCAGGCGCGGCATTCCTCGACCGTGAACCACGGACCGTCCCCGCCGTGGCGCAGATCCTCGCCGGCAAAGCCGAGCCGGCGCTGCGCGGCCGAGGCGAAGAAGCGCGGCCGGCCGTCGCGCCAGGTGACCAGCGGAATGCGGATCGTGATGGTTCCCATTGTGGTGGCCTTCGCCCTTAAGCGCCTCGCCTGCGGCTCGTTGCTGGCGAAGGCGGCGTGTCCCGTGTGCATGTCCTGTCTCCTGTCAGAATGCGGTCAGCGCTTGCGGTTTGTCAAAGGCGGCCGCCGGCGCGGGTCCGGCGCCGGCGGCCACGATACCCGGCCGGGAGGGGAAGGCCGGGCGGGGTGTCACAGCTGCAGCCGCTTTTCGAGCAGTTCGCGCAGGGGCGCGTCATCCTCCCCGGCCGCGAGAAGAAGGCGCAAGCCGTCCATGGCGCAGGCGAGCGTGTCGCCTTCCGGGAGGCTGGAGCCCATCAGGCCGTCGGGATCGCGCACGAACTCGATGCAGTCCTGACAGGCGGCTGCGAACTGGGCGGCGGCCGCCATGATCTTCGACTTCTGGTCGGCAGTCATAGCATTTTCCCTTCGGCGAGACTTTCGTCCAGCGCTTCCTTGATTGCCGAGAGGTGGTTTAAAACGTCGTCGCACTCCATGACGACGGTGTTGTCGACGTCGCCGTAGCAATAGCCGATTTCCTGCAGCAGACCTTCGATCTTGAGGACACGGCGCATTGAAAAGGAATGCGCCCGCTTCGGCGTCCAGTTGTTGAGGCTGGCGGTGCCGGTGCCTATCCGTCTCATGCGGTGCGCCTTTCCGCATTGCGTTGACGCCTCTGCTCGTCGGTCAGCAGGAAGTCCGGAACGCACGCCGGAATACTGGTCGGACCCGGCACTTGCGCTCTATCGATCAGCGCTTCGTCGGCTGGGAAATCAGCTCCGGCGCCGGCAGGCGGATTGCAGAGTGCGTTCAGCAGTGCGGCGAGATCATCGCGCGAGCCGACCTCGATTTTAAGCGTAAAGGCCGGACGCAAACGCTCTGCCTTCCGGTAGGTTTCCGCATCCTCTTTCTTGGCGAGAAAGCGCCTTCGCACATTGTAGATAATCATGGCGTTCTCCTTTGATGATGAAATGGGGAGGTTCGCGAGAGTCCGCCTCCCCGGTCGGGTCCTGCGCGCGGCCGGCGGAGAAAGGCAACGCCGCCGCGCGTCTCGCAATTCAGATGCGCCTTGCCCGTCAGGCTACGCGGCGCGGCGGGATCCTCGGCGGGACGCTTGGCGCAGGATCAAGATCGAGCGCCACAGGTTCGGCGTCGGGCACCGGCTTCGACGGCTCCATTCCGACCGACATCGCGTCGAGGGAAGCCTCCAGCGCCGTGCAGCGCGTCTTGAGGAACGCGATCTCCGTCTGGCGCCGGGCGATCTCGGCCTCATGGGCGGCGACGGCGTTGTCGGCCGCGGCGAGATCGGCGAGCATGGTCTCGACGAAGCGGCGGTTCTCCGCTTCCGCCTGCCCGCCGAACTCGGCCTCGATCGCCGCGCCGACCGCTTCCTCGAGGAGGGCGTCATGGCCGCCGCCGGGTATTGTCGTTTGCACCATGTTCATGATGGGTCATGCTCCTTTTGCTGGTGACGGAAAACCATTGCCGGTCGCGCCGGGCGGTGCGGCCGTCGCCGATGAGGACGAAGGCGGCGACCGCGAAACAGACGGCAAATGCGAGGACGAGGGCGGCATCCGCCCATGCGTTGGGATCGCTCATTCGATGCCCTCACCAACGCTTCGAAATACCGCCGTTCCGAGATCCGAGATCCGGGCGATCCCCGGCGGCTTGTGAAGACCCTCAACGGCCAGCAGGCCCTGCCGCCGAAGGCTTTCGATCGTGTCGGTGGCAAAGCCGCCGCCGCTGTTGTTTGCGAACCACCAGTGCCTGCGGCGGCGGAGCGGTGCATCGGCGGCGGCATCGAGGGCCTTGCGCATTGGCGGCGAAAGACTCCGCCAGCACGCTCGCAGTTCACTCCGGGAGGAGTTGGGCGTCAGGGGGTCAGCCATTGGCCGCCTCCCTGGCCGGGCGTGCGCGCCGGGCGCGGGCGTCCATGATCGCCAGCGTCATCTTTCCCGAGCCGGTGATCAGCAGCGTGTTGCGGCCGGAGCCGATGACGGAGCGTACCAGGCCGAGGCGCTTGAGGACGCGCACGGTCGCCAGCGTCACCGTCCAGCGCTCGCCGATCAGCCCGTAGCCGCCGCGGCGGCGCGACAGGCGCCACATGCCGGCCTTGCGCAGCGCATCCTTTTCGGTGCGCGTCAGGAGGGAGGGATCGACCAGGTCGCCGGCGTCGACCGGCGGCGGCGCGACGGCGCGGCGGGCGGTCATGCCGGGCCCTCCTCGAGGACGAGGTCCGCCGGCAGCCATGTCTCGCCATTGGTGGCGACCCAGCGCTCGACCGCGGCGCGCGACCAGCCATTGATGCCCGGCAGCTTGGCCGGAAAGCCGTGCGCCTCGAGATCGAGGCGGTGCTGGCGGAATGAATTCTCGGTTTTCCAGCCGAGCGCGGCGGCGACTTCACGCGCCGTCATCACCAGCCGGTTTTCGATATGTTCCATTGCGCAAACGCTCCGTTTTTTCCGCAAATCAGATGCGATTTGCAGAAGGGAGCATTTCAGCAAATGTGATTTAATGCAACAGCGTCATGCGAAAAATCATCAACGCGCTGTAAACTGCTTCATGTGAAACGGGCGCGTTCAGGCATTTCGCTTCAGCCGCTCGGCCTGAAAGGAGATGATCGCGGCGTTTTCCTCGGCGCTTGAGTGGTCCTCGTCGGTCAGCCAGTCGGCGAGATCGACGACGGCGTCGGCAGTCATCCTCGCGTCGCCGGACTGCAGCGCGCCGGCCTCGTGCAGCGCGTGGACGACGTTCCAGACGGCCTGGCGGTAGCCGGTGACATTGAGCGCGCCGGCCGACATCGGCGGACCGTCGACGCCATAGGCATCGATGATGCGGCTGATCGTCGTCGCCGACAGGGCGTGCGGATGGTTGGCGTCGTTCATAAAGCGCGACAGCGTCGACGACGAAACGCCGGCGCCCTTGGCGATCGCCGACAGCGACAGGCCGAGATCGCCCTGGATCCTGCGCAGCCACTGGCGGTGCGCGTCCTTCAGATCGTCCGTCCTCGTGGTGAGCGGCTGCCCCGCCATCGCCTGTGCCCTCCTGGTCAATGCAGGAGGGCAGAAAAACACATGGGAATAATCAGGCACGAGGGGAAACTCTACACTTGACAAGACTGCACCAAATCAGATCGACGTTGCATTAATGCACACAATAGCGGGGAAGCCAATGGACCGCCACGAAACGCTGATGCCGATCGACGACCTGTTCGAGCGCGCCGGCCGTATCAATGTCAGCATGGCCGAACTTTCCCGCGACGCCGGGGTGCACAATTCCACGGCGAGCCGGATCCGCGCCGGCGCGGACCCCAACCGGCGCACCCACCTGAAGCTGCAGCGGGCGCTGCTCAACCGCGAGGCGCTTCTGCTGGAGCACCTGACCGGCCTGCAGCCGCATGCCGAAGGCGAGGGCGCGCGATGATCGCCTTCGCCCTTTGCGACCAGGTCGCCGACGACGCCGCGCCGGAGAAGCGCGCGGCGCTGGCGGCCGACATCGTCGCGCAGATCAACCGGGAAGCGGCGCTCGCTGGCCTGAAGGGGGCGAAGATCGAGCTCGTCTCGCTGCATCCGTCAAGCCGGGCCGGCTTCCGGCAGGTGCTGGTGACCGGCGGGCCGGGCGCAAGGCCCGCGACCGTCGAGGATTTCGCCGAAGCAAGAAGGAGAGGAATGTGAGCGACACGAAACAGATCAAGGTCAAGCGGCTGCGGCGAGGTTACATCCTCGAAACCGGTGGCGAGGAGATCGCCGGCGCGACGAATTTTGCCGATCTCGTCACCTTTCTCGCCGAGGCGCTGGGCGAGGAGCTCGTGGGCATCGAGACAGGAGACAGCAGTCTCTGGTGGGACCGGGAAATCGCCGAGGAGGAGCGACCGACCAGCGAGCAGATGAAGGACGTGCGGGAAGCGCTCAAACGGATTGACGAAGATCGCCCCACCGAAACCGAGCCGGACCGGCCGACCCCAGCGCCGGAAGCGACGCCGAGCAGGCCGCCAGACACGCCCGATCCTGAAGCGGCGGCTCCCGCGAAGCGGGAAGCGCCCAAGCTTTCGGAGAAGAAGGACGATCTGCCGGAAATGCAGCAAAGGGTGCTCGATCACCTGCAGCTCTGCGCCTTGCGGCATGGCGAGAGGTTTCAACTCGGCGGCGGCCGCCTGGCCGAGAAAGCCGGCGTTGCCCGCGGCAGCCTCGCCTGGCTGCTCGGCGAGCTGGAACGCAAGGGCTACATCATCGTCGAGAGCCGAGGTCGCGGCATCGACCCGTTCTATGTGGTGCCGATCCCCGACGACATGAAGGAGGCCGCGGCGTGAACGACCTAACCTTCAAAGCGTTTTCAGGTCTCAACCGGCTCCGGTGTGAGCACTCGAAAGGGTTCAATCATAAGCTGGAAAGCTGGACGCTCTCCGACTGGTTCACCGCGACAGTCGGGGAACTCGGCGAGGCGGCCAATGTAGCCAAGAAGCTGAACCGCGTGAGAGACGGCGTTGTTGGCAACCGCGAGACGGAAGCCGAGTTGCGGGCGAAACTCGCCGCCGAGATTGCCGATACGTTCATCTATCTGGACCTGCTTGCGCAGCGGATGGGGCTCGAACTGGCCGAGATCGTACCTCCAACCTTCGACAGGAAGTCGCGCGAGATCGGGTTCCCGTACCTGCTTCAACTCACGGCGTCAGATGAGGGCGTATCCGAAAGATGACATCCCATCCGGTCAGCCAGCCGATCGTTCACCAGTTCCTGCATGCCGAGGACGATGCCGTCCGCGCGGCGCTGATGCTGGCGACGCCCTGGGCCGTGCTCGAGCGCTTCCAGGGCCAGTACCGCAAAGTGTGCGTCGCGCTCGCCATGGCGGAGGGCGAGGCCTATCTCGACGCGATCCTGGCGGCGCTCGCGGCTCGGCGCGACGCCTTCGGCAATTGCGACCCGGAGATCGCCATGCAGCTGCGGGCCGCGCAGGTGCGGCTCTGCATCGCGGCGGGATCCGTCGCCATCGTTCCAGTCAGTAAAGCGTAATTTGCGTACCTCCCGTCCAACTGCCGGGCGAGCCAGTCTCGCGTGCGCCCGGCCCTTTTAACCGGACTGCAGAAAAGTCTCATGGCGCGAACGACATCCCGGCACCGGCGCAGAACCGAGGCGATACGGCCCGGCCAGCATTACGGCCCGCGCGTGCCGGGACGCCGCCGGCGCATGCAGGTCGCCGCCGCGGAGGCGGCATGGCGCACAGCCGCGCAGACGGTCGCACGCTTCTCCGGATACCCGCTCGACCGGATCCTCGAGGCGCGCCGGCCGGGCAAGCCGCGGATCGCCGGGCTCGCCTTCGCCCAGTCCGCGGCGATCTATCTGGCGGTCACCGTGTTCGACACGCGCCAATACTACCTGGCGCTGGCGCTCGGCCGCCCGCGCCGGCGCATCCACGCGATCTGCCACGCCGTCGAGGACCGCCGCGACTGCCCGGAGATCGACCGCCTGCTCGGCACGATGGAGCGGGTGCTTTCGTGCCCAGAGGCGACGCTTTGAACCGCCCGTCCGATTTCGCCGACATCAAGGAGGCCCTGCAGGACCGCATCGAGGCGCTGGCGCGCGAGCTGCTGCCGGACGGCCACCGCAATGGCGGCTACTGGATCGGCCGCAACCCGCTGCGCGACGACCGCCACGCCGGATCGTTCTGGATCCTGCTGAAACGCAATCCGGGCGTGTGGAAGGACGAGGCGACCGGCGACACCGGCGATGTCATCAACCTGGTGCAGTATCTCGGCCAGCTGCCGGACTACCGGGCGACGCGCGACTGGTGCGTGCGGTGGCTCGGCTGGAAAAGCGGGCCGCAAAAGCCGATGTCGGACGCCGCCCGCCGCGCGGTCGAGCGCCAGCGCGAGAAGCAGCGCGCCGAGCGCGAGGCGAGCGAGGCCGAGGAACTGGCAAAACAGTCCGGGCGGGCGTTCTCGCTGTGGCTGAAATGCGTAAAACTCACGCCGGACACCTTTCCCGGCTCGCTGCTCGAGACGTATCTGCAAAGCCGCGGGCTCGACCTGAAGCGCTGGCTGATCGACGCCGGCCGGCCGCTGCCGGGCGCGATCCGCTTTTCCGCCAGCGAGCCCTACGTCCTGGCGGAGGGCAGGGGCCGGACGCACCGGCCCTGCATGGTGACGCTGATGACCGGCGCGAACGGCCGCCACCAGGCGATCCACCGCACCTGGCTTTCGCCGGACGGAAGCGGCAAGGCGGCGTTCCCCGACCCCGAGCGCAACAAGGCGCGCAAGATCTGGCCGTCGCCGGTCGGCGCGGTGATCCGCATCTCGAAAGGCGAGGGCGACCTGACGCCCGAGGAAGCCGCGCGGCAGGGCCGCGCCGGCCCGCTCGTCGTCACCGAAGGCATCGAGGACGCACTTTCCATCGCAATCTCCTGCCCGGACCACCGCGTCTGGGCGGCAGGCACGCTCGGCAACATCGCCCATGTCCCGGTGTTGCCGTGCGTTTCGCGCGTGATCGTCGCCGCCGACAATGACTGGCACAACAAGCAGGCCTCGGCAGCCCTGGGGAGAGCCGTGGCCGCCCTGAAGGCCCACGGCAGGCCCGTCGCGATCGCGCGCTCGACGATCGGCAAGGACATGAACGACCTCTTGAAAGGAGAACCCGTATGAGATCCCGAGACATCCATTCGCTCGCCGACCGCGTCGCGGCCCATGTGGCCGAGTTCGACCGGCAAACCGGCGAGCCCGCCCCCGAGGAACTGCTTGCCTATTGCCGCGCCCGGCAGTTCCCGCCGGCCGAAACCGTGGCGCGCAAGTTCAGCGAGATCGCCGGCAGGCGCTTCCCCTGGACGTCGCTCGCCGAAGCGCCGCCGCCCGCGCGGCGGTTCTTCGAGATCTATGCCGGCATGGTGAAGCTGCTCGACCCGTATCTCGACGAGAACGCCGCGCCGCTGCCGTCGATCGACGGCGAGCCGGTCGCCCTGGACGCATCGATGGAGATCCTTGCGGCCCTGCTCGATGATGATGACGGGCCGCTCGAGTACCTGGCGAAGATCATTGCGACCCCGACGGATGACCTGGCGCACAAACTGCTCGGATGCAGCCTGATCGAGGCCGCGAACATACAGCTCATCGCCGCACGGGTCGCGGCGCCCTTCATCATGGAGAAATCCGATGCCGAGCCTGATCAGCATTCTGGGGCCGGCGCGGCCGCAGCGAAAGATCCCGGAGTACCGAAGGACCCCGGGGATGAAAAACCGGCCGGCGATGCTGCCGAGCAGGATCAAGGCGCTGACGGCAAGGCCGGCGCTGAAAAACCCGCCGCCGCATCTTCGCCTAAGAGCGGCCATGGGGATCGGCAGGACAGCCCGGAAAACAAGCCGCAAGAAAAGCCTGAAGTCAAAAAACCGGCTGCCAAAGCACGGGCTAAGTCGAAAAAAGCCGCAACCAAGTAAAGCGTAAATCCGATCCATGGCCAAGGAAACGCCCGGCGACGGCCAGGGCGAGGGGGCGTTCGACCCCTTCGCCACGGCCCGGCCGCTGAAATCGCAGAAGGCGCTCGCTGCGGCGGGCGGCCCGGGCGCGGGCCGCGACCGCGTGCGCGCCGCGGTCATGGACGCCGAGAGCGAGTCCAGCCCGTTCGACCAGGTCAACGACCCGCCGCCGGGCCAGAAGCTCGACGGCAGGGATCCCGGGCGCTGGGAGCCGGACGAATTCGGCCTGCCGCCCGACTGCCCGGTGATGCCGCTCGGCACGGACAACGGCATGTTCTTCTTCCTCGACACGATCGGGCAGCTGCGCGTCCTCAAGGAGGGCGAGTTCGGCCAGGGACCGCTGAACGCGCTGTTCATGGGCCGGCACTGGTGGCTCTACTGGGCGTTTCCGAAGAAGAACGCCGACGGCGCGGTGACCGGATGGCGCGCCGAGAAGGTGCGCGAATGCCTGATGGCGGCCTGCGCGAAAAAGGGCGCCTGGTCGCCGGCCAACAAGGTTCGCGGGCGCGGCTTCTGGACCGATCGCAAGGGCGACCTGGTGCTGCATTGCGGCGACCGGCTGATCACCGCGCGCGGCGAGGAACCGCTCGGCGAGTTCGAGGGCGCGGTCTATCCGACCCGCCCGCCGATCAACCGGCCCTGGCCGCAGGCGATCCGCGACAAGCCGGGGCCTGCGCGCCGCCTGCTGCCACACTTCCAGGCGTGGAACTGGGTGCGGCCGGGGCTCGACCCGGTGCTGCTTCTCGGCTGGATCGCCTCGGCCATGATCGGCGGCGCGCTCGAGTGGCGGCCGGAATGCTTCATCCTCGGCGACAAGGGCACCGGCAAGTCGACGCTGCAGCGCGATGCCAAGGCCCTTTTCGGCGACGGGATCGTCCAGACCGGCGACACCACGGCGGCCGGCATCTATCAGGAGCTCGGCTTCGACAGCCTGCCGGTGGCGATCGACGAATTCGAGGGCAAGGCCGACACCCGCAAGATGAAGGCCGTGATCGAGCTCGCCCGGCTGTCGTGCACCGGCGCGCCGATGATGCGCGGCGGCGACAACCACAAGGGCACCAAGTTCTTCGGCCGCTCAAGCTACCTGTTCTCCTCGATCAACACGCCGCCGCTCGACCCGCAGGACCTGTCGCGCCTGGCACTGCTGCGCTTGCGGCCGCACCGGGACGGCGCGGTCCGGCCGATCATCCCCGACCCCGAATTGCGGGAAATCGGCCGGCAGCTGATCACGCGGCTTCGCGAGGAGTGGCACCGCTGGCCGCAGACTTATGCGAACTGGCGCGAGTTCCTGGCGTCATGCGGCCATGACGGCCGGGGGCAGGACACGTTCGGAACGCTGATGGCGGCGGCCGACCTGGCGATCGGCTACGACGCCGAGGCGCTGAACCTGCTGATCGGCCCGGCCGCCGACGACCGCGAGGCCTGGCGCGAGCACTTCCAGGCGGCGCAGATGTTCGAGCACGACGACGCCAGCGAGAACTGGCGGTTGTGCCTCAACCACGTCCTGTCGCAGCGCATCGAGGCCTGGAAGGGCGGAACGCGGCACACGGTCGGCGAGGTGATAACCGAGTTCTGGGAACGCGACGACCCCAATTCGCGGCTTCGCGGCGATGCCGATCCGATCCGCTACGACGAGGCCCGCCGCCTCCTCGAGCAGACCGGCCTTTCGCTGATGAAGCCGCGCGCCGGCTCCAAGCATTTCGAGCTTTTCGTGCCCGACCAGCACCCGCTGCTGCACGCCCTGATGCGTGACAGCAAGTGGGCCGGCGAACTGTCGGCCGGGAGCTGGAAATACGCCCTGCAGAGCGCGCCGGAGGATATCTGGCGCGATGCGTCGGCGCGGATCGACGGCATCAAGAAGCGCGGCACGGCATTCATCCTTGGCGAAATTCTGGTGAAGGCCGAGGAGATCGAGGAATGAACGCGGTGCGTCCTGCCCCGACCCGGATCGCGCGGCAAATGGTAACAGCCCCGACCCCGACCCATAGTTTGCAGAAAACTGACCGCGCGGGTTTTCGGGAGGCAAGCGGGCAGGGGTGGAACGGCGGAACATGCCCCGTTCCAATATGCCGATGGCGCAAGCCGTTGAAAACAATGCAGCAATCGAGATGTGGAACAATGGAACGCTGGAACGTTGATGCCTCGCCTACGCGCGCGCGCATGAAGGATTGCGTGTTCCATTGTTCCATTGTTCCACATTCTGAATATCAGAGAGATATCAAAGGGTTATCCCTTGGTTTCCTTGGAACGGCGCTTGTTCCATTGTTCCAGACCGCGAAAAAACGTCGCGATTTCAGCCACTTGAATAAAAAAGGGGGTGAATATGGCCGGTGAGAAGCAGACCGGCGTCGGCAAGGCGCTCGATCTCGACGGCAAGGCGGGCGAGCTGGCCGATGAGCTGCGCGGCGAGGCGGACGCGCCGATCCAGAACGAGCTGTTCGCCGGATCCAGCGTGTTCGGCGAGATCAAGACGCCGGACGGCCAGACGACGCGCACCGGGCCGGGCCGGCCGAAGGGCTCGCTCGGCAAGTCGACCAAAGAGCTGGTGAAGCTGATCGAGGCGACCGGGCGGCATCCAATCCTGGCGATGGCCGAGATCGTCGCCACGCCGATCGACGTGATCGCCCGGACGCTGGGGTGCAAGAAGATCGAGGCGGCCGAGTATCACCGCAAGGTCATGAACGATCTGGCGCCCTACGTGGCGCAGAAGCTGCCGACCGCGATCGAGCTGCCGGGGGCGAACGCCGGGGCGCTGTTCATCAACCTGGGCGCGCCGGTCGAGACCGGCGAGAACATCGACCAGGCGTTCGGCAAGCTGCTCGAAGGCGTGAAGATCGCCTATTCCGAAACCGAGGAAAATCAACCACTTAGCGACGACGACGCCGGGCCGTCTCACGGCGCGCCGTCTCACGATGAGGGCAAGTAGATGAAATCATTGGCAAAATCGCCTTTCGGCCCGCTGATAGAGTTTCAGCAGGCCGACCACATGGCCGGCCCGCTGAAACGGCAGGAGAAGCGCGATCCGTCCGGCCACCCCACCCGCCTCGCGCATGGCCGCGCAGGCCGGGCCATTCCCCGAATTCGGGTTTCGCGCAGAGATAGGGGCAAGCCCGTGCGATTTTCGGGCTTCAAAACGGAAGGTCCCGGTTTGGGTATGTGCGGGAAACCAAACTCGGTGGGCCGGGGGTCGGGGGGAGAGAGGCGATGAGCAAGCTCGATCCTTCCATCGAACGCGAATTCACGCGCCGGCGCTGCTTCGGCTGGGATCCGATCGACCGCTTCCAGTGCTATTTCTGGTTCGTCGGCTGGTGGGCGATCTCGTTCGGCTTCCACGCCAGCCTGCGCGATCCGAATGTCGAGATCCACTTGCCATTCGGTTTTGTCCGCATCGGCTGGGTCGGCGCGTCGGCGCGGCGCTTCGAGAAATGTCTCGACTTCGTTCATCGAAGGGGCGAGCCATGACCGCCGATACAACCGCCCAGGTCATCGCGCTCTACAAGAAGCTGCAGCTCGAGAAGATCGATATCAACGGCTATACGCCGCCCGGCCCGGTGGCGCGCAACTTCATGCTCGACCGGACGAACAGCGTTCGCGGGCTGATGGGACCGGTCGGCTCCGGAAAGACCAACGTCAACTTCTTCGACAAGCTCGTGTGCGGCCGGCAGATACCGAAATGCACGTCCGGCAAATATGCCGGGCACCGGCTGCACCGCCACCTCGAGATCCGCGACACCTACGCCAATCTTTGGGGATCTACGATCCGCTCCTGGTGGCGGTGGTTCGGCCCGGATGTCGGCGACTGGTCGGGCGGGGAAAACCGCAAGGCAACCCACACGCTGGTTTTCGAGATGCCGGACGGCGGAAACCTGTTCTTCGAGATGGTGTTCCAGGCGATCCAGGATGCCGACGTCGACGCGGCGCTTCGCGGCATCGAGTTCACCACCGGCAACATGGGCGAGGCCGACCAGCAATCGGGCGACGTCCTGACCTATCTGGTCGGACGGTCGCAGCTTCGTCGCTATCCGCCGAAAGCATTTTTCGGCGGCGTTACCGACTACTACACGGGCATCACGCTAGACCTCAATCCGCCGGACCCGGAAAACTGGGTCTATCGCGTGTTCGAGGAGGAAAAGCCGAAAAACCACAAGCTGTATCGCCAGCCGTCCGGCAGGGGGCCAAACGGCGAGAACCGCATCGGCGTTACCCGGCAGGAATACATAGATTTGGCGGAAACGAACGCGCACAGGCCATGGTGGGTGCGCCGCATGATCGACGGCCAATGGGGTTATTCCCGCGAGGGCGAGCCGGTCTATCCCGAATATGACGACGACGTCCATTGCGAGCATGACGGATTCGACCCGATCCCCGGCCTGCCGCTGCGCTTGAGCTTCGACCAGGGCGTCACGGGACCGGCGATGCTGGTGAAGCAGTACACGCCGGAGGGGCAGCTGCGCGTTCTTCGCGAATACTGCCCCGGCCGGATCGGCCCTTCGGGCTTCTTCCGCAACTGCAAGATGATCCTGCAGACGGAATTCCGCGGATACCGGATCGAGCGCGCGACCGGCGACCTCGCAGGATTTTCCGGAGGTGACAGCGAGACCGGCGACAAGAGCTTCTTCGAGACCGGTTCCGTGATCCTCAACATCCCGATCTTTCCTTCAGAGACCAACGAGCTCGGCCCCCGCCAGGACGGGGTGCGCCAGCTCCTGCGCTACTCGATCCGCCCGAAGGTGCCGGCGCTGCTGATCGACGGGCGGAAATGCCCGAAGCTGCGCAAGGGCTTCAACTCGGCCTACCGCTACCGCAAGCGTCGCGGCAACGAGGAGCGCACGGACCCGCTCCCGGAGAAGAACGAATTTTCCAACCCGCACGATGCGCTGCAATACGGCGTCATGGATCTGGTCGGCCTGACCGGTATCGAGCGCGGCGACCTGATGGGCGGCCGCGGCGACAAGATGGGGCCGCAGGACGATGACGATGACGGCAATTCGGGGAGCGCGCATGTCGCCTCGTCCGATTTCGACGTGTTCCGGACATGATCGAATGGCGGCCGGCGGCGATCGGGGACCTGGCCGCGGTGCGTCCGCATTGCGGGGCGCGCCGCTTCAACCTGCTTTGCCGGCAGATTTCCGATTTCCCGGCCTGGACCGTGTGCCTCGACGGCAAGCCGGTGGCGGTCTGTGGCCTGGCGCCGGCCGGTCCGGACACATACGAGGCCTGGCTGACCGTCTCGGCCGACCTGCGCGGCCGTGCCGGCGTCACCGTCATCCGCGCCATTCTGATGCGAACCGCCGAGATCATGCCCTGGGATCACCTGATCTGCAGGATCCGCGACGGCCATGCCGCTGGGCGGCGGATGGCGACGCTTGTCGGTTTCCAGCCGACCGCGGAAACGCTTCGCTCCACCGACATCCGGACCTGGCACCGGCCGCCGCTGTTTGGCGAAACGCAAAAGGTAACAGCCGAATGCCGCCCGTAACCTGCCCGCCAATTCCACCGCACGGGAGAACCGACATGGAGACATTGTTCGGCATCAAGCGCCCCGAGGGGCCGTCCGCGGGCGAAAAGGCGCTGCAGCGGGAACGCTACGAGAAGGCCAGCAAGGCCGATGCCGAAGCCGACCAGAAGGTCGCGCTCGCCGCCCGCGCGTCCAGCCTGCGGCGTTCGCTCGCCTATCGCGACGACCGCAAGAAATCCGCGCTGGGAGGCTGACCGGAAGGTGCCTGCAGACAAGCCCGCCCGCAACACGAAAGCCGTCGCCAAGGCCTGCGCTTCCGCCTATGAGGATTGCCGGCCGCAGAAGCAGCGCGTCGACGAGCTGCACGAATACGTGCTGCCCTACCGCACGCCGTCCGGCGGAAAGTCCGGCAGCACCTCGGGCAAGGTCGACCGCATCTTCGACAGCACAGCGACCAAGGCCGCGTTCCGTTTCGCTGGCCGGATGCAGCAGGACGTGACGCCCGCGTTTCAACGGTTCTTCGAGCTCAAGGTCGGGCCGTATCTGAATATCGACGGCGACCGCAAGAAGGCGATCGAGGAAGAGCTCGAGGTGATCACGAAGAAGATCGCCGCGGTGCTGGAAGGGGCCGATTTCGCCGTCGCGTCCGGCGAGATGTATCTCGATCTCTTCGCCGGAACGGGCGCCATGCTGATCATCGAGGACGAGCACGACATCGCCCGCTTCGTGTCCGTTCCGGCGGCCGAGATCGCGCTGCGCGAGGACGGCACCGGCCGCGTCAACGGCGTTTACTGGAAAAAGGAATTCCGGGCGTCCGACCTGCCGACGCTGTGGCCGGACCCGGTGTTTTCCGACCGCCTGCAGTCGATAATCCGCGACAAGCCCGACCACATGGTCGCAATCATCCAGGCGAGCGAGTTCAACCACAAGTCCCGCAAGTGGGAATTCACCGCGATGTGTGCCGACCAGGAGGACGAGGCGGCTATTTTCGCGCATGACGAGAAGACGTGCCCCTGGCTGACGCCGCGCTTCTACAAGGTGCCCGGCGAGGCGATGGGCCGCGGGCCGGGGCTGATGGGCCTGCCGACCGCCAAGACGCTGAACAAGGTCACGGAGCTGACGATCAAGGCGGCCGCCTTCGCCATTCTCGGCCTGTGGGCCTACCGCAACGACCGGGTGTTCAACCCGAAGACGGCGAAGATGGTGCCGGGCGCGATGTGGCAGGTGTCCGCGACCGGCGGAAGCATGGGCGCCTCGCTGCAGAAGCTCGACGTTCCCGGCCGCTTCGACGTGTCCAACCTGATCCTACAGGATCTGCGCGAGAACGTGAAAACGGTCATGCTCGACGACACGCTGCCGCCTGACAGCGGGGCGGTGCGCTCGGCGACCGAGATCGTCGAGCGGATGAAGCGCTTGAGCCAGGACCTGTCGGGCGCCTATGCGCGGCTGATCCTCGAGATCATCCGGCCTCTGGTGCAGCGGCTGATGGACATCCTGCACCGCCGAAACCTGATCGAGATCGATCTCGACATCGACCAGCTGATCACGCGGGTCGAGGTGGTCTCGCCGATCGCCAAGCTGCAGCAGGCGCAGGACGTTTCGTCCCTGGTCGAATGGCTGCAGATCATCGCAGGCCTCGGCGGCCAGCAGATGATGATGCTGACCGCGCGCATCGAGGACGTGTTCACCGATATCGGCCGCAAGCTCGGCATCCCGGAAAAGCTCATGCGCTCGGAAACCGAGAAGAAGCAGATCCAGAACATGATCGCCGAAATGATCGCCCGCCAGCAACAGGCGGCGCAGCCGGAGCAACCGCCGCCGCAGGCCCAGCCGGCGGCCTAGGCAAGCGGAGAACAGGACACGCATGACCGAAGCAATCGACAAATCGAACGATCACGGCATCGATCCCGGCGACGAGGAGCGTTTCGTCGACGGACCCGATATCGACCAGCCGGCCCTCGACGATCTTCTCGGCGCGTTCAGCCGGGCGATCGGCGGCGACGAAACCGGCTGGGGCGCGATCGACAGCGCGCCGGCGGCGCTCGCCGAGCAGCGGCGGCAGTCGCAGGCGGCGATGAAGCGCAAGGCGAACGACTTCCGTGACTGTTTCTCGACGCCGGCCGGCCGGCGCGTGCTCGAGCAGCTTCTCGACCAGACGCTGCGCGCCGAGGCCTATCCGGAGGAGGCGCAGCTTCCGATGGAGGCCATCACGCCGCTTTGCATCGCGCACCAGACACGCTGCAATTTCGTCAGGGCCATTCTCGCGGCCATCGCCCAGGCGGATAACCGGCCGCAATCCCCGCAAGCACAGGACGCATGACATGAGCGAACAGGACACCGATCACGGCCTCGACCCGGCCGCCGACACCCCGCCGCTGGAGACCCCCGGCGGCAACCAGCAAAAAAATTCGTCGCAGGACCCGACGCAGGGCGGCAGGACGGACCCGATCGGCGGGGCCGACGGCGCGGCCGCGGACCTGCATTTGCCGGACGGGATCCCCGACCACCTGAAGGGGCAGTCCGATCAAGAGACGATCGACAAGGTTTGGGGCGCCTACAGGGGCGCGCGCGACGAGCTCGCCAAGAACAAGCCGGAGGGCAAGCCGGAAAAACCCGAGGCCTACAGTTTCGAGTGGCCGGACAGCATCAAGAGCTCGATCGCCGAGGACGACAAGGCGGTTTCGCTGTTCCGCGAGATCGCCCACGAGGCGGAGTTCACGCAAAAGCAGATCGCCGCAATCCCGAAATTCTTCGAGGCGGCCGCCGAGAAGGGACTGATCGACAAGCCGCAGGACAACAACGCCCTGCTGGAAAGCCTGGCCCCGGAGGGCTTCCAGGGCTCGGCCGAGGAAAAGCGCACCAAGGGCGCGCAGCGCCTGACGACGGCCGACAACTGGGTGAAGCAGCTCACCAAGGATCAGGGCTACGACGACGCCATGAAGGAGGAGCTGCGGCTGCTGACGACGTCCGAGCCGGGCGTCCGCGTCCTCGAGCGCTATATGGGATCCGGCGTCGTCAAGACGGTGACCCCCGGCGGAGAGCGGCAGGCGTCCGGCGTCACCCAGTCGCAACTCAACGCGCGCGTCGCCGATCCGCGCAACAACAGCACGTCGGAGAAATTCGACGAGGATTTCGCCAAGGAGACGCGCGAGCTGTTCAAGCGCGCTTTCCCGGACTGATCCTTGCGCCCCGCCCTTAAGCTCCGGCGCCGCGCGGTCAACAAGCATGGCACGGCGCTTAAGGGCATAGTTCCAAGGCCCTAGGAGGAACAATTGCCAAGGAAGAACGCCCGCCCAGCCGCGAAGAAGGCTGCCGCGAGAAAGAAAGCCCGCATGAGAGACGAGGCAGAGCGCCCGCCACATATAGGGCCAGTCCCGCTTCTTCAGACAACCGTTTCAGCGACATTGCTTGCCGCCATGGCAGCAGGCCTCCAGTTGCGCCCCAAAAGGTAACAGCGTTCCGGCGCTTCTATCGTGCCCCGTTATCGGAGGATGGACCCGGACGGCGCGCGGCACCCGTCGACACCGAAAGGCCCGCGCAACATCTGGCACTCGGCCCCCGGCTTGAAAACCTCAATCACGGGAAACGATCATGTCAGACACGGCACCCAATCATTACGTGCAGCAGTGGCGAACGACCGCGCTGCACGAATACCAGTCGGGCGGGTTTGCGCTTCGCAACACCACGACCGCGCCGGAAAAGATCACCGGCGAGAAAATGCATTTTCCGATCTTCGGCGTCGTCGAGGCGGAGGAGGACGTGAAGCGCGGCGACATCGCCAAGCCCTCCAATCCGAACGACACCACGGTCGCGGTCGACACCAAGAAATCGCGCGCCTTCGAGGAGGTGTACGAGGACGATCTCGACCAGATGACCGTCAACCGCCAGCAGGCGGTGGCGAAACGCTCGGCCATGGCGCTCGGCCGGGTGCACGACAAGACGATCGTGCGGGCGCTGCGCGCGGCGACCAAAACGGTCGGCGCCTATGCCAGCCTGATGTCGGTCGAGACGCTGGTGAAGGGCAAGCAGGCGCTGATGCAGGACGATGTCGAGGTGCAGGACGGCAACGTCTTCTGCGCGGTCGACAGCGTGAGCTGGGCGATGCTGATCGGCGACAAGCGCATCGCCAATTCCGATTATGTCGGGCCGAACCTTCCGTTCGTCACCGGCAACCTCGCCAAGACCTGGAACGGCATCCACATCTTCTCGCTGTCCGACAAGACGCTGCGTGAGCAGGACATCGCCGCCCAGGCGACCTGCCTGATGTGGCACCGCTCGGCGATCGGCTTCGGCTATGTCCGCCAGCTGACGGGCAATGTGGTCTGGGACAACCGGAAGGACTGCTGGACCCACAACATGCGCATGCGCATCGGCTCCAAGTTGCTGCTGCCGGAGGGCACCGTCAAGCTGCAGGCCAAATACGTGCCGGCCGACATCGTCCTGCCCGCCGCCTAAGGCGCTCCATCGAACCGGGCGGCGTCCGCGCCGCCCCGACATCACACCCAACAGAGGAAAACGCACATGCGAACCCTGGGAAACGGAAAGATCAGGCGCAAGGGCGAGGGCGTGTCCTACGGCTCGGGCGCCAACATCAAGCAGCTTTGCGACTGGGACTATGCGACCATCGACGACGCGGCGACGGTCGAGACGGCCGGCCACTTCAACACGCTTGCCGACGTGCTGCAGGTCGGCGAGCTGATCGACGTCCGCATGGATCTCGACGGCACGCCGCTCTACCGCACATACATGGTGGCGACAAACGACGGAACCAACGTCACGGTCAAGCGGGAGGGCATCGGCGCGGCCGTGGTCCTGACCGGCGTCGACCTTACCGACAATTCCGGCGGCGTCGCGTCCGACACGATCGCCGCGATCGGCGGCGCCTATAGCCAGGCGGAGGTGGCGAACGCGGTCGCCTCGCTGGCGCGGGCCACCGACCGCAACACCGCCGACATCCTGGCGATCAAGAACGCACTGGGGCTTTAACCAGCCCCGCCCTTAAGCTCCTCGCCGGCGGCTCGTCGCCGGCGGGGCAGTTTCCACCCCGCCCTTAAGCGTCGCTTCGCTCGCTGGCGGGGACCCCGAACACCAGGTTGCCCGCATGGACAAGATCACGATCATCAACCGCGCGCTTTCCCGCATCGGCTGCCTGCCGATCCAGAGCGAGGCCTCGCCCGGCCCGGCCGGCATCGGCGTCGTTTTGACCTATGACGCGGTGCTCGAGGACGTGCTTTCCAAATACCCCTGGCATTTCACGATCTTCTTCACAGCGCTCACGGCGCTGACCGCATCGCCGCCGCTCGGCTGGTCGAAGGCCTTCCAGCTGCCGCCGCAGCGGCTTGCGCAGCCGCGCGCCTATTACGAGAGCGCGACCGACAACCGGCCCTTGAGCCGGTTCCAGCTTTCCGGCAACGAGGTGTACACGGCAAGCGAGACCTGCTTTGCCGAATACCAGGCAAAACCGCCCGTGCCTCACTGGCCGGGCTATTTCCGCGAGCTGATGACGCTGTGCTGCGCAGCCGAATACGCGCTCGAGATCCGCGAGGACCGGACCCTGCGCAACACGCTGCGGCGCGACGCCTACGGCCCCCCCGACTTCCAGGGCGACGGCGGCCAGTTCAAGGTGGCCTGCGACCTCGATGCGCAGGCCGCCCCGTCGAAACAGCCGGCGGACGGCCGCAACCCGCTGACCGACATCCGCGACGGCTACGACGCCGACGACGCGCGCTACGGCTGGGGCTGACGCCATGCCGAACGTCACCACCTTCCAGGCCGCCCACACCTACGGCGTCCTAGCGCCGCTGACGATCGAGCGGCGCGACACCAAATTCGTCGCCGGGTCGCTGTCGGCGGGCGAGCGGATCGTGATGCTGCCGCAGGGCGGCTACGCCGACGCCGGCGGCACCACGGATTTCGGCCGCGCGCGAAGGGCGCTGACAGAGGAACCGATCACCGCCGGCATGCTGACGCTGCCGAACGGGGGAACCGCCGCCAACCTGCTCGACGACAACACCGACATCGTCACGTCGGCGGCCGCCGGCGCGCGCTTCGTGCTCGCCGAGATCGATTTCGGCGCCGTCAAAACGATCCACTTCCTCGACATAACCGGCGTCATGATGGCGACGGCCGGGGCGCCCGCCGCCCTGATCGCCGAATACTGGACCGGTGCGGCCTGGCAGGCGTTCGGCGCGGCGCTGAAGATCGACACCGTGGCGCGGGGCCGCCGCTTCGCATCGGGTGCGCCGGGTGATGGCGGGATAAGCGCGCAGAAATTCCGCTTCGCCGTCGACGCCACGACGGGCGCGTCCGGCGCGGTCACCGTCCGGGACATCGGCGCCTGGACCGAAAGCGGGGCCAAGACCGATGCGATCGTCCGCGATTTCACCGGCGAGGACGGCAGCGCGACCGAGCTGGTGTTTTCCGCGGGCAATTGCGACATCTTCAAGAACGGCGCGTGGCAGGCCGCAGCCGACTGGCCGGTGACCGAGGCGCAGCTGCGGATCGTCAAGCCCGAACAGCGCTACGACACGCTGCTCGGCTTCCACCGCGACGTGCAGACACTGAAACTGGTGCGCATGGGCGGTGACGGCGAATGGTCGCTCGAGCGTGTCTCGTTCGAGAACGTGCCGCTTGCCGACTATGGCGGGATCTACACCAACGGCGTCAACGAGATCCAGCAGGTCACGCTCTACACCATCGCCGGCAGCGAGCAGTTCGACCTGACGCTCGAGGGCCAGACGACGGTCGCGATCACTCGCGATGCGGCCGACTCCGTGACGGCGACCGCCATCAAGACGGCCCTGGAGGACTTGAGCGGCGTCGACGCCGGCCTGACGGTCACGGCGATCGGCGGGAACACGTTTCAGATCGAGTTCACGGGCGGCGACAATGCCGAGCGGGACTGGCTGATCATGGCCGGCACGGCGCTGAACGCCAACGGTTTCGTGCGGGTGCGCACCAAGCAGGAAGGCAAGGCGCCTGGCGAGCCGGTGATTTCCGCCTCGGCCGGATGGCCGGCGGTCGGGCGCTTCGTCGGGCAGCGGCTCGTCATGGGCGGGTTGAGGAAGCGCCCGAACGATATCATCGCCAGCGTCCAGGGTTCGCCCTTCGACCTCAACACGGAGATCGACATCGCCACCGCGGCGTTCTCATACGAGGTCGAGTTCCCGCAGAACAACGAGATCCGCGACATCGCCCCGGCGTCCTTGCTCGTCATCATCGGCGACAAGCAGGTCGCGTTCCTGCGCGACGACACGCTTTCGGCGACGGAAGCGCCGAAATTCGGGTTTTCCGACAGCCCCGGCATCAAGGCCGGCGTGCCGCTGACATCGTCCGACAACGCGCTGTTCTACGTCCAGGACGGGGGAACGACGCTTCGCCTGCTCAACTACACCGCGCTCGAGGAGAACTACGTCTCCGACAACGCCTCGATCCTGTCCTCGCACCTGATCATCGCGCCCGTCGACATGAACCGCAGGCGGGCCGCCGGCTATGTCAACGCCGACCTTTTGATGATCGTCAATGGCGACGGCTCGATCACCGTGCTGACGATGATGCGGACGCAAGAGGTGAGCGGCTTCGCGCCTTGGCACACCGACGGGCTTTTCAAGTCGCTGACCGTCTCGCGCTCCAACGAGGTTTGGCTGACCGCCGAGCGGACCGTCGACGGCGCCGCCGAGATCCGGCTCGAGCGCTACGACGCTGCCGGCTATCTCGACGAGGCGCTGGAACAGACCGTCGCGCCGGCCTCGGCGACGATCTCCGGGCTGTCACGCTTCAACGGCCGGCAGGTATGGCTGCAGAACGCCGGCTCGTTCTTCGGCCCCTACACCGTGGCCGGTGGCGCGGTCGAGTGCGACCGGGCGCTCGAGGGGACGGTGATCGCGGGCTCGTGGACGCCGCCCTCCGCCACCGATCCCAAGATCCTGCTCGAGGCGGAAACGGGGCAGCGCGAGGCGCGTCTGAAGCGGGTGTGCCGGGCGGTGATCTCCGTTCTCGACACGACGTCGCTGGCGATCGCCGCCAACGGCGCGGCGGCGGTCGACATCCCCCTGCATTCGAACGACAGCGTCACCACCGATACCGGACCGCTCGACCAGCCGGTCACCGGACGCATCGAGGCCGAGGGCATGCACGGCTTCACCGAAGACGGGACGCTGACAGTGACCCAGCTTCATCCCGGCCGGCTGCTGGTCAGGGCGGTGCAAAAGGACGTGGCGGCATAGGAGCGGCGACATGGAACTGGTAGGCGGCCTGGCGGCCAAACTGATCGGCGGCATCGGCGCAGGCGTCAAGGCCGCAACGGGTGCCGCCGGCGCGGCGGCGGGTGCGTCCGGATCGGGCGGCCTGTTCACGCTCAAGACGATCTCCACCACGTTCGGCGTGGTCAGCCAGATCGGCCGCGGCATCGCCGCGCAGCAGCAGCAGAACGCGGAAGCCCGCCAGCAACAGTACGAGGCCCGCGAGGAGTTCGTCGACGCCAAGGAAACGAGCGCCGCGCTGAAGGCGGAACTGGCAAACACGATCGCCAACCAGAAGGTTCTGTTCGCGTCGGGCGGGGTCAATCTCGGTTCGGTCTCGGTCGAACAGGCGCAGAAACAGGCGGTCGAGGACGCCGAGAGCGAACTTTCGATCAGTTCCAACCAGTCGCTTGCCCGGTCGCTGCAGCGCCGCCGCGCCGCCCGCAACGCCCGGTCGCGCGGCCGCTCGGCGCTGTTCCAGGGCTTCGCCGGCGCGGCCGGAACGCTCGCCAATGCGGCGCTCGACCGCAAGGAAATCGGCGCATGACGCAGATCCCGACATTTTCGGCCAGGGCGCCGCGCAAGGGCAGTGTCGCCGTCGATCTCGAAACGGGCGCCGTCGCCGCCGCCGGCGCGGTAGCATCGGTCGCCGCGCAATTGTCGGGCCGGCTGACAGACATGGCGGCAAAGACGGTGCGGCGCGAATTCGCCGAAAAGGGCGCGGCGGCGGCCGCCGCGGTCGAGATGCCGGGCGTCGACTTCGCATTCACCGATGCGCCGGTGCCGCGCGGCACCGGGAGCACCGGGCGGGTTTCGGCGACGACAGGCAACATCATCGCCAACGCGGCGCTGCGCTATGGCCAGAACCCGGAGGACCTGAAGGCGATCGCCTGGCTGGAGAGCCGCGGCAACACCAGGGCGAAAAACCCGAAATCGTCGGCAGGCGGCCTTTTCCAGTTCGTCGACGGCACCGCCGCCGATTACGGGCTCGCCAACCGTTTCGACGCCGTCGAGGCGTCTGACGCCGCCGCACGGCTGATGCGGGACAACCGGGCGGTGCTGAAGAAGGCGCTCGGCCGCGAGCCGACCCGCGGCGAGCTCTATCTCGCCCACCAGCAGGGCGCAGGCGGAGCGAGCAAACTGCTGTCGAACCCGAATGTACCGGCGGCCTCGCTCGTCGGCGCCGAGGCCGTGGCGCTCAACGGCGGCCGGCCCGGAATGACGGCCGGGCAGTTCGCCGGCCTGTGGCTTGCCAAGGCCGGCGGAGCCCCCGGCGCGGCGCTCGACAATTCGCTCCCTGGCGGCACCAGCGGCGCGGTGACGGTGAAACTGACCGGCGCGTTTGGCGGCGTGCCGCAGATGCCGGGCGTCTCGGTCGCGGCGGATGCCTACAACCAGGCCGCGGCGGACATCACGCTGAACCGGCTGGAAACGGCGATGCGCGGAAAGATGGACGCGCTCGCGATCCGCCATTCCGGCGATCCGGCCGGGCTCGAAGAAGCACTCGACGCTTCCTGGTCCGGCATCGAAAGCGAACTGCCGCCGCTGGCGAAGGCGCGCGTCCGGGCGGCCTTCGAACGCAACAAGATCGGCATCATGATCGGCGCCGCCAGCGACTACCGCGACCGGTTCGAGGAGGAGGTCAAGGCCTCCTTCGAGACCCAGATCGAGAGCCGGCGCACGTCCATCCTGCGCAACGCCCTGAAGGCCGGCAGCGACGAGACGGCCGACGCGGCGATCGCCGCCGAGCTCGCCGCGATCAATGCCGACATCGATGCCGCGCCGATGACCCCGCTGGCGCGCGAGAGGCTGAAGCGCGAGACCGCGCAGGAAGTGATTTCGGCGCGGCTGCTCGGCGGTTTCGAGCAGCAGCAGGACGCCGCCGGCCGGGCCGCGTTCCTGCAGCGCTTCCAGGAGGAATGGAAGGCGGGCGAGGGGCTGTCCGAGGCGCTGTCCCCGGAGAGCTACGACAAGCTGACCGGCGAGATGACGCGCCGCCTGCAGGCCGACGAGGTTGCCGCGCGCAAGCGCGACACGGCGCTGCAGAAGGACATCGACGGCCAGATCAAGATCCTGAAGAAGGGCCTGCCGATCCCGGCCGAACGGCGCGACGCGCTGGCCCGGGCCGTGGCCGAGACCGGCGATCCCGACCTTTCGGCGACGATGCAGTTCCTCGACGGCCTCGCCGACTGGCAGAAGGCCCACATCGCCGCACGGCCGGAAGTGGTGCGCGCGCAGATCGCCGCCCTCGAGGACCGGATCGCCAGGGACGGCGCGACCGATACGGCACTGACCACGCTCGACGTGATGGAGGGCCTGGCCGGCGAAATGGAAGCCGGTCTCGACGAGGATCCGCTGACCTTCGCCAGCCGCGCCGGCGTCGCCGCGGTCGAGCCGATCGACTTCTCCTCGGCCGACACGCTGACCGCGTCGCTCGCCGAGCGCGTCAACGACGCCGAAGCGATCGCCGGCCATTACGGCCGCGCGCCGCGTTATTTCACGCCTGCGGAGGCCGAGGCGCTGAAACAGGCCGTCCAGGACGATCCGATGCAGCTTCCCGGCCTGGTCGCTGGGCTGACCGCCGGGCTAGGCGACGCGGCGCCGGCGGCGCTCGCCGAAGTGTCGAAGGAAGCGCCGGTGCTGGCGCATCTCGGCGGGCTGTACCACGCGACCGGCAATGGCCGCCTTGCCGCCGAGATCGCCGAAGGGCTGCACCTGCGCGCGATGGACGGCTATTCCTCGCCGCTGCCGTCCAACGCCAAGCTCGACGCGGCGCTCGCCGAGACCGCCGGAGCGGCCTTTTATGCCGTGCCTCAGCTGCGCGACCCGGTCCGCCGCACCGCCAACATCCTGTTCGAACGCCGCATCGCGGCCCTCGGCATCGACGCGACGGATTTCGACATGGCCGGCAACGCCGCGCGCGAAGCCTATGGCCAGGCCGTCGAGGAAGTGCTCGGCGCGACGTGGCGGGACGGCGTCAAGCATGGCGGCATCGCCACGGTGAACGGGGTCGAGACGATCGCGCCGCCCGGCATGCGTGCCGATGCGCTCGAGGACCTGGTCGGCTCGATCAGCGAGGACGATCTCGCCGCGCAGATGCCGATCGGCACGGCCAACGGGGTTCCGATCACGGCGGCGCAGATCCGCGGCGGCGTGCTGGTCAACACCGGGCCGGGCCGCTACCGGGTGGCGCTCGGCGACCCCTATTCCGGCGATCCGCGCTTCGTACCGGCCGCCGCCGGCGGCTATTTCGAGCTCGACGTGTCGCTGATCGCGCCCCGCCAGCCCAGCCGTCCCTTCGGCCGCCGCCTCGATCTCCTGCAGGAAGGCGTGCCGTGAGCTTCTATTTCGGATCCCCGTCCTCGAGCGCGCTGCACACATTCGCAGGCGGCGAGGCCGGGCTCGGCGAAATCTGGTCGGCGGCCCGCGACGCGGCGGTCTATATCGACAACACCATGGCGCGCTCGCGCGCGATCGAGGAGGCCTACGACCGCCGCATCGACGCGATCCGCGAGGCGACCGGCGCCAAGCTCGCCAATCCGGCCCGATCCGCCTTTTCCGGCATGCCGGACCGCGAGGAACTGGCCTTCATGCGGCCGGGCGAGAACCGCTACGCCGCTGCCCGCCGCCGCTTCGGTCTCGAGCTGGCGGCGCTCGTCGAGAAATTCCCCGGCGACCAGAACGCGATCGCCGCGCACCGGCCGATCGAGGAGGACGCCCGCGCCATCGCCCGCGAGGCCGACGAGCAGCTGGCGCTCTATTCGTCGTCGCGCCCCGGCTTCGGCAAATGGATGGCGGTGCTCGGCGGCGGCGTCGCCGGTTCGCTGCGCGACCCGATCCAGGTGACGACGCTGCTGATCGGCGGCGGCCCAGGGGCGGCACGCACGGTCGCCGGCAGGATCCTGACTGCCGCGGCCCGCGAGGCAGTTGTCAACGGCGCGGTCGAGGCGGCGCTGCAGCCGATGGTGCAGGCCTGGCGGAAGGAGGCCGGGCTCGACGCCGGCATCGACGAGGCGCTGCGCAATGTGCTGTTTGCCGCCGGGATGGGCGCCGGCTTCGGCGCGATTGTCCAGGGCGGAACCGAGGCGGTCCGCACCCTGCGGCGCGCGCCGCCCGAGGCCGTCGACCGCGCTTCCGAAGCGCTCGCCGGCGAGACGGGGATCCGCGAGCGGTTGCGCCGGGCGATCGGCGGGGACGCCCGGGCGGCGGAGGCGGAACTGCCGCAGATCCGCGAGGCACTGGCGCCCGAAGCGCGCGGCGCCCTCGACGCGGCGCAAACGACCCGCCATTTCGACGCCGGCCGGCCGAAGGCGATTGCCGGGGAGGCCCACGACAGGGCGCAGACCGCCGCGCACCGGATCCTCGAAAGCCCGCCGGAGGAAGCGCCGAAATTCGAGATCGACGCCGGCCATATCGAGCGCATCGTCGAGGCGATCATGCCGGAAGCGTCGCGGCCGAAATCGTCGCGGCCGCAAACGCTGACCGAGTTCCTGGCAAAACACGGGGGCATCGACGCCGGCGACGCGGAGATCCGGCGAAGCGACCTTGCGCGGATCTCGATCCCGTTCAAGGGCCGGCTGGCGCGCGAGGGCGGCATGAAGCTGGAAAGGGCGCGCGAGCTGGCGGCGCAGAACGGCTATATGTGGGAATTCGGCCCGGTCGACCAAGCCACCGCAACGACGACGCCGGACGATCTGACCCAGCTGCTGCTGCGCGAGGCGCGCGGCGAGCGCATCGTCACGCTCGACCAGATGGAAATCGACGCCGATTTCGACGGCGGCCGCCAGCTCGTCGAGGAATACGCCCATGCCGTGCTGACCGAAGGCGGACCGGGGCTCGACGACGTGATCGTGATCCGCGCGATGGAGCTGATGAGGGACGAGGGCGCAATGGCGGGCGAGGCGCTGACGCGGGCGCTGCCGGACGATCCCGGCCGGGCGGGCGCCGCCCCGGACGGCTGGACGGACGCCGAGCTGCTGGCGGCCAGCGAGGACCGCGGGCTCGAGCCCTTCGCCGGCGACATCGCCGACACGTTCGACAATCCGGAGAAATATGCGGTGACGGATCTCGACATCGAGGAATTCGGCGCGGCGCTGGTGCCGGATGACGAGGACCGGCTGATCCCGCTTTCCGAGCGAATGGAGCAACTGGCGCGCGAGGACGATTACGCCGCCATTCTAGAGGCCTGCAGGGTATGAGCATCCAGAACTGTCTCAACGAGGCCGTGCGCGGCGGCGAACTGTCGAAACAGGAGGCCGAGCGGCTGAAGCGCGATTTCGAGCGGTTCCGCAAGCACCGCGCCGCCGGCGGCGACGCGCTCGCAGACGAGCAGGCGCGGCTCGACCTTCTGCAAAGCCTGAAGGCCGACACGGCGCAGAAGCGCCGGCGGGCGAAGATCGCGCTTCAGAATATCCGCGAGATCGAGAACGATTTCTTCACCCACCGCAACGCCGCCGGCAACGCCGACATCGCCGAGGCCGGACTGCTGAAGCTCGAGCATTTCGGCAACGCCGCCTTTTCCTCGGTCGCCGGACGCCAGGGTGCGATTACCGGCATGGCACACGCCAAGATGGAAAGCGTTCTCCATCATTTCCGCCGGGGGGCGCTCGCCGGGGACGCCGCCCGCCACAATGCCGCCGATCTTCGCAACGTTCTGCGCGAGGCGTTCGGCGAGGACACCGGCGACATGGCCGCCAAGGGGCTAGCGAAGGCATGGCGGGAAACCCACGAATGGCTCCGCGCCCGCTTCAACGCCGCCGGCGGCGCGATCGGCGAACTGGAAAACTGGGGCCTGCCGCAGCATCACGACGCCCGCGCCCTGCGCAATGCCGGCATCGACACCTGGAAGGAGACGATCCGACCGATGCTGGACGTCGAGCGGATGACCCATCCGCTGACCGGTGCCCGCGTCGACTCCGCAGAGCTCGACGCGATCCTCGACGACATCTACTATTCGATCACGACCGAGGGCTGGATCGACCGGAAGCCGGCGCGCCTGGCCGCCGGCCGCGGCGCGCTCGCCGGCCAGCGGGCCGAACACCGTTTCCTGGTGTTCCACGACCCCGACACATGGCTCCAATACCAGACGTTCTTCGGCGGCGGCTCCGACCCGTTCGCGGCGATGATGGGGCATGTCAACCTGCTGGCGCGAGACATCGCGGCGATGGAAGTGCTCGGCCCCAACCCTAACGGCACGATCGAGTGGATCAAGCAGGCGATCACCAAGGAGGCCCAGAACGCGGCCGCAGGGCGCAAGAGCCGGATCGACGCGAAACCGCAGCGGGCGCTCGATCGGGCAAAGGGCGCCAACAAGCGCATCGACGACGTCTGGGCCTCGCTGCGCGGTGCGCTGGAAACGCCGGTCGGGGGCAGGTCGGCGAATGTCGCCGCGGCGGCGCGGTCGCTGATCACCGCCAGCGTGCTCGGCTCGGCGGCGATCTCGTCGATCTCTGATGCCGGCACCTCGATCATCGCGCGGCGCTTCGCCGGGATCTCGTCGAAAGGCGCGATCGCCGACATCATGAAGCATTTCGGATCGATGAACCGGCGCGAGGCGGTGGCGGCCGGGCTGATCCTCGATAGCGCCCAGCACGTCTTTCACGCCCAGGCGCGCTATGTCGGCACGCTGCAGGGGCCGCAATGGGCAAGCTACCTCGCCGACCGGGTGCTCACTCTGTCCGGCCTGACGCCGTGGACGCAGGCGGCCCGCCACGCCTTCGGCATGGCGTTCCAGCACGAACTGGCCAACCACGCCAAATCCGCCTTCGCCGATCTGCCGAAGGCGCTGCGCGGAACGCTCGAGCGCCACGGCATGACGAGCCGGCAATGGGACATGCTGCGCAAGGCCCCGCTCCACCGGAACAATGGCGCGGCGTTCCTGCGCCCCGCAGAGATCGCCGACCGGATCGACCCGAAACTCGCCGAGCGCTATCTGGAGATCATCCAGGCGGAAACCGAATTCGCCGTCCCCAACGGCTCGCACCGTTCGAAGACGGTGATGCGCGAGAATACCCGGCCAGGCACGTTCCTCGGCGAGGTGGTGCGCTCGTTCACCCAGTTCAAGAGCTTCGGCGCGGTGTTCATCCTGCTTCACGGCATGCGCATCCATGCAATGGCCGCGGGGCGGGAATACGGCAGCGCGGCGGCCTATGCCGGATCGCTGCTGCTCTCAACGACGCTGTTCGGCGCCGCCGCTTTGCAGATAAAGCAGGTGGCCGCCGGCCGCGACCCGCGCGACATGACCGACCCCGAAAGCTGGGGCGCGGCGCTGCTGCAAGGCGGCGGGCTCGGCATTTACGGCGATTTCCTGTTTTCCAATGTCAACCGCTACGGCGGCGGCTTCTCGACGACGCTGGCCGGCCCGCTGGTGCAGCGCGCCAACGATTTCTGGAACCTGACCGCCGGCAACGCCATCCAGCTCGCCACCGGCGAAAAGACCCATTTCGGCCGCGAGCTGGTGCGCTTCGCTCGCGGCAACGTGCCGGGCGGCAATATCTGGTATCTGCGGCTCGCCTTCGAACGCACCGTGCTCGACCAGCTGCAGTTCCTCGCAGATCCGGAGGCCAACAAGGCATTCAAGCGCCAGCAGCGTTTCTGGCAGCGCGAGTTCGGGCAGGAATTCTGGTGGAAGCCGGGAACGGCCGCCCCGCAGCGCGGGCCGGATATCGGCGCTATAGCAGGAAGTTAAAGGTAACAGCGGGCTGGTGGGGATAGCCTTGATGCGCGCCCGGACCGTCCTGTTCCCCGGCGCTTACCGCGGCCCCGGTTTTCTCCTTGTCCGGGGCCGCTTTCCCTGCCCCGCCATTTCCTGTTCGTAAGCGTCGGCTTCGCCTCGCTGTCCGGGGCTTCGCTTTGTTCGCTGGCGGGGACGGGCATTCTGCCCCGCCCTTAAGCTTCGCTTCGCTCGCTGGCGGGGACCCCGGGCCAAAAAGGTAACAGCGTTACGGCGCGCATAGGCTGGCGCGCATGACCGAGACCCCGCTCCCCCTCAACGATCGCTTTGTCGATCTCTCGCCGGCCGCCGGAACGACCGTTCTGGCCTACGACTTCGAGCTGACCGCGGAGGCCGGCCTGAAGGTGACGCGGATCCGCGCCGGCGTTCGCGAAACCCTGGTGAACGGCGTCGATTACGTGTTCCCGACAGGGATCGGAGACGCCAGCGGCGGCTCGGTTCAGCTCGGCGTCTCCAGCCTCGCCGGCGACCGCTACATCCTGTTTGGCGATATCGAGCCGGCCCGGCTGTCCGACTTCCTGGCGTCGCGCGCCTTCGACACGGCGAAGATCAACGCCGATCTCGACGTGCTGACGATCATCGCCCAGGAGCAGCGCCGCGACATCGAGCGCAGTTGGAAGTCGGATTACGGCTCGTCCGGCAAAAACATCTTAGCCGGCCTCCCCGAAACGGTGGCGAAATTCGATGAGGTCGGAAATCTCGTGGAGGGACCAAGCGCCGGCGAAATTGAAAACGCGCAGACATATGCAGCCCAGGCGTTGTCGTCAAAAACAGACGCGGAGACCGCAAAGGTGGCCGCCGATGCGGCGCGCGACCAAGCACTCGCCGCCGTACCGAACGCCTTTCCTCTGACGCGCAGCTCCATGAAGGGACTGCCATGGGCGACGACGACGACCGCAGCCTACCTGCTCGAGCCGGGCCGGGAAGGCCAGTTCGCAAAAGACAATACCGATCTGAGCGCGGTGCTGACCGGCCCGTCCATCCTCTCGACCGCCGTCGACCCGGCCACGGACACCGTCACCAGCGCCGGCCACGGGCGGCGGCTGGGCCAGGCGTGCTACGTCACGGCGGCGGTCAACGGCCTGACGCCAAACCGGCTCTACTGGTTCATCGTCGTCGACGCCAACAACTTCAAGCTGGCCGACAACTTTGCCGACGCGTTCGCCGGAACGCCGATCGACCTGACCGGGACGACGAACTTCACCGCCTACGTGCACAACGATCCGTTCGAGGGCGTCTACGTGATCGCCACCGGCGATGCCATCGGCGGCGCTAACGGAGCCATTGTCCGCGTCGTGGGATCGGACCATGAAGCTAGCTGGTGGGGCATCGCCGCCAGTGCCTCTGCCCCCTACAATGCGGCGGCCTTCAATTCGATGACCGCGCTCGATGAGGTGAAGAGCGCCAATTTGCCGGCGGGAAATATAAACTACACAAACATCTTCATCGAGCGCGGCGGACTGCGGTTGCGCGGCCAGAAGTCCGCGACCGTTCTTGTCCAGAGCGCCTCGACCGGGAACGGCCTGACCATCGGCACCGGCGCTTCTGAAATCTTCGATCTGCACCTGCGCGATTTCGATATGTGGGCGCTCTCGCAAAAAACCGCAGGGTGGGCGATATACGCGCAGAAGCTCGTGCGATCCTCGATCATCGGCGTCGATCCGTCGTCTCTCACTCGGTATTCGTCCAACGGCAACGCATCTAATCAATATGGCGGGATATGGTTTGACGGATACGACCGCGTTGTCTTCGACGGCGAAATCTGGGGATGCAACGACAACCTGAAAGCCAATGGACTGGCCGGGCAGGTTTTCGGCGCTGAACTCACCATAGCCGTCGATGCGGCTCTTGGAAAAGCGCTGAATTACAACCTGCACATCGCAGGTTCGGCCAATGTCTACTGCTATTGCGAGATCAGCCAGGGGCTGACCGGTGTCCGCATCGACAAGGCGGAAAGCGGCGAATACAACCGCGAGGTCTTTATCGACAATGAGATCGACGCCGCCACGGGCAGTGGTCTTCATGTGGCCGCAGACAGTCTTGCGATTCTCAAGATCCCAACTCTCTGGCTGGCGTCGTGCGGCACTGTCGCGAATAATCTGCCAGCAATGCAGATTGATCCCTGCACGACAGTTTTCCCGCAGATTATCGCCACTGGTATGCTCGCATACAACAACGTCAACAGTGCTGTCGTGATCAATGCCTGCGATACCGCCAATTTTTCCGGCGCGGAGTTTTCGGGCAACGGCACCGGCGCAAACGGCGGCATCGACCTGTGGCTACCGAATGCCGGTGCTAATCGCGTCGTTGCAGCGGGCGCGAAGTTCCTGCGCAGCGGCAACGCCACCTTGGGCGAAGCTCTGCGCATTGCCGCGCCCGTAACGAATTTTGCTTTCACCGGCTGCGTTTTCAGCGGCTCCGGAACGCAGCCGGTCAACAATGCTGCGGGATTGTCCAAAGACAAGATCATTCGCAATTGCGTCGGATACACCACCGACAATGGCAGTTATTCGACGCTTCTTTCAGGAACTACAACGCTTGTGGTCAATCATGGCTGCAACGCCGCGCCCGGACGGATTTCGATCTCGTTTGCAGGGCCGCAGGACGCCGGCGCGCATGCCTATGTCGCGCCGGGCAGCATCACCGCCACGCAATTCACCATCACCTATTCCGTTTCAGCCGGCGCGAACCGCTCTTTCTCGTGGACCGCGCACCATCCGGGTTTCTAAGTTCTGGAGGAGTTGGCCATGACCAAAGATCCCCGCCACGTCTATCGCCCGATGCTAAACCTGATCGGCCTTGCCGAGGGGACCGATCCCTACCCGCCAAATCCGCCGCATGCGCGCGGCTATAACGAAACGCTGGCATATGGCGCTTATACGGGCGGCCCGGTCGAACTGGTGTCTATGACGCTGGACGAGGTGGACGCGCTGCAAACCCGCATGCTGCGGCACCCCCGCAATGAGCAGAACTCGTCGGCCGCCGGTCGCTATCAGATCGTCCGCACCACGTTGCGCTCGATCCGCAACACGCTGAAACTCTCCGGCAACGCCGTTTTCGACGCGGCCATGCAGGACAGGCTGGCCTGCTTTCTGCTCGGCGCTCGCGGCATCGACCGCTGGCTGGCCGGCCGGATGGGCCGGGACGCGCTGATCAACGCGCTCGCCAAAGAATGGGCGTCGCTGCCACGCGCCAACGGCAAGGGTCACTACTCTGACCAGAAAGCGCGGGTGACGGTCGACCAGATGCGCCAGGCGCTCGACGCGACGCGACAGCGCCACGGGGCCGCCACGCGGCCGCCCGCCGCGCCCGATCCTGAGCCGGACCTGCCCGCTGCGCCTCCTGCGCCTTCTCCGGGCGAAACCGAGATCATCGCGGCGGCCCGCCACCTGGCGGCGCTGCCCGACGCCGAGTTTTCCCGGCTGGCCGCGGCGCTGGCCGTCGCCACGGCGCTGCGCGCCGGCTATGCCGTCACCGGCCCGGGCGCTGCGCCGCTGCTTCCAAACCTCCAGCAAGAAGGAAAGACAGCCATGTTCGAAACTCCGCAAAGCCCGTTTCCGCCGGCGCCGCCGCCGGCCGCAAAACCTTGGTGGCAGTCGAAAGGCGTTCTCGGCGGCATAGGCGCGATCGGTGCGCTGCTCGGCCCGGCGATCGGCCTCGACCTCGGCCAGACCAACATCAACGACACCGCGGTCGCGGTGAACGACCTGCTGGCGGCCGCTGCCGCGCTGGTGGCGATCTGGGGCCGCGTGACGGCAAAGACCCGGATCGGATGAGCCGGTGGCCGGCAACCGCCTGTTTTTCGCGCTGTGCGCGCTCGCCGTCCTCGCGATCGGGCTTCTGAGCTATGCGGCCGCGGCGCACGACGCGCCTGGGACCGCCGCGCATCCCGAAGGCTGGGCATATCCCCTGGCTTGCTGTTCCGGTTATGATTGCCGTCCTGTGTCTGCGGCATGGATCCAAGAGCGTGGCGGCGCGTTTGTCATTCCGACGACGGGGGAATTGATCCCCTACACCGACACGCGCATCAAGGCGTCGCCGGACGGCCAGTATCACTGGTGCTCGAAATACGGCCGGGACGACACCGACACGATCTGCCTGTTCGTGTCGCCCAGGAGCTTCTGACATGGCCGGGGCGGGCGCCAACCACGGGAGCGGCCGCGATGTCGCGCGAAGTGCATGAAACCGGACGAACTGGAAGAACACCTCAACCGGCTGGTCGAGGCGCTGGATCGCCGCGAGATCACGATTTTCTCGCGCGACGAGGCGGGCGCGCTGAAGGAAATCGCGACGCTCTCGGCCGAGGACCGCGAGGCCCTGCGCGAGATCACGAAATTCTGGCGCGCGGCGAAGGGATCTGCGTGGCTTGCTGGCCTACTTATGAGCGGGTTGAAATGGGCTGCTGGCCTGGTCGCGATCTGGATCGCGTTCAAGGCCGGGCTTCTCGACTGGCTTCGCGGGGAGCTAAGGCCGTGATCCGCATGCTGGCCGGGCCGGCGATCGGCTTCCTGATCGCCTTCGCCGCCGTCTCAGCCTGGCAGACGACGATGCCGGTCACCGTGCTGATGCGGCCGCATGCCTGGAGCCTCGCCGGCGGCGCCGCGACGGCCACCGTCGCCGGCTACAAGCTGCGCGACTGCAGCGTCGTCGCCGACAGCTTCGTCGGCTTCGCCCGCACCGGCGGTGTCTGGCAGGAAGACGTGCCGTTCGATTTTCCCGGCGACCGTTCGCCCAACTCCTCGAAGCCGTCCGCCCTGCAAAAGCAGTCCTTCGGCAAGTGGCGCTGGAACCTCGCCGCCTATCCCGGCGCGACGTATGTCAAGATGACCATGCAGCACCTGTGCGGCGATGACGTGCGCTTGAGCGTGTTCGGCCCGTGGGAACTGCCGAAACCGGGCAGTCTCACGCCAAATCACACGGGCCTTCCGGCCAAGTGACTGATTTCAAACGATCCTGCGAAAACTCTTAATCAGCGGGTCCAGGGTTCGAGTCCCTGCTCACCCACCAGGGATTTCCAATCGTAGCAACGGCTTCCGCGGCTTAAGCCGATCCACCAAGCGGGCGGCGGCGTTCCGCTTGGTGAATGACGACGACGGCGACGTTTCTCCCTCGCCGCCTCATTGGTTCTTTGCAGGAGCAAAGTTTCTTGTCAGTTCGTCCGCCATGCTCTGCCAGGAGTATTTCTGAAGGGATGACTGGATGTTCGGACGCAGTTCCCCCGCAGCAAGCGAAGTAATTTTCTCACGCAACAGATCGGCGAGGTGTTCGTCGTTTCCCGCCTCGAAAAGCCAGCCGGTTTCGCCGTCGACAACGACGTCGGAGAGTCCCGGAAGGTTGCTGGCGATAACCGGGCGGCCGTACCATTGTGCGAGGGCTGCAACCCCGGAGCCGGTTGCTGAGCGGTACGGCAAGAGCACAGCGTCGCTTCGATGAAAAAGCTCGGCGGCAACTTCATCGGAAACATATCGCGGGACAATCTCAACCTTCTCGTTCAAATCGAGTTTGGCAACCAGGTCTTCGGTCTCTCTCAGGCCGCTCCAGAATTCGCCGGCGATCGTGAACCGCACGTCTTCCAGGCCGCTGCGTGCGATCCCCCTGAGGGCAATGTCGAGACCCTTATAGGGGCGAACTAGTCCGAAATACAAAAGTTCCAATCCTGCCCGTCTTGGAAGGGTGCCGGTCGGAGGCGGATAATCGTCAAAGACGGGATGGGGGCGAATGCTGACAGGCCTGCCGGGGACGAGTCGCTCGAGAGACGCCTTTACCGAAGCATTGTGTGTCATGAAAAAGCCGGCTTGCCGGAGCTGAAAACGAGAGAACGCCCGCTTCCAGGCGGCTGCTTCGTGATCTTCCGCATTGTGTACGATCATCGCCACCGGCACGCCTTGGCGCCGCAGCGATCGCGCGATGAACCCCAGGCATGGGGCGAGAAAGAATGTCCAGGCCGGAATTACGACGAGGTCGGGCCTGTCACTCAGAACTCTGGCGATCACCCTCCTCCAGGTGAGCGGATTGATCGAATCCAGTTCGCGACTTGCATCAAGATCGTGCGGGAGCCGCGCGTCCCTTAGCGTGTCATCCGCGCCGGGGTAGAGAAAGCGGGGATATTGCCGGGCGAAGGAAATGATGCTCACGGTAATGCCGTTCCTGCCCGCGAGTTCGCGCGCAAGCGCGGTCGTATGGCGCGCGATGCCGCTGCGAAGCGGCAGAACCGGGCCGATGATGGCGATTTTCATTCGAAATTCCTGGGTCAGCTTCTGGTTTTAAGAAAGTCTTTTTCCTTTCGAAGTCAGAAATTTTCCTGCTGGAAGCGAAATTTCCACTGATCTATGCCGGATGGAGGATCAGGAAGAAGCAGATACGGATTGATGATGCATCCGCGTGACGAAGCCAGTTCCTTGGGCACGGTGACGGTCGTCATTCCCGTTTTCGGGGAAGGACCGCATCTGGAGAGGGTGGTTACGGCACTGCTTGCACAAACGCCAAGGATCGAACGAATCATTGTCTCGCATAGCGGACCTGGAGATCCGACGACGCGTTTTTCGGACGTACCCGAAGTTACAGTGCTGCATTCGGCCGAGCGACTCTATGCGGGCGCCGCGCGCAATCGCGGACTCGCCATCGCCGATACCGAGTGGGTAGCATTCATCGACGAGGACGTGATCGCAGACCGGAGTTGGCATGCCGGCCTGCTGGCGGCTATCGGCGAAGGGCAGGCAGACTGCATCGTCGGTTCGGTTGGATATGCAGAAACCGGCGGTTACTGGGGCATGTGCGTTTGGTTTATCGAGTTCGGCAGCGTCCATCCGTATCTTCCGCCAAGGGACATAATTGCCGGCCCCTCAGCCAATATAGCGATACGGCGTTCCGCCCTTGTAAATGCAGGCGGCTTTCCCGAGCACTGGAGACGGGGACAAGACGCGATTGCCCAAATGAGGCTGCGAGAGAACGGCGCACAAATTGTGTTCAGCCCGCAGATTAAGAGCGGACATGTAAACCTGCACGGACTTCGAAGGATGATATCCCACCTATACGATATGGGCCGATCGGGATGCAGAGTCAGGCGGAATTTCGCGATGCCGGGCACCTCAGCGGCTAATTATCCAGTACTTACAATAGCACTCTTGCCCGCAAGGCTGCTTCAGATGACAAGAAGGGCCGCCGCCCCCGGCGCCCCTTTGGCTAAGTTTCTTGCTTGCTTTCCCGGCATCCTGGTGGGTCTGATCGCCTGGAACGTCGGTTTTAGTGCTGAATCATTTGCAAGCCGGAGAACTGACATTTCAAGCTATTATTAGCTTTTATTTCTTTACTATAAATATATTTCGAATATTAATAAATAATCTATTAAAAAATAGACGGTCTGGATAGCATAAAAAAGACATAATGTAATAATATAAGCTTATAAATACTTTTTTTCTTTACGATATAGCAAACCGATCGAAGAATAATGTCTATAATATAATATTAGCAATTTTACTCCAAAATAATCTGTCTTTATTTTATCAAAAATCATCTTTCTGCCACGCGTCGCGTTTGAAAAACAGGTACTTATCCTTTCCACATTTGAAGCGCTATAATATACTAAAGATTCCTGCGCGAAGTCGAATTTACAGTGCTTTGAAAGACGGTAGTAAATATCCCAATCCTGACAACTTGGGAGGTTATCGTCAAATCCGTCGACAATTATTAAAAATGATTTTCGAATTATTGCGACAGAGGTAGTTCCGATAATATTTCTTGATGCGATGTCGAACTTAAATTGATCCCAATCCTCGTTCGATGGCGCCGCGCGATCTAACAGTACTCTTCTTGTCGCTGAATCGACTTTCAAGAAGCCGCAATATATCATTCCCGCTGTCGGATTTGTCTCAATAATTTTAAATTGCTTGGCCAGTTTCTTCGGATGCCAGCTATCGTCCGAGTCGAGAAATGCAATCCAATCGCCTTTCGCTTGGTGCCATCCGGAATTTCGTGCAGCGCTGCCTCCCAGATTTTTTGAATGTTTGATTACGGATATCAGTTCATTGCCACGGGCCAACTCCGTGGCGACGTCAAAGGTCCCGTCAGTGGACCCATCATCGACAATTATAATTTCATCGGGAGGAAGGGTTTGGCGCAGCACGCTGCCGACGGCGCTCGGCAGTTCAGCACTTCTTTTATGTGCCGGAATGACAACAGAAACACTCAAAGTGCCGCCCTGCCGTTTTCAGTGCACACAAACAACACATCGCCGCGCTTGAGCGCGAGACGACTGACATCGGGTTCTTTCGCAACGACCATTGTCGGGTCAAACCCGGATCGTTCGATTCTTTCGCGGATATCGGCTCCGAAATAGCGGACATGATCTCGCTGGCCGAAGTGCAACTTCCGGTCTGTATCGGACAAGATGCCCGGATTTTCGTACGTCTCCGGCCACGACCAGATAACGGGCGTCATCAGGAGCAATAAACCTCCGGGCCGCAAAATGCGGTGAAGTTCCGCGAACGCTCTGGTATCATCGACATGCTCGAGTACATGGGAGCAAATAGTTACATCATAGCTGCAATCTGGGAGGTTTATTTGTTCGAGATCGATTGATATATCGGCTTTTGTTCCATCAATGTCAGCAGTTACATACTTTCCCGCCATTGGTGCGATAAACGCGGTGACCGCAGCTTCCGGTGCGAAATGTAATATCTCGCGTCCCTGTATCCTGTCGTGGTGCGCCTGTATCCAAAGCTTCATGAAGCGGTGCCGTTCCAAACTCTCGCATGACGGACACCCTGCATCGTACCGTGGCGGGCTGCCGTAAGGATAGAAATGGCCAAAATACCCACATATGTTGCATTCGCGCGAAGCAACCGGCGATTGCAACAAGAGTTTTGCGCAAGACCTGAATTTGTGCCTTAGGAGATTTAATCTCGATCGCCGGCTCCCGGTTCTCATATCATCTCCCTCGCACCGTCTGCGAGCTTTGGTTTTTCCGCCACCAGAATGTAGCCGAGGGGTACCTTATCTGCCTTCGATCCGGAGGCATTTCGAATGGCTGGGATAGACAGAATCCAGCTCGCGAAAAAATTGACGATTCCTGTTGCCCTCATTTTCGAGCCCGCAATCTTGGCGACGAGGTCGAACAATACCTCGAGGGGGCCTCCGAACGGGTAAAGTTCAACAAGTTGCAAGCCGCTGTCACTGGTCATTTTTTCCAACGCATAGCGGGTATAGCGAAAATAGTCGTGCGGCGCCTCATGTACCCAATAAAGAAAGGGAACGCCGACAATCAATTTTCCATCTTCCTTCAAAATCCGCGCGGAGCTCCGAAGAAACTCGTACGGGTCGTGCAAATGCTCAATCACGTCAGTAGCAATCACCGTGTCGAAACTTCCGGGCGGCATATCAAGTGGCGCGTTAAGATCGGCAAAGAGATCAATGTGCGACAAGTTGTGAAAACTGTTGGGCCAATCAACACAGAAAACTTCTGACGCAAGGCTCCTGTACATTCCGTAGAGCGGAACTGTACCGCACCCGAGATCAGCAATACGGCCATGCGCGTGCGTATCCAGTGCGCGCGCATAGGCCTTCGCCACCAAATCCACAAAAAGATGAGAGGTTGCGGGAACAACGGATCGGTTGCAGCGCCAGCGGCCTCGACTGTCTTTCGAAAATTTTGTTTCTGTCCAAGCACTCTCATTACGCATCAGCGGCCACCGCGTATTTTAACGCAGACTTGAGTCTACCGTAAGTTTCATCGCCGAACGTAAACACATAGCCGATTTCTCCAGCGTGAAGTTCTTCAGAACGCGTTCGCGGCCTGCCTTTCCCATTTTTCCGGCGCGAGCCGGATCGTTCAGCAACTCGGCCATAGCCGCAGCCATGGCGTCGATATCGTGCTCTTCGACCAAGAGGCCGGTCACGCCGCCGACAACAGCCTCAGATATGCCGGCATGGCGTGTGGAAACGACTGGCAAACCGGCTGCCATGGCCTCAAGCATAGAGACTGGCAAGCCCTCGGTGTCCCCGTTCGCGGCGGTCACGGAGTGCTGCACGAAAATAGCCGCTTCGCTCATGAAGCGCGCGACGTTTTCGTGGTCCTGCGCGCCATAAAGCAAAACCCGCCTTTGTAGCCCTAAAGCGGCAATGCCATCGCGGCAGGCCTCCAAAAGCGGGCCGTCGCCGATAAAATGCAGCCTCGTTTGCGGAAACCGTTCTGCAATCAATCCAAATGCCTTGATCGTGTTAAGCGGGGCTTTCTTGGGCACCAGCCGCCCGACTGCTACAATGCCGGACGGACGTTGGCTGCCTGTCGCAAAAAACTCCGGATCTATGCCGCACGGACAAACACTGATCTTCGTATTGTCGCAGCCCGCTGCAACCAATTTGCTCCTGAGAAAAACGGACGGAACAATCACGCCATCGCAGAGCTGGAACAACCGTCGATAATGCCTCAGCCACAATTCGCGACCCATTAGAAGAGAGGCATCGTAGCCATGAAAATGCACGTAAAGCGGCGTATCGGTCCTCAGGCAGCTGTCAAGAAGATAGCACCCGGTCGGACCATATTCAGCCAGGACGACCGGAGACGGCAGGCCATTTAGAAATGATATGACGCGACGAGATTGTTGCGGAAACAGCCCCGCAGCGAAACGCAGGCTCAGGGTGTTGTAAATGCCGATCAGGAACCGTCGAAGGAGCGGGCCAGGCGAGGACCAGCTCGGGCGCAATCCGGCAAGCATGGGGCCGCTGAAGCCGGGTACCGTATTTTCGGAAAGGCACATGATTGCGGTCTCGCCGGGTGCTATGGTGCGCACATGATTCCGGATGAAGGTTTCCGATGGTCTGGTAAAATCCGGAGCGGCTATAACGAGCATTTTCAGCAGTTATTTATTGCGCAAAATGCGAGTCTTATAGTACCATATTCTATATGGACGGTATAATCTTGTCAATGTTCCGCGGATTAATCTTGTAAGAAATTTGTCATAGATCTTTATTAATTGATAATCGTAAATTCTTTCGAATACACAATGTATATACTGGTCTTTGTACCACGCATCTTTTTTTTCAAAAGCCCTAAGATCCCATCCATAGGCACCAGCTTCAATACAAATTTGATTGATTTCTATTACGTTGTCAATAATTTGTAATTCTTCTGTCTGATTTCTCTTTACAAATTTTATATATTCCGGATTTGGATACGTAATTATTAAAAGTGAATCTTTTTTAGAAATTTTTTTAATTTTGGAAAAAATATTTTTTCTGTCTGTTTCTGGTATGTGCTCTATGACATCAAAAAGTGCAATAATGTTGTAGCCGTTGGGAGAAAATGACTTTAATATCGAAAATTGCTCTGTGATATCAGATCTGAAGAAAGTGACATTTCCTAACTTTATTGTTCTTTTTGCGTAGGCTATATTTTTGTGAGATATATCGACTCCTACGACCCTAGCGTTTGGATAGCGCTTACCGGCCGCTTCTGATATCATCCCTATCCCACAACCTATGTCTGCTACCACGTCGCCATCTCTCATGCATGAGAGCAAAAGCTGCTTCGCTCGTTCTAGTCTGATGTTCCCTTTTATCCTATATTTTATCATTCGGTCTTCAAGGAACTTATCGTAGTAATGCTCGACATTTTTATTTATCACAGCCCTGCCCCTTTTTTAATATACTAAAAATTTTATTTGTAATTCTGTAGGTGTTATTCACGTTTTTGTATTCTATTGATATTATAAAAGTAATATATAATATAAGTGATAATATTATTGTTATTATTATGTTATAAAATGTTTTCAAATCGATCAAAATTTCTGAAATCTTATAACCTGCAATCCCGGCTATTGCACCTGCGACTATTTTAGGGGTGATAGTTGAGAATACCATCTTCGATTCTATGTGCGTATTTTGTGTAGCGAATGGAATACCGGTGAAAAGTAGGAGGCTCACGCTGACGCTATATGCCAATGCCATCCCCTCTGAGCCAAATGGCAGGCCCATCAAAAAGGAAACTATGATCACTGAGGTAGCAAGACATCCCCATATAAACATCCGGTCAGTACGTCCTAGTGAAATGAAGATCCACCCGGTCGTATTCAGTGGCGTTGTGGCGAACATTGAGATGGACAGAAGTGCGAAAATGTCGGCGACTTGTTCCCAGCCAGGACCGAAAATTAGCGCCGTCAGCGGTCGCGCTGTGGCGATAAGGAGCGCCGTAATAGCTGATGAAACCAGCGTCACCGTCGCGAGCGCGTCCAGATAGAGTTGCTTCCAGCGAACGGGGTCGGTCTGCAGCCGGCTCAAGGCAGGAATGACAGCCGACCCTACTGGTGCGTTGATCAGAGACAGTGGCAATGTCAGCAACTGGTAGGCACGGCTATAAAATCCGAGTTCTATGGCCCCCCAGCGCCAGCCGATCAACACGTCATCGAATTGACGGTGGAAGTAATTGACGAAATTGAAACCGGTGAATTGGATCCCGAAAGTGAGCGCAGTTCGAATTTTCTTCCAGCTGGAAATACGTCCCGGCCGCCACGGGCAAACGGCCCAGACCAGGCTCGTCCCGAGCAGCGCGGATGTCCAGCCCTGAGCCACCAACGCCCAATAACCGGTATCGGTTTTCCAGGCCAGACCTACCCCGACGATCGCTCCCGCCAGTTGAGCGGAAATGCCTGTCCACTGGATCGCGGCCCAGCGCATGCCACGCTGGAGCAGCGCTCCGTGCTGCGCCCCAGCTGCGACGAGCGGAATCTGCGCCGCAAGCGCCACGACTACGCCCGAGACGCGTGGATCGCCGAAAAACATGGCGACGAGCGGCGCCACCGCTATCGTGATCGTCATGAGCGCCACCCCGGCCGCAAGGTTGATATAAAAAAGGGCGCTAACGGTCCCGTCGTCAATTTCCTTGCGCTGGACGGTCGCTGCCGACAGGCCGAGATCCGTAAACAGGCCAACAAAAATCGTGACGGTCGCCGCCATTGCCACCAATCCGAAATCCTCCGGCGCAAGCAGTCGAGCGAGAATGGCAAGCGAGGCGAGCTGGATGATGATGCGAATTAGCCGACCACCAACGGCGACAATGCTACCGCTGGCAACACGGTATCCGAGGTCGGCCATCAGATGGTCGGTTTCGAGGATGTACCGCTCTCTTTTCTTGTCAGGATTTTTCACCCGGGGATTCCGCTGCGCGATCCCGTTCTTGGCCTTTCAGAACTTACGAACGGGGGGGCGGACTTATCTAGCGCGGTGTCGACCGGCAGGCGTCCCCGACATGGCTTGCCGGTGGCCGGCGTGTGTTCCGGATTATCCGTCGATACGTGTTCCGATACGGGCAAGCGCACTACGAAGGCCGCTCCCTTTCCATGCCGGGCTCAAGCCGGATCCGTCTGTTGTGCGAAATAATATCTCATTCGAGAGCCAGACACGCAATGCAGCGCACATCGAGGCGAGGCCGACGTCTGAAGCTGACGCGGTTGAATGCCGTGCCCAGGGTGCGGGATGAAGTAAGCTTGAAGCTGCAGTCTCAGGCGGATTGGCGGTTCAGACGACTTTGACCGTCAG
Organism: Oricola cellulosilytica; assembly: GCF_019966575.1. Taxonomy (GTDB): domain Bacteria; phylum Pseudomonadota; class Alphaproteobacteria; order Rhizobiales; family Rhizobiaceae; genus Oricola; species Oricola cellulosilytica. The sequence continues at coordinate 87,242 of NZ_JAINFK010000004.1, read as the reverse complement.
GCTTCCCAGCCCCTCGATAATCGCTTCCATCGTGTCGCCCTTTTCGACGGCGGCGACGCCTGAAGGAGTGCCCGACATGATGATGTCGCCGGCCGCCAGCTCGAAATACTCCGAAAGGTAGGAAATCATTTCCGGTACCTTCCAGATCATTTGGTTGAGGTCGCCTTCCTGGCGGAGATCACCATTGACCTTGAGCTCGATTCTTCCCTCGGCGAGATGGCCAACCTCGGTCGCGGGCTGGAGCGGACCGACAGGCACGGATCGCTCGAAAGCCTTCCCTATTTCCCACGGGCGGCCGAGCTTCTTGGCCTCGGCCTGGCGATCGCGGCGGGTCATATCCAGCGAAACCGCGTAGCCCCATACGTGATCGAGCGCCTCCGTCGTGGCGATGTTCGTGCCTCCCGACTTCAGAGCGACGATGAGTTCCACCTCGTGATGAACGTCCGAACTGTGCGGAGGGTAGGGGAACTCCCCGGACGGATCGAGGTTGTCCGGATTCTTCTGGAAGAAAAAGGGGGCCTCGCGATCCGGATCGTGTCCCATCTCCACGGCGTGGGCTGCGTAATTTCGGCCGATGCAATAGATCCGCCGCACAGGGAACCGGCCCCCGCCAGCCACGGGTACCGCCACGATTGGCGGCTTGGGGATCACATATTCGGACATGTTGGAGGCTCCCTGACTTGAAAGATCCGGGTTCTCTTACGTCAAACCATGATACAGATCAATCTCGACCAATTCATAAATTTGTATATTGCTTGTCGAAACTATCGGTACATGTTAAGGAATTCCAGGCCCATATCGAAAATTGGTTGACCAATTCGGATGTTTTTTGCTGATGCTGCAACAATCGATCAATGAAGACGCTGAGGTGGGCCGGCTGCGGGCCTACATTGCCGATAACAGGTTGGAAACGGGTGCACGATTGCCGGCAGAGCGCGAATTGACCGAGAAGCTTGGAATGAAGCGAACGGTGCTCCGCAAGGCGCTGGACGTTCTGGAGCGCGAAGGTGCGATTTGGCGGCACGTAGGGAAGGGAACCTTCGTCGCTGGTGGCGGCGCCGGCCGCCCGGACAACGTGCTGATTGAACTCGGCCGTCAGTTGACGCCCTTTCGCATGATGCGCGCACGTCTTGCCATAGAGCCTGCGCTTGCCCGGGAAGCGGCGGTCAACGCGCCCGGCGCGGCAATGACCCGGATGCAACTGGCAATGGAGCGCGCCCATTCGGCGTCGAGTTGGAATGATTACGAGGTTCAGGACGACATCTTCCATCGCTCGATCGCCGAGGCGAGTGACAATTTGCTGCTGCTGGCGCTTTTCGATCAGTTGAACCAGGTCCGGCGCGCGGTGACGTGGGGTAGTGTCAGCCGCGAGACCGCGCGGCCGGCGCCGGATCATTTGAGTTTTGCCGAGCACGAGGCCATCGCTTCCGCGATCGCGGAGCGTAACCCGGAGGGCGCACACGATGCGATGCGGGGTCACTTGCGGTCAGTTGCCCGGCGTCTGTTCGAGGAGGTTTGACGCGGAGAAAACAACTGCGGGTCAAATAGGGTGCCAGTGCGCCCTGAACGCTAACAACGTCACTCTAGTTTCTGGGAGGAAATCTAATGATGAAACTCTTGAGGAAAATCGCCCAACTGGCATTTGCCGTGCCGGTCGTTGCAGGCCTGGTGATGTCCGCGACTTATGCAGACACGATCAAGATCGCGCTGGCTGAGACGCCTTCCGATGAGCTTGCAGCATTCTTCGTGGCGCTGGACCGGGCCAAGGCGAACGGGCTCGATTACGAATGGACCGCCTTCTCGGATGAGGAACTGGCGATCCAGGCTGTGCTCAGCGGCCAGATGGACATCGGATTCGGGACCCCCTACGCCGCGATGCAACGCTCGAAGGCGCCGCTCCGCATCGTATTCCAGCTCTCCAAGTTAAAGTTCTTTCCCGTGACAACGAAGAAATACGAGAAGCTGGAGGACCTTGATGGCGAGCCAATCCTCCTGCATTCGCGCGGCGGCGGCACTGATTCCATTGCCAACGTGATCGAGGACCGGTTGGGTATCGAGTTTGGCGAACGATCCTACGTGCCCGGCTCCTCGAACCGAGTTGCTGCTCTGCTCGGTGGTCGGGCGGATGCCACGATCATCGACCTGTCGAACAAGAACAAGCTGATGCGTAGCGAGGCCGGCAAGGACTTCAACGTGCTCGAAATGTTCGACGTGGACGCCAGCGACGAGGCGCTCTTCGCCAACCTAAACTGGATCCAGGAGAATGAGGAAGACGTGCAGATCCTGATCGACGCGCTCGTCAGCGTCTACAAGGACATGCATGACGATCCGACTTTCGTCCGGCGGGAGACAAACCCGGACGGGCCGATCGGCCAACTGCCCGAGGAGATTCTCGCCGAGCTCGACGGATTCTACACCGATGCAGTCGAGGCGGGTCTTTACGATCCGAATGGCGGCGGCCGGAAGGCCGCGCAGGCCGACATGGAGTGGTACTCTGCGGCTGGTCAGCTCGATGGCGACCCCTCCGAACTGAACATCGAGGACTTCTGGTACCTGAAGCCTCTGGATGCGGCGACCGAATGAGACAGGTCGCCCCTGTATCCATAGCGGGGGCGCCTCCGGGCGCTCCCACAGCAGGGAAACGATCGATCGCGCCCAGCCGTTCGCTCGTGCTGAAGATCCTGTCCGCTGCAATCCTTTTCGGCGCTTGGGAAATCGCTGGCCGCATACCGGTCAGCTACGCTTTCCCGACATTCGTGGAATCGATGGCCGCGCTGTTCCGTCTGGCTGCAGATGGCACGCTGTGGACGGCATATGCCGAAACCCTTCAACCGCTGGTCGTCGGGGTCACGATCTCTGCTCTGCTCGGCATCGCCATCGGACTCTGGGTCGGACTGAGCGAATTCTTCGATTGGCTGTTCTCGCCAATCTTCATCGTGATGCAGGCGGCGCCGCTGGCGGCCTTGATCCCGCTTCTGGTGCTGGCCTATGGCATCGGGCTGACCTCAAAAGTGCTCGTGGTGTGCATCATGGCGATGCCGGTCATCGTGCTGAACACCGCCAGCGCGGTGCGCAACACGCCCGAGTCCATGAAGGAGATGGCGCGCGCCTACTTGGCCACCGATCTTACGATCCTTCTGAAGATAATCATTCCCGCTGCCTCCCCGGTGATCTTTGCCGGGCTGCGGCTCGGCATCTCGGCAGGCTTCATCGGCGCGATCCTGGCCGAATTGAAGATCACACCCACCGGTGTGGGCGACATCATTACCTTCAGTCGCTCCATCGCCGACTACCCGACGATGTATGCGGCCATCTTCTCGATCATCCTTCTTGCGGTCCTTTTCCTGAACCTTCTGGAATGGATCGAGGCGGTGCTCTTCAAAGGAAACCAACGTGGCTATGTCTCAGATTAAACCAGCGCTGGTGGCCGTGCCCGGGTCGGACATCGCTGTATCGACCCGTAATATCACTAAATTCTATGGCTATGTCGAAGCCCTTCGTGATCTCTCGTTGGAGTTTCCACGCGGACAACTGACGTCGCTTCTTGGGCCCTCGGGGTGTGGAAAGACCACGCTGCTAAAGATTATCGGGGGGTTACTTGAACCGACATCGGGCGAGGTGGAGGTAAATGGCCAGACCGTCACCGGGCCGGGTCCCGACCGCGCCTTCGTCTTCCAGGATTTTGCCTTGCTCCCCTGGGCGAGCGTCATGCGCAACGTGGCCTTCGGTCTGGAGATGCGCGGCGTGGGGCGCTCCGAGCGCGAGGACATCGCGGCGCGCTACATCAAGGAGGTCGGCCTCGCCGGGTTCGAAAAGGCCTATCCGCACCAATTGTCGGGCGGCATGCGCCAGCGCGTTGGCCTTGCCCGGGCGCTCTCGGTGGATGCCCAGGTGCTGCTGATGGACGAGCCGTTTTCGGCGGTCGACGAGCAGACGCGGCGCAAGTTTCAGGAAGACCTGCTTTCGCTGGTGCAAAACGAAAACAAGACCTTCATCTTCGTCACCCACTCGATCGAAGAGGCAGTCTATGTCTCCGATCAGATCGCGATCCTTCTGCCGCGGCCGAGCCGCGTCTCCGAGATCATCCGTCCCAGCAATTTCCGCGAGAAGGGCGTCGACAACATCCGCCGTGACCCGGAATATCTCGACATCGTCGACCAGATCTGGAGCTCATTGCGTTCCTATGTGGAATAGACCATGACCGTTTTCGGATACCGCCTGCCCGGCATGTCGTCGCTGCTGATCTGGGGCCTTCTGTGGGAGGTCGTCGGCCAACTCGACCTGACCTTCTTCATTCCGGCGTTGTCGGAGGTCATCAGCACCCTGTTCACGGTGATCCAGACTTCCGCGTTTCAGGTTGCATTGGCAGAGACGGCCTATGCCTTTCTGGCCGGCGTGTTCTTCGCCATTGTGATCGGCATACCCATTGGAATTCTGATGGGCAAGAACCGCCTGATTGACGAGATGCTCCTGCCTTGGGTGAACGTGTTCCTCAGCGCACCGCTCACCGCCCTGGTGCCGGTGCTGATGGTACTGTTCGGATTTGGAATGAAGTCGATCATTATCACCACCACGCTGTTCGCGATCTGGATCATTATCCTGAACGCACGCGCCGGCGTGAAGCAGATCAACCGGTCCTTGGTCGAGATGGCCCGCAGCTTTGGCGCAAGCCCTGTTGATGCCTTCACCAAAATCTACTTTTGGGCGGCATTGCCCGAAATCCTCGGCGGCGTGCGCATCGGCGTTATCCGGGCAGTCAAGGGCGTGATCATCGGCCAGCTGCTGATTTCGATCGTCGGCTTCGGTGCGCTGTTCGAGCTCTACTCGGCCAATTTCCTGATGAGCCACTTCTGGGCCGTACTGATCGTCCTCTTCGCGCTTGCCTTCACGATCTCGGAATTCCTGGCCTATCTGGAGCGCCGGGTCTCCTACTATGCGGCGAAGCGGTAGCCCCGGCGCCAGACAGAAATGAAATCTTCGACAAGGAAGGTGAAATGCCCGGCACCATGAAAGCGCTATTCGCGCATCACGATGATGATCTGCCCGCCATCGGGGCGCCGGACCGCGCATGGCTCAGCTACGGTACGCTGCGGCGGCTTTCAGAGGATGTAGGAGAGACATTACGCGCGGCCGGTATCGACGCCGGAGACCGGGTCGCCATCGTTCTTCCGAACGGGCCGGAGATGGCGACCGCGTTCGTGACCATTGCACAGGTAGCCGTCACCGCGCCGTTGAACCCGGCCTACCGGCAGGAGGAATACGAATTCTACTTGGACGATCTGAAGGCGAAGGCGCTTGTCGTCGAAGAAGGTTATGACGGCCCGGCACTGACGGCGGCCCGCAAATTCGGCATGACGATTTTTCGGCTGCAGACCGCGACGGATCATCCTGCAGGCCAGATCACGATCACTGCGGAGAATGGCGCCGATGCCGCCGCCTCCGACAGGACGGAACCGGGCCCGGACGATATCGCGCTGATCCTGCACACATCGGGGACCACATCGCGGCCGAAGATCGTGCCGCTCTTGCAGACGAACGTCGCCGCGTCCGCTCGTCACATCAGCACGACGCTTGCGCTGACGCCTGAAGACCGCTGTCTGAACGTCATGCCGCTATTCCATATTCACGGGCTCATCGCCGCAGTCACGGCTTCGCTTGTGGCCGGTGCCTCGATCTGGTGCGCCCCCGGGTTCGACGCACTGAGGTTCTTCGGCTGGATGAAGGAGGCGCAACCGAGCTGGTACACGGCCGTTCCGACCATGCATCAGGCTATCCTGGCTCGCGCAGACCGCAACCGGGAGGTAATCGACGCGACACCGCTGCGGTTCGTGCGGTCCTCCTCCGCTTCGTTGCCGGCTCAAGTGATGACGGTGCTGCAGCAAACGTTCGCCGCCCCTGTTATCGAAGCTTACGGCATGACGGAGGCGACCCATCAGATGACTAGCAATCCGCTTCCGCCGCTGCCGCAGAAGCCGGGCTCGGTCGGGATTGCCGCCGGTCCGGTCGTTCGCATCGCGCACGAGACCGAGAACCGGCTGATCGAGGGGACGGGTGAAGTCGTGATCTCCGGGCCGAATGTCACGCCCGGCTATGAAGGCAATCCCGAGGCGAACGAGAAGAGCTTTTTCATGGCCGATGGATTACGGTGGTTTCGCACTGGCGATCAGGGGGCGTTCGATGCGGACGGCTATTTGAATCTGACCGGACGGTTGAAGGAAATCATCAACCGCGGCGGGGAAAAGATCAGCCCGTTGGAGGTTGACGGCGTGTTGCTGGACTACCCGGCTATCGCTCAGGCGGTGACGTTCGCGCTTCCGCATCCGAAGCTGGGCGAGGATGTTGCCGCGGCGGTTGTGCTGCGGGACGGCGCGACGTCGACGGAGCGCGATATCCGCGATTTCGTCGCTGCCCGGCTGGCCGATTTCAAGGTCCCGCGCAAGATCGTGATCGTCGATGAAATCCCGAAGGGCGCGACGGGCAAGATGCAGCGCATCAATCTTGCCGAAAAACTGGGGCTGACGCAGACGGCCTGACGCCGAACGCGGCCGGAGGAGCGGGATATGAAGATCTGCATTTTCGGCGCGGGCGCGATCGGCGGCTATGTCGGGGCAAAGCTTGCGCAGGCTGGTGCGGATGTGAGCCTGGTGGCGCGCGGTCCGCATCTTGTCGCGATGCGCGAAAAGGGGCTGACGCTGATTGAGGCAGACAAGGACCCCACAACGGTTCGCGTGCGCGCGAGCGACGACCCCGGCGAACTCGGACCGCAGGATTACGTGATCGTCACGCTCAAGGCTCACTCCGTACCGGGTGTGGTCCCGGCAATGCAACCGCTGATCGGTCCCGCGACCACGGTCGTCAGTGGCGTAAACGGCGTTCCCTGGTGGTATTTCCACAGGATCGGGGGCCCGCTCGAGGGCACGCGCCTCGAGAGCGTCGACCCCGGCAATGTGCAGTGGGAGGGGATCGGGCCGGACCGCGTCCTGGGGTGTGTGGTCTACCCGGCCGCCGAGGTGAGCGAGCCCGGAATCGTTCGTCATATCGAAGGCAACCGGTTTTCGCTGGGCGAGCCGGATGGCTCGAAATCCGACCGGGCAGTAGCCCTGTCGAACGCGCTTGCCGCAGCTGGCCTCAAGGCACCCGTCCGGCCTCGTCTGCGTGACGAGATATGGGTCAAACTTTGGGGTAACCTGTCGTTCAATCCGATTTCCGCGCTGACCCATGCCACACTGGACGTCCTGTGCACCGATCCCGGCACGCGGGCCGTCGCCCGGCAGATGATGGTCGAGGCCCAAGAGATTGCCGAGAAGCTCGGCGTCAAGTTCCCCATCGATGTCGACCGCCGTATTGACGGCGGAGCGGCCGTCGGCGCCCATCGCACGTCCATGCTGCAGGATCTGGAGGGTGGACGTCCGATGGAGATCGATGCGCTGGTTGGATCTGTACGTGAACTCGGCCGCATCACGTCAACGCCAACGCCGGCGATCGATATGGTCTTCGCGCTGATTGCACTGCGTGGAAGTGTTGCAGGGCTTTATTCCTGAGCCATGCTTTCCAGCTCAACCGTGCCGACAATCGAAGGCGTGGACACCGCCGACGTGGCTGCGTACGACACGGCACGCGTCATCGAGTTCGACGAAGTCGGCGTCCGCACCTCTTCGGAGCATACCCTTTGCGGCCCCGATTCCGATGGCCTCGGCCGGATAGCGGCTTGTCATGAGCAATGAGGTTTCGAAGGGGAGGCCAACCTCGTTTTCTAGAAACCGAACGGAAGCTGCCATGTCGATATCGGCACCGGCCAGCGTGCCGTCGTCGAGCGTCAGGCGTCCCATGCTGCGGTGGACCTTCCTGCCGTTGAGGATGAAGCCTTCCATATCGGTGCCAATTGTCGCCATGGCGTCCGTCACCAGAAAGATGCGACCAGGCGGTGCTTTCGCGCGCAGCGCGATGCGGATTACCGCCGGGTCCACGTGGAAACCGTCCGCGATCAGCCCGGCGGAAAGAGCGCTCTCGTCGAGCACTGCTCCGACGAGGCCAGGCTCGCGGTGTCCGAGCGGGCTCATGGCATTGAAGAGATGGGTAGCAAGGCCTGCGCCGGCGGCCACATAGGCGAGGGCGGTCTCCCGACTGCACTCTGTGTGTCCCAGGCTCACGCGCACGCCACCTGCCACGAGCCGGGCGACCTGATCCGGCGTCACGTTTTCAGGCGCGATGGTCACCAGGAGGACTGGCAACGCGGCACTCGCGTCCACGAGCCGCCGCAGGTCACTTTCCTCCATTGGGCGCACCAGATCCTCGCGGTGCGCGCCCCGGCGCGCCCACGACAGGTGCGGGCCTTCGAGATGCAGGCCGAGGAAGCCGGGAACCGATGCGCGGGCGGCGTCCACCGCAGCGCCGATCGCAGCTTCGGTGATCTGTGGCGTGTCAGTGATGAGGGTCGGGAGGAGCGCCGTCGTGCCGAAGCGCGCATGCGCTTGGCAAATGGTGCGAATGCCCTCCAGTGTCGGCTGTTCATTGAACAGGACACCGCCTCCCCCATTGACCTGCAGATCGACGAAGCCCGGCGCGAGAACACTGCCCTGCGCGTCTTCCATGCTCGTTCCGGCCGGCACATCGCCTCTTGTCACAACGCCGGCAGAATGCGCGCCGTCGATCAGCAGCACAGCGTCGTCGTGCCAGACATGCCCGTCGAATATGCGAGCGCAGCGTATCGCCCGGTCGGCCATCACCGGGTCTCCGTGACCTTGGCCAGCCGTGCGGGCCGGTCCGGATCGCGGCCGCGGTGGCGGGCCAGCGCCTCGATGAATGTGTAGCACGGGACGATCTGGATCAGGGCGTCGAGAAGAGGATGTCCCGCCGCCGGAACGGAGAGATGCGGAGCGCGCCCTTTTAGCGAGGTCGCCACGTGAACCGCGGCGCCCTCGTCGGCGAGGTTGTCCGCCACTTCACGGACCGATTTTGACGCCCGGTCGCATCCTGCAAGTGCCAGGACCGGAAAGCCGCGATCAACAAGCTCGACCGGGCCATGCAGGACTTCTGCCGACGAATAGGCCTCTGCATGCAGGCCACAGGTTTCCTTGAACTTCAGCGCGACCTCCGCGGCGACGGCCAGCGAAGGGCCGCGGCCTAGCACGTATAGCGAATTCGCATTCTCTAGGCCGTCCGCGACTTGCGACCAGTCGGCATTCAATGCTTCGGAAAGACGCTTGGGAAACGCCGCCAGCCCGTCGCCGAGCCCGTTCTCCGGTTCCATCGCGGCCAGCAACGCCAGTCCGGCAAGAACCGAGGAGACAAACGATTTGGTCGCGGCGACGCTGCGCTCCGGCCCCGCTGCGAGATCGATCGCGAAAGCCGAGACCTCCGCGAGGGGGGAGGGCATCGTGTTCACCAGCGCCACGGTGAGCCCGCCGCCATCGCGCGCGGCGCGCATCATCGCGACGATGTCCGGGCTCTGTCCGGACTGGGAAATGGCAAGCGCGACGGCGCGCCGGGTATGGGGGACCACGCCGTAAATGGACGCGAGGGACGGGCCCAGCGATGCGCATGGTAGGCCAAGCGTAATCTCGAAGGCGTATTTCAGAAACAGCGCCGCGTGGTCGGATGAGCCGCGCGCGATAGTGAGGAGCACCGCGGGATCGTGTTGGTGGAAGCTGTCGGCGATTTCGTCGATTGCCGCATGGGACGTGCTGAGCAGTCTTTCAGCCGCCTCGGGTATCTCCGCAATTTCCCGACTCATGAAGCTTGCGGTCATATCGGCGTATCTCCGGACTTCGGGGGATTGTCTCCGAGCCGCAATTCGGCAACAAAATCATAGGCGTCGCCGCGGTAGATGGAGCGGGTAAGCTCGATTGCGCGGCCCGACGAGAGATAGGAAATCCGCTCGATCTTCAACACCGCATCGCACCTGCCGATCTGGAGCAGTTCAGCGTCGGCCGGTTCGACGAGGGCGGCGGAAATCCGTTGCACGGCCTTTGAAGGTCGGGCGTTCAGCCGCTCCAGGGCTTCGTACAAGGACTGGTCAACCGCAGCGGGATCGGGGAGGACATCAGAAGCGATTGCCGCTCTCTCGATCGCGAGGGGAACCTCCGCGGCAAAGCGCAAACGCTCAAACCGGGCAACCCTGTCCTCAACAGACAGGCCAAGACTCATCATCTCGTCGGGCGACGGGGTGAACAGACCGCGGCCGAGCCAGACCGAACGCGTCGCAAGCCCCCGGCGCGCCATGTCCTCCGAAAAGGAGGTGAGGGTCGACAGCGACTGCTGTACCCTGGTCGGTGACGGTGCGACGAATGTGCCGGAGCCATGACGCCGGACGAGCGTACCCGCCCGCACCAGATCGTCAACGGCGCGCCGCACGGTCACCCGGCTCAGTCCCGACATCTCGGCGATGTCGCGTTCGGTGGGCAAAGCCTGGCCTTGTTCGAGCTTCCGGCTGGAAATAAGGTCGTCGAGGACTCTGCGCAGCCGGACGTAGAGAGGTCCGGCCCCCCGGGCTCGGATATTGCTTTCCGAAAACAACGTGGTGAAATCCATCGCGATCATTCTTTTTTCAGCGATGAAGAAAATACGCGCAAGCCGAGTTCGATCGCGCCCGACAAGGCGTCGCCTCGCGGTGTCTTCAGGATGCCGCGAAATTGGGCGTCAATACGCTGAGCGTAGAGCGGCGCGAGGCCGCCGAGCAGACATAGTGTTTCGCAGCCAGGCCAGGTAACTGCAGCGAGGGCGGCATCCACATGGGCAACCGCGCCTCGAACGAGGGCGGTCCCCACCATGTCGCCCCGCTCGGCATATTCGAACACGAGTGGCGCAAAACGAGCGAAGCCTACCGGCTTCTCGTCGATCGCGAATGCCACCAGCCGCGCTGGTTCGTCGTCGAACTGGCTCATAACGTGGCGGGTAAGCGGGGAGCGTGGCATGATACGGTCATAGGCCAGTAGCGTATCCTGCAGCAAAGCGCGGCCAAGGCGCGCTCCGCTCCCCAGGTCGCCGACGACGAAGCCCCATCCGCCGGCGCGCGAGAAGACATCACCATTGCGGCCCAGATAGACCGAGCCGGTGCCGAGCACCGCTATCACGCCGTCTGCATCTCCCAGCGCACCCTGTAGTGCGATGACGGCATCGTCTGAAAAGCGTGTCTGGCGGAACGGCAGGTGGGCCGCCAAATCTTCGGTGTGGGACGAAACATTGGCACCGGCCAATCCGAGGAAAGCCGGAATATTCTCCATTCGAAGATCTGCGCGGCCTGCATCTGCGAGCGCCCCCCGTGCCGCTTCGACGATGTTCTGCGCGGCGCCTGCCGGGTCGGTCGAAATGTTCGCCGGGCCGGTCGTTGCACGGCCCAGTATCGTGCCATCGGGACCGGCAAGCGCGGCACGGCAGTTGGTGCCCCCTCCGTCGAATGCAAGCATAAAGTCCATGACGCTCGGTCTCCTGCATCAACAATACCAAAGAAATACCATTTACCAAGTGAAATCTTCACGGAACTGCTCGATACCAATTTGTCGCCTATTGTGACGGAGAAAATATTGTTTCAAACCAATCGATTACCGCTCTCTCCCGTTTGGGCTGGACAAATGGTATTATTTTGGCATTAATTGTTAACAGGGAGGCGGAGATGCCACAGCAGACGGAAGCACGCAATCAGACCGACGCGCCGATCGATACGCTGAGCCCGGTACGCGCCGCCGAGGCTCTGGCGAGGGCGCAGCTCGATGCCGTGCGAACCGTCGTGCAGGCCGCGCCCGAAATCGCAGCGGCGGCGGAAGCGGCCGCCGGAGCTTTGACCCGCGGCAACCGCCTTTTTTACTGCGGAGCGGGGAGTTCCGGCCTGATGGCGCTTGCCGACGCCGTTGAACTGCCGGGCACGTACGGTATTGGGTCGGAACGGATCAAGATCGTCCTGGCCGGTGGTGCCGCAAGCCTTCCGGAGCTTCCGGGAGGCTACGAAGACGATTTCGATGCAGGCATGGCGGACCTGACCGACGCCGGAGTTTCGAAAGGCGACTGTGTCATCGCCGTCTCGGCAAGCGGCAAAACGCCTTACACGCTCGGGGCAGCGGAAAGGGCGCGTCGTGCCGGCGCCATCCTGGTTTCGATAGCGAACAATGACAGTGCTCCGCTGCTTGGAATGGGCGATGTAGCGATTTTGCTTGCGACACCGCCTGAACTCGTTGCCGGATCGACACGACTTGGCGCAGGCACCGCTCAAAAAATCGCACTTAACTCGATATCGACGCTCGTCGGCGTGCTGCTCGGACACGTACATGACGGCATGATGGTCAACCTGCGCGCCGACAACCTGAAACTGCGGGACCGGGCGGTGCGCACGGTGCGCACTGTCGCCAAGGTGGACGAGGCGGTTGCGAAAGAGGCGCTTGCAGTGTCGAATGGCGCGGTGAAGCAGGCCATTCTGGTTGCCGGTGGTGCTGAGAGCCTGGAGGAGGCGACTGCCAGACTTGAAAAAGCGGGGCAGAACCTGCGCCGCGCAATGCAATTGGAAAGCCGCTGATGCGGTTTTGCCAACAAACCGCTCCGGAAGGGGGCGAAATCAGGGAGACTGTCATGAATTCGAAACTTGCAAGGGGCCTTTTACTCTCGGCCGCGGTCTTGTCACTGGCGGGCGCCGCCCAGGCGCAGGACGTGACGCTGACGATCGAGAGTTGGCGCAATGACGACCTGTCCATCTGGCAGGACAAGATCATTCCCGCATTCGAGGCCGCCAATCCCGGAATTAAGGTCAACTTCGCGCCTTCGGCTCCGGCCGAGTACAATGCCGTGCTGAATTCCAAGCTCGAAGCAGGTTCAGCCGGCGATCTCATCACATGCCGCCCGTTCGACGCCTCGCTGGCGTTGTATGACAAGGGCTATCTGGCGTCGCTTGCCGAACTCGAGGGCATGAAGAACTTCTCCGACGTGGCGAAATCTGCATGGATCACCGACGATGGCGAGAACCCGTTCTGTGTTCCGATGGCCTCGGTAATTCATGGCTTCATCTACAACAAGGACGCCTTCGAGGAACTCGGCCTGTCGGTACCCGAGACCGAGGACGAGTTTTTCGCCGTGCTCGAGAAGATCAAGGAAGATGGTACCTACATTCCGATGGCCATGGGTACCAATGACCAATGGGAAGCCGCGACGATGGGCTACCAGAACATTGGTCCCAATTACTGGAAGGGCGAAGAGGGCCGGAAAGCCTTAATCTCCGGCGAACAGACGCTCACCGACGCGGCGTGGGTGGAGCCTTACAAGACGCTTGCGCGGTGGAAGGACTATTTGGGTGACGGCTTCGAAGCGCAAACCTATCCGGACAGCCAGAACCTGTTCACGCTCGGACGTGCCGCCATCTATCCGGCAGGATCCTGGGAGATTTCCGGATTCAACACCCAGGCCGATTTCGAAATGGGCGCCTTTCCGCCGCCCGTGAAGGAAGCGGGAGACACATGCTACATTTCGGACCACACCGATATCGCGATCGGCATGAACGCCAATACCGAGCACCCCGAGGAGGCGAAAACGTTCCTCAATTGGGTCGCTTCGCCGGAGTTCGCCTCGCTTTACGCCAACGCTCTCCCTGGCTTCTTCCCGTTGTCCGAGGAACCGGTGGAATTGGAAGATCCATTGGCACAGGAGTTCATCTCATGGCGCGAGAAGTGTGAGTCGACGATCCGTTCGACCTATCAAATCCTGTCGCGCGGTACGCCAAATCTCGAGAACGAGACATGGAACGCCTCGGCCAATGTCATAAGGGGAAGCGAAACGCCTGAAGACGCGGCCAAACGTCTGCAGGACGGTTTGACGAGCTGGTACGAGCCGCAGAAGAACTGACCGTTGCGAAGCCGGCCCGATCTCGATGGTCGGGCCGGCGGTTGCGCACCCCGCTGATCGCAATGCGCCGGGTCCGCGGGGGCAGACGAAACCGCGACCGAAATCTAGAGGCTTGAATGACCGTTTCTTCACCCCGCATGCCAGTCCGCTGGCATATCGGCGTTTTTCTCGCACCTGCCGTGCTGGTCTACACCGCAATTATGGTGTTGCCCCTGTTCGGTACGCTGCAACTTTCGTTCTTTCGGGTCGTCGACGGGCGTGACGTATTTGTTGGGCTGGACAATTTCCGCACCTTGCTCGGCGATCCGCGATGGTCGGCTTCGTTCTGGAACGCGCTCGGCAACAATTTCTGGTTTTTTCTCATCCATATGGCGGTTCAAAACCCGATTGGAATTCTCCTGGCGGCCCTGTTGTCCAATCCGCGGCTGCGAATGCGCGCATTCTACCGAACAGCCATTTTTGTGCCCACCATCCTGTCCTTCGTCATCGTCGGGTTTGGCTGGAAGCTAATCCTCTCACCGATCTGGGGCGTCGCGCCGAGCATTCTCGATGCGGTCGGTCTGAAATCGTTGTTCGCACCTTGGCTTGGCAAGGAGGAATACGCACTGACGACGCTCGGACTGATCTCGGTGTGGCAGTTCGTCGGGATTCCGATGATGCTGATCTACGCGGCGCTTCTCTCCATTCCCGACGAGATACTGGAGGCGGCGGAGTGCGACGGAATCACCGGCATGTCGCAATTCTGGAAGATCAAGCTGCCGCTCATCCTGCCGTCGATCGGGATCATCTCGATCCTGACTTTCGTCGGCAACTTCAATGCGTTCGACCTGATTTATGCAGCGCAGGGCGCGCTCGCCGGACCGAACTACGCTACCGATATTCTCGGGACCTTCCTCTATCGCACATTTTTCGGCTTCCAGCTCCAGATCGGCGATCCGAATATGGGTTCGGCGATCGCTTCGATCATGTTCCTGATCATTCTCATGGGTGTGTGTATCTACCTATTCGGTATCCAGACGCGGCTTCGCCGCTATCAGTTCTGAGGGCGCGGCGATGACGCCAAGACCGGCAACAAATTCTTTCGGCCGCGCGCTTGCCTCGCATGCCATTCTGATCGCCTACACGGTGATCGCGCTGTTTCCGGTTCTCGTAATCGTCGTCAACTCCTTCAAGCAGCGAAACGCCATATTCCGCTCGCCGCTTTCGCTGCCGAATTCCGAGACGTTTTCCCTCGTCGGCTATGAGACCGTCATGGCTCAGGGAGATTTCCTGCATTATTTCCAGAACAGCCTGGTCGTCACGGTCGCTTCACTTTTCTTCGTGTTGCTGTTCGGCGCCATGGCAGCCTTTGCGCTGTCCGAGTACCGCTTCCGCGGCAATTCGCTCATGGGGCTGTACCTCGCGCTCGGGATCATGATTCCGATCCGCCTCGGGACGGTGGCGATCCTGCAGCTGATGGTCGCCGGCGGCCTCGTGAACACGTTGACCGCCCTCATTCTCGTCTATACGGCGCAGGGCCTGCCGCTCGCCGTCTTCATTCTCTCGGAGTTCATGAAGCAGGTGTCGGATGATCTGAAGAATGCCGGGCGGATCGACGGACTGTCGGAATACACGATCTTCTTTCGTCTTGTCCTGCCGCTGGTGCGGCCGGCGATGGCGACGGTGGCGGTTTTCACCATGATCCCGATCTGGAACGACCTCTGGTTTCCGCTGATCCTCGCGCCGGCCGAGGAGACCAAGACCGTGACGCTGGGCGCGCAGGTCTTCATCGGCCAGTTCGTGACCAACTGGAACGCGGTCCTTTCCGCGTTGTCGCTGGCTATTCTTCCGGTGCTGGTTCTCTACATCATCTTCTCGCGCCAGTTGATCGCCGGAATCACCGCGGGAGCCGTCAAATGAACGCAGCAAAGCCTGTAAGCGTGCTGGTTGCCGGTCTCGGAAACATGGGCCTCAGCCACGCCAAGGCCTACGCCGCCAATCCGGGATTCGAGATCGCCGGTCTGGTTAACCGCTCGCAGGCGACGCTGCCTGCGGAACTTGCCGGCCACGAAGTCCTGCCGTCATTCGAGGATGCGTTGGCGGAGCTGAAACCCGGTCTCTGCTCGATCAACACCTATTCCGACAGCCATGCCAGGTTCGCAATCGAGGCGATGGAAGCTGGGGCTCACGTGTTCGTTGAAAAGCCGCTCGCGACAACCGTCGCCGATGCCGAACGCGTGGTTGCCTGCGCCCGGGCCAATGGCCGAAAGCTCATCGTCGGCTACATATTGCGGCATCACCCGTCGTGGATACGGCTCATCGCCGAGGCGCGATCGCTCGGCGGACCATACGTCTTTCGAATGAACCTCAACCAGCAGTCGAGCGGGCCGACATGGGAAACGCACCGCCGGCTGATGGACACGACGCCGCCCATCGTGGACTGCGGCGTCCACTATGTCGACGTGATGTGTCAGATCACCGATGCTGCACCGGTTGAGGTGCGGGGCATGGGCCTTCGGCTGACGACGGACATCGCGCCCGACATGTACAACTACGGCCACTTCCAGGTGCTGTTCGACGACGGTTCGGTCGGCTGGTACGAGGCCGGTTGGGGACCGATGATGTCGGAGACCGCGTTTTTCGTGAAAGACGTGATTTCGCCAAACGGGTGCGTCTCGATCGTAATGGACGAAAACGCGAAGTCTGACGACATCGATACCCACACCAAGACGTCGGTCCTGCGGGTGCACCGCGCGGAAACGGATTCGGATGGGCATTTTGCGAACGCCGACAAGAACCTGTCGATGAAGGATGAACCGGGGCACTATGAGCTTTGCGCCCGTGAACAGGCTTACGTGCTCAAGGCAATCCGCGAGGACCTCGACCTCGACCGCCATATGCGCGACGCGGTCCAGTCCCTGCGGATCTGTCTTGCCGCAGACGAAAGCGTGCGCTCCGGCGCTGCCGTGACACTTTAGGAGGGGAAAACTCAGTGGGTTCGCTCGAACTGCGAAATGTGCGCAAATCCTTCGGGTCGGTGGACGTGCTGCGCGGCATCAATCTCGAAGTTGCCGATGGAGAGTTTGTCGTTTTCGTCGGTCCTTCGGGATGCGGGAAGTCGACTCTTTTGCGGATCATCGCCGGGCTGGAGCATGCCACCGAGGGAAGCCTCATCATCGGGGGGCGTGATGTTTCCGCGGTGCCGCCGGCAAAACGCGGTATCGCCATGGTCTTCCAGACCTACGCGCTCTATCCACACCTCAATGTGCGCGACAATATGGGTCTGGGGCTGAAACAGGCTGGAATGCCCAAGGCCGACATAGCCGCTCGCGTCAAAACCGCTGCCGCCATGTTGTCGCTCGATGCGCTGCTCGAACGGCGTCCGGCTGAACTTTCCGGGGGGCAGCGCCAACGTGTCGCCATCGGCCGGGCGATCGTGCGCGAACCGGACCTCTTTCTGTTCGACGAACCATTGTCCAACCTTGACGCAGCGCTGCGCGTACAGACCCGGCTGGAAATCGCGCGCCTCCACGACGAGATCGGCACTACGATGGTGTACGTGACCCATGACCAGGTCGAGGCGATGACGCTTGCTGATCGCATCGTTGTCCTGCATGGCGGCGTCATCCAGCAGGTCGGATCGCCGATGGAGCTTTACAACGACCCGGCAAACATCTTCGTCGCTGGCTTCATCGGTTCGCCAAAGATGAACTTCATCGAGGGAAGCGTGGTCGGAAGAGACGGAGTGCATACGCTCGGCGTCCGGCCGGAACACATTACACTCGACAGCGAGGGCGGGGACATCGAAGGCCGCGTGACGCATGTCGAGCATTTGGGTGCCGATACCAATATCTATCTCGACTGCGCCGCGGTGGGTCTGCTTGTGGTAAGAGGTTTCGGCGAACAACTGGTGGAGCCGGGGAGCCGTCAGTACGCACGTTTCGACACCGAGCGCACATTCGCCTTTTCCGCGGACGGAAGCCGGGCAGGGGTCTGAATTCGGGCGTTTCCCACTGCTCAAACGACATCGTAACGCACGAAGGCGAACCGTCTACCATCGGGAGACCAGGAGGGAACATTGATCGTGCCCTGTCCGCCGAAGAGCTTGGTCAAAAGCTGTGACGTTCCGCCGTCGGCGGGCATCATCCGCAGTTCGACATGCCTGTTGGCCGGGTGCCCACGTGTCCCGTTTTCGTAGGCGAGATATACGACCGATTTCCCGTTCGGGGAGGGGTGCGGGAACCAGTTGACCCGCTCATCGTCGGTCATGCGCTCCAGGTCCGTGCCGTCCGGGCGAATGCGCCAAAGCTGGACCGATCCGTCCGTTTCGCCATTGAACCAGATCCACTCGCCATCCGGCGTGTAATCCGGCCCGTCACAATGATCGAAATCGCGGGTTACGCGGGTTTCAGAACCGCTATCTGCCGGACAGGTGAAGATCTGGAAGGTCTTTTCGCGCCTCGCCGTATAGGCAAGGTCGCGTCCGTCGGGCGACCAGCCGTGCCAATAGGACGGAACCTTTTCGGTAATGCGCCTCGGCTCGCCGCCCGTGAAGGGCAGCGTGTAGATGCAACTTTCTTCGGTGCGGGTGGAGTCACTGATGACGAGCATCGTACCATCCGGCGAAATGCCGTGATCGTTATTGAGCCTGCACGCGAACCCGGTGTCGATTTCCTGCAGCGAAGGCGATGCGAGAGGCAGGCTGAAAAGCCGGCCGCCACCATTGACGATCAGCGCGGTCCCGTCGCGCGTCCAATTCGGCGCCTCAAGGTGCAGGTCAACCGCGAGCACAGTTTGGCTGGTCCCGGTTTCCAGATCGAACGTTGCGACGATGCTTTTCAACGTGGTCCCCGGTCCGGGATTGGGCGATCGTTGCCGTCGGCTACGGGTTCATTTGCGCCGACCGGGCGATCAGGTCGATTCCCATCTGATCGAAGAGATCAAGATAATCGAGGAAAACCCAGTTCTCCATGATCTTTCCGCCGGCGCAGCGGTAGAAGTCCATCACCCGAAGCGTCAGCGCCTTGCCGGACGCGGGAGCACCGAGATAGTCGCCCTGATGCGTCATCGTCATGGAGGGCCAGCCGGAAATCGCGGCGAAGTTTCCGTCACCGATCCGGCAATAATGGTTTCCGCCCTTGCGGTCCGGAAAGGCGCTCAGAAAAGCTTCGCGATGATCCTTGACGAAACCCTCCCAACGGAAATTCGAGCCGATGCCCGCCGGTCCGTACCAGAGCATGTCCTCGTCCCAGTAGCCGTCGTCCCCGGTCTGTGCCGATGAACTGAAGGTCGACGGGTCGAATGTGTGAAGGTCGGCCAGCATTCTCTCGATGATATCGAGAGAGGCTTCGCCGTTCTGCCTGTCGTCCGGGAGCACCCCGTCATGGCTGGCGGGTCCCGGAAAGAGCATTTCCGTACCAAGCATCTCAGGGAGAGGGAACCGGCGTGCCTGACGCATCAGGTCGAGGAAATCGACGATCAGCTTCGCCTCAACTATCTTGCCGCCCTCGAGCCGATAGAACTCGCCGGATCGCAGGAAAGCCAGCCGGTCACTCGGCGCGATGCCGAAAAGCGCGTCGGCGTGGTTGCCGACATAATGGGTGATCGAGGCCACCCAGTCTCCGCCATAGGAGCGGCGGTTCGCCCCCCCGATGAACAGTTCGTCGCGGCGGTGGACATGATGCAGGGCGCGCCGGAAGGGAAGGATGAACTCTTCAAGGACAGCATCGATTCCGTGGAGCCTGCCAACGGGAAAAGCCACATCCCAAAAGGTTTCTGGCGAAAGGGTCTTCCGGGCAAAGGCGGAAAGGTCAGATTCCGGAACGCGGAGTAGGGCGTTCAGGAAGTCGTGCGCGACAGCGCGATAGTCAGTCATGAGGGGAGAGTCCCGTGATTTGGGTACGTATGCAAAAATAACTTGCCAAAATCCTGCTTGTGAGTCTACTGTTTTGCATTCGTATGCAAAATGATGTTTGCGACCGCTTTCCGGGGGGGGCGAATGGCTGAAATCCAACTGCGCGGCGTATCCAAGCGATGGGGGAATTTCGTCGGCGTCGACAATTTCGATCTGACGATTGCCGATCGCGAGTTTCTCGTTCTTCTCGGACCGTCCGGGTGCGGGAAGACCACGACCATGCGGATGGTGGCGGGGCTCGAGGAGGCGACCGAGGGCGAGATCGTCATCGGCGGGAAGGTCGTCAATGATCTCGACCCAAAGGATCGCGATATCGCGATGGTGTTCCAGTCCTACGGGCTCTACCCGAACATGAATGTCTACGACAACATCCGCTTTCCGCTGAAAGTCCGCAAGGTGCCGGAAGGCGAGCACGACGACCGTGTTCGGCGGGCGTCGGCGATGGTCGAGCTTGACGAGTTCCTGCATCGCAAGCCCGCCGAACTGTCGGGCGGACAGAGGCAGCGAGTCGCCCTTGCACGCGCGATCGTCCGGCAGCCGCAGGTGTTCCTTATGGACGAGCCTTTGTCCAACCTGGATGCGAAGCTTCGGGTGTCCACCCGCGCACAAATCAAGAATCTCAGCCACGAACTCAAAGTGACGACGATCTATGTCACGCATGACCAGATCGAGGCGATGACGCTTGCGGACAGGGTGGTCGTGATGTCGCAAGGCGTCGTGCAGCAGGTCGGCACGCCAACCGATATCTACGACAGGCCCGCCAACACGTTCGTAGCCGGGTTCATCGGCAGTCCGGCCATGAATCTGATGGAAGGCACGCTGCAGGGCGGCGTCTTCACTGCGAACAATGCCCAAATCGGCGGACTTCAGGGGTCGGACGGCCCGGTCACGCTCGGATTTCGCGCCGAGGATGCGGCCGTCGGCGAGGGCGGCGGCGAGATCAACGCGAAGGTCTACACCATGGAACTGCTTGGCGACGCGACGATGATCACGGTGCGCGCCGGCGGCGCGCTGGTCAGCGTCAAGGCTCACAAGGAATACCGTGCCGAGATCGGCCAGGAGATATCGATCTCCGTACCGGCACAGATTTGCCACCTGTTTGACAGTCGGACAGGGGCGCGAACGGGAGGGATGTAGGTCTCTTCGTCAACCGCCCGGCACACGGGCAAGCCGGCGTGGATGTGTGTTTCGAAGGCACATCGCGCCAAACCACCAGGGAGAAGCAGATGAAACTCAAGACACTCGCGATCGGCGTTGCCCTCTCGCTCATGAGCTCAGGCGCGTATGCCGCCTGCTCATTTGAAAACACCACACCCATCAAATCGCTTTCGGCTGGCTTTGAGGCCTGGAAATCCGTGACCGACGCGATGGCGGAGTGCGGGAATTTCGAAGCCGAACTGGACCAGGAATTCCGTACCAAGCAGCCAAGTGCGCTGGCGGCGAATCCCGCGCTCTATCAAATCGGGGGCGTTTCCAACGGCACCGTAACGCCGTTGCTGAATGAGGGGCTGATTCGACCGCTGGACGACCTGATCGCAGAGCACGGGCAGGGGCTCAGCGAAAACCAGATGATCAAGATCGACGGTAAGACGATGGCCGTCGCGATGATGGTGAACACGCAGCACCTGATGTACCGAAAGGACATTTTCGACGAGGTCGGGATCGAAGTTCCGAAGACCTGGGACGAGGTGATCGCAGCCGCGCAGAAAATAGAAGAAGCAGGCGTTGTCGAGTATCCATTGGGCGCGACGATGAAATCCGGATGGAACCTGGCTCAGGATTTCAACAACATGTTCCTCGGCTATGGCGGCAGCTTCGTGAATGACGACAGTACTCCGAACGTCAATTCCGAAGTTGGCGTCAAGGCGCTGGAGACCATGAAGAAACTGACGCAGTTCATGGATCCGGAATATCTCGTTTCGGACTCGACCTACGTCCAACAGCAATTCCAGCAGGGCAAGATCGCAATGGCGAACCTTTGGGCGAGCCGGGCGGGCGCAATGGACGACGAGAGCGAAAGCCAGGTCGTTGGTAAGGTCCATGCGGCCGCCGCGCCTCTTGCAATGGAGGGCGGAGCGCCTGCCACTACCCTGTGGTGGGACGGCATGGTGATTGCCAAGAACATTACCGACGAGGAAGCGGAAGCAGCGATGAAACTCATCGTCGAAGGTTTGGATACCGAAATGGTGAAGGCGAACAACGACGACGCGATCTGGCTGATTCCGGGCTATGAGCCCAGCCGTCTCGCCGAAGGCGCGATCGCAACGGTCAATGCGAGCCCCGCGCCTGCATCCTACCCGTCGACCTCGCAGATGGGGCTGATGCACACGGCGCTCGGCAATGAACTCCCGGCGTTTTTCACCGGAGAACGCGACGCAAAGGCGACGCTGGAGGCAGTCGAGGCGGCCTATGTGACAGCCGCCAAGGAAGCGGGCGTCCTGGAATAGTCGCACCCGGCGGGGCGGCCTGACCGCTGCCCCGTCATCACCCCCATTTTGCAGATCCGCTGAGAAAGGCCGAGCGCCATGAAGTTCAGAACTTTCGCTGCCTTCGTCGGGCCGTCGATCTTTCTGATGGTTCTGTTCATCGCGGCTCCGCTCGTCACCGTCTTCCTGCAGAGCTTTCAGTTGAACCAACCGATCGTCGAGCGGGTCGAGGTCGAGACCTGCACTCCCGGATTTCCGGCCCAGAAATGCGTGACGGAAGTGAAGACGCAACCGCTTCTCGACGAAAACGGCAATGTGCGCACGACATCCACATGGGTCGGCTTCGAAAGCTACGCCAATGTGCTTCAGCTCGACCGCGTGGCAGAGGCGATCTCGGACGGCCGTCCAGGCCGCATTCTGACCATCGACTTCTGGAAAGCGTTACGGTTCACACTGACTTTCACCCTGGTGACCCTTCCGCTGGTGATCGGCGTCGGGCTCGCCATTGCGTTGGCTGTCAACAATCTCACCAGGGCGTTGCGTGGCCAGATCATCTTCGTGTCGCTTCTGCCTTTCATCATCACCCCGGTCATCGGGGCGCTGTCGATCCGCTGGCTGTTCATCGGCGACGGTATTCTGACCTCGCTTCTGGAGAGTTGGCTCGATCGCGACATCTCGATGTTCGCACAGGGCTGGACGATCGAAGCGATGATGCTGTTCTACCGGGTCTGGCACGTCGCGCCGTTCGCCTTCGTTGTCTTTTATGCGGGCCTCCAAACCGTCAATCAGGATACGCTCGAAAGCGCAATCATCGATGGCGCGTCCCGGTGGGAGCGCCTCAGATACGTGATCATCCCCCACCTGATGCCGCTGATTGTGTTCATCGCGCTGATCCATCTGATGGACGCCTATCGCGCATTCGAGGAAGTCGTCGGCTTCTCCTCGCAGGCGCATCGCATCACGCTGCAGTGGCTGACCTACGATTACCTGACGCCTGACGACAGCGGCAACCGCTCGATCAGCCGGGCGTCCGCTTCGGCCATGCTGACCATGGTTGGCATCGTCATCCTGCTCATTCCGTTGTTGCGCCGGAGTTGGCGCGATCACAGGGGAGGGTGATTTCGATGGTCACGCCCAAAGCCCTCCGTCAGCCGATGAGCCTGCGCTTCGGTTCCGCGGCCTTTCTTGCGGCCTGGTGTTTCATCGCGGCGTTTCCGATCTTCTGGATCGCGGTGATGAGCTTCAAGACGCCGGTCGACGCCTTCGCCGCAAATCCGCTCGACGTGGTCTTCGGACCGGAAACGCGCGCCCGCGGAAATGGCTTGTCCGTCATCGACATCCTCGCGGGACTGGCGATGCTGTTCCTGGCGGCGCGCCTCGCCATGCGTTGGCTGCCGAGGATGGTGGCGAGATACAGCCCGCCCGGCTTGAGCGTCGTCGGCTGGATCATCGGCTCGCTCGCGTTCGGGATCGGCTTCATCGTTGTCTTTTTCGTCATCCTGCCGCCAATCCTCGATGTTGTGAACGGCATGACGGGGCCGTTGGGAGCGCCCGTCATCGGGCTCACGGCCGAGCACTACGAGGCGGTCTGGGTCGAGAACGACTTCTGGCGAAACTTCGTCAATTCGCTGATCGTCACCACCGGCGTCGTCACCGTATCGCTCACGGTCGGTACGCTCGCAGGCTACGGTCTGGCCCGGTCGGGGAGCACGCTTGCGTTCTGGATTCTGATCGTCGCGCTGATTTTCCGCGCGCTTCCGCATTCGGTGCTGGTCGCCGGCTATCTTCCGGTGTTCATCAATTCGGCGGAGATGCTTCGCCCGATCCTCGGCGAAAACGCGCCGACGCTGTACGGCCAGCCGCTCGCGGTGATTGCGGTGCTGGTGTCGATCAACCAGCCGTTCACCATCTGGATGCTGCGGTCGTTCTTCCAGAACATTCCGGCTGAACTGGACGAGGCGGCGCGCGTCGACGGATGCACCCACTTCCAGGCGTTCCGCTGGGTCATCATGCCCGTCATGTGGCCGGGTGTGATCACCACCGGGCTGTTCTCCTTCCTGCTCGCCTATAACGACTTTCTGGTCACGTCGCTTCTGCTTGATGCCCAGAACCAGACGATGGTTCCGGCGATCGCGGGCTACTTCAATCGCGAGACGACAACGACAGACCAGGTCGAGGCGGTGGCCGCGGCGGTTTCGATCACCGCACCGCTGTTCCTGCTGGTGATGGTCTTCCAACGGCAAATTGTCTCGGGCCTGACGGCCGGAGCGGTGAAGGGATGAAGGAATGAAAACATGAAGGGATCTCGCCCGAAGCAGGCGGCGCTGAGCTGCGATACCGATCTTTCGAAGAGCGGCGAAACGCGCGGCGTGATCGAGGGCATGGTCGATGGCCTGAACGACCACCGCATCGGCGATATCGGCGAGTTCTTTGCGGATAATTTTCGCTGGATGGGCAATTACGGCTGCGGCACGAAGAACGGTCTGAGGGAGTTCCAGGACAACTGGCAGCGACCGTTTCAGGCCGCCTTTTCGGACAAGACCTGCGTCGACGAGGCACGTCTGTTCATGGGCGAATGGGCCGCGGCCTTTGGCCGGCAGGAAGCGACCCACTCGGGCGCGTTCATGGGTATCGAGCCGACCGGAAAGCGGGTCGAAATCCGGTACATGGACTTCTGGAAGGTCGTTGACGGCAAGATCGCCGACAACTGGGTGATGGTCGATTTCCCGCATGTGATGGCGCAATTGGGCGTCGATGTTTTTAACGGCGAAGGCTGGGAGGCCTTCGATCGCGGCGAAAAGACGCCGCCACAACCGGCTCAATGAGGCAACAATGGCAATCGAATATCTCAAACGGGGAAAGCCCGACGCCGAACGGTCCGACGACGACGCGAAGGTGCGTACTGTCGTGGAGGGCACATTAAAGGATATCGATGCGCGGGGCGATGCGGCCGTGCGCGATCTGTCGGAGAAGTTCGACAAGTACACTCCGGCTTCGTTTCGCCTGTCGGAGTCCGAGATCGAAGCCCTGATGCAGAAGGTCTCGGCGCGAGAGATGGAGGATATCCGCTTCGCGCAAGCGCAGGTCCGACGGTTTGCCGAAGCACAGCGGGCATCGATGACCGACATCGAGGTCGAGACCCTGCCAGGCGTCATTCTTGGCCACCGCAACATACCGGTCCAGTCGGTTGGATGTTACGTGCCGGGCGGAAAATTCCCGATGGTGGCCTCAGCCCACATGTCGGTGTTGACTGCCACGGTTGCTGGCGTTCCCCGGATCGCGGCGGCCACACCGCCATTCCGCGGGGAGCCGAACCCGGCGGTGATCGCGGCGATGCATCTCGGCGGGGCGCACGAAATCTACGTGCTCGGGGGAATACAGGCGATCGGCGCGCTCGCCATAGGCACCGAGACGATTGACCCGGTGCACATGCTTGTCGGGCCCGGCAACGCGTTCGTTGCCGAGGCCAAGCGGCAATTGTTCGGCCGGGTGGGGATCGACCTCTTTGCCGGACCGACGGAAACGATGGTCATTGCGGACGATACGGTCGACGCGGAAATGTGCGCCACGGACCTGCTCGGGCAGGCCGAGCATGGTTACAACTCGCCGGCCGTTCTCGTCACCAACTCCCGGAAGCTGGCGACCGGGACGCTGTCGGAGATCGACCGGTTGCTCGAGATCCTGCCTACTGCGGACACCGCCTTGAAGAGCTGGGAGGATTACGGCGAAATCATCCTCTGTGACAGCTACGACGAAATGCTCGACGTCGCCAACAACATTGCGTCCGAGCATGTTCAGGTGATGACCGACCGTGACGACTGGTTCCTGGAGAACATGCATTCCTACGGGGCGCTGTTTCTCGGCCCGCGTACCAATGTCGCCAATGGCGACAAGGTAATCGGCACGAACCATACCCTGCCGACGAAGAAAGCCGGTCGCTATACCGGCGGCTTGTGGGTCGGTAAGTTCCTGAAAACTCACAGCTATCAGAAAATAATCACCGACGAGGCCGCGACGATTGTCGCCGAATATTGCTCGCGGCTCTGCATGCTCGAAGGGTTCGTCGGCCATGCCGAGCAGGCCAACATCCGTGTCCGCCGCTATGGCGGCCGCAATGTCGCCTATGGGGCGGCGGCACACCCGCGCGAGGCTGCAGAGTAGCGCCATGGACCGGCATACCAGGAACAAGTCCCTGATCGCGCCCGTGCGCGCCGCCATGTACGACTTCTCCGAGGAGGGTGTGCGGTCCGCGCTGAATGCAATTGTCGCACCGGACGCGGAGATCCGTCTCGCGCACCCGCTGGGCGAGATGTCGGGGCCGGACGCGCTGTATGACGGGGTCTATGCGCCGCTGAATCGCGCCATCCCTGATCTGGAGCGGCGCGACACCATCGTCATGGCCGGGCCGACTCCGGAGGGCGTCGATTGGGTCGGCTGCGGGGGATACTATGCCGGAACGTTCCTGCGTCCATGGATGGACATTCCACCGACCGGCCACCAGATGGCGATGCGCTTCCACGAGTTCTACCGCCTTGCCGACGGCAAGGTTACGGAGATTCAGGCGCTCTGGGACATCCCGGAAGTGATGATGCAGGCAGGCGCCTGGCCGATGGCGCCGAGCCTTGGACGCGAATGGCACGTTCCGGGGCCTGCGACGCAGGACGGGCTTGTTCCCGGCCCGTATGACGACGAGCAGGGCGGTGCCACCTGTCAGCACATTATCGACATGCTTGCGGCCCTGAAACGTCATCCCTCGCAAGGCGGTCCCGAGGTCATGGAGATGGAGCGGTACTGGCACCCACGCATGAGCTGGTACGGGCCATCCGGCATCGGCACCGGGCGCGGCATCAGGGGGTTCCGGAACTGGCATCAGATCCCGTTTCTCAACGGCATGCCGGATCGGGGGCAGTATGTCGGCGAGATTGAATATCATTTCTTCGGCGACCGGAACTACGCCGGCGTGACCGGCTGGCCTGACATGATCCAGACGCTCACGCATGGCGGCTGGATGGGCATCGCGCCGGTGAACAAGAGGATCACGATGCGGAGCCTCGATTTCTGGCGCCTGGAGAACGGCCGAATCCGGGAAAACTGGGTGCTTGTCGATCTCCTGGACATGTACGATCAGATCGGCGTCGACGTGCTGGCCCGCATGCGTGAGTTCAACAAGGCGCGGATCGGGTTCGATCCGGAAACCGGGATCGCGGCGGCATGACCAAGCTCCCGAAACCGCCTTCGCTGCGGCTCGACGGCAAGCGCGCGCTGGTGACGGGCGCATCCTCCGGCATCGGGCTCGGCTGCGCGGTGGCGCTTGCCGAAGCCGGGGCGCACGTGGTGATGGCGGCACGGGGCCGCGCAAAACTGGACTCGGCTGTCGATGCAATCCGCGACGCCGGCCACAACGCGGAGGCGCTCGTACTTGATGTCGCCGATATCGATGCGACGGCAGAAAGAGTTCCCGAACACGGACCGTTCGACATCCTGGTCAACTCGGCCGGGATCGCCCGGCATTCGCCGGCATTGGAAACCGATCCCGAAGACTACGATGCAGTGATGCGCGTCAATGTGCGTGGAGCCTACTTCGTATCGGTGGCGGCAGCGCGCGGCATGATCGAAGCCGGGAAGGGCGGTTCGATCATCCAGATTTCCTCGCAAATGGCGCATGTCGGCGGACCCGAGCGCGCGGTCTATTGCGCCTCTAAACATGCCGTCGAGGGTTTCGTGAAGTCGATGGCGATCGAGTGGGGCGCTTACGGCATTCGGGTCAATACGATCTGCCCGACCTTCATCCGGACGCCGCTGACCGAGCCTACATTCGCCGATCCTGACCGTGTGCGATGGATCGAGGAAAAAATCAAGCTGGGCAGGGTCGGAGAGATCGAGGATATCATGGGCGCTACCGTGTTTCTGGCTAGCGAGGCGTCCGCCCTGGTGACCGGCACCTCGTTGCGAATCGACGGGGGTTGGACGGCGGGCTGATGTCGCAGGAGAAGGTTACATCAACCGATGTCGCACGGGCGGCGGGCGTTAGCCAGTCGGCGGTCTCGCGGGTGTTTACTCCCGGCGCCAGCGTCTCGGCGCGCACCGCCGAAAAGGTGCGAAAGGCGGCGGACGAACTGGGCTACCGTCCCAACGTTCTCGCCCGTTCGTTGATTACAGGGCGCAGCCGGATCATCGGTCTGGTGGTCGCGTATCTCGAAAATTACTTCTATCCCGCAGCGATCGAGAAGCTGTCGAACGCCCTGCAAGCCGAGGGCTATCACGTCCTGATCTTCATGGCCTCCCAGACGAGCGGCAATATCGATCAGGTACTGCAGGAGATTCTCGACTATCAGGTGGACGGCATCATCATGGCGTCGGTCGCCATGTCGTCGGATCTTGCCGGGCGCTGCCAGTCCGCCGGTGTTCCGGTCGTGTTGTTCAACCGTGGACAGGACGACGAACGCGTATCGTCGGTCACGACCGATAACCGTGCCGGTGGTCGGGCGGTCGCCGGTTTCCTCATCGCGGGCGGCCACCAACGCATCGGCTACATTGCCGGTTGGGAAGGCGCCTCTACGCAGCGGGATCGCGAGAGCGGATTTGCCGAGCGTCTCGCGGACGCGGGCATCCACGATTACGTCCGCGGGTTGGGCAATTTCGAGGTCGGTCAGGCACGGCAGGCCGCCCTCAACATGTTCTCCAGCGCGGACCGGCCGGACTCCGTATTCGTCGCAAACGACCACATGGCTTTCGCAGTGATGGACGTGCTGCGGTCGGATCTGGGGCTTCGCGTGCCGGAAGATGTCTCGGTGATCGGCTTCGACGACGTGCCGCCCGCCGCCTGGCCGGCCTACAACCTCACCACCGTACGTCAGCGGGCGAACATGATGGTCGAGGAAACGGTGCGAACGCTGCTCGGGCTCATCGACCATACCGGCATCGGCCACGAGCATGTCGTCATACCCGGTCCGCTGATCGTCCGGGGATCGGCGCGCATACCTGAAGGATGGAGCAGATGAAGGGCTTTGACCCGAAATGGAAGGATTTCCCGGATTACATTCTCGGGATCACCAAGGAGATCTGGGAAGATCGCGGCATCCATACGCTGCACCGGTATTACGCGGAGGACATCGTGGTTCGTTCGCCTGCGTCCGTCGTCGTCGGCAACGAAGGCGTCATAGCGGCGACCATGGCGACGCTGGCCGAGTTTCCCGACCGGCAATTGCTGGGGGAGGACGTGATCTGGTGCGGGACCCCGGAGACCGGAATGCTGTCGTCACACCGGCTGCTGTCGACCGCCACGCATGCCGGTGACGGAATCTATGGCAAGGCGACCGGTACCAAGCTCACCTACAGGATCATCGCCGACTGCCATGCGGTGGACAACCAGATCAACGATGAATGGCTGATCCGCGACCAGGGCGCGATCGTCCGGCAGATGGGTTGGGATCCGAAGGACTACGCGCGCGACGCGATCCAGCGGGAGGGCGGTCCGGACAATGCCGCCGCGCCGCTTACGCCAGCCAGCGATCGCCCGGGGCCGTATGCAGGAAAGGGCAATGACAGCGCCTGGGGCGCGAAATATGCCGACATATTGACGCGGCTGATGGATGCGGAGCTGTCGCTCGTCCCCGAAGAGTACGACCGCGCCTGTCACCTGGAGCATCCGGGCGGAAACACCGCACATGGATGGGAAGCCGCCGACCGCTTCTGGATGGGACTGCGCGCGAGCTTTCCGTCGGCGTCCTTCAGCATCGACCATGTAATCGGCAATGAGGGGGACCTGATGGCGCCGCGCGCCGCCGTTCGCTGGTCGTTGCACGGCAAGCATGACGGTTGGGGCGCCTTCGGCCAGCCGACGGGCGCTGACGTATACGTGCTGGGGATTTCGCACGCCGAATTCGGGCCGTGGGGATTGCGGCGGGAATACGTGGTTTTCGATGAAACGGCGATCTGGAAGCAGATCGTACTAAAGACGGGATAGAGAGATGACACCGCAGGAAATGGAAGCGCGGATCGTCCGGTATGGCGATCTGCAACCGTGTAAAACCGCCTTCATCGACGCGCATACGCCGGGCTCGGACCAGAAGGAAAACTTCACGATCATCGGCGGCGGGGTTTCCGAGAGCCCGGACCAGCACGTTCATATTGCAATCCCGCACGGCTTCAACATCGGCGCGGCAGGTCAGCCCCCGAAGTGCCGCAACTCGCTTCATTCGCACCGGACGGCAGAGGTTTTCTTCGTGCTCAAGGGCCGCTGGCGCTTTTTCTGGGGCCGTTGGGGCAATGCGGGCGAGGTGGTGCTGGAAGAAGGCGATATCATAAACATCCCGACCGGCATCTTCCGCGGCTTCGAGAATATCGGCACCGACTACGGAATGATCATGGCGATCCTCGGCGGCGACGACGCCGGGGGAGGGGTGATCTGGGCCCCGCAGGTGATCGAGGATGCCAAGGAGCATGGGCTCGTACTCGGCGAGAACGGCAAGCTTTACGACACCAAGAAGGGACAATCGCTGCCCGAGGGCGTCAAGCCGATGCCGTTGCTGAGCGAGGAGGAACTGAAGGACTATCCCGAGATGAGTCCGATGCAGGTGATCGGCATGGGGGTCCGCAGGTATTGGGACATGGTGGCGCTCGCAGGGGACCGGCCCGCCAAGGTGATTGGCGAGAAGGGAATCATCCGCGACAAGCCGGGCTTTGAGGTCGATTTCATCACGGGGTCAGCGGCGAGCGAGGAGATGCACCGTCATGACCGCCCATCCGTCCTGATGCCGGTCAAGGGGCATTGGCGTGTGACGTGGGACGCCAATGACAGCTATGCCGCCGGTGAAGCGACGCTGGCCCCAGGCGACACGATGAGCGTACCCGAATACCTTGATCACGCGGCCTTGCCATCGATGACCGGGGAAGCAGCCCTTTATCACATCGTTGCGACCGACGATCCCGCCGGACCGACATGGCAGGGGCAGCCATCATGAGCAAAATACTGACGACCCATGTCGGTTCTCTTCCGAGAATCCAGAAGGTGGTGGACTTCATTTTTGCCCGCGAGAACGGCGAAGCCTACGAAGAGGCCGACTTTGACAAAGCCATGACGGAAGCGGTGGACGAAACTGTGCGCCGGCAGGTGGAGGCCGGCGTCGACATCGTATCGGATGGCGAGACCTCGAAGATCTCCTATGCGACATACGTAAAGGATCGCTACACGGGATTTTCCGGCGACAGTCCGCGCAACGCGCCGGCCGACCTCAAACTCTTCCCCTCATTCCTCCAACGACTCGCCGAATCCGGCGGTACGCCGCAATACGCGCGTCCAATGTGCACCGGCGAGGTGCGTTCGAAGGGGCAGGGCGAACTGCAAAAGGACATCGCCAACCTGAAGGCGGCGATGGCAAAGCACGGCGCAAAACGCGGTTTTATGAACGCGGCGTCTCCCGGCGTGATCTCGCTGTTCCTGCAAAACGATCATTACCCGACGCGCGAGACTTATCTCTCGGCGCTGGCCGACGCCATGAAGGCGGAGTACGAAACGATCGTCGATAGCGGCCTCGACCTGCAACTTGATTGTCCGGATCTGGCTCTTTCGCGCCACATGCTGTTCAACGATCTCTCGGACGAGGAATTCGTAAGGATCGCGACGGGGCATGTCGAGGCGCTCAATCATGCGCTTCGCGACGTGCCGCACGATCGCGTGCGCATCCACATCTGCTGGGGTAACTACGAAGGTCCCCATGTCTGCGATATCGACATGGCGAAGGTCTTTCCGGTGCTGATGGGCGCCAAAGCCCGCTATCTGCTGTTCGAGACTTCGAATCCGCGCCACGCACACGAGTGGACGGTATTTCGCGACCGCAAGAACGAAATCCCGGATGACAAGATCCTGATTCCAGGCGTCGTCGACACGACGACCAACTTCGTAGAGCATCCGGAACTGGTCGCGCAGCGCATCGAACGTTTCACCGCGATCGTCGGCCGCGATCGTGTCATCGCGGGGTCGGATTGCGGTTTCGGCACCTTCGCCGGCTTCGGGGCGGTCGATCCGGAAATCGCCTACGCCAAACTCACGGCCCTGCATGACGGTGCCGCGCTGGCGACTTCGCGACTCTGAAAATGGAGCGCGAGACGCTGGTCTTGCTGCCGGGCATGATGTGCGACGCCCGAATGTTCGCGCCGCAGGCAGCGGAGTTCGGCAGCGAGTATGACGTGGTCATCGGCGATCTGTCCGGCGAGCGCAGCATCAGCGGGCTTGCCTCGGGGCTCTTGGCGACGCTGCCGCCGACTTTCAATCTTGCCGGTCTGTCGATGGGCGGTATCGTCGCCATGGAGATGGCGGGGCAAGCCCCGCGGCGGGTGAAGCGCCTTGGCTTACTCGACACCAACCATCGCGCCGATGCGCCCGAGCGCCGTGAAATTCGCAACCGGCAAATCGACGCGGTTCGCCGAGGCCGTTTGCGGGACGTTATCGTGGAGGAAATGAAACCGAACTATCTCGCTCCGGCCAACCGCTCGAACCGGGCGTTGCTCGACCTGCTTGTCGACATGGCCATGGATCTCGGTGCCGATGTGTTTGTCGATCAGACGCTGGCGCTGCGTGATCGGGAGGAACAAACAGATGCGCTGAGAAAGTATCCGGGCCCGGCCCTCGTCCTGTGCGGCGAGCACGACACGCTTTGTCCTCCTGAGAGGCACCGCGAGATCGCCGGACTGCTTGCACAATCTGAACTGGCGCTGATTCCGGATGCCGGTCATATCTCAACGCTCGAATATCCCGAGGCCGTAAACACCGCCTTGCGGAGCTGGCTTGCGCGGGCAGGCTGAGTTTTCCGCAGGCCGCTGATCTGCCCCATGGAACATCACAGTTCCCAGACCGTTTCTTGTTCTCAACCAATAGACAGGAGAGTGACATGGCACGCCC
The DNA here is from genome assembly GCF_019966575.1 of Oricola cellulosilytica. Lineage (GTDB taxonomy): Bacteria > Pseudomonadota > Alphaproteobacteria > Rhizobiales > Rhizobiaceae > Oricola > Oricola cellulosilytica. The sequence goes on along the minus strand of NZ_JAINFK010000004.1, from coordinate 54,202 downwards.
GCACGATGACAAGACCACCGAAACAAAGGACACCGACCTGCAGCGCGCCGACCTCGCGTCAAGAGAAATGGGCGACAACGACCTTCAGGGTGACGATCAGGCCAATGTACGGAACCAGCGGCATGCAGTTCCTGACGTGAAGACCGAAGCGGACGATGTGATCGAGAGCTTCGAGAAGATGGACAAGGATGTTCGCGCCAAGGAGGATCTCGGCAAGGGCAACCGCTCATCGAGCGACGAAGATTAGGCGCGATTTTCGTATAGAAGAATGGTTTACGATCTGAACTTCCGATCAGGGATTGCCCATGACACATACATTGACGATCAAGGCAATTTCGCCCGATGCGCGAAATGTCTTTTCGTACGACCTCGAAAAGCCCGACAGCTTCAGTTTCCAACCCGGGCAGGCGACGGAAGTCTCCATCGACAAGGACGGATGGCGGGATCAGAAACGCCCCTTCACCTTCACCTCTCTTCCGGGCTGGGATCGGCTGCAGTTCACGATCAAATCGTACCACGATCACGACGGCGTCACCGACCAACTGTCGAAGCTGCTGGTCGGTGACCAGCTTATCATTGACGATCCCTGGGGGGCGATCACTTACAAAGGGAAGGGTGTATTTATCGCAGGAGGCGCTGGGGTGACCCCCTTTATCGCGATCTTTCGCCAACTGCATGATGAGGGAAATCTCGCCGGTCACACGCTTCTTTTCGCCAACAAGACGGAGCGCGACATCATTCATCGTGAGGAGTTCGAGGCGCTGCCCGGCCTGACCGTTCGGCACATTCTGAGTCAGGAAGAGCGCTCAGGACTCGATCATGGTCACATTGACGGCGACTATCTGCGAGATCACGTCTCCGACTTTGATCAACATTTCTACGTTTGCGGTCCCGATCAGATGGTCGAAGAGATCAATGCGACACTCTCGGACCTCGGCGCCAAGCCCGACTCCTTGGTGTTTGAGAAGTGAATCCCGGCTGATGAAGACTTGAAGCGAAAAGGGCCACGCCGAAATCAGCGGCGTGGCCCTTGCTTGCATCGGCGCGCGGGGCGATCCTCTTCAGCCGTCCTCTTCATCCGATCCGCTCAGTGCAATGTTGGTCAACACGAAGGCGGCTATGCCGAGGATCGGGACAAGTGCGGGGCTCACCTTCCTGAGCGGGGTCGCGCCAACGGCGGCCGCGTTGGCGATCAGCGCCGCCCGGGCCGCGCTGGAGCGCTTCTTGCGGCGACGGTGACGTCTTGCCAGAACCCAGTTCACGACGAGTGCGAACAATCCGGCGATCACGAAAAGGCCCGACCCTATCAGCAAACCGGCGTAGATGCCGAAGTTCTCGACAAGTGCGACGATCCCGGCTCCCGCGGCAAGCAGGATCGCGATCAGAAAGGTAAAGCCCGCGAGCCCGAATAGGGAGCCAGAAACCATCAGGCGCGCCTTCATGCGCGCGATGTCGGCCCCGGCGAGGCGAAACAGGCCCCTTATACCTGTAAACATGCTTATCGGCGCGTCAGAAGCGCCGCAAGAAATCCGATGCCGACGGCAAGGCCGACGGCCTGCAGCGGATGCTGACGGATCGAACGAACTGCATCCCGTTCAAGATCGGTCGCGCGCGAGGTCAGGTCCGAATAAAGCGCTTCGCCCCTTTCCATTGCCACCGCTTTTGCGTCGCGCGAGTATTCCGAGGCTGCACGGACGCCGGCGTCGCTTATTTTCGAGAACCGCTTGGTCAGGGCGGCGAGATCCTCGCGAAGGCCTTCGATCTCTCTTGAAAGTTCCTTTTCGCGTGCGGATGTATTCGCGTTGGATACGTCGGATGAACCAGCAGTGGATTTCGTGGTCATGGTGAACTCCTTTCAGGGGCGTGGATAACTGTCTCCGGAGTGGGATCCGGAGTCTCCGGTCTGCTATGGCTGGCGCGCGGTGAGATGAACCGGCGAAGACTTCCCAGCGCCTTGGTTTTGTCGGCGACCGCCTTGAGAATAACAAGGGTGGGCACCGCAATTATAAGACCGGCGAAGCCCCATAGCCATCCCCAGAACACAAGGGAGAGGATGATCGCGAGCGGCGCGACCTTAAGGCGCCGTCCCAGAAAATGCGGCGTCACCAAATTGGCTTCAATGAAGTTGATGACAAGGTACGCGACGGGCGGAGCCAGAATTTCCAGCGGAGTCTCGAAAGTGAGGATAGAGGTAACAAGCAGCGATATGGTGCCGATGGCCGGACCCACGAACATGATGAAGTTGAGCAGCGCCACGGCGATGCCCCACACATGCGGCATCGGAACGCCTAGGCCCCATAGTACCAATCCGACGGCAATTCCCAGCCCCACATTGATCGTTGTGGCAACAAGATAATAATAGCTGACTTCCCGCTCGACCGCCTTCCAGATTCGGGCGGCGTGAAGCTTGGAAGCGGTAGATTTGAACGGCATGGTCGCCAGCGTCAGGAAGGGCCTTCGGGTCGCCAGAATGAAGCCGGCGATTGTCAAGGTCAGAACGATCCCTGTGACAACTTCGGCAACCGAGTTTGCTGCAGTGGCAACGAAGTTCGGGTCCTTGACTACGACTTCCTGAACCGCCGGATCCTTGACTATTTCCTTTACGTCATCGGCGACGCGGGAAATCGCGTCGCCCGCTTCTTCGGCGGCGCGAAATGATTGACGCAGGCTCAGCAATTTGCGCTTCAACTCCCCGGCCAGGTCGGGATATGAGGTGACGGCTTCGCGTAGCGGTCCGAAGAGAAGAAAGGCGATAAGGCCGGTCAAAGCCCCCAGCGCAGAAATAAGGAGTATCACGGAGAGGGTTTGGGGTAGTCCGGCTCTTTGAGCAGCCACCATCGGAAGATGAAGCACAAGTGCGATCAGGAGAGCGAGCGCAACGGGAAGAAATATGGCCTCGGCGAAGAACAACGCCGCAACAATCGCAATCAGAAGTGAAATCGTCGCCAGCGATCTAAACAGCAGACTGTCGAATGCCAGCACGGGCGTCGTTCCTTAAAAAGGGCCGCACCCCGAGTTCGGGATGCGGCAGCCAGTTAACGGTTTACTGAACCGGAGCGACGAGGATTACTGCTTCCTTGTCGGCTTCGTATTCGGACTTGTTGTAAGCCTTGTGCTCTTCGAGCGCTTCGGCAGTGAGCCCGGTTTTGATGGTTGTCCAGTCTTTCGAGCCTTCGGCCCGCGCGATCTGAAGTTCATTGAAGGAGACAGCAACCGGCTTTTCGTTCATACCGAGGAAACCGCCAACGTCGATGAGGACAGCTTCAACTTCGCCGCTGTCGCCGATCAGGATTTCCGAAACTTCGCCAACTTCCTCGCCATCGGCGCCGGTTACGGACATCCCGATGATCTCGGTTGCTTCAAGCTTGGCGTCGGCAGCGGTGACGGTCTCCATCCGCGGTGTCGATGCGGTAGTAGTTTCGTCGGTCGGCTGCTTGGCTTCAGCCGTTTGCTCCATGGTTTCCGTTGCAGGCTGCTCGGCTTCTGCCGTCTGCTCGTTTGCCGGAACCTGCTGACCTTCCATCACAGCAGTCTTGCGGTTCTCGATGTTATCGCGCTCGAATGCCGGTGCGGCTTCAAGCTGCTCCTTGGAGAACTGGCCCACAAGAATCTGGTCGCCGTCGGCATCGGTCGTCCACTGGAGCTGATCCATCGACACAGCGACTTCCTTTTCGCCAATTCCGAGGAACCCGCCGATTCCGGCGATCACGGCTACGGCCCGGCCATCCTGCGTCATGATGATGTCGTTGACGTCGCCGACCGTTTCGGCATCTTCTCCGGTGCCATTATAAATGTAGGCGCCGATGAAGCGTGTCGCGAGAATCTGGCTCGGATCGGCTGCGTAAAAACCGTCGACGGGCGCCATGTTTTCATTGCGTTCCTGACTGAAGACCGAGGAGGTCGCCGGGGTGGCGTTGTCGGCGTTCTGAGCCATCGCCATCGGAGTTGCGATAAGGGCGATTGCAGCAGTGGTAGCCAAGAGATGCTTTTTCATAATAAATTCCTTTTTGTGAGTGTTGCTACTCGCGCACCCGATGGCCCAAGCGTTTCCAAAACCGGTCATCGGGTGTCCTGCACTCAACGCGTCAGCGGGTTTGCGGTTCCGAAGCGGCTCACGAAAACGTCATGAGCGATTTCTCGGCTCTTTGTAGCGACGTCGCGGAACGCTTAGCGGTCGTTTTCATTGTTGAGGGCAAGACGCGTATCGCCCGGTGCTACGCCCATCCCTGCCCGAGATACGTTCGCCGACGCAAGAATAGAGGCCGAATCCGTGACCAAGGTTTTCGAAGAACAGCGTGCCGCGAAAACCGCTCCACCTGAATCGCCGGACCTGAAATTTTTGCTGACGGCGGCCCAAGCTTTTCCGAAGATGGAGGAGCTCATTCTTTCAGCTACGAACAGCCTTGATCTGTCATTTCATTTCTTTGCTCCCGACACGCGGGTGCGAAGCAAGAAGGCCAAGGCCTCAGGTTTTTCGGACTGGGGCGATTTGCTGGTTGATGCTGTCGCGCGCGGGGTGCGTGTGCGACTACTGATAAACGATTTCGATCCGGTTGGCGCACCGGATGAGCACGCCCAAACGTGGCGCAGAATGAATGATATCCTCCAACGGCGCGACCGCCTTCCGCAGCAAGCGCGCGACAATTTTCAGGTGGTGGCGGGATTTCCCGGAGGACAATCCGGGTCGATTATCCGCACGCTCATATGGCCGTGGGTGCGCCAGACGGCCGCGGATCTAGTCGCCAAGGCCAAGGGCGATTTGCCGCCGGGGCTGAGGGCGATCCTCGACCGAAGGGGTAATTTACGCTTTTGGCCTCCTGCGTCGAATTTTACACAGGCATATCACCAGAAGTTCATGATCGCTGATGGCGACCGCGCGATCATCGGCGGTCTCGATGTTGACGAGCGCCGCTTTGACACGCCTGATCATCAAAGACCTGCCGAGCAAACTTGGCACGATGTCGACATGCAAATCAGCGGCCCGCCGGTCGCCGATCTGTCGGTGCATTTCGAAGATAGCTGGCGGACGGTTCTAACCAGGGGTTTCAGCTTTGGGGATCGCCCGAACTTCCCCGCCGCTACTGCCGGGCCGCCACCCGAACGCGTAAGAACAGGGGAGCGGGTGCGGTTTGTTTCGACACGCGCCTACCGCACCGCAAATCCCTTCGCGTTCGGGCCGAGAACGAATTACGCCGGCATCGAACGCGCGCACTTGGACATCATCGGCTCGGCACGGTCGCTCATTTATATCGAGACGCAGTTTTTGCGGTCGAAGCCGATCCGAAACGCTCTGGTCGCCGCGGCGGCCCATCCGTCACTACACCTCATCGTGCTGCTTCCTGGCGCGCCGGACATTGTGGCGTTCACCGGGGACCGCTCCGCCGTGCACCGCTACGGCGAATGGTTGCAGCTGCGCGCACTCAATCGCTTGCGGCTTGTCTACGGAAACCGCTTTTCTGCCTTCTGCCTGACCAATGGCAAGCCCCGCGAGGAGCGGCACGAGCGTGACGCAATCAATGGAAAGGCGATGGTTTACGTTCACTCCAAGGTGCTCGTCGCCGACGACCGGACCGCTATCGTTTCGTCGGCAAATTTGAACGGCCGGTCGATGCGGTGGGATTTCGAGGCCGGTTATGTTCTCGAATGGCCGGAACGGGCGGCGGAGTTGAGGCAGAAGCTTTGGAGACAGCATCTGGGGGAGGATCTGGCACTCGAGGACGCGGCGCACAATCCGGCCGCTGCTATGGCTGCGTGGCAGAATTGTGCGGCGCAACGCTCCTCCGATGCGGGTCAGTGTGCCGGAGGTGTTGTTCCCTTCCCCCACAAGAAGACCGAGCGCTTTTCGAAACGCCACGCGTTCATCCCTTCGAACATGGTTTGAAGGGTCTCGGGAACCAAATTGCTGCCGGCGCATTTGACGCCTGTGTCCCGCATGAATGCTGACCTGAAAGGACAGGATTTGACCAAGCTAAACAAGACTGAAGCAAGACAGGGCAGTTGGGGAAAGCCGGTGCTCTATGTCCTTGTGGCCGGACTTGTTCTCGCGGGAATCGGAGCAATTACACTTGAGGCATTCGATGCCGACGAGGTCACCGCCGATATCGGTGGCGAAGGACCTGCGCAATAAGTGAGCCAAGGGCAGGCGTCCCGGCAGCGCCATAATGTCAACCCTCAAATCGGAGTGAGCCAATGGGCATAGAAGTTGGAGGCATTTTGGGGCTGCTCGTCCTGATTGCCGATATTTACGCGATCATCAAAACGATTGGGTCGTCAGCATCGACGGCAAAAAAGGTCATCTGGATACTCCTTATCCTGATATTGCCGGTTATCGGCTTCCTGCTGTGGCTTCTCTTCGGTCCGAGCGACAAGCGCGTCAGCGTCTAGCGAGGGAGGAAGATAATGATCAGCGGTTCCACGAGCGCCATGGGTCATCATCTTACGCCTGAGCAGGTTGCCCGAAGTCCGGTCCTTACCCGTCAGGAGAAACTAGAGCAGCTTTATGAGCTGCGTGACAAGGCCGTGGCGCGCCAGAGCGCGTTCGCAAGAGAAATGCCCGAGGCGACGCAGAACAAGCCAGACGGTCTTCGTATGATCGATGAGCTAATACAGGACGTCAAAGCGCCTTGATCAGCCGCACCGACCGCCGGGCATACGAACGATATGCGCAGGACCATCAAGTCGTTCTATGCGAATCACGCGATCTGACCGTCCGGCGCGAACCTGCGGCGGACGGATTTTCGTACGTGCACGGCAGAAACGGAAAGCCGGTCTCCGCCAAGACCGCGGTCCGGATCGACAGCCTTGTCATTCCACCCGCCTGGGAAGATGTCCAAATTGCAAATGATCCGGCTTTTCATATCCAGGCGATCGGGACGGACGAAGCCGGAAGGCGCCAATATTGCTTCCACCCCGATTGGGAGAAGATTACCAGCGCCGTGAAAGCGGACCGCCTTTATGAGTTCGGCCGTTCATTACCACGGATTCGCCGCAAGGTTCAGCGCGATATCAAGAGAACCAGTGCGACCAAGCCGCTGGCCGCGGCCACCGCCACGTGGCTTCTCGACAAGGCAAATATGCGGCCAGGCCACGAGGCTTACGCCGAAGAGGGAGGCAGGGGCGCAGTCACGCTGCGGAAATCAGATGTTCGCATTCAGCGAAATGGACGGATCGAGCTTCGATACAAGGGCAAGTCTGCCAAGCGCCACCACGTCACCGTCAAGAACTCTACCTTGGCTAAAAAGCTGGACCATCTGCGTCGTCACAGCGAAACGCGGCGGGTCTTCGTCTATGGCCAGCAGCGGCAGTTGACTGCTAGCGCTCTGAATTCCTATCTGCGCGATGCCGCTGGTCGGGCCATATCAGCCAAGGACTTCCGAACTTTCGCGGCCACTGCCTACGCGCTCGACAAGCTCGCGCGTTGCGCTGCAAAAACCGAAAAGGCGCGGGACCGCACCATCGCGAACGTGAGCAGGGAAGTGGCTGACATGCTTCGCAACACGCCGGCGGTGGCGAAATCCAGCTATATTCACCACGACGTGCTTCAGGAATACAAGGGCGGTCGACTGGACCCGGCACTCGTGCGCGGGCGGCGGCGCCAGCTTTTGTCGAGGGCTGAAACAGCCCTCATGCGCTTTCTGGAACAGCGCAGGCAGGCAGGCAGCGCATCAAGCCGCCCACTGAACCAGGTACCAAAAAAGACCTAACCAGACCGGTCATGGCCCATGCGATGATCGCCACCACGTGGGGTGTTAAGTTCCGGGCACGCTTACCGGCACTATGTCAAAGTTGAATGACGTTAGGGAGGTGTTCGCCTAACGCAGGATATTCCGATTTCCGAAAGCGCCCCCATGCTGAATGGTAGGAACGTTCTCATTGTCGAAGACAATGCGCTCATTTCCCTGGAACTCGAGTCGATGGCCCTTGACTTGAATGCGGGAACAGTCGTGAGCGCTCGCAGCGGAGGGGACAACAAGCTACCGTTTCCGGATCAACTGTCCCTTGGCTTGGCCATTCTGGACTTGCGGTCTCTCGCGAAGGTCAGTGCACGGTTGTACGACTATCTCTTGCACAACAGAATTCCCACGGTCTTTTTGACCACTGAATCGATCATCGAAAACGCTGCGAGTGCGCGCAACCCCTCGGCAACGATTTCGAAGCCGTTTTCGACGGAAGACCTGACGACCGCGGTCGCAATAGTTATCGGCTGATCAGGCGGCGCTGTTGACCACCGAACGCCCCATGACATGGGCCGCCACACCGTCCGGTCCGTATTCGCTGCTGTCCTTGATGTCGAGAAGTTCGGATAATCTGGCCCGCGCCCGCGAGACGCGGCTCTTCACCGTTCCGACTGCACATCCGCAAATCTCGGCTGCCTCTTCATAGGCCATGCCCGACGCACCGACGAGCACGATGGCTTCGCGCTGGTCATCCGGCAAGGTCATCAATGCCTTCTGGAAATCCTGAAGATCCATTTTGCCGCTCTGTTCGGGGTGAGAGGCCATCGCATTGGTGAGCGCGCCGTCGGCGTCGGAAACCTCGCGACCGCGCTTGCGCATCTGCGAATAGAACTCGTTGCGCAAAATGGTGAACAGCCATGCCCGAAGGTTCGTTCCCGGCTGAAACGACGATTGCTTGTCCCAGGCCCGAACCAAGGCCTCCTGCACGAGGTCGTCGGCGCGATCCGCCGCGCCGCAAAGCGAAATGGCAAAAGCGCGGAGATTTGGGATGGCAGCAAGCAGGCCATCCTTGAACTCGACCTGATTACTCATCCCGCGAGGTCCCTCCGGATCCCTCTTCCGCTTCCTCAAGCTTCTTCAGGAGATCACGGAATCGATCCGGAACCGGTTCATTTAGTACGGCATCGAATTCGTGACGCAACCGCTTGCCTATCTGGCTGGTCGCTAACTCGTCCACCTTTGGTGGTTTTTTTCCTTCACTCGGCATTTCAGAATGCGTCGAACCCATAATTGCAGTCATCATTACCTTCCCACCGATCAGACCCTGAACGTCCGAGAATGGAATTGGTTGCATAAAAACGGAACCTATCCTTATTTGCGCCGTTAGGATACGGGAAAAAGCATCCACAGGAGAGAAGCATGTCGCTCGCAGCCGAGCTTTCGGGTCATATTCCATACCTACGGCGCTATGCGCGTTCCGTCATGGGGTCGCAGTCAAGCGGGGACAACTATGTTGCGGCACTGCTGGAAGCGGTCGTTTCAGACCCCACTCCACTCAAGCAGGCGGAAGACCTGCGCTCCGGCCTCTACAGGATGTTTGTCAAGCTTTGGTCGTCGATCGACATAAACCTTCGCGATCAAAGCGACTCGGATGTCTCGGAGCAGGGCGCGCGGAACCTTCATGCAATCTCGCCGCTGCCCCGGCAGGCCTTTCTCCTGACTTCAGTGGAAGGGTTTTCACGCGAGGAAGCGGCTTATGTTCTCGATGTCGACACGCCCGCCCTTGACGCCCTTATTGAGCAGGCCGGCCAGGACATTGCGCAACAGGTCGCAACAAACGTCCTCATTATTGAGGACGAGCCGCTGATCGCGATGGACATTCAGGCGATGGTTGAAGAACTTGGTCACTCGGTGATGGGCATCGCGCGCACACACACCGAGGCGACGGAGATGGTATCGCGCGAAGAGCCCGGCATCGTGCTTGCCGACATCCAGCTGGCTGACGGGAGTTCGGGCCTCGATGCGGTGAATGAAATTCTACAGAAGATGACGGTCCCTGTTATTTTCATCACCGCGTTTCCGGAGCGTCTGCTGACCGGCGAACGTCCGGAACCTGCCTTCCTCGTGACAAAGCCGTTCGAACCATCGTCGGTCTCGGCGCTGATAAGCCAGGCGCTGTTCTTTCGCGAAGAGGTAAAAGACGCGGCCTGATCGCGCCGAACGGGGAACCACATCAGGGGGCACACGTTATTTTTCTCGTAGTGGCAACACAGGAGAAATGTCATGCTTGGATGGGCTTTAGCTTTCCTCGTAGTGGCTCTGATCGCGGCGTTCCTCGGCTTCGGCGGCGTCGCAGGGGCATCGGCCGGGATCGCGCAGATACTGTTCTTTATCTTTCTCGTCCTTTTCGTGGTCAGCTTGGTTTTCCGGCTCATGCGAAAAGCCTGATTAATTGGCGGGCGGTTCCCATATGACCGCCCGTCCATCTCACGAAATCGGTTTAGAGTATCGCTCTGAAATGCCCGATAAAGATCTCGTGCTAAAGTCATTATCCGGCAGTGCAGTCACGATCTTTTTTCAAGACGTCGAAGGTGTATTCCGGTGGTTCGTCAACCCGCAGTCGCTCTGGGCCACCGGCGACCTGACTGGGCAGAAAGAAGACGTCGTCCTGGGGTCAGAGGCACTGAAAAAGCTTCAGGAAGCAAAGCGGACCGTGCTTGCCAGCGGCGAGCGCGGCGCGGTCGAACTCGCCGTCACCCCTCCCAACGACACAGGCGACCCGCGCCCGTTCTACATCAAGTTGACCATAGAGCCCGCTTTCGACGCCAAACGCGATGTCGAGGGCTTTGTTTGCTCGTCGATCGACATTTCGGAGCAACTGAAACGCGAGCAGACGCTGAAAAACCTGCTGCGCGAGGTCGCCCACCGCTCCAAAAACATGCTGGCCATGGTGTTGAGTTTGTCGGGGCAGACGGCGAGAGTCGCATCGACGAAGGATGAGTTTGTGCGGCGTTTTACCGGACGCCTGCAGTCGCTCGCGAAATCTCAGGATGTCATAACCGAACGTGACTGGCACGGCTCGGCATTTTCCGATCTGGTGAAGCGTCAAGTGATAGACGTCGTGCCTTTCCAGGACGGGCATATCGAGGTGACCGGGGAGGATCCCGAACTTGGTCCCAACGGCACCCTACACGTTGGACTGGCGCTTCATGAGCTTGTCACCAACGCTCTCGTGCACGGCTCACTTACCCGCCCGGGCGGGCGCGTCGAAATCAATTGCGAGGATCTCGGGGATTACGGTTTCCGTTTGACTTGGACGGAGAGTCCCCGAGTGATTTCGTCGGCGCCAAAGGCAAAGAGTTTCGGGCGAACGATGCTGGAACGTATCGTTCCGTCGGCGGTCAACGGCCAGGGGACCCTCGACATTACAGACGACGCCGTCATCTATTCGCTGGACATAGGACGAACCGAAATCGTCTAGGCCTCTAGTTCATTGAGACCGTTTTCGCGTTGACGAAGGCTAGAATTCCCTCGCGCGAAAGTTCGCGGCCGTAGCCGGAATCCTTTATCCCGCCAAAAGGCAGCCGCGGATCGGAGGCCACCATCGCATTGACGAATGTCGAGCCCGCCTCAATCTCGCGGATGAACATTTCTTGTTCGTCCGAATCGCGAGTCCAGACCGAACTGCCCAGGCCGAAGGGGCTGTCATTCGCGATAGCGATCGCGTCTTCTGCGGACACGGCCTTGAACACCAGTGCGACAGGTCCGAAAAACTCTTCGGTTCGCGCGCTCGCGCCCTCCGGAATATTCGCCAAAATGGTCGGCTCGAAGAAAAATCCGTCACCTTCGACGACCTTTCCCCCGGTCACACAGGTCGCGCCTTCCTCGACCGATTTCTTGACCTGCTGAGCGATATCGTCACGCGCCTGCTTGCTGGAAAGAGGACCCATATCGACGTCCTCCCGCATTGGATCCCCTATTTTCATCGCCGAGACCTTCGACTTCATGGCGTCGAGAAAGTCATCGTATATGTCGACATGCACTATGAAGCGCTTCGCCGCGATGCAGCTCTGTCCATTGTTGATCATGCGTGCCTTCACCGCCGTCTCGACCGCCTTTTCTAGGTCGGCGGATGGCATCACGATGAACGGGTCGCTCCCCCCGAGTTCGAGAACGCTCGGTTTGAACCGATTGCTCGCCGCGCTCGCGACAGCCGCACCGGCAGGTCCGCTACCCGTCAGGGTGACCGCGCGCAGTCTGTCGTCATCGATGATATGCTCGACCTTGCTGGAACCGATCACGAGGGTCTTGAACACCCCCTGCGGGGCGCCCGCGTCGAGAAAGATTTCCTCGATGGCCAAGGCGCACATCGAAACGTTGCTCGCATGTTTCAACAGGCCGACATTGCCAGCCATCAGGGTCGGCGCGGCAAAACGGAAAACCTGCCAGTAAGGGAAATTCCAGGGCATGACTGCAAGCACGGGGCCGAGCGGCCGATAAGCAACGAATGCTTTTTTCGCGTCGCTGTCCCGCGGATCGTCCGACAGGAAGGCTTCCGCGTTTTCGGCATAGTACCGACACACCCAGGCACATTTCTCGACCTCGGCAACGGCTTCCTGGAGGCGTTTACCCATTTCCCTGGTCGCCGTTCTGGCAAGTTCGTTCTTTCGCTCTTCCAGCAGGTCCGCGGCCTTGTTCATGATGCTCGCGCGATGGGCGAATGACGTCTTCTTCCATTCGTCGAAAGCGAGTTTCGCATTGGTCAGCGCGCGCTCGATATCCTCATCGGAATGACCTGCGATCTCTTTGATCGTTTCACCGGTAGCGGGATTGATGCTGGTAGGCATTGGGGATCTCCTTGTAGCTTCGAAAATCACATGGAGCCCGAAAAGAAAAGAGAGAACCGGGGAGGGGGGCCGGTTCTCTCTTATAATTCGGCGTTTTCGGGGTGGGGGGAGGAAGGACGCCGAATTCCTGGAGGTATTTTCTTCTTTTCACCATCAGAACGACCGTCGCCGATAAAGGTTCCGCACCGTTCTCAAAAAACACGATAGATTCTGAGGGGGTCCATCAATTCATCGCTGCCCGTGCCGGACCGGCGCTCGACTTGCAGTTCACGAGTGCGTTCGGCCAGCTCGCCTTCTTCCATTCTTCAGAGGGAGCGGGTTGTCTGCCTTCCGTCGAAGGAGGCTGTTGTCGCTTGCCTGGGCGTTGGCGGTCCGCGCCGCCTTTTCTTTGAGATGCCGTCCTCGCGAAGCGCTTCCAAGTTCTTGGCCCTGTGGGACTCCTAGTCCCGACTGACGTCCGCCTCCGGGGAGCGCAGATCGGAGCGATTTTCGCGGTCCATGGCCAGTCCGGTCCTCGTGGCTGTTTCGCCGGCTGTTTGCCCGAGGGTTTCAATCGCCCCTTCAACTTCGTCCAGAAGTGGGTCGAATTCGCCGCCACGGTCGGCCGACTTGCGGGCCTGCAACTCGGCTTTGACGGCCTGTAATTGTTCGCGCCGTGTTTCGATTGGTTCGCTCGAAATGAGGATCGCCTGAATATCATCTGATGTGATCGTCTGCGCTATTCCATCAAAATCGGCATCTCCGCCTATCTGCACGTCGACGGGATCGACGACCGTGTCCTGTTTTCTCGTTGCCATTGTGATCTCCTTTCGGGACAAACGCGGGGCCGCCAGGAAAGTTCATCCGGGAACGTTCGGGCCACAATTTCGTTGACGGGCAATGTGCGGGGAGGAGAAGGATACCAGCGGGGATCATCGCAGAGGGCAAATCGGGACCGGGAACGGGCTTCAACGATGTCGCACCATCAGACGCTCCCTATTGTGACACAGCCGATAAGCGGAGCGGAAATGACCCGGAATATATTGGAAGAGGACCCGGCCTGCATGATCGGGCATAGCGATCGAGACCGGATGCCTAATCCCCAATCGGAGAGATACGAGGTTTGATACGCGCGCTCTCTCGCCTGAACAGCATTGGCGGCCTCATTACCATTCCGGGCACGATTGCGCTCGGAATATGGCTGCTGAGTGTTCCGATGCTGCGCATCGACCATGTTTACGGCCCCCTTTTCCCGACATTGTTCGGCGATATAGTCGACATCTCACTCGCCACGGCAGACGCCGTCTTGTCGACCATCGCTGCGGCGGCCATGACGACTCTCAGCCTCGTCTATTCGCTGGTGCTGGTGGTCTTCACTCTCGCTGCGGGCAACATCGCTCCACGGCTTCTCAGGCGGTTCACAAACGATCGCGTAAATCAGGTCACGGCGGGCCTTCTGGGGGGGACATTTCTTTATTCCCTAACCGTCCTGCATCAAACGCAACCGGATTTCGTGCCCCTGATGTCGATCGTCGGAGCGATGGTTCTCGCAGTAATCTTCGTGCTTCAGCTCATCTTGTTTGTTCATACAGTCTCGAAGAGTGTCACCATCGATGAGGAGATCGCCTCGATTTCAGAGCAACTTCGTACTCAGGTTGCCGCGATGGTGACGGAGGACAAGGACGGCAATGACGCACCAGAGGCCGGAGGCGAGTTCCCCTATCGCATCAAGAGCCTGACGTCCGGCTATCTCAGCGCGATCGATGAGGACACGCTGCTGGGAATCGCGATGGCGCGATCGATGACGGTGCGGTTGCTGATAAAGCCGGGCGGATTCGTCGTGGAAGGCCAATCGCTGATGGAAACTTCACACGAGCCGGAGGAAGGCTACGAGGAGGAATTCAACGAACTCGTGCAGCAAACGCTGCATGTCACCCAGTCGCGCGGCGCCGTGCACGACATCGAATATTCGATCAATCTGCTGCTCGAGATGGCGCTTCGCGCGCTTTCGCCGGGGGTCAATGACACGTTTACCGCGATTGCCGCCTTCGACCAGATGAGCGCTGCGGTTTCAGATGCGGTGCAATGCGGCCTCCGGGGTCGCAACAGGCTCGACCAGGACGGCAATATCCGCGTCGAAATTCCCGGGCTGACGCTCGAGGATCTCCTGAACACGGCGATCCATCCGCTACGCCAGGCTGCTGCCGGCAACATGCTGATGCTGCATCACATGGCGGACGGGCTGGGGCGGCTGTACGAGATTGGGAACCGTGAGGCGCGGTCGCTCATTGAATCCCACGCGGAGTTGCTGCTCGCCACCTGCGAGGCTTCGAGTCCTCTCGAGGAGGATTACCGCTTTCTGAAAAACCGCTTGGAGTTCATCGAAACAGGAGACTGAACATGCCCGAAGAAAAGGTTACAAACATCGACCGCCAGAACCGAGAAATCGAGCAGATGGCTCAGACGGACACAGATCTGGAGACCGTCGTGCCGCCGCGCTGGGGACCCGCGTCGTGGTGGCGGATCGGCGTCGCCATTCTCGGCGTTCTCATCATTGCCGTTGTCATTTTCCGGGCGCTCTGAACCAAAAAAGACCGCCCAATGAGCGGTCTTTCTTTTTCTGATTTGCCGGGGTCAGAGGTTGTTCGCCCAGTTGTCGACCTCCCGCTCGGCCTCTTCCTTGGATTTGCCGTAGCGCGCCTGCAGTTTGCCGGCGAGTTCCTCGCGCTTTCCGTTGATCTTGTCGAGGTCGTCATCGGTGAGAGAACCCCATGACTGGCGCGCCTTGCCCTTCATTTCAGTCCATTTGCCTTCGATTTGATCCCAATTCATATCTGTTCTCCTTGTTGAAATCGTACAGGAAAAGAACGGATCAGGAGATTTCCAGTTCCGGCCAACGGGGGAAAAAATTCGCGTCGTTCGGAAGTGGTTCGCGAGTATGCCGCCGCGGACGGCATCAGGTCTCTGTCGATGCGGGCTCGTTCGTCTCACCGCCTGACTGCGGTTCGTAATGATCGGCGTCGGCGCCGACGATGTTGTCGGCGACGAATGCCCCGCGCGATCCCATCGGCTTGGGCGGGCCGACCGTCGTGTCGGCGGCGGTCTGATATTCGAGCTGGGCATTGAGGATCGCCCCCAGGACGAGTACGAGGGCCGAGACATAGAGCCAGAGCATTAGCACGGCGGCTGCGGCGATCGATCCGAATGTGGCGTTATAATTGGCAAAGTTCTCGATGTAGAACGAGAAGGCGATCGATCCGCCGATCCAGAGAATGGTGGAAAGAATGGCGCCCGGCATGACCCACCTCTTGCGGGGCTCCGTGCGATGCGGCGCTTTGGCAAAGAGAATGAAAATTGCGGCGAAGATGGTAATCGCGGCGACGGGCCACCTCAGCCAGAGTGCAAGCGTTTCCTGCCCCTGGGGAAGGGGAAGGAGGGATGTGGCTATCGGGATGATTGCGATTGCGCCGATCAGAAAGGCCATCAGGGCGAAACCGGCGATGGTGAAGGCGAACGACATAAGTGCGGCGCGCACGAAATTCCGATCGCGGGTTTCCAGATGTGCGCGGGTGATGGCGTGCACGAGCGCGTTAACACCGCGCGAGCCACTCCACAGGGCCAGCACAAGGCTGATCGCGAGCCCGATTCCCAGGCTTTGCTCGCGCCCGGCAAGCGCCTTCATCTGAGTTTCGAACAGCTTGACAACCGTTTCCGGCATCAGGGCGCTCATCATCGCCACCTGCTCGTTGATCGATAGCGGGTCAGCAAAAAGGGCATAGATGGCGACGGCCGCGGCCAATGCGGGGAAAAGCGAAAGGAAACTGAAGAACGCAACGCCCGCGCAGCGCAAAGACGTGTCCAGTTCAGCGGTTTCGGCGAGCGTGCGCTTCGTGACGTCGAAAAGTGCGCGCTGGGAAAAACGAGCTGGCGAGCGTACATGATGGGCTGGGGTAAGAGTGTCGGTTTTTTCCATTAAGCTGTCCGAAGGGGTTATCTTCGCAATGGTGCCGCCGGGGGGCGGTGCCGCTTAGCAGTCCTGATTAGTCCGCTGACGACCGCAGCTCGAGTTCGCTGACGCCGAGCGCGAAGTTGAGGCCGGTCTGGCCGCTGACAGACAGCGGCTGGAGCGCGATGGTCTCGTCCGATCCGCCGAGAAGAGCGTTGGCGCCAATTCCGGCGCCGACCGTAGCCTCTGCCGAAACGCCGAAATAATCGCCGGCGAGGGCGCCCGGGCGATACGGATCATCCGTCGGCGCAAGCACGGCCCAGGTCATGTAGCTGGCCTCGGTGGTTCCGATATCGACGCCGTATTTCGAGATCACGCCGAAATAGGTTTCTTCAGGCGCTCCATCAGCAGGCTTGTAGGTGCAGCCGACATCCTTCGTCGAACCGAAAATATAGCCGGTGCCGCCGCTGACGACGCAGTCCAGTACGCCGATTTCGACGCGCTCGATCAGCGTGTCCTGTGCGACCGCGCCATTGAGGGCGGTGAGGGAGCCGATCGTGGCGGCGAGGGCGATGTTGCGAATACGCATTGGTTGCTCTCCTGTTTGTCTTCTGATTGGGGGGCGCCCGGTCTTTCCCAGGCTGGCTTTGCGAACCGTTCTATTCAGCGGCGATCGCAGCAGCGCGGAAGGAAGTTCGCGGGCGTTCGCCGCGCGCCATACGGGCGGCAGGGGAAACGCTGATTCCAATGCTTCTCGGGTCGAGACGCCTGGTGAAGTTCGGGAGCCCCACTGCATGTGCTTCCGATGTCAGAAATGCGACCGACGGGATGCGTGCGCGTGTCGCCGCGGCGAGGCCGGCGGGCGTGTCCTCGATCGCGATCGCGTGGTCCGGCCGAACCCCGAGCACCTCGAGTGCCTTCTGATAAATGCCGGGCATCGGCTTGCCTTGCCATACGGAAGAATCATCTCCGATGAAGGAAAAAGAGCACGGAGATACCGAATGAGCGATCGAGCGAAGAAACGTCGTGTTCGCCGACGCCGACTCGGTGGAAGCAATACCGATGAGCAAGCCGCTGGCCTTGGCGGCGCGAACCACGTCTCGAACGCCGGGGCGCAGCCTCAAGGGGTGCCGTGACAGCATCTGCTTGAAGATTTCGTCCTTGAGCCAGTTCAACGTGACGACATCGACATTGTCGCCTCGTAGCCGTGCATAGTCGGCGATGAAATTTGCGCTGTCGCTTGTCGCCGCCAGAGCGTCAAACAGTGGTTCCGTCCAGACCCACCCAGCGCCCACTTCCGCAAATGCCGCGTTGAAGGCTTCGCGCTCGATATCCTTGACGTCGGCTATGCTACCTCTGGAACCGAACAGGATGGCGCGCGGTTGCATTTGCAGTTTTCCTCAATGGGTTTACTCGCAAATCAACGTGCGACGCGACGTCGGGTTCCATCGGCTCGCGCCGCCCTGTCCGCGTGACGCGAATTGTCGTTGGAGGTAAGCGGCGGGGAATACTCTTCGCTTGCCTTCACGAAGATGATCGGCAAGGTGGAGGCGAAGGGGATGCTGTCTTGCTCGATTTCGCAATAACCTGGGACTGGATAGTCTTCGCAGTCCGCTGGTTGCACGTGATCACCGCGATCGCGTGGATCGGCTCGTCATTCTATTTCATTGCGCTCGACCTAGGTTTGCGGCAGGCCGCCGGCTTGCCGGAAGGCGCACACGGCGAGGAATGGCAGGTCCATGGCGGAGGATTCTATCATGTCCGCAAATATCTCGTGGCCCCTGCCGAGATGCCGGAGCATCTGACCTGGTTCAAGTGGGAATCCTACGCGACGTGGCTGTCGGGCTTCCTGCTGCTCGGGATGATCTATTATGTCAGCGCCGATCTCTATCTCGTCGACCGTAACGTGTTAGACGTGTCGGCCTGGGTCGCGATCCTGATCTCGCTGGCTTCCCTGACGATCGGGTGGCTCGTCTACGATCTGCTGTGCAAGTCGCCGCTTGGCGCGAGTGACACCGGACTGATGCTCCTCCTTTATCTCCTGCTCGTGATCATGGCTTGGGGGTACACCCAAATATTCACGGGCCGCGCGGCCTTCCTTCATCTCGGTGCATTCACCGCGACCATCATGAGCGCTAACGTGTTCATGATCATCATTCCGAACCAGAAGAAGGTCGTCACCGCGCTGATCGCCGGAAACAGGCCGGACCCGGCCCTCGGAAAACAGGCCAAGCAGCGATCGCTCCATAACAACTACCTTACGCTGCCCGTCATCTTTCTGATGCTCTCCAGCCACTATCCCCTGGCCTTCGCGACGCCGTACAATTGGGTAATCGCCTCGCTCGTGTTCATTATGGGCGTTCTCATTCGGCACTATTTCAACACCAAGCATGCCCGGAAGGGTGAGCCCCACTGGGTCTGGCTGGCAAGCGCCATCGTTTTCGTCATCATCATCTGGCTGTCCACGAACCCGATCCGCCCAACCGATGAAACCGCTGAACTCCCCTCTCCAGCAGCGCAAGGGATGATGGCGTCGGCGGGTTTCGCCGAAGCCCGGGATGTCGTTCTGTCACGGTGCTCGATGTGCCATGCGTCCCAACCGGTCTGGGAGGGGATATACTGGGCGCCGAAGAACGTCCGGCTGGAGACCGATGTCCAGATCGCCGAGCACGCCCGCGAGATCTATCTGCAGGCGGGAGTGAGCCACGCGATGCCGCCCGGCAACCTTACATCGATCACAGCGGCGGAGCGCCTGACGCTCGCGCGCTGGTACGAGGCCCGCGGCGGTACGTGATGTCAGCAGAAGTTTTTCGGGGGAGATTACTCTGGTTCGAACGCGAGCCGGCTGGCAGCGAGGATGAAGATGCTTATCACTACCTCGAAGACGGCGCGATCGCTGTTGCCGACGGCCGTATCGTCTGGTCGGGAGACTGGCCGGACTTGCCGTCTGCCTGGCGCGATGCGCCGGTGCGTGACCACCGGCCGCATCTCATCGTCCCCGGCTTCATCGATTGCCATCTGCATTTCCCGCAGGGGCAGGTCGTCGCTTCCTATGCCGGAAGTCTGCTTGAGTGGTTGAACACCTACACCTTTGTCGAGGAACAGAAATACGGCGACCCCGATCACGCCGGGCGCATGGCGAAAGCGTTTCTCGACATGCTTCTTTCGCACGGCACCACAACGGCGGTTGCATTCGGCTCAGTCCACAGGACATCGGCGGAGGCCCTCCTGGGCGAAGCGGTGAAGCGCAACATGCGGATTGTCACCGGCAAGGTGATGATGGACCGCAACGCGCCCGATGCCCTGACTGACACCGCACAATCCGGATATGAAGACACCAAGGCGCTGATCGCCGAATGGCACGGCACGGGCCGGGTCGAGGTGGCGATTACGCCCCGTTTCGCCCTGACCTCCACGGAGGCGCAGATGGAGGCGGCTGGTACGCTTGCCAGAGAGCATCCCGAATGTCTGATGCAGACGCACCTGTCGGAAAATCGCGCCGAGATCGAGGTCGTCGCGGGTCTGTTTCCCTGGTCAAAGGACTACACGGATGTTTATGACCGATACGGCCTGCTAAGCCCGAAAAGCCTGTTCGGGCATTGTATCCACCAGAGCGAACGCGAGATCGCGCGCATGGCGGAAAGCCGGTCGGTCGCTGTGTTCTGCCCGACCTCGAACCTCTTCCTTGGCAGCGGGTTGTACGACCTCGACAAGATGAAGGCGGTCCATCCGGCTGTGCGTCATGCCATCGCGACCGACATCGGCGGCGGCACGTCGTGGTCGATGCTGCGCACGCTTGACGAGGGCTACAAAGTGCTGAACCTGCAGGGCCAACGCTATCACCCACTCCGGTCATTCTATCAGGCGACGCTCGGCAACGCGAAAGCGATCGGCATGGATGACAGGATAGGAAAGCTCGCTTCCGGCTATGAGGCCGATTTCATCGTCCTCGACAGCCGCGGCACGCCCGCAATGGCGCTGCGGGCCGAAACGGTCTCGACCCTTGCCGAGGAACTCTTCCTGCTGCAGACGATGGGCGATGACCGGTCTGTGCGCGCGGCGATCGTGTCGGGCGCAACGGCTTCGGAAAATCACGTCACGCGGTAGCCGGTCTCCTCGGACGACCGGCAAAGAACATGCCAGAACGAACGTGCGAATGAACGGAACACGATGATGTCGAAGGCATCCGCGCCGCTTCTCTGAATTGCCGCATGGATGTCGTGATGTGAGGTCGAAACGCCGTGTCCGACCGGCCACACCCGTTCGGAAAAATCGATCGCGAAGAGCTTCGAGAGCACCCACCGGCTTCTGGGGCCGTCGATCCGTATGACCGTCCGGCCATGGCTGAGATCGGTCAGCGTGCCGGCCGTCCCCGTCTGCCCGGCCAGTTCGGCGGCCAGCTCCGCTTTTTCTCCGCTGACGAGCCACCGCCCGGGCGCCGTATTGAATGCGGAGCCATTCTCACCCGCAGCGCCGGAACCGGGCGCGCCTTCCAGCTTCAGGTTCATGACCGATGCAACGGCCGAGCGGATTTTTTCCTCGTCGCCGCGCCACGCGGCCAACTCAACGATAGTCAATCCGAAGCGCTCCGAAAGGGTGACCCCGGGGTCATTGTCCGCGAGTGTGCCGAAATCTCCCGGCTGATAATGGCCGGTCAGCGGTGATTCCGCGCGATCCCGCAGCACCGGATCGGCAACGAAGCTTGGATGCTCAGCCATGCATGCGTTTCCCTTCCGGATCGTAGAAATGGTGCCTTACGATCTCTATGGGAATGTGTGTTCCGGAGCGGGCGGGATCGGTGGCCCAAGCGCGCGAACCGATCCGTCCCGGGCCGTTTTCGACAAGCGCCAGCCCGATATATTTCCCCATGGCCGGCGAGTAGCACATCGCTGTCAGATGGCCGAGACTGCGGCCTGGATCTTCGCGGTCCGCTCCGTTCACGACATGGCTTCCGCCGCGCAGTCTTTCGCCCGAGAGCGAGACGACGCCGACCAGCGACCAGCGGGACGGGTCCATCAAACCTTCGCGGTCGAGCATCGCCGAGCCGACGAACGGCTTCTTCGACGAAATCATCCAATTGAGATGCAGATCGTGAGCCGTCGTGCGTCCGTCGATTTCTGCTCCCGTGATGTGGCCTTTCTCGATGCGCAGCGTGCCGAGCGCCTCGAGCCCGTAAGGTTCGATGCCGAATTTCTCGCCGGCCTCCATCAGCGCGTCCCAAACGTGCTGACCGTGATGCGCGCCGCAGTAGACCTCGTAGGCGCGCTCCCCGGAAAAGGACAGGCGGCAGATCATCACCGGCACACCGGCCACCGCCCCACGAACGATCCCCATGAACGGAAGCGTCGCGTGATCGACCGCTGCTCCCTCGACGCAGGCGGCGAGAACGTCGCGGGCATTCGGTCCCGCAATGGCGGCTGCCGCCCACTGGTCGGTGACGGATGTCAGGTGCACACGCAAATCCGGCCAGATGCAGTCGAGATAGAACTCCATATGCTGCATCACCCTGGCCGCGTTCGCGGTGGTCGTCGTCATGAGGAAGCGTTCTTCGGCAAGGCGCCAGGTGGTGCCGTCATCCATGGCGAAGCCATCTTCGCGCAGCATCAGGCCGTAGCGGGCCTTGCCGACCGGAAGCTTGGCGAAGCCATTGGTGTAGATCCGGTTGAGAAACTCCGCCGCGTCGGGACCCTGAACGTCAATCTTGCCGAGGGTCGAAACATCAACAATACCAACGCTTTCGCGAACGTTTCTCGCTTCTCGGATGTAGGCCTGCTCGACCGTCTCGCCGGGCCTGTTGTAGCTTTCCGACCGCATCCACAGCCCTGCGGGATACATGTGCGCGCCCTTTTCCGCGTGCCAGTCGTGCATCGGCGTCAGCCGGTGCGGTCGCAGATCGCCGTAGCGTTCGGCGGCCAGTGCGCCGAGGGAGACAGGCGTGAACGGCGGGCGGAAGCGCGTGGTCCCGACCTGCGGGATGGGCGCGGCGAGCGCTTCGGCCATGATCGCCATGCCGGAAATGTTGGAGGTCTTTCCCTGATCCGTCGCCATGCCGAGCGTGGTGTAACGCTTCAGATGTTCGACCGAACTGAAACCCTCGCGATGTGCAAGGCGGACATCGTCGGCGGTCACATCGTGCTGGAGATCGACGAACGCCTTGCCGCCTGTCGAGACGATCTCGAACACCGGCGCGGGCGGATCGAGACCTTCTCCCGCAGCCGAACCGGCGGCCGTCCACCGGCCGTCGCCTTCGGGCGGCACGAAGGCCTGCAACTGTTCGTCCCAGACCGGCCGGGCGCCAGCCTGCGAGGCTAAATGGAGCACCGGCGACCAGCCGCCGGAAACGAGCAGCGCGTCACATGTGAGGGCCCGTCCCGAACCCGGAAGGATACCGGTGCGATGGTCGAAGGGCTGGGCGAATACCGACGAGACCTCCGGTCGGCCCTCGGTTTTCACCACCGCATGGCCGGCGATGACCTCGATGCCGGCCGTTTCGGCGTCGGCGCGGGCATCACCCTCGACCTCGGCGCGCACGTCGATGATGGCGGGGACATCGGCGCCAAGCTCTTTCAGACGCATGGCGACGCGGTAGGCGCTGTCATTGTTGGTGAACAGCACCATGCGCTTGCCGGTCAGAACACCGAATTCCTCCGCAAACCGCATCGCGGCGTCGGCGAGCATCACGCCGGGCCGGTCATTGCCGGGAAAAACCATCGGGCGCTCCAGCGCGCCGGTGGCGATCACCACCTGACCGGCACGGATGACCCAGTGACGGTGGCGCGGCGCGGGCGTGCCGCGCTTCGGCAAATGGTCGGTGACGCGTTCGAGCGCCGCGACCGTGTTGCCGTCATAATAGCCCCAGGCGGTCGTTCGCGTCAGGAGCCGGACATTTTCCATCTCGCCGAGTTCGCCGATCAGTGTTCGGGCCTCGTCGGACTGCGTCTCGTCGCCGCGCCAGTTCGTGCATCCGCCCGCAACCGGCATGGTTTCGCAGACGATTACCGTCTTACCGGTGGTTGCCGCGTCGCGCGCCCCCCGCAGTCCGGCGAGGCCGGAGCCAACCACCAGCACGTCGCAAAACGCGTTCATCCGCTCGTAGCGGGCGGGATCGGGCGTGGTTCCGGCCCTTCCCAGCCCGGCGGCGCGGCGGATGAAGGTCTCGCAGAACATCCAGAACCGGGTGCCCTTCAGAGGTCCGATCACGGGGCCCATGAAGGTCTTGTAGTAGAAGCCCGCACCCAGCAGCTTTCCGGTGAACTGGTTGATGGCCATGACATCGAAGCGCAGCGACGGAAAGCGGTTCTGGCTTTCGGCGACGAGGCCCTCGAAAATCTCGAGTTCCGTGGCGCGGATATTGGGCTCGCGCGCACCGTCGGTCAGCACCGTCACCAGCGCGTTCGGTTCGTCGTAACCCGCCGTCAGAAGGCCACGCGGCCGGTGGTACTTGAACGACCGCCCCAGAACCCTGATACCGTTGGCCAGGAGCGCCGATGCAAGCGTATCACCGCCATGGCCGTAATACCGCTTCCCGTCGAAGGTGAAATGCACCCGGACGTCCCGGCCGATCCGGCCGCCGGTCGGGAGGCGATGCGACGTCATTTCCGCTCCCCGGCGAAGCGCACATCGGTAATCGCGTGTGTCAGCGTGTTCCGGGAGACCACGACATGACGTCGGCATCCGCCGGAATGCTGCCAGTATTCGCGGTGGTCGCCCGCCGGGTTGGTGCGGTCGTAAACATAGGCGTTCCAGGCATCCCGGTCGGTCGAGGCCGGGTCGGGGCGTGTGAGCGTTGCGTCCCCGTGATAAGAGAACTCGGCCAGATCGCGCGGGCCGCAATGCGGGCATTTGATGATCATGCCGTCGGCCTCAGTGCTTCCATGGCGTCGCGCCCTGACCCTTTTCGTCGATGACATAGCCGCGGTGGAACCGGTCCAGCGTGAATGCTGCGCTCAACTCATGCGGCTCGTCGCGGGCGATTGTATGGGCAAAGCACCATCCGGAAGCGGGCGTTGCCTTGAAACCGCCATAGCACCAGCCGCAATTCAGATACATGCCCGTCAACGGTCCGGTCGTGATGATCGGCGTACCGTCCATGCTCATGTCCATGATGCCGCCCCACGAGCGCAGCAATCTGACCTTCGCGGCAGCCGGGAACAGCGCCACGGTCTCCGACATCACCTCTTCCACGACCGGGAGATTTCCGTGCTGCGCGTAGCTGTTATAGCCGTCAATATCGCCGCCGAAGACCAGCCCGCCTTTGTCCGACTGGGAGATGTAGAGATGCCCACCGCCGAACGTGACCACCGTGTCCAGAAACGGCTTCAGCGCCTCCGACACGAAAGCCTGCAAGACGTGACTTTCGATCGGCAGCTTTTCTATGCCCGCCAATTTCATCATATGGCTGGTCGATCCTGCCACGCAGACCGCGATTTTCCTGGCCCGGATCTCTCCGCGTGATGTTGCGACCCCGGTCACTTTGTCCCCGTCGCGTAGGAAACCGGTCACTTCGCAATTCTCTAGAATGTCCACGCCGCGCCGGTCGGCGGCACGGGCATAGCCCCACGCCACCGCATCGTGCCTGGCCGTGCCCGCGCGCGGTTGTACCAGCCCGCCCAGCACGGGAAACCGCGCCGATGCGGACAGGTCCAGACCGGGCACGCGGCGGGCGAGATCGCGCGGCGTGAGCATGCGCGCGTCGACGCCCATCAGACGCATCGAATTGCCGCGCCGCGCCGTATCGTCGAGTTGCGCCGGGGTGTGACACAGATTGATGATGCCGCGCTGGGAAAACATCACGTTGTAGTTCAGTTCGTGGCTCAAATTTTCCCAGAGCTTCATCGAATGCTCGTAGAAGGGGGTGTTGCCATTCAGCAGATAGTTCGAGCGCACGATGGTGGTGTTGCGGCCGATATTGCCGGAGCCGAGCCAACCCTTTTCGCAGATGGCGACATTGGTGATGCCGTGATTGACAGCGAGATAGTAGGCAGTGGCGAGACCGTGCCCGCCGCCACCAATGATGACAACGTCGTATTGCTGCTTCGGCTCGGGCTTGCGCCATGCCTGTTTCCAGCCGGTGTTGCCGGTCAGGCCGTTCTTGAATACCTGAAAGGCAGAATATTCCGCCATTGGGTCGTTCTCCGATCGCAGGTACCTTAGCGGGCGGCGGGCAGGATTTCATTGCAGAAATGCGTCCCGCATTTTCATCTGGACGACCGCAGACGATTGCGCGCCGGGGGAGCGGGTTCGCTCGCTGGCCGGTGGGTGCGGAATCGCTAAAACTTTATGGAGGCCGTTAATCTCCCGTCAACCAGAACCGTAAATTTTCTCTGCCATTTCCGTGGTTTGCCAAGCACTTTCACGATTTATCTCCTGCCTTGAAGTAACTTCGCCGCGGGTGTCCGCGAGAGGCGGGCCGATTGCCGGGGAATGGAGTCGCACCAGTGGATGCACGCGTTGACAAGGGCGCAGCGGTTCTCGCCGTCGACCTCGACGGGACGCTGATCGCGACCGACCTGCTGTGGGAATGCCTCTTCACGCTGATCCGGCAGAACCCGCTCTGTCTTCTTCTTCTGCCGCTATGGCTCGCGCGCGGCAAACCCCGCTTCAAGCATGAGATTTTCTCGCGTGTTGATCCCGCGCCCGAAACGTTGCCGTATCGCGAGAGCGTTGTTGCACGTCTGCGCGACGAACATGTCGCCGGCCGGCGGATCGTTCTCGCCACGGCCAGCTGCAGGCGTCACGCCGAGGCCATCGCTGAGCATCTCGGTTTCTTCACTTCCGTGATCGGCTCGGATGCGAAGAACAATCTCAAGTCGAAGGCGAAGGTCGTTGCCCTGAAGGCGGCGTATGGCGATTGCGGGTTCGATTACATGGGCAACAGCCGCGACGATATCGCGGTGTTTGAAACGGCGCGGCGCGCCATCGCCGTGGCGCCGGACCGTGCGGCTGCCGGTTGGGCCCGCGCCCATAATGCAGAGATGCTGGAGCCGCCTGAGCCGGTTTCGCTGAAGACCGTTGCCAAGATGCTGCGTGTGCATCAGTGGTCGAAGAACATCCTGATCGCCGTGCCCGCCGTTCTCGATCACAAGATCCTCGAGCCGACCGTGATTCTGCAACTGGCCGGAGCATTTTTTGCGTTCAGTTTTCTTGCCTCGGCGTTCTACATCGTCAACGATCTCTTCGACCTGGCCGCCGATCGCGGTCATCCCAGCAAATCGAAACGGCCGTTGGCGGCGGGCGTCGTCGCCCCTGCATTCGGAGTCAGAACTGCGCTTGTGCTGATTGTCGCCTCGTTGGCAATTGGCACACTGTTGCCTCCCGCCTTCCTTCTCGTTCTTGCGGGTTATACAGTCGCGACCTTCTCCTACTCGCTCAAGATCAAGCGCTGGCTGCTGATCGACGTGCTCGTGCTTGCCAGTCTCTACACTGTGCGCGTCATCGCCGGGTCTGCGGCAACCGACATTCCTCCGTCTCCCTGGCTGCTGGCGTTCTCCATCTTCTTCTTCCTGTCGC
Source organism: Oricola cellulosilytica (assembly GCF_019966575.1). Classification (GTDB taxonomy): domain Bacteria; phylum Pseudomonadota; class Alphaproteobacteria; order Rhizobiales; family Rhizobiaceae; genus Oricola; species Oricola cellulosilytica. Next base: position 27,245 of record NZ_JAINFK010000004.1, on the reverse strand, counting down.
TTGCGCTGGTGAAGCGCTTTGTCGAACTGGATCAAGCAGGAATTCCGGAAAAGGAGCGGCTGAACGGGCGGGGGTATCGGCCCGAAGACAAGGAGACGATCTCCCAGGCGGGCATCGGGTCCGGATTCGCGGCAGTTGTGGTTCTCGCGCTGTATTTGGAGAGCAGTCATGTACACGAGATATATGAGTTTCCGTGGGTGTTGTGGCTGCTCTGTCCGTTGGTGCTCTATATCATCCTCCGGATCTGGATCCTGGCGCGCCGGCGTGAGTTTTGTGATGATCCGGTCGTCTTTATTGCATCCGATTGGCGCAGCCAGTTGATGGTCGCGTTGGGGGGTGTTCTGATCTTGGCCGCAACACCGTTTCCCTATGCGCTCTTCACATGACAGCTTCGGGCGGCTGAAGCGCCGCGCCCGCAAGGCGTTTGACGCCGCCGGTGCGCCCGGTCGCATCGATCATGCGGGAATCGGGGGCGTGCTGCCGTTCGGCAACGGGCGCAGCTACGGCGACAGCTGTCACAATGATGCGGGAATGCTCGCCGATTTTCGCGGCAGCAATCGGATCGTTGCATTCGACCCGGACGGCGGCATCATGGAAGCCGAAGCTGGCGTCATGCTGCATGAGATCATTGATCACGCTGCGCCTTACGGCTGGTTCCTGCCGGTAACGCCGGGAACACGCTTTGTGACTCTTGGCGGCGCGGTAGCCAACGATGTTCACGGAAAGAACCATCATCGGCGCGGGACATTTGGATGCCATGTGACGGCGGTCGAGCTGAGGCGCTCGGGAGCCGGACCGGTGTGGCTCGACCGTGACGACGAGACCGGAATGTTTTCGGCGACCATCGGCGGGATGGGGCTCACCGGTCTCATCTTGCGCGTGCGGTTAAAGTTGATGAAGATCGGTTCTCTCGATGTCGTCGAGACGGTGACGCCATTCGCTAGGCTCAGCGAATATTTCGACCAGGCCGAGCAAGCCGATGCGGCGAATGAATATGCCGTCGCGTGGCTGGATCAGCTTGCAGGTGGCGGCGAGACCCGCGGCGTTCTCCTGACCGCGAACCATGCCGAAAACGGCAATTTCGATTCGGGATCGCATCGCCCCGGTCTTTCCGTGCCGTTCGACCTGCCGTTCAATGCGCTCAATCCGCTCAGCCTGCGTCTGTTCAACGGCGCCTTTTATCGTGCCAAGGCACAAAAGGCCGGGCGTCAGCGTGTAAGCGGTTATCAGGGATACTTCTATCCGCTTGACGCGGTGCGCAACTGGAACCGGCTCTACGGGCCGCGTGGGCTGTTTCAGCACCAGAGCGCACTTCCCTTCGAAACGGCGCGAAACGCAATTCCGGAACTGCTCCGTGCGTCGCGGGCAGCCGGCGAGGCCTCCTTTCTCACCGTCCTGAAGCGGTTTGGTGATGTTCACTCCGGTGGCGTCATGTCGTTTCCAATTCCCGGATATACGCTGACCCTGGATTTTCCGAACCGCGGAGAGCGAACACTTGAACTTCTCGAGACGCTAGATCGGATTACGATCGATGCGGGCGGCCGGGTGAACCCTTACAAGGACGCCCGAATGAGTCCCCGAACATTCGTCCTATCATTTCCGCAATGGCGCGAGCTGGAAGCGAAGCGCGATCCCCACATCTGCTCCGATTTTTGGCGAAGAACTACGCTGAGTCTGTCGGAAAACGGGGTTGTGGACAATTTTAGCGACCGGCTTGAGCCGATCCTAACCGCCATGACCTAGCGTCCGCGACGGGAAAAGGTTCGGGACAACGATGAAATACATACCGTTCATTCTGTTCACGGTGCTCACCAACGCTGCCGCACAGCTCATGCTCAAACAGGGCATGATGACGCTCGGGCCGGCGATCACGGGGCAGGAAAATCTCATTATGAAGACCCTGCAAATCGTGTTTCAGCCGTGGGTGTTCTTCGGGTTGGCGACGTTCGTGATCTCCATGGCATCGCATATGTTCGTGCTGTCGAAGGTAGACTTATCCTTCGCGTATCCGTTTCTAAGCCTTGCCTATGTCGCGGTCGCGGTGATGGCGTGGTGGCTCTTCAAGGAAGATCTCGGCGCCTACAAGATGGCGGGGATCGCCTTCATCTGCGTCGGCACGATCCTGATTGCTCAAAGTGGCAGTCCGGTCCGCTCGCAAACCGCTCCCACTATCGAAACAGGTGAGTTGAAATCATGAGACATGTGCTCTTCGGAGGCGACGGATTCGTCGGACGTCAGTTGGCCAAGGATTTGGTCAGTCGTGGCGAGGAGGTGATCGTCGCCGACATAAACAAGGGTGACGAGCCGCATTATCGTGATGCTCGCTTCGTTCGGTGCGATGTGACCGACAAGGCCTCGGTGCGCGCCGTCGAGATGAAGGCCGACGACATGGTCTACAATCTGTCGGCGAAAATGCTGTCACCGATCCAGGTGCGGGCGAAGAGGCACGATTTTTTCTGGCCGGTCAATTATCACGGCACGGCGCATATTATGGAAGGTGTCGCGGACGCCGGGGGCGACAGGCTCGTGCATTTCACGACTGACATGATCTACGGTCACACCAAAACCTGGCCGATGACCGAAGAACATCCGGTCGAGCCGCTTGGCGAGTACGGTTTGTCAAAATGGAAGACGGAAGAACTTGCTCAGGAATGGCGCGGGAGAGGGATGCGGATCTCGATATTCCGGCCGCGCCTGATTATCGGACCAGGCCGGCTCGGCATCCTGTCGAAGCTCTTCAAGCTTATCGACCACAATTTGCCCGTGCCGATGATCGGATCAGGCAAGAATCCCTACCAGTTCATATCGGTGTTCGACTGCGCAAAGGCGGCGCGCCTCGCCTGGGAGCGGGATGTGCCGAATTCGGCCTACAATCTGGGCTCCGACAATCCGCCTCCGGTGCGCAACTTGCTGGGGGACCTGATCAACCATGCGGGGTCGAAATCCATCCTGATCCCGACGCCGGGTTTTGCAGTCAAGCGCACGCTCGATCTGCTGGACTTCCTGAACATGCCGTTGATGGATCCCGAACAGTATCTCATTGCCGACGAGGACTGCCTGCTCGATTGTACGCGCGCCAAGCGCGAACTCGGGTGGGTGCCGGATCACCGCGACGAGGACATGCTGATCGCCGCCTACCGGGAATATCGCCGCGGTCTCGAAGGCAATGACGCCGACCTTGCCGACGCAGCCCGCGTACCGGCAGAATAAGGAACGCAACCATGCTGGATTTTCTCAACCGAAAAAAAGCGCGCCCGGTTGTCGAAGCGCCGTCGGTCGCCATGCCGGAGCCGGTCCGGGACGGGCCGGTCAGCAAACCCGACCTTCTCTCGGTCGAGGACGCGAAGGCGCTCGACGTCGGCACCATGACCGATCTGTTCAAGGAACACCTCAATCCCGGCCAGTTTCATTTCATGAAGCTGCTCGGCTTTCACAAGGTGAAGATCGACCGCGCCGAAGGCATGTATTACGTTGATCAGGACGGGCGGAAAATCCTCGATTTCTTCGGCGGCTTCGGATCCCTGGCGGTCGGTCACAACCATCCCAGAATCCTCGAAACCCGCAAGAAGTTTCAAGATGAGAAGCGTCATGAGATCGCGATGGCGTTCATGTCGCAATACGCCTCGGCGCTGGCGCACAATCTCGCAAAATGCTCTCCGGGCGAGCTCGACATGGTGTTTCTCGGCTCTTCCGGCTCCGAAGCGATGGAAGCCGCTCTGAAGGTTGCCGAACGCGCCGCTGGCCCGAAGCGTCCGGTGGTCGTGTATGCGGAGAACTCATTCCACGGAAAGACAAAGGGTGTTCTGTCGATCACCGACGGACCGCTCTATCGCGGCGAGTTCAAGCTCCTCGAGAACGGAATCAAGGTGCCGTTCGGCGATATCGATGCCGTTGAAAATGCGTTCAAAGCGCATCCGGAAATCGGCGTCATCTGTCTGGAGACTGTTCAGGGGGGCGGTGGCATCATCTCCGCCGACACGGCGTATTGGCAGAAGCTGCGCAAGCTTTGCGATCAATACGGCGTCATCTGGGTCGCGGACGAGGTCCAGTGCGGGCTCGGCCGCACGGGGCGCTTCTATGCGTTCGAGCATCACGGTGTAGTTCCCGACGTCACCGCGCTGGCGAAATCGCTCGGCGGGGGCAAATGCGCCATGGCGGCGATGATCGCCAAGCGCGATATCTACATGAAGGCCTACGGCACCCCGAGAACCGCAATGATCCATGCGCAGGCGACGTTCGGCGGTATCGGCGAAGCTTGTGTCACCTCCATCGAGACGCTGAACGTGCTCTATGAAGAGAAGTTGATCGACAATGCCGCTGAAACCGGCGCCTATCTGATTTCCGAGTTGAAACGCCTCCAGGCCAAGTACCCGGCGATCATCAAGGAAGTGCGCGGGCAGGGTTTCATGGTCGGTCTGGAGTTCGAGGATTTCAGCCAGACGCTGCCTGCTGTCGTTCGCCCGATGGTGTCGATCCTCGATGACAAGCTCAAGGGATCGCTGTCGGGCTTCGTCGGCGCGCTGCTCCTGCGCGACTATAATGTGCTGGTGGCGTTCACCGAGTACAATCGCAATGTCATTCGCCTCGAACCGCCACTCATCTGCGGCCGGGAGCATGTCGACGAGTTCATCGCGGCGTTCGACGCCCTGCTTGGCCGCGGCATCGTTGCGATCGTCAAGGACTTCGTCAAAAGCCAGGTGGGGTAGCGTTCGTGAACGGTCTGGTTTCCATCGTTGACCGGATGGCCCTCGCTGGCGGCGAACGCGCGATCCGGGTGTGGTCGTCCCAGGCGGCGCGCTTCGGTCTGGCCGCGCTGGCATTGTTCACCTTGGCCGTCGCGGTGGTCGCTTACCTGTTCCCAATCACGAACTGGGATATCTTCGCCTATCTTGCCAGCGCCTATGAAACGCCGGGCATGAACGCGGAGGCGTTGCATCGTCACGCCTATGAGACCGTCCGCAATTCGGTGACTGACGGACGGTTCACCGTCCTTACCGAAGACCGGGAATACCGGATACGGCAGTACGCCGACCCGCAGGCCTTCGCGACGATGCTGGGCTTCTACAAGGTCAAGTGGCTCTATACCGCATCGATCGGATGGCTCTCGGAGTTGACGGAGCCGCTGAACGCGATCCGGCTGATTTCCGCATTGTCGGCGGCGGCGATCGGCGGGCTGTCGATTGTCTGGCTGTGGCGGGAACGAGCCCTGCATTTGGCACCGCTTGCGATCGCAGCACTGATGCTCGCGAATTTTGGCGAGATCGCCCGGCTCGGCACTCCCGACGCATTCTCCGCGGCATTCTTCCTCACGGGAATTCTTGCGTTTCTGCGAAAGAGCGAGATCGCGGCGGGCGTACTGCTGTTCCTGGCGTTTCTCGCCCGGCCGGATCACGCCGCCTATATCGGTGTGCTTCTCGCCGTATCGTTGCTGCTGCGTTCGTTTAGTTGGGGGGTGCTGGCAGCATTCGCCGGTGCGGTGATTGCTTATGTTCCGATCACCCAGGCGGCAGGCCATCCAGGCTGGTGGATACATATGTGGTTCACGCACATCGAGTTTGTTGAATCCCTCGAGGGATTCGATCCGCCATTTTCGCTCCTGGTCTACGGTCGGATCGTCGTTCAGGCGCTCGCACGTTCATTCATCGAAAACCAGTGGCCGGCGGTGCTCGTCGTGGGATGCGCGGGCTGGTGGCTGCTGTCCCGAAACCGGGTTGAGCTGGCCCGACGCGAGGTCATCATTCTGGTGACGACGTTGCTGGGCATCGCTGCCAAGTTCGCAGTCTTCCCCCTTTACGAAACGCGTTTCCATTTCGCCTATCTGGTGGCATTCAGCCTGGTGCTGATCGCAGCACTGGCCCGCCTGCCCAAAAGGTGCGCCACGGTCTGATTACGAGTCGGCCGCTGCCACGAACGCATCTTCCAGCTCCGGATGAACGTAGACCCTGTAGCAGGGCGTCAGCATGTGCCCGCGATGCGCGCTCAAAGCCTCCGCATAGATTTCGCGCAACTCCGCGACATTGGCGCTGTAGGGGCATTGCGGCTCAAGGACGAGATCGGCTTCGCGAACCGCCTGGCGTGTTTCTTCATCCAACGGCGGCACCGCTCGCCAGGGGTCGGCGCCGATCGCGATATGCCGGGGAGCCCGCTTGTCAAGCAGCCAGGGAAACGGATTCGTGAAATCCAGGGTCATCACGGTCTGGTAATCGAAGCCGGCGGCCTCGCGGCGTTTCAATTCGACGACCGCCTCGTCGGCGGTCTGCAGCAGACCCAACTGGAAATCGAAATCCGCAAACAGGAGGAAAGAGTGCAATTCGCCCGATTTGGCGAGCGCGGTCATCGCTTTGGGATAGGCAAGATAGCTGGCGCGCATGCGCTTACGCCTTTCAAAAACGCGCGGTTCCGCGGTGATAGCACCGAGCGTGCCGAGATGCTGATGCGCCAACGGCGTTTGGCGCGCCATGCGCACTAATGCCCGGGACGAGTGGTGGACCGTGTTCACGAGGGGCGGCAGAACCGCAGAGGCTGCCAGCAGAGCGACTGCGAACATGACTGTCGGGCGACCGGCATATGTCATCAGCTTCCGCGACAACATGATGATGACCGGCCAGACGAAGATCAGCTCCTGGCTGCCGGTGTTCTGACTCTCGAAGAACCATGCGGCAAGCAGCGCCACGGCGAGCCAAAGAAAGTGGCGGTCGAGCAGTTTCTTTAGTGACTCGAAGCTCCGGTCGCGGCCGAGCTTTCTTGCATCCGCCAGGATGGCCGGCCAGTCCGCGAGGAAAAGAACGCCGCCGAGACCGATGATCGCAAGCGTGGGCCCCGCCGTTCGTGATGCCGCCTGGACCAGCCGTAGCGCGAGGCCGTCCTGATTCAAGGAAATCAGGAGGGCGATGTCGCGCAGATAGGCCGAGATCATGCCCGTGGCCGCCTCCACCGCGCCCACAACCGCGAGGAATGCGACCGCGCAGGTTGCGGCTGTCCTGACCGAGACACGTCCGGTCAGCAGGGCGAAGAGGCAGAGCAGTCCGCCCGACAGAAAGCCGGTGATTTTCACGCCGAACAGAGCGAACATCGCGCCGGTTACGATCACCGCCAAAAGCCGTTGGTCGCGCATCGCGATCAGTGCCGCCATAAGCACATAGAGCAACTGGCTCGACTGGCGGTTGTAGATGCCGAAGCCATCGGCGCCGGCAAACGGGTAGTAGACGCTCGTGTTGAAGGGCAGAAACGAATAGATCAGGAAGGGAACCACGAGCAACGTCGCAATCATCCGCGAGCGCCGCGACACTTCCCATGCGACCACCGCCATCAGCGGCAGGGTGACGATAAGGACCGACCAACTGGCGATCAGCACCGGGTGTCCATTGGGGAAGATGGCGAAGAAAAGTGCGGCGAGATAATAGCCGAGCGGACCGGCAGGAATGAAGAAGTCAACAGCCGGGATCTGGCCGGACCAGATCCGGTTGGTCGCGTCGAGGTAGAGGCTGGTGTCCCAATACATCGGTCCGATAGGAAGAACGACCGGCAGCCAGAGCAACGTGGCGACGGCCAGCGCAGTGAGCGCGATGAGCGTCACTGCCGGATTGATGTGTGTCGATGTGTCGGCGGTCTGCGCCCCTGTCGTCGCCAATTCAGGCCTCGTGGCTGATTTGAGATGCTGCGGACAAGGTACGGGAGCATGTTTACCGCGCCGTTAAGCGATGAGCGGGTCGGTCGCTCCGATCCGGTGGACAAGCCAGTGCCCGACCTGCACTTTGCGGAAGTGGTCGCGGGGCGCTTTCCCGATGTCGCAAACAGGCTGTAACCATGGCGTTTCGCGGCCCTATTGTCTGGCCGCAACAGCACCTCGGAGTCGCGGGCAATGGCAAAATTTCCGGAACAGGCGAAGGTCGTCATCATCGGCCTCGGCGGCATCGTGGGGGCCTCGGTCGCCCATCACCTGATCGAGCGCGGCTGGGACGACATTGTCGGCATCGACAAATCCTCTATTCCGACGGACATCGGCTCGACCTCCCACGCCTCCGACTTCTGCTACGCGACGAGCCACGATTTCCTGTCCTGCTGGACGACGCTTTACTCGATCGACTTCTTCGAAAAACGCGGCCGTTACGCAAAGGTGGGCGGTCTGGAGGTCGCGCGGGTCGGCGATGACGCGCGCATGGACGAGATCAGGCGCAAGGTGGCGTCGGGCAAGGCATTCGGCACCCGTGCGCACCTGGTCACCCCGGCTGAGATCAAGGAGAAGTTTCCGTTGATCGAGGAGGAAATGGTGCAGGGCGGCCTGTGGGATCCGGATGCGGGCCTCGTCAAGCCGCGCTCGCAGACGGTTTCCGGCGAGCTGGTCGACGAGGCGGTTGCCAGCGGCAAACTCAAGGCCTTCGCCAACACGCCGGCGCAGGATCTGATCATCGCGGACGGCCGCATCCGGGGCGTGAAGACGCATCGCGGCACGATCATGGCCGATTACGTTGTGGTTTGCGCCGGGCTGTGGGGACGCCTGATCGCGGAGATGGCGGGCGAGGACCTGCCTGTGATGCCGGTCGACCACCCGCTCACTTTCTTCGGGCCGTACAACGAGTTTGCCGGAACCGGGAAGGATATCGGATATCCGCTGCTCCGCGATCAGGGCAATTCCGCCTACATGCGCGATACGGGCGATCCGAGCACGCCTGAAGGCGGGCAGATCGAGTGGGGTTATTACGAGGAGACCAATCCGCGGCTCTGTCATCCGCGCGATATTCTCGACAAGAACGAGGCCCGGCTGTCGCCCTCACAGCGCGATCTCGACATGGAGCAGATCATCGAGCCGCTGGAGCGCGCGATGGAACTGACGCCGATCCTCGGCGAGCTCGGCTACAACGAGAGCCATTCCTTCAACGGCCTGTTGCAGGTGACGACAGACGGTGGACCATCGATGGGTGAGAGTCGGAAGGTGAGGGGGCTCTGGTACGCCGTCGCCATCTGGGTCAAGGACGGCCCGGGCATGGGCAAGCTCATCGCCGACTGGATGACCGACGGGCGCACCGGAATCGATCATCACGCCATCGACTATGCCCGCTTCTATCCGCACCAGACGGAAGAACAGTATATCCGTGACCGCTGCACCGAGACGGCGATGAAGATCTACAATCCGGCCGTCCATCCGCGCGAGCCCTTTTCAAAGGCGCGTGACGTTCGTCGTTCGCCCTTCTGGGAGCGCGAGAAGGAACTCGGTGGGCATTTCATGGAGCTTGGGGGCTGGGAGCGTGCGCATGGCTACGCCGCCAACGAGCATCTTCTGGAAATGCACGGCAACCGCGTGCCCGTGCGCGAAAACGAGTGGGACAACCGGCATTTCTGGCGGGTCTCCAATGCCGAACACCTCGAAATGAGCGAGAATGTCGGCATCGTGAACCTTTCGCATTTCGCGATCTACGATGTCGAGGGGCCCGATCACGTCGCGCTGATGGAATGGCTCTGCGCCGCTAGGATCGGTGGCGATGCAAATGTCGGAAAAGGCATCTACACGCACTTCCTCGACGACGAGGGCATGGTTCGAGCCGACCTGACCGTGATCCGTATGGAAGACCGCTGCCGCGTGATCGACGGGGCGGACGCCGGTCCGCGCGATTTCCACTACATGCGCCGCACAGCCGAGGAAAAGGGCTTCGACGTCACGGTGACCGACGTCACCGACCAATACGTCACAATCGGCATATGGGGGCCGAATGCCCGTTCGACACTGCAGCAGGCCGTCGAAGATCCGGACGCGCTGACCCACGAGAACTTCCCCTTCGCGTCGCTGAAGCCGGTCAGAATCGCCGGAAAGGACGTGACCGCCTTCCGCCTTTCCTATGTGGGCGAGCAGGGCTGGGAACTGCACATGAAATACGAGGATGGCCTCGCGGTGTGGGACGTGCTGCGCGAAACGGGCGTGATGGCCTTCGGCGTCGAGACCTACGCCAATTCGCGCCGGATGGAGAAGAGCCTGCGTCTGCAGAATGCCGACCTCTTGACCGAATACAATCTCTACGAGGCCGATCTGGCGCGCCCGAAGGTCAAGGAGGCCGATTTCCGCGGCAAGGCAAAGCATCTGGAATATCGCGCCCGCGAGCACCAGCCGGCCATGCTCTGCACGCTGGTGATGACCGACAACACCGACGCGAACGGCGTGGCGCGCTATCCGGTCGGCATCATGCCGGTGATGGATCCGGAGACCGGCGAAACGCTGGTAGACGAACTCGGGCGCCGCTCGTTCACGACGTCCGTCGCTTACGGGCCGACCATCGGCAAGAATATTGCGCTCGCCTATCTCCCGTGGAACTACTGTCAGGAAGGGCGCAAGCTGTCTGTCGAGTATTTCGGCGAAACCTATCCGGTCGAAGTCGCCGGTGTTGGCTACAAGCCGCTCTACGACCCGGAGAACCTCAAGCCGCGGAGCTGATCGCTCCGACAGAAGACGCGAGGGTCACATTCGCGAGAGGAGCCGCCTCCAGAGGAACACTTTCGCTCCGCAGCCGTTGGCGACCGACGAGTACCGAAGGAGATTATGTATATGGCTCATAGCCACACCACCCCCATGCCCGGCGAAAAGGCACCGGCCCTGCAGTTCGACCGCATTGAAGGCGAGAAATTCGATCTTCGCGACTCTCATCCGGAGAACTTCACGGTCATCGCCTTCTACCGCGGCGTACACTGCCCGATCTGCAAGAAGCAGCTGGAGGCGCTCAACGGAAAAATAGGCGATTTCCGCGAGAAAGGTATCGACATCGTCGCCGTCTCCATGGATTCTGTGGATCGCGCCGAACGGCAGAAATCCGAATGGGATATCCCGAATCTCAATATCGGATATGGCCTACCTATCGAGAGCGCCCGCGATTACGGCTTGTTCATCTCGGCCAAGGCAAAAGACGCCGAGCCCGAACGGTTTTCTGAGCCGGGTATCGCCGTTATCAAGCCAGACGGCACGCTTTATGCCCTCTATATCCAGAACACACCGTTCGGCCGTATCAGCTTCGATGAACTGATGTCGGGTCTCGAGTTCATCACGAAAAACGACTACCCGATTCGCGGAACTTCGAAAGACGACGACTTCACGAAAGTTGCCGCTGAGTAGATGTAGAAGGCGGCCCTCATTCGAGGGCCGTCTTTCTTCGGTTTTTCAAATGGATAAAGTGTCTTGTTGCCGTGTAGCCTCAATTTCTTGCAAAATTGAGTGATGCCTCATTCGGCGTAGTGGCGTATTCTCGCCTTTGTGCGCAAAGATCTGCTCTTCACTTTCGCGACTGCCGCCGCTCTTGTGGGCGAGCCGCCTTCTTCAATGTCGCAGCAAGCGGTCGATGTCGCGCTGGTTTTGGCGGTCGATGTCTCCCTGTCGATGTCGGCGGAAGAACTGCAAATTCAACGTGAGGGATATGCGACCGCCATCAGCAGCCCCGAGGTGGTAAACGCCATCCGGCAGGGCGGGCATGGGCGCATAGCTGTCACCATGTTCGAATGGGCAGCCGACAGCCATGCCCGCGAAGTGCTCGGCTGGACGGTGATTGAAACCAGGGACGATGCCGAACGTATCGCCGCAAGTCTCGTTGACTCGATGAGCTATGGGCAGCGGCGCACGTCGATTTCGGGTGCGATCGTTCATGCCTCGAGTCTTCTTCAAGAATTGCCCTTTGCCGCGCAAAGGTACGTGATCGACATATCCGGTGACGGGCCGAACAATCAGGGCGCTCCGGTTGTCTGGGCGCGCGACGAAGCGCTGAGGAAGGGCTTTACGATCAACGGCCTGCCGCTCATGACGAGGAGCGGGCCGGGCGAAGCGTTCAATATCAGCGATCTCGATACCTACTATTCACGTTGCGTCATCGGCGGGCCGGGCAGTTTCATGATTCCGGTCAACGACTGGGATCAATTTGCCGAGGCCGTGCGGCGCAAACTGGTGCTGGAGATCGGTGAATTGAGCTCGCCCGGCTTGCCCGTCGTGAAGGTGCAGTTCGAGCAGGACGCTTATGATTGCCTCATCGGTGAAAAGATATGGCAGCAGCGTTTGTGGCAGTACGACGATTCTGCGCGGTGACGATGTGGCGCGCAGCGTTTGTTTTTCTTCTGTCCGCAGTCGGATCCGCCAGCGCGCAGGAACGCGTCGACGCGGAACTGGTGATCGCCGTCGACGTGTCCGATTCGATGGGGCTCGCCGAATTGCGTCACCAGCGGCGCGGCTACGTGGCCGCCTTTCGGTCGCCGGAAGTTGTTTCGGCCATACGCGAGGGGAGGCTTGGCCGGGTCGCGGTTACCTATGTCGAATGGGCACGCGACGACCGCAAGAGAGTCATCGTGCCGTGGACGATCGTTGAGGATGAGGAGACGGCCGGCGCAGTCGCCACGCAGCTGGAGATAGCGCGGGTTCGCAACATGCGGCGCACCTCGATCAGCGGGGCGATCCGATTTGGAATCGAGGCTCTCGCAAGCAACCGGATAGAAGCCGACCGCCAGGTGATCGACATATCCGGCGACGGGCCGAACAACCAGGGCGAGCCGGTCTCGTCCGCGCGCGACCTGGCCGTGGCCCGGGGCATCACGATCAACGGTCTGCCGCTTCTCGTGCAGCCCTGGTATCCCGGCCTGCGGCTGGGCGCACCTGGTCTCGACCTCTACTACGAGCAATGCGTCATCGGCGGCCCCAATTCCTTCATGGTGCCGGTCCGGTCATGGGAGGAGTTTCCCGCAGCGGTGCGCCACAAACTCGTCATCGAACTGGCGGGCCGTCCGCCGGAAGACGTGGTGGTTCGCGCCGATCTGAAGATCGGGCCGGACGTCGATTGCCTGATCGGCGAGCGGGCGCGACGGGATTTCGAAAGCCGGTATCCCGGCTGACGTGGGAAGATCCGGCGGGAGCGGGCCTCAGGCGACCAGAAGCTGTTTGCGTTCCGCGCGTTCCTGCTGCGGCGATTTCGAATAGACCTCGCGGTAGCACTTGGAGAAGTGCGAGGCGGAGACGAAACCGCAGGCGATCGCCACCTCGACGACCGGCATCGACGACTGGATGAGAAGGTGCCGCGCGCGGTCGAGTCGGATCTCGAGATAGTAGCGGGCCGGCGAGCGCCCCATCTCCTGGCGGAACAGCCGCTCGATCTGGCGGCGCGACAGGCCGACATGATCGGCGATCTCGAGCAGCGACAACGGCTCCGACAGGTTGGCTTCCATCAATTCGATGATCGTCAGAACCTTGGCGTTCTGGACGCCGAGACGCGCGCGCAGGGGCAGACGCTGGCGGTCGGTCGGGCTGCGTACCCGGTCGGTCAGCACCATTTCGCAAATACGGTTCACGGTGTTGTCGTCGAAATCGTCACCGATAAGCGACAGCATCATGTCGAGGGCGGCGGTCCCGCCGGCGCAGGTATAGATGCTGCCGTCCACCTCGAACAGGTCCGAGAACACGCTCACCTGCGGGAAAGCCTCCTGGAAGCCGGGAAGGTTCTCCCAGTGGATCGCGCAGCGCTTGCCGGTCAGCAGGCCGGCGGTGCCGAGGGTGTGGGCACCCGTGCACAATCCGCCGATCTTGACGCCGCGATTGTGTTCCTCGCGGAGCCAGGCGGACAGCGATTTTGACTGGTATTTCTCGACGTTCAGGCCGCCGCAGACGAACAGGATGTCCGGCCGGTGCTCGCCTAGCATCAGCTTGCGCTCGTCCTCGATGGAGCTGCTGGCGGCCACCTGAACGCCGTTCGAGGCCGTCACCGGGCCGCCGTCGCGGCTGGCGATGCGCCAGACATAGGCTTCGCGGCCGAGGATCCGGTTGGCGCCACGCAGCGGTTCGATTGCCGCCGTGAAGGCGATCATCGTGAACTCCGGCATCAGATAAAAAACGATCGTCTTTTGCGACGCGGATGTGTCCTTCATCGTGCCATCGTTCCTCCCGGATCCGGCATTATTGTGTTTGCGAAATTCGGAAAAGACAACTCATCCGTTCATGCAGAAAAAACAACCCCGGCGTGATCGCCGGGGTCGTGTGCACAGTCGCTCGCCGCCGGAGGCGGATCAGTTGATCAGGAAGCCGTAGCGGGAGCCGGCGCGGGCGGCGGTTTCGCCGGGCATCGTCCTGGCCAGCCGGGCGCGCTCGAACACGGTTGCGTCATTGCCGGAAACCTTGCGGTTGCGCCGGAAGAATCTTGTGATCACGGACATTGTTTTACTCCATGCAACGGTCGGTTTCACACGGAGCAGCCAGTTTCGCGTCAGACAGTCCCGACGGCGCTGTGGACGCGCCGTTTGGCAGGGACGTGCCAGCTATTTTAAGAGCGGGAACCGGTTGCTTGGGTTCAACCGGCAGAACGCTCCCGTATTGGTCAGCTCGCTGAGCCAGATATGGTTCTTCCGCCGGGGCGGCGCAATTTGGATTGCGAAGGATTATCGGACTTTTGCGACATTTCCGGCGTCGCGATCGGCACGGTGAACGAGGGGTTAAGGACGGGCGCGCTCGCGGCGTCCGCCGCCGCGCCGCCGCCCGGCGCCGTCTCCGGCGTCTTCGGCGCCGCCCAGCGTCTTGCGTTCCGGCAATTTGACCGCGTTGGCCAGTTGCGGAAACGGATCGATCTTGTTCGGCAGCGCCATGGCGGCGACGAAATGGTCCTGGAACTTGGCCTCCAGCGCCGTCTCGATCTTCTCGATGGCGCGGACCGTGCCCTCGATCTCGCGGCGGTAGTCACGGTTGACCAGGGCCATGCGGGCCCCGGTTCCGGCGGCGTTGCCGACCGCGGACACGTTGGCCAGCTCGCAGTCAGGGATAAGGCCCAGCACCATGGCGTATTTCGGGTCGATGAAGGAGCCGAACGCGCCGGCGAAACGTATCCGGTCGACATGGTCGATGCCGAGCTTGTCCATCAGCAGCTTGATGCCGGCGTAGAGCGCCGCCTTGGCGAGTTGGATCGCGCGCACGTCGTTCTGCGTCACCGTGATCAGCGGATCGCCGTCGTGGAGGACGTAGGAGAAGGTCCGCCCCGTCGCCGTGATGCGCGGCGACCGGGCCGCAAGCGAGCCGTCCACCACGCCGTCCGTAGAGATGATTCCGGCGAGAAACATTTCGGCAACGACTTCGATGATCCCCGACCCGCAGATACCGGTGATGCCGGTCGCCGTGGCGGCCCGGGCGAAACCCTCCTCGTTCGACCACAGTTCCGTGCCGATGATCTTGAAGCGGGGCTCAAGTGTTTCCGGGTCGATGCGCACGCGTTCGATGGCGCCGGGGGCGGCGCGCTGGCCGGAGGAGATTTCGGCTCCTTCGAAGGCCGGGCCGGTGGGAGACGAGGCCGCAACGACGCGTTCGGAATTGCCGAGGACGATTTCGGCGTTGGTGCCGACGTCGACGAGCAGCATCATCTCGTCCTGGCGGTGCGGTCCCTCGGCAAGCGTTGCGGCTGCGGCATCGGCGCCGACATGGCCGGCGATGCACGGGATCATGTAGACGCGGCACCCCTCGTTGGTTTCGAGGTCGAGCTGTCCGCCCCAGGAATGGACGGCGCCGGAGACGGCGAGCGCGAACGGCGCGCCGCCAAGTTCCGTCGGATCGATGCCGAGGAACAGGTGGTGCATGATCGGATTGCCGACGAAGACCGCGTCTAGGATGTCGTTGCGGTGGACGCCGGTCTCGCCGCAGACGTCGCCGATCAGGTCGTCGACGGCCTTGCGCACCGCGGCGGTCATCGCCTCGCGGCCTTCCGGGTTCATCATCACGTAGGAAACGCGGCTCATCAGGTCCTCGCCGAACCTGATCTGCGGGTTGGATGCGCCCGCTGATGCAATGACGCGGCCGGAAAGCAGCGAGACGAGATGCAGCGCGATCGTGGTCGAGCCGATGTCGCAGGCCAAGCCATAGGCCTCGTTGTGCAGTCCGGGCCACAGCGCAATCAGGCTAGGCTGGCCGGTATCGGAATCCTTGTGGATCGCGGCGGTCACCGCCCACTCGCCTTGCCGCAGAATTTTCTGCACCTGCGGGAAGAGGTGCTGGTCGACGAGGATGTTGGAGAATCCCCAGTCTCTTTCAATGGCATCCTTCAGACGGTCGAGATCGCCGAGCGGCTTGTGCATGTCGGGTTCCTCCACCTCGACATAACAGAGCTGCACGGCCGGCTTGCGTTCGAAGACACGGGTATCTGCCGCCTTGCGGATGATCTGCGCGTTGATCTGCACGTCGAGCGGTATGTCGATGACGACATCGCCCTCTACCGTGGCGGAACAGGATAGCCTGCGCCCGGGCTTCAGGTCGCGCTTCTCGGCGTAGCGCTGTTCTTTCGGGCCGACCGGGGAGAGGTGATCGGCCGCCGAGGTGATGCCGTGCTTGGCGAACTGGCCGGCCTGAACCTCGACCTGGCAGCGTCCGCAAATCCCGCGTCCACCGCACACGCTCTCCACATAGACCCCGAGCTGGCGCGCGGCCTCCAGCACGGGCGTTCCGGCCGGAAAGCGCCCGCGCTTGCCCGATGGCATGAAGAGAACGAGGGGATCTGCCATGCTTGTCCCTATCCGCGGGCCCTGCGAGCCTCCCTGCCGCCCCGGCGTCGTCCGCCGGCGTCGTTGTTGGCCACAGCGGCCGGGGCTGCGGCTGCGCCCGGTACGTGCGGCTGGTGGTTCTTGTAGGTCCTGATCCAGTTCATGCAGTCGGGATCGGTACCGTTCAGCACGTTGGCGGCGTGGACCGCTTCCATCTCCTGCGGGCGGCATGGATTCATGATCGCCGAGGTCATGCCGGCGCCGATCACCATCGGAATGAAACCGGCATTGATGCCGTGGCGATGCGGCAGGCCGAACGAAATGTTGGAAAGCCCGCAAGTCGTGTTGACCTTGAGTTCCTCGCGAAGCCTGCGCAGCAGCGCGAAGACCTGCTTTCCGGCCGTGCCCATCGCGCCGATAGGCATGACCAGCGGATCAACGACAATATCGTGGGCCGGAATGCCGAAATCGGCGGCGCGCTCCACGATCTTCTTGGCCACAGCAAACCGGACATCGGGATCCTCGGAAATGCCGGTCTCGTCGTTGGAGATCGCCACGACCGGAACATCGTATTTCTTGACCAGCGGCAGGATCGCCTCAAGTTTTTCCTCCTCGCCGGTCACAGAATTGACCAGAGGGCGACCCTTGGCGACTTTCAACGCGGCCTCGATGGCGGCTGTGACCGAGGAGTCGATGGAAAGCGGCACGTCGACGAGGTCCTGCACGATCTCCAGGGTCTGGACGAGGAGCGCAGGCTCGGTAGCGTTGGGATCGACGGCCGTCACGCCGGCATTGACATCCAGCATCGTCGCGCCGGCGGCAACCTGCGCCAGCGCGTCGTTGCGCACCGTATCGAAATTGCCCTCGACCATTTCCGCGGCGAGCTTCTTGCGCCCGGTCGGGTTGATACGTTCGCCGATCACGCAGAAGGGCTGATCGAAGCCGATGATGATTTCGCGGGTGCCGGAGGCAACGATGGTGCGGGTCATGGGATCCTCGTTCGAGATATAAAGATTTGTTTATATCGTTATGTGGCGCCGATCAAGGCGTTCACGGAGAGCGGTCAATGGGCCTTTTCCCCGACGATGTCCTGGGGCGGCCGGTGATTGTCGGCGTGGAGGATGTCGTCGAGGCGATCGGCAACCAGTTGGTCGTCAGCGCGGACCTCGCGTTTCCAGGGTTTTCGGCCGCGAAGAGCACCGGAGTCGTGGACGATTTCGGCAACGAACTCCTCCTGCCGGTAGGCCATCACATGGACGCCCGAAACCCCTTCGATTTCCTTGACTTCGTTGATGATGTCGATGCAGAGGCGCTTGCCCTCGGCCTTCTGGTCGGTCGCGCCCTCTAGGCGCTTGACGACATCATCCGGAATATGAACGCCGGGGACGTTGGAGCGAATCCAGCGCGCGGTCTTGGCCGAAGCAAGCGGCCCGACTCCGCACATGATGAAGCATTTCTCGTGCAAGCCCATGTCGCGAACGCGCTTCATGTACTCGTGGAACATCGGCACGTCGAAACAGTACTGGCTCTGCACGAATTGCGCGCCGGCCGCGATCTTCTTTGCGAGCCGCTGCGGGCGGAAATCGTATGGTGGCGCGAAAGGGTTGATCGCCGCTCCGAGAAACACGTTGGGGGCGCTGGTCAGCTTTCGGCCCGAAAGGAACTTGCCTTCGTCCCGCATGGTGCGGACCGTTTCTAGCAGCGACATGGAATCGAGGTCAAAGACTGGCTTTGCGCCCGGCTGGTCGCCCGCCTGTACGCCATCCCCCGTCAGGCAGAGGATATTTGCGACGCCCATGGCCGCGGCCCCAAGCACGTCCCCCTGGATCGCGATACGGTTGCGGTCGCGGCAGGAGATCTGGAACACCGGGGCGTACCCCATTCTGGTCAGGAGGGCACAGATGCCGACGGACGACATATGCGCGTTGGCGCCTGATGCATCCACGGCATTGATCGCATCGACCCAGCCGTCGAAAACCGCCGCGCGTTCATAGACATCCGCGGCATTGGCGGAATCCGGCGGATTGAGTTCCGCGGTGACCGCGAATTCACCGCGCCGGAGTACCCGTTCGAGCCGTCCCAGCGAGGAATGGCCGGGGAGGGGATCGAGCGGCAGATCGATGCCGAGCGGATTTTCGTCCGTTTGCGGGGGGCGGGGCGGACTGCCGGACGTCATTGCGGGTTCGCCTCTTCACGTTTAGCGGCCGCCTGGGCCGTGACTCGCAGCCATGAGGAGGTTTCGCGGAGCGATTGGTCGACGGGCTTCTGCACGTCGAGAATCGCGTCGCCCTTGCGCATCGCGCGCGACCCGCTCCACGCCTGAACCCAGACGCAGGGCATGTCAGGCTCGATCTCGCAATTTCCGTTGGCGCGAACGCCACCGCACGGCCCATTTCGCAACTGTTTCGGGCAGTTCATCGGACAGGACATGCCCGTGGAGGAAAGGATGCATTGTCCGCACATGCGGCAGTCGAATAGCAGGCCCTTGGCGCGCCGTTCGATGAACGTGACCGGTCCTTCCGCGCGGTGGTAGCCGACGGCCTTCCAGAACGGGTGGAGCGCGAGAAACGCATCCGCGAAATGCCCGTAGACCCATTCCAGCGCGCGCGAGTGACGAACCGACCAGAGGCGTATCGTGTAGGTCTTCCGCAGTCGCCGGATAGCGGTTGTGTGCGCGGGCTGATAGGCGCCCCGCGAAGCGGTCTTGCGGTTCAGTGCCTCGGGCGAGTTGCCGGGCCGGGTGCGTCTGTCGATCTTCAGGCTAGGCATTCATGCGTCCTTCGGATTTCACCATCGCCTTCAGTCTGGCGTCGTCGAATTCCTCGAGAATTTCGGCAAGCGCGCTGTCGGCCTCCGCTTCCATATCGTCGCCGACCGCAACCGGCTCCCCGCGCCGCCACTCCGCGAGGTAGGCGTCGGAATCGCGAGCCCCCACGCGCATCGCGCACATGTCAATCGCTTCCGTGAACCGCAGCGGCAATTCGCGTTTGACCGCCTTGCGCCCCTGCTTGACAATAACCTGCGCGGGAATGTCGCGCCAATAGACGATGATCTTGTCAGCCACGTTCGTTCTCCATCCTTGTTCCAGCAATGCCGCAGGTGCGGCGTGTCGGCTTGTTACGCGACGACGCGGGCCCATTCAAAAACGACAGCACGCCGGGTCCAAGCCACACGGCTAACCGACAGACCCACGGGAAAAGAACCGAAGCGTAAGGGAGAAGGGGAGAGGGACTCAGCCCCCGACTGCGACGTCGAGCGCTGCGGGCGCGGACTCTCGAAACGCGGGGAAGAAGGATTCCAAGACGTGGATAAGTTTTTTGCCCGGTTCTCGCTAACGCATTGTCCTGACTGGTTATTATATTTTTTCCGCCGAAAACTTATCAACACCTCTCACGCCTGCCGCATACTGTTCCCGTCTCTCGCAGGAAGCCTGGGTGCACACCGGTACAAAGGGAGAGGCCGGCGCCTGACGGGGCGGGGAGAGGTCCCTGCCTGGGTGATGAACCCCCACGTCGGGCCGGAAGAAGGTTTGCGGTGTTGGAGCGACCCCGCCCGGACAGCGGCTTGCCGCTTACGAGCGATAACGTAGCGGCTTGCCGCTGGAAGGGTGTGTCGGAAAGCGGCTTGCCGCCGACGACAGTGAAGCCGGCGTACCGCCGGTGACATGGGAAGCTCCTCAATCCCCGCCCGGCCAAGAGGTTCCGTCGCTTGCGGACCGAAGGTTTAACCGCCGGGGCAGTCGGGACGAGCGATCTCCCAGCGCCAATGCATTCCCGAACCGGAAGAACGCCGAAGGGGCGGTCGGAAGATCGCACATACATACTAGACAGAGCGATCCCCCGACCGCCCGTCTTCCTGAATTTCGAGCTCACGGCAGTCCACGCTGCGCGTGGACGCCTCCGCATGGGCGGCCAAAAGTGGCCGACGGCCAGTCGGCCTTTTGGGGCCCGCCAGCGACGAATGAAATGAGGAGCTTAAGGGCGGGACAGAAGACTCGGCGTGGCAACGCAGAGGCGCGCCTCCACTTCTCTTGCGCGGTCAGAACCCCAGCCAGGACTGGGCAGCGGCGCCGGCGACCAGCACCACGCCGATCATGATGGCGATCGCTATGATTCCGGTGACGATGCCGACGAGCAGCCAGAAGCCGTCGCGTTCGGATAGCGCAACGCCGCAGATGAACACCGCGAGTGCCGGAAGCCAGTTGCCGAAAGGAATCGGAATCACGACCGCGATACCGTAGATCAGTGCGATCAGACCGACGGTCTTTTCGCCGCTCTCCACACAGCGGAACGGCCAATAACGCGGCCTCACCCAGGTCTCCATCCGTTCGAGGAACGGGATGAGACGGGTCGTCATCTTGTGAAAGGCTTTCTGGCTCAAGGAGCGGCGGAGAAAGAATCTCGGAAGCCAGATGGTCGGGTATCCCATGATCATCTGGAACGCGACGAGAACGATCGGAATGCCGACGACCGCCGATGTTCCGGGTGGGATCGGCAGCAGGTTCAGCGAGGCGGTGAAAACGAGAAAGGTCGCGAAGCTGCGGTCGGCAAGCGCGGCGCGCACGCGGCCGACTGAAACGGTCCCGTGCTCCCCTTCCGCCAATCCGCGAAGAACCGCCGAGAGGGGACGCGGATTGCGATATGCAATCGCTTCTTCCGCTCGCTCGAAATGATCCGCATGCTGCTGCAACATGTCCGCTCGCCAGAATCTAGCCCTCACATGACGCCGAAGCGCTCACTTCAATCTAGGGTTCAAATGCGACGATTTGGTTTACGAAATATGGCTTTTTGCCAGCCGGTTGGCGGTCTCGAGCGCCGGTGTCAGATCACCGAAACCGGTCAGGCGGCGTTCGAACGCCAGGCCTAGGAAGTCAGCCGCGGCTCGGGCCTTCGATGTGAGGTCGGGGTCATCGTTTTGCGCGATGTAGAGCAGGCGCTCGTAGTTCCCGAAATACATCTCGCGGAGTTCCGGATGCCGGTCGAGGCCGAGGGGTTTGACCAGAAAGGTTTGAAAATGGCGCGCGAGAAAGTCCGTGACGAAGAATGTCGTCATGTAGGCGCCGTTATCGGCCTCGAAGGACTCATTGCCGATATAGAACGAAAAACAGTGCGGTCCCGCGATACGTTCGACGCCGTGTTTTTCGCATATCCGATCCAGATCACCCCCGGTTCCGCAGTCTGCATAGCCAATGAAGATTTGTTTGAAACCTTCCGCTCGGGCCTTGACGATGGCCGCATCAACGGCCGGTGCGATGCGCTGCGGATAATGGTGGAATTCGGCTGGAAGGCAGGTCAGCGAGATGTGCTGGAGCCCGTTGACGCGGCAAACGTCCAGAATTTCGCGGGCGATCATGCCGCACGCGATAACTCTGACCCTGCCGTTTTGCCGGTTTTGCATCCTTCAAGCTTTCTCAACGCAAGGCATCCATAATGCCGAAAACGGGGTTTTACCATGGCGATCATTTGTCAAAGCGGCGCACCATAGGCAAGCGTCCGGCCGGGAGCCGGATGAAAGCGCCGAAATTATCGATCATTCTGCCGGCCTATAACGAGGCGAAAAACATTCCGCTGATCGTTGGCAAGATTGCCGAGGCGATGGGCGATGTTGCCCATGAAGTGATCGTTGTCGACGATGACAGTCCCGACGGGACGTCCGGCGTTGCCCGCGAGATCGGACTACGCGATCCTGTCGTGCGGTGTATTCGCCGGGTCAACCGACGGGGCCTCTCAGGGGCTTGCATCGAGGGCATGATGGCCGCCCAGGCGCCGATCGTTGCTGTGATGGATGCCGACATGCAGCACGACGAAACGCGCCTGCCTGTCATGCTTGCCGAGATTGAAGGGGGCGCGGATCTCGTCATTGGCAGCCGATACCTCGATGGCGGCGACGCTTCCGGCGGGTTTCATGAGAATACCCGTGCCAGGGGAAGCGAACTCGCCACCGCCCTGGCCAACCGGATTACGGGCGCCTACACCACCGACCCGATGAGCGGGTTTTTCATGATGACGCGTGATCTGGCCGACAAGGCCGCGACGACCGTGTCGCGCGACGGTTTCAAGATCCTTTTCGATATCGTGAGCCGCTATGGCAGCGAACTGACCATCCGCGAGGTTCCCTTCCGGTTTCGTGAACGCGTCGAAGGCGAAAGCAAGCTCGGCTTTCTCGTGACCGTGCAGTTTCTGGGTCTGCTGGTCTCGCGCTATACCGGCGGCCTGATCCCGGTGAAATTCCTGCTCTATGGTTTGGTCGGGTTCTCGGGGTTATTCGTTCACATGGCGACGCTGCTCGCCTTGAACGGTTTTTTTGGGGTCGGGTTTGCAGCGGCGCAGGTCTTGGCGACGTTTGCTGCGATGACCACGAATTTCGCCTTCAATAACGAGGTGACATATGCTCACAGGAAGTTGACCGGCAGGCGTTTCCTCACCGGTTTGCTGACCTTCTACGCAGTCTGTGGAATAGGGGCGCTCGCCAATGTGTCGATCGCTGTCCGCCTGTTTGAATGGGACTGGTCTGCGGGCGTGGCCGGCTTTGCAGGTGCGGTGATGAGCGCGGTCTTCAATTACGCCGTCACGAAGCTGGTGACCTGGCGCGACACGTGAGCCGCGCCGGTACGACCAGAGGTCAGGCAGAGGCCCTCTGGTTGTGCTTGCGCGTCATGAATTCCTTGGCGGTCTCCACGGCAACAGCAGCGTCACGGCAGTATGCGTCCGCCCCGACCGCCTTTCCGAATTCCTCGTTCAGGGGTGCGCCGCCCACCAGCACGATGTAATCGTCGCGGATACCCTTTTCCTTCATCGTATCGATGACCACCTTCATGTAGGGCATGGTGGTCGTCAGGAGCGCCGACATTCCGACGATGTCGGGCTGGTGTTCCTCGATCGCTGCGATGTAGTTTTCGACCGGATTGTTGATACCGATGTTGATGACGTCGAAGCCGGCGCCCTCCATCATCATCGCGACAAGGTTCTTGCCGATGTCATGAATGTCCCCCTTGACGGTTCCGATGACCATCTTGCCCAGTTTCGGGGCTCCGGTTTCGGCGAGCAGCGGGCGAAGTATCGCCATCCCGGCCTTCATCGCGTTGGCCGAAAGCAAAACCTCGGGAACGAACAGGATGCCGTCTCGGAAGTCTTCGCCGACGATGCGCATACCCTCCACCAGGGCCTTGGTAAGAACGTCGTAAGGCTCCCATCCCCGTTCCAGCAGGATGTCTGTTCCTTCGGTGATTTCTTCCTTCAATCCGTCGTAAAGATCGTCGTGCATCTGCTGCACGAGCTCCTCGTCGGACAGTTCGGACAAAATGATTTCATCATCAGACATGGTCTTGATCTCGTTTTGGCTACTGCTGGAACGGTGACGCCACCTCTCTTGAACACGATAGTGAATTGTAAATCATCAAAAAAGCGCTTCAATTGCGACGGCCCCGAATGGTTTTGCGACCGGCATGCACGCACCCCGGACGCTGAATGCCTCTCCCTGTCGCGCCCGCGTCAGATGCTGGCGCGAATTGAAAGGCCTGCAATCGTCGTCGCGCCCATTGTCCGGCCAAGGTTGCCGGACGATTGTTTCGGCACATCGGAGGCGTCTGGAGAATCCATGTCAGATACGGCTGTCGGAACAGAAAATGCGGGCGATGAAAACGCCGAGGGAAGAGCACGAGGTGGTCGGCGGTCCGCGGGCGGCGCCGCCGCCCGGCGCGCGGCGCGCAGCGGCGGCCAGCGCAGCCCGGCCATGCCTTACATCACGCGCAAGGTGCCGATTTACGAAGTGCTCGACGAGGAAGCGCTCGTCACCATCGAAACCAATGCCGATACGGTACTCGAGGAGTTGGGCATTGAATTCCGCGACGATGAGGAAGCGCTGAATTTGTGGAAGCACGCAGGCGCGGATGTGAAAGGTCAGCGCGTCCATTTTCCGCCGGGTCTTTGCCGCGACCTGTTGAAGTCCGCACCATCCATCTTCACACAGCATGCCCGGAATCCCGAGCGCAACGTGCAGATTGGCGGCAATGCAACGGTTTTCGCGCCGGTTTACGGACCGCCCTTCGTGCGCGACCTGGAGGGTGAGCGGCGCTACGCGACGATCGAGGATTTCCGCAATTTCGTGAAGCTCGCCTACATGGCGCCGTCGATGCACCATTCGGGTGGTACCGTTTGCGAGCCTGTCGATGTTGCGGTCAACAAGCGGCATCTCGACATGGTCTACAGCCACATGTCGTTGTCCGACAAGCCGTTCATGGGATCGGTGACAGCGCCTGAGCGCGCCGAGGATACAGTGGCGATGTGCAAAATCCTGTTTGGCGACGAGTTCGTCGAAAACAACACCGTCGTAATCAACCTGATCAACGCCAACTCGCCGATGGTGTTCGACGACACGATGCTCGGTGCGGCTAAAGTCTACGCCCGCCACAATCAGGCCTGCATCGTCTCTCCCTTCATTCTGGCCGGCGCCATGAGCCCGGTGACGGTTGCCGGCACGCTGACCCAGGTGCTGGCCGAGGTGCTGGCAGGCGCCGCCTTCACGCAGCTCGTGCGCCCTGGCGCGCCGGTACTGTTTGGAACCTTCGCCGCTTCGATCTCCATGCAATCCGGCGCCCCGACATTTGGCACGCCGGAACCATCGCTGGTTTCCTATGGCGCTGCCCAACTGGCGCGACGTCTTGGACTTCCGTTCCGGACTGGCGGTTCGCTGTGCGGATCGAAGATACCCGACGCGCAGGCCGCCCACGAGAGCGCGGCGACGTTGAACATGACGCTTCTCGCCGGCACCAATTTCGCCCTCCATTCGGCGGGCTGGCTGGAAGGCGGACTGGTCTCGTCGTACGAGAAGTTCATGATCGATGTCGACCAGCTCGGCATGCAACAGCGGTTCGCCGAAGGCGTCGACATGAGCGAGAACGGACAGGCGATGGACGCCATCCGCGAAGTCGGGCCCGGCAGCCACTATCTCGGCTGCGCCCACACGCAGGCCAATTTCGAGAATGCGTTCTACCGGTCGTCCATCGCCGACAACAACTCCTTCGAGCAATGGGACATCGAGGGCCGCAAGAGCGCCGACCAGCGGGCCAACGAACTGGCGCGCCGCTGGCTCGAAAGCTACGAGCGCCCGGCGCTCGATCCGGCGGTCGACGAGGCGCTCCAGGCGTTCATCCGTGAACGCAAGGACTCCATGCCCGACGCCTTCAGCTGAGAGGCTCCCGCGAACGCCAGGGAGACAGGCGGGAGGGGAAAGGTCACCGGCCTGATCCATGACGAGGTCTGGCGCGGGGGCGCCTGACCGGCCGCGGATGCGCCGGGCCCGCGCACAAGGCGGTGTGGCGGGTTTTATTTTCCGTAGCTTTGCCCTATAGCGCCGGTGGCGCTCACCGCCCCACCCTCCCGGATATCTGAAAGGACGACCACCGATTGAGACACGCTGATTCGAAAAACTTTGCCGACCGCCGCCAGGACGCTGCGGAGGCGAAAAGAAAGCTTCTGGAGAAATTCGCCAAGGCGCCGAAGGCCGACGATCCCGAACTCGCCGCCAAGCTGGCCGAACGCGCAGCGATCGCCGCAGCCCGCGAGGAACGGCACGCCGAGCGCGAACGCCTGAAGCGGGAGGAGCAGGAGAAGAAGGCGGCGGAAGAGGCTGCCCGCGCCGAGGCCGCAGCGGCAAAAGCTGCGGAGGAGGAACGCCAGCGCGACGCGAGCAAGCTGGCGATGATCGAGCAGATCGCCGCCGACCAGGCCGCCAAGAAGGCCGAGCGCGATCGCCGCTACGCCGCCCGCAAGGCCCGAAAGGCCGGCAAGCGCTAGTCATTTTTCACCGCGATCCAGATGACGTGGCGTGCGCCGCGCTTGCCGCGCGCCCTCACCCTGGCTTCCTCGACCGCAAATCCCGCGCCGCGCAGACGTTTCGTAAAGGCCGGGTTCGGCTCCGACGACCAGACCGCGAGGACACCCGCGGGGGTTAGCGCACGGCGCGCAGCGGCAAGGCCGGCGAGCGAATAGAGCCCGTCATTGGCCGCCCGCGTCAGGCCCTCCGGGCCGTTGTCGACATCGAGCAGGATCGCGTCGAACGTGTTTTCGCGCGTGCCGATCGGCCCGCCGACATCGCCCTCGTGAATGCGGACGCGCGGATCGTCGAGGCTGCCGGCGAAAACCGGGGCGAGGGGACCGCGCGCCCAGGCGACCACCGCCGGCACCAGCTCGGCAACGGTGATGTGCGCGTCATCGCCCAGTTCGGCCAAAGCGGCGCGCAGCGTGAATCCCATGCCGAGCCCGCCGATCAGGACATGCGGCGCCGCGCGGCCGCGGATCTTCTCGCACGAAAGCCGCGCCAGCGCCTCCTCCGATCCGTAGAGCCGGCTGTTCATCAACTCGGTCGCGCCCGCCATGATCGAGAATTCCTCGCCGCGCCGCTTGAGCCGCAACTCGCCGCCATTGCCGGGCACGGTCGCGGTGTCGAGTTCGATCCAGGGGAGCATGGCCGTTCTTTCGGGGTTGGGATGGCGGGTGGGCGTCGGTTGGAGCGGGGTGAGCAGCGTTAGCGGTTTCTTCCTTTCTTTGCGAGTTGAAAGGGGAGGCACGGGATGTTCGCCACGAGCAGTCTGTCCCGCCCTTAAGCTCCCTATTGTTTGCCCTGCCTTTAAGCGCCTCCGCTTCGCGTCGTTGCTGGCCCCCTTGCGGGCGCGCCTCTGCGATCCCGCGCCGCAGGGCCGGGTTTGTGTCAAAGATCAGGAAGACGGGCGGTCGGGGGATCGCTTCGTCTATTGTAGTAGTGCGATCTTCCGACCGCCCCTTTCG
>NZ_JAINFK010000003.1:260000-513777 GCF_019966575.1 Oricola cellulosilytica | reverse complement strand
CGGGGCGTGGCAACCAAGAGGCGCGCCCGCAGGGACCCGCCAGCGACGAATGAAATGAGGAGCTTAAGGGCGGGACAGGCTGCCCGCGCGCCGTAGCTGGCATTTGCCGGCCACATCCGCCATATAGTGCCCGAAATCGTACCTGCTTGAAGACGGAAATTCATGGACGTCCCGTTTGCAAAGATGAACGGTCTCGGAAACCGCATCATCGTGGCCGACATGCGCGGCCGCGGCGATTCCGTGTCGCGGCAAGCCGCCGTGGCGCTCAATGCCGACGATGCGACACGGTTCGACCAGATCATGGCGATCCATGATGCGCGCGCCGACGGCACCGATCACTATATCGACATCCTCAATTCGGACGGTTCCCATGCGCAGGCCTGCGGCAACGGCACGCGTTGCGTGGTGCAGGCGCTTTCGGCGGAAACCGGAAAGGCCCGCTTCACCTTCCAGACGCCGGGGGGCATCCTGAGCGCCGAGGAACACTCCGACGGCATGATCTCGGTCGACATGGGCATGCCGCGCTTCCGCTGGGACCAGATTCCTCTGGCCGAAGAGTTCCACGACACCACCGGCATCGAACTGCAGATCGGGCCGATCGACGCGCCGGTGCTGCACACCCCCTCGGTCGCCAATATCGGCAATCCGCATGCGGTCTTCTGGGTGGATGCCGACGTGCAGACCTTCGACCTTGTCCGGTTCGGCCCGCTTCTCGAAAGCCATCCGATTTTCCCGGAGAAGGCCAACATCTCGATTGCCAATGTCGTGGCGCGCGATCATTTGGTCATCCGTACCTGGGAACGCGGCGCCGGTCTGACCGAGGCGTGCGGTTCGGCCGCATGCGCGGCGCTGGTCTGCGCGGCGCGGGTGGACAAGACCGACAGGGCCGCGACCGTCACGGTTCCGGGCGGCGACCTCAAGCTTGAGTGGCGCGAGGACAATCACATCATCATGACCGGCCCGGCCGAATGGGAATTCTCCGGCGTGCTTGACCCGCAAACCGGCCAATGGCGGCGGGACGATCCGGGCCGGGAGGCGAAGTGATGGGGGTCGATATCGTCACCTTCGGCTGCCGGCTGAACACTTACGAATCCGAGGTCATGCGCCGCGAGACCGAGGCTGCGGGACTCGGCGCGCTCAAGGATGGAGCCATCGTTTTCAACACTTGCGCCGTGACCGGCGAGGCCGTGCGGCAGGCACGACAGGCGATCCGCAAGGCGCGGCGCGAGAATCCGGGCGCGCGGATCATCGTCACCGGCTGTGCCGCGCAAACCGAACCGGCTTCATTCGGCGCGATGGAGGAAGTCGATCTCGTCATCGGCAACGAGGACAAGCTGAAGGCGCAGAGTTATCGCGCACTGCCCGAATTCGGCGTCAATAACTTCGAGAAGGTGCGCGTCAACGACATATTCGAGGTTCGCGAGACGGCGTCGCATATGGTTGACGCCATCGAGGGACGCGCCCGCGCTTTCGTCCAGGTGCAGAACGGCTGCGACCATCGCTGCACCTTCTGCATCATCCCCTATGGCCGGGGCAACTCGCGTTCGGTGCCAATGGGCGCGGCGGTCGAGCAGGTGAAGCGCCTCGTTGGAAACGGCTACAACGAGGTCGTTCTCACCGGCGTCGACCTGACGAGTTATGGCCCGGACCTTCCGGGAGCGCCCACCCTCGGACGACTGGTCAAGTCGATCCTCCGCCAGGTTCCCGGTCTCGCCAGACTCCGGTTGTCGTCCATTGATTCGATCGAGGCCGATGACGATCTGATGGACGCAATCGCCACCGAACCCCGGCTGATGCCGCATTTTCACCTGTCGCTGCAGCATGGCGACAACCTCATCCTGAAGCGGATGAAGCGCCGCCATGCCCGGGAGGATTCGATCCGGTTCTGCGAGAATGTTCGGGCCCTGCGCCCGGACGCGGCATTCGGCGCCGACATCATCGCCGGTTTCCCGACCGAGACGGAGGCGCATTTCGAGAATTCGCTGCGCATCGTCGACGAATGCGGCTTGGCGCATGTTCATGTTTTTGGGTATTCGTTGCGCGCGGGTACACCGGCGGCGAAAATGCCGCAATTGCCGAAAAACCTGATCCGGGAGCGGGCAAGGCGGCTGCGCGAAAAGGCCGACCACGCGTGGCGCGCACACATGGCTTCGCTGGCCGGCACCGCGCAGACCGTGCTGATCGAGCGCGGCCCGCTCGGGCGGACGGAGGATTTCTCGCTGGTTTCGGTCGACGGGCCGGCGATGGAACCGGGCACGCTCGCGCCGGTTGTCATTACCGGAAACGATGGCGAAAAACTCACCGCGCACCGCTCGATGGCGGAAGCGGCGGAATAGGAGCAACGACGCGATGGCACTCGGCTTCGTGAAACGAATCTTCTCCTTCGGCAAGAAGGCCGTCGAGGAGACGCCGCCGGACGACGAGCGGCAGGAAACGTCGCCGGAAGGGCTGCCCATTCCGGACGATGCGGCGGTCAAGGTCACGGACGCGCCGGACGCGGACGCCCACCGGGTGGCAGCGGCCTCGGTGATCACGGATGCGGAGGCCGGCGCCGCCGCAGACCAGCAGCCGGGCGCAGAGCCGATCCCCGGCATGCCCGATTTCTCCGACAGGGAGGACAAGGACGCCGAGGATGAGCCCGCCAAGGGCGAGGACGCTGAGGGCGAGGGCGGCGAGGACAGGGCCGAACTCGGCGATCCCGAAGTTCCGGAACAGCCGCCCGAGAGGCCGCAGCCCGAGCAACCGCCCGAAGAGCCCGCACCGGCCCCGCCGGAACAGCCTCCGGTGAAGGAGCCCGTCACGCCGGACGCGCCCGAGGAAGTTCCTCCATCTCCCGACGGTCCGGAAAGCGAGCCGGACATTCCGCCCTCGACACCGCAGGAAGCGCCGCCCATCGAGGAACCGGCCCCCGAGCGGCCGGTCGAACTGCCGCCCGGTCCCGCCGAGACGCCGCCATCCGTTCCATCCGAGATTCCGCCGGGCCCAAGCCCGGCGGAACTGGATTCGGGGACCGGGGACTCCACGGCCGAGCCCAAAGTCGTCACCATCGGTGAGGCCCGGCCGGCCAAAGCCGCGCCCGAAGCGCCGGCTGCACCGTCCAGAGGCTGGATCGGCCGCCTGACATCCGGCCTTTCGCGCTCGTCGCGGCAATTGTCGGATAATATCAGCGGCGTCTTCACCAAGCGCAAGCTGGACGAGGACACGCTTCAGGACCTCGAGGACGTGCTGATCCAGGCCGATCTCGGCGTCGAGACCGCGATGCGGATCACCGACGCGCTCTCTTCCGGGCGCTACGGCAAGGATGTCTCGGGCGAGGAAGTCAGGGCGATCATGGCCAGCGAGGTCGCCAAGGTGCTCGAGCCGGTGGCCCAGCCGCTGGAACTGGACCTTTCGTTCAAGCCGCATGTGATCCTGGTCGTCGGCGTCAACGGCACCGGCAAGACCACGACCATCGGCAAGCTGGCCGCGAAATTGCGTGACGCGGGGCTCGCCGTGACGCTCGGCGCGGGCGACACGTTCCGCGCAGCCGCGATCGAGCAGTTGAAGATATGGGCCGAGCGGACCGGCTCGCATTTCGTCGCGACGAAACTGGGCGCGGATGCGGCCGGCCTCGCCTTCGAGGCCTATAAGAGCGCGAAGGACAACGGCTCGGACGTCGTCATCATCGACACCGCCGGCCGCCTGCAGAACAAGACCGAACTGATGGAAGAGCTGGCGAAGATCGTCCGGGTTCTGCAGAAGCACGATCCCGACGCGCCGCACACGGTGCTGCAGACGCTGGACGCGACAACGGGCCAGAACGCGCTCAACCAGGTCGAGATCTTCCGCAACGTTGCCGGCGTCAACGGGCTGGTGATGACCAAGCTCGACGGCACGGCGCGCGGCGGCATCCTCGTCGCGATCTCGGCGAAATACAAACTGCCGGTCTATTTCGTCGGCGTCGGCGAGAGCGTCGACGATCTGGAGCCGTTCGCCGCGCCGGATTTCGCCAACGCGATCGCGGGCATCCCGGCTTGAGCCGAGGCCTTCAACTTTCCATATCGATGATCTAAAGGTGCGCCACGGGGCGCGGAGCTATCGCGCGTGCCAGCCCCGTTCGCATGGACCTGGCATCGAGAAAGGCCGCACAGACGCATGTCAAAACCGATTTTCGAGCGCGATCCCTCGGATCCGGAACGCCAAAAGATCAATCCCGCGCTGAAACTGCTTCTCGAACTCGGCCCGCTGCTGGTGTTCTTCTTCGGCAATGCGCGCGGCGAGTGGATCGCCGAACGCCTGCCCGCTCTGGCCGGTATCGGCGGCCCGATCTTCATCGCCACCGCGCTGTTCATGGTCGCCACCGTGATCGCGCTTGCCGTCTCCTGGGCGCTGACGCGCTCGCTGCCGATCATGCCGCTGGTCTCGGGTATCGTCGTGCTGGTCTTCGGGGCGCTCACGCTCTGGCTGCAGGACGAGTTGTTCATCAAGCTGAAGCCGACGATCATCAACTCGATCTTCGGGCTGCTGCTGCTCGGCGGGCTGCTGATCTTTCGCGTCTCGCTGCTGCGTTACGTCTTCGACAGCGCCTTCAATATCGACGAGGAAGGCTGGAACAAGCTGACCGTCCGGTGGGGCGCCTATTTCCTCGTCATGGCCGTGGTCAACGAGATCATCTGGCGCAATTTCTCGACCGATTTCTGGGTCGCCTTCAAGGTATGGGGGTTCACGCCGCTGGCGATCGCCTTCACCATGGCGCAGATGCCTCTGATCTCGCGGCACTCGCTCGACGAGGAACCTGCCGAGTAAGGCTTACGCGTCGGCGGGCTCCGTCCGCCGCAAGCCATCCATGGCCAGCAGCACCGCAACCCCGACAAGCGCCAGCATCCCGCCCGCCACGGCCGTCCCGGCGTAGGACGTGACCGCGGTGCCGGCGGCAAATGTCAGCGCCGCCACCATGTGGCCGAAGAAATTCGACACCGCCATCAGCGAGCCGCCGGCGCCGGGCCGATCGGCCAGCAGATCCTGAAGATAGGAGATCGTCACCGACAGGATGATGGCGGCGCCGATCGCGGCCGGAACGACAAGCAGATAGGCGACCGCCATCGACGAGACCGAGGCGAACAGGAACAGGAAGCCCGCATAGACCACGCCTCCCGCGGCAATCAGGGCGGGCTTGGACATGCGTTTCAGGGCCAGGCCACAGGCCAGCATGAACGGGATCTCCAGCAGCGCGATCGCTCCGTGGAAGCGGCCCACATCCGGCGTTCCCCCGCCGATATCCGTCACGATCAGGAGGCCGAACAACGCCATGTAAAGCTGGTTCGACCCGGTGATCAGCCCGACGGCAAGCATGCGCACCAGAAGTCCCGGCCGGGCGAGTTCGCGGAAAGCGGCGGCGAACCTCAGACCGGATTTCGGGTCGGCAAGCTGCCCCGCTTCGCCCTGCGGCCAGGCGATCGCGAACAGAAGGAAACAGACCAGGGCGGAGGCGGCCGCCGAGACGTACACGCCAAGAAGCGCAGTGCCGGAGGCCAGCGCGACCGACCAGAGCGGCGGGGTGATTACGAAGCCGAGGGAAAACGCGGCGCGCGCGACGGCGAATATCTGGTCGGCATGCGCACCGCCGCGCTTGCGTCCGGCCAGACGCGCCAGCGCGAACAACTGGCTGAAGACGCTGAACCCGAGCGGCAGCAGCGCGGTATGCGCGATCACGAACGTGACCGGCGATCCCGTCAGAAAGACGAGGGAATAGCCGGCCGCGGCGAAGGCGAAGCTGACCGCCAGCATCTGCCGCCGGTTCGCCTGCTGATCGGTGACGATTCCGACGACGACGGACGCGACGACCATGATCGCCGACGACGCGGCGAGAACCGCCGAATAGGCGGCATCGGTCAGGCCGAGCAGCTCAACCGCGACCAACGACGCGTAGGGCATGACCGAGGATACGGCGACGCTGGTCAGAAACAGCGCCGCCACAATGAGCCGCAGCAGCGGATCGCGAAGGATGATCTTGATCGGTGCGAGCAGGGCCTCATGTTCCCCTTGAGCCGAAACGATCATTAGACCGGCCGCAGGCGGAGAACAATGTCGTCCGGACTGGTTGTGGGGCCGAGCGGAACAGGGAAATGTGCGGGCGAGCCGAAAAGGGTTTGCGCGCGATGCCGCCGACCTGCAGGCTGATGGCCGAGCAAGGGAGCGAGACGTTGAGAAAAACGATCCTGATCACCGGTTCGACCGATGGCATCGGCCTCGAAACGGCGAAAATACTGGCCGGCGAGGGCCACACCGTCCTGCTGCACGGGCGCAGTCCGGCAAAGCTGGAGGCGGTGGCAAAGATCGTGGCCGCCTCGGCGGGCGACGGGCGCGTTGACACGTTTGCTGCCGACCTCTCGCGCATGGAGCACGTAATGACGCTCGCAAGGGACGTGGCGGAACGGCATTCCAGGCTCGACGTGCTGATCAACAATGCGGGTGTCCTCAAGACGCCGGATCCGGTCACCGAAGACGGGCTGGACGTGCGGTTTGCCGTCAACACGCTTGCTCCCAGCCTGCTGACGCGGCTCCTGCTGCCGCTGATGGATGCGACGTCGCGGGTGGTCAACGTTTCCTCGGCGGCGCAAGCCCCGGTCGACCCCGACGCGCTCGCGGGACGGACCCGGCTGGCGGACATGGACGCCTACGCGCAAAGCAAGCTCGCGCTGACCGCGTGGTCGCGCGCAATGGCCGGCCGGGAGAATGGAGGACCGATCTTCGTTGCGGTCAATCCCGGCTCCCTGCTCGCCAGCAAGATGGTCAAGGAAGGCTTCGGCATTGCGGGCAAGGATCTGGGCATCGGCGCGGACATCCTGACGCGGGCGGCGCTCTCGGACGAATTCGCCGACGCCAACGGCAAGTATTTCAACAACGATAGCGGCCGGTTCGCATCGCCGCATCCGGACGCGCTCGATCCACGGAAATCCGGGGAGATCGTGCGCGCCATCGAAAGTCTCCTCCCGCCAGCACCGACCTGATGCCGTGGCGCAGCGCGCAATCCGAGTTAAACGTCATCACGGCCACCGGCAGCAAGTAGCCCATAGCCATCGGGCGCCGCCGGGATTATGGGTCCCCTAGACTCCAAATTCTCTCCTCGAGACACTATTCTCTCCTTCAATGCGAAAAACCGAGGAAATCCGATTTGCGTGAGAACGAAAACGCGGCCAGCGAGGAGCGCGTCGCGACCGGTACGGTTGGCCTCGATCATATTCTGCGAGGCGGCTTGTCGCCAAACCATCTCTATCTGGTGGAAGGAACACCGGGGTCCGGCAAGACGACCATCGGGCTGAAGTTCCTTCTGGAAGGCCGCGCAGCCGGCGAGAGCGGGCTCTACATAACCCTGTCGGAAACCGAGCAGGAACTTGTCGCCGGGGCACGATCGCATGGATGGAGCCTTGACGGGCTGGAGATTTTTGAGCTCGCCACCGAGGATGATCTCACATCGGCGAACGAGCAGTCGCTTCTTCATCCCAGCGAAGTGGAACTGGGGGAGACCGTGCGCGGCGTGATCGAGCGCGTTGAAGCATCCAATCCGGCGCGTGTGGTTGTCGACAGCCTCTCCGAACTGCGCCTGCTGGCGCAGAACCCCCTACGGTACCGGCGGCAGATCCTGGCGCTCAAGCATTTCTTCGCCAAGCGCAAATGTACCGTTCTGGTTCTGGACGACCGCACGGCCGAGCCGAACGATCTGCAGCTGCACTCGATCGCCCACGGGGTCATCTCGCTGGAGCAGTCCGCAAGCGATTTCGGGGCTGAGCGTAGGCGGCTGCGGATCGTGAAGATGCGCGGAATGCAATATAGCGGCGGGTTTCACGACTTCTCCATCGAGAAAGGCGGAGTCAGCGTCTATCCGCGTCTCATCGCGGCCGAGCATTACCGCAAGTTCGCCAAGGCACCGGTCACGACCGGCCTCGCCGGGCTCGACGCGCTTCTGGGCGAGGGGCTGGCGCCGGGAACCAATGCATTGCTGACCGGCCCGGCGGGCGTCGGCAAGACGACGACGGCGGTACGCTGCATGATCGCCGCGCTGGAGCGCGGAGAGAACGCGGCCTACTTTCTGTTCGACGAGCGGCTCGCGACATTGATGATCCGATCGAAGGCGCTCGACATGGATCTGCAGCCCTTCATCGATAACGGCCAGCTGACGATCCGGCAGATCGACCCCGCCGAACTCTCGCCGGGGCAATTCGCCACGGAGGTGCAGGAGTCGGTCGAAAATCAAGACGCCAGCGTCGTCGTGATCGACAGTCTCAACGCCTATCTGCACGCCATGCCGAGCGACAATTTTCTGGTCCTGCAGATGCACGAATTGCTGAGCTATCTCAGCCAGCAGGGCGTGGTGTCGCTCATGGTCCTGGGACAGCATGGCGTCACGGGCGAACTGCGCAGCGACATCGATGTCAGCTATCTGGCTGACACCGTCATGCTGCTGCGTTTCTTCGAGGAGGGAGGCACGGTGCGCAAATCCGTCGCGGTCATCAAGACCCGGACCTCGGATCACGAAAGGACCATCCGGGAATTCCGGATCAGCTCCGACGGCATAGAGATCGGAGAACCGATCAGGGGTTTCTCGTCCGTATTGTCGAGCAGTCCGAGTTTCGATCGCAGAGGTGAAAATCTTCTTGGTCAGGACAGGATGGACGGAGGCGAGGGAGCGTGACAGCCGCGCCCGGCAAGGTTGCGGAAACGCACGCAGTGGAAGAATCCGATATTCGCAGATCGGCCGCGATCCTCGCGCTGCGCGGGCGCGATGGGGCCCTTGCCCGGAACCTGCTGGCGAAGGAGGGTATCGGCGCGATCGTCCTGGCGTCAGGCGCCGACTTGGTCGAGGTGCTGCGACGACATGTCGGCTGTGTGCTGCTGACCGAAGAATCGCTTACCGACGAGGGAATCGATGCCATCCGGGACGCGCTGGCCGGGCAGCCCGCCTGGTCGGACGTGCCGTTTATCGTGCTTGCCAACGGATCGGTCAGCCAGCGGTCAGCCCGGGCGAAGGCGCGGATGGACGCGCTTCGCAACGCCGTCCTTCTCTCGCGCCCTCTTCACACGGAAGAACTGATGCGCGCCGTCCGGTCGGCTCTTGCCGCCCGGACCCGCCAGAACGAGGCGCGCCAGCGGATGGAAGAGCTGGAATTGCGCGAGGCCCAGTTGCGGCAGAGCGAGGCAAGGTTCCACGCGATCGTCGATTCCGTCGACCAGATGATCTGGTCGACCCTTCCGGACGGGTATCACGATTTCTACAACCAGCGCTGGTACGATTACACCGGCGTTCCGCCCGGCTCGACGGACGGGGAAGCCTGGAACGGCATGTTCCACCCCGAAGACCAGGAACGTGCTTTCGCGCGCTGGCGCCACTCGCTCCAGACCGGCGAGCTCTACGAGATCGAATACCGGTTGAGGCATCAGTCGGGAGAGTATCGCTGGGTGCTGGGGCGGGCCCAACCCGTGTGCAACGAGGCCGGCGAGATCATCCGCTGGTACGGCACCTGCACCGACATTCACGATGAAGTGATGGCGCGGACGGCGCGGGTCGACGACCTCACCGAACAGCGGGACGCCGCTTGGAACCTAACGGTCGATCTGCTCGCCGTAGCGACCGAAGACGGGACACTGACCGACGTCAACGAATCCTGGACCCGCCTGCTCGGCTGGCCGGTGAAGACGCTAGTTGGCGGGACGCTCATTCCCTACGCACATCCCGACGATCTGGAGGAGATGCTCCGCACCTTCGGTTCCATTTTCGAAACGCCCCTGGTCGAACCGTACGAATTCCGGCTGCGTCACGCCGACGGCAGCTACCGCTGGTTCGCCTGGACGGCATCGGCGCAGCGCGGGAAGGTCTACGCATTCGGGCGGGACGTGAACGAGCGGCGCGCCAAGGAAGCGGCCCTTGCCGAGGCCGAGGCCGCCCTGCGCCAGAGCCAGAAGCTCGACATGATCGGGCAGTTGACCGGCGGCGTGGCCCACGACTTCAACAATCTGCTGATGGCGATCCAGTCCAGCCTCGACCTGATCAAGCGGCGCATGCCCGATCTCGACGGCGACGTGGTCCGGTATTTCGACAATGCGCTTCAGGCGACCGACCGGGGCGCCCGCCTGACGCAGCGCATGCTGGCATTCGCCCGCAAGCAGGATCTGAGGGCCGATGCCGTCGACGTGACCGCTCTCCTGCCGGATCTGCGCGATTTGCTGCAGCGTTCGCTCGGTCCGGAGATCGAGATCGTCATCGACGTGCCCGCCAACGCGCCGCACGCGCTCGTCGATCGCAACCAGCTCGAGATGGCGATCCTGAACCTGGCGGTGAACGGGCGCGATGCAATGGAGGGAAGCGGCCGGATCACCCTGTCGGTGGAGCCTTTGTCGGTCCGCTCCGGGGGCGAGCTGAAGCCCGGCGACTATGTCCGGATCGCCGTCACCGACACGGGTGCCGGTATGGACGCCGGCACGCTGTCGCAGGCGATGGAGCCGTTCTTCACCACCAAGGGGGTCGGAAAGGGCACGGGGCTGGGGCTGTCGATGGTGCACGGCCTGGCGATGCAGTCCGGCGGCACGTTCCTGATCGACAGCACGCCCGGCGCGGGAACGACCGCGACGCTGGTTCTGCCGGTCGCCGAACCGTCAGCCGAAACGCCGGCTCCGATCGCCGCCAAGCCCCGGGAGCCGGCGCGCACGGCCAAAGGCCGGAAGACCATCCTTGCCGTCGACGACGACTTCCTGGTGTCCATGGGCACGGTGGGGATGCTGGAGGATCTCGGACACGAGGTGATCGAGGCCCATTCAGGCGCCGAGGCTCTCGACAGGCTGGCCGAACGGCCGGACATCGATGTGCTGATCACCGATCAGGCGATGCCGAAAATGACAGGGATCGAACTGGCCAGGCAGGCGCGGATTTCCCGCCCCGATCTGCCGATCATCCTCGCCACAGGATATGCCGA
Source organism: Oricola cellulosilytica (assembly GCF_019966575.1). GTDB lineage: Bacteria > Pseudomonadota > Alphaproteobacteria > Rhizobiales > Rhizobiaceae > Oricola > Oricola cellulosilytica. Next base: position 502,831 of record NZ_JAINFK010000003.1, on the reverse strand, counting down.
CATGCCCGAGGGCGGGGCAGATTTCATCACGGCGAAGCTGGACAAGCCGTTCTCGGACGCGGCGCTGACGGCGGTCCTGTCCGAGGTGATCTAGTCTCACCGGCTACCGGCCGGGATCTTCTCGAGCGGCTTCAGGCCGTCGCCTTCATCTTTTCGGAGCGCTTGCGGTCGTTGGGATCGAGATAGAGCTTGCGAAGACGGATCGATTTCGGCGTGACCTCGACCAGTTCGTCGTCCTGAATCCACGAGAGCGCGCGTTCCAGCGTCATGCGCACCGGCGGGGTGAGTTTGACCGCCTCGTCCTTGCCGGCGGCGCGGATGTTGGTCAGCTTCTTGCCCTTCAGCACGTTGACCTCGAGATCGTTGTCGCGCGAATGAATGCCGATAATCATACCCTGATAGACCTTCGTGCCCGGATCAATCACCATCGGGCCACGATCCTCCAGGTTGAACAGCGCATAGCCGACAGCCTCGCCCATGTCGTTGGAGATCAGCACGCCGTTGACGCGTCCGCCGATCTCGCCCCTGTAGGGTTCGTAGGCGTGGAAAAGGCGGTTCATGATCGCCGTTCCCTTGGTGTCGGTCATCAGTTCGGACTGATAGCCGATAAGGCCGCGCGTCGGCGCATGAAACACGAGGCGCACGCGGTCGCCGCCAGACGGGCGCAGCTCGAGCATCTCGGCCTTACGCTCCGACATCTTCTGGACGACGACACCGGAATGCTCCTCATCGACGTCGATGACGACTTCCTCGACCGGTTCCAGCAACTGGCCGGTGTCATCCTTCTGCATGACGACGCGCGGACGGGACACTGCGATTTCGAAGCCCTCGCGGCGCATCGTCTCGATCAGCACCGCCAGCTGCAATTCGCCGCGGCCGGAGACGTAGAAGGAATCCTTTTCCGCCGCCTCCTCCACCTTCAGCGCCACGTTGCCTTCTGCCTCCTTGAGCAGACGGTCTCGGATGACACGGCTGGTCACCTTGTCGCCTTCGGTGCCGGCGAGCGGCGAATCGTTGACGATGAAGCTCATCGTCACCGTCGGCGGGTCGATCGGCTGCGCATGCAGGGGTTCGGTGACAGAAGGATCGCAGAACGTATCGGCGACGGTTCCCTTCGAGAGACCAGCGATGGCTACGATATCGCCCGCATGGGCCTCGTCGATCGGCTGGCGCTCCAGACCGCGGAAAGCAAGAATCTTCGAAACGCGCCCGTTCTCGACCAGCTTTCCCTCGCCGTTCAGCACCTTGACCGCCTGGTTCGATCTGACCGAGCCGGAATGAATCCGGCCGGTGACGATGCGGCCGAGGAACGGGTTGGCCTCGAGTATCGTGCCGATCATCCGGAACGGGCCTTCGCCGACAGTCGGCTCGGGGACGTGATCGAGCACCAGGTCGAACAGCGGCGCAAGCGATGCGTCGGCCGGCTTTTCGGTCTCCGGCGCCATCCAGCCGTCACGGCCAGATCCGTAGAGGATCGGGAAATCGAGCTGCTCGTCGGTGGCGTCGAGGGCGGCGAACAGGTCGAACACCTCGTTGATCACCTCGTCGGCGCGGGCGTCGGCCCGGTCGATCTTGTTGACCGCGACGATCGGGCGTAGGCCGACCTTCAGGGCCTTGCCGACGACGAACTTGGTCTGCGGCATCGGGCCTTCGGCGGCATCGACCAGTACGATCGCGCCGTCAACCATCGACAGGATGCGTTCTACCTCGCCGCCAAAGTCGGCGTGGCCGGGGGTATCGACGATGTTGATGCGCACGCCCTTCCACTCCACCGAGGTGGCCTTGGCAAGGATGGTGATGCCGCGCTCCTTCTCGATGTCGCCGGAATCCATGGCACGTTCCTGCACGCGCTCGTTTTCCCGGTAAACGCCGGACTGTTTGAGGAGTTCGTCGACGAGGGTCGTCTTGCCATGGTCGACATGCGCGATGATCGCGATGTTGCGGAGTGTCATAGTCTTGAATCCGGAAGTGTCAGCTCAGGCCAGTGTGCCGAGCGCGTTCGTTTGGGGCGCTAATACATGCTTTCCCGCTGGCGTGAAAGTGGCTGGAGGCGCAAAATGCTGTTGTTCGGCCGGTCTCGCCCATTGCAGTATATAGGCCGACCGCAAGCAACCGGGAGGAAAGTGTGCGCAAACTGCAAGCCCAGGGCATCCATCACATCACGCTGGTCGGGGCGGACCGTCAGACCTCGATCGATTTCTGGGAGGGAGTGCTGGGCATGCCGTTCATCTTCGAACAGCCGAACCTGGACACGCCTTCGGAAAGCCATCTCTATTTCGATCCGGGCGACGGGCGGCTGATCACCGTCTTCACCAACGAGGAGCGCAAACCCGATCCGGCGCGGACGTCGACCGATCCGGGCGCTGTCCACCATATCGCGATCAACGTGTCGAAGGCGACGTTCTCGCAGGCCGTGGAACGGCTCAACGACCGCGGTATCAAGCACAGCGGCGTGAAGGACCGCGGCTTCATGGACTCGATCTACTTCACCGATCCGCTTGGACTGCTGATCGAGCTTGCGGCATACCGGTTCGAACCGCCGCCCGGCTTCACCCATGGCGAGGTACTGTTTGAAGCGCACAAGCAGCGCGTCGCCAGGAACGACTACAACATCGCCGAGATCCACCTGGCTGACGCGATCGAGGCGCTGACGGAACGTTCGCGGGAATCACTTTCCGCGGATCGTGCTGCGAAGAAAGCATACTAAGCGGTCCAACCGGGGAGGTTTCGATGGCCGATCTGCAGTTGAATGTCCTCAAACCAAGCGTGAACAACATGAGCGTGCGCGTCTTCGTGCGCGCCGCCGGGCTGGATTTCGAGGAAAACGACGTCTACGGACACACTCGGGAGGCTCCCTTCCTAGCGAAGAATCCTGCGCACCTAACCCCGATGATCGAGGAGGAGGGCCTTCCCAAGGGCGCGCTCTGGGAAAGCTGCGCAATCATGCAGTACCTGTCGAACAAGCATGGACTGACTCACCTCTACCCGAACGAGCCGGAAAAGCGGGCGATGATCGACAGTGCGATGTTCTATCTCATCGGCACGCTCTATCCGCTACTCGCGCGCGCAACCTATCCCTCGCTCGGTTTCGCGCAGTATGCGGGGGAGGTAGGCGCGAGCGACGCGGACGATACAGCCAAGGGCGCGGCGCAGAAATCGGCAGCGGACGCGTTGGCGGAGCCGCTGGCGGTGTTCCGCGATTCCTACAAGGAGCCGGCTGCCGACGTGCGCGGCTACATCCAGTACGTCAAGTCGCAAGCGGCCTAGGGGCCTGACCCAGGCTCGCCGAGATCGTGGTGCGTCTATCCGTCGCGCCGCCAGCCTTCACGGGACACTGGCGCCGGCTCGCGCACCATCATCAGTTCGCCGATATTCTCGATGGTGACATAGCCGACGAGCCGGCCTTCACGGTCGACGACGCCGACCGCCGGAACGCCCGCCCCCTGAAGGAGCGTGAAGGCGGCATCCAGCATTTGTCCCTCGGAGACGACGGGGATGTCCCGCGTCATGACTTCCAGAACCGGCGTCTCGCGCGGGCGGGACTGCAGGGCGGCGACCATGTCGGCTCGCGTCAAGACGCCGCGAAGGTTGCCGCCGCCGTCGACCACGGGAAATTCGTGCTGGGTGGTTCTCAGAAGAGCGGCCGCGGCGTCGTCGAGCGTCGAGCGCGGGCCGAGCGCATCATAGCGGGTGATCATCGCGTCGCGGACGGGCACGTGCCGCGCGACGTCCTGCAGGTTCGTCGCCTGGGCTTCGGACGTGGCCGCGACATAGACGAAGATCGCCACGAAGATCAGCAGCACGTTGCCGCTCAAAAGGCCGAGGAAGCCGAACAGGAACGCCGTGATCTGGCCGACGCGCGCGGCGATCGCGGTTGCCCGAACCCGCGGGAACCGCGTTGCCAGAAGCGCCCGCAAAACCCGGCCGCCATCCATCGGAAAGGCCGGAATGAGATTGAACAGGACGAGCACGACGTTGACGACGGCGAGACGCGCGAAGAAACCGAAGGACGGATTCTCGATCTCGGAAATCGCCGCCATGTCGGGCCATGCGCCGAGAAACACGATGAGCGCCGCGGCGATGGCGACGTTGACCAGCGGGCCCGCGATGGCGACGACAATCTCCTCGGATGGCTTTTCCGGCATGCGTTCCAGTTCGGCGACGCCACCGATCGGCAGCAGCGTGATGCGCGGCGTGCGGATGCCGTAGCGCCGCGCGGCAAGCGCGTGGCCGAGTTCATGCAGGACGACGCATGCGAAGACGGCCAGGATGAACAGGATACCCTCGGTAGCGGCCGCGCCGCCGCCGGACTGAAAATGGGCGATGCCGATCCACAGCAGCAGCAGGAAGAACGTCAAATGGATGCGAATCTCGCTGCCGGCGACCTTTGCGACCGGAAAAGACCATTGCATGTCCCGTCACTCCATCATTAGGGGTCAGGACCCTTATGCCAGCCCGCGCTCCTCAAGCATGGCGTCCGGGGTCGGCAAACGGCCGCGAAACGCCTTGTAGGCGTCCTCGGGATCGATCGTGCCGCCCGACGCATAGATGTGCCTGCGGAGCTTCCGGGCGATGTCCGGGTTGAACGGGTCGCCGGTTTCCTCGAAGGCGCGAAACGCGTCGGCGTCCATCACCTCGGACCACATATAGGAATAGTAGCCCGCCGCGTAACCGTCCCCGGCAAAGATATGCTGGAAATGCGGCGAGCGGTGGCGCATCGCGATGGCGTCGGGAATGCCGATTCGCTGAAGGATCCCGGCCTCGAATTCCGCCGGTTCGGCGGGCACGTCGGTTCCGGCATGGTAGGCCATGTCGACCAGCGCGCTCGACGTGTACTCGACCGTCTGAAAGCCGATATTGAAGGTCTGTGCCGCAAGCACCTTGTCGAGCAGCTCCTTCGGCATGGACTTTCCGGTCTCGGCGTGCACGGCGAATTCGTCGAGCACTTCGGGAACAGTCAGCCAGTGTTCATAAAGCTGCGACGGCAGTTCGACGAAATCGCGCGAGACGCTTGTTCCCGACACCGACGGATAGGTGACGTCGGACAGCATGCCATGCAGCGCATGGCCGAACTCGTGAAACAGCGTGCGTGCGTCGTCGAACGACAGAAGCGCCGGCTTGCCGGCCGGCGGCTTGGCGAAGTTCATCGTGTTCAGCACGATCGGCGTTTCCCCGGTCAATTTGGCCTGTGTCTGCAGGGCGCTCATCCAGGCCCCGGAGCGCTTGGAGGGGCGGGCGAAATAGTCGCCGATGAAGAGGGCGCGATGCGAGCCGTCTCGGTCCGACACCCGCCACAGCCGGGCGTCCGGGTGGTAGAGCGGGACGTCATTGATTTCCTCGAACGTGATGCCGAACAGGCGTGTCGCTACCGCGAAGGCGGCCTCGATCATCCTTTCGAGCTGCAGGTAGGGTTTCACGTCGGCGTCGGAGAAATCGAAGCGATCGCGGCGGATCTTCTCGGCGTAAAAGCGCCAGTCCCATTTCGCCGCCTTGTGGTTGTGCCCGTCCGCCGCAATCATCGACTCGATATCCGCGGCTTCCTCGTTGGCGCGGGCAACACCCTTTTCCCAGACCGTCTCCAGCAGCCTGGAGACGTTTTCCGGGGTCTTGGCCATTGTGTCGTCGAGCTTGTAGGCCGCGTAGCTGGCGTAGCCGAGCAGCGCCGCCTGTTCGCGGCGAAGCGCCAGCGTCTCGGCGATCACGCCGGTATTGTCAGTCTCGCCGCCGTTTTCTCCGCGCGCAAGCCATGCGTTATAAACCCGTTCGCGCAGATCGCGGCGGGTCGAGAACGTCAGGAACGGGTCGGCGATCGAGCGTGACAGGCTGACGGCATGCCGGCCGGCATGCCCGCGTTCTTCCGCGACGGACGCCATCGCGTCGATCAGCCAATCGGGCAGGCCGTCGAGGCCGCCGTCGTCCTCGACAAGGAGTATCCAGTCCGACTCGTCCTTCAGCACGTTCTGACCGAACTGCGTGCCGAGGGTAGCAAGCCGCTCGGTGATTTCGGCGTAACGCTCGCGTGCGGCGCCTTCAAGCGCAGCACCGGAGCGGACAAAGCCCTTCCAGCGGCGCTCCAGCACCCGGTACTGTTCAGTCGTGAGGCCGAGGCTGTCGCGCTCTGCCCACAAGGCATCGATCCGCGCGAACAGGGCCCTGTTCATCGCCACGGCGGAGCGGTGACGCGCGTAGAGCGGCGAAACCGTGCGCTCTACCTGGCGGATCAGGTCGTTGGTGTGCGAACCGGCGCGGTTGAAGAAGATCGCACTCACCCGGGAAAGATCCTCGCCGGCGATCTCCAGCGCCGCGATGGTGTTGGCGAAGTCGGGCGGCTCCGGATTGTCGGCAATCCCCCGGATCTCGGCCAGATGCGCATCGAAGGCCGCGCGAATCGCCGGTTCGAATTCCTCGTCGCGAATTGCGGAGAAATCCGGCAGGCCATAAGCACCGGTCCAGTCGGTCAGGGGCGATGAGTTGGATGACGCGGGCATGGGACTCCTTGCGGCGGTGAAGATCGGTCGCTTGTCAGCTAAGCACCCGTATCCGGTTTGCCAAGAATAACATCACGCGCCCCCACTCACGGCGCCAGCGTTAAAGATTAAATTTACCTGTGGTCCCAGTTGGTCAGCGCCAAGCCGGCGAACGGGACGAGGCCGCCGATAACGCCGGCGGCGAGAATTATTCAACCAAAAAGTTGACAATCTGATGATCGATGGCGTAAGAGACAGCGTCCAACGGAACCGCTCACGTGAAAGTCGACGTCTCCAACTCAATCTCCATTAAAAGACCCCTGAATACGGTCGCCAGCTTTGCTGCCGATCCTGACAACGCGCCACAATGGTACGTGAATATAAGGTCGGTTGAATGGCGGACGACGAAGCCGCTGCGTATCGGGTCGCACATCGCCTTCGTGGCGCAGTTTCTTGGCCGCCGTTTGGCCTACACCTATGAGGTGGTGGATCTTGTGCCCGGCGAAAGGTTCGTCATGCGGACGGCAGAAGGTCCGTTCCCGATGGAAACGACCTATTCTTGGCGCGGTCTTGATGATGGCGGCACACTCATGGAGCTGCGCAATCGCGGCGAGCCTTCGGGTTTTGCCGCGGTCACGGCTCCGCTTATGGCAGCAGCCATGAACCGGGCCAACCGCAAGGATTTGGCAAAGCTCAAGCGTATCCTGGAATCCGGCGGGGCCGACGGCTGACCGTGTTTAGTTCCTCCGCTTGCGCGCAGCGAGCGTGCGCAGGCGCAGCGCGTTGAGCCGGATGAAGCCCGCGGCGTCCTTCTGATCGTATGCGCCCCGATCGTCCTCGAAAGTGACGAGTTCTTCGGAGTAGAGCGATTTCGGCGACTTGCGGCCGGTGGTGATGACATTGCCCTTGTAGAGCTTGAGCCGGACGGTGCCCTCTACATCCTTCTGGCTGTGGTCGATCGCGGCCTGCAGCATTTCGCGCTCCGGCGAGAACCAGAAGCCATTGTAGATGAGCTCGGCGTAGCGCGGCATCAGTTCGTCCTTCAGATGCGCCGCGCCGCGGTCCAGCGTGATCGATTCCATCGCGCGGTGGGCAGCGAGGAGGATCGTGCCGCCCGGCGTCTCGTACACGCCGCGCGATTTCATGCCGACGAACCGGTTCTCCACCAGGTCGATGCGGCCGATGCCGTTGTCGCGGCCAAGGTCGTTGAGCTTCGCAAACAAGGTCGCAGGGCTCATCGCCTCGCCATTCAGTGCAACCGCATCACCATTGCTGAACTCGATCTTGATGTCGGTCGCCGTGTCGGGCGCGTCCATCGGCGAAACGGTGCGCATGTGGACATATTCCGGCGCTTCCAACCACGGATCTTCCAGCACTTTACCCTCCGATGAGGAATGCAGCATGTTGGCGTCGACCGAAAACGGCGCTTCGCCCTGCTTGTCCTTCGGTACCGGGATCTGGTGATCGCGGGCGAAGTCGATGAGATCGGTGCGCGACCTGAAGGACCAGTCGCGCCAAGGAGCGATGACCTTGATGTCCGGATTGAGCGCATAGGCCGACAGTTCGAAACGGACCTGGTCGTTGCCCTTTCCGGTCGCGCCATGGGCGATGGCGTCGGCGCCGGTTTCCTCGGCGATTTCGACCAACCGCTTGGAGATCAACGGACGTGCGATCGAGGTACCGAGCAGGTAGATGCCCTCATAGACCGCATTGGCGCGGAACATCGGAAAGACGAAGTCGCGGATGAACTCCTCGCGGACATCCTCGATATAGATTTCCCTGATGCCCAGCATCTCGGCCTTCTTGCGAGCCGGCTCGAGCTCGTCGCCCTGGCCGAGATCGGCGGTGAAGGTGACGACTTCAGCGTTCAGCTCGGTCTGCAGCCATTTCAGGATGATCGAGGTGTCGAGGCCGCCGGAATAGGCGAGAACGACCTTCTTGACGTCTTTTTTTGCGGCATTCATGGGAGTTCGGTCCGGTTGGAGGGCTTTCGGGAAAATCGCGCGCACCATATTGCGTTTGCGGTGCAGCGCAAGCGCTTTGCAGATCAGGAACGGCGCGCGGCCAGCCATTCGCTCAGCGCGGCAAGCATCATGAACAAGACGACGGTCATGAAAAATCCGAGAAGGGCGTCCGACAGGTAATGGGCGCCGAAGGCGACGCGCAAAAGCGCCATCGCTATCGCGCCGCCGCCGAGGATCGCTGCCGCGAGGAAGCGACGCCGAATGGCGAGCAGCAGGGCAAGGCACATCAGCCAGCCGGCGGCGGCTGCCTCGCCCGACACGAACGAACAGTTTGAAGCGCACAGATCCGTCTCGGTCCCGGCTTCCACGAAGGGCAGCCAGCCGCCAAAATCCTCGGTCATCCAGGGGCGCGGCCGGCCCCAATAGGCTTTCAATATGCCGTTGACGATCAGGCCCGGTCCGAGGATCAGGGCACCGATCAACACCACCTTGAGGCGGATGCCAGGATTGTGCCAACGCAATCCTGCGCGCAGCTCCACCGCGAGAACGATCATCAGCCCGATGCCGAGAAGGGCAGGCAGGGGATGCAGAAGTTGCCGGACGGTGGCTAAGAAGGGAAGGCCCGAGAAGGTGAAGCCGGCGCAATATTGGCCCGACGCCACCGGGGACGCCGCGCAGGCCGCGGAATCGAAAAACGCGGCGGCTGCGGCCAGATCCCATTGCGGCTGGCTGCGGAAGGCCAGCAGCAAAGCGATCCACGCCGACGTCGCCGCAACGGCGCTTACCGGGTGGGCGAATGGCCCGAATGGATTTTTTCCGGTTGTCCTCACCCTGAAGCCCCCTTCTGGAATCCGGCCCCGTGTGGCATGGTGGCCGCACACCCGCAAGGGTGGACCCGTAACCCCCCCCCCGGCGAGCCCCCAACATGCCCGCATACATCCCCGACTGGCCGACACTCGCCGCGTTCACGCTTGCCTCGGTCATTCTTTCGTTGACGCCGGGCCCTGACATGACGCTGTTCCTGTCGCGCACGCTTTCGCAGGGTCGTGCCGCGGGCTTTGCCTGCATGGCGGGCGCGTTCTCAGGCATTGCCGTCCACACGGCGATGGTGGCGCTCGGACTTTCGGCGTTGGTGGTCGCCGCGCCGGTTGCTTTCACCACGCTCAAGATCGTCGGCGCGGCCTATCTGGTCTGGCTGGCCATCGACGCGATCCGCAACGGCTCCTCGCTGACACTGAAGTCGGACCGGAAGGCACGAAGTTCGCTGAAGGCGAGCTATCTCACGGGTCTCGGAATCAACCTGCTCAATCCGAAGATCATCCTGTTCTTCATGACGTTTCTGCCGCAATTCGTCTCGGCAGGCGATCCGGACGCCACCGGGAAATTCTTCTTTCTCGGCGCTCTTTTCGTGGCGATTGCGATCCCGATCGTCGCGCCGATGATCGTCGCGGCGGGGTGGATGTCGAAGACCCTGCGCGAGAAACCTGTCGTTACCCGCGTGCTCGACTGGCTGATGGCGAGCGTGTTCGGCGCTTTCGCCGTCAAGATACTCACAACCCAGACCCGCTGACACCGTCTGCCCCAATCGGGCTGTCGCATGCCGAGAAACTCCGTGCTATCGGGCTGCGACCGATTCCAGCGGAGCATCCCATGGCCATCGCCATACCGAAGGCACCGTCGACGCTGACCCCGGCGCGCGAAACTCATCTCCTGATCCTCGCAATCGTCCTGATCGCGCTGTTCGCCCTGCGCGCGATGTCGCTTGCCCTTTCCTCGACCTCTCTCGGCTTCGACGAGGCCCAATACTGGGCCTGGTCCCAAAACCTGACGCTCGGCTATTTCACCAAGCCGCCGCTGATCGCGTGGCTGATCGGCGGAACCACGACGCTATGCGGGGATGGCGCGTTGTGCGTGCGGATGCCGGCCAATCTGCTGCACATTGCCTCCTCCGTCCTCGCCTATGCCGCCGGCAGGCAGCTCTATGACTGGCGGGTCGGATTTTGGTCGGCGATCGTCTATGCGACCATTCCGGGTGTCGCCGTCTCCTCTTACCTGATGACGACGGATGTCCCGCTGATCTTCTTCTGGTTCGTCGCGCTGATCGCCTTTCACGCCCATCTGCACGCGCCGCGCCTCGCGACCGGGATGGCACTCGGCCTGGCGGTCGGATTGGGCCTGAACGCCAAATACGCGATGATCTTCTTCGTCCTCTGCGCGGTGCTCTACGTTGCGGCGACGCGACCGTCCCGCAAAGTGGTCGCGGCGCCGTCGACATGGCTGGCGCTGGCGATCGCGGCGCTTCTCATCGCCCCCAACATGCTCTGGAACCTGTCGAACGGCTTCGCCACCTTCGAGCATACGGTCAACGACAACATGGAGTGGGGGGGACTGGATCTTCATCCGAAGGACGCGCTGGAATTCCTCGTAACCCAGTTTGGCGTGCTCGGTCCGGTAATCTTCGGCGCCTATCTGGTGCTGCTGTTCACCGGCAGGCGGACGGACAAGCCGGAATCCGACCGGTTTCTGCTGTTCCTGTCGCTGCCGGTCTTCCTGCTGATCACCCTGCAGGCACTGATGTCGCAGGCGGAGGCGAACTGGTCGGCGACCGCCTTTCCGGCTGCCGTGATCCTGACGACCGCGCATCTGCTGATTCCGCGCTATAGCGTCAGCTTCCTGGCGTCGCTGGCGATCAACGGCGCAATCGCCCTATTCGCGATCGGCGGCATCATGATGATAACGCCCGCCAATGTCCCGGCCAAATCCCTCAGGCCCGTCCACCAGATCTTCGGCGGCGAGGATCTGAGAAACGGGCTGATCGCCGCACTCGAACCGGCAGGGGTCGAGACGGTCGTCGCCGAGGGACGGGCGATGACCGCGGAAGTCATCCATGCACTGCGCGGGACGTACTACGATGTGCGCGCCCTGGTGATGCCGGGCGCCGCCCCCTCCAACGATTTCGAGAAGACGAGACCATGGACGCCGGATATGGCGCTGCCCGTAATCCTCGTTCGCGGCGCGGGGAGCGGCGAACCGGAGTTCCTGTCCGGCCGCAAGTCCCTGATCGGCATCATTGAGTCGCCCAGCCTGAAGCTGCGCTACGGAGTGCTGAATATCTGGAAGGTGGAGCCGCCGGAAACCGGTTCATCCGCCTAGGCTCAATCGCCATGGCCGGCGATCATCATCGCCTCATAGGCAAGGCGCTCGGTCTTCTTCATTCGCTCGGAAGCCGACTTCAACTGCCCGCAGGCGGCGAGAATGTCCTGTCCGCGCGGGGTGCGGATCGGCGAGGCGTAACCGTTGGCGTTGATGAAGTCCGCGAATTTCTCAATCTGCTCCCAATCGGAGCATTCATAATCCGACCCCGGCCATTTGTTGAACGGGATCAGGTTGATCTTGGCCGGAATGCCCTTCAGGAGCCGCACCAGTTCCTTCGCATCGGCGAGGCTGTCGTTGACGTCCTTCAGCATCACATATTCGAAGGTGATCCTCCGCGCGTTGGACAGGCCCGGATAGTTGCGGCAGGCGTCGAGCAGCGTTTCCAGCGGATATTTCCTGTTGATCGGCACCAGCACGTCGCGCAGTTCGTCATTCACGGCATGCAGCGAGATCGCCAGCATGACGCCGGTCTCCTCGCCCATCTTGATGATCTCCGGTACAACGCCGGAAGTCGACAGCGTGATCCGCCGCTTGGACAGCGACAAGCCGTCGCCATCGGCGAAGACGAGAAGCGCGTCGCGCACATTGGCGGCGTTATAAAGCGGCTCGCCCATGCCCATCATCACCACATTGGAGACCTTTCGCCCCTCGGCCGGGACAATGGCGCCCTGCGGGGTATCGCGATCCGGAAAATCGCCGAGACGTTCGCGCGCAAGCAGCAATTGCGAGACGATCTCCTCCGAGGTCAGGTTGCGTACCAGCTTCTGCGTGCCGGTGTGGCAGAAGGTGCAGGTGAGCGTGCAGCCGACCTGGCTGGAGACGCACAGCGTGCCCCGACCTTCCTCGGGAATGTAGACGGTCTCGACCTCCACCGGACGGCCTGCGCCGCGCGGCGGAAAGCGCAGCAGCCATTTGCGTGTCCCGTCCCCGGAAATCTGCTCCTCGACAATTTCCGGACGGGCGATGGAAAAACCCGCCTTTAATCGGGTGCGCAGATCCTTAGACACATTGGTCATGTCGTCAAAATCGGATACGCCGCGCACATAGAGCCAGTGCCAGAGCTGCTGGACACGCATGCGGATTTGACGGTCCGGCACGCCGGCCTCGCGCAATGCCCCGCCGAGCTGTTCGCGGGTCAGGCCGATCAGCGTCGGGCGGTCGGTGAACGGCATCCGCGCCTGCGCCGAAAGCGAGTCGCGCGCCGCGTTGTCGGTCAAATCGAGCGAAACCGTCATGTTCAGTCCATCATGAGCGACGACGCCCTATCACAGGCACAGGCGTCCGTCACGTTGCGTCGTCGAATCCCGCAGATCGTGAAGGGTGAGGCAAAAAACAAGGCCGGGGCTCGCCCCGGCCTTCAATCCCGGCTATTTCACCCCGTTCACTTGCAGTCCTTGATCGCCTGCAATGCCGCGGTCACGCCCGAAAGAGAATACTGGTAGGTGGTTGCGGTGCCGCGCCGCGAGGTGGCTTTCACCGTCATCTTCGTTCCCGCCTTCATCGCCGCGACGAGCGCCGGCTCCTGCGCCGCATTCTCGACCCAAGCCGAATTGTCTTTGGTAAACAGCGTAAACGGCTTGCCGTCGATGTCGACGGTCACCTTGGAGTTCTCCTTCAGGGTGTAGCCGGCCATGAATTGCGGTTCGTAGGCGATGTTCTGCCTGGAGCGCTGGGTCACCAAAAAGAAGTTGTCGCCGTGGTCGACGTTCCCCGGTTCCTTGGTGGTCGGAACCGACAGGGCATAACAGACCTTCCCGCCGCCAGAAGCGTAGCTGAAGGCGCCCCAGTCCTTGTATTCACCGATACGACTTGGCGTCTGAGCTGCTGCGGAGGCAGCGCCGGCCATGAGGGCGCAGCTGGCGATCGCGGTCCTATATAGTTTCGTTCGCTTGAGCATTTTTCCTTACCGGTCTCTCTCGATCACGCGCGGTGGATGCGAATTGGTTAACCCAATGTGTAGGGATCAGGGTTACCAAAACGTGAACAAAACGCAATGGATCCTGCAGATTCCAAGGCGTTTCACCGTCCCGGTCGATGACCGCACGCAAAGCTTCCATCCCAACGCATCGCGCATGCCCTTGGAAAAGGGCAACAGTTTGACTTAGTTCGTGAAGATGTTCGCCAGCGGTCGGCGAAAGCGGATGACAGGGACGCCGTGGCCTGACTATCATGGAGGCGGAATACATGCCTGTGCCGATCCGCAAAGAAGCGTTGCGACAGACAATCTGAATGAAATCCGAACAACATCGTCATTTCGCAGCGCTGGCGCGCGCTGTCGCCGAAAGGGCGGACCGGCAGGCGTTCACGGAGTTGTTCGATCATTTCGCCCCGCGCATCAAATCCTATCTTCAGGGGCTTTCGCTGGAGGGGGGACAGGCCGAGGAGGTAACCCAGGAAGTGATGGTCGTGCTATGGCACAAGGCGGCGCTGTTCGATCCCGCGAAATCGTCGCTCGGAACATGGCTGTTCCGCGTGGCGCGCAACCGGCGAATCGATCTCGTTCGGCGCGACAAGTCCGGTCTTCTCGACCCCGAAGACCCGATTTTCCGGCCGGAAGAGGCGGATCCGGCCGACCAAATGATGGATGCCGAGCAGCGCGACGGGCGGGTGCGCGAGGCCTTGCGGGATCTGCCCGCCGAGCAATTGGAACTGGTGCGAAAGGCGTTCTACCTAGGGCTTTCGCACAGCCAGATCGCCGAGGAGACCGGACTGCCGCTGGGCACGGTGAAGTCCCGGATCCGGCTGGCTTTCGCGCGGCTGCGCAAGGCGCTCGACCAGGACGACATGGTCGATACGGATTTCTGACCGGCGCTGGGACTCAGGCGGCTTCGGAATCGCGATCCGCGAGTGCGTCGCGGGCGGCGGCCCGGTGCGCGTCGGTGATGTTTCCCCGCACCGCCGCAATGGCAGCCATCAGGACAGCGAGATCGTCGCCGAAACCGATGCCCAGCAGAAAATCGGGAACGAAATCGAGCGGCAGAACGAAATAGGCAAGGGCCGCCAGAAGCGTGCCGCGCACGCTTGAGGGGGTCCGGGGATCGAGCGCGCAGAAATAGGCGGCGACCACTTCGTCCATGAAGGGGATGGCGCGCGCCGCCTTCTTCACCGTCGACCAGAAACGCGCGCGCACGCGCCGTTCGCGGCCGGCCTGCTCGTCGGTGGTGCCCGGCTCCAGAATCTCGCCGATCTTCACGTCATCCATGGGTCTCTCCGCATCAATGGCCTGGATGTGGGAAATCCGGCCGCGGGCTTCAAGCGGCGGCGTCATTCATCGCCGCGGCGAGCTTCATGTCCAGTTCGGTCACACCGCCGCTGTCATGGGTGGTCAGCCTGACCTCGACACGATTGTAGACGTTGAACCATTCGGGATGGTGATTCATCTTTTCCGCGACGATCGCCATCTCGGTCATGAAGGCGAAGGCTTTGCGAAAATTGGCGAATTTGAAATTCTTCGAGATCGCATCGCCATGCTCGGAGGCGGACCAGCCGTCCAGGTCTTGGAGCCCGGCCTTGATCGCGTCCGCATCGAGTTTCGGTCTTGCCATGCCGGTCTCCATCATCCGATTTGGTTTCTAGCACGAAAACGGATGCGATGGATGCCCGTGAACTACAGCGGGAACTGGGCGGTTCCACCGACC
The DNA here is from genome assembly GCF_019966575.1 of Oricola cellulosilytica. GTDB lineage: Bacteria > Pseudomonadota > Alphaproteobacteria > Rhizobiales > Rhizobiaceae > Oricola > Oricola cellulosilytica. Next base: position 487,606 of record NZ_JAINFK010000003.1, on the reverse strand, counting down.
TGCCTGCCGGAAGGCCGCGCCGAGGCGGGTTGCGACAAAGAATAGGTCTCCTCGGCGATGTAGGGGCCCCCGCCGACGGATTCGCGCGATGACATCAGCACGAAGCGGCTCACCGTGAAGAGTGGCACGTGGAAATTGCCGCGGCTCGACAAATAGGGCGCAAGCACGTGCGGAGGGGTGTTGCGCAGCCTTGCAATCGTCACGTGCGGCGTGAATTTGCGAGGATCGGGCGGCAGACGCAGGCGCTGGCAGATGCGCTCGATCTCTGCCTGCAATTCCGTCAGGTCCGGCGAGGCGGTCGGCACCGCGAAAAGGGAGCGGGGTTTCTTGCCGCCGAATGCGCCAAGACCCGAAAGACCCATGCGAAACTCGTGACGGCGAATTCGCGAGAGGGTGTCGGCGACCTCATCGGCAACATGATGCTCGACGTCGCCGATGAAACGCAGCGTCAGATGATAGTTCTCCGTGTCGATCCAGCGAGCGCCGGGCAGACCTCCGCGCAACAGGGACAATGACATCGCTGCATTGTGCGGTAATTCCAGGGCGGCAAACAGACGCGGCATGGCGTTCTCCCCTCTGGTTGTGTGAGAGGCAAATCACTCTGCCTCCAAGTGAATCGAATCATGGTCGGCGCATCGGCGCAAGACAAATATTCCAGCCTGTCCCATGGTTTGCGGCCATGGCTCGCCAGCGTTAACCCTCGCTCTGCTCCCGATCGAGATAGGTTTTCACCACAGGCGCCATGCGCTCGGCCATCTCGGAAACGCCGTCGGTGTTGGGGTGCATTCCGTCATCGAGCAACTTGCTGCCATCGCCGATGACGCCGTCGAGAAAGAACGGATAAAAGGGCAGTTCATACTTTTCGGCCATTTCCGGATAGATCGGGTTGAACGCCGCGGCGTAGTCGGACCCCATGTTGGGGGGCGCCTGCATGCCGGCGAGGATCACATCGATGCCGCGCGCCCTCAGCTGCACGATCATCTTCTCGATGTTCTGGCGGGTGATTTCGGGTGATATGCCGCGCAGGGCGTCGTTTGCACCGAGTTCGAGGATGACGAAGTCGGTATCCTCGGGGATCGACCAGTCGAGCCGCGCCAAACCCCCTGAGGTCGTGTCGCCCGACACCCCGGCGTTCGCAATGGATACCGCATAGCCGTCGGCGCGCAGGGCGGCCTCGAGCCTGGCAGGGAAGGCGTCCCCGGGCGCAAGCTGGTAACCGGCCATGAGGCTGTCGCCGAACCCGACGCCACGCACGGTCTCACCGGCTGCCACGGCACCCGTCGCGATCCAGATCGAACCGGCAATTGCAAAAACACGTAGAAAAGTTTTGAACATCGATCCATCCGGTACCATTTGAGTGCGACAATTCCATATAGGACCAATTTTCCGTGACAGAAGCGCTCATATCACTCTCGGCTGTCGATCTGAGGCTCGGCAGCGCCGCGAATGCGGTTCACGTGCTCAAAAATGTCGATCTGAGAATCGCGGCGGGGGAGTCGGTAGGCGTGGTCGGGCCTTCGGGATCGGGCAAGACGACGCTCCTGATGGTGCTTTCCGGACTGGAAAGACCCGATTCCGGAAGGGTCCTGGTCGCCGGTTCGACATTGAATGCCATGCGCGAGGACGACGTCGCGGCGTTTCGCGGCCGCAATATAGGTATCGTGTTCCAGTCCTTTCATCTCATCCCGAACATGACGGCGCTGGAAAACGTCGCGGTTCCGCTCGAACTCGCGGGTGCCGATAACGCCTTCGAAAAGGCGGAGGCTGAACTTGCGGCGGTCGGGCTCGAGGACCGCCTGACACACTATCCGGGCCAGCTCTCCGGTGGCGAACAGCAGCGCGTCGCGATCGCCCGGGCGCTGGCGCCCGATCCCAAAATACTCATCGCCGACGAACCGACGGGCAATCTGGACGGCAAGACCGGGGCTCAGATATCCGAGCTTCTCTTCGGCAAGCAGCGCGAGCGCGGCATGACCTTCGTCCTCGTGACCCATGATGTCACACTTGCGGCGCGTTGCGACCGGCGCATTGCGGTCGATTCCGGCCGGGTTGCCGAACAGGCGCTGCAAGCTGACGAGGCGGCGGAATGACGGCGATGGGCCGGGCGGAGGGGTTCCTCCTCGCCACCCGTTTCGCGGCGCGGGAATTGCGGGGCGGGCTGACCGGTTTCTACGTCTTTCTTGCCTGCATCGCGCTCGGCACGGCAGCGATCGGTGCCGTCAACGCGGTGTCGCAGTCGATCACGGAAGGCATAAACCAGGAAGGTCAGGTCATTCTGGGAGGCGATCTGCGGTTCGAACTGGTGCACCGGACGGCCTCGGCCGGCGAACGCGCGTTTCTCGACAGTCTGGGCGATGTGGCGGTGAGCGCCGACATGCGCTCGATGGCGCGGCTCGAAGACCAGTCGGACCAGTCGCTGGTGGAACTGAAGGCCGTCGACGGATCGTATCCGCTCTATGGCGAGCTTGTGACGAAGCCCGCGCTTGATCGTTCGGCATTGTTCGGGGAGCGGGAGGGTGTGTACGGGCTTGCCACGCAGCAGATCCTGCTCGACCGTCTGAATCTAAAGGTGGGCGACCGGGTTCGCCTCGGCAACGCAACCTACGAGATCCGCGCGACCATCGAACGCGAACCCGACGCTGTATCGGACGGATTCGCGTTCGCGCCGAAGACGCTCTTGTCGATGGAGGGGCTGAGGGCATCGGGACTGGTTCAGCCGGGATCGCTGGTCGAATATGTCTACAAGGTCCGGGCCCCCGCCAACACGACGCCGGAGGGTCTGCGTGCCATGGCGGAGCGGGCAAATGCGGAGTTCCCGACGGCGGGATGGTCGATCCGCAACCGCGGCAACGCGGCGCCGGCTCTTTCCGCCAATATCGAACGGTTCGCCCAGTTCCTGACGCTGGTCGGTCTGACAGCGCTCGTGACGGGCGGCGTGGGCGTGGCGAACGCCGTGCGCGCATTCCTCGATTCAAAACGCAACGTCATCGCTACCTTCAAGTGTCTCGGCGCGCCCGGCTGGTTCGTGACGGCCGTCTATCTCATGCAGATTCTGGCGATTGCGCTGGTCGGCATCGCCATCGGGCTGGTTCTGGCCTCCATCACGCCGTGGATCGCGGTCTGGGCGTTGTCGGACATCATTCCGCTGCCCGCCGACCGAGGGTTCTACCCGGCAGCGCTCGGGCTCGCCACCATCTTCGCGCTGGTGACGACGCTGGCCTTTGCCATGCTGCCGCTCGGACGCGCACGCGACATCCCGGCCACGGCCCTTTTTCGGGAAGACGGCCTGCAGACCGACACCCGGCCGAGAATCACCTATCTTCTGGTTTCGATCGTGCTGATCGGGCTGCTCGCCTGGCTTGCCGTCGCGACGTCCTTCGACCGGAAGATCGCCATCATATTTCTCGCAGGAGTCGCTTTTTCTTTCGCCGTTCTGCGGGCCGTTTCATTCGGTGTACAGATGATCGCGCGCAGGGCACCTCGGGTACGCTCAACCTCGCTGCGGCTGGCCATCGGCAACATTCACCGGCCGGGCGCGCTGACTCCGTCGGTGGTGCTGTCGCTCGGCCTCGGGCTGACCCTGCTCGTCAGCATCGCGCTGATCGACGGCAACCTGCGGCGTCAGATCGAGGGCAATCTGCCCGAGCGCGCGCCCAACTTCTTTTTCGTTGATATTCAGAACGGAGTAATCGACGGATTTACCAGACTGATCACCAGCAATGCGGGAGAGAACGGCGCGCTGAACCGCGTTCCGATGCTCCGCGGACGTATTGTGGAGGTCAACGGGCAAGATGTCTCGCAGATCGAGCTGCCGCCAGAGGCGGCATGGGTTCTGCGCGGCGACCGGGGTATTACATACGCAACCGAGGTTCCGGAGAATTCCACCCTTGTGGAGGGTGCGTGGTGGCCGGAAGATTATGCCGGTGATCCGCTGGTATCGTTTTCCGCCGAGGAAGCGCGGGAACTGGGGCTGGCAATCGGCGACACGATCACGATCAACGTGCTGGGGCGCAACATCACGGCGCGCATTGCCAGTCTGCGGCAGGTGCAGTGGGAATCGCTGGCGATCAATTTCGTCATGGTTTTCTCGCCGAACACTTTCGCCGGCGCGCCGCATGCCTGGCTCGCGACCCTGACGCTGCCGGGAGCGGACGCAACCGAGGAAGCAGGAATTCTTCGCGAGGTCACGCAAGCGTTTCCCGCCGTCACGACCGTTCGGGTGAAGGATGCGATCGAGCTCGTGAACCGGCTGATCGGACAATTGGCGACAGCAATCCGCGCTGCGGCAGCAGTCGCCCTTGTCGCATCGGTGCTGGTGCTTGGCGGCGCACTGGCGGCCGGCAATCGTGCCCGCGTCCATGACGCCGTCGTGCTGAAGATGCTTGGTGCCACCCGCAACATGCTAATGGGCGCGTTTTCGCTCGAATATCTGATGCTCGGCGCGGCGACGGCCCTGTTTGCGCTGCTCGCCGGAGGCGCGGCGGCATGGTTCGTGGTGACACAGGTCATGAACTTGCCATGGCAGGTTCTGCCGGGCGTCGCGGCCGGGACGCTCGTCACGGCGCTGGTTCTGACGGTCGGGTTCGGTCTGGCCGGCACCTGGCGCATCCTCGGCCAGAAGGCTGCGCCGGTGCTGCGGAACCTGTAGCGACGCCCCCTGAAATGGACGGGCGGGCGGACCCGGACTTTGCATTGCGAGCGGCAGGACTTTGTTAACCAGTCCAAGACAGCGCCCGCCGATCGCCGCTTCCGCGCCGATTTGTCCATCGATTCAGGGCAATCCGCTCTTGTTTGTGCGCCCGAGCCGCATCATATTGATCACAGGCATGCTGGGGTCCCGCCAGCGGCGCCGCGGTGTCACGCAAAAAGCTGACGCCGGACCCCGACGGGATTTGAGAGCAAATAGAGGTAACGATGACCGAACTTCGAAACCCCCATGTGCGCACGGCCGGTGCCCGCACCTACGATGCGAGCATCGATCAGGGCCTGCGCGCCTACATGATCAAGGTTTACAACCTGATGGCTGCCGGTCTTGTGATCACCGCACTGGCCGCCTTGGGAACCGTAGCGCTTGCCACAACCAGCGATCCGTCCGCTGCCGTCGCGCAGCTCGGAAATGGCAAGATGCTGACCAATATCGGAGCGACGCTTTACGGCTCGCCGCTGCGCTGGGTTGTGATGCTGGCACCGCTCGCACTAGTGTTCTTTATGGGCTTCCGCATCGAGCGGATCAAGCCGCAGACCGCACAGGCAATCTTCTACGCTTTTGCCGCGCTGATCGGCGTGTCGATGTCGTCGATTTTCCTGGTCTACACGTCGGCAAGTATCGTCCAGACGTTCTTCATCACCGCCACCGCGTTCGGCGCCCTTTCGCTCTACGGCTATACGACCAAGCGCGACCTGACGGCGATCGGATCCTTCCTGTTCATGGGACTGATCGGCCTGATTCTTGCGATGGTGGTCAACCTGTTCCTGCAGTCGTCCGCGTTGCAGTTCGCAGTCTCGGCGATCGGTGTTCTGATCTTCGCCGGCCTGACCGCCTACGATACGCAGAAGATCAAGGAAATGTACTACGTCAACGACGACGGAGCCGTTGCCAGCCGCAAGGCGATCATGGGCGCCCTGGCCCTTTATCTGGACTTCATCAATATGTTCCAGTTCCTGTTGTACTTCCTCGGCAACCGCGAGTAACAGGCACGGCGAGACGATCCGAAAAGGCGGCCTTCGAGCCGCCTTTTCTTTTTGCACGCGCGCTGTATGACGGCTTGCGAAAGTGGACTTTCAGGGGAAGCGGTCGATGACGAAGGTAATGGTGCGGGACGCCCGGCATACCGATCTGCCGGCAATTACGGCGATTTACCGGCACGCCGTCCTTCACGGCACCGCGAGCTTCGAACTCGCGCCTCCGGATCAGGATGAGATGCGCTCGCGTTTCGACGCAATGAGGACGCGTGAATACCCCTACCTCGTAGCCGAGACGGAAGATGGGGCTGTTGCGGGATATGCCTACGCCAATGCATACCGGCCGCGGCCGGCATACCGGTGGGCCGTCGAGAATTCCGTCTATATAGACGATCGGTTCCAGGGACAGGGCGTGGGAAGGGTGCTGCTGGAGGCGCTGATCGCGCGGAGTGAAGCTCTGGGCTTCCGTCAGATGATCGCCGTCATCGGCGGATCCGGCCACAAGGCATCGATCCGTCTCCACGAGAGCCTCGGATTCGAGATGGTCGGCGTTCTCAAGGGGTCAGGCTACAAATTCGAACGCTGGCTCGACAGCGTCTACATGCAGAGACCGCTGGGCGAGGGCGAAACGACGCCGCCCGACCCGGACGCCTATCCCGGAACGCTCTACAAGGCTGCGGTGAAAGCAGAACAGTCCTAGTCGTCGACGATCTTGTAGCGGCGGCCCGCGATCACCGGCTCTCCCGGCTCCAGGCCGTTCAACACCCGAAACGACTGAAGCGGTTGCGTGACTCCCCTCATCCTCGCCCCGAGACTGTCGGCGGTGTCAGCCTCGCCCGCCTTGACGGTGCGCAGGGTCAGCGGTTTCAAAGCAGCCCGTTCGGCCGCCGTCAGGATCCTGAAGCTGGAGCGCACGCCTTGCGCCACCGCATCGAGTTCCCGGGAGCCGTTCGGCATAGCTGTGAGAATTCGGTAGACGGCCTCTCCGGCGCGCAACACGGTGATGTCGAAATCCCAGGTATCGGCGGTTGCCCGCGCGGTGGCGCCCGTCAGCCCGTTCACCTGAACGGGCCGAATGGTCTCCGGATGCAGCCCCTCCACCCAGCCGCTGGCGATGTAGTCTGTCAGCGGCTGATTGCGCGGAACGTCGACACCATCGAAGCGGATGGCGGCGTTGTCGTCACCACGAGCTCCAAGAACCGCCTCGGTCCGGTTGTCGATGTCGAAGCCATCGGGAAAGGTAAAAGTGATGCCGAGCCCGGCGTGCGAATAGACCTGTCCGCGCACGTAACCTTCCTGCGCCGAGTCACCGAAAAGCATTCCCTCGACGCCATCCAGATAGGTCTCGCGGCCGCGTTCGCCCTGCCCCTGCGAGCCGAACTTGCGCGCATGACCCACGGCCAACTCGATGCGCTGCGGCGTTGAGGGGTGAGTCGCAAGGAAGTCGAGGCTCGCGTTACCTTCGCCCGAGGCGTTCCGATAGGCGGTGTAGTTCGCCATCGCCTTCTGAAAGCCGGCGGCGGCATAGGGATCGAACCCCGCCTCGCCGATCGCCGCGATCCCAATCGCGTCGGCCTGCAGCTCCTGATTGCGGGAAAACTGCGCAAGCCGCAATTTCCCGCGCACCAGCGCGCGCCGTCCGGCGTCCTTGTCCGCCAGGACGTCGGAGACAACGCGGCTCGCAAGTTCGACTTCCGCTTCCTTCTGCTGGCGCAGAACGCCGTGATTGGCGGTGACATGCGCCATTTCGTGTGCGATCACCGCGGCCAGCTCGGCGGAATCGTTGGCGAGCGCCAGCAGTCCGCGTGTGATGTAGAGATATCCTCCGGGAAGCGCGAACGCATTGACGTTCGGCGAATTGAGGATCGTGATCTGGTAAACCTGGCTGGGATTGTCCGACACGGTGACCAGCTTGCCGACGATACCGGCCACCATGCGTTCCAGCTTCGGGTTCGAATATTCGCCGCCATAGGTTGCGAGAATCTTCGGATGTTGCGCCTCGCCGACGCGCGCCAGCCTGCCAGATCGAACATTCTGCGCGATGATGGGGCTGTCGGAAGGTCTGACTGTTGGGTCGACCTCGAGATCGCCGAAATTTTGGCACGCCGCGGCAAGCAGCGGGAGAATGACAATCGCCAACATGCGCGAGACCGGGCGCGCGCCGGTCCGGCGGGCCGTGCGCGCCACCGGGAGAGAATGCGTCATGTCATCTGTCATGCAAGTGTCGTGCAAGTCCGCTTGCAATGGCGATCGGATGCGCCGGTTTCCAGTCATCGTCGAGCCCTTGAGATAATTATCGCACGGGCTACAGGACAAAAAAATTCCGAGAGGGCAATACCCAGTATCGATTCCAGCAATTTGTATCCGCCGCGCTTGACAGTCAAATTTGGCGAAAGCGCGTCAGGCTTTGGCTCACGCGCCGCCAGACCCGCCGAGATATGCCCGGATTTCTGGAACGGTGCGTTCCGGATCGAGCAGGGTTTCGGCTGAACCCGTCGCCAGAACCTGCCCACCGGACACGAACACGGCCTGCGATGCGGCGAAACGCGCGTCCGACGGGAAATGCGTGACCATGACCGTCGTCATGGCGCGTTGCCGCTGAATGCGGATGAGAAGTTCGAGCATGTCGCGGCGAAGCGCCGGGCCGAGCGAGGCAAAAGCCTCGTCGAGGAGAAGAACAGGCCTGCTGCGCACGATCACGCGCGCAAGCGCCACCCGCTGGCGTTCGCCCCCGGAGAGCTCGGCGGGGCGACGCACTCCAAAACCCGCAAGTTCCACGGATTGCAGCGCCTCTTCGACCGTCGCTCTCTGCGACGGTGCCAGGCGCAGACCCGACGAAATCCCCAGCGCGACATTGTCGAAGACGCTCAGATGAGCAAACAGGTTGTTTTCCTGAAAGATCATCGACACGGGCCGGTCGGATACGGGGGTTGCGGTCATGTCAGTCTCCCCGAACAGAACCCGGCCCTCTAGGGGCGACTCGAAGCCGGCGACGAGATTGAGAAGTGTCGACTTGCCGGAACCGCTCGGGCCAATGAGCGTCGTGATCCTGCCCGCGGGAAACACGCAATCGAAATGCATGTCCGGATTGCGCGGATCGTAACCGAAACGCAGCCCGTCGCAGACAATTTGTGGCGAAGAACCGGTCATGTCGGTTTCCTGTCCCCCACCGTCCGTCTCGATGTTTTTCGCGCCGTCTGGCTTGCGCTTCCGCGATCGGCGACGATCATCAACGCCGCAATGATTATCGACAATATCAGCGCCAGCCCGGCCGCGTCCTGTGTCCGGTAGCTGCCCATCCGCTGCAGAATGAGGTAGGGCAGCGTCTGGACATCCTGCGACCCGAATATCGCGATGACGCCGAGATCCCCCAGCGAAAGCGCCATTGAAAATGCGAATGCGAGCAGGAGCGCGCGCCGGGCGAGCGGCCATGTCACGATCCGGAGCCGCGCCAGGCCTCGAAGGCCGAGTTGGCGCGAAAGCCGGCCATAGCGCTCCGTCTCGGTCATCGCCGCCGGCAGCAGCAACCGAAGCGCGAAGGGGACGGCCATCGCCGCGTTGACCGTCACGACCATTGCGTGCGCCGCGGCGTACGGGCTCGCGACCTGACGGATCAGGATGAACCACCCTGCCGCAATGACAACGGGAGGCACCACCAGAATGAGGCTTCCGGTCTGACCGAGAAGGCGCTCGGACGCCGACTGCGTCCCGGAGAAACGTCTTCGCGCAGCTGCGCTGGCGAGGCTCGATGCGAGCAGATAGGCCAGCACGACCGCGAGCATCGCCGCGCCGGCGCCGAGTAGCAGGCTGGTGGCGATGGCGTCGCGGACGCTTTGCTGACCGAGCAGATCGGCAATCTCCGCCGCCAGTCCCCGCCAGATTATGATCACGAAGGGCAGCAGTACGAAGAGCGTACCGGTCGCGATCAGCAAGACCGCGCCGGTGCGCAGCGCGGCGGAGCTGCGGACCGGATAACTGCGCAGCGTGCCGAGAGTCATGCCGGATGAAATCTCGCCGCCGGCTCGTGTGAGCGCGGCGAAGGCAGCGGCTGTAACGAGAACCTGCAGGAGGGCAAGCAGTACGGCGCGACCGGGATCGAAATCGAAGGCGAGCGCCTGATAGATCGCAACCTCCAGCGTGGTCGCGCGCGGGCCCCCGCCAAGCGTCAGAACCACCGTGAAGGAGGTCACGCAAAGCATGAAGATGAGCGAGCCCGCCGAGAAGAGCGCCGGCCGGATGAAGGGCCACAACACCAGCCTGAACCGCGAGGCCGGCCCCATCGCAAGCTGATGGGACAGCCGGTCATACTCGTCGGGCATCGACGACATACCGCCAAGAACGATCCGTACGGCGAGCGGCATGTTGAAGAAGACATGTGCGATAAGAATGCCGGTGAGGCCGTAGACCGGCGGGAAGTCGAGTCCGGCGTTTTCCACGGCGAGGCTGATCACACCCCTCTCGCCATAGAGGCCGGTGATGGCGAGAACGGCAACGATCTGCGGCAGGGCGAGCGGCAGGGCAAACAGACGCAGAACCAAGGATCGTCCTGGAAACCGTTGAAACTCATAGAGCGCGGTTGCGACCGGCACCGCCGCAACGAGAGACAGCGCTGTCGAAAGGACAGCCTGATACAGCGTGAACCGCAAGCTTCTCCAGACCACCGGATCGGGCAGCAGCTCGCCCGGGCCCGATCCGCCGGCAAAAAGTGCGAGCGGTAGAAACGCGCCCGCGGCCAGGGTGCCCAGAAACAGCGCCGGTATCCAGGCGGCGATGCCGCCCGGAAGAACCGACGCTCTCCCGTCTCGGGTCGTCAGGGCATTCAGCGGGTCATCGCGGAGAGCCACTCGTCGATCCACGTCTTGCGGTTGTCGGCGACCTCATCCGGCGAGAACAGTAGAGCCCTCGCCGGCTCGACGAGACTGTCGAACACCGGATCGAGCGGTGCGGATGTAGGTGCCGCAGGGAACATCCAGTTGGTCTGGGGGATGATGTCCTGGAAGGACGGGCTGAGCATGAATTGCAGGAACCGGTCGGCAAGCGGGTTCTGCGCACCCCTGGTGGTCTTGGCCGCCACCTCGATCTGCATGTAGTGCCCCTCCTCGAATGCCGCCGCCTGATAGCGATCGGTCTGTTCCGCGATCATGTGATAGGCCGGAGACGTCGTATAGGAAAGAACCATCGGCGCCTCGCCGCTGGTGAAAAGGCCATAGGCTTCAGACCAGCCGGGCGTCACGGTGAGCACCCGGTCGGCGAGTTTCGCGTAGGCCTCGGGAGCGTCGTCGCCGTAGATCTTCCTGATCCACAGCAAAAGGCCGAGACCCGGAGTCGATGTCCGGGGATCCTGGATCGCGATCTTCAAGCCGACGTCGCCGGCAAGAAGCGCCTCCATGCTCGACGGCGGCGTGTCGACCACCTCGGTATCGTAGATGAACGCGAAGTACCCGTAGTCGTAGGGAAGGAAGGTCTCGTCGGTCCATCCTCCCGGCACGGCGACCGCCTCGGTTGTGATGCCGTGCGGGGCGAAGAAGCCGGTCTCTTTCGCCTCGGCCGTCAGATTGGTGTCGAGACCGAGAACGATGTCCGCATCGGTGTTTCCGCCTTCCAGCCGCAGCCGGTTCAACAGCACGACGCCGTCCGCGACCGGCACGAAGACCAAGTCGCAGCCGCAGTCCTTCTCGAAGGTCTCCTCCACCTGCGGGCCGGGGCCCCATTCCGAAGTGAAACTCTCGTACGTATAGACCGTGAGTGTTTCCTGCGCCTGCGCCGGCAGGAAAGAAAGCGACAGCAGGACCGATGCGGACAGGGCGAACAGTTTCTTGTGCATCATGCACCTCCTTGTTTTCGAGTTGGGATCGAGGCGCATGAAGCCGGCAACGCGGCGGAAGCGTCTAATCCCTACGCCGGTGCAAACCGGATCAGGTTCGACGGGTTGGCTTTCGGCCTCTCAGCTGCGGCTGCAGCACCCCGTTAGAGCAGCGCCGTTGTAGAACGACCGCGACAGCGCTTCAAGAGGGGAGGATGGCTGTGGATGGTGCTTGGCCGGAAGAGGAAGCCGGGCTAACGGTACGCGATGTCCGTCGACCAAAAACATTTTGCCATCCTGCTCGATGGCGCGCTTCGCGTCACCGAGCGCGTCATGGCCCAACTTCGCGGCCGCAGGGTGCTCGCCGCCGACGGCGGCATCCGCCATGCCGCCGCTCTCGGAATATCCCCTGAGTTGTGGCTTGGAGATTTCGACTCCACCGACGGTCTCCTCGCGCAAAAGTATCCTGACGCGCCGCGTGCACCCTATCCGGCCGACAAGCCGCGATCCGATGGCGAAATCGCCATCCGCCACGCGCTCGATCAGGGCGCGACGGATCTGCTGCTGGTCGGCGCGCTCGGTGGAGACAGGAGCGATCACGCTTTCTTCAATCTAAGCGTTGCTGCGACGATCGCCCGCAACGAGGCGGTCCGGGTGGTGATGACCAGCGGCGCGGAGGAAGCGGTTCCGCTGCTACCCGGCAAAAAAACAAGCCCCGACTGGCAGGAGGGAACCATTTTCTCGGTTCTGTGTTTCACACAAGTTGGAGGTCTCACCATCGAAAACGCAAAATGGCCATTGGATCGGGTCGATGTTCCTTTCGGCTCCACTCTCACGCTGTCCAACATCGCTGGCAGTGATCTGGAAATTTTGCTAGCAAGTGGTTGTGGGATCGCCATCGCTCAGGTTGAATAGCATCCCGAAGGGATGTGATACTTGTCACATTATCGGTTTCGACGCTGCTTAATGTGAGGTTGGGAAAAGGAGAGAACCCCAATGAAAATAGCACATACATTTGCTGCCCTCGCAATGGCAGGTACGATCGCTGCCGGTTGCACGACGACGGAGAAAACAACCACGGCTGGTGCCTTGATTGGCGGCGGCGCAACCGCAATTGCAGGCGGAAACACTGGCGAGATTGCGGCTGGAGCGCTGGTTGGCGGCGCTGCCGGATATCTAGTCGGACGCCTCTCCGATGGCCAGTGCCGGTACCGCTACCCGGATGGCCGCACCTACACGGCTGCTTGCCCGTAAGATACGGGAACATTGCATGAAGGACCGCGGGTTGCCATCGGCAGCCCGCGGTCCTGCTTTTTGCGGTCTTGCTTTTTCGCGGTTGGGGACGCACATCGCGGCATAACCACGCGAACGACGGCATCATGGCAATCGCCCCACCACTCCTGCGCGCCGAAAACATCTCGCTGACCTTCGGCGGCGATCCGTTGTTGCGCGACGTCTCTTTTTCCGTTCATGCGGGAGACCGGATCGCGCTTGTCGGCCGCAACGGCTCCGGCAAATCCACCCTGCTAAAGATCGCCGCAGGTATCACCGAGCCTTCGGGCGGCGAGATCATCACCGAGAAAGGCGCGACCATTCGCTATCTGGCGCAAGCGCCCGAACTGACCGGCTTCGAAACAGTCGGCGACTATGCGCGCGCCGATCTCGGCCCGCTGGACGAGCCTTTTCGCGCCGACGCTCTGCTCGGGGAACTCGGTCTCGACCCGCAAGCCGCGCCCGACAAACTCTCCGGCGGAGAAATGCGCCGCGCGGCGCTTGCGCGAGTTCTGGCTCCGCGGCCCGATATCCTGCTGCTCGACGAGCCTACCAACCACCTCGACCTGCCGGCGATAGAGTGGCTGGAAGATGAACTTGCCCGCATCCGCAGCGCATTGGTGCTGATCTCGCACGACAGGCGGTTTCTGGAGAACCTCTCGCGCCGCACCTTGTGGCTCGACCGCGGGGCGCTGCGCGAGAGCGGTTCCGGCTTTGCCGCCTTCGAGGATTGGCGCGACCGCGTCCTGGAGGAGGAAGAGCGCGACCACCACAAGCTCGGCCGCAAGATCGTGCGCGAGGAGCACTGGATCACCCACGGGGTCAGCGGACGGCGAAAGCGCAACATGCGCCGGCTCGGCGAACTACAACAACTGCGCACTCAGTTCCGCGAGCACCAGAGACCCAACGGCGCGGCCAGGCTGATGGCCGCCGACACGCGCGAGAGCGGCAAGCTCGTCATTGAGGCGACCGGCATTGCCAAGAGCTTCGGCGAGAGACCGCTGGTGCGTGGCTTCTCGCTGCGGGTGCATCGCGGCGACCGGGTAGGGTTCGTCGGTCCGAACGGCGCCGGCAAGACGACACTGATCGGCCTGCTGACCGGACAAATTGCCCCGGACGAAGGATCGGTCAGGCTTGGTGTCAATCTCGACATCGCCCATCTCGACCAGAAACGGGAAGCGCTCGATCCGAACGAGACACTGGAACATTTCCTGACCGACGGCCGTGGTGGCTCGCTCGTCGTGAACGGCGCGCAGAAGCATGTCGCTTCCTACATGAAGGACTTTCTGTTCAAGCCAGAGCAGGCCCGTACGCCCGTGCGCGAACTATCGGGCGGCGAGAAGGCGCGGCTGCTTCTGGCCAAGACGCTCGCCCGCCCCGCCAACCTGCTGATCCTGGACGAGCCGACAAACGATCTCGACATGGAGACGCTCGACCTGCTGCAGGAACTGGTCGCGGGCTTTCCCGGCACCGTGCTGCTTGTCAGCCACGACCGCGACTTTCTCGACCGGACCGTCAACGCAGTGATCGCCCCGGACGCCGGGCGTCCCGGCGAAGGGCGCTGGATCGCCTATGCGGGCGGTTATTCCGACATGGCCGCGCAGCGCCCGGAGACGGCTCCACCGGCAAAGACGAAGAGCGTGAAGGCCTTGAAGCCGGACGCGAACACCTTAGCGCGCAAACCCTCCGGGGTGGCGAAGGGCAAGCTCTCCTACAAGCAGAAATACGCGTTGGAAACGCTGCCTGCTGAAATCGAAGTCGCCACCGCCGAAATTGCCGCGCTCGAGACGAAGCTCGCCGATTCGCGGTTCTTTTCCGAAGACCCCAAGGGCTTCAGTGCGGCCGCCGCAAAGCTCGAGGAAAAGCGCGCCGCCCACGCAGCCATGGAAGAGCAATGGCTGGAGCTAGAGATGCTGCGAGAGGAACTGGAAGGCTGACTACAAGAACAGCCACACCACTGCACCGAGAAGCACCGAGCCAGTCGAGAAAGCCAGGGCCATCAGTCCGAACGTGCGGTCCTTTGCGGGCTCGGCCGCATGGGAATTCAGCCGGTCCAGCACGGCGCAGGCCCGCCGTCGGGCCGTCAGAAAGATCGCGATGCCGATCAGGATGAAGACGGTCGCCCCGAGCTTGGCAACCCATGTCGGCTCTGTGGCCCGGAAGACGGCCTGGAACCCCAGCCCGACGCCAACCGCCGCGAGGCCGGTCCGCATCCATCCGGCAAACGTGCGCTCGTTTGCCAAAATCGTCCTATCTTCCGCCCATTCCGTGCGGTCTTCGGCAAGCTCCTGCGAGGTTGGCTGTTCGGAACTCATGTGGCCTCCTGACTCAGCCCTTGCCGACGACCGGAGCCGTTGCTCCGGCCATCCTCGGGTCAGGTGAAATACTGGCCGCCATTGGCCGAGATCGTCGACCCGGTGACGAACCCCGCATCGTCGGACGCAAGGAACACGACACAGCGTGCGATTTCCTCGGGTTCGCCCAGCCGTCCGACCGGAATCTGCGGTATGATGCGCTCGTTGAGCACTTTCTCATCGATCGCCCGCACCATTTCGGTGCCGATGTAACCGGGGCACACCGCATTGACGGTGATGCCGGCGCGCGCGCCTTCCTGCGCCAGCGCCCGGGTAAAGCCCAGGTCGCCGGCCTTCGCCGCCGAATAGTTCGACTGGCCGGCCTGTCCCTTCTGGCCGTTGATCGAGGAAATGTTGATAATGCGGCCGAATTTGCGGTCGCGCATGCCGCTCCAGACCGGATGCGTCATATTGAAGAGGCCGGTAAGATTGGTGTTGATGACCTCATTCCACTGCTGCGGCGTCATCTTGTGAAACATCGCATCGCGTGTAATGCCGGCATTGTTGACGAGGACCTCGATCGGGCCGAGATCACCCTCGATCTTCCCGATCCCCTCTTTACAGGCGTCGTAGGAAGAGACGTCCCACTTGTAGGTCTTGATGCCCGTCTCTTCGGTGAATGCCTTGGCGGCCTCGTCATTACCGGCATAGGTGGCGGCGACCGAATACCCTTCGTCCTTCAGCGCCTTGGAGATCGCCGCGCCGATGCCGCGCGATCCCCCGGTCACGAGTGCTACTCGTCCCATGATTGCTCCTCCTCGTTTCTCTTCCCTGGGCAGTCTTCGAGAAACGGGCCGGAAAACCGGCCCGCCTCTTATTGCGAATTTTCCGTCAGCGCTCGACGCACAGGGCAACCCCCATGCCGCCGCCGATGCACAGTGTCGCGAGTCCCTTCTTTGCGTCCCTGCGCTGCATCTCGAACAGCAGGGTGTTGAGAATGCGTGCACCCGACGCGCCGACCGGATGGCCGATGGCGATCGCGCCGCCATTCACATTGACGATGTCCGTGTTCCAGCCGAGATCCTTGTTGACCGCGCAGGCCTGCGCCGCGAAGGCCTCGTTGGCCTCCACGAGATCGAGATCGTCAACGCTCCAGCCGGCCCTTTCGAGCGCCTTGCGCGAGGCTGGGATCGGACCCGTGCCCATGATTGCCGGATCAACGCCAGCCGTCGCCCAGGAAACGATCCGGGCCATCGGCTTGATGCCGCGCTTTTTTGCCTCCTCCTCGCTCATCAACACGGTCGCCGCGCCGCCATCATTGATGCCCGAGGCATTGGCCGCAGTGACCGAGCCTTCCTTGTCGAAGGCGGGACGAAGTTTCGCGATGCTGTCCTTGGTCACGCCGTGCTTGATGTATTCGTCTTCCTCGACGACCGTATCGCCCTTGCGGCCCTTGACTGTGAAGGGAACGATCTCGTCCTTGAACTTGCCGGCCTTCTGCGCAGCCTCGGCCTTGTTCTGCGATGCAACGGCGAAATCGTCCTGATGATCGCGGGTCAACTGCCACTGCCGGGCGACGTTCTCAGCGGTGTTGCCCATATGATAGCCGTTGAAAGCGTCCATCAGGCCGTCCTTGAGCATGGTGTCGATCATCTTCAGGTCGCCCATCTTCACGCCGCCGCGCAGATGCGCACAGTGGGGCGCCATCGACATGGACTCCTGTCCGCCGGCGACGATGATGCTGGCGTCGCCCGTTGCGATCTGCTGCATGCCGATGGCGACCGCGCGGAGTCCCGAGCCGCAAAGCTGGTTGAGGTTCCAAGCCGTCGTTTCCTGCGGGCATCCCGCCGCCATGGCCGCTTGCCGTGCCGGGTTCTGACCCTGACCGGCGGTCAGGATCTGGCCCATGATCACCTCGTCGACATCGGCCGCATCGACGCCGGCGCGTTCGAGCGCACCCTTGATCGCCACGGCGCCCAGTTCGTGGGCAGGCACGTTTGCAAACGCCCCGTTGAAAGAGCCGACGGGGGTACGCGCGGCGCTGGCGATAACGACTGAAGTCATGAGAGGGGCCTCCTTGGCTTATCCGATCTGGCAACCCGGCGGATGCCGGTGGTTGCCTTCATCTTATAGGTTGAAGGCCAACACACAATGGCCGGTGGTGGGATCGCCCTCCTTAAATCCGACCGGTACGTCATGTGCAGTTCGCCCAGGGACGTATACCTACGCCGCTTGGAAACTGCCCGGTTACCTGGATGGGCATCGATTCAGCCAGTGGTTGACGCCGCACTGCAACAAACGCTTTGATATGCAGCGGCTTTGTTACTAGTATTTTCGCAACCGGCTGAGACGCCGCACCTCAAAGCCCCCATCGGGAGGGAGCACGAAATGGCGAAGAACGATGAGCCCACGGTCATCAAGAAATATGCCAACCGGCGGCTCTACAACACGGGCACAAGCACTTACGTGACCCTTGAGGACCTCGCCAAGATGGTGAAGGATGGAGAAGATTTCGTTGTCCAGGACGCCAAGTCCGGCCAGGATCTGACCCACGCGGTGCTGACCCAGATCATCTTTGAGCAGGAAGGCAAGTCCGGCCAGTCGATGCTCCCGATCTCCGTTCTCAGGCAGCTTATCTCGTTCTACGGCGACCAGATGCAGATGGTGCTGCCGAGTTACCTCGAACACTCCATGGCGCTGTTTTCGAAGGAACAGGAGCGACTGCGCGAACAGATGACCTCAATGGTGGGCAAATCGCCGATCGACCTGATTTCGTCGAGCCAGCAAATGATCGAGGAACAGACGCGCCGCAACATGGAGATGTTCCGCAACGCCATGCAGATGTTCTCGCCCTTCGCCGGGGGAAACGGGACCGGCGACGCCCCCGCCGAACCCAAGAAGGGCGCCACCTCGCCTGAAGACCTGAAGTCGATGCGCGACCAGATCGCGGAGATGCAGCGCAAGCTCGATTCGATGGAGGAATGATCTCGGCTCACACGCCCATGTCCGCGTAGCCGAACCCTCACCAACCCATCGCGCATCCGTCCTTGCGGGGATCGGACCCGCCAACGAGAAATCCCGACTCCCGGTCGATCGCGATTGCCTGCCCGCCCCCGAAGGGCGCTTCCGCCGGCGCCGTCTCATGGCCGAGTGCGGACATGCCTTCCAGCACGGCCGGCTCAATACCCGCCTCCCCTCGTATGACGCCTTCGTCGTCCCAGAACATGCGCGGATGGTCGATCGCCTCCTGCGGGTCCATGCCGTAATCCAGCATGTTGGAGAGCAGATGGGCATGACCGACCGGCTGGTAGGATCCACCCATCACTCCGAAGGAAATGGCGGCCTCCCCGTTCCTTGCCACCATTGCCGGGATGATGGTGTGAAGCGGACGCTTTGAGGGTGCGATGACGTTCGGGTGTGCGGGATCGGTAACGAAACACGCACCGCGGTTCTGCAGCGCGATGCCACTTTCTGGCGTGACGATCTGTGAACCGAATGCCCCATAGAGCGAATTGATGAACGACACCGCCATGCGGTCGCGGTCGACGACCGTCAGATAGACGGTATCGGAGTCCGGGATGGCAGGAATCGCGATCCGGTCATTCCGCCGCCCGGCACTGAACTGCGCGGCGAGACCTTCGGCGTATTTGCTGGAAATCAGGGTCGAGGCAGGAACCGGCATATGTTCGGGCTCGGCGAGCAGGATATCCCGCACGCTGTAGGCAAGACGCGCGGCTTCCATTTCGCAGTGGTATCGGGCCGGGCTATCGGGAGCGTGCTCGCGCACGCCGATCTGTTCGAGAATGTTGAGCATGATCATCGCGACAATGCCTTGACCGCTCGGAGGCAATTCCATCAGCGCGTGGCCCGCATAGTCGATCGACAGGGGGTCGACAAAGCCGGTGGTTACGGCCGCGAGGTCGTCCTGCGACAGAAATCCACCCTTCGCCTGCACCGTCCGCGCGATCTCCTCGGCGACCGGTCCGGTGTAAAATGCGTCGGCCCCGTCCTGACTGATCGCCCTCAGCGTCCGGGCAAGCGCCGGCTGCCGGTGACGCTGGCCGGCCAGCGGGGCTTCGCCCTGATAGAGAAAATGCAGACTTGCCCCCTCGTCGGCACGCAGGGTCGCGGTTTGCTTCGCCCAGTCGTGAGCCACACGCGGCGCCACGGCGTAGCCTTCCTCAGCGTACCTTAGGGCGTCGGCGAAGAGGCGCGGAAGCTCCATCGTTCCGCCGACCGCGAGAAGCGTATGCCACGCCTTCACCGCGCCGGGCACAGTGACCGCATGCGGCGAATGGGATGGGATTTCGGTAAAGCCGCGCTCCACATACCATTCTGTGCGGGCAGCGCTCGCGGCCCTGCCGGCACCGTCAAGTCCGAACGTCGACCCGTCTGGCTTTGCGACAAGGGCGAAGCAATCGCCGCCAATTCCGGTCATGTGCGGCTCGACGACTGCGAGTGTGGCGGCCGCGGCGATGGCGGCGTCGATGGCATTTCCGCCATCCCGCAACACCTGGACTGCCGTCATTGTGGCTAGCGGATGCGAGGTCGCCGCCATTCCGTTTTCGGCGATGACCGGCGAGCGGCCAGGACGTTGAAAATCACGCGGCACGGCTGTCCCCCCTTTTTCGCAGCGCGCCATTTTCTGCTGGCGCTCCTGTCAATGCATGCTACGACGCCGCCCGCCGCCGCTCGAAATCACAGGAGAAAAGAGACGATGTCAAACATCACGCTTGCACAGGCCAACACCATCATCGAGGCGGCGTTCGCCAAGGGAGCCGAAATGGGTCTCAAACCGCTTTCGGTCGCCGTGTTGGATTCCGGCGGGCATCTGATTGCCTTCCAGCGCTCTGACAACTCCTCGTTCCTGCGCCATGAGATCGCATCGGGAAAGGCTTACGGGGCGCTGGCGGTTGGCGCGGGCTCGCGCTGGCTGAACGCCCAGGCGGAAACGCGTCCCCATTTTCTTGAAGGTCTGTCAAGCGTGTCGGGGGGCAAGATCGTCGCTGTCCCGGGCGGCGTCCTCGTCAAAGACAAAATCGGAGCGATTGTCGGCGCCGTGGGCATTTCCGGCGACACCTCCGACAATGACGAAATTTGCGGGATCCACGGCATCGAGGCCGCCGGAATGACCGCCGACGGCGGCTGACGACGGGCAGCGCCCATGGCACGACGGCAATTCCGCTCCCGGGTTCCTCCTAGCGCTCCAGCGCAGGCGCAAACGTTTCATTGTCGGGGTCATACACCCAGAGCACGCCTTCCGAGATGTCGAACCAGGCTCCGTGCAGTGTCAGAGCGCCGCTCTCTTCGCGGTCGCGGACATAGGGAAATGTTCGAAGATTTCCAATCGACTTGCTCACCGACATGCGTTCGACCGCGGTTCGCCGGAGGTCGGCCTCCGAAGCTTCCTTGCCGGCCCCAGGATCGTGCGCATGGTCGCATGAACTGGATTCGCCGCCCTTTGCGGCAGCCTCGATTGCCGGGTCGAGCAGACTGATCCAATGTCCGATGGCGTCACCCTCATCGAGCGCCTTGCGGCGCTCGTCGAGAGCGGCTGCCACACCGCCGCAGCGCCCGTGTCCCATGACGACAATATGGCGGACGCCCAAGCTAACGACGGCGAACTCGATGGCTGCCACGGAGGAACGGTACCGTCCCTCTGCATTGTAGGGCGGGACGAGATTGGCGACGTTGCGCAGCACGAAGATCTCTCCCGGACCGGAATCGAATACAATTTCAGGCGCGGCGCGCGAGTCGCAGCAGGCAATCACCAACGTCTCCGGATTCTGACCCTTTAGGGCGAGCTCCTTGTAGCGGTCGGACCGTTGCGAATAAGTGCCGTCGAGAAAGTTCTGATAGCCCTCAAGAAGGTTTTTTGGAAAAGTGCTCATAGGGCAGCCGTAACCTCGAAAGGGATGACGTTCAAGCCTGTTGACGAGCGAATCACGCCCGCTGCGGCGGTGATGGCGATAGCGCCATGTGCCGCATTTGAACCATCGCCATCGGTTTGAGCATGCTTGTTGAATCGGTTTCGAGCATAAGTTCGTCGGCGCCGCGCTTGCACGTGCGCGACACCATTTCGAATACCGAGGCCGTCGCCAGTTGCAGGGCTTTCTCCGGTGATGCTCCCATCAGAATTCGCCCAAGAAACAGCGCGGCCGTCAGGTCGCCGGGTCCGTTCGGGGCGTCCTCGATAAAGCGGTGTTCGGCGAAAACGGCCTTTCCGTGATCTATCAGCAGGTTTCCCGTCCCTCCAGCGAGCAACGGGTGAGCGCTGGTAACGAGCGCGGTTGGCGCGTCGAGGGAAGAGGCGGCCGCGGCAATCGCGTCGTTCGTATCGAGATTTCGGCCGGTCAGCCATTCAAGCTCGAAGCGGTTCGGTGTGACGAGATCGGCACGCGTAAACAGCCTGTCACGGATTTCCTCTGCCACAGCCTCGGACACGTAAAGCCCGCTCCTGTCGCCGATGACAGGGTCGCAAACATGCAGCAGATTCGGATTGACCCGCCGGGCAGCCGCGATGAAGCCGGCAATCGCTTCTGCCTGTTCAGGGGAACCGAGATAGCCGGTCAGCACAGCGCCTACTTCCAACAGATGCGGCGAGGAGGCAAGCGCTTGCATGTAAGCTGCGAATTCCCGGTCGTCCGGTACGATTCGTGGTGCCGGGCCGTGTCCTGGATGCCAAGGCAGTGAAACGGTCGTCACCGCCCAGACGGGAAATCCCAGCGATTCGAGGGCAAAGACGGCGGCGCGGTTGCCGACAGACCCGCGCGCGACATGGCTCGAGATCACGGCAACGGCCGGCCGGCCAGACCCTCCCTGTTGCGTCATCGCGTCAGATAGCCGAACAACCAGATCGCCAGAACCGCGAATGCGACGACCCCAAGGGCGCGCCCGGTACGACGTCCCCAGACTTCTACCGGGTCATTGGGGTCGGCGTCATCGGCGGCCATGTGAGACCGGGCACGATCGACGGTGCGCGCGAAGGTCGATTGCCCGAAGACTTCGGAATCGCGTTCTGCCCGCTCGAGGGTGCGCCGCGCCTCGTTCTCGCGCGAGCGATCGTCTTCTAATTTCCCTGCCATCCCGGTTACCGCAATTTCACATTGAATTTCCGCAGCCTACCGCCGCCGGCATGAGGCAGCAACTGCAGATCGATGGGACTCCCCCCGGCGTAATATTTCTGCTGCATAGCCCGGTCGCTTTGTTATGGTGCGGCTCAGCTTCAACACAACGAAGCAATTGATCGGCACGGGGAGGGGTCATGGCCAAATCGGCAAGCGCATCGGTCAAACGTTATGTTTCGGCTGTGGTCGACCGGTTCGAAGGCTCCGATGAACGCATCAAGGAATTGGCATCCGCCTTGCTCGGCGAGGCGCACCCAGAAGACCTGGCCGTCCTCGACCCGGCGACGGCAAGGGCTGCCATAGCAAAGACTGCGGACGCGCTCGCCCATCATCGTCACGGTGCGTCCGAAGTTCACGTCGAGCCGGTGGGCGAGGACGACTGGTGCGTGGTCTCAATCGTCAACGAAAACATGCCGTTCCTTTTTGACTCCGTGCTCGGCGAGATCAACGACCTGTCCCACAACGTTGCGCTGGTCGTTCACCCCATTCTCGACGTCAAGCACCAGAACGGCAATTTCGAGATCGTCGACAAATCCCGTCCGGGTCTGGCGCGCGAGGACACGATCCGCACGAGCGTGATCCATGTGTTGCTGCGCGACATGTCGCCGGCCGAAGCGAACACCCTCGAGGAAAATCTCAAGGATATCATCTCCCAGGTCAAAAGCGCCGTGCGCGACTGGAAGCCGATGCTGGGCAGGCTCGACGAAGTGATGGAGGAATTGCGCACCGGTATCCTTCCGGTCAGGAAATCCGACGCGAACGAGGCTCTGGCTTTCCTTGAATGGCTCCGGGACAACAACTTCACCCTGCTTGGCATTCGCGAGTACAAATATCGCGGCGGTGAGGCGCGCGGCCAGCTCGTCCGCGCCGACAAGCCGGGTCTGGGAATTCTGAGCGACCCGGACGTGCGGGTAATGCGGCGCGGTGACGAGCCGGTAACGACAACCGCTGAGATCAGGGCGTTTCTCAACAGCCGGGACCTGCTTATCGTCACCAAGGCGAACATCAAGTCAAAGGTCCATCGCCGGTCCTACATGGATTATATCGGCATCAAGCGATACGACGCCAAAGGAAAGCTGGCAGGCGAACTGCGCGTCGTCGGGCTGTTCACATCAACCGCCTATACGCGCTCTGTTACCCGAATACCCTATATTCGCTCGAAGACGGAGGCGGTGATCAGACGCTCGGAATTCGAGCCGGACAGCCACTCCGGCAAGGCGCTGCAAAACGTTCTGGAATCCTATCCGCGTGATGAGCTTTTCCAGATCGACGTCCCGACACTAACCCGGAACGCCCTGGCGATCGTCGCGCTCGCCGACCGCCCGCGGGTTCGCGTGCTGAGCCGGATCGATGCTTTCGACAGGTTCGTTTCCGTGATCGTATTTCTGCCTCGCGAGCGGTATTCCTCATCTGTCCGCGAGGGAGTGGGAAATTACCTGGCGAAGGCCTACAAGGGGCATATTTCGGCCTATTATCCCGCCTTTCCGGAAGGGGCCCTTGCGCGCGTGCACTTTATCGTCGGCCGCCGCGAAGGCAAGACGCCGACGCCGACCCAGGCATCGCTCGAAGCGGACATACTGGCGATCACGCGCACGTGGGAAGACCATTTCCAGGAGGCTGTCACCGCCAGCATCGTCGATGCCGAAACGCGTCAGATGCGCGATGCCGGATTCCCGGAGACCTACCGCGACACGGTCTCGCCCGAGCAGGCTGTGGCCGATCTGAAGCGTATCGCGAAGCTCAGCCCGCGAAATCCGATCGAAGTCGATTTCTACCACCCTGAAGGCACATCCGGAAAAGAAGCGGGCCTGCGAATCTACCACTACGGCGCGCCGGTCGCGCTTTCGGAGCGCGTGCCCATTCTGGAGAATATGGGTTTTCGCGTGATTAGCGAACTGACCTACGCAATCGACGTTACCGCCCGTCTTGGCAATGTTGTCTGGCTACACGACATGAAACTGCAGAGCGGGTCCGGCAAGCTCGTGCCGCTCGATGACGGTGGCGCAATCTTCGAAGACGCCTTCCTTTCCGTCTGGACCGGCGGAAGCGACAACGACACCTATAACGGTCTTGTTCTAGCAGCGGGACTGACCTCAATGCAGGTGACCGTACTGCGCGCTTTCGGCCGATATCTGCGTCAGACCGGCATGCCCTACGGTCAAGTTTACATGGCCGACGCCCTCATCCGCCATCCCTTGCTTGCTCGGCAGTTGTACGACCTTTTCGAGGCCGTCTTCGACCCCGTGCGCCATGCCGATCCCGAGGAGGACACGGCGGTTACGGCGAAACATATTCGGGCAGCAATCGCCGACCAGCTCGCAGACGTGCCGTCGATCGACGACGACCGCATCTTGCGCAGCATCTTTACGGTGATCGACGCGACGCTTCGCACCAACTACTTCAATTCGGCAGTCGGCGGCGCGCCCCGCTCATCCCTGGCCTTCAAATTCGACCCGCGCGCCATTCCCGAACTTCCCGATCCAAAACCTTATCGCGAGATTTTTGTGTTCGGACCGGAGGTCGAAGGCGTTCACCTGCGGTTCGGACCCATTGCCCGCGGAGGATTGCGCTGGTCGGACCGGCCGCAAGACTACCGGACCGAGGTGCTCGGTCTGGTGAAGGCGCAGCAGGTCAAGAACGCGGTTATCGTTCCCGTCGGCGCCAAGGGCGGCTTTTACCCCAAGCGTCTTCCGCAGGGAGGTACCCGCGACGAGGTTTTCGAGGCGGGCCGGGCGGCCTACATCACGTTCATATCGAGCCTGCTGTCGATCACCGACACGCTCGAGGGTGATGCGGTGGTGCCTCCGCGTGCGACCGTGCGGCTGGATGGCGACGACCCTTACTTCGTGGTCGCGGCAGACAAGGGGACGGCCACGTTCTCCGACACCGCCAACGCAATTTCGCAGGAGATGGGTTTCTGGCTCGACGACGCCTTCGCGTCTGGCGGCTCTGCCGGTTACGACCACAAGAAGATGGGCATCACCGCCCGGGGCGCATGGGAGGCGGTCAAGCGTCATTTCCGGGAAATGAACAAGGACATCCAGAGCGAACCGTTCACCGTGATCGGGGTCGGGGACATGTCGGGCGACGTCTTCGGCAACGGAATGCTGTTGTCTGAAAAGATCAAGCTGATCGCAGCGTTCGATCACCGCGACATTTTCATTGATCCGGATCCCGATCCGGAAGCGAGTTTTGCCGAGCGCAAGCGAATGTTCGCGTTGGGCCGTTCGAGCTGGCAGGACTACGACACCTCGAAGCTGTCGAAGGGGGGAGGGATTTTTCCGCGCTCGCAGAAGACGATCACACTCTCCAAGGCCGCCGCAGCCGCTATCGGTCTCGAGAAGACGCGAGCCGCACCGAACGAGATCCTGACGTCGATTCTGAAAGCCGATGTCGAACTGCTCTGGTTCGGTGGGATCGGCACCTATGTCCGTGCGTCCTCGGAGACCAATGCCGATGCGGGCGACAAGGCGAACGACGCGATCCGTATCACCGCCAGGGAGGTCGGCGCGAAGGTGGTGGGTGAAGGCGCCAATCTCGGCCTGACGCAAAGGGCGCGAATCGAGTACGGCCTGCACGGTGGGCGCTGCAATTCCGATGCGATTGACAACTCGGCCGGGGTCAATTCCTCCGACCTCGAGGTCAATATCAAGATCGCGCTCAAGCCCGCCATGGATGACGGCACGCTGCCGCGCAAGGAACGTGACAAGCTACTGGCCGAGATGACCGAAAAGGTTGCCGATCTGGTGCTCGAGAACAACTACCTGCAGACGCTTGCGATCTCGCTCGCCGAACGGCGTGCTTACGCGAACCTGGCGCTGCAGGAGCGTCTGATGGAATCGCTTGAGGATCGCGGCCTGCTCGACCGGAAGGTCGAGTTCCTGCCGGACGAGGAAATGCTCACCGAACGGCGCAAGGCTGGATTGGGGCTTACACGCGCGGAGATCGGCGTTCTGCTGGCCTATGCGAAAATCGTGCTTTTTGACGATATCGTGCGCAGCCCGCTTCCCGACGACCCGCATCTGAAATCGGACCTGATCAACTACTTCCCCCCAAGAATGACCGGGATTTTCGCCGAGCGGATCGAAGGCCACCGGCTTCGCAGGGAGATCATCTCGACGGTGCTGGCCAACGAGGCAATCAACCGGGGCGGTCCGACGCTGATCAGCCGGTTTGAGGATGCAACCGGAATGCTTCCCAGCGGTATTGTGAGGGCTCACGTTGCCGTGCGCGATTCGTATGGAATCGAGCCGCTTTACGCTGCGGTCGACGCACTGGACACAAAAATCGACGGCAATCGCCAGTTGGAGATTTACGACGACATCGCGAATTCGCAACGCATCGCAATCGGACAGTTCATTAAAAATGGTGACAGCAATGCGCGGCTTGACAATGTCGTGGCCGAGCTGGGGGCTGCGGCGCGCCTATTGGAGCCGAAGCTTCTTTCCATCATTCCGGAGTATCAATCCAACTGGGTCAGGGGCCGGCGGGACACGCTGAAAGCGGACGGACTTGCCGAGGCGGTAGCGAGGAAAATCGCAGTTCTGCCAATCCTGGCGATGACACCGGATATCACGTCAGTCGGCAAGGCATCTGCAAGGCCGGTGATCGAAGGCGCGGAAGCGTTTTACGCGGTGACCGAACTGTTCCAGATCGGACGACTGGAACATCTCGCTCATAGCTTGTCGACCGACGACTATTTC
This sequence comes from Oricola cellulosilytica, assembly GCF_019966575.1. GTDB lineage: Bacteria > Pseudomonadota > Alphaproteobacteria > Rhizobiales > Rhizobiaceae > Oricola > Oricola cellulosilytica. The sequence continues at coordinate 460,725 of NZ_JAINFK010000003.1, read as the reverse complement.
GACGGCCTGGCACAGAACCGCGCGCTAGATATCCTTCATGCGGCGCGGCTGGCGATAACCAATGCCGCCTTGTCGGCGGTCACCCCAAATGTCTCGGCAGATGAAGCGGTGGCCGCTTGGCACGCGGCCAACGAACTTCGCATCAGACGCGTGCAGGGGCGGATCAAGGATCTGACCACATCGGGGGATCTCACGGTCTCGCGTCTGACTGTCGCTGCGGGGCTTCTTGCGGATATCGTGTCCTGAGCCATGGCGAAACTCCGATGACCACCGCCGACTCCGATAATCGCCAGAGCGGGGCCGTGCATACCGGCATCCGACGCCGCGGCATCTGGAGCTGGATGCTGTTCGACTGGGCGGCGCAACCGTTCCATACGCTCATCATCACGTTCATTTTCGCGCCCTACTTTGCCGCGCATGTCGCCCCTAATGAAACCGAGGGACAGGCGCTTTGGGGATTTGCTGCTGGAGCGGGGGGACTTGCGATCGCCTTTTTATCGCCCGTTCTCGGCGCAATCTCCGACGCGACGGGTCCGCGTAAACCATGGATATTCGGATTTTCCTTGCTGGGCGCCTTGGGTGTTTTCAGTCTCTGGTACGTAACCCCCGCTGCGGGGGGCGCAATGATCCTCTTTGCGTTGGCGTCGTTCACAATCGCGCTGATCGGATTTGAATTTGCCGCCGTGTTCAACAATGCGATGATGCCGGGGCTTGTGTCGCGCGAACGTCTCGGCGGTCTTTCCGGCAATGCGTGGGCGCTTGGCTATGCCGGCGGACTAATCTGCCTGATATTGATGCTGACGCTAATGGTCGCCAGTCCGGAAACCGGAAAGACCCTCGCTGGGCTCGATCCCGTTCTCGGGTTGAACCCGCAGTTGCTGGAAGGAGATCGCGCATCCGGTCCGTTCACTGCGCTCTGGTACGCAATCTTCATCATTCCGCTATTCCTGTTCACTCCGGATGCGGCGCGGAACACGCGGGTCGCCGGCGCGGTGGTGCGCGGACTGCGCGAACTCCGGCAGACGGTTCGTCACCTGCCGCGCGAGCGCAGCCTGTTCTCGTTTCTTCTCTCCAGCATGTTCTACCGCGACGCCCTGAACGGGCTCTACGCATTCGGGGGAATTTACGCTGTGGGTGTGCTCGGCTGGAGCATCATCCAGCTCGGTGTCTTCGGTATTCTGACCAGCATCACCGGCATCTTCGGGTGCCTGCTCGGCGGATGGCTGGACAACAGGATCGGCACCAAGCGTGTTGTAACCACCTCGATTGTCTGTCTGATTGTGGCAGGCTTCATGGTCGTGTCGACGGGGAGCGCCGAGATATTTTACTTCCCGGTGGCCGCCGGCTCCGTCGCACCGGACGTTGTCTTCTATTGTGCGGGAGCCCTGATCGGCGCGGCCGGCGGCGCCTTGCAGGCGTCGTCACGGCCCTTGCTGGTCGATCAGGCGGAGCCGGACCGGATGGGCGAAGCGTTCGGCCTTTACGCTCTCTCCGGACGGGCGACCGCATTTCTCGCGCCGTGGGGTGTTGGGGTGATGACAACGATTTCCGGTAGTCAGCGAATCGGTATCACGCCGATCCTGATCCTGTTCGTGATCGGATTGCTGTTCTTGATCCCTGTTCGCTCGAAAGCATAGTCAGTGACGGAAATGCCGGACGCCGGTAAAGATCATCGCGAGGCCATGCTCGTCGGCGGCGGCGATGACCTCCTCATCGCGCATTGAACCACCGGGCTGGATGACGGCCGTTGCGCCGGCCTCGACAGCGCTCAGAAGGCCGTCAGCGAACGGAAAGAATGCGTCGGACGCAACCACGCAACCCTGCGTTCGCGGTTCGCCAAGGCCGAGCGCCTGGGCCGCATCCTCGGCCTTGCGGCCGGCGATGCGGGCTGAATCGATCCGACTCATCTGACCGGCGCCAATGCCGACGGTCGCGCCATCGCGCGCATAGACGATGGCGTTGGACTTCACATGCTTGGCGACCCTGAACGCAAATTTGAGGTCATCTAGTTCCGCTTCAGTTGGCTTGCGCTTGGTCACGCAACGAAGGTCGAGATCGTCAATAACAGAATTATCGCGTTCCTGGGCCAAGAAGCCGCCTGCCACCGATTTCACTAACATGCCCTTCTCGCGCGGATCGGCCAACCCACCGGTTACCAGAAGACGAAGGTTCTTCTTCGCCGCGACCATGGCCGCAGCCTCCTCAGTCACGTCGGGTGCGATGATGACTTCTGTGAAGATACGGACGATATGCCGTGCGGCCTCGGCATCGAGCGTTCCATTGAGTGCGACGATGCCGCCAAACGCCGATGTCTGGTCGCATTCGAGCGCCTTGCGGTAGGCCTTGGCGAGCGAAGATCCTGTCGCGACGCCGCAGGGGTTGGCGTGTTTGATGATCGCGACCGACGGCGTCGCCGGATCGAACTCGCTCACCAGTTCGAAGGCGGCGTCCGTGTCGTTGACATTGTTGTAGGAAAGGGCCTTGCCCTGCAGCAGCTGCGCGGTCGCTGCGCCGGGGCGGACCTCGCCGGTGAGGTAGAGACCTGCCGCTTGATGAGGATTTTCTCCATAGCGCATCGAAAGAGACAACGTTCCCCCGACTGCGTGGTGACGGCCAGTGGCGGGAAGGTCGAGGGCTCTCACCATGAAGGCGGAGATCATCGCGTCGTAACTCGCGGTTCTTTGAAAGGCGCGGGCGGCGAATGCCTTGCGCATATCGAGGGTAGATGCGCCGTCGTTCGCAGCAAGCATCGCAAGCACTTCATCATAATCGGCGGGATCGGTCACAACCGTCACGTAGGCGTGGTTTTTCGCCGCCGCCCTAACCATCGCCGGACCCCCGATATCGATATTCTCAATCGTCGTCGGATAGTCGGAACGGGCGGCCACCACCTCCTCGAATGGATATAGATTGATCACCACGAGATCGAAGGGGTCGATTCCATTGTCGGCCATCGCCTGCCGATGCTCCGGGTCATCGCGCACCGCGAGCAGGCCGCCATGGATTGAGGGATGCAGCGTCTTGACGCGGCCATCCATGATTTCCGGAAAGCCCGTAACCGTGGTCACGTCGACGACAGGCACTCCGGCATCAGCGATCGCCTTGCGGGTGCCGCCCGTCGACACCAGCTCGACTCCGGCCTCATGCAGCGACCGGGCGAGATCCACCAGCCCAGATTTGTCCGATACCGACAACAGCGCCCGGCGGATTTCGACCCGGTCCGGCGCGGGAATTTTCTTCGAGGCAACGGTCATGCGATTTCTCACAGCAGGATGGAATATTCGCCCGCTGCTAACATGAACCGGAGGGGGTGCCTATCGCCGTGCTGGTCTTTGCCACAGGAGACCTGGCGCAGGACGGTATACCGGCGGCGCGTCAGTTGCGCTGAAACCGCCAGCCGATGGTGGGAATAGCCGGGAATGTAGCGGAGACCACAATTTGCCGGGTTCGAACCGGTCCAGCCACGCCGGAAAACTGGATAGAGTCCTCAATAGCGACATCACCGGGACTTGCCTTGAAATGCCAGACTTCACCGTGATTGGACACCAGCCTCACGGTCGACACACCAACCATCTCCGGACGAATGGCTGGATGCAGGTGAAAGCGGATGTCGTAATGGCGCTCCACGGCCGAGCCGCTCGCCCTTGCAGGTTTCAGGCGGTCGCGGCCGTCAACCCGTTTGCCGCCATCGAGGAGCGTCATCGATCGCTCATGCCAAACCCCGAACGGCCGCACATACCCGTCATGCTGTGCGACGAACGCAGGCGCATCGGCTTCACTGTCGCGTTCGATCTGAACGGTCGAGGGTCCCGCGACCGATCGCATCGCCTCATCCGGCCGTCCAGCGCCGAACCTGACGAACCGGGCAGAAGACGTGTCCTCGACGACAACGGTCGAGTGGGCGGCAGTCATGCGCGCCAATGCCCGATATTTCTCCCGATTGAGCCTGTCGACCCCGCTGTTGACGACGATGCGCTGGCGGCCGCTGGACATCTCGAACGCGAGGCAGCTTGCGTGACCGAAACTGGCATGGACGCCTGACGGAGGCAGCCCGGTGTCGGCGATAATGACGGTGTCGCCGAGCGCAAGACGCTGATAGCCGGAGTGGGGGGCGTGGCTCATCGGCCGCGCTCCGTTCTGGTCGTGGCGGAGCACGGCGGCGGTCAGCTCCGTGTTGTTGTGTCCCGCGCCGTGAAACATTGCCAGGTGGCCGTCACCGTGGCGATAAAAGCGGAGCGCTGGATACATCCGGTCGATTGCGCGAATGATCTCTTGGGGAACCGGCTTGGAGGCGCTGACATAGCACTGTGCCAGCGGGAGTAGGTCGGCCAGGAGTTCAGCCAAGGTTTCCGGACAGCGATTGACGTGTCCTCCATCGGCGAGAATCTGCAATCGCAGTTGCTGTTCGAGATTTCGTGCCGCCATACGCTCGACCCGGCCCGCAGTCGGGAGCACCTGCGATGCGAAGCACAAGGCAATACGCACCGCCAAGGCTTCGACATCGTCATTCATCGAAGGGGATAGGCCCCGCAGAAAACGGACCTGCCGGGAAAGCGAAGCCATGAAACGCCGATAGAAATCGTGGTCGCTGTTTGTCAGAAGAAGCCGCGAGTACTGCATCCAGGCAATCACTCTCGCGGCTGTGACCCCCAGCTTCCAGGCGGGGCCGGAGAGGCTGCGTCCAGGACCCTGCATCCAGTCATTGACGAGCGCACGCGCGTTCGCGGACGCCAGATCGCTGTCGGCGCCCTGCAGGTGCCTCAGCCACCGGAATCCGTGAATTCGTTCTTCCCATATGGGGGATGGCGGCTCGACCGCAAAAGGCGAGGCGCCGTGGGTCTCGATGACCCGGCCGCCAAGCGAGAATCTTCCCTCGTAAATGTCGCGCGCGACCAACGGATCGCTTGGCCGCAGATCGGGCGGAACCATCTCGAGGCGCTCCGGGACAGGGCCGATGAAGCGCCACGAAAAAACCGGCCCCTTCTGAATACGTTGCCGTACTAGAGACCAGTAGGTACCCGCGCCGGACAGCCAGTACCCGGGATCCCCCAAAAGTGTCGGCCGCCCCAAGGGACCTCCCCTTCATTCATTGCCGAATCAAAGGATATTGATTTGCCAGCGCTTTACAATCGCGACCGCTCAGGAAGGCACGGATATCCGGCGGAAACGGGCGGCAAAAAAGCCATCGACGCCGCTCCGTTCGTGAGCGCCCAGATCGAGATGCGCCGGGGTGAGGCGGAGGAAACCGTGCCGTGTGGTGGACCCGGACAAGCCGGGTGTTTCTTCGGGCAGGACCGGGACGCTTTCAAATTCGGGGTGAGACTCGGCAAATGCGCTCGCAACGTCCTCACCTTCCAGAGAATCGAGAGAGCAGTTGGAGAAGATAATCATGCCACCGGGTGCGACAAATTCGGCGGCACGGTCGAGCATGCGCGCCTGGAGACTGGCCAGCTTTTCAACATTCGCCATCGACTTGGTGAAGGGAACGTCCGGATGGCGGCGCACCGTTCCTGTCGAGGAGCAGGGCGCATCGAGCAGAACATTCTCGAAGGGCGCGTCCGGCCGGAACGCAAACAGGTCCGAGGCGACCGTCTCCAGGGCGTCAGCCAACTTCAGCCGCGACATGTTTTCGCGCAGGCGCTTTAGCCGGCTGTTGGAGGCATCGAGGGCTGTGACCTGCGCTCCGCCATCGGCAAGCTGCGCCGTCTTGCCCCCGGGCGCGGCGCACAGATCAAGCGCTCGCTTGCCTGAAATGTCGCCGAACAATCGGGCGGGGATCGCCGCTGCCGCATCTTGTACCCACCATGCACCCTCAGTGTAGCCGCTGAGCGACGCGACATCGTGCGAACGGCCTTCGAGGCGCAGTGTTCCGGTCGAGAGGACGACTGCGCCGAGCCGTTCCGCCCAGCGTCCCGCTTGGCGCTGTTCGCTTCGCTTCAAGGTAATGTCGATCGGTGCCTCGATACGGTGACGGGCGTCGATAGCGGCTGCGGTCTCCTGTCCGTAGATTGTTTCCAACCGTTGCGCGAACCAAGGAGGCGACCGGCGCGGACGCTCGCGGATGCCTGCAATCAATTCGTCCTTTTCCCGCGAAGCGCGGCGAAGGAGGGCATTTACAAGTTTTCCGAAACGCCTTGTGCGCGGATCATCGTTTGCCGCGGTCACGGCCAGATCGGCGGCGCTGTGATCGGGAACGTCAAGAAAGAGGATCTGCGCAAGCCCGGCCACCAGTATATGGCGTACGGGCGATGCCCCGGCGGGAAGTGGCTTGCCCATGAATCCGTCGACGATGGCCGACAAATCGCCGTGATGGCGCAGCGCGGACAGAAGAATGGCTCGGACGAGGGCGCGGTCTCGAACATCAAGCGCGAGGTAGTGGGGATGACCGTGATTCTCATCGGTCAGGCCGTCCATCGACGTGCCGGCATCCAGGATAGCTCCCAGAAGCCTGTGAGCCGTTTTCCGAGCTATTAGGCCCGGCTTGGCAGCCGATCGTGCGAAAGATACTCCGGTCTTGGTTTCAGCTTTCTTCACTCTACTGGGGGAGTTCCGGCTTTGGCCGCCTCGGGGCGCACTCAACCCCATGGCCCTTGATCATCTGGCTTGCCCCGGCCCCATCTATGCTGGCCGGTTCTTGGAATCCCGGACGACCCCGGCCCGGTGGGTTTCGCAGCTGGCGTATCGAGCCGGTTCCCGTCTCCGTGGTCGAGGTCTTCGGCCAGCGCCATCAGAGCCCGGATACGGTTGCCGGTGTCCGGGTGCGTGGAAAAGAGGTTGTCGGCGCGCTGTCCGTTCAGGGGGTTGATGATGAACATGTGGGCGGTCGCCGGATTCCGTTCGGCGGCGACATTGACGTGCCGGCCGGCCGCCGCGGCGATTTTTTTGAGCGCCGAGGCAAGCCATTCCGGATTTCCGCAGATTTCCGCACCGCGGCGGTCTGCCGAATATTCGCGTGTCCGGCTGATCGCCATCTGAACGATCATCGCCGCGAAGGGAGCGACGATCATCGCCAGCAGAATGCCGACTATCCCGAGGGGATTGTTGTTGTCTCGCGAACCCCCGAAAAAGAAGGCGAAGTTGCCGAGCATCGAGATCGCACCCGCCAGCGTTGCCGTGACTGTCATCGTCAGCGTATCGCGGTTTTGAACATGCGCGAGTTCATGCGCCATGACACCGGCGACTTCCTCGCGGCTCAGGCGTTCAAGGAGGCCGGTCGTGGCTGCAACGGCAGCGTTTTCCGGGTTGCGGCCGGTGGCGAAGGCATTGGGCTGATCGCTCTGTATCAGATAGACCTTCGGCATAGGCAGCCCGGCTCGTTCGGCCAATGCCTCAACAATGCCGTGATATTCGGGCGCCGACCGGCGATCCACCTCCACCGCATTATGCATCCTCAGAACCATCTTATCGGAATTCCAGTAGCTGAAGGCGTTCATGACGACGGCGATCGCCAGCGCGACCATCATTCCGCCCGTGCCACCGATCAAATAGCCGATGCCCATGAAGAGCGCCGTCATGAAGGCGATCAGCATTGCCGTTTTGACAAGGTTCATGTGCATTTCTCCGAAACACGCGCAGCAGTGGATTCCTGCTTTGATTGCATAATATAGTGTGTCGGAGAGTGGCTGTTTTCAACCTTCCCAACCAGGAGGAAATCCGAGGTGCCCAGGTAACGATATGGTTTCAGATCAGAAGGCGCAGACGAAAGCCGCGCAAACTGCTGCGGATGATGAAGGTGCGCCGGTCGCCAGTCTCACGCCCGCGGCACGCCGGGCACTGGACGAAGCGGCACAGCGTCGCGAGCAGCGTCTTGCGGACGAAAACTCCAAGCGCGAAATCGGCGGTCGTGGAGGCAAGGATCCTGCGCGCTACGGCGATTGGGAGGTAAAGGGGATTGCTGTCGATTTCTAAGCTATTGTTCCCGCGTCTAAGCGGGAAGCCACCAAATTTTTCGGAAAATTTCCCTGTTGGCCATCACTTGGCATAAACCCTGGTTTCGTCACCGCCGGAGTCATTTTGGGCTTTTAACCACAGGAAAAGAAGTTTGACTTAGCCTCCCGGCAAATCGGTGTGGCGCGCACTCAATCCGGGCGCGGCGCGCGCTTGGGAGTCAGAGTATGGGCAAATTACCGGATCGCATACGAGGGTTTCGCCAGGACCGGCAGGGAAATTTCGGCGTGATGTTTGCTGTCAGCGCCACAGCGTTGCTGATGGCGGGCGGCATGGCAATCGACGTATCTCGTATGTTTTCGACGGAGTTGAAACTCTCGCAGGCCGTTGACGCGGCAGTGCTGGCGACCACCCAGGGGTTAACGCTGGGCGATATCAAGGAGAAGGACGCGGACGAAAAGATCAGAGCCTATCTCGACGCCAACCTAGACGGCCGCAACTTTGATCCTTCCGCCGTAACCATCGACGCAATCGTGATCGACAAGGCCACCAGGACCCTAACCGTCGATGCGCACACCCAGATGCCGATGACCATGACGGGCATTTTCGGTTACGACCGACAGCGCGTCGCAGTTTCGTCGAAGGCAAAGTATTCGCAGAACGCGATTGAAGTGGCGATGGCGCTCGATGTCACGGGATCAATGAAGAACCCGATTTCCGGGACATCGACAAGGAAGATCGACGCCCTCAAGAAAGCTGCAAAGAGCGGTATCGCCACACTGCTTCTGGATCCAGCGTTGAAAGATCGTGTTCGTGTCGCACTTGCTCCCTATTCGGCAGGCGTCAATGCCACCCCGGTAATCGACAAGATCGTCACTACAACGTGGTCGAAAGGGTGTGCTTACGAACGTACGGGCCCGGAAAAATACACCGATACGTTCGCAACGGCGAAAGCGAAGATCGGTTCGGAAGCATTTGCCAGGGTGGGCGGCCGGTTTCCTTGGGATTGCCCGAGCGCGCCCATTGTTCCGCTCGAACAATCGCAAGCCGTTCTTAACAGCAACATCGACGCACTGGGAACCGGCGGATGTACTGCAGGCCAGGTGGGTGTAGCGTGGGCCCAATATCTGCTTTCGCCCAAATGGAACGCAGCATGGCCGGCGAAATCGCAAGCCGCTCCGTATTCGGGCGCCGGCACGAGCAAATACGCCATCATCATGACTGACGGCGCGTTCAACTTCCATGGCACCACGTCGAGATTCTGCGATCAGACCGTCAAGTCCGAGCGATACGCGAAACGCATATGCGATCAGATGAAGGCAAATGGCATCAATGTCTACTCGATTGCCTTCAGCGCGGAAGTCGAAGCTGAGATGATGATGAAGGAATGCGCTTCGACCAACACTGCGTCCAACACCTATTACTACTCGGCCACCGACGAGGCCGGACTGGAAGAGGCGTTCGTGTCGATCGCAGAGGATATAAAGGGATTGCGGCTGGTCAATTGAGTTCTGGGCGTTTCGCCCGCAGGAGCGAAGAAGGCCGCCTTTTGGGCGGCCTTCGCAATTCCGGCGTCCGGCTGGTCGTCAATCTGGATCGCGGTTGACGCACTATCCGGTTGCACAGATCTCTCGACGCGTCAGAGGCTGCTCCGACGGTTGAAGATCCGCAAAGACCGCCCCGGCACCATAGAACCACTCGACATCGGATCACCTCCTCTCGCTTGTTGAACACATGGTGAATATGGGAAGGTTCATCCCAAACGCCAAGCCCCGGGCGATCAAAGACAGTTGTTTGTTGCTTGCGACGGCCTGAAGGCGTTTGCATGGATGCGCGCCGTATATTGCAATGGCTTCATTGACAGACGGGAGACCTGGATGGGTAGAGCCGGACGCCTGAAGTCCTTCGTGAAACTCCTCGCGCACATGCGCGAAGTCCTGCAGATCGATCTCGGTTTCATATTGTGGGACGGCGTAACCGTTCCGCACGACCTCGCATCTGATGCGTTCGCCGTGGTGATCGCCGATGAAGGCGCGGTCGCCGCCATGACCCGCAGACCGAAGATGGAAACACTTCTCAACCTCTGGGTCGCACGACGCGTTGACCTGAGGAACGGCGGCATCTTCGATCTCGTTAAGCAGAAGCCGAAGGTGCGCACGCGCGATATCCGCAGGTCGGCCAACAAGCTGCTCGCGTTCAACACCGCCCGCAAATTCTGGTTCGTTGATCGCGGAGAGCCGTGGCCGCTGGAAACACAACCCGACGAGGCTCCGAGCGACGGAAGCCGCGCCGAGAACGAAAAGAACATCCAGTACCACTACGATGTCTCCAATGCCTTCTATGCGCTGTTTCTCGACAAGGAGATGGTCTACACGTGCGCCTACTGCACCGACTGGGATAACGACATCGACCGGATGCAGGCCGACAAACTCGAATTGATCTGCCGGAAACTCCGTCTCAAGCCCGGCGAACGCATGCTGGACATCGGCTGCGGTTGGGGAGCCTTGTCCTGCTACGCAGCGCAGAATTACGGCGTCAGCACGCTCGGCGTCACACTGTCCACCCAGCAGGTCGAATATGCCAACGCAAAGGCGAAACGTCTCGGCATAGATGACCGCGTGAAATTCGAACTGGCGGATTATGCCACCGTTCAGGGAACGTTCGACAAGGTCGCCGCGATTGGCATCCAGGAGCATATAGGCATCGATAACTACCCGACCTATTACCGCACTGTGAAACGTGTGCTGAAACCTGATGGTCTGTTCCTGCACCACGCGATCACCAGGCCCGCCAAGGCGGATGCGAAAGCCAACCGACGCAAGAACGAGGAGTTTGCGTTGCTGACGAAATACATCTTTCCGGGCGGGGAACTCGACAATATCGGCAACACAGTGATGAACCTAGAACAGCATGGCTTCGAAGTTCATGACGTCGAGGATTTGCGGGAGCACTACCAGCGCACCTGCAAGCATTGGCACGACCGGCTCGTTGCAAATTACGAAGCAGCGGTGGCCGAGGTCGGCGAGGTCAAGACCAGGCTGTGGCTGCTCTATCTCGGCGGGTGCTCGATCGCGTTCGAGCGCAATGGCGTCCGTCTCTACCAGACGCTCGTCTCGCACAAGCGGCGCGGCCCGAGCGGCCTGCCGCCGACGCGGGGGGATCTTTATCGCTGATACGCATACGGGAGCCGAAGCTCCCGTCCCCGCTGCTCCAACTCAGGGGTCCTCACCCCTTCCGGTTCTGCCGGTTTTCGACCAGATCGTCGACCACGGCCGGATCGGCGAGCGTCGAGGTATCGCCGAGCGAGCCGAAATCGTCCTCGGCGATCTTGCGCAGGATGCGCCGCATGATCTTGCCGGAACGGGTCTTTGGCAGGCCGGGCGCGAACTGGATCTTGTCGGGCGAGGCGATCGGGCCTATCTCGCTGCGCACATGGCCAACGAGTTCCTTGCGAAGGTCGTCGCTCGGCTCCTTGCCGTGCATCAGCGTTACGTAGCAGTAGATGCCCTGTCCCTTGACGTCATGCGGATAACCGACGACCGCCGCCTCGGACACCGCATCGTGACTGACCAGAGCCGACTCGACTTCTGCGGTGCCCATGCGGTGGCCAGACACGTTGATCACATCGTCGACGCGGCCCGTGATCCAGTAATAACCGTCCTCGTCGCGCCGGCAGCCGTCACCGGTAAAATACTTGCCCTTGTAGGTGGAGAAGTAGGTCTGGATGAATCGCTCGTGGTCGCCGTAAACCGTGCGCATCTGGCCCGGCCACGAGTCGATGATGCACAGATTGCCGTCGGCCGCGCCCTCCAGAACGTTCCCCTCATTGTCGACGAGTTGCGGCTGCACGCCGAAGAACGGGCGGGTGGCGGATCCCGGCTTGAGATTGGTAGCGCCCGGAAGCGGCGTGATCAGTATGCCGCCGGTTTCGGTCTGCCACCACGTATCGACGATCGGGCATCGCCCGTCCCCGACGACATTGTAATACCATTCCCAGGCTTCGGGATTGATCGGTTCGCCGACGGAACCAAGCGTGCGCAGTGACTTGCGCGAGGATTTCGTCACATGTTCGTCACCGGCCCCCATCAATGCTCGGATCGCGGTGGGCGCGGTGTAGAAGATGTTGACCTGGTGCTTGTCGACGACGTCCCAGAAGCGCGACGGGGACGGATAATTCGGCACGCCCTCGAACATCAGGGTTGTCGCGCCATTGGCCAGCGGCCCGTAGACGATATAGGAATGGCCTGTCACCCATCCGACATCGGCTGTGCACCAGTAAATGTCTCCGGGATGATAGTCGAAGACATATTCATGCGTCATTGAGGCATACACGAGATAGCCGGCCGTTGTATGCAATACGCCCTTTGGTTTTCCGGTCGATCCCGACGTGTAGAGAATGAAAAGTGGATCCTCCGCCTTCATCTTGGCCGGCGGGCACTCCGGTTTCGCCTTGGCCATTTCCTGATGGTACCAGAGGTCCCGGCCCTCGACCCAGTTGACCTTCGCCGATGTACGCTGGACGACCAGGACCTTGTCGACCTTGGCTCCGTCGCGCGCCGCGATCTCGATCGCCTTGTCGGTATTGGCCTTCAGCGGAATCGTCTTGCCGCCGCGCAATCCCTCGTCGGCGGTGATGACAAAGCGCGAGTCGCAATCCTCGATTCGTCCCGCCAGAGCGTCCGGCGAAAAACCGCCGAAAACGATCGAATGAACCGCCCCGATCCGCGTGCAGGCTAGCATCGCATAGGCCGCTTCGGGGATCATCGGCATATAGATCGTGACTCGGTCGCCCTTCTTGACGCCGTTCGACTTCAACACATTGGCGAGGCGGCAAACGTGCTCATGGAGTTCCTTGTAGGTGATTTTCTTGTCGTCGTAGGGATTGTCGCCTTCCCAGATGATCGCGACCTGGTCGCCCCGCTTCTTCAAGTGGCGGTCGATGCAATTGTAGGAGACGTTTGTCACTCCGTCCTCGAACCACTTGATCGAAACCTTGCCCTTGAACGATGTATTCTTGACCTTCGTAAACGGCGTGAACCAGTCGATACGCTTGCCGTGCTTGGCCCAGAATTTTTCCGGTGACTTGACGCTTTGCTTGTACCATTTGAGGTACTTGTCGTCATCGATCAGGGCGCGCTTCTTCGCCTCCGGCAATACGCGGTGAACTGGACTGGACATTCTGGCTCCTCCCCGAAAAACAAACACAGTCGAACGGTCAGCATCCACAAAAAAAGTCGTCGTAAAAGTCTTTTCTGCGAGGCCCGACGGGAGCGGTTTATACAAATTGCCCCCGGAACGTAAATTAGACCATGGACTTCCCCCGACCAGAACAAGCCCGGACGTCAGCTGCCAATGTTACAAGGGGATTCGATCCGTGATTTGAAAGGCTTCAGGTGATTTCTTAATGGCGGGCCAGCAATGGCCGGGATGGGAGGGGTTCGGCCGATCATGAAATCACCGGCGGAATTCGCCGGTTCATGAAACGGGACAACCGAACATGAACTCCTTCCACTCCGCCGTGCGGCGCGCGGTGCCGACGCTCGCTTTTCTCCTGTTGTGCGCTGTATTCGTAACGCTCGCAACGGGGGCGTCCGTGGCCAAGCCCGACAACCCTTGGCGCAGCGTCGCGGTTTTCGACACCGACGAGGATCATGCGCACCATATTCTTGAACCCTCACCCTTCGACGGCATGAGCGAACTGCAGCTTGCCGCCGTTCCCCGCGGCAACCGAATTCACTATAACGCGCCCTCCAAATGCGTGCCTTCGCGATTGAAGGGGGTCTTGGAAGCGGTTGCGAACAAGTTCGGGCCGATTACCGTAAACTCGACCTATCGGAGTCCGAAAAAGAACAGACGGGCGGGAGGCAAGAAGCGGTCCTACCATCTGACATGTGCCGCCGTCGATTTTCGCGTTCATGCCAGCACCAAGGGTCTGACGGCATTCCTTCGCAGCCAGAAGGCCGTGGGCGGATACAAGCGCTACAAATCGGGCTTCTACCACATCGATACGGGCCCCAAACGAACTTGGTGAGTGCCTGAAGGCTCACACATTCCGTTGCCTCCGCTCAGGGGATTGGAACCGCACCGCTACCGGCGGTTTCCTTTCCCCTGCGCCCATCCAGCGCCAGATCGGTGATCGCCTCGCGCAGCGCCACCGGCAACGGCCGATGCGGCTCCGCTCCGAGAAATGCCTCCAGCTTATCATTGGCAAGCGAGTGCGGCACGCGCCAGAGATAGGACATCTTTGCCACTTCTCTCAGAAGGGGGCTGAAGATGCCGACTAGCCGAAGAAACGGCCAGGGCACGCCCGCCCTTTTCAGCGGCCGCCCGACAGCCCGTTCGGCGGCGGCATGCATTCGGGCCCCCGAGACAGCATAGCCTCGGAAATGAAAGGTCTCGAAAGCTGCACATTGATCCAGCTTCTCGGCCACTCGCGCAAAGGTTTCGGCGAGATCGGGCAAATAGGCGAACGCGTGGGGGAGTTCCCACGGGCCGGGCCAGACGAACCGGTCCTTCTTCAGGTCCCTGAGGATCATCAGGTCGAGCCAGCTCTCGGCGCGCGATCCGCCGAAGAAATCGCCAGCCCGAATGACGATGGTCTGCACGCCGCACTCCGCCGCCGCGCGCTCGAAGAGCGCTTCCATCGCGATGCGCAGCCGCGCCTTTTCGGTGTCGCCGGACGGCGGCATGGTTTCGAAAGTGTCAAATCCGACTTTGGTGCCGAAATTGTATATATTGCCGGGAAACATCACCGTCGCGCCGGTCGCCTGCGCCGCCGCGAGGACGTTTTCGGCAAGCGGCATCACCGTTTCGGTCCATTTGTCGTAGGCCGGATTGAGCGCATGCACGATCACGTCGGCACCCTCGCAGGCCCGAATCAGCGCCTCGCGGTCGAAGGCATCCGCCGTCACCGGTTCGACGCCCGGCGCCAGCGTCGAGACCTTCGCGCCGCGCGCCACGCCCCGGACCCGCCAGCCGGCCTTCAGAAACGCCCTTGCCACCGCGTCGCCACTGCGTCCTGCAGCACCCAGAATTGTCACCGTCTGCATTTTTTCTCTCCATCGGTCATTTGCCGCAGACGGTGTAGGAATTACAAAAATGAATGAATATACATGATCATGGAGCAATGATATTCATAAATGAATGGATGCCAAACGTTTCGACTGGAACCTGATCAAGAGCTTTCTCGCCGTCCTCGACGCCGGAACGCTTTCGGGCGCTGCGGAGACAACCGGAATTTCGCAGCCGACGCTCGGCCGTCACATCGACGAAATGGAAACACGAACCGGGCTGGTTCTGTTCGAGCGCGGACGGGCCGGCATGACGCCGACTCCAAATGCCCTGGCGCTTGCCGAGGAGGCCCGCGTCATGCAGGCTGGCGCTGCCGCCTTCGCGATGGCTGCGGCCGGGCGCGAGACCGCCGTCGAGGGCGTGATCCGTATCACCGCCAGCGAGATCATGTCGAACTACGTACTGCCCGCCATTCTGATCGAGTTGCAGGAGGCGGAGCCGGCGCTGGAGATCGAACTGGTTGCAACCAACTCGGTCGAAAACCTGCTCGCCCGCGATGCCGACATCGCTGTGCGCATGGTACGCCCGACCCAGAACGACCTGATTGCCCGCAAGGTCAACGACTTCGCCATGGGGGCCTATGCCCGCGGCGACTATCTGGCCCGGTACGGCACGCCGCAGACCGTGGAGGACCTGGCCGCCCACCGTCTCATCGGCTATGATCGCTCGGATCTGATCGAGCGCGGCATGATGCGGCTTGGCATACGCTTCGACCGGTCGCTGTTCCGGTTCCGCACCGATCACCAGGTCGTCTACTGGGAGCTGGTCAAGGCCGGTGCCGGCATCGGTTTTGGACCGCGTTTCGTCGCCGCTCAATCGCCCGGTCTGGTCCGCGTCTTCGCAGACTTTGATATTGAACCGCTGCCTGTCTGGCTCACCTCGCATCGCGAATTGAAGCACAGCGCCAAGGTGCGCCGCGTCTACGACTTTTTGGCCGAACGGCTGTCTGCGCTCCGCCTGGGAGAGATCACTCCCGAAGCGAACGCAGGGACAGGGAAAGAAGGCCCGTCGCCAGCAAGATGACGGCGAATGCCGCGAAGATAATGGCAAGACCGGTCCTTTCGGCGACGAAGCCGAGGACAGCGGGGGCGGTCAGCGCGCCGGAATAGCCGAAGGCCGTCACGATGCCGATCCCGATCGCCGGCTCGACGCCCTTGAAGCGCCCCGCGGCGGAAAAGACGATCGGCACCATGTTCGCCAATCCGACGCCGCAGACGAGGAAGCCACCGATCACCACGGGAAGCGCGGCGCCCAACCCGGCAATGGCGAACCCGACGCTCGCGATCAGCGACGAAATCAGGAATGTTCTTGCATCGCCCAGCCTTTCGCGCAGGCCGTCGCCGAGAAACCGCATCAACGCCATGGTGCCGGAGAAAGCGGCAAACGCATAACCGGCATAGGCTATGTCAGCCTTGTGTTCCTGCGCCAGATAAAGCGCGCTCCAGTCGAGAATGGAGCCTTCGGGAACGAATGACAGGAATGCGCAGAGGCCGAGAATGTAAATGCCGGCCCCGGTCGGTAGCAACGCCAGAACCTTGCCGAGCGACCAGCCGTCGCTATCGGCCTCGTCGCCGATGGCCATGACCTTGGCGTCCCGCAAATAGTAGTATTGCGCGGCCAGGACGATGATTCCGGTCAGAACGAGTACCCCGACCGAATGGCCGATGTCTCCGAAGCGAACGAGCATCCATCCGCCGAGAGGCGCGCCGGTCAGGCCGCCAAGGCTCCAGAAACCGTGGCAGGAAGACATGATCGCGTGTCCGCGTGCCTTCTCGACGCTGACGGCGTTGGCGTTCATCGCCCCATCCATGGCGCCGAGGAAGATCCCGAGCCAGAGCATGGTAAGCGCCGTCATCGCAAGCGAGGGCGAGAGCGAGATCAACAACAGCGCCGGGGCGAGCATCAGCGAGGTCCAGCGGACAATCCGGTCGGACCCGTAACGCGTGGTCAGAACGGCGCCGGCCAGCAAAGATATCAGCGCGCCAAGGCCGAACATGATCACCAGTGCGCCAAGGACCGACTCGGTGATGCCGAGCCTTGCGGCCAGGACCGGGATTTTCGGGGCCCAATGACCGACGACGAAGCCGTTCGCGAAAAATGCCGCCGACACGGCCCAGCGGGCCTGCCGAATCCGACGCGGATGGGCATTTCGCAACGGGCCCGCAGCGTCAGCCGCCGCGCCGATCGTTTCTGTAGTCTTCATCTGCAATATCCTGATGTCGCGAACCCGCCGTCCCGGGCGCCTTGGGAGGGGCTCGGCCCTGAACGATCTACTCTCATCCTGCGAACTCGATCATCGCGCCGGCCTCCCGGCATGCGGCGACGGCCGCTTCGGCTGCGTCCTGCTCGACGATGACGGCGGAACATTCGCTCACCGGCATGACGCAATAGGGTGCGGCCCTGCCGAGTTTCGCATTCGTCACCGGGACAACGACAGCGCCGCTTCGCGCCGCGATGATGCGTTTAAACTCGGCGTCTTCTGCATGAAACGCGGTGACGCCGGCTGCAGCATCGACGCCGCATGCCCCCAGAAAACAGACATCCGGCCTAAAAAAGGCCGCTTCACGGACGGCATGTGCCCCCACGCTCGCACCGATCTCATGATCCACCGTTCCTCCGATCACGATCACCTCGCAGTCCTTCCGGTCTGCGATCACGGCAGCGATCCGCGGCGCGTTGGTGACGCAAGTCAGCGAACGGCCCTCCGGCAACGCCTGGGCGATCGCAAGGTTGCTGGAGGCGGCGTCGAGGAACAGAACGGCATTCTCGCCCACCCACTGCACCGCTGCACAAGCCAGCGCCGCCTTTCCGGCTGTGTCAATGCCCGTACGCTCGGACAGCGAACCAGCCCTTCCGGTGACGGGCAATGCGCCGCCATAGACCCGGTCGCATAAACCCCTTGCGGCCATTTCCCGGAGATCGCGCCGGATAGTATCTTCCGACACCCGCAACTCCGCGGCCAGATCGGAAGCAATCACCCGTCCCTCGGCCGCGAGCCGGCCCATGATCAGGTCCTGTCTTTCCGCAAGCAGCAATTCGCGATTCCCGAATCTCACATCATGCATGAACATGCATAAACGTGCATGAACGTAGAAGCAAGCGGAACCTTCGCCGCTGATGACGTCGCGGCGCCGGTTGTTGATCAGGGAACGGAAATGTGATCGCCGCGTTTAGCGAAAAGATTTAACGGAAAGGGACGGCCATGACGCTCGGCACAATTCTCGTAATTATTCTTATCCTGCTTCTTCTCGGCGCAATTCCGGCGCGCGGCCGCTTCGGCAACGCCCCGCTCGGCATTGTCGGCACAATCCTCGTCATCGTGATCATTCTGATGCTGATCGGCGCTATCTGACGCGAGTGATCTATCCGTAAAGAATCAGCAGGTCCTTTGCATCAATCTGATCGCCGGCCTTCACCAGAACGTCGGCGATCGTTCCGTCGCGCTCCGCATGGATTGCAGTTTCCATCTTCATCGCTTCGATGGACACCAGCACGTCGCCTGATTTGACCTGCTGGCCTGACGAAACGGCGACCGTCGAGATGACGCCGGGCATCGGCGCGCCAACCTGCGCTTCGTTGCCCGCCTCCGCCTTCCGACGGACCAAGCCTCCCGAAGCGCCATGCGCCCGATCCGGTACCTTGATGCGGCGCGGCTGGCCATTCAGCTCGAAGAATACCGTGACCATCCCCTTTTCGTCGGTCTCGCCGACGGCAAGGCAGCGCATGACGAGCGTCTTGCCTTTTTCGATCTCGACAAACACCTCTTCCCCCGGCTCCAGCCCGTAAAAGTACACCGGCGTGGAAAGAGCGCTGACCGGTCCGTACATGGCCTGTGCGCGTGCGAAATCCGTGAAGACCTTCGGGTACATCAGGTAAGAGGCGAGTTCGAACTCGCTCACCTTGCGCTCGACGACCTGTTCGATCTCCTTTCGCTTTTCGGCTAGATCGGCCGGGGGTAAAAGAGAGCCTGGAACATCGGTGTAAGCCTTCTCCCCCTTCAGGACCTTTTTCTGGATTGCCTTCGGCCACCCCGAAGGCGGCTGGCCGAGATCCCCGCGCATCATCGACACGACCGAATCCGGGAAGGAGATATCCCTGTCCGGGTCCTTCACGTCTTCGACGCTAAGGTCCTGGCTGACCATCATCAATGCCATGTCGCCAACCACCTTCGAGGAGGGCGTCACCTTGACGATGTCGCCGAACATCATGTTGACGTCGTGATAGGCGCGCGCGACCTCGTGCCAGCGCGTCTGCAGTCCGAGCGCTCGGGCCTGCTCCTTCAGGTTGGTGAACTGACCGCCGGGCATCTCGTGGAGATAGACTTCCGAGGCCGGGGACTGCGAGATGTTCTCGAAGGCGGCATACTGGCCGCGCACAGCCTCCCAATAGAAGGAGATCTTGCGGATCCATTCGGTATCAAGGCCAGGATCGCGCTCTGTGCCCGCCAGCGCCTCGACAATCGAGCCAAGGCACGGCTGCGAGGTGTTGCCGGAGAGCGCATCCATGGCCGCGTCGATCGCGTCGACGCCGGATTCCACCGCAGCGAGCACCGTCGCCGCGGAAATGCCGGAGGTGTCGTGGGTGTGGAAGTGAATCGGAAGATCGGTCGAATCCCGCAATGCCTTGAAGAGTTGGCGCGCGGCCTCCGGCTTGAGCAGGCCCGCCATGTCCTTGACCGCAAGCATATGGGCACCGGCCGCTTCCAGTTCGCGGGCCAGATCGATATAATATTTGAGGTCGTATTTGGGGCGCGCGGAGTTTAGGATATCGCCCGTGTAGCAGATGGTCGCCTCGCAGATATGGTTCTCTTCGCACACCGCGTCCATCGCAACGCGCATGTTGTCGACCCAGTTGAGGCAGTCGAAGACGCGGAACAGGTCGATGCCGCCCTCAGCGGCCTGGCGGACGAAGTGCTTGACCACATTGTCCGGATAGTTGGTGTAGCCGACGCCATTGGCGCCGCGCAGCAGCATTTGCAGCAGGATGTTGGGAGCCTGCTCGCGAATGCCGGCGAGACGCTCCCACGGATCTTCGGTAAGAAACCGCATGGCCACATCGAAGGTGGCGCCGCCCCAGCATTCCAGCGACAGGAGTTCGGGAAGCGCCCGCGCGTAGGTTCCCGCGATCGCGACGATATCGGCGGTCCGCATGCGCGTCGCCAACAGGCTCTGGTGACCGTCTCGCATGGTCGTGTCGGTGACCAGCACCTGTTTTTGCTCGCGCAGCCATTTGGCGAAGCCGGCCGGGCCGAGTTCGTCGAGCCGACGCTTCGTCCCTCCCTCGGGAATGGGAATGCCGACCCACGGCACGTGTGGCCTCGCCGCATCCGCCGGCGGCCGCGGTCGGTCCTTGGTTTCCGGATGTCCGTTGACCGTGACGTCGGCCAGATAGGTCAGCAGCTTCGTTGCGCGATCCTGCCGCTTCACCTGGGCAAACAGTTCGGGCGTCGTGTCGATGAACTTCGTCGTGTATGAATTGTCGTGAAACTTCGGATGACTGATGATCGCTTCCAGAAACGTCAGATTGGTCGCCACGCCGCGGATACGGAACTCCCGCAGCGCACGGTCCATCCGTTTAATCGCCTCCTCCGGCGTCGGCGCCCAGGCAGTTACTTTCTCCAGAAGCGGATCGTAGAACCGGGTGATGACCGCGCCTGAATAGGCCGTGCCGCCATCGAGCCGGATGCCGAAGCCCGTCGCCCCGCGATAGGCGGTAATGCGTCCGTAATCCGGGATAAAATTCTGCTCCGGATCCTCGGTCGTGATCCGGCACTGCAAGGAGTGGCCATTGAGCTTGATATCGCCTTGTGCCGGAACGCCCGATTCCGGTTTGCCGATCGCCGCGCCATCCAGAATGTGGATCTGCGCCTTGACGATATCGATCCCGGTGACCTCCTCGGTCACCGTGTGCTCGACCTGGATCCGCGGATTGACCTCGATGAAGTAGAATTTGCCGGTGTCGGCATCCATCAGGAACTCGACGGTACCGGCGCCGATATAGTCGGTTTTCTTCGCGATCTTCAGCGCATAACCGGCAAGCTCGGCGCGCTGCGCGTCATCGAAATAGGGGGCCGGCGCCCGCTCGACGACCTTCTGGTTGCGGCGCTGGATCGAACAGTCGCGCTCGAACAGGTGGACCTGGTTGCCATGGGTGTCGCCGAGAATCTGCACTTCCACGTGGCGCGCCCGTTCGACCAGCTTCTCGAGATAAACCTCATCCTTGCCGAAGGCGGCCATCGCCTCGCGTTTCGCCTCGACGACTTCCCGCTCGATCTCCTTTTCGGACCGGATCGCGCGCATGCCACGGCCACCGCCGCCCCACGAGGCCTTGAGCATCACGGGGTAGCCGATTTCGGCGGCCAGTTTCTTTACCGCCGCGATGTCGTCGGGCAACGGTTCGGTGGCGGGCACGACCGGCACCCCGGCGGAAATGGCCAAATTGCGGGCCGCGACCTTGTTGCCCAGCGACCGCATGGTTCCCGGCTTCGGGCCGATGAAGGTCACGCCCGCTTCCGCGCACGCCTCCACGAATTCAGGACTTTCGGAGAGAAGACCATAACCTGGGTGAATGGCGTCCGCCCCCGACTGGCGCGCGACCCGAAGGATCTCCTCGATCGACAGATAGCTTTCGATCGGGCCGAGATCGCGGTCGAGATGCGGTCCGCGTCCGACCTGATAGCTCTCGTCGGCCTTGAAGCGGTGCAGAGCAAGCTTGTCCTCCTCGGCCCAGACCGCCACCGTCTGGATGCCGAGTTCGTTGGCTGCCCGGAACACCCGAATGGCGATTTCCGATCGATTGGCGACGAGAATTTTCGAGATTGGCAAGAGACGGCCCCCGGTCAACGCGTGTTGAAGCCGTTACATATCCAAATGCATTGTGCGGCGCAAACAGAGCCTTTGCCGCTTGCACGCAGGAACTGAAAGTTGCCTATTGTACCGGTGGCTTTCTCGATGGAGCTGAAAGATGTTGCAAGACCACAAGGCCGGTCATGGCCCCACGCTCTCCGATTTCGACTGGGAGGATCCGTTCCGGCTGGCCGAGCAGCTCAGCGAAGACGAACGGATGATCGCGGACAGTGCGGCCGCCTATGCGGCGGAGAAGCTTCTTCCGCGCGTCACCGACGCCTATCTGAAGGAAACTGTCGAACCGGAAATATTTGCCGAGATGGGCGGTATGGGTCTGCTCGGCGTCACCATACCCGAGGAGTATGGCGGTATCGGCGCATCCTATGTTGCCTACGGCCTTGTCGCCCGAGAGGTCGAACGCGTCGATTCCGGCTACCGCTCGATGATGAGCGTCCAGTCATCGCTCGTCATGTACCCGATCCACGCCTACGGCTCCGATGCGCAGCGCAAGAGATATCTGCCCAAGCTCGCGGCGGGCGAGTGGATCGGCTGCTTCGGCCTGACCGAACCCGACGCCGGATCGGATCCGGGCGGGATGAAGACCCGCGCCCAGAAAATCGACGGAGGCTACCGCCTCAGCGGCGCGAAAATGTGGATCTCCAACAGTCCGGTCGCGGACGTGTTCGTCGTCTGGGCGAAATCCGATGCGCATGACGGCAAGATCCGCGGTTTCGTCCTCGAAAAGGGCATGAAGGGTCTGAGCGCTCCGAAGATCGGCGGAAAACTGTCTCTTCGCGCCTCGGTCACCGGCGAAATCGTCATGGATGGCGTCGAGGTCGGGGATGACGCGCTGTTGCCGAACGTGGAAGGACTGAAGGGCCCGTTCGGGTGCCTCAACCGGGCCCGCTACGGTATCTCGTGGGGCGCAATGGGCGCGGCCGAGGACTGCTGGCGGAGAGCCCGGCAATACGGGCTCGAACGCATGCAGTTCGGCCGGCCTCTCGCGCAGACGCAGCTCTACCAGAAAAAACTCGCCGACATGCAGACCGAGATCACGCTGGGGCTGCAGGCTTCGCTGCGGGTCGGACGGATGATGGATGAAGGCACCGCCGCTCCGGAAGCGATCAGCCTCGTCAAGCGCAACAATTGCGGCAAGGCGCTAGACATCGCCCGCGCGGCACGCGACATGCACGGGGGCAACGGCATCATGGCCGAATACCACGTCATGCGGCACGCGCAGAACCTCGAAACGGTCAACACCTACGAGGGAACGCACGACGTGCACGCTCTGATCCTTGGCCGCGCGCAAACCGGTCTGCAGGCGTTCTTCTAGAATTCGTCCGTCGGTTCCGGAAACCCGGCTGCCCTTGGGATGACGAATCCCCGGGGTGTACCGATCCAAGTTGCAAACCGTGCGGAAAGGGGATTTCATTGCTTCTCCCTGGCGCCCGCCGGTTTTCATTGGTCTGCCGTCGGCCGGAGAAATAAATGCACCCGACAGTTCTTCTGCTCAATCTTGCCGCTGCGGTGATGCTGCTGCTTTGGGCCGTGCGAATGGTGCGCACGGGCGTCGAGCGCGCTTACGGGACCTCGCTGAAGAAAGCCTTGCGCGAGACGACAGGCTCCCACGTCACGGCTGCCGGGGCCGGATGTATCCTCGCGGTCTTCCTGCAGAGCTCGACGGCCGTGGGGGTCTTGGCCGCCGGTTTCGCGGCGAGCGGGATCCTGCCGCTGCCCGCGGGAATCGCGACGCTGATCGGCGCCGATCTCGGCTCGGCCCTCGTCGTGCAGATCCTCTCGATCGATCTGTCGGCGCTGGTGCCGGTGCTGCTGCTGGTCGGCGCGACGATGTTCCTGAAGTTCGAGGGCCGCCAGATTCGCCAGATCGGGCGCATTCTGCTTGGCATCGCCTTCATACTGATAGCGCTCCAGATGATTGCCAGCTCCACGGAGCCGCTGCGCCATAGCGAGATCCTGCCTCAGATCACGGGCTATCTCAGCAACGACCCGATCACGTCATTTGCCGTCGCCGCGCTCGCCACCTGGCTGTTTCATTCGTCGGTGGCGGCGGTGTTGCTGCTGGTCTCCTTCGCCCAACAAGGCCTGCTGCCGCTGGAGGTCGCGCTTCCGATGGTGCTGGGTGCGAATGCCGGTGGCGGAATAATCGCCGTTTGGCTGACCCGCGGGCTGGGACTGGAGGCGCGCCGGATTACCCTTGGCAACCTCCTCTTCCGCGGGACGTTCGCGCTCCTGGCGCTGGCGGCGATCCAGCTGTTTCCGTTGCCGATGGAGTATCTGGGAGGAACCGAAGCGCGGCAACTCGTCAACGCGCATCTGGCGTTCAATGTCGTGCTCGTCGCCGTCAGCCTGCCGCTCGCCGGCTTGATGGCGCGGCTGACCACGGCCGTTTTGGGCGGGGCAGGCGGGGATGAAATGACCGGGCTTGCCGGCCCGGCGAGCGCGCTCGACCGTTCCGTCATCGATGTACCCAGCCTCGCGCTCGCCAGTGCAACCCGCGAGTTGCTGCGCATGGGCGAGACGGTCGAGAGGATGTTCCGGCCGGTGATGGACCTTTTCGATCATGGCGCGTCCGACAGGATCGCGATGGTCCGCAAACTCGATCGGGAGGTCAACCGCGCCCACACGGAGATCAAGCTGTTCCTTGCCGAGGTCAACCGGGGTGAACTGTCGGAGGAGGAGGCGCGGCGCGGCGTCGAACTGACGGATTTCGCGATCAATCTGGAGCATGTCGGCGACATCATCGCCAAGACGCTGATGCCCTTGGCCGAGGAAAAAATGGCGAGGCGTCTGCGGTTTTCTCCGGCCGGGTGGAGCGAGATGAACGCGCTTCACGCCCGTGTCACATCGAACCTGCAATTGGCGCTCAATGTCCTGATTTCGGGCGACCTCGATTCGGCCCGGCAGCTCGTCAAGGAAAAGGAACAGATGCGCCGGCTCGAAAGGAGCAGCCACGAGAGGCATCTTCGGCGGCTTCAGTCGGGCGAGGTGTCGAGCATCGAGACGAGCAACATGCATCTCGAGATCGTGAGGGCGCTCAAGGAAATCAATTCGCTGCTGGCGACCGTGGCCTATCCGATCCTCAGCGGCAGCGGCGGTCTGCTGGAGAGCCGTCTCGCCTGAAAGGAGCAAGGTCCGGCCGGCCTCTTCCGGCTCCGAGCATCGGTGCCCTCTACTGGTGCGACTCCACCCGGAACACCGGTGGAAGTTCGCGCGGATCGTCTTGCAGGAAGAGTGTGAAATCGTAACGTTCGCCGGGACCGATCTGGGACACGAGCAAGGTGTAGGTTTGCTTCACCCCAGGAACGTCGGCAGAAATCTTGAGCTCTTTCACCCCCTCATCACCCGTGTTCGTTACTGTGACTGGCGTGCGCCAAACGGTCCCCATACGCTCAGCCTTGTCCCCCTCCACCGTGAAGTCGAACGCCGCCGGCTTGTTCAAATCGGTCGCATGCCAGAGAAGATACCCGAATAACCCGATCACCAGCACGGCAGCGGCCAATCGGGTGACCCATTCAACTATGGTGGGGGGGTCGTCATGCACCTTTTCGTCGCCATCGTCATGGTCGCTGTCCGTCTTGCTCATCTGAGATGTTCCCGCGTCATAGAAGTATCCGGCCCGCGGCGCCCCCAAGGGTAGCGGCGTAGCCGAGAATGATTGTGTGAACGACCTGGAGGTGCAGGGGCATGCCGGGAGTCAGATAGCCGAAGAGCCATAGCATCGCGTAGGAGGCAATGAGGGCGCTGAGGTAACTGAAGATGGTGCTGGAAAATGTGTCGGTTAGCGCGACGCGTTCGTCGCCGCTCACACCTTCGGTCCGGGTGTGAAAGACCAGAAGCCATGATGTTATGAGTGAAAAGAGGGCGATACCGGCAACGTGCCACCCACCCACCGATTGCGCGATGACCTGATGTTCCACCGTCGGCGCAATATTGAACGAGAACAGCAACGCCCCTAAAAAAGTGGCAAGCAGCGCCCTGAGATCGGGATTAATGCGAGATGCCGGGTTCGACCGGGCCACGGCGCCACGCCCGCCGAGTTGCGAGATCGCTACGCTCGCGCCCATCCCCGTAGGCACGGACTCCAGAGCCACAAGGCGCGCGATGATGTCGAGTGATTCCCCCCACTGATAACGTCCGATAAGAAGCAGCGTCATCGCGCTGGCAAAGATCCCGACACCCATCGAAGTCACGCCATCAAGTACGACAGACCGCTTGAGGTTTTCCTTCCTAAAACCGGAAAAGAGGAAAAATGCGGCGCAAAGAAACACGCCAAAGATCATCCATAAGACCACCAGCCATCCCGGGAGAAGCCGTGGGCGGTCCCACATTTCCATCGTGTACAGCAAAGGAAGCGCTACGAGCAGCGCGCCGCAGAACGCACGGTTCAGGCTGTACAGCTCGAGCTTCCACAGTGGAAGCATATCCCCGTCGACCGGGATACGGGTGTTGAGCGGAGAAATGAATCGGTGAACCCGCGAGACGAGCATTGCGCATCTCTTTTCCATTTCCCGGGAGTTTGCAAGGGCTGTGAATCGGCGAAATGCGGAGCTAGAACAGGATGTCCACCGTGCTCGCCTTCAACGTCGCGTTGCAGAGCGTGGCGGAGAGGGGGATTCGAACCCCGATACGGTCGCTTGGATACAGCATTTCGATTGCGGTGCATTCGACCATTATGCCAGCTCTCCGTGTCGCTCCTCTTGCGAGACCACGCTTTCCACCCAAGCCATCAATGCACCGAGATCGGCAGGCAGTCCGACAGCCTCGCCACCGGTGAATTCGATGAAGGGGGCCGCATTGAGCGGATTGAGGCCGACAATGACCGGAATATCGCGCGACAACGCTTCGCCAATGACTTCGCGCATGCCACGTCCGGCGGCCTCGTGCTTGCCGAACTTGTTCACAATAAGAAGGTCAGCACCTCCTTGAATATGCGTGCTAACAAGGCCAACCGCCTCTTCCAGCGCGCCCGAGTCGAGCCGGCAGCCGCGCGCGCCCCTGCCGAGTGACTGCGAAATGCGAAGACGCGGACCGTCCGGCAGGACCTTCGCCTCCATGTCGCACGGCAGACGGTCACAGCGCTCAACATTGTTTTGCACAATGCCACAAGCCCTGATCCCCCTGGCCGCAACGCAATCGGCAAAGCGCGACAGCAGCAGATCGTTGTCGCCCTTGGGGGGCGCACTGACAAAGACGATGTTCACGACAGAGCCGGTTCAGCGCGGGGCCGACCGTCAGCGTTGCGCACCGATGCGCGGTTCGCAAGAGCTTGCAGGATCACGAGCGCCTTGCGCGGCGAAAGATGCGCGTCTGAGAGGGTGATCGCCGCCATTCGCAGGGCATGCGGGGCATCGGCCAATACAATTGAAAGCGCGTCGGCTCGTTCGGCTGTCAGCAACCGGTTGACCGCCGCACCGATCATGGCATCCGAACCGAACGAAAGAATGGCCTCGCAGGCGGCCATGCGAACGGCAAGCGCATCGTCGGCGATCAGTTCCACTGCCATTTCCCCAGGAAGGTGGCGTATGGCCGCTGCGCGAACAAGCGCGTCGCTGTCCTTGATTGCCGCCGCCAATACGTCGGGAGCTAAATCCCCTAAAGTCAGGATAGAGAAAGCGGCCAGCCGGATCCCGGGTTCGGGGTCGGAGAAGGCAGCCTGAGCAGCGGCCATCGCCTCCGGATATTTTCCTGCGACCTGGCAAAAGGACGAGAGTGCTACCCAGGCCGTCAACCGAATTTCGGTGACCGGGTCGAGGCAGCGAGAAAGGATGGCCGCGCCAATCGGGTCGACGCCCAATCCGGCGCACAGCCGCATCGCGTCGAGCGCGACGCTCTCGGCGATTTCATCGGGTCCCTCGACCGGCCGGCGTTTGCGTCGCTTCCCGCCGGCTTCTTCCGGAGTGTTCTCAGCGAGCTCAGGCTCGGAACCACCCTCCTGCTCGTCAAGGATTGCGTCAAGTGTGGACGCTGCTTCCGGATCCCTGCCCGCATCCTCGACAATGTCACCATCCGGCGTGATGCGGATACGCCGTACGCCAGGGCCTTCACCCTTGGGCAACGCGAGATCGGGGCCACCTTGTTCCGGCCTTTCCCGCGTGGGCCGGTCGGGCAGCGGCAGCGTACCAGCGATCGCCTCGTGGAGAACCGTCAGCGCCTCCATGTCCCCCGCCTCCGCACGGTCCCGCAGTGCGACGAGGGAGGCGACCCGAACTTGTTGTGCGGGGTTCGCAAGCAGCGCGCCGTATCGAGACGTCGCGACGGCCGGATGGACGGCCGCCAGCGAGGCCACGGCGGCAAGGCGTGCTTCCAGCGGCCGACCCGTGTCCTCGATCAAGCCCAGCAGCGGCCCCTCTGCCCGGTTCGGTGCATAGAGCGGCAGATTACGCGCCGTCGTAGTTGCGAGCGCAGACCCGCCGTTTTGCAGCCAGGCCAGCATGTTGTCGACAAGCGCTTCGTGGAGTTCCGACGTGATTGGCCGGGAAAGATGATCGAGCGCCTCCGCCTGAACCGTTTCAGAAGCGTCAGAAAGGCCTATGATGGCGAGGTCCGGTTGCACCGGTGCGAAATGGCAGATCGACAGGCGGCGTACATCCGGATCGGGGTCGTCGACCACGAGCGCCCTTGCGCGAGAATCGTCGGGATCGAGCAGCGGCACAGCCATGCCGCGCAGTTGTGCATCAGCTGAGGACAGCAATGTCTCGAGATGCCGGAGCAGCGCGTCCGGATCGGCGCTGGCGAGGGAATCGAGAACCCGTCTCCTGCCCAATCCGCTCTCCTGATCCATCAGCATCAATAATCTTTCGGTTCCCTCCGCACCCATGGTGGCCAAGGCGCGAAACACCTGCACGTCGAGCGTCTGCCCGCACTCATCGTCCCTCGCGGCCAGGAGATCCTCGATCGCCTCCGTCACACCGAGCGCACCGAGCGCGGCGATCGACGCAATCTGGATGTCCAGCCAATCCTCCCAATCGCTGCCTTCCGCCTCCCATGCGACGCGATCATCACTGCTCGATCGAACGAGCGCGCGGAGCAGGTCCGTCGAGCCGAGGTCTCCGATTTGCGTAAGGAGATCAATCGCGTCCAACTTCACCTCGCGGTCCGGGTCTCCCTCTAGCGACCGCCGGATCGTTTCGGCGTCGTCGCGCAAGGCAATGCCCCGAAGTCCTTCCATTGCATCGCCGCGGATATCGGGATCCGGGTCGAGCAACGCCTCCAGCAACAGGAGTCTACGGGCGTCCGGATCGCCATCGAGCGTCGCGACCGCACGGATTGCAGCGGAGCGCAAGACTTCATTATCGCTGTCCAGATATCGCGACAGCGCAGTGACAAGAGAGATGTCCTCCCTCACGTGGTCAGTTTGCGCTTGCATTGGCGTTCCCCAAGGTTTCCGCATGCGGCCGACCGCCAGAAAGTGCCAGACGACCGGGTTTGCTTCAGGCTATGTCGCGGCGGGCGAACGACATGGAGCGGAACTGCGTCTTGTACGGGCTTTCGCCCATCTTCCGCACTTTTCCGACGCCCATTTTGTAGTTGTAGTTGCCGCTGATCCAGTCGACGACGCGGCCCGCAAGCGCGTTGGCCGGCTGGGAGGTATGCAGGAAGTCCATATAGCCGAGGTTCTCCTTGACCGCCGGTGTGACGATCGCCACCGCAGTGATCGATGCGCGCGTCAGCTCGATATGCCCGTTCTTCATGAGCGAGGCGAAATCAAAGTCGCTGTCCTCCACTCCGATAATCGTGTCCTTCTGAACCGGAATCCGATCCGAGTAGACCTGCACATAATCGCCGCTTTCGATGCCGCGCGCCTCGGCGACCGAGGGATGCAACTCGATCCAGTTTTCCGGCCAGCGCTGAACGATATAGGGCCGTCGACGGTCATCGTAGCCGGATTGCCACCGCTCGTTGATACGCCCCGAACTGATCCAGATCTCGTCCTCGCGGGGACGCAGCCATTCCCAGTAGCTCGAGAACAGGTCCCAAGGCGCCTTCTGGATATTGCACTTCCCCGTCTGGCTGTTGAAATGCGTCAGCTTCTTGTTGAACACGGTCGCCCCGACCGGACCGATGTCTGGCAACACGCGATCAACGTCGTGGAGGCGCTTCGTCTCGACAAGATTGCCGTCGATGTCCATGAGCACCGGCCCCTGGATGCCATTGGTGCCGAACTCGCCAAGTTTCTCGTGCAGAGTTCTGCCCTCGCGCTGGGCCGCCACCTTGACCATGTTGAAGTCCTTACGGCTGCCACGAGAATGGCGAGCACCTTCCTCCAGCACATCGTTCGAGTTCTGCCAGTCAAAACCCTCGAAACCCATTTTTCTTGCGAGCTGGGCGATGATCCACCAATCGGGTTTCGCCTCGCCGGGCGCATCGTAGAACTTTGGATAGAGCCGAATGCGGCGTTCGCCATTGGCCCGGGTAAAGGTTTCCTCGCCCCATCCCGATGCGGGGAAGATGATATCGGCATATCGCGCGCCGATCGGGTCGACCAGATAGATGTCCTGGTTCCAGACTACCATGCCGCCAGAATCCGCGCGCCGCTTGAGGGTGTCGACGATGTCCTGCCTGTCGAAGCTCATTACCTGATGCGGATTGCGTGTCGTCAGCTCGTCGAACTTGGCCTGAAGCGATTGCGATCCGCACATCGCCTGCACCCAGGTGGTGCCGATGACATGGGCCAGCCGCGTGTGGCCCGACATCAGGTAGCGGTCGGTGTCCATCGCGCGGCGGCGCCGGCCGGGCAGCTTTTCGGGCGACTTGTTGCGCGGATAGCTGCCTCCGCGCAGACCGCCGCGCTGGTGGCCGCCGGCGCGGCCAATCACCTGACCGGGCCGGCCTCCCGCCCCGACGGTGATCCCGAGCGCCGAAATGGCTTGCGTGTTGCCGGTGTTATTCGACCAGTAAAAGCCTTTTTCGATCATGATGGAGGTCTTGGGACGCGAGCCATCCTCGCGGGGCTTTGCCATCCACTCCGCTGCGGTGTAGATCTTCTGAACGTCGATCTGCGCAATTTCAGCAGCCTTCTCCGGCACCGAATAATCCTGGGCGAGAAGCCACTCCTTCCAGTCATCGAAGCCGGCGGTCTGGAACTTGCCCCAAGTCGTGCGCCATTGCCACGGCGTGTTGCGCGTGCCCTGGCCGAAACCGGACGAGCTTTCCCATTTATTGTTGACCCATTTCTGGATCCACTCCCGGTCTTCCCAGCCGTTCTCGACGATCACCCGCGCGATAGCGAGCACCACCGGCAAATCGGTGCCGGGCTGGATGTCGATGACCATGCCGCCATTCTTCTCAGCAAAGGCCGTCCCGGAAGTCCGGCGCGGCAGCAGGAAGATTGTCTTCTGTCCATTCTGGATCGCCGGCATGATGAAATCGGTGAAGAGAATGGTTTTCGATTCGTAGGGGTCCGTGCCACACATCAAAAGCGTGTCCGCATCGGCCCAGTCGTCATAGCTCGGTCCGAAATTGTCGAAGCCGGCATCCCGGAAACCGGGGGTCGACGTCACGTCCGAAGGCGTGTCGTGAAAGGTGAAGTTCGCCGTGCGCACATGACGAAGCGCATATTTCGTGATCGCATAGGTGTTCTCCATATAGCCATAGGAGAATGTCTTGACGCCGTAGGCGTTCGTGCCGTGCTTCTCCAGCACGTGATTGCCCACCTCGGCTGCGATATCCAATGCGAAATCCCAGGTCACGGGCATCAGCACACCGAACATCCGAACCATTGGCGATTTCAGCCGGTCGCGGGTCGGCGTTTGTGGATTGTAAACCTTCTGGGCGATGGCGCCGCCACGAATCGACGAATTGCCCGAGTAGTTGACGAATTCGGTCTCCTTGTCGGGAATGATCACCACGTGGTGCGGCTCGCCATTGTGCAGCACGATGTTGTGCTGGTTCGGCGCAACCCACGCACCGAGCGGAGCGACCGGAAAATCTTCGCCGAAGGCGTTTTCCTCGGCCTTTGGACCGCCGTTGCGGCCGCCGGCAACAGGCCAGCGATAAACCTTGTAGCCGCAGGCGACGATGCAATAGTCGCATGCCGTTGAAACCACATCCGCATCGGGGGGCGGCAGCGGAACGGAGGTTTCCGGGACGTAATAGGGTGTGGACATCTCGTGTTCCTCCTCAGCCCTGCAGATTGTCGAAGCGGCCGTAGATCAGGCCGAACATGCCGACGGCGTAGATATCGTCGCCATCGAGTTCCAGCAGCACCTGCGGCAGCGACTGATAGGCTTGTCCGGCGATGAAGATGCCATGCCGGGTCAGGTCGAAAGTCGTTAGATGCAGCGGGCAAGGGCCAAGCGCCTTATCGGCGGCCTGATAGGTTCCTTGCAGGGGGCCGCCCTGATGGGTGCAGGTGTAGTTGAAGGCAACGACGTCCTTCTCGGGGCCAATGCCGCCACCGGCCTCGCGGCCGAGCTTGACGAGGATCGATTCCGCGTATTCGCCCTCGTCCGGGTATTCGAAATCGAAAGGCACGTCCGTTTCGAGTTCGCTCAGCTTCGCGATGAGCTTGCGCGGATATGTCGAGACAGCAGCCGGTGTCTGGGCCTGGGCGAGGCCAGGGATGCCGACCATCACGACCGTCGTGGCGATTCCTCCTGTCAGGAGGAACTGGCGCCGGTTCATGAGGCAGCGGCGCGTGCCCGCCTTCTCGGCTTCTCCGTTGTTGCCATTGATGGCTGCGAGGATTTTCGGATCAACGTTCTTCATTTTCCTGCTCCTCGTCAGTTCTGAGCGACCGGCAACGGCTGCATCTCCGGAGTTTCCGGCTCTTCCGGCAGGATTTCCTCGCCGCTGAGGCTTTCCAAGAACGCTACAAGTTCGTCGACTTCGGTCTCGTTGAGCCCAAGAGGCTGGATCAGACCGGTTTTTGTCGCGGCGAATTCATTTTCGCCACCGCCCTCGTTGTAGAACGTCACGACATCGCGAAGCGTCTCCAGCATGCCATTGTGCATGTAGGGAAAGGTGTAGGCGGTGTAGCGGAGAGACGGCACCCGGAACTTTCCCTTGTCGGCTTTCTGCTTCGTCCGGAAATACAGCCCGGGATCATCCTTCGTTGCGCGATACATCTCTTCGGTCACGCCCTTGGCGTAGAGTTCGAAGCGGAAGGTGATCTGGGCGAGTTCGTCGGTCTCCCAACCCTCGTAGGGCGGGACGCCGAGGTTGTAGTAGGCCTCGTTCGTCAGCAGCGGGCCGTTGTGGCACGCGATGCAGTTCGCCTTTCCGGCAAACAGTTCCAGGCCCCGCTTCTGCTCGTCGGTCAGCGCGTCGTCATCGCCACGCATGTATTCGTCGAACGGCGTGTCGGTCTGTACCAGCGTACGCTCATATGCCGCGATCGCCATATAGGCGTGGCGGACGCTCGGCCAGTCATCGCCGAACACCTCGCGGAATGCCTTGCGGTACTCCGGGATGAAGGCAAGACGTGCCTCCATCATGTCGTCCTCGCCATTTCCGGCGACACCCCCGCGGGCGGCCGAACGGGCCTGATGCTCCAGCGAACCGGAAGCGCCGGCCCAGAACAGTTTGCCGTAATAGGCCGAATTGATCACCGTCTGGCTGTTGCGCCAATGGGTCGTACCCGGATATCCGAAGCTGATCGGGCTCTGCACGGCCCAGCCGGCATCGGGCAGATGGCAGGACGAGCAGGGCATCGCGTAGTTGCCTGAAAGCACCGGATCGAAGAAGAGCTTCTCGCCGAGGGCGATCTTCTCCGGCGTCATCGGATTGTCGGCCGGGATCGGGGGTGGACCCAACGGTGCGAGACCCTCGGGCCGGGGGTTGTCCTGCGCCAGCGCGGGAATGGCGAGCACTGCCAACGCCGCTGCGGTGAGTATGCTGCGTGCGGTCATCATGGCCTCCCTCAATTCGGCACGTCGCGCCAATTTTCGATCAGTGAGTAGTCGTAATCATCCTCTCGCCAGACATAGGCTTCGGTGTCAAAGCTGTCGCCGCTGAGGCTTTCGAGGAAGGCAATGAGGTCGTCCTTCTCGCTTGGAACCAGGCCAAGCGGCCGAAGGCTTTCGTCCTTCAAGGGATCGTCCCCGCCGCCCGCGTCGTAGAAGTCGACCACCTCCTCCAGTGTCGCGAAGATGCCATTGTGCATGTATGGCGCAGTCCAGGTCAGCTCGCGGAGCGTCGGCGTGAGGAAGCTTCGCCGGGTCCCGTCGCGACGATTGCGGACATAGGCACCCAGATCCTCGCGCAGGTTCATGTAGTTCGGCACGCCGAAGAACTTGGCATAGGTCACGAAGGCCGAGTGACGCTCCGCATCGGTCCAGATCTCCGGATTGTTGGGCACGCCGGTATTGTGCGGCCGATCATCGGTGAACCGTACGCCGGCATGGCAGCTTGCACATCCGCCCTTTCCCTCGAAGATGCCCTGGCCTCGTTGCGCGGCGGCAGACATCTCGCCTGTGTCGATCGGCGCGTTGCGCGACTGGATGGTCTTGACGAAATCCATCAGCGCGTTGCGGGCGCCGCCGTTCGACGGCTCCGACATGCCGGCAGTCGCGAACATTTCCACATAGATCGGATCCTGCTTCAGGCGCTCCTGCATGATCCGCATGTCCATGTTCATCAAGTAGGTCTCGGTGATCATCTCCCGCGCAACGTCGTTGAGGTTGGTTCCCAGACGGCCGTCGTGCAGCCACGCATCGCGAAAACCCGCGTTGGCGAGCGTGGGCGTGTTCCGGAAATGCGCCGCACCGGTATACGCGGCGGAGAGCGCCGCGCCGTCGGTGAATGCCTTGTCGGGCTGATGGCAGCTCGCACAGGACAGTGACGTGTCGCCGGAGAGACGCGTGTCGTAGAACAGCCGCTTACCCAGTTCGGCTCTAGCGGCATTCAACTCCAGTCCAGGCTCCGGGGTGACATCCTGCGCGATGGCTGTGCCGCCGAGGAGGACGACCACGCAGGACACAATGCCAATTCTCATCATCATTGTTCTCCCTCACCTTTCCGCAGGTTGCCCCGTGTGGCTGACTGCCATTCGAGGGCATGGCGCGATCTCAATCAGCGTTGTTGTTACCATGGCTTTTCCGCCCATATGTTGCGGGCGGGATTGCGAGCTGTGAGGATTTGTGACGTTTTGTGACGGGGCGGTCTTGCGCCGGGTTTAATTACGCACGGAACTGCCTACCGGTCGAGCAAGGCGCGAATGCTCCTGGCAAGCCGTCCCGGCTCCACAGGCTTGTCCAGAACCTCGGGCTCGGCACCCGGCAGGTCGATATGATGCGGTTTGTAACCGCTGCAGAACAGAACCGGGATGTGGGGTCGCAATGCTCGGAACTGTTGCATCAGCACCTCGCCGCTCATCTCGGGCATCACCATGTCGGAAATCACCAGGTCGAAGCGCGCCGGATCCTGCCGGAACCGCTCAAGCGCCTGGAGCGGCGCCGTAAACGCCTCGACTTTGTAACCTAGCCGGAGCAACAATCTCCGGAACGTGCCGGCCACCTCGGCCTCGTCATCGATCAGGATCAGTCGCTCGGTCCCCCGGGGCAGGGCGCTGTGCTCGTCGATCGCCTCGCCGGCAGTGGCGAACGCGCGTGGAAGGATCAACGTAAACCGGCTGCCTTTGCCAAGGGCGCTCTCCACCGCGATTTGTCCGCCCATATCGTCGACGAGACCGTAAACGACCGCGAGCCCAAGTCCCGAGCCCTTGCCGATTGGCTTTGTGGTAAAAAATGGCTCGAACAAGTGTGCTTGCGTTTCCGCCGTCATTCCCGGGCCGTCGTCCGAGACACACAGCCTAACCCATCCGTCCGGTCGCGCTCGCTGGTTCTCCGGTGGGCCGCATGGTTCGTGGAAAACCGTGATCGTGCCCGGGTTGCCGCTCATCGCCTCGGCTGCGTTGCGGCAAAGATTCATCAGGATCTGGTGCAGATGTGTCGGATCGCCGAGAACCGCCAGATCATCGGATCGCGGTGCACAGACGATCCTGACAAACGGCGGAACGGAAGCCCTAAGAAGGCCGGCCACCTCTGCGACGATCGCCCCGACGATCACCGGCTTCTTTTGGCCTGGTTCACGCCGGGCGAAGGTCAGCAGTTCCCTTACCAGCGACTGCGCACGGCGCGCAGCAATCTGGATCTGCGCGACCTCGGCGGCAAGATCGCTGCCGCCCGGCGCATCCATGGCGGCCAGATGGCTCGATCCGACGATGGTCGTCAGAATGTTGTTGAAATCATGCGCGACGCCGCTTGCGAGTTGACCAACCGCCTCAAGCTTCTGCGCGCGAACCACCTGATCCCTGGCGTGGCGTTTCTCCGTGATGTCCTCGCCGATGGCTATGAAGTTTCTCGTCGTTCCGTCCTTGGCGAGCAACGGCAGAATCGTCGTTTCGGTCCAGTAGCTCGCGCCGTCCCTTTTACGGTTGCGAAAGATGCCGTGCCACGTCTGCCCCTCCGCCAGGCTGGCGCGTATCTCATTATAGGTCTGCGGGGATGTCTCGCCGGATTGCAGAAAGGCCGGCGTCTGTCCGCGGATCTCATCGCGGGACCAACCGGTGAGTTCCTCGAATTTCGCATTGACATATTCTATACGCGCATCAGTGTCTGTGATGATGATCGTGGCGGGGCTCTGCTCGACGGCTGTGGCAAGCCGGCTCTCCGAGCTTTCGAGGCGCCGTCGTTCCGCCAGTTGAGCGGCCAGATCGCTGACCGCCCCATGCAGGTTCCGAACAAGCAGAAAGACGAACCAGCCGATCAGGAGCGCGACGATCACCAGCGCGAAGATCGACATGAATCCGAGCCAGATCAGATACTGCCCGTCGGTAACCGCGGCGCCGATCCGGCGCGAACTGCTTATCTGGACACCCTTCCAAATCTGCTCGAGGTCGTGAAGCGCCGCGACCGCTGCGCTGTCGTCAACGCGCACCAGTGCGTCGGTTCGTTCCGGATCCCATCCCTCCTGAGCCGCTTTGATGGCGATGGGCAATTTTGCTTCGTAGGTTCTAATTGCCGCCAGAATGGTGTCGAGCGCACGAGCTTCCTCAGCCGACAGGTTGAGCGTCTGAAACTCGGCGATAACAGAGTAGAAGCGCTGCATCTGCGTGCGGGTCGTCTCCAGATAGCTCGGCTCGCGGCGCAGCACATAGTTCTTGAAATTGTGGATGATGCCGCCATAGCCGAGATGGCCGCGCAGGTTGCTGATGAGAATCGCCTTGCGTTCTGTTCCACCGGAATACTCGGCCCAGCTCTGCTCGATCTCACGGAACTGCACGCGCGTCGCAAGCCCCAACGTCGCGCCGAGTGCGACCGTAATGGCCAACAGGACGACGGCCGCCAAGACGATGATCAGCGGACGAGACAATCCACGACCTGACAACGCTTCCATTGGCCAACCTTCCTCCGTGTTGCCGTCCCGCGCAAGGTCGACTACGACAGATGGTCAAGGGTTGGGCGACGAGGGATATGCAGCAGCACGTTCTCATTGTTGACGACGACAGGCAACTGACCTCGTTTCTGGAGCGGTTCTTCAAGAAACACGGGTATCGCGCCACGTCGGCGGCGAGTTGCGCGGAACTGTTCGCCGCAGTGGAGAAAGATCGTTTCGATCTGATCGTACTGGATCTCATCTTGCCCGACGAGGACGGAATGGAGGCCGCGCGGCAGTTGCGCCGCTCCAACGATGTGCCGATCATCATGCTGACGGCGCGGGACGAACTCTTCGACAGAGTCGTCGGACTCGAACTCGGAGCTGATGATTACGTCACCAAACCCTACGAGCCGCGCGAATTGCTGGCGCGGGTGCGGTCTGTCCTGCGTCGGCATGGCCGGCATCCGGTTCCGGACCCGGAGGTTGGCGGTTCGCCCACCAATCTCCGCTTCGCCAATATCGAGCTGGATTTGGTCAAGTCGACCGCCCGCCGGTGGCCCGACCGCCTGGATCTCGGCCTAACCAGCACGGAATTCGCCTTGTTGAAAGCGCTGGCCGGGGCGCAGGGCAACGTTCTGACTCGAGAGGAAATTCTGCACACGGTCT
Organism: Oricola cellulosilytica; assembly: GCF_019966575.1. Taxonomy (GTDB): domain Bacteria; phylum Pseudomonadota; class Alphaproteobacteria; order Rhizobiales; family Rhizobiaceae; genus Oricola; species Oricola cellulosilytica. Next base: position 422,917 of record NZ_JAINFK010000003.1, on the reverse strand, counting down.
ACGGAAACTCGATCCAGGTCACGGACCGCGCCATTGACACGCACATGGTGCGGCTGCGTCGGAAGCTAGCCGACGCCGGCGCAGACGCCGATCTCCTTCTCACCGTGCATGGAGTGGGCTACAAGCTGGCTGCGATGGTGCAAGCGGTCACTGGCGAACAATTGCAGGGCGATAACCCGCATTGATACAGGAAAGTCAGTCAGATGGCAGGGCTGGTCGACATGTAGCGCCGGTGCGGCAAACGGGGGAGGAGGCCGTGCTGTGACATCTGAGCGAGTGATCCCGGCAAATTCCTCCCAGAATACTTCCTCAGGCGGCGGTAAGCGGACGTTCGTTGTGCTCAGCCTCTTGTCTTCTCACCTGGCCGGCGTACTGCTCAGTCCACGTTGCCGCTGTATTCCGAAGCGGGACGCTGGTTCCACGTGACCGTCATGTCCACATTCGCCGCGGCAAGCAAGTTCATTACCGGGCAACGGAATTCGACGTTCTTGCAGAGCTGGCGGAATCTCGCCTCCGTTTCGTCCGAGTAGACGCTGATGTCGAGCGTGCCGCTCTCGAAATAAGGGCGGATGCCGGGAACGCCCTTTGGGCCCCGCACGTCGATCTGGATTTGGCAGGCGAAGTCGACGCCGGTGTAGGAGAAATTCATGGCCTTCGCGACGCCGTTGATGATGACCCCATCGCATCCGACGAGCGCGATCAGAACCGTTTCCAGCGGGCTTGGGGCCGTGTTCGAGCCGCCGAGCGAAGCGGGTTCGTCGGTGTAGGCGGGCGCGAAGTCCCGCACCTGGATTTTGGTGCGGGTGCCGGCTGCGTTGGTTGCCTTGACGTGCCTGACTCCGATCTTCTTCGTTTCCGGATCGATGCTGGGCTCGATGATTTCTGGATCGATCATGTCGGACATTGGCCTTCTCACGTCTAGCTCAGGGGGATTATGGCTCCTACGGGCGGGTCACCGCGTAAGAGTTCGAAAAGCAGTCGTACGACCACGAAGACGATGGCGCCGTACAGCAGGCTCGTCCAGACGCGCATGCGCGCGCGCGCCAACAGCATCCACGTTATGAGCGCGATTGTCGGAATGCTGAGGCCGATGGCCCAAACGCCGACAGCGTATATGACCAGCGCAAGAAGGATCCAGAGTTCGTTGGCGTCGCGACCAAAGTCGTTGCGGTACTCGCGTATCCCGCGCGCCAGCAGCCACAGCACAAGCGGGAGCCCCGGCACGATCGTCAGGGCCGGCATCAGCCGCGAGGCAGGATTGAACGTGAACATTTCAAAGAGCGCGTAGATGAACATCACTGTCGCGACACCGGCAAGCACCAGCGCAACACCTTGGCTTGGCTCCTGGGCCACTGTTTCGGGCTGGTCAGGCACGCTCGGCGCGGGCTGCCCCCGGTGGCGCAACCAGCGGACCGAAGATACGACGACTGGGATGACGATGACCGAGCCTATGAGAATCACACCCGGCCGTGTCAGCCATGACCACCCGTGGATCTGGTTGGTGAGCCAGAAATATTGTTCCATGGGGCCGGACAACACGAATCCCACCAGGGCCGGTGCCCGCGGCCATCCGCCATGCTTCATCATCCAGCCCAAAGCGCCAAGCAGGAAAAGCAAGAAGATGTCGCCTATCGTCGAGGTCGACTGATAAGCCCCGATGACCATGATCAGCACCAGCGGCGCGGCGATGATGGCGAACGGAATGCGCGTCAGCCGTGCCAGCATGGGCGTGATGGCAAAGCAGACCGCCGCGCCGACCACCGACGTCAACGCAACTGACCAGACGATGAGGAACATCAGGTCCGGATTCTGCGTGATCATGCGCGGTCCTGGATAGTATCCGAACGAGAACAGCGCGCCGAGAAAGACCGCCGCCGCCGGTCCTCCGGGCACGCTGAACAGGAGCGTAGGAACGAGGTCCGAGATCACGGTCGCATTGTTGGCGCCCTCGGAAGCGGCGATGCCCCGGATCTCGCCGTGGCCGAAGCGTGACTTGTCGCGCGTCGAGCGCATCGAATGGCCGTAGGCGACCCAGGTCGAGGCCGATGCGCCGACGGCGGGCACGAATCCCCCGAACACACCGATCACCGATGCCCGCAGCACGAGCCATTTCGACTGCCAGAAATCGTGGAAACCAGTGCCCCAGTGGGCAACCTTCATCCGCTCGTGACTGATGCCGCCGCCGGCGGCGAGCATCGATATGACCTCGGCCACACCGAACAGTCCCAGGGCCACGACGGTGAGCGAGAAACCGTCCAGCAAGTAGACCTGGCCGAAGGTGTAGCGGAAATCGGCCGCCGCCTGGGCCGGACCGACCACGCCGAGCAGGATTCCGAGGCAGGCGGCCGCGAGCCCCTTGGCGAGATCCTTTCCGATCATCGACGCGGCGAAGAAGAGCCCGACAAGCGCAAACATGAAAAGTTCGGGCGTCGACAGCAGCAATACGATCGGCCCGGCAACGGGAATGGCCACGAACAGGATTGCGGCGCCCATAAGCCCGCCGACCATCGAGGCGAGGAAACCGACCCCGAGGGCACGTGCCGCCTGTCCCTGTTTGGCAAGCGCGTGCCCTTCGATGGCGGTTGGGGCCGATGCAGGCGAACCCGGTGCGCCCAGGAGAACCGAGGTGATGGTGTCCGACGTGTAGACGACCGATACCGCCCCCAGCAGCATCGCAAGTCCGGAGTAGCCGTCGAGGTAGTAGACAAAGGGCAGAAGTATCGAGACAGCGGCCACGCCGCCCAGTCCGGGAAGCATGCCGAAGACCATGCCCACGATCATCCCGGCGAAGAGCGCCGCCAGCCGAACCGGGTCGAAGAGCGCATCGAGCGCCGAGAGGGCGTTTTCGATCATGAACCTTTCCGGGAAGGCTTGGGGCGGGTCCGAGCCCGGATGTCCGGGCTCGGGCTATCGGCTGGGTCAGAAATTCACGCCGTACTTGTCCGACAGGAGTTTTCGCAGGTAGTCCTTCACTTCCTGGCTCGGCGAAAGCGCGGCCTTGATCGCGGCCTCGGTGTCCGGCCCGGCGTTCAGGCGGGCCCCGTTCGTGACCTCCTGGCTTTCGGCCTGGAACTCGGGGTCGGCGTTGATCGCTGCAACGGTCTCGGCGAAGATGTCGAGCACTTCCTGCGGCGTGTCGGGGTGCATGTAGCCGGTCAGGCCGTAGGCGTACGTCACGGAGGCGACGCCCTGAAACGCCTCCCATTCGATTCCCGATGGGGCGCCGCCGTTCATTTGTTCATACACCTCGTAGACCGACGGCAATTCCGGCGCGATCGGATCGCGGGCCTTCAGGACCCCGTTCTCCATCGCTCCCCCCGTCCATAGCGGCACGGCGCGGCCCTCGGCTACCGAGGGCACGACCTGGGTGAGATAGACGGGCGTGAACTGGTAATCGAGGTTCAATTCTCCCTGTTCGAAGGCGAGGCGAACCGGTCCGCGGCCATTGAACCCGAGTACGGTTTTCACATCGAGATCGAGAACCTCGAAGGAGAGCAATCCCGGCAGGTCGGACGCGGCTGCCGCAATCCCGCCGTAGATCAGCGGCGTCGATGCGTTCTTGATGTCGGCGGCGCTGGTGACGCCGGTATCGGGCGAAACATATGCCACGGCGCTGAACGGATGGCTGTAGGCGACACGGTAGTCGGCCAGGCGATACTCGACTCCCTCCTGGCCGAGGACAAACGGATTGGCCGTCGACGAAGTGGTGAAGAGGATGGTGGTTCCATCGGACTTCGCATTCTGTTCGAACCAGTTGGCGCCGAGAATGGAGCCTCCGCCCGGCCGCGACACAACGTCGATCTCCGGGTTTCCGGGCAGGTGTTTCTCGAAATAGGGCTCAAGGAATTTCGCGGAAACGAAGGTGGCTCCACCTTCACCGAAGGGCACGACGATCTCGATCGTCTTGCCTGCGAAATATCCATCCTGGGCCATCGCCGAAAAGGCGCTGCCAGCGAGCAGTGCGGCTGCAACCGATAGTGTGATCTTACGCATGATGTAGTTCCTCCCTTGAACTCTCTTGCAAGCTACGAAATCAGCCGATTGTATTCTCCAGCGTACCAAGGCCGGTGATGCTGACACGCATCGTGTCTCCCGCCGACAGGTATTTCGGGGGCTTGAAGCCAATCCCGACTCCGACGGGCGTGCCGGTGGCGATGATGTCTCCCGGTAGAAGAGTCATCGTCCTCGACATGGTCTCGATGAGTGTCGGGATGTCGAAGATAAGATCCGAGACCTTGGCACGCTGGCGCATTTCGCCATTGATCTCCGTACACAGTTCAAGCTCGGTAACGTCGCCCACCTCATCGGCCGTCGCGATCCACGGTCCAATCGGGCAGAAGGTGTCGATGCCCTTCCCGATGACCCACTGGTTGTGTTTCTTCTGAAGCTCGCGGGAGGTCACGTCGTTGAGGGCAACGTAGCCGAAGACGTGATCGTAGGCCGCTTCCCTGCTTACTTGGAAACAGCGTTTGCCGATGACGACGCCAAGTTCGCCCTCGTAGTCGACGCTGTTCGTCGGATCCAGTGACCCCTTGACGATGTCGCCCGGCCCGCAGACGCTTGTCGTCGCCTTGGTGAAGATAACCGGATGGGAGGGAACCTGCTCCTTGGCGCTCGAGTCGAAGCCGCTCGAGTGAAACTCTGCGGCATGGGCATAATAGTTCTTTCCGACGCAGAAAACGTCGCGTAATGGGGCAGGGATGGGTGCGAGGAAGCGGATACCCCCAAGAGGAACGCGACGCGCCGAGCCCTTGCGCCATGTCGCCAACGCCGCTTCACCCCCCGATATGACATCGAGAACGGCTCGGTGCGCTTCATCGCCTTCGGCGCATACGACCGCGTCGCCCCCGTCAATGTAGCCGGCTGCGACTATGCCGTCGAATTCGAAAGTAATCAGCTTCATTTTCTCGACATATCGCAATTCTATCGATAATAACAGAGATCATAGAAAACCTACCCTGTCAAACCCGCGCCTATCGGACGCAAAGGGGATAAGAAGGACAGACACCTGCATGCAGACGAGAGAAAAAGAAGCCCTGGACGGAGAAACGCTTTCCGAGGCGGCCTACAAGCGGCTTCGCCGGGACATCATCATCGGCGCTCGTCCGCCGGGGGAACGGCTGCGCATCGAGAAGCTCAAGGCGATATACGCTATCGGTCCGACGCCGCTTCGCGAAGCGCTGCAGAAGCTCGCTCAGGACGGCCTCGTCCTGAGCGAAGGAAACCGCGGATTCACCGTCGCTCCGCTCGACCCGGCGGAGTTCAATGACCTCAACGTTGCAAGGACCGCAATCGAGAAAGAGGCGCTCCGGCTTTCGATCCAACGCGGCGGCGATGTATGGGAGGCCCGCGTTGTCGCCGCGGCGTATATAATGTCGAAGGAAGACGCCGCACTGGCAGCCGCCCGTGATAGCGTCACCGATTCGTGGGAGCGCGCCAACACCGAATTCCATGCGGCCCTCGTTTCGGCCTGCGGTTCGAACTGGTTGCTGAGAGTCCGGGCGGGTTTGCACGATCTCTGCGAGCGTTATCGCCGCGTTTCCGTGTATCAGAAGCTGGGATCGCGGGACTTGGCGACCGAGCATGCCGAGATCGCCGAAGCGGCCATCGCGCGCGACGCGGATCGCGCGTGCAACCTGACCGAACAGCATTTCGCGCTTACGGCATCGGCGCTCGCCGAATCGGACTTTTCCGGGGATGGACGTCATCTGGACAGGCGGACGGCATGACGGTCGAAATCCTGGTCTTTCTGGCCGCGGGCCTGGTCGGCGGGGCGGTGAACGCTGCGGCCGGCGGCGCGAAGATCTTTGTTTTCCCGATGCTTCTGGCGACAGGCCTGCCTCCGATTGCGGCGAATGTCACGCAAGGCGTCGCGCTGTGGCCTGCGCAGCTTCCGGCCGTGTGGGTATACCGGCGGGAAGTGGCGGGCGAGTTGCGCAAGCTTTTCCGTCAGATGCTCCCGGCGCTCGCCGGCGCCCTTGCCGGCGCCATCGTGATGGTCAACGCCAGCAACGAAGCATTCGTCACGGTCGTTCCGGTACTCCTCGTCCTGGCGGTCGGCGCGATCATATTGGGCCCGAGAACGACCGCCTTGATGCGTTGGGCCTTTCCGGGCGACCGGCTGAAAGCCGCGACTGCTGTCCTCTTGGCGGTGTTCGGCTTTTATGGCGGCTTTTTTGGCGCCGGGCTAGGCTTCATGCTGCTCGCCGTGCTGTCAGCCTCTTCAGGAGCCGGCGTCAGCCATGTGAACGGCGCCAAGAACCTGTTTGCCGCCTCGATCCAGTCGGTGGCAGTGGTGCCAATGATGATGTCAGGCCTCGTCGACTGGGTGGCGGCGCTTTGTGTGCTGACCGGCGGAATATTCGGCGGCTACATCGGCGCCAGCATCACGAGGCGTCTGCCCGAGGCGGTGGTGCGGACAGGGGTCGCCGGGCTCGGCCTGGTCTTGACCATGTCGTTTCTGCTTTCCTGAGGAGGTGGCGCCATGAGACTGGGAAGCTTCGTCGACGGATCGGTGCGGCGGCTTTTCCTCCAGGCCGGGAATACTGCGATCGATCTGCTGGCGGCCGACGAGCGTGACGAGTTCAGGAGCATGCTGTCCTTCATCGAGGGCGGCGAAGCGGCCGAGGAAATCGCCACGGAGATTGCCCGTAACCCGCCGGCGAGATCTGTAAGGGGTATGGACGAACTCCGGATCGCCGCTCCCCTCCTTCCCTCGACGGTTCTGTGCGCCGGAAGCAACTATCGTGCACACAACGCCGAGAAGGCCGGTTCGCCGCTCAGCGGGCGGGAACCCGAATTCTTTCTGAAGACATCGGACTGCGTGATTGGCCCCGGTGAGGACATTGTCCATGATCCGCGGTTGACCCGGAAACTCGACTGCGAAACCGAACTGGCGGTTGTGGTCGGGCGCCCCGGCCGTCATATACCGGTAGACGACGCTCTATCGCACGTCTTCGGTTACACCATCGCAAATGACGTCACCGCCCGTGATCGACAGGTGCGGCGCACCCCGGAAGGCGTGGTATTTTACGAACTTGGCCGGGGAAAGGCTTTCGATACGAGCCTGCCGCTCGGTCCGGTGATCGCCACGACGTCCGAAATTCCCGATCCGCAAACGCTAATGTTGAGAACGACTGTCAATGGCGAGCTTCGCCAACAGGCAAACACCGCCGACATGATCTGGTCCTGCGCAGAGCTTATCCACTTCTTTTCGACCAATTTCACCTTGAAGCCGGGCATGGTTATCCTGACTGGCACACCCGCCGGAACCGCTTGGTCGGTCGACCGGGAACTGGGGGGCACCTGGACCCCGACGGAGGGTCTAATCGCAGCCACCCGATACTGTCTTCCCGGAGACACCGTGATCAGCGAAATTGAAAATGTCGGTGCGCTGCAGAACGCCGTTGTTGAACGAGCGTGACAAAGTCCCAAACACGCAATGCGGGGGCCAGCGGGCTTTCGGTATGAACTTCCTGCCATGTGAAGAACGCATCACAATGACCCGGCGCGCAAACGAATGTGGACATGCCTCATGCGGGCGAGCGATCACATATGCTCATCCACGGTCTTTTCGGCGAGCCCTTCGCTCTCCTCGAGATAAAGCCTGTACGAAAACAGATGACGGAGATTCGAGTTGCCGCTTTCCAAGCGAACCGAGTGCTCCCAATTCGCAATCTCGCCGGACGGCCGACCGCCGATCACGGCGAACAAGGACTGGGGGCGGCGCTTCTGTCGGAATCGGAGACCTGCCCCTTGGCGGAGGGTGTACGGCTGACCTCGAACCTTCTCTGGTCGCAACGCTAGGTTAGGCCTGCCTGCTTCAGCCCGCCGAAGAGCACTTCTCGGTCAGCCGGATCGTCAAAACGCGTTTCCTTGGCGAAGCGGGCGAGCGTCAGGCCCGGACGGATTGACAGGAGATCGCGGAGAGTGGCCCTAGCCTCCGCTCTACGGCCGAGATGGGCGAGCGCGGCGATTAGGACGCGGTGGCAAACCGTGTAGCTCGGCGCCGCCGCATGCGCGCGACGCGCATCCAAGACCGCCGCCTCGAAATCGTGCTGGTAGAGGTGCGCGAAGGCGCGCCCTGTAAGCATGCGAAATCCGAACTCGTCGATTGGGCAGAGAGATAGAGCGCGGTCGAAATGGGCGAGCGCCTCGCCCGACCCCCCGCCATAGAGTAGCAACCATCCGGCAAAATCATGCGAGCGAGCAGAGCTCGGGTTGAGCGCCAACGCACGGCGGACATAGCCGAGCCCCGTCGCTGGGTCGCGATCGAAGAAGCCGAGCGCATACCCACCCATCGAAAGGGCGTCGCAGTCGAAGCTTCCCTCGGAAACGGCGAAGCGGGCGCGCTCACGTTCTCTGACCGCGTCGACCCGGCGACCGTGGGGCAGCATCAGCGTCGCAATCCACGCGCGCATGCCATGAGCGGCGGCGTAGGCCGGATGCGCTAGCACGGCCTTGTCGAGATCGACGCAGGCCGCGTGCATAGCAGACAAGGACATCGCTCTCAGAGCGTCCGCCGCGCGCAGGTAATGGTCGAAGGCGCTCAGGCTCCCGTGGCGCTCGGCGCTGCGCAGCAGTTCAATTCGCCTCAGCCTCGGCTCGAGCTCGCCAAGCACCTGTCCCGCCATTCGATCCTGCATGGCGAACAGGTCGCCATGCCCACCCGAGAACGTTGCTGACCAAACTTGGTGGTCGTTTCGCGGGTCGATCAGCCGGACGAAGAGCCTCAGGACGTCGCCGTTCGTTTGGAGGGAGCCCGTCACCAGATAGTCGGCCTTCAGTTTGCGCGCCATCTCTGCGGGCCCGGCGCCCTCAAGGGACGACGCGAACGAGGCAGCCGTGTCCCGGATGTCGAACCAGCCCGCTTGACCGAGCGTGGCGGCCAGTTGGTCGGCCAAGCCGCGTGCGAGATACCCGTTCGACCTATCATCTGACAAAAGGGAAAGAGGCGTTACGGCAACTGTTGGCCGTCCCTGCGTCTCGCCATTCACGCCCACTTCGGCCGCAAAACGAAATCCCCGGCGCGGCAGTGTGGCGATGATGTGCTGGCGGCGCCCGTCGTCGCGGAGAACTCGGCGCGCCGCGTTGATCCGCGTGGCGATAGTCGCGTCGGAAACCACTCTCCCCTTCCAGACCCGAGCAAGCAGCTCGTCCTTGTCCACGACGCGCCCACGGTTCTCGACGAGGTAGACGATCAGGTCGAAGACCTGAGGCTCGACATGAACGTGCACTCCGTCGACCTCAAGCGTCCGCGCGCCGACGTCGAGCTCCAGTCCGCAAAAGCGATACTTCATCCTCGGTCCATAGGTCTATCGGCGGTTAACCCGAGAAAAGCACAAATCTCAAGAAGTCCCGAAGGAAAACTTCAAGCGGCTCGACGAGAGAGGGCGTAGCATGGCTCCGGCGTGTGAGGGTGCGGCCCTCGCCGAAGGGAAGGAGAACGATCATGTTCACGAAAGTCGTCTGCAGCTCTCTCGCCGCGTCGCTGCACCTCACGCTTGCACCGGCCACCGCCTCGGCCGAGTGCCGCACGGTCGCGGGAACGATCGACGCCTCGGTGGTCGGAGGCGAGCCCGTCAATGTTCTTGGAAGCGTCAGCGGCGATCTGGCTGGCGCGACCCGGGCGGTGCTGCTGGATCAGTCCGAAGGAAAAGACGGCGTGCTGGCGCTAAGCTTAGCGCACGACTTCGTCACCCGTTCACGCGGCACCCTCAGGACGTCCGATACCGCGACCTGGACGCCTATCCCCGGAGAGGATGGCGTCTTTCACATGATGACGGAGTATACGATCCAAGACGGAGCCGGTCCGCTCGCCGGAGCGACGGGCACGCTGAGAAATGACGGGATCGCAGACACGATCACGGGTCTCGTCACTCTCCGCTACGAAGGCGAGCTCTGCGTGGACTGACGCGCCCCGGCGGCTAAGCCTCGCCTGACGCTGGTCGCCCCTTGAGGTGGCAATGCGCTTCGGCACAGGCCGCCGCTAGCGAAACAAGCCGCCCCTTCTTCACCAAGGCTAGATCTTGGTTGCGCATACTGGCCGGGCTGTCAGTCAGAGGCGAAGAACTCTCTTGGCAGCCTGGAGTTGACCGCTCCCGCTTCGCGTATCGCGGCCGCCCTCTGTTCCACATTCGGCGTTGCAGCACCGTCGACCTTGCCTCATCTCGCCTGCGCCGCGTAGGCAGCCTCGCGCGAACAACCGTGCCCGGACTGGCCGTCGATCTCAGCCACGGCGAAATCGACAACGCCGGCCCTCACGAGTGCGCCTTTCTCCGACAGGCTGCCGGACGGCAGAGACTGACCACACATAAATAATTTTCCGATGCTGCCCCCTTGAAGTGCTGACAATGAGCTGCGCGACTCGAAGGGTCATTCAGTGGCGGCTTTCTGAAAAGCCGTCGCTGACTGTCATCGCTTCTTAGTGAGCAATCATGACGTGGCGAACGGCCGTGTAGTCCTCCAGCGCGTAGAGTGACATGTCCTTACCGTAGCCGGACTTCTTCAAGCCGCCGTGGGGCATTTCGTTGCACAGCATGAAATGCGTATTAATCCAAGTGCAGCCATATTGAAGCCGGGCGGCGCATTCCATCGCTTTCGAAACGTCCTTGGTCCACACGGAGGACGCCAAGCCATAGTCGGAGTCGTTCGCCCATGCGACGGCCTCGTCCACATCGGTAAAGCGGGTCACCGAAACCACGGGGCCGAACACCTCGCGGCGAACGATCTCGTCAGTCTGCAGCGCGCCGGCGATGACGGTCGGCTGGTAGAAGAAGCCGTTGCCCTCATGTGCCTTGCCGCCGGCGGTGATTTCCATGTGGTTCATTGTCGAGGCCCGCTCTACGAAGCTTGCCACGCGGTCGCGCTGGCGCTGCGAGATCAGCGGGCCGATCTCGTTCTCGCTGTCGTCCTCGCTCGCATATTTGATCGTCGAGACGGCGGCAGACAGGTCAGCGACCAGCTTATCGTGGATTTTCGGCGCGGCGTAGATGCGGCACGCGGCGGTGCAGTCCTGCCCGGCATTGTAGTAGCCGAAGGTGCGCACGCCCTCGACTACGGCGTCGACATCGGCGTCGTCGAAAACGATGACCGGGGCCTTGCCGCCGAGTTCCAGGTGGGTGCGTTTGACCGATTTGGCGGCGGCCTGCAGCACTTTCTTGCCGGTTGCGACGTCGCCGGTGATCGAGATCATGTTGACCCTGGAGTGGTCGATCAGCGCGTTGCCGACGCTCTCGCCGCGGCCGAGAACGACGTTGACCACGCCCTTGGGCAGGACGTCTGCGAGGATCTTCGCCATCTTCAGCGCCGTCAACGGCGTCTGTTCCGACGGCTTGAAGACGACCGTGTTGCCGCCGCCGATGGCCGGCGCGAGCTTCCAGGCCATCATCATCAGCGGGTAGTTCCACGGCGCGATGGAGGCGACGATGCCGATCGGATCGCGGCGGATCATCGAGGTGAAGCCGGAGAGGTATTCTCCGGCGGCATTGCCCGGCGTGCAGCGAACCGCACCCGCGAAGAAGCGGTAGCAATCGACAATGGCCGGGATCTCGTCATCACGCACCGCATTGATCGGCTTGCCACAGTTGAGCGCCTCCAGCGCGGCGAAACCATCGGCCTCGGCCTCGATGCGGTCGGCGATCTTCAAGAGATAGGCCGAGCGTTCGGCGGGTGTCGTTCGCGACCAGGTCGCAAACGCCTTGTCAGCCGCGTCCACGGCTCGGTCGATCTGGTCGAGGCTCGCCTCGGGCAGATGCAAGACGGATTCGCCCGTCTTTGGATTGAGGATGTTTTCCTCGGCGTCCGCACCCTTCTCGAGGTTGCCGCCGATCAGCATTTGGGTATCCATGGGGCTTCTCCCTTTTCAGAAGTTCACTTGCCGCTGCCGGCGATCCGGTCGCCGTCGCGGGTGAGGTAATAGGCCGCGAGGATTGGCAGGAACGTCACCAGCACGACCACCATCGCAACCACGTTGGTGACGGGGCGCTGGCGGGGACGGACGAGTTCCTCGAGCATCCAGATCGGCAGCGTCGCCTGCTGACCGGCGGTGAAAGTGGTGACGATCACCTCGTCAAAGGACAGCGCGAATGCGAGCATGCCGCCGGCCAGCAGCGCGGTGCCGATATTCGGCAGCACCACATGGCGAAATGTCTGGAAGCCATCGGCGCCGAGATCCATCGACGCCTCGATCAGCGAACCGGAGGTGCGGCGGAAGCGTGCGATCGCGTTGTTGTAGACGACGACGACGCAGAAAGTCGCGTGGCCAAGCACGATCGTCCAGAACGAGAACGGGACGTCCGCCAGGTTGAACGCCGAGCGCAGCGCGATACCGGTGATGATGCCCGGCAAGGCGATCGGCAGGATCACCAGCAACGATATCGTTTCGCGGCCGAAGAACTTCGTGCGCGAAACAGCCGCCGCGCAGAGCGTGCCGAGGATCAGGGCCATCACCGTCGAGATCGCGGCAACACGCACCGAAAGTCCAAGCGCCTCCCAGACATCCGGCCTGTTCCATGTGACCGCGAACCACTTCAGCGTAAGCCCGGGCGGCGGCCACTGGTAGCTGCGGTCCTCGGTGGTGAAGGCGTAGACGAAGATCAAGAGGATCGGCAGGTGCAGAAACAGGAGCCCCGCGGCGGCGGCGATCTTGAGGCCGAGCGGGGCCTTGCCGTTAGGGTCAGAGCGCATCGAAAGCCCCCTGGCGTTTTGCCATCCAGAGATAGAAACCCATGATGACGATCGGGACGACCGTGAAGGCGGCGGCAAGCGGAATATTACCCGCCGTGCCCTGGTGGGCATAAACCGCCTGGCCGATGAACAGCCGCGAGGAACCGACGATCTGCGGGATGATGTAGTCGCCGAGCGTCAACGAGAAGGTGAAGATCGAACCAGCGATGATGCCGGGCAGCGCCAGCGGCAGCAGCACGTGGCGGAATGTCTGGACCGGCGAGCCGCCGAGGTCGGACGACGCCTCGAGCATCGATTCCGGCACCCGCTCCAGCGCCGCTTGGGTCGGCAGGATCATGTAGGGCAGCCAGACATAGACGAAGACAAGGAAGGTGCCGGTATAGCTGACCGACAGCGAGTTGCCGCCGATGACCGGGATCGCGAGCCATGCCTCGAGTACCGGCGTCAGGTGCAGCTTGGCGAAGATCCAGTTGAGGATGCCTTCCTTGGCGAGGATCAGCTTCCACGCATAGACCTTGACCAGGTAGCTCGACCACAGCGGCAGCATGGCGCCGAGATAGAACAACGCCTTCCACTTACCTCGCGCATAGCGCGCCGCGTAATAGGCTATGGGAAAGGCGATGACCGCGGACGCCAGCGTCACAGCGACGGCCATGCTGACCGTGCGGACGATTATGTCGAGATTGGCCGGCCGCAGCAGCTCGGCATAGGTCTTCAGCGTCCATTCGTATTTTATCAGGCCGGAGAACTCGTCGATCGAGAAGAAGCTCTGGGCGAGCAACGCGAAGAGGGAGCCCAGATAGATGACGCCCAGCCACAATAAGGGCGGCGTCAGCATCAGGAACAGCATGAGGCGCGGATTGCGCCAAAGCACGTCCGACAACGAGCCGAACAGGCCGCCGCGTCCCGGCAGGATGGCGTGAGAGGCCGCGCTCACTGCTCGTCCTCCATGAGGTGAAGGTCCGAGGGCTGCCAGGTGAGGAAGACCTGCTGCCCGACCGCCGGCACGTCCGAACTGGCCGGCAGCAAAACGGTCAGGCGCTGTCCGCCCATATCGACGGCAAGCCTCGTCGCCGCGCCGAGATAGGAATAGCCGGTGACCGTCGCCCGTTGCCCCTCGCCGGCCGCGATATGGATGGCCTCGGGACGTAGACTTGCCCAGGACCGGTTGCCCGCGAGGCGCTCGGTCAGCTCCGGCGGCAGGATATTTGACGAGCCGACGAAATTGGCGACGAAGCGCGAGCGCGGCGCACGGTAGATCTCTTCGGGCGCCCCAACCTGCATGATCTTCCCGTCGTTGAACACGGCGACGCGGTCGGCCATCGACAGGGCCTCTCCCTGGTCGTGGGTAACGAAGACAAATGTGATGGCGAGCGAGCGCTGCAGGGCCTTGAGTTCCTCCTGCATCTGCTCGCGCAGTTTCAGATCTAGCGCCCCGAGTGGTTCGTCGAGCAGTAGCACTTTCGGCTTGTTGATGAGCGCGCGGGCAAGCGCGACGCGCTGGCGCTGGCCGCCGGACAATTGCCCCGGACGGCGGTCGCCGTAGCCGGGAAGCTGAACGAGGCACAAAGCCTCATCCGCCGCCTTCCGGCGTTCAGCCTTCGCAACCCCGCGGATCATCGGCCCGTAGGCGACATTGTCGGCGACACTCAGATGCGGAAACAGTGCGTAGTCTTGGAAAACCGTGTTGACGTTGCGCCGGTAGGGCGGGACGCCCTCCGCGGTCTCGCCGAAAATCTCGATATGACCAGATGTCGGTTGTTCGAAGCCCGCGATCAGGCGCAGGCATGTGGTCTTGCCCGAACCGGACGGCCCCAGCATGGCAAAGAACTCGCCTTCCTTGATCTCGAGATCAACGTCGTCGACGGCGCGCACGGCGCCAAAGTGACGCGAGACTGTGGAAAAGGCGACAGCGGTTTGCATGGCATATCCCGTTGTTCCGTCCGCCGGCGAACCGGCGGACGGAAGTTGCATCGCGATGGAAGATGGTCGGTCAGCGGCCGCCGATGACCCCGATATAGTCGGAAACCCAACGGTAGTAGGGCACACATTCGCCCTGGCTTTCGCATTTGGAAACCGGCGTGGTCCAGAACTTGATTTTCTCAAAGTCGTCGAGACCGTTTGCCGTGCAGCCCTCTGCCGTCTGCATGCCGCGCCCGTCGGTGCAGGCGGCGGGCACGCTCGGCACGGCGCCGAACCAGACCGAAAGATCGCTCTGCAGATTGGAGGACAGCGTGTGCTCCATCCACATATAGGAGCAGTTTGGATGCGCAGCGTCGGCGTGCAGCATGGTCGTGTCGGCCCAGCCCGTCGCGCCTTCCTGCGGAATGGTCGAGGCGATCGGCTGGCCCTCGCTCTTCAGGATATTGACTTGAAACGGCCACGAACCCGAGGCGACGACACCTTCATTCTTGAAATCGTCCATCTGGATGAAGGCGTCGTGCCAATAACGCGACACCAGCGTGCGCTGCTGGCGCAGCAGGTCGAGGGCGGCCTTGTACTGGTCCTCGTTCAGCTCGTAGGGGTTCTTGATGCCGAGGTCCGGCTGGTGTGCCATCAGGTAGTTGGCAGCGTCAGCGATGTGGATCGGGCCATCATAGGCCTGCACGCGGCCCGTGTTGGACTTGCCGTCGTCGAGCGTCACTTCCTCGAACACGACGTTCCAGCTGGCCGGCGCTTCGTCGAAGGCTTGGGTGTTGTACATCAACACGTTCGGGCCCCACATGTAGGGCGTGCCGTAGTGGACGCCGTCGACCGTGTGCCACGGCGCATCCTTCAGGCGGTCGTCGACGGAACCCCAGCTCGGGATCAGGTCGATATTGACTGGCTGCACCCGCTTTCCGGCGATGAGGCGCAGAGACGCGTCACCGGAGGCGGTGACCAGGTCAAAGCCGCCCTCATTCATCAGCGCGACCATCTCATCGGAAGTGTTGGCAGTCTTGACGTTGACCTTGCAACCCGACGCTTCCTCGAACCTGGTGACCCAGTCGAACGCCTTGTCGGTCTCACCACGTTCGATATAGCCGGGCCAGGCGACGATATCGACCTGACCTTCGCCCGGTCCGATCTCGGCCAGCATGGCCTGGGCGGATGCCTGGCCCGCAAGGCTGCAGCACAGCGTCAGCGCGGTACAGGATTTGAGGATGGATTTCATGGCGACGTCTCCCGTATTCGACCGCCGGAATGGCGGCGCTCTTCCCGGGAAGTCAGGTTACGCGTGCGCGCAGGTTTCACAAATTCATTTATCTGAACAGTGATATCGGAAAATCCGAAATCGAATTTCTCAGCGGGTCAAGCGCTGCGCCTGCGCGATCGCGATGAAATCGCGGGCCGTGCGGGGCAGGCTGGAGCCCTTTCGCCAAACGACGCCGACCTGGACCATCGGTAGCGAGCCGGAGACATCGCGGGAATCGATTCGGTCGCCTTCCAGCGACCATGGCCGGTAAACGAGATCGGGCAGCAAGGCCACGCCGGCGCCCGTCGCGACCAGGCTGCGCACGGCTTCCACCGAGCGGGTGCGGAAAGCGACGTTGGGCTTGGCCCCGAACGCACCGAGCAGCTTGACGGTGGCCTCCTCGATTTCGTCGACGGTCAGCATGATGATCGGCTCCGACGAGACGTCGGCGAGCGAAATGCTCTCCAGGCCGGACAGGCGATGTCCCAGGGGCAGCCACAATCTGTAGGGTGACACCTCCAGAATATCGGCCTGCAGCGCCATGCGGTCGCGCAGGTTGGAGATGATGGTCACCGCCACATCGAGCTCGCCGCCGATCAGCAGGTGTTCCAGATATTCGCCATTGTCCTCAATCGCGGTAACGCTGACGGCCGGGTTTGCGCGGCGATAGCGGGCGAGGATGTCCGACAGGACGTAGCCCGCCACCAACGACGTCACGCCCAAATGCAGATTTCCGCTCGCCGCATCATCCTCCTCCCGAAACGCATTGCGCGCATCCGAGACATCCCCCAGGATCGTCGTTGCGTGGCGCAGGAACTGGTGGCCCTTGTGCGTGATGTTCAGACCGCGCGGATGACGCTCGAAAAGGTTAACCCCGAGATCGGATTCGAGCTCTTTGATCGCTTCGGTGACTGCCGATTGGGAAATGGACAAGGTGTGCGCTGCGCCCGATACCGTACCCTGTTCGCATACGGCGACAAAATACTGCAATTGCCTGAGTGTAAATGCCATGCGGGTCCAGCAACGGTTTCGAGCTTCGCCAACTGAAGCTGTCTCTTACGACGGAGATCTCATAGCCAGAATCCGCCGAACCGGATACCTCATCCACATCAGCTCGCGTATAAAAAGGAAGCCGACGTCCGCCTCCGGCCCGATCAGGGCGATTTGCCGGGACCAGCCCATAGGTGGATTCGGCGACGAGCATGGCAGCCAGTCCTGATGCGTAACTCCCGCCGCGAGCGATGGCTGTAAAGCCATGACATATCGTCCGGATGGTGTTTGACCTGGAATATTGGGTTTTTCACTGTCGGAATGCCCAACTGTGCATAAATCTAATCGAAGAGGTCAAGCTGGCCGTGTCGTCCTGACCGTCAAGACGAAGCTTTGTGACAACGGTTTTGCCGGCAAAGTAAAGGCGCTGCATGCCGACGGGCTTGTCGCGAGCGTGGAACAGACCGAGCCCTACGTATCGATTCCCAGTGAGGCTGGCACCCTTCCCAGTTTCGCCATTGCACTGCGCCGAACCTGAACGGATATCCGCAGGTCATGTTTGGCATCCCCCCCTGACGCGCATATTCTCCGGATCAAAGAACGCGTTCATTCCGATTTTGGCCGGGATCGACTCGTTGGCCACGACGAGTTCGTAGGTGCCCGACATCAGAAAGTCGTCGCTGACGCCCTCGGGATTGCGGACATATCCGTAACCGATGCTCTTGCCGATCGTGTATCCGTAACCGCCTGAAGTAAGGTAACCGACTGTCTCCCCGTCGCGAAGGATCGTTTCGCGCCCGACCAGCACCACATCGCGGTCATCGAGCGTGAAGCCGGCCAGCCGCTTCGTCAACGACCGGCCCACGATGCTCTCAAGCGAGTTGCGGCCCATGAAGTCGGTATCCTTCTTCAGCTTCACCGCCCAGCCCAGACCGGCCTCGAATGGCGTGTCGTTCGGCGTGATATCGGCCGCCCAGGCGCGGTAGCCCTTTTCGAGACGCAGGCTTTCGAGCGCCCGGTAGCCGACCGGCCGGATACCCTCCGCCTCGCCAGCCTCCATCAGCGCATCAAACACCGCGCCCGTGGCTGCGATTGGGACGTGCAGTTCCCATCCGAGCTCGCCGACATAGGTGACGCGCAGAGCGCGCACCGTGTGCCCGGTGATCCCGATCTCGCGTATGTGAGCGAAGGGAAAGGCCTCGTTGGAAACGTCTCCCGGGGTGACCTTCGCGAGCACCTCGCGGGATTTCGGTCCCATCAGCGAAAGCGTGCCCCACTCCTCGGTGATGTCGGTCAGCACCGCATTGCTGCCGACCGGAATGTGATCGGCAATCCATGCCATGTCATGCGTCCGGAAACCCGTGCCGGTGACGATGTAAAATTTCTCCTCAGCGAGCCGTGCCACGGTCAGGTCGGCTTCGATCCCGCCGCGGCTGTTCAGCAGCTGCGTGTAGGTCAGCTTCCCGGCCGGTTTCGCCACGTCGTTGGCGCAGATCCAGTCGAGCGCCCTAAGCGCGTCGGCGCCGCTGAGTTCGTACTTGGCGAAGGAGGACTGGTCGAAAATACCGACCTTCTCGCGGACATGCCTGTGCTCTTCTCCGACCGGACCGAACCAGTTCTGTCGTCCCATCGAATAGACGTCCCTGGCCTCCATCCCCTTCGGCGCGAACCAGTTCGGGCGTTCCCAGCCGAGCTTGGAGCCGAAAACGGCACGGTGGGATTTCAGCCGCTCATAGAGTGGCGAGACGATGCGCGGGCGGCCGCTCTCATACTCCTCATGCGGGAATCCGATCGTGTAGTGCTTGCCGTAAGCCTCGAGCGTGCGGTCGCAGACCCATTGCCGGTCGCGGTGCAAGCCTGAGAAGCGGCGGACGTCGACGACCCACAGATCGAGTGGCGCCTCGCCGGACATCGTCCACTCGGCGAGGACCCAGCCGGCCCCGCCGCCAGACGCGATCCCGAACGCGTTGAAGCCTGCGCCGACGAACATGTTGGCGCATTCCGGCGCGACGCCGAGGATGAAGTTGCCGTCCGGAGTGAAGCTTTCCGGACCGTTGATCATCTGCTTGACCCCGGCCTCGGCCAGCGCCGGGATACGGATCATTGCCTGTTCCATGTGCTGTTCGAAATGCTCGAAATCATCGTCGAACAGCCTGTATTCCCAATCATTCGGCACATCGCCGGTGGTCCATGCCTGGGGGTCGGGCTCGTAGCCGCCCGTGACGAGACCGCCGACTTCCTCCTTGAAGTAGGTCCGCCGGTCGGGATCCCGGATCGTCGGCGCGTCGGCCGCGAGACCGGGTATTTTCTCGGTGACGATATATTGGTGCTTGACCGGCTGAAGAGGCACGTTGATCCCCGCCATCGCGCCGACCTGCCTGGCCCACTGGCCGGCGCAGTTGACAACCTTCCCGCAGATGATGGCGCCCTGGTCGGTCTTCACTTTCGTGATCCGGCCGCCGTCGAGCTCGAAGCCGGTGACTCGCACCTGCTCGAAGATTTTCGCGCCATGCATGCGCGCGCCCTTGGCGAGCGACTGCGTGATGTCGGAAGGGCTGGCCTGTCCGTCGGTCGGCAGCCAGCTCGCGCCGACCAGGTCGGACGTGTCCATCAGCGGCCACATCGCCTTCACCTCGTCCGGCGACAGAAGGTGCATCTCCATGCCGAATGATCGGGCGGTAGTCGCAAGACGGCGGAATTCCGTCCAGCGGTCCTGGTTGGTCGCGAGCCGCAGGCAGCCGGTCATTTTCCAGCCGGTCGACAGTCCGGTTTCCTCGTCGAGGCGCTTGTAGAGGTCGACCGAATATTTCAGCACCCGCGTGATCGACGCGGAGGAACGAAGCTGGCCAACCAGGCCGGCGGCGTGCCAGGTCGAGCCCGATGTCAGCTGGCCCATCTCAAGCAGGACGACTTCGGCCTTGTGATCCTTCGCCAGATGGTAGGCCGTGGAGCATCCGATGATGCCGCCGCCGATAACGACGATCTCGGCCTGTTGCGGAAGCGTCATGCTCAACTCTTTCCGTGTCTGGAGTGGTAGCGGTCGAGAGCCGCGAAGAGACGCGCGAGGTTTTCGCGGGCGTAAGCGGCGTAATCGACGCCAGGCGCGCTCAGGTGCAGTTCTGAGACCATCGCCCACATCGCCTCGCGTAGCAGGGAAGCGCATTGCATTGCATCGAAGGAGCGCTTCAGTGCCGTTTCGGAAGCGCGACCGAAATAGCCGGCGAGAAGGCACTCCGCCGTTTCCTCATCCATGCCGGAATTCGACGCCGCGCCGGCAAGGTCGAACATAGCGGTATTGAAGCCGGCATATTCGAAGTCGATCAGCCAGAGCCGTTCGCCGTCGTCGAGGAAATTGCCGGGCAGCAGGTCGTTGTGGCCGAAGATGATCGGCAGTGGCACCTGCGCCTCCTCAAGTTCGGCTGCAAGCCGCAGGTATTCCGGCAGGTCTGTCGCGTGACGGCTGCCGCCCGCCGCCAGCGTGCGTGCATAGTCGCGGATGACATGAAACACCCAGAACATGAAGCCCGGCCCGGAAACCGCGGACGGCATACGGTGATGGAAATCATGGAGCAGCCGGGCGATCCTCTCAGGCTGCGCGCGCATGTCCTCTTCGGTCCATGTGCGCGCTTCAAGGAACGCGGAGACCATCACGCCCGATTCCGCGTACTCGACCGCCGGCGAGAAGCCGGCGGCATGCGCGGCACGAGCCACCAATAGCTCCCTCTCGCGGATGACGTGGTGGAAGGGGTAGTCCTTGCCAAACCGGACGACGTGCCTGCCGGCCGCGTCGGTAACGAGCCAGCTCTCGTTCGACAGGCCGCCGGTCAGCGGTTCCATGTCGACACTGCCTTTCCAGCAGGGCAGGGCGGCGATCCGCTTCGGTCCGCTCATTGCACCTCCTCCGACGAACCCATCCGCTCCCGCGCCCGTGCAGCGCCTGCCGAAATCAGGCGTCATACCCGATGCCCCCCCGGTTTGTACAATCCGCCGAAGTTGCCGGCCGCAACGGAATACAAAGACGATTTGTGGGGGTCACTGGCGGAGAGGGGGGGATTCGAACCCCCGATACGGTCGCCCGTATGCCGCATTTCGAGTGCGGTGCATTCGACCACTCTGCCACCTCTCCGTGGCGCTCTCTCGAGCGGGCCGCTGCATACCGGTCAATGGCGGCGAAAACAAGCCTCCGGGCGCGGAAAAGCTTGACTTTTCGCGAGCGTCCCATCATAGGGGTCGCGCTGGCGCGGATTATCCGCGCCGCTTGCGTTTGCGCGCGGCCATCGCCGCACACGGCGCAGCAACGAGAAACCGTCACGACTGACCAAAAAGACGGCCTGCCGGTCCCATCGCGGAACTTTGGCACGAGCCGGACCGAACACGGAAGGAAAAAAGATGTTCGCAGTCATCAAGACCGGGGGCAAGCAATACCGCGTTGCCGCCGAGGATGTCCTGAAGATCGAGAAGGTTGCCGGCGATGCTGGCGACATCATTGAATTTAACGAGGTTCTGATGGTCGGCGAAGGCGCCGATGCATCGATCGGTGTGCCCTTCGTGGATGGCGCTCTGGTCACCGCCGAGGTTGTCGAGCAGGGCCGCGCCCGCAAGGTCATCGCCTTCAAGAAGCGCCGCCGCCAGAATTCGCAGCGCACCCGCGGCCATCGCCAGCACCTGACGACGGTGCGGATCTCCGAGATCCTTACCGGTGGCGCCAAGCCCTCGAAAAAGGCCGCCGCCAAAAAGGACGCGCCCAAGAAGGAAGCTCCGAAGAAAGAAACTGCAAAAGCCGAAGCCAAGGCAGCCGCCAAACCGGCGGAGAAAGCCGACGCAAAGCCGGCGGCAAAGGCCGAGAAGAAGGCGAAAGCCGAGCCGGCGGCAGCCGCCACGCTGTTCACCGCGCCGAAGGGCGATGCCGACAAGCTGACCGAGATCAAGGGCATCGGCCCGGTCGCGGAAAAGCAGCTGAACGAGCAGGGCATCACGACCTTCGCGCAGATCGCCAAGCTCACCAAGGCCGACATCGCGAAGATCGACGAGGCGATGCCGTTCTCGGCCGACCAGATCAGCGACTGGCAGGCGCAGGCGAAAGAACTCGTGAAGAAATAACAGCAGCAGGCGGGCTTGTCTCGAACGCCCGCAGCCCCCATAAAACGATAAACGCGCTTCGAAGCGCGACAGGAGACAGAAAATGGCACACAAGAAAGCTGGCGGTTCGTCGCGTAACGGTCGCGATTCGGAATCCAAACGTCTTGGCGTGAAGAAGTTCGGTGGCGAGCGCGTCATCCCGGGCAACATCCTCGTGCGTCAGCGCGGCACGAAATGGCATCCCGGCGTGAATGTCGGCCTTGGCAAGGATCACACCATTTTTGCCCTCGTCGAAGGCGCCGTGGAGTTCAAGGCGAAAGCCAATGGCCGAACCTACGTATCCGTCATGCCGACGCAGGAAGCCGCGGAGTAACCGGGTCCGCTTCAAAACATCCGGTGTCCCAGACCCCGGATCACGTTTGAAGACGAAACCTTGAAGGGAGATGGGACAAGCCCCCATCTCCCTTTTTGATTCCCGTGAGAACCATGATCCAGAATGCCAGACAGAACGAAGCGGACTTTCGCGGGTTGGACCTGAACTACGACAGTCCCGTCCTTCTCACGGAACGCCTTGTGCTGCGACCTCCGCATCTCGACGACGCGGAGGAACTCGCCGTCATCGCCAATGACCGCCGCATAGCGGAGATGACGTCGCGCATCCCCCATCCCTACAGTCTCGCCGACGCGAAAGCGTTTCTGGAGCGCTGTGAACGGGGTGAACACGAAGGCTACATGTACGCCATCACCCTCGCCGACACCGGCCGTCTGATCGGGGTATGCGGCCTGGAGCAGCGTGCGCGCAGCCAGGGTTTCGAGATCGGTTTCTGGCTCGGCGCGGGGTATTGGGGCAACGGCTACGCCACCGAGGTCGCCAGTGCGCTGGTCGATCAGGCATTCCGCGCCACGGCCGCCGAGAGGGTCTATGCCGTCTGCCGGACGATCAACTCCCCTTCGCGCAACGTGATCCGCAAATCGGGATTTTCCCTAGCCGGGCTCGACGAGATCGACAGCGTTTCGGTTGGTCGCGTTCCGGTTGAGCGCTATACGTTGAACCGGACGGATTGGCTTTCCCAGAAGGCTTCCCAAAGGCGGTGCTGATCCGGCGAGCCGCCCGGCCCTTCTCGACCCTCTCCAGTCTGATGACACCGCGGATGGCTCACGAATTCAATCTCGCGCTTTTTTGCTCAATGGGTTAGGTGGTGCCCTGATCAGGCACAGATGACAGCAGCATGAAATTTCTCGATCAGGCAAAAGTCTATATCCGTTCGGGCGATGGCGGCGCAGGCGCCGTGTCGTTTCGCCGCGAGAAATACATCGAGTTCGGAGGTCCGGATGGCGGCGATGGCGGACGGGGCGGCGATGTCTGGGTCGAAGCCGTCGACGGCTTGAACACACTTATCGACTATCGATACCAGCAGCACTTCAAGGCGAAGACCGGAATTCACGGCATGGGCCGCGAGAAGACTGGAGCCAAGGGTTCCGACGTGACGCTGAAGGTGCCGGTCGGGACGCAGATCCTCGAGGAGGACAATGAAACGCTGATCGTCGACCTGACCGAAAAAGGGCAGCGCTTCCTGCTCGCCAAGGGCGGCAATGGCGGGTTCGGCAATGCCCATTTCAAGTCCTCCACCAATCAGGCGCCGCGCCGGGCGAATCCGGGCCAGGAAGGGCTCGAGCGCACGATCTGGCTGCGCCTGAAACTGATTGCAGACGCCGGGATCGCCGGCCTGCCCAATGCGGGCAAATCGACGTTTCTGGCAAGCGTCACCGCGGCAAAGCCGAAAATCGCGGATTATCCGTTCACGACCCTGCACCCCAATCTCGGCGTTGTGCGCATCGATTCCCGGGAGTTCGTGATGGCCGACATTCCCGGTTTGATCGAAGGCGCCCATGAGGGCGTCGGCATCGGCGACCGGTTCCTCGGCCATATCGAGCGCACCAACGTGATCCTGCATTTGGTATCGGCGCTCGAAGAGGATCCGGCGCACGCCTACCGCACCGTCCGTCACGAACTCGAGGCTTACGGACACGGCATCGCGGAAGAACCGGAAATCGTCGCACTGTCGAAGATCGACGCGCTCGACGCCGCCGGCATCCGCGAGAAGGCAGAGCGCCTCGCAGAAGGATGCGGCCGCGCCCCGATGCTGGTTTCCTCGGTCAGCCGCGACGGGCTCGAAGAGGTTCTGCGGGCACTGATGGATCATATCGAAGATGCCCGGGAGGCGGAGGAGCCCGCCGAAAGCGATCCGCGCTGGTCGGCATGAGTGGGACCCTCGCCCCCTACAAGCGGATCGCCGTCAAGATCGGCTCCGCCTTGCTGGTCGAACGGAAGTCCGGCCTCCGGCGATCGTGGCTGAACGGCCTCGCCCGCGACATCGCGCATCTGCTCGGCCAGGGGCACGAGATTCTCGTCGTCTCTTCCGGCGCGATTGCCATGGGCCGTACCGTGCTCGGTATGCGGTCCGGATCTCTCAAGCTGGAAGAAAGCCAGGCCGCGGCCGCCGTCGGACAGATTGCGCTGTCGCGGGCCTGGGCGGAGGCGCTGGACGAGGAAGGCATCACCACAGGGCAGGTCCTGGTCACTATCGATGACACGGAATCGCGCCGCCGCTACCTGAATGCACGTGCCACGATGGGCGCGTTGCTGCGCGCGGGAGCGGTACCGGTCATCAACGAGAACGACACCGTCGCGACATCCGAAATCCGCTACGGCGACAACGACCGGCTGGCGGCGCGCGTCGCGACGATGATGAACGCCGATCTTCTGGTGCTCCTGTCCGATGTCGACGGGCTCTACAGCGCATCGCCGGCGGAGCAGCCGGACGCTGAACACTTCGCCGAGATCGAGCGGATCACGCCCCGGATCGAGGCAATGGCCGGCGCCGCGGCGTCGGAACTTTCGCGCGGCGGAATGCGCACCAAGATCGAGGCGGGAAAGATCGCCACACAGGCAGGGACGGCAATGATCATCGCCAGCGGCAAGGCCGAGCACCCGCTGCGGGCGCTTTCCGGCGGCGGGCGCCACACGCTGTTTCACCCGGTTGCGCACCCGGTTTCCGCCTGGAAGAGCTGGATCGCCGGGCAACTGGAGCCGCAGGGAAGGTTGGTGATCGACGCCGGTGCCCATGCAGCGCTGAAGTCAGGCAAGAGCCTCCTGGCGGCAGGCGTCCGGGGAGTCCAAGGCACGTTCCAGCGCGGCGATACGCTGGCGATCGCCCTCGAGGACGGCGCGGAGATTGCGCGCGGACTGGCCGGTTACGATTCCGCCGAAGCAATCCGGATCGCGGGCCGCAGGACCGGTGAGATCGAGGGCATTCTCGGTTACGCGCCACGTGCTGCGATGGTGCATCGCGACGATCTGGTGCTGAGCCGGTAACGGAAGAGCCCAGTCATCGGCTTTCCGCCTCCGTCTTCCGGCAAGGGCAGCGCATTGCCCTCGAATGGCTTGCGCTGTATTGAGACGGCTCCACGCGAGAGGACAGCGCAATGCTGACGAAAACCGAGCTCAACGGAAATGATGTCGCGGCTCTCATGGCCGACATGGGCACCCGCGCGCGGGCGGCAAGCGGGCCGCTCGCCATCGCCGGCGCCGAGCGGAGGAACGACGCGCTGGCCGCCATGGCCGATGCCATTCTGCGGCGCAGCGGGGAAATCCTTTCGGCCAACGCGATCGACATGGAGAACGCAGAAGAAACAGATATCACGCCGGCTTTCCGGGACCGGCTGAAACTGGATGAAGACCGCATCCGCGCAATGGCCGATGCAATCCGCGCCATCGCTGATCTGCCTGATCCGGTCGGCGAAATCATCGCGGCATGGGACCGGCCGAACGGCCTGAAGATCGAGCGTGTCCGCACGCCGCTCGGCGTGATCGGCGTGATTTACGAAAGCCGCCCCAATGTTACCGCGGACGCCGGGGCGTTGTGTCTCAAGGCGGGCAATGCGGTGATCCTGCGCGGCGGCTCGGATTCGCTGAATTCCTCGCGCGCCATTCATGCCGCGCTGGTTGACGGCCTCAAGGCGGCCGGGCTTCCCGAGGACGCAATCCAGCTCGTCCCGGTGACCGACCGCGCGGCGGTCGGTGAATTGCTGACCGGTCTTGGCGGCACGGTCGATGTGATCGTTCCGCGCGGCGGCAAGAGTCTCGTTGCGCGCGTGCAGGCCGAGGCCCGCGTGCCGGTTTTCGCCCATCTGGAGGGCCTCTGTCACGTCTATGTCGACAAGTCGGCCGATCTCGCCATGGCGTGCGACGTCGTCGTCAACTCCAAGATGCGCCGTACCGGCATTTGCGGCTCCGCG
The DNA here is from genome assembly GCF_019966575.1 of Oricola cellulosilytica. Classification (GTDB taxonomy): domain Bacteria; phylum Pseudomonadota; class Alphaproteobacteria; order Rhizobiales; family Rhizobiaceae; genus Oricola; species Oricola cellulosilytica. Next base: position 396,687 of record NZ_JAINFK010000003.1, on the reverse strand, counting down.
GAGACGCTTCTCGTCGATCGGGCTGGAGCCGATACCCATCTCGCGCCGGTTCTCGACGCGCTGCGTGATGCGGGGTGCGAAATCCGGGGCGACGCGGATGTTTGCCGACTCTGGCCGGGCGCACTCGCAGCCACACCGGAGGACTGGACAACGGAATATCTCGCCCCGGTCATTTCCGTCGCTCTCGTTGACGGGATCAGTGGCGCAATCGCCCATATCGGCGAATACTCGTCCAACCACACCGAAGCTGTTATCGCCGAGGGTGCGGACGTCGTCAGCCGGTTCTTCGACGAGGTTGACAGCGCCATCCTGCTGCACAATGCCTCGACCCAGTTCGCCGATGGCGGCGAGTTCGGGATGGGGGCCGAGATCGGCATCGCCACCGGGAAGATGCACGCCCGCGGCCCGGTCGGCGTGGAGCAGCTGACCTCATTCAAATATCGCGTGCGCGGTACCGGGCAGACCCGGCCCTGATCGAAGCAAGATGACCGCTGCGAAATCCCGTGCGGGCATCGCCCGGCATCATCTGCGCATGCCGCATGTCGAGCCGGGCATGTCGGTTGGCCTCTTCGGCGGATCGTTCAATCCGCCGCATGACGGCCATCTATTGGTCACGGAACTTGCCACGCGGCGGCTCCAACTCAACCAGATCTGGTGGATGGTGACACCCGGTAACCCGCTGAAGGATACCGCTGCGCTTCCGCCGCTTGCGGACCGTATTGCCTGGTCGGAGGCCATCAACTCGAATCCGCGCGTCAAAGTCACGGCGTTCGAAGCCTCCCATGACGTGCGCTTCACTTCCGAGACCCTTGCGCTGGTGCGCCGTTACAACCCCGGGGTCCGGTTCGTGTGGATCATGGGAGCGGACAATCTGGCGGATTTTCATCGCTGGCAGAACTGGCGCGACATCGTCCAAGCGTTTCCCATCGCCGTGATCGACCGTCCCGGCGCAACGCTTTCCTATCTTTCCTCCAAGATGGCGAAGACCTTCGACTATGCGCGCCTCGACGAGGGCGACGCGGCCCTGCTTTCCTTCCTTGAACCGCCGGTCTGGACATTCCTCCACGGGCCACGCTCTCCGGTTTCCTCGACCGCAATTCGCGACGGTCTGCACAAACCGTGAATAAAGCTTGAACCGCCGCGTCTTGAAAGTGTTAACGCCTCGTGACTATCTTCAGGGTGCGGCGGGCGAATCGCCGGTCGTATCGTTTGTTCCGAATTGAAAGGAAACCTTTGAGAACAACGACACTCAAGAAGGCCCCTATGGCGCCTTCAACACCCGACATCAGCGATAAGGAAGCTGCCGATCGGGTTCATGAACTGGTCATTGAAAGTCTGGAAGACTCCAAGGCCGAAGACATCGTCTCAATCGACATTCAGGGCAAATCCGCCATGGCCGATCACATGGTCGTGGCCTCGGGTCGTTCGCATCGCCACGTCGCTGCGGTCGCCGATCATTTGCTTCGTAGTCTGAAAGAGGCGGGATACGGAACCGCGAAGGTGGAAGGGCTGTCGGCTGCCGACTGGGTCCTCATCGACGCCGGCGACGTCATCATTCATGTCTTTCGCCCGGAAGTTCGCGACTTTTACTCGCTTGAGAAAATGTGGCAGGAGCCGGAAACGGCGCCCGGCACCCTTCACTAGGAGCCGCGCCCGCCGCGCTGGCCTCTGAGTCGCGATGCGATTGACCGTCTTTGCTGTGGGTCGGATGAAGTCCGGCCCCGAAACAGAACTTGTGTCGCGATATAGCGGTCGGCTGACGAAGGCCGGACGGTCTCTTGGTCTGGAATTCGGCGGGCAGATCGAGATTGCGGAGAGCCGCGCGCAAACCTCTGCGCTAAGAAGGCGGGAGGAAAGCGCCCGCTGTGCGGAGCTTGGTTCCGATCCATCGACAATTCTGATCCTGCTCGACGAACGCGGGAAGTCTTTCAGTTCCAGCGATTTTGCGGGGAAGATCGCGGGTTACCGTGATGACGGGATCGCGCATCTGGTCTTTGCACTCGGCGGGCCCGACGGACATGATCCGTCGCTGCGCGACCGCGCAGACCTGGTTCTGTCCTTCGGCGAACAGACCTGGCCCCATCAGCTCGCCCGCATCATGCTGGCCGAGCAGCTCTACCGGGCCACTACCATACTTTCCGGGCATCCCTATCATCGCGGCTGAACACTGCCGGGCTTCAGATAAAGTCGCCGGTTTCATTCGCCACACCATCGCGTAACATTGCTGCTGGCAACCGGAGCTGATTCCTTTCCCTCGATGCGTTTGTTTCTCCACCTCATGATATCGGGCGCGCTCGTTTTCGCGCCGGTCTTCGTGCGCGCGCAGGAGACGCCGCAGCAAGACGCGAAGCCGGCCTCGGGCCAGGATCTGTCGAATAGTCTCGAGCGCAGCGCCACTGAGTTGGCGGATGTTCTGCGTGCCCGTCAATTGTCCCGCGAGAAGGCGCAACAGCTTGCCGCCGAGGTGGCAGGAATCCGGAAGGATCGCGCCTCGCTGAACACCGCGTTGATTCAGGCCGCGAAGACGGAGAGGAAACTTTCCCGGGATGTGATGGAACTGGAGGACTCGCTTGTGGCGACCGCGCGGGAAGCGGACGCGGTGCGTCTGAGCCTGAGCGAGCGCCGGGCACTTCTGGCGGAGGTACTGGCGGCATTGCAGCGCATGGGGCTCAACCCGCCGCCCGCGATCCTGGTCACGCCTGAAGATGCGCTGTCGTCGGTGCGCAGTTCCATACTTTTGAGTGCCGTGGTGCCGGGCATGCGCGAGGAAACCCGTGTGCTGATCGCGGACCTGACCGAATTGCGGCGTCTGACCGAGACTTACCGGTCCGAGCGTGAAAGCCTCCGCGAAACCATGGCGGAGCAGAAGGCGGAGCAAACACGTCTTTCACTTTTGCTTGAGGAAAAGAAATCGCTGGAGACCCGGACCGCTAAGGAACTGGCGTTCGAACAGGCGCGGGCTGCCGAACTTGCGGCGAAGGCGGAGACGCTTCAGGAGTTGATCGCTTCAATCGAGCGCGAAATCCTGTCGGTGCAGGAAGCCGCCGAGGAGGCGCGCGCCGAGGCGGAACGGCGACTGGAAGAAGGGCGCAAACGTGCTGAAAACCAAGCTGATTCGACCGCACGCATCTCGCCGGCATATGCGTTTTCGGACCTTCGCGGAAAACTCGCAAAGCCCACTACGGGCCGCATAATCACCGCATTTGGAGATGATGACGGCTATGGCGCGACGGCGCAGGGCGAGACGATCGAGGCGATGCCCGGCGCATATGTCACGGCACCGGCTGACGGATGGGTTGTCTATGCGGGCCCGTTCAGATCGTACGGACAACTCTTGATCCTGAATGTCGGTGAAGATTATCATGTCGTGCTGGCGGGTATGGAGCGCATAGACGTCCGGCAAGGCCAGTTCGTATTGGCTGGCGAACCGGTCGGCGGTGTGGGAAGAATACATTTGGCGAGCGTTTCGGCAGCGGCCGCTGCAAACGACAATCCGACGCTCTATATAGAGTTCAGGAAAAACGGTAACCCGATCGATCCCTCGCCATGGTGGGAACGCTCCGGAACTGGAAGGACGTAAGGGATATGATGCGAAAGTTGTCACTGCTTTTTGCAGGCGCTCTTATGGGTGCGGCTTCCATGCTGGCATTGTCGGGCGGTGGACTGATGTCCGCGAACGCAGCGGGAAGCGATACGTATAAGCAACTTGCCATTTTCGGTGACATTTTCGAGCGCATTCGGGCGAACTATGTCGAAGAGCCTGCGGAAAAGGATCTCATCGAGAATGCAATAAACGGCATGCTGACGTCGCTTGATCCGCATTCATCCTATCTCAATGCCGACGATGCCGCCGACATGCGCACCCAGACCAAGGGGGAGTTCGGCGGTCTCGGAATCGAAGTCACCATGGAAGACGAACTCGTCAAGGTGATCACGCCGATGTACGGCACGCCCGCCGAGAAGGCGGGTGTTCTCGCTGGCGACTTGATCAGCAAGATCGACGGTGTCGAGGTTCGTGGCCTGACGTTGCAGGACGCGGTCGACAAGATGCGCGGCCTTGTCAACACACCGATCGAGCTGACGATCATCCGGGAGGGCGCTGACAGGCCGCTGGAGATCACGATCGTTCGCGACGTCATCAAGGTGCAGGCGGTGCGTTACCGTGCCGAGGACGACATCGGCTATCTGCGGCTGATCTCCTTCACCGAGCAGACGTTCGACGACCTGCAGAAGGCGATTACCGACCTGACCGAGGAAATCGGCGAGGACAGGCTGAAGGGGTTCGTTCTCGACATGCGCCTCAATCCGGGCGGACTGCTGGATCAGGCGATCAATGTTTCCGACGCATTTCTGGAAAAGGGCCTGATTGTCTCGACCCGGGGGCGCGATGACCGCGACAGCCGACGTTACTCGGCCCGGCCGGGTGACCTGACGGGCGGAAAGCCCCTGATCGTCATGGTCAATGGTGGTTCGGCCAGTGCATCCGAGATCGTTGCCGGTGCTCTGCAGGATCATCGCCGAGCAACCGTGGTCGGAACACAATCCTTCGGCAAGGGATCGGTTCAGACCATCATCCCGCTGGGCGAGAACGGTGCGCTTCGCCTGACGACGGCCCTCTACTACACGCCGGCGGGCGTCTCGATCCAGGGCAAGGGCATCACGCCGGATATCAAGGTGGAGCAGACCATCCCCGAGGAGTTGCTCGGGCGCGACCTCAAACGCGGCGAGTCGGACTTGCGTGGCCACATCGCCGGCGACGAGGAGGACGACAAAGGATCGGGCTCGATCGCCTACGTTCCGCAAGATCCGAAGGAAGACGACCAGTTGGCTTTCGCGCTGGCACTGATGCGCGGCGAGCGCACGAACGAGGCGTATCCGCCGGACCCGGCCAAGGCGCTGCCGAACTAGGCTCCTACCGTTGCAGGAACAACGGAAACCCGTGCTAGAAAAGGCCACCGTTTCCGGTGGCCTTTTGATTCGCGGGTAAGCCCAATCGTGACCGACCTGAATGCCCCTCTCGGACAGCCGCGCCGACCGGATGCGCGAGTGCAGAAACGCAAGGAGCGGCATCGCGTTTCGGGCGGCTGGCAGGGTAAGGCGCTGGTTGCCTGCGTCTTCCTCGGTCTGGCGGGGCTCAACGTCTATTCCCTCGCGACCCGCGACAATCTCCCGGAAACGGCGGCCATCTCGATCGAGGCCCCGGCGGTCGCTGATGGCGAGACGGAGATGCCGGATCGCACCGCCGCACCTTCCGCGGGCGTCGAGATCGTTTACGGGGACGGGGACACGCCGGCGTCGGCCGAAGGTGCCACTGTGCCGGAGGACGGCGCTGCTCCAGCCGACGGCCGGCTCTCGGAGGGCGGCCCCAAGGTGATCGTCATCCGCGACCCGTCGGCCGCATCGGTCGGCCAGCCGCTCCAGGTCGCTCACCTGCCGGATGAGGAGGCGCTCGAAAAAAGCGAGTGGGGCGATCTCCCGGCGCGCACCGGCGACGGCCGCCGCCCGATGGACATCTACGCGCGGCCTTGGTCGCAAGCGGGCGGTAAGCGCATCGCCATCGTCATCGGCGGAATGGGCGTGTCGCAGACCGGCACGCAAAACGCGCTGCGCGAACTGCCGCCCGAGGTGACGCTTGCCTTCGCTCCCCACGGCAACAGTCTTGGCAGGTGGATGCGGCAGGCGCGCAAGAAGGGGCACGAACTCCTGATGCAGGTTCCGATGGAACCGTTTAACTATCCCCAATCCGATCCCGGGCCCGAAACGCTGACGCTGGCCGCCTCCGCTGAGGAAAATCTCGCCCATCTGCGCTGGGCGCTCGGGCGGATGACGAATTACACCGGCGTAGTCAATTATCTCGGCGGGCGGTTCGCGAATGATGACGGGGCGATAACGCCGGTTCTGCGCGAAGTGGCCGATCGGGGCCTGCTCTACCTGAATGACGGTACCGCTGGCGGGGAACGGTTGCGCGAACTCGCTGCCGCCCACGACGTTCCCTATGTCGCCGGTCACGTGATTCTGGACGCATCCCGGGATCCCGCTGCAATTTCAGCGCAACTCAAGCAGCTTGAGCAGACGGCATCCACAACGGGCTTTGCCGTCGGCAGCGGCTCGGCGTTCGAGACCACGGTCGAGATCGTCGCGTCTTGGGCGAACGGCGCGAAGAAACGCGGATTCGAGTTGGTCGGTGTGTCGGCCCTTGCGCGCTAGGAGAGAACATGTCGGACACCAAAAAATGCCGGCCAAACGATTTGCCGTACCGGCCCTGCGTCGGCATCATGGTGTTGAACGCCGACGGCCTCGTCTGGGCCGGCAAGCGCGCCAAGGAGGGCAACACCGAGTATTCCGGCCACGCCAAACTGTGGCAGCTGCCGCAGGGCGGAATTGACAAGGGCGAGGACCCGCTTTCGGCTGCCTACCGCGAACTTTACGAGGAAACGGGAATGCGCTCTGTGGATCTGATCGGGGAGGCCCCTGAGTGGATGGATTACGATCTTCCCGAACACCTGATAGGCACCGGCCTGAAAGGAAAATATTGCGGCCAGACGCAAAAGTGGTTCGCCTTCCGCTTCACCGGCGACGACAGCGAAGTGCGCATTGACCCGCCACCGGACGGGCATGAGCGCGAGTTCGAGGAGTGGGCATGGCTGCCGATGGCGGAATTGCCCGACCTGATCGTACCGTTCAAGCGGGCGGTGTACGAGGAACTGGTGCGGGTTTTCGGTCATCTTGCCGGAAATTCCCCGCAATGAGACTCATCGGCGTTCTCGGCGGCATGAGCTGGGAATCCACGGCGCTTTACTATCGCGCGATGAACGAGGCAGCGCGCGAGACGCTCGGTGGCCTCCATTCTGCGCGCATTCTGCTCCAATCCGTCGATTTCGAGGAAATTCAGCGATACCAACATGAAGCTGATTGGAACGCCTGTGCGCGTATTCTCGTGGAGGCGGCCCAAGGCCTGAAGGCTGGTGGTGCCGCCTTCCTGGTCATCGCCACAAATACGATGCACAAGCTCGCAACCGAGGTCGGTGAGGGCTCGGGGCTTGAGGTCCTTCACATCGCCGACCCGACCGGCGCGGCGATCGCGGATGCGGGCCACCGGACGGTGGGCCTGCTGGCCACGCGCTTCACCATGGAGGAAAGGTTCTACAGGGACCGGCTGGAAGGGAAGTTCGGACTGGAGGTGAGGCTGCCCGACCAGGGCGAACGCGACGACGTCCACCGCATCATTTACGAGGAGTTGTGCCTCGGCAGGGTCGAGGACGGGTCGAGAAGGCGCTATCTTAAGATCATGGAGCGCATGCGGCGCGAGGGCTGCGACGCGTTCATTCTCGGCTGCACGGAGATTACCATGCTGATCGACGCCTCCAACTCTCCGGTTCCGGTTTTCGATACTACTGTCCTTCATGCGAGGGCGGCGGTCGCGTGCGCTCTCGAGGCAGCCGAATGATACTGGCGAAAACCAGTTTCAGGCCGGGCAGAGCTGAAGATCTGCCCGGCATCCTCGCGGTTCAGCGCCGGGCATTCGGACAGGATGCCGAAGCGAATCTCGTCGAAAAGCTTCTCGCGGACGAGACCGAAACCCTATCAATGGTTGCCGAACTCGACGGCCGGATCATCGGCCACGTCCTCCTGTCGGCGGTCGGGGGACCGGAACGTTCGCTGGCCCTTGCTCCCTTAGGCGTCGATCCGGACTGGCGAGATTTCCTTATCGGAACGGAACTGACCCGCACCGCCATAACCGCCGCGCGTGAGCGGGGCTGGCTTTCGGTCTTCGTTCTCGGTGACCCGGTCTATTACGGCCGTTTCGGGTTCACGAGCGCGCTGGCCGACTGCGTGACGTCTCCCTGGCAGGGGCCGCACCTGATGGCGCTCGAACTCGTCCCCGGCGGCCTGTTCGGTTACCGCGGCCCGTTGCGCTATCCGGAAGCATTCGATGCTCTCTGATCTGCTTGCGCGGTTCATTTGAACCGCTGATCGTGAGGCACGGATCGGTTTCTGCCCTGCAAAACAAAAAAGCGGCCCCGAAGGCCGCTTTCGACATACGCTCTCAATCGCGTCACGCGGGCAAGATTGCGCCCTGAAGCGTGGTCAACTGGTCGAGATAGGTACGCGCCTTGGTCAGGCCGGCGTCGTCCTTGGCATCGTCGACGTCCTCGCGGGCGTCCTGGATGCGCTGTTCAAGGTCGTGCCGGTCGATATCGTTCACGTTGACCGCAGATTCGGCCAGCAGCGTGCACGCCTCCGGCGTGACGTCGACAAAGCCGCCGAAGACGACGAATCGCTCGTCGGCACCCCCGGCGAGCTTCACCTCCACGACGCCGGGCTTCAGCGTCGCCATGGCCGGCGCGTGGCTGGCGAGGACGGTGAAATAGCCTTCTTCGCCCGGCACGACGACCTGCAGCGCCTCTTCGGAAACGAGAAGGCGCTCCGGCGAAACCAGTTCGAACTTGAATGCGTCAGCCATCGATCAATCACTCTGCCTTTGGTGTCGCCATCACCGCGATCACTCCGAGCACTGCCCCGATGGCCGCGCCGGCGATCACATTGAATGCGACGGTGTTGCGGAACGCCGTCCCGAAGAACTGATCGAGCGACTCGGGCCCGATCAGGTAACCAGTCAAGGCACCGGCGAGAACGATTTCAGCTGCTGGTATCCACCGCTTCATCGTCGTTCTCCCGCCGGTTCAGGGTTGGCGTCAGGCCGCCTCTGCGGCGAGGCGCTGCGCCTTCTCAACCGCTTCCTCGATGGTGCCGACCATATAGAAGGCAACCTCGGGAAGGTGATCGTACTCACCGTCGACCAGGCCCTTGAAGCCCTTGATCGTGTCGGCGAGGTCGACGAGCTTGCCCGGAGAACCGGTGAAGACCTCGGCGACGAAGAACGGCTGTGACAGGAAACGCTCGATTTTGCGCGCGCGCGCCACAGTCAGCTTGTCCTCTTCGGACAGTTCGTCCATGCCGAGAATGGCGATGATGTCCTGCAGCGACTTGTAGCGCTGCAGCGTTTCCTGCACCCGGCGCGCCACTTCATAATGCTCCTCGCCGACGATCATCGGGTCGAGCATGCGCGAGGTCGAGTCGAGCGGGTCGACGGCCGGATAGATGCCCTTTTCAGAAATCGCGCGGTTGAGAACGGTCGTTGCGTCAAGGTGCGCGAACGAGGTCGCCGGCGCGGGGTCGGTCAGGTCGTCGGCGGGCACGTAGATCGCCTGCACGGAGGTGATCGAACCCTTGGTCGTCGTGGTGATGCGCTCCTGCAGCGCCCCCATGTCGGTGGCGAGCGTCGGCTGGTAGCCCACCGCCGACGGGATGCGGCCGAGCAGCGCCGACACTTCCGAACCGGCCTGTGTGAAGCGGAAAATGTTGTCCACGAAGAACAGCACGTCCTGGCCCTGGTCGCGGAAATATTCGGCGATGGTCAGGCCGGTGAGGCCGACGCGGGCGCGTGCGCCGGGCGGCTCGTTCATCTGGCCGAACACAAGCGCGGCCTTGGAGCCTTCGCCGCCGCCCTGCTTGTTGACGCCGGATTCGATGAACTCGTGATAGAGATCGTTGCCCTCGCGGGTGCGCTCGCCGACGCCGGCAAACACCGAGTAGCCGCCATGGGCTTTCGCGACGTTGTTGATCAGTTCCTGGATGAGCACCGTCTTGCCGACGCCCGCGCCGCCGAACAGGCCGATCTTGCCGCCTTTTGCGTAGGGGGCGAGCAGGTCGAGCACCTTGATGCCGGTGATCAGGATTTCAGCTTCCGTCGACTGGTCGATGTAATCGGGAGCAGGCTGGTGGATGCCGCGCATCTCTTCGCCATTGACGGCGCCGGCCTCGTCGATCGGCTCACCGACCACGTTGATGATGCGGCCGAGCATTTGCGGGCCCACCGGAACCGAGATCGGGCCGCCGGTATCGACGACCTCCTGGCCGCGGACCAGACCCTCGGTGGAGTCCATCGCGATGCAGCGCACGGTGTTTTCGCCGAGATGCTGGGCGACTTCGAGCACCAGGCGCTGTCCGCCGTTCTCCGTTTCGAGCGCGTTGAGGATCGCCGGAAGCTCGTCCCCGAACTGCACGTCGACGACGGCGCCGATCACCTGGGCGATCTTGCCGGTGGTTCCTTCGGCCAGTTTCACCTTGGTTGGCTTCTTTGCGGCGGGTTTCTTTGCTGCTGCTGCTTTGGCCATCGTTCTACCCTTCCTTACAGCGCTTCCGCGCCGGAAATGATTTCAATGAGTTCCTTGGTGATCTGAGCCTGACGCTGACGGTTGTAGCTCATCGTCAGCTTGTCGATCATCTCACCGGCGTTGCGCGTGGCGTTGTCCATCGCGCTCATTCTCGCACCCTGTTCGGACGCGGCGTTTTCGAGAAGCGCGCGGAAGATCTGCACCGAGATATTGCGCGGAATAAGGTCGTCCAGGATCGCGGTCGCGTCCGGCTCGTAGTCGTAAATCGCGTCGCCGGCGGTCTGTGCCGCAACACTCTCTCCAGCCGAGGCCGGGATGAGTTGCTGCGCTGTCGGAATCTGGGAGATGACGGATTTGAATTCCGAATAGAACAGCGTGCAGACGTCGAACGCGCCCTCCTCGAAGAGCGCGATCACCTTCTTGCCGATCTCGTCCGCATTGACGAAGGCGAGCTTCTTCACATCGCGAAGGTCGATCCGCTCGATGATGTTGTCGCCCAGTCCTCGCCGCAGGATGTCATGGCCCTTTTTGCCGACGGTGATGATCTTCACCGTCTTTCCCTCGGCCAGGAGCTTGCGGGCGTGTTCGCGGGCAAGGCGCGCGATCGAGGAGTTGAAGCCGCCGCAAAGACCGCGCTCCGCGGTGCAGACAACCAGCAGGTGTGTCTGATCGCTGCCCGTGCCGGTCATCAGCTTCGGCGCATCGTCGCCGTCGCCGAGGGTTTCGGCGATGTTGGCGAGCACGGCGCCCATCCGCTGCGAATAGGGGCGCGCCGCCTCGGCTGCATCCTGCGCGCGCCGGAGTTTCGCCGCGGCCACCATCTGCATGGCCTTGGTGATCTTCTGCGTGGCCTTGACCGATGCAATCCGGTTGCGGAGGTCCTTGAGTGAAGGCATGCCAGACTGTTCCGTTCTCTGTTCCGGTCAGCGCCTTACGCGAAGGATTTCGCGTAGGCGTCGATCTGTGCCTTGAGCTTCTCTTCGATCTCGTCGGTGAGTTTCTGCTCCTTGCGGATCTCTTCGAGAACGTTCTTGCCTTCGGTGCGCATGTGGCTGAGCAGGCCCTGCTCGAATCTGCCGACCTCGTCCACTGCCAGCTTGTCGAGATAGCCGTTGACGCCGGCGAAGATCACCGCGACCTGTTCTTCGGTCTTCAGCGGCGAGAACTGCGGCTGCTTGAGGAGTTCGGTGAGGCGCGCGCCGCGGTTGAGCAAGCGCTGCGTCGCCGCGTCCAGGTCGGAGCCGAACTGGGCAAAGGCCGCCATTTCGCGATACTGGGCGAGCTCGCCCTTAATCGAGCCGGCAACCTGCTTCATCGCCTTGATCTGCGCGGAGGAACCGACGCGCGACACCGACAGGCCGACGTTCACCGCCGGGCGGACGCCCTGGAAGAACAGATCCGTCTCGAGGAAGATCTGGCCGTCTGTAATCGAGATCACGTTGGTCGGGATGTAGGCCGACACGTCGTTGGCCTGCGTCTCGATGATCGGTAGGGCGGTAAGCGAACCGGCACCGTGGTCCTCGTTCAGCTTCGCGGCGCGTTCGAGCAGGCGCGAATGCAGGTAGAAGACGTCGCCCGGATAGGCTTCGCGGCCCGGCGGGCGGCGCAGCAGCAGCGACATCTGGCGGTAGGCGACGGCCTGTTTCGACAGATCGTCATAGGCGATCAGCGCGTGCATGCCGTTGTCGCGGAAATATTCGCCGATCGTGCAGCCGGCGAATGGGGCCAGATACTGCATGGGCGCGGGATCGGAAGCCGTCGCGGCGATGATGACGGAATATTCGAGCGCACCGCGCTCCTCCAGTACCTTCACGAACTGCGCGACCGTCGAGCGCTTCTGCCCGATCGCGACGTAGACGCAATAGAGCTTGTCCTTTTCCGGACCGCTGTCGTGGATCGGCTTCTGGTTGAGGAAGGTGTCGAGAATGATCGCCGTCTTGCCGGTCTGGCGGTCGCCGATGACGAGCTCGCGCTGGCCGCGGCCGATCGGGATCAGGGCATCGATGGCCTTGAGGCCTGTCGACATCGGCTCATGAACCGACTTGCGGGGGATGATGCCCGGCGCCTTGACGTCGACGCGCATGCGCTGCTTCGCCTTGATCGGCCCCTTGCCGTCGATCGGGTTGCCGAGGCCGTCAACCACGCGGCCGAGAAGTTCCTTGCCGACTGGCACGTCCACGATGGCGCCGGTCCGCTTGACCGTGTCGCCTTCCTTGATGTCGCGGTCGGAGCCGAAGATCACGACGCCGACATTGTCGGATTCCAGGTTGAGCGCCATACCGCGAATGCCGCCCGGAAATTCGACCATTTCACCGGCCTGCACATTGTCCAGACCGTAAACGCGGGCGATACCGTCGCCGACGGACAGAACGGAACCGACTTCCGAGACTTCGGCTTCCTCTCCGAAGTTCTTGATCTGGTCTTTAAGGATTGCGGAAATTTCCGCGGCGCGAATATCCATCAGCCGACCTCTTTCAGCGCGAGCTTCATTGATGACAATTTTGTCTTGAGTGACGTGTCGATCTGCCGCGACCCGATCTTGACGATCAGCCCGCCCAGAAGCGACGGATCGACGGTCAGGTCGATCTCGACGTCCTTGCCGGCAACGTCCTTCAACGTCGCCTTGAGTTCTTCTTCCTGCTCCGGCGTCAGCGCGAATGCGCTCGTCACCTTGGCGTTGACGACGCCCTTGTGCTCGGCGGCGATCGTGCGGAAGGCCTCGATCATTCCCGGCAGGGCGAACAGGCGGCGGTTCGAGGCGACGACCTTGAGGAAATTTCCGAAGACGCCGTCGAGACCGGCCTTCCGGGTGATCGCGTTGATCGCCGAAAGCTGCTCACCGGTCGAGAAGACCGGGCTGCGCACCAGGCGCTGCAGATCATCGCTTTCGTTCAGCAGTTTCTCGAATGCGCCAAGCTGCTCCTGCACCTTCGCCACCGAGCCGGTTTCCAGCGCGATGTCGAAAAGGGACTGCGCATATCGGGAAGCCACACCGGAAGTGAGAGATGAATTGGCCACTGGCAACCGCTTCTCTGTTATTTCCCAATACGCAAGCAGGGAGAAGCCGAGACGGCATTGCTTAACGCATTGATCTTATTGATATTTCTTTTTCCGCAACTTGAAACGGAAGAACCCGTCCCCCAGCGAATTGCGAGCCGTCTAGCATATGCTTTTCCCCCGCGCAACAAGAGGAAACCGCCCTTTTGTCGCAGAAAAGCCGGATTCCGGGCGGCACCGCGCGACGGTCAGTGCACCCACCCGAAGACGTAGGCGAGCGGGGCCGCGGCGAGCGCGATTTCGATGGCGATGGAAATCCAGTTGAACGTCTTGTTGCCGCCGTCGAACACGATGGAAACCAGCCGGCCGAGGGCGGTGAATGCCCAGCCGGCGCCAAGCACCATCCAGATGAACGGCTGGTTGAAGACGATCGCGAGAAGGGCCGTCCCGAGATAAAATCCCGCCATCGTTCCACGGCTCTCGGAAACCGCCTCCGGCACGCCGGGTTCGGTCTGCAGGCGCATGACGCGCAGCGACAGCCGCGGCGCGAAGAAACACAGCAGGCCGAAGAAAAGTGTGACGAGTGCGGACGCCCAGGCGAGCCATTCACCGGGCGTTTGCGGAGGAATGATATCGATCATGCGGGAGCGCGCCTCTTTCTGCGGATCTGCCGTTCGCGGTTCATCAGATAGAGCCCGCTGGCGCAAATGACGAGGGTGCCGGCTACTGTCCACAGGTCGGGCAGGTCGCCGAAGATGAAAAACCCGAAGGCTGCCATCCAGATGACCTGCGAATACTGAAACGGCGAGACTTTTGATGCGTCGGCCAGCCGGCTCGCGCGGATCAGCGCCATGTGGCCGACCATTCCGGCGAGGCCGACGACGACGAAGACCGCCACATCGAGGAGTTCGGCCGGTGCCACCCCCTCGGTGAAGGCGAAGGGCGCAAAGATGACGATCGCAAAGAGGCAGGAATAGAAGATCAGGCTTTCCGGCGTCTCGCGCGCGGCGAGCTTGCGGGTCAGGATGAAGTAGAAGCCGTTGCACGTCATGGCGGCAAGGATGAAGACCACCGGCAGGTCGAACATTTCGGTGCCGGGGCGAACCACCAGAAGCACCCCGGCGAACCCGACGAGAATGGCCGCCCAGCGCCGCGGCCCCGCCCATTCGCCGAGCAGCGGTCCGGCCAGGATCGTGACGAGGATGGGCGTGGCCAGCAGCACGCTGACCGTCTCCGCCAACTGCAGGTGCCGGAGCGCGAGGAAGTTGAACACCGTCATTGCCGGCAGCAGCAGCCCGCGCACGGTCTGGAGCAGGCGGTTCTCCATCCGCCACAGCCTGGCGTTCCTCCAGCCGCGATAGACGACGAACAGCACGATCCCCTGCACGGCGAACCGGACCCAGGCGACGAACAGCACGGCATAGCCGCCGGTCACCAACCACTTCGCGCCGGCATCGAGGCAGGAGAACATCAGGAAGGCGGCCAGCGCAAAACCCATCGCCGCCGGCGGCATGGCGATGGAATCGATGTCGTGACGGAGGGTGCGGGTGGAAGACAAGGGAATATCCGGAGAAAGCAGCGCCATCCCTAACAGGGGATGGGATGGCAGGCGAGCGGTATCTGAAAAGAGGTTCGTTCTACAAGAAGCTTTGCGGATCGATGTCGAGACTGACCCTGACCGATCCGCGCGGTTTCGGGGCGGCCGCGATCGTCCGGCGCAGATAGGTCTGCAGGTCGGCGCGCTCCGTCCCGTGCACGAGCAGCCGGAATCGGTGCCGCCCGCGGATCAGGGCCAGCGGGGCTTCGGCCGGCCCGAGCACCATGATGTCGCCCGCCGGCGGTGCGGCGGCGCGCAGCGCCCGCCCGTAGGCCTCCGCCTCGGCGCGCGTGTTCGCCGAGACGATGACCGCCGCCAGCCGCCCGAACGGCGGCAGTTGCCCGCGTTCGCGCTCGGCGATCTGGCTGGCGTAGAACGCCTCGCCGTCTCCGGTGACGATCGCCTTCATGGCGGGATGTTCCGGCTGGTAGGTCTGGATCAGCCCGAGGCTCTTCTTGCCGGTGCGCCCGGCGCGTCCCGTCACCTGGCTGAGGAGCTGGAACGTCCGTTCGGCGGCGCGCGGATCGCCGCTCGCCAGCCCCAGATCGGCGTCGACCACGCCGACCAGCGTCAGGTTCGGAAAATTGTGGCCCTTGGCGACGAGCTGGGTGCCGATGACGATGTCGGCCTGGCCCTCGGCGATCGCCTCCAGTTCCAGTCGCAGCCGCTTCACCCCGCCCATCATGTCGGATGACAGGACGATCGCGCGGGCGTCGGGGAACCGGCCGACGACCTCCTCAGCGATCCGTTCGATCCCGGGCCCGCAGGCGACCAGATGGTCGAGCGTCCCGCATTGCGGACAGGCTTCCGGTACCGGCTCGTGATGACCGCAATGGTGGCACATCAACTGGCCGCGAAACCGGTGCTCGACAAGCCAGCTCGAGCAGTCCGGACATTCGAACCGGTGGCCGCATACCCGGCACAGTGTCAGCGGCGCATAGCCCCGCCGGTTGAGAAACAGCAGCGCCTGCTCCCCGCGTTCGAGCGTCTTGCCGATCTCGGCCTGCAGCGGCGGCGACAGGAATTTGCCGCGCGCCGGCGGAGTGCGGCGCATGTCGATGGCTCGCAGATCGGGAAGCGCGGCCTCGGCGAAGCGGCGGTCGAGCGTGACGTGGCGGTAACGCCCGGCCTCGGCGTTGTGGCGCGTTTCGACCGAGGGCGTCGCGCTCGCCAGCACAATCGGAAAGCCGCCCAGATGCGCCCGCACCACGGCCATGTCGCGGGCATTGTAAAACACCCGGTCTTCCTGCTTGTAGGCGGGGTCGTGCTCCTCGTCGACGACGATAAGCCCGAGATCGCAGAACGGCAGGAACAGTGCCGAGCGCGCGCCCGCGACCACCCGCACCCGCCCGTCCGCGGCCTGCCGCCACACCCGTTCGCGGGTTTTCGGCGCCAGATCGGAGTGCCATTCGGCGGGCGGCGCGCCGAAGCGGGCATGAAATCGCTCCAGAAAGGCATGCGTCAGCGCGATTTCGGGCAGCAGCACGAGCACCTGCCTGCCCTTGTCAAGCGCCGCCGCGACGGCCTCGAAATAGACCTCCGTCTTGCCCGAACCGGTGACTCCCTCCAGCAGCGTCGCCGAAAACCCGCCTTTCTCCACCACCGCCCTCAAGTCATCGGCGGCCGATTGCTGGTCCGGCGAAAGTTCGCCCTCGCCGAACTCCGGGTCCGGCGCGGCGACAACCGGCTGCGGCGGCAGGTCGATCGTCTCGAACGACCCGGCCTTGACGAGGCCGTCGACGACCGAAAGCGATACCCCGGCCGCATGGGCGAGGCCGGAGCGGGTCCACGCCAGGCCGTCCTCCGCCAGTTCCAGCACGCGCTCGCGCGCCGCCGTCATGCGCTGCGGCCTGCCGTCGGTGATCCGCAGTCCGGGCGTCGGCGGCTCGGGATCGAAGGCCGCCGGAGCGCGCAACACCATGCGCGCCACCATCCCCGGCGCCGACAGCGTATAGCGCGCGACCCAGTCGATGAATCGCCTCATGCCGGCGGGAACGGGCGGGCAATCAAAGGCCTGCTCGATCGGACGCAGCTTCTTCGGATCGACCTCGTCCGCGCCACCTTCCGGCGCATCCCAGACGATTCCCGGCACCAGTCGCGGACCGAGCGGAACCTGCACGATCGAGCCCGGCCGGACCGTCACCCCGGCCGACACGGCATAGGTGTAGGGCCGCTCCGACGGCGTCGGAACGAGTACGGGGACGGTCCGGGCGGGGGAAGACGAATCTGCTGCCATTTCAGGGTGACCTTGCCGATACTTTGGTCTAAACGGAAGCCCGATCCGAAATTGCCCCCGGGCACAGCAGCAGGGACCCCCCATGAAGTTCTTTGTCGATACCGCCGACACCAAGGAAATCCGCGAACTCAACGAGATCGGCCTGCTCGACGGCGTGACCACCAACCCGTCGCTGATCATGAAATCCGGCCGCGACATCACCGAGGTGACAAAGGAGATCTGCGATATCGTCGACGGTCCCGTCTCCGCCGAGGTGGCGGCGACCGAATACGAGCAGATGATGAAGGAAGCCGACGTTCTGTCGAAGATCGCCGACAATATCTGCATCAAGGTGCCGCTCACCTTCGACGGGCTGAAGGCCTGCAAGACGATCACTTCCGATGGCCGCAAGGTGAATGTGACGCTGTGCTTTTCGGCCACGCAGGCGCTGCTCGCCGCCAAGGCCGGCGCAACGTTCATTTCGCCCTTCATCGGCCGCATCGACGATATGGGCATCAATGGCATGGACCTGATCGGAGAGATCCGCGCGATTTACGACAATTACGGTTTTGCGACCGAGATCCTCGCTGCCTCGATCCGCACCGTGAACCATGTCAAGGAAGCCGCTCTTATCGGCGCCGATGTCGCCACCGTGCCCCCGGCGACCCTGCGGGCACTCGTCAAGCATCCGCTGACCGACAAGGGTCTCGACGCTTTCCTCGCCGACTGGGCGAAGACCGGCCAGAAGATCGCCTGAGGCAGCGCCGTCCGGCCTGAACGGAACCTCCGTGGAGGCCGCCCGTTGCCCGGAGGCCACGGAAACACCCACGGAGGCTATCCATGAAAACCTTTCTGATCACCGGCGCGTCGTCGGGCATCGGCGCGGCGACCGCCCGCGCAGCGCGTGAACAGGGCTACCGGGTGGCGCTTGCCGCCCGCTCTGTCGACAAGCTGGAAAGCCTCGCCGCAGAGCTTGGCGGACCTGATTACGCCATCGCCATCAAATGCGACGTCACCCGAGGATGCCGATCAGGAGGCGATGGTCGCCCGGACCATCGAAAAATTCGGTTCGCTCGACGTGGTCTTCGCCAATGCCGGTTTCGGCGCGTCTTCGCCGGGCACCGCCAAGGGCGACCCGGAGAACTGGAAGGCGATGATCCTCGCCAATATCTACGGCGCGATCATGACCTGCAGGACCGCGCTTCCGGAGGTGAAGAAGGCGATGGGACACATCGTGCTGACTTCGTCGGTTGCGGGCCGTGTCACGCTCAGCGGCTCGGTCTATGGCGCGACCAAATGGGCGGTGACCGGTTATGGACGCAATTTGCGCGAGGAAGTGAAGGAGGACGGCGTGCGCGTCACCCTGATCGAGCCGGGCATGGTCGACACGCCCTTCTTCGACGAGAAGAAACCTGAGGCCCTGCAGGCCGAAGATATCGCCAATGCCGTCATCTACGCGGTGTCGCAGCCGGCCCATGTCAACGTGTCGGAAGTGCTGGTCATGCCCAATCCCGCCGGGCGCTGAAGCCCGCCGCCTCTCGCCGGGGCTGTCCCCCGGTCCCGCCCGGCGGATGCCGTTTTGGCACTCGCCCCACCGGCAAAGACGCGATATAGAGGCGCGAAACAGATGTACCGAGTAAAATGGCCCGCACCGACCAAAGCGGCGGATGGACCGACCGCCTTTCCCCCGACCTTGCAACCATCGAATCGATCGCGGTCAACGCCTATGCGCACCTGCCGGAGGATTTCCGCAAGCTGACGGCGGATGTTCAGATTCTCGTGGAGGATTTTCCAACCGACGAGATCAGCGACGATCTCGGCCTGGAAACGCCGTTCGACCTGCTCGGCCTGTTCGAGGGGCGGGGCGTCGCGGAACGTTGGACGCCGGGAACCGGCGAACACCCGAACCGCATCACCCTCTACCGCCGCGCCATTCTCGACTACTGGTCCGAGAACGAGGAGACGCTGGGCGACATTGTCACTCATGTGCTGATCCACGAGCTGGGTCATCATTTCGGCCTGTCCGACGACGACATGGAACGGATCGAGGAAGCCGCCGAATAAGCGATCCGAAAGTGTGTTACACGCAGATCAATCCAGCGGAGCAGCCATGCTCTACGATGCAACAACGCCGGAAGACTATTTGGAGCAGCTGGATGATGACTGGCGGCGTGAAACCCTGCTCGGCCTGCGGCGCCTCATCAAGCAAAAAGGCCCGTCCCTGATCGAGCGCCTCAACTACAAGATGCTCGCCTATGGCGACTCGCGCGGTAATGTTTTCCACCTCAATGCCCAGAAGCATTATGTCAGTCTCTATGTCGGTAACGCCTCGAAGATCGATCCCGGCGGCGAACTGTTGAGGGGGCTTAACACTGGCAAGGGCTGCATCCGCTTTACAAAAAGCGTCGACGTTTCAAAGACCCTCATAGATGCCTTCATCGAACGTGCCATCGTGCGCCGGGAGGAAGGCGAAGACATCGGTTGTTGACTCCTGGCAGGCCGGTGTCTGCCCGAAGCCGCTTACGGAAAACGTGTTTTCCGCCGCACTATCCAGCGCCTCCAAACCCCGTGCCGAACAGAAATATTCGGCCTAAAAAGGGTCGTTCCGTCCGCCGGAGCGGGGCAGCCGCGCATTGTGGGGAAATCCGCGCCGCTTCAAGGATCGATCGCGCGAGTAACATCAACATCGTCACCTCCATGGAACAGGCTCAGGTACTCACCCTAAGGACTATAGCTACATTCGAGAAACGAATAGAATTGCTAAGCGTGATGAGTTTTGCTTATCATGTGTCATGCAGCGTGATCTGGAAATCGACTTGCTCCGGTCATTCGTGGCCGTCGCGGCGCAAAGCAACTTCACCCGCGCCGCGACAGCGGTCGGCCGGACCCAGTCGGCCGTCAGCCTGCAGATCAAGCGTCTGGAGGAAATCGTCGGCGACGCCCTGTTCGAGCGGACCCGGCAATCGGTGACGATCACGCGCGCCGGCGAAACGCTTCTGGTCTATGCCAATCGCATACTGAAAACCAATGACGAGGCGTTGTCGCATCTGACTCGGCCGGAGGCGGCCGGGCTCGTCCGCATTGGAGCTCCGGACGATTACGCAGCGCGCCTTCTGCCGGATATACTGGCGCAGTTCAGCAGCGATTATCCCCTCATTCGTATCGAAGTCACCTGCGACAACAGTGTCGAACTTCTGGAAATGCAACGGAAGGGGGCGCTCGATATCGTGGTTGCTACGCACCCGCTTCACGATGTGGCGGGTCAGGTTGCGAGGCGGGAACGGCTGCACTGGGTGGCGTCATCGCGGTTCGTCGATGATCCGGACAAACCACTTCCGCTGGTTCTGTTTCCAGCTGGGTGCGTGTGTCGCGCGCTTGCGCTCGGCGCGCTGGATCAGGGCGATCGGAAGTGGAGCGTCGCCTATTCGACCCGCAGTCTCGCCCTTATCGAAGGCGCTGTGGCAACGGGTTTGGGCGTCTCGGTGATGGAGGCGTCCACAATACCGGAATCGCTGCGGATCGTCGACGGGCAGCCGGGCTTCCCTCCGCTGCCCGACGTTGCGATATCGGTCCACCATCGCCCGGCGGATCAGTCCGCGCAGGTATCGCTCGCGGCGGAAGTTCTTTTCGGCGAATTGGGAAAGCCGATGCGGCAGCCACGCTAGGATCGTCTTATCCGGCGTTCCCTAAGGCGGCGCCCTGGTCCTCGTCACCGGTCACGGTGAGGCCGACTTGGCGCCAATCCTGAATGCCACCGCGATAATAGAATATCCGCTCGGCCGGATAGCCGGCCTCTATCATCGCGTGAATCGAGGTGGGCGACTGGCCGCACCACGAACCGTTGCAGAACAGAGCGACCGGTTTCGCGTTGGTGCAATCCCAGCCCCCGTCAACCCGTACGCAGCCCAGCTTGTCGAGTTGCGCGGTCGCGTCCGTGAACGGCATGTGAACCGCACCGGGAATGGTGCCGTGAACAAACCATCGCTCGGTGCGGCTATCCACGACGACCGCGTCGCCAGTCTCCAGCATGTCGAGCAGTTCCAGTTCCCCGATTGTGACAACGCCGTCGGCCGCGACCATCGGCTGGATACAGAACGGCGGACATGGGCGCGAGGTAAGGGCGAACTCACCGGAAATCTTGTTTTGCGTATCCTGAATGCGGCGGATTTCTTGCGGACCGTCCGTCGTTTCGACGGTCACCGATGCGCACTCCCTGTGTATTCTTACCTCGAGGTCCTCCGGCTGTCCGAACGTATTGGCCGACGATTCTCCTGCCATCGGGCTTCTCCTTCGTCTGCGGCGTTCGACGCACCACCACCGTGTGGTGTGCCGATCTGCCGGATGCGCTTCGTGCCCCGTTCCACGCTGACGGTGGGCGCGCCCTCGATCGGGCGGCAGCAGGCCCTTGTGAAAGGTGGTCCATCCAGTCAGTGGAATGTCAACAAGGCTCCGCAGATCTGATTGCGTGGATAAGTTTTTTGCCTGCGACCCGCCAACCTGTTGTTTCCATTCACAATTGGAATTTTTTCGCGCGATTTTTATCCACACTTCCGAAACCTCCCGGATAATCCGTCCCGTGTTTGTTGCCGAAGGAGGCGGGAATGGGTTTCGACTGGGAAGGGTCGGTGGAGCATTACGGCGATGCGCTCGACGCCATCGCCGCGCGGATGATCACCATGGCCGGGATCCTGTGGGGCCGGCCGGTCGAGACCCTGCCGCGCCGGCTCTATCTGGAAATCCTGTCGATCCTTCGCCCCGCCGAATTCGCGCTGCGCCGCCTGATCGTCATGGCCGCCTGGAAGGTGGTGCCTTTCAGGGAGCTTGCCACTGCGAAAGAGAAAACCGGCAGCGGCCTGCCGCTTGTGAAAGAGGAAAGCCCGCAGCTTGAGGATGGGACATCAGGGGCCCGCCAGCGACGAGCCTGCGGCGAGGAGCTTAAGGGCGGGACAAAGACCCCTTACGCCCCTCTCCCCCCTGATGAGGAGAGTGAGAACCGCTTGGGAAAGGCCAGGGATTTTAACGGCCTGGCCGAGCGGACTGCGACGGCCAAATGTCGAAAATCGCAAGATCACCAATCGCAGGAAAGAGGGACTGTTCCCTCGTCCGGTTTCGGGCATTCACGGAATGCTCGCGTTCCCTATTTCCCGATCTTCGATCCGTGGAAGCGCTACGGCCCGCCCTTTCTGACCGAGGAGCAGATCGCCGCGCTGAACGATCCGAACCGCGTGCCCCTGCCGCCCCGGCCGGTGCTCGACCCGGACGAGCTGGTCCCCGCCAGGACCCTCTGCCGGCGGGTGCGCGCCTTTGCCAACGCGCTGCTCAACCTCGATCATCACATCGATCGCATGTCCCGCTGGCGGGCCCGGCGCGCCGCCCAGTCCAAACTGCCCTGGAAGGAGCGCACGCTGCGGCGGCTGTCGCCGATCCGGCCGGGAGTTCCGCCCGGCTACCGCGAGCGGCCGAAGACCCTTGTCGGCGAGACGCTGAAGGACTGCCACATCCTCGCCCTCGACGCCCTCAATAGCTCGTGAGCTTCAAGGGGCCCGCCAGCGACGAGCTCCGGACAGCGGCTTGCCGCTTACGAAAGAAGAAACCCGATGAGCTTAAGGGCGGGACGAACAGTCCGCGCGCCAAGCGCGAGATGGGTGCTCGCGGAACCGCATCGTCCTGTTTGCATCACCCGCCAATATGATTATTGGGTGAAAGGCTGCGGACGCTCGGGAGTTGTTTCAGTGCATTCGATCGAGAATATCGAGACCATTCATGATGGGTGGGGCCGCTTTCATGTCGTGACCGTCAGCCGCGGCGATGGCGGCACCATGCTCCGGCAGGTCGAGGATCACGGCGATGCCGTCTGCGTGCTGCCCTATGATCCGGTCCGCGAGGTGGCGACCCTGGTCCGGCAACCGCGCATCGCGCCGCTGTTCCGGGGAGCGGATGCGCTGCTGCTTGAAGTTCCCGCGGGGCTGACCGACGGCGAGGCCCCGGCGGACGCCGCCATGCGGGAAGTGCTGGAGGAAACCGGCCTCCAGCTCGGCGCTTTGACACCTGCCGGATCGCTGTGGTCGATGCCGGGCTGCGCCACGGAGCGCATGCATTGTTTCCTTGCCGCCTATTCCGCCGCCGACAAGGTCGGCGAGGGAGGCGGCGTGGCCGACGAGCACGAGGAGATCGAGGTCGTGGAACTGGCCCTGACCGAAGCGGACGAGATGGTCCGCGACGGGCGGATCAGCGACATGAAGACCGTTTACCTGCTGCAGACACTGAAGCTGCAGGGCATCGAAAGCGGCGCGGTCAGCCGACGCTCTTGAGCCGGGTTCCTTCGGGATCTTTTTCCACGGTCTTGGCGATGTCCTTGGTCCAGGCCGAAACCGCCGGAACGCGGGAGCGGTCGACGCGGTAGGCGTATTTCCTTGCCACCTCGACCACCTCGTCGAGCAGCCCTTCCTCGAGCGTGATCGGATCAAGACCGAGCGCCAGAAACTGTTCGTTCCTGACGACGAGATCGTTCTCGGCGGCTTCCTTGCGCGGATTCGGCAGGTAGGCGATCTTGGCGCCGGTCTTGCGGGCGATCATCTCGGCGAGATCGCGCACCCGGTGGGTTTCGGTCATCTGGTTGAAGATCTTCACCTTGTCGCCGGCCTTGGGCGGGTTGTTGAGCGCCAGTTCGATGCAGCGCACGGAATCCTGAATATGGATGAAGGCCCGCGTCTGGCCGCCGGTGCCATGCACGGTCAGCGGATAGTCGATTGCCGCCTGGATCAGGAAACGGTTCAGCACCGTGCCGTAGTCTCCGTCATAGTCGAAGCGGTTGATCAGCTGGTCGTGCTTGCGGGTCTGCTCGGTATGCGTGCCCCAGACGATCCCCTGATGCAGGTCGGTGACCCGCAATCCGTCATTCTTGGCGTAGAACTGAAACAGCAGCTGATCGAGACATTTGGTCATGTGGTAGATCGAGCCGGGATTGGCCGGGTAGAGGATCTCCTGATTGACCGTGTCGCCTTCCAGCGTCTCGATGCCGACGGGCAGATAGCCCTCCGGAATGGCCGCCCCGATGGTGGAATAGCCGTAGACGCCCATCGTGCCGAGATGCACCAGATGCGCGTCGAGGCCGGTCTCGACCAGCGCGTTCAGGACGTTGTGCGTGGCGTTGACGTTGTTGTTGACCGTGTAGTTCTTGTGGCGATCGGTCTTCATCGAATAGGGCGCGGCGCGCTGCTCGGCGAAATGGATGATCGCGTCGGGCTTCTCGCGCACCAGCCACTGCTTGAACACCTCGTAGTCGCGGGCGAGGTCGATCAGGTGGAAATGGATCTTGCGGCCCGTTTCCTGGTGCCAGATGCGGGTCCGCTCCTGGATCGAGTCCATCGGCGTTAGCGACTGCACGCCGAGTTCGGTGTCGATCCAGCGCCGCGACAGATTGTCGACGATGTGAACGTCGTGCCCCTGATCGCTCAGATGGAGGGATGTCGGCCATCCCACGAATCCGTCGCCGCCCAGAACCGCAATCTTCATGTCTTTGCTTCCCGTAATGTCCGATCCGAACCCGGGATAAAGCCGCTTTGTGACAGAAATAAAAGACCCCGGCTCCCTGGTTTACTAAAAACTTGCGTTGCGTCAGTTTCCGGCGTATTGGCGCGGCACGCATCGCGCGGGAGAGATTGGGCCTGAAACGGTCCGGCGCCGAAGGAGCAACCGCCCCGGAAACTCTCAGGCAGAAGAACCGCGTGATGGAAACAATCTGGAGAGTGGCGGCCGTGCGGCCGCCCACCGAAGGAGAAAGCCCGTGCCGGGTGGTCCGGCATCGTGACTTCAGCGCAAGGCGCGGCGTCCGGGCAAAGCTCTCAGGTTCCTGACAGATGGGGCGATGAAGCGCGGCGGAACGATCTGCCTCTTCGTCCTCTGTCGCGAAAGGAACCGAAATGACCCGTATCGCAATCATCGGCGCAGGAATCACCGGCACGACGACCGCCTGGTCGCTCATCCGGCGGGGCTATGACGTCACGCTGTTCGATCGCCAGCGCTATGCCGCCATGGAAACCAGCTTCGCCAATGGCGGACAGCTTTCGGCCTCCAACGCCGAGGTCTGGATGCACTGGGCGACCATCCTCAAGGGCCTCAGATGGATGTTCCGCAAGGATGCGCCGCTGCTGTTCCACCCGGCTCCGACCTGGCACAAGCTGTCGTGGATCACCGAATTCGTGGCCAGCATCCCGCAATATGAGCGCAATACCGTCGAGACCGTTCGACTGGCCATCGCCGCGCGGGAGCACATTTGGCGCATGGCCGCGGAAGCCGGAATCGCGTTCGACCACGAGAAGCGCGGCATTCTCCACATCTACCGGGACAGGGCGGGGTTCGAGCATGCCACCCGGGTCAATCGCCTGCTTGAGAAGGGCGGACTCGTCCGGCGCGCAGTTGGCCCGGCGGAAATGCGGGTCATCGAGCCGACGCTTACCGGAAACCTGCATGCCGGCTATTTCACCGAAAGCGATTCCACCGGCGATATCCATAAATTCGCTGTCGGCCTCGCCGACGCGGTGGCGCGCTGCGGCGGCCGTTTCGAGACCGGGACGACGGTCCACCGCCTGTCGCGCGACGATGCCGGCGTCACGGTGCGCTTCGAACGGAGCGGCGAAACCCGCGAAGAGCGGTTCGACGGCGTCGTCGTCGCGGCGGGCATTGCCAGCCGCCGCTTCGCCGCGCAGCTTGGCGACCGCGTCAACATCTACCCGGTGAAGGGATACTCGATTACCGTCAACCTGCGCGACGCGGCAAGCCGCGCCGCCGCACCCTGGACGAGTCTCCTGGACGATGACGCCAAGATCGTTACCAGCCGCCTTGGAGCCGATCGCTTCCGCATTGCCGGAACAGCGGAGTTCACCGGTGAAAACCGGGACATCCGCTCTGCCCGCATTCGGCCGCTGGTGAACTGGTGCGAGACGCTTTTCCCGGGCGTGGACACCGCGAGCGTGGTTCCATGGGCCGGCCTCCGGCCGATGATGCCCAACATGATGCCCCGAGTCGGGCGGGGCGCGAAGCCGCGCATCTTCTACAACACCGGCCACGGCCATCTGGGCTGGACGCTGTCCCCGGCGACCGCCGATGCCGTGGCGGCGCTGATCGGAAACGATCTGCCCGCAGACGGGATATTTCGCGCAAGGGGGGATCTCCTCGAAGCAGCATGAATCCGGATTGTCTCGTCGTTATCATCGCCATAGCCGGACGCGGCGTCTCACCCTAAAGTGAGTTTCTATTGACTGGTGTTGCGCCTAGTTTCGTCCAGCCGATCAAATTGCGGGTGATTTTGCGTGAATAGGATGTTCGCCATAGCGGCACTTGCCGCCGGGCTCGTTGTCGTTGGCCTTTCAGCCGCTGCGCAGGAAGGTCCCTCGCGGCCGCTGGGCGTGGTCGAACTCTTCACCAGCCAGGGCTGCAGTTCCTGTCCCCCGGCGGATGAAGCTCTTGTCCGCCTCGTCGAGCGCGGGGACGTGATCGCGCTCGGATACCATGTCGACTACTGGGATTATCTGGGCTGGCGCGACACGCTCGGCTCGCGGGAAAATTCGGAGCGTCAGTACAATTACGCTAAGGAACTCAAGCGCCGGGGTGTCTACACGCCGCAGGCCATCATGAACGGCCGTTCGCACATCAACGGGGGCAGGTTCGACGAAATCGTCGACAGGCTCGGCGACTATGAGAGCAAGGGCAACGGTCTGACCGTGGACCTCCGAATTTCCCAGATTGGCAAGCGAATGCGGGTTTCCGTTGCTGGAAGCGCACAGGCCGCCGGCGAATTTCACGTGGTGGTCGTCTATTTCAAGGGCCGGACGGATGTCACGATTGAGCGCGGCGAAAACGCGGGTAAGAACATTACCTATGTCAATGCGGTGACGGATGTTCAGACGGTCGGGATGTGGAACGGCGAACAGACGACAATCGACATTCCACTGTCCGAACTGGCCTCCAACGAGGCCGATGGCTGCGCCGTTCTGCTTCAGGAAGCCACGGCATCCGGAAATCCGGGTGCTATCATCGGCGCAGCCATACTTCCCCGCCAAAGCGGTTGAACCGGAGCAGGTGGGCGGCTCCGGCGGACACAAGGTGCGGACCGGCCCGGCGTGGCATCGGGGGGCTGGGGGGCTAGAGGTTTCCAACGCCTGCACCGCACCGGTCCTAAGAGTGGCAAAGCCGAGCGCCGTGACCTGGCTGTCACCCTCACCGTGCTCTTCGCGTTCCTGAGACAATTGTCGGGGAACACAATCGGCAACACGGCGAAGGTCCCTTCGAAACAGGGCTGAGTTGTGTCGCAACTAGGGCGAAACCATGTCCCGCAGTCACTGATCGGTACACGGTGTTCCATTCTGTGAGCACAAGAATTAGCCGATTCTTTACCATCTCTGCCGGCGAGAATCGGGGCATGCGCAGGCCGGCAGACTTGCAACCGAGGAAAATCCCGGCAAATCTGCTCCATCAGAAACGGGAGCGCCCATGTCTGAAGATGATTCGCCGAACTCCATGACGCAGCCGGCGGCCGGTGCGTCCTACGATGATGGCAAGGTGGTTCCACTCGCCCAAGGCTCTCCGCGGATCAACGCGGTCGAAATGGTGCGCTTCGAACGCCGCGAACTCGATCAAATCCTCCGAATCTATTCAATGATGGTTGGTGCGGGTGAATGGCGTGACTACGCCCTCGATCATATGAAGGACCGGGCGGTCTTTTCCGTCTTTCGGCACTCGTCCGAAGTGCCGCTGTACCGCATTGAAAAAAATCCCAAACTCGCGCGGCGGCAGGGCGCATTCAGCCTGATCTCGGCGTCCGGACAGATCCTCAAGCGTGGACATGAACTCGCCAACGTGCTGAAGGTCTTCGACAAGCCGCTCAAGCTGGTCGCCTCGCGCTAGATGGCCCCGCTAGAGCTGGGTCTGCTCTTCAAGCGAATTGCAGGGCCGCGATGTCGGGGTTCCCGCGGATAAGCGCGTCCTTGAGTTTTTCGAGGGCACGGTTCTCGATCTGCCGCACGCGCTCCTTGGAGATCCCGAGCTGCGCGCCGAGCGATTCCAGTGTGGCGCCCTCTTCGGACAGCCGGCGTTGCGCGATGATGCGCCGCTCCCGGTCGTTGAGCATCCCGAGCGCGTTGTGCAGCCATCGGCTGCGTCGCGGCTCGTCGATCATGCCTTCGACGATCTCGTCCGGGAGAGGACTTTCATCGACGAGAAAATCCTGCCGCGTGGCGGCACTCTCTTCGTCGGAAACCGGGGCGGAGAGCGAAGTGTCCGGTCCGGAAAGGCGGGAATCCATGACGGCGACGTCCTTCTCCGACACGCCGAGCGCATTAGAGATCTGCTGGTACAGGACCGGTTTTGAAACCGTACCGCCGGTTTGCGAAAGCCGGGCGCGCAAGCGGCGCAGGTTGAAGAACAGGGCCTTCTGTGCGGAGCTCGTTCCTCCCCGAACAATCGACCAGTTGCGAAGGATGTAATCCTGCATCGACGCGCGAATCCACCAGGTTGCGTAGGTCGAGAAGCGCACCTCGCGGTCCGGGTCAAAACGGGCCGCCGCTTCGAGCAGGCCCACATGGCCTTCCTGTACGAGGTCGCTCATCGGCAGACCGAAATTTCGGAACTTCGAGGCCATTGAAATGACAAGGCGCATATGGGCGGTCGTTATCTTGTGAAGGGCGTCCTGGTCCTGCTTCTCTTTCCAGAGAACCGCGAGCTCGTGTTCCTCGTCACGCTCCAGATAGGGGGCCGCCATTGCTGCTCTTACCATGGTGAGCCGTGCTGGTTCCGAACCCATACCGTTCTCCGATCTGCCTAGCTGGACCTGTGACCAACTCTACGCGCGCTTATTTGTTCCGGATCACCTTGACCCGCAGACCCCTCCTACTTCCTGCTGATCGCGCGCTACGACGATATCTTTAGGTGGGCGGAAGCGAGGGCAGATCAGACCGAACCCCCGCAAGAAACGAAAAAACCCGGCGCGAAGGCCGGGTTATTCGATCGCTCGGCGTCTGCCGCTACGCGGCTTCTTCCTGAGCCGATGTCTCATCGTTCTCAGCCTTGGCGCCGCGTTTGGGACCCTTGTTAAGATTGGTCTCGATGAGACGCACGGCCTCGGTGTCCGAGATCTTGTTGACGGCAGCGATTTCACGCGCCATCCGATCCAGCGCAGCCTCGTAGAGCTGGCGCTCCGAATACGATTGTTCCGGCTGGTTCTCTGCGCGATAGAGATCGCGGACGACCTCGGCGATCGAAATCAGGTCGCCGGAATTGATCTTCGCGTCATACTCCTGGGCACGGCGCGACCACATGGTGCGCTTGACCCGAGCGCGACCCTGCAAAATCTTCAGCGCGCGTTCCACAAAACCCGGCTCGGACAGTTTGCGCATGCCGATTGACAACGCTTTCGCGACCGGGACCTTCAGGCGCATCTTGTCCTTCTGGAACTCGACGACGAACAGTTCCAGCTTGTGACCTGCAACTTCCTGATCCTCGATCGCCGTGATCTGCCCGACGCCATGCGCCGGATACACGATAAACTCGTTGGTCTTGAATCCCTGCCGCTGAGATGTTTTTTTAGAGGCAGCCGCCATACTTTGCTTACTCCCTGTCTGGGCGCCGCACCGGAAAGCCGGTTCGGAGCCAGAGCCTGTTGTCGTCATCTCAACACGCACACATACGTCATTTCCGGGGAGTACGAATCCGGCCAAAATGGCCTACCCGATACAAAACCGGTCGAAAAGACGTTCCTTCAAAGTGAAAGCGTCAAACAGCCCAAAAGCGTGACGTGCGATGACATTTTGTATGCATAGCACAAAAACGTGCGTTTTTCAATGCGTTGCACAAATGCGAACTTTCCGCAGGGGTAGTTCCTGCGGGATGAAAACATCATATGGGGCGCTCAGGGCCCGTTTTCAATCGCCTAGTCCCCTTCGCCTGGCTCCGGGGAGAAGTACAATTCGTACTTGTTCTCGACGCCGTCCATTGCCTTGGCGTCCTCGGGCGCATCACGCTTGATGGTGATATTGGGCCATCTTTCGGCGTATTCGGTGTTAATCTGCAGCCACTTGTCGAGGCCCGGTTCCGTGTCCGGCTTGATCGCGTCGGCAGGGCACTCGGGTTCGCAGACGCCGCAATCGATGCACTCATCGGGATGGATGACGAGCATGTTGTCGCCTTCGTAGAAGCAATCCACCGGGCAGACCTCGACGCAATCCATGTATTTGCAGCGTATGCAGTTTTCGGTGACGATATAGGTCACGGCTTGGACTCCGGAGAAGATCTGCAACGCCGCGTTTCCGGCGAGGGTGTTCGACGGCGATGGGTAACGGCTTTGAGATATGCGTGCAAGGGGGCAAAACGGCGCAATGGGGAAACGGTTTGGCGCATAATTCGGCGTCTGAAGAAAACGGTTCCCGACCTCCTTAACTTCTGCTCAGCGCCTGCCTGAACGCCTGGTATGAGGCCTTTGGTGTTCGTTTCTGTGTGGCGTAATCGACATGCACGATGCCAAAGCGTTTGCCGTATCCGAACGACCACTCGTAGTTGTCGAGAAGCGACCAGGCGAAATAACCTTTCACCGGTACGCCGTCTTTAATCGCGCCGCGAACCGCGTGGAGGTGGGCGTCGAAGTAGTCGGTGCGTACCGCGTCGTCGATTGTGCCGGGACCGGTCTCGTTCGCGCCGGCCATGCCGTTTTCGGTCACGTAGATGGGCAAGCCACGCGTGTAGTCCCGATGCAGCCGCGTCAGAATGTTGCGCAGTCCGTCGGGGTAGATTTCCCAGCCCATGTCCGTCTTGTCGAGCGGTCCAGGGACGGCTTCGAATGTTGGCCACATCGCATTTGGGAGATGGCGCAAATTGCTCCGCGTATAGTAGTTGACGCCGAGCCAATCCAATGGTGCTCCGATCGTCTCCATGTCATTCTCGAAGCCTTTTGGCATGTGCGAGCCCAAGCCTTCGAGGGCGATGTCTGGATATCTCCCTGAGAACATCGCCTCGACAAACCAGCGATTGTAGATACCGTCGTAGCGGTCGGCGGCGGCCCTGTCGGCGTCGGTGTCGGTCGCCGGGTTGGCATACTCGAAATTGAGCACGATACCCAAATTGCGCTGGTTCATGGCGCGCATGACCTCGACGGCGCGGCCGTGGGCCAGAAGGACGTGGTGCATGGAATGCGCGGTGGCGCGGATGTCTCGCAGGCCCGGCGCATGGAAGCCCCAGAAATGGCTGAGCCAGGAGACGCACCAGGGCTCGTTGAGAGTGGCCACCGCGGCAACCCGGTCGCCGATTCTGCCGATGACGATCTCCGTGAAGTCGGCGAACCAGTCCGCCACATCGCGGTTGCGCCACCCACCGAGGTCCGACAGCGCCGCCGGCAGATCCCAGTGGTATAGCGTCAGGAACGGACGCAGGCCGCGGGAGAGAATCTCGTCGACCAGCCGCTCGTAGTAATCGAGACCCGCCTCGTTCGTCCGCCCGCGTCCCTCCGGCAGGACACGCGACCAAGACGTCGAGAAACGGTAGGCGTCGAAGCCGGCCACACGGACCAGATCGAGGTCTTCGGCGAACCGGTGGTAGTGGTCGCACGCCACGGCCCCGTCGTCGCCATTGGCGACATTGCCCGGCGTTGCCGCGAACGTGTCCCAATGCGACGGGCCACACCCGCCGAAAGAAGACCCTTCGATCTGATAGGCGGCCGTCGCCGCTCCGAAGAGGAAATCCTCCGGAAAGTCTGCTCGGGTGTGGGTGAAGCCCATGCGGATGCTTCCGTCGGCGCTCTCGCCTCAGTCTCCGGCCGGTCCGACGTCTGACAAACGGTCAAGCGCCCGGCGTTCCTTCTTGGTCGGTCGTCCGGAACCCGGCTCGCGCTTCGCCACCACCCGGTCGAGCGCGCTCTCGCCTCTTGGAGGCGGGGGCGGCGAAAGGTCCTCGTACAGCGTTCGTGCCTCGGCCGCCGGTCCCCGGCGCTCGCCGCAATCCACCACGCGGTGAACCACGATCCGGCGATCAAGGGTCACTGTCAGAACGTCTCCCGGTTTCACATCCTGGCTCGCCTGCGCGATCTTCTCGCCATTGACCCTGACCTTGCCGCCTTGGACGAGCTTGGCCGCCAGCGTCCGGGACTTCACGACGCGCGCGAAGAACAACCACTTGTCGATCCGCTGGCGTTCAGACGCCATTGGCTTTCTTTGCCATTACTTGTCGAACTGCTCCTTCAGCGCCGCGAGCTTGGCGAAGGGGGAATCCGGATCGGGCTTGGCCTCGCGGCGAGGCTGACTTGCCTGTTTCGTGCCTGCGGGGAGACGGTTGCCAGCGGCGTTCGGCCTGTTGCGGTTCCTGCCGCGGAACTTCTCGTCGCGTTTGCCGCCCGGCTTACCGCCATCGCCACGGCCGCGGTGCTCGCCCCCCGGCTTCCCGTCACTGCGGCGCCCTTGGGTGTGCGCTCCACGGCGGTGACGGTCGCTTCGCGGCTGATGCCAGACGAGAATCGTCTTCGGGCCTTCGTCTTCCGGGTCTGAGGGTTTGGTGTCAGCGTCCTCGGATGGGCGGGTCTGCGTGGTTTCCGCACTCACGCCGGGTTCGCTCGGCGCGTCGACCGCTGCAGCCGGTGGCTCCGAAATCGCCTGAGGCGCCGGGCCGGGTTCCATTGCCGCCGCGGCGTCGTCGGCAGCCGGCCCCGCCAAAGGGCGATCGGATGCTGCCGTCTCGGGTTCCGGGGTTGTCGCGGCCGCGGGATCTCCGGGTAATGCCGCCGCCTCCCCACCGGAGTTATCCTTGGCGGTGGTCTCGGCTTCCTCTTTGTCGGGTGCGTTGGCCGCGCGCAGCGCCTCGATCTTCGTCTCGAACTCGGATGCGTCGACCACGTCGTGCCGGTAACCGAGGCTCTTCAGCACCGCCTCCATGTCATCGGCAGTCGCGCCGAGGATGGACATCATCGCCGGCGTCACGAAGAAACGGCCGCCACCGCCGGCGCCATCGGGGAGCGCGCCGTTTCCGTCCCGCCACTGCAACGCCGGACGGATCAGGTCGGCCAGCCGTTCCAGGATATCGACCCGTACCGCCCGGCTTCCCAAGTGCCGGTAACCGGCCAGCTTGTAGAACGCGGAGTCGAATTGGGGATCGGGCACCAGCGAGGTACGGCCGGTCGAGAGCAGATGAACGACATCTCCGTAACCAGGCTTTTCCCGTCCGTCGTTCTGCAAAGCCCATAGCAGGGTCAGCAACCCGGCGGGAGCGGGCTTGATGAGCGCCGGGATAAAGATGTGGTAGAACCCGAACCGAACGCCGTATCGGCGCAGGGCCGCCCGGCCGTCCTGGTCCAGCGAGCGTATGTCATCGGCGATCTCGCGCCGCTGCACGATGCCGTAATTTTCGATCAGCCGGAAGCCGATGCCCCGGGCAATGCCGGAAAGTTCGTCGGCGCGCGCCAGATCCACCAAGGGCTTCAGTTGCGTCTCGATGTGATGAGCGACGAAACGCTCGGCGCGGGCGGCAACGCTGTCCCGGGCCGGACCGCTCAACTGTTCGTCCGCGAGCAGCACCACGCGCGGCTTGAGCCATTCGTCGGAGGCAGTGAGGCTGGCGACCGGCGAGCCGAGCCAGCGCAGCACGCCATCCATGCCGAGGCCGAAATCGCTGTTGCCGGATGCGGCGAAGCGGCCTGCGCGCGTTTCGAACTCCGTGGCAAGCGCCTTGCCGGAGGCGGCGCGGACTGCCTTGGCATCCTCGCCCTCGGCGGATCTGTCGGCGGTGAACCTGAATCCGTCCAATTGTCCGACATGGTGGCCTTCCACCATGACGTCGCCGGTCTGGCTGATTTCTGCTTCCATGGTCACATTCTCTCGCAGACGCTTCATAAGCACGGATGTCCTGCGGTCTACGAAGCGTTTCGTCAACCGCTCATGCAAGGCGTCGGAGAGCTTGTCCTCGATCGCCCGCGTCGTTTCCTTCCAGTGGAGATGGTCGCTCAGCCAGCCGGGCCGGTTCGCCACATATGTCCAGGTCCGGATCTGGGCGATGCGGTGGGACAGCGTGTCGATCTCTCCATCGGTTCGGTCGGCGCGCCGAACCTGCTCGGCCATGTAGTCCTCGTCGACATGTCCGCGCTTCACCAGATCAAGAAATATCTGCGAAATGATGTCGGCATGCTGGGCCGGGGCGATCTTGCGGTAGTCGGGCAACATGCAGCTTTCCCAAAGCATCGCGACCTCGCGCGATCCGCTGCAAATCTCGGCGATGACGCGGTCTCGAGAGAGAAACTCCAGCGCACGCTGATCGACCGCCGGAAGCGCCTTCGTCAGCCCTTGGGCGGCGGGTGTCGTCTCCAGCGAGTTGCGAAGCGCGTCGAGGGAAGAGAAGTCCAGTCGGCGCGAGCGCCACTGCAGCACCTTGACCGGATCGAATTCATGGCCTTCGATCCGGCGCACGGTCTCGTCGTCCAGCGGTCCCGCGTGACCGGAAACGCCGAACGTTCCGTCACGAATGTGGCGTCCGGCGCGGCCCGCGATCTGCCCCATCTCGGCCGCATTCAGATCCCGGTAACTATATCCGTCGAATTTGCGCAATTGCGCGAACGCGACGTGGTCGACATCGAGATTGAGACCCATGCCGATGGCGTCGGTGGCGACGAGATACTCGACATCGCCGTTCTGATAGATCTCGACCTGGGCATTGCGGGTGCGCGGCGACAGCGCGCCCATGACCACCGCCGCGCCGCCACGTTGGCGGCGGATCAGTTCTGCGATCGTGTAGACTTCGTCCGTGGAAAAAGCGACGATCGCCGAACGGCGCGGCAGGCGGGTTATCTTCCTTGAGCCGGCATAGGCCAGATGCGACATGCGGGGGCGGCTGAGGATATCGATGCCCGGCAGGAGCAGGCGCAGGATTCCCGCCATGGTGTCCGAGCCGAGAAGGAGTGTTTCCTCGCGTCCGCGCAGGTTCAGCAGGCGGTCGGTAAAGATGTGCCCGCGCTCCAGATCGCCGGCAAGCTGGATCTCGTCGATCGCGACGAACGCCACATCGGCTTGCGCCGGCATCGCCTCGACGGTGCAAACGGAAAATCGCGCATTTGGCGGCTGGATCTTTTCCTCGCCCGTAATCAGCGATACCTGGTCGACCCCGACCTTCTTTGCAACGCGTCCATACACCTCGCGGGCGAGAAGGCGCAGCGGCAGACCGATCATGCCGCTCGAATGCGCCACCATGCGTTCGATCGCATAATGAGTCTTGCCGGTATTCGTCGGGCCGAGCACCGCCTTGACCGTGTGACCGGAAAAAAAGTCGCGTGGCATTGACTCTTGCATTGAATTCGAATCCGGCAGTCTGCGGAGGGATATGCGGCAAGTTGCCGTCAGGAGGGACTTAATGGGTCTGGACGGCAATTAAAGGGCGAAAATAACGCGAAAATGCAGCGCTTCTACCGCCTTGCGGTTGCATCTTTTAACAACCAGAACGAGTCTGGAACGAATCGGAGACGAATCGGTGACTCTCATAGGTTGCACCTCTGTTCTCCACAAGATGTGGTGTCGTGTGCGTGCGGTGACACCACTTGCTGATTCAACGATTGGATGTTCGAGCAGCAATGACGCGGCCGCGTTAAGGTTTGCCCGCGGTTCGCCGATCTCAGCGACCGGTCGAAGGCAACCTCTTGAATTCTAAGCGCAATAGAAACCTTCGGTTAACCATGAGCACTAACGAAAAGCACAGATCTCGTTAACTTCCGGAACCGAGGCGGAACGAATCGGCGACGAATCACCGATCTGTCAGGTTTCTGGTTTTGTTCTCCACCAGATATGGGGTCACGAAACGTCAGGAGATACAACTTTAGCGATTCATCGCGGTTTTTTGGACGGCGTTTCGATCCGAAAGGTTAATGGATTTCGGCTCGTAGCGCGTGGCGTCGTAATCCTGCTGGCACTCCGGGCATGGGGTGATACATGTTCGCGCCATGGATATTCGAACCGCGACACGCTTCGGAAAACGGCTTTGGACTGGCGGCTTTCTCGCGTTCGGCGGGTTCCATCCGGAGCCCGCAGATAGCGTCCCAGACCTTGAATGCGGGCGGCCGGCGCGTACGCTTCTCGTGATCGGAAACGCAGGCGCCGCGATGTGGACTGCGTTTCAGCAAGCGCCGGAAGCACGGGACGGGGTGGCCGATCCGCTCGACCGTTACACGAGGCGGGTGCTTCTGGAGGTGGCGCACGAATTCTCTCTCGGCGCTCTCTTTCCCTTCGATGGAGCGCCCTGGTTTCCCTTCGCCGAATGGGCCCGGAAGGCGGGAGGCTTTTCTCCGTCCCCGATGGGACTCTTGGCGCATCACCGGTACGGCCCCTGGGCGGGTTTCCGTGCGGCGTTCATTTCGACCGACCGGTCCGGAACCTTCGCTGCGCAGGCGCTCCCCGGTCCGTGCACCTCGTGCACGAAAAAGCCATGCATTACCACCTGTCCTGCCGGGGCTCTTTCTCTTTCAGGATATGACGTGCCGCTGTGCCGCGGCTACCTGGCGGCGAATCCGGACGCGTCTTGTCATCGCGGTTGCCTCGCGCGGCGGGCATGCCCGGTCGGCACGGATTTCAACCAGCCCGACGAGATGGCGGCGTTTCACATGCGGGCATTCCTCGGCTGAGACCGGAGGTCAGTTCTTCGCTATCGCGGCCTCGATCAGACGGAATGCGTCCGGGCTCGCCCAGTCCGCCGGACCGTTCATGTTGGCGATCACGCAGTTTGATTCATCGACCAGCAGTGTCACCGGAAGACCGAACGCAAGACTCTCCTTCTTCAGTTCGTTGAACACCCCTATCGTCGGATCGTGATAGAAGGCGAGGTGCTCGATCCCGATTTCCTCGAAGAACTTGCGGGGCTTGGCGTCCGAGCCACCATCGACCGAGATCGCAACCACCTCGAATTCTTCCCCGCCCATCTCCGCCTGCAGCCTGTCGAGCGCTGGCATTTCCTCGCGGCACGGGGCGCACCAGGTCGCCCACAGATTGACGAGCCGGGTCGTGGCCCCGGTATCGGCAAGGGTCATCGCCGTCCCGCTGCCGTCATTGAAACCCAGGCCAGAAAGATCGTTCGCCTGGCTGCGTTTCGCCATCGCGGCGACATCGCCTGCCATGAGGGGTTTCAGCGCTTTCCCCTCGGCGATCGCAGCGGCACATGCGCTGCCGGAGGTGGTGCCATTGCCAGAAAGCGCGCCGGTGACGTATATCCCGGCGGCGCCGAGCGCGGCTACCAAGCCAATTGCCACGGCCGCGATCGCTCCTGCCGAAAAGCGGCGCGGCTGGCCATGAGTTTTTTCCGGGGTTTGTTCTTTCATGTCCGACGATTCCAAGACCAAGGGCTCCAACCAGATGTGGGGCGGGCGTTTCGCCTCCGGTCCCGCCGCGATCATGGAAGAGATCAACGCGTCCATCGGCTACGACCGCAAGCTTTACCGGCAGGATATCGAAGGCTCTATAGCCCATGCCACCATGCTTGCCGACTGTGACATAATTTCCGCCGGTGACCGCGACAAGATCATTCACGGACTGAACACGATCCGTTCAGAAATCGAGGCTGGCGATTTCAACTTCTCGCGCAAGCTGGAGGACATTCACATGAATGTCGAGGCGAGACTGTCGGAGTTGATCGGACCTGCGGCGGGCCGGTTGCACACCGCCCGCTCCCGCAACGACCAAGTCGCCCTCGACTTCCGGATGTGGGCGCGCGGCGAGACCGAGAAGGCGGTCGGGTTGCTGCAATCGCTGATTGCCGCGTTTCTGGCACGCGCCGAAGAACACGCCAAGACCGTGATGCCCGGATTCACCCATTTGCAGACCGCACAGCCGGTGACCTTCGGCCATCACTGCATGGCTTATGTCGAGATGTTCGGGCGCGATTTGTCGCGGATGGAGGATTGTCTTGCCCGCATGAACGAATGCCCGCTCGGCGCTGCGGCGCTTGCCGGCACGGGATTTCCGATCGACCGGAGCCAGACCGCATCGGCGCTCGGCTTCACGGGGCCGACGCGCAACTCGATCGATACGGTTTCCGACCGGGATTTCGCGCTTGAATACATGGCTGCCGCCTCGATCTGCGCGACGCATCTGTCCCGGCTCGCCGAGGAAATCGTCATCTGGTCGACGCCGCAATTCGGTTTCGTGACGTTGTCCGACGCGTTCTCGACCGGCTCGTCGATCATGCCGCAAAAGAAGAACCCGGACGCCGCCGAACTGGTTCGCGCCAAGACCGGCCGGATCAATGGCGACCTGATCGCGCTGCTGACTGTCATGAAGGGGCTGCCGCTCGCCTATTCGAAGGACATGCAGGAAGACAAGGAAGCCGTCTTCGACGCCTCCGAGTCGCTGGAGCTCGCGCTTGCCGCAATGACGGGCATGGTCGGCGACCTGACCGTCAACGCCAAGGCGATGAAGAAGGCCGCGGGGTCCGGCTATTCGACGGCCACCGATCTCGCCGACTGGCTGGTTCGCGAACTCGGCATTCCGTTCCGCGAGGCCCATCATGTCACCGGTCGCGCGGTGGCGGTGGCGGTGGAAAAGGGCGTTGCGCTGGAAAAGCTGACGCTCGAAGATCTCCAGTCGATCCATCCGCGCATTACCGATTCGGTGTTTGGCGTCCTGACGGTCGAAAAATCGGCCGCAAGCCGAAAGAGCTTCGGCGGCACCGCGCCGCAGGAAGTGCGCCGGCAGATCCGCTTCTGGAAGAAAAGGCTTGGGGCGTCCGGCAACGCGAAATAGCGACCCCGCCGGGACTGTTCATTCCTGTTCATGCGCGCTAGGAACTTGTCCGTCAGCGCCGCCGATGAAAGGTCAACGGGAACGCCGCCATGGGTCTTTTCGAAACGAAACGCTTCGTCCTTTTCGCGCTTGTCGCCCTGGGTATCGCCGCCTGCGGAAGGGCGGGTCCGCTCGAGCCGCCCCCGGCCAGCGCAACATCCACGCCGGCCACTGCCGAGGAAACGCCGGTGGAGGACAGGCCGTTCATTCTCGACGCGCTGCTCTGAGCCTTCCCATCAGGTGATGCCGTGAATCATTTCGAATATCGCGAAGGCGTGCTCCACGCCGAGGACGTGCCCGTCGCCGATATTGCGGCAGAGGTCGGGACACCCTTCTATTGCTATTCGACGGCGACGCTCGAACGCCATTACCGCGTCTTCTCGGAAGCATTTGCCGATATCGATTCGCTCGTCTGCTATGCGATGAAGGCGAATTCGAACCAGGCGGTCCTGACCACTCTGGCACGACTCGGCTCGGGCGCCGATGTCGTGTCGGAGGGCGAGTTGCGCCGCGCGCTTTCTGCTGGCATCCCGCCGGGGAAGATCATGTTCTCGGGCGTCGGCAAGACCGCGCGCGAGATGGATTTCGCGCTGGCCGAGGGCATTCACTGCTTCAATGTCGAATCCGAACCCGAACTGGAGGCGCTGTCGGCCCGGGCAACCGCCGCCGGCAGGGAGGCGCCGGTGTCGCTGCGCATCAATCCGGATGTCGACGCGAAGACGCATCACAAGATTTCCACCGGCAAGAAGGACGACAAGTTCGGCATCTCGTGGACGCGCGCCCGCGACGTCTATCGCCGCGCCGCGGAACTGCCCCACATCCGGGTCATCGGCATCGACATGCATATCGGCAGCCAGATCACCGAGTTGCAACCCTTCGACGATGCCTTCGCATTGCTGACCGAACTGGTCGGGCAGTTGCGCGCCGATGGGCATTCGATCGAACATGTCGATCTCGGAGGAGGTCTCGGCATCCCCTATCGCACCGACAATGCGCCGCCGCCGCTCCCCGACGCCTATGGCGAAATCGTCAAGAAGCACGTCCGGCCGCTCGGCCTGAAGGCGATTTTCGAGCCCGGACGCCTGATTGTCGGCAATGCCGGCATTCTCGTCACCACCGTCCTCTACGTGAAAGACGCCGAAGCACGCAATTTCGTGATCGTCGACGCGGCGATGAATGACCTCATTCGTCCGACGCTGTACGACGCTTGGCACGACATTCGACCGGTCAACCTACCCGGCGAAGGCGCGCCGCGCGTGACGGCCGATATCGTGGGGCCGGTCTGCGAATCGGGTGATTTTCTCGCTAAAGAACGCGAAATGGCGCGGCTTGAGGGAGGCGACCTCGTCGCCATCGGATCGGCCGGCGCATATGGGGCCGTCCAGTCGGGCACCTATAATTCGCGACTTCTCGTGCCGGAAGTCATTGTTAGAGGCGACCGCTTCTATGTGGCCCGGCCGCGTCCCACCTACGAGGATTTGATCGGGCTGGACAGCGTTCCCCCTTGGCTCTAGGCCCTCGCAGGGCTTCATCGTCTAACAAAGCTGTGAGGGGCTTTTGCGCGTTTATGCCTCGTCTTCGCCACGAAGAATGCTACTCTCTGTTACGGAGACGAGAGGCTCATGGCTGCCGATACAGACCCAAAAAATTCTCCCGACCTGTCGCGTAAATTGAGGTTTGCGCGATTCGCGACCTCAATCGCGATCGTCGCGGAACGGTTATTGCCGCGTATTCTGCCGCTCGCGGCAGTGCTCTCGCTCTTCGCGACTCTCTCCTGGTTCGGCGCGTTCAGGGCCGTTCCGGATGCGTTGCGCCTGGGGATGGTCGCGGCATTCGCGCTTGCCGCTCTGGCGAGTCTTTGGCCATTGCGGTCCCTGAGAACTGCCGATCGCCGTGCGATTGACCGGCGACTGGAGCAGGCCAATCTCCTGGCCCATGCCCCGATAACCACACAGGATGACCGACCCTCGGGAGACAGCGACGCGTTTGCCGCCGCCTTGTGGCGCGAGCATCAGCGCCGGATGGCGGAGAGCGTCTCGTCGGTCGAAGAGGCAGGCGCTCGCACTGACATTCCGGCGCGCGACCCCTATGCCCTTCGCGCATTTGTCGCGCTGCTCATGGTAACCGCTTTTGCCTATTCCTTTGGGATATCGGGCGGCTCGCTTGGAGACGCATTCCGCGCCCACAACGCCGGCGAGGTGATCCCTGCCCGCATCGATGCCTGGGTCACGCCGCCGCCCTATACCGGTCTGGCTCCGATTTTCCTGACGTCCGAGCAGAATGCCATCAAATCGACGGTCACGGTGCCAGAAGGCAGCCTTGCTGTCGTGCGGATCGCCGGCGGTTCCGGACGGGAGACTGTTACATGGCCTCAGCCGGAGTTGCCGTTGCGAATGGCGGAGGGCGGCGGCGATGCGTCGGTACCGACGGCCTCGCGGCGCTTTGAGGTGGCGCTCGAGGAGTCCGGCGAACTGGCTATTTCGGAGGGGACCGGTCCATTGCGATCGTGGCGATTCGAGGTCACGCCAGACGATCCTCCGTCGATCGCGTTCCAAGACGATCCGTCCCGCGCGGTAAACGGCACGATGACGGTCGAATACATGGCTACCGACGACCATCGGGTGAGCGCCGCTCGTGGCATCATCGCGCTCGCCGACGATCAGCCGGATGCTGCCCATCCGCTTTACGAAGCGCCCGAACTGCCCCTGTCCCTGCCGCGCAGGTCTTCCGACAACGGTGTAGCCAAGACGATGGCGGACCTGAGCGAGCATCCTTGGGCGGGTGCCCGCGTCGAGCTGACGCTTGAGGCGGAAGATGACCGGGGCCAAATCGGACGCAGCGCCACCAAGACGCTCGTCTTGCCGGGACGGCCGTTCTCGAACCCGCTCGCACGCGCCATCATCGAGCAGCGGCGCAGTCTCGCCCTTGACGCCAACAGCGTGCCCAAAATCGTCGACGTGATCGACGTGCTGACACTCTATCCGGAGGAAACCATCAAAGATGCCGGACATTTTCTCGGCCTGGTGACCGCACGGGCGCGGCTGATGACCGCCTACGGAAACGACGAAGCATTGAGGGGCGTGGTCGACTATCTCTGGGAGTTTGCCCGGACGATCGAGGACGGCAATCTCAGCGATGCCGAACGCAGGATGCGGGAGGCGCAGCAAGCGCTTCAGGATGCTCTGGAGAATGGAGCTTCCGACGAGCAGATCGAAGAATTGATGGCAGAACTGCGCGAAGCGATGCAGGAATATTTGCGCGAACTTGCCCGTCAGATGGAGAACAATCCGGACCTCGCCGAACAAATACCGGAGGGAGCGGCCCAGGAGCTGGACATGCAGAGCCTGCAGGAGATGCTCGACAAGATCGAGGAACTGGCGAAGTCAGGCGCGCGCGAGCAGGCGCAAG
Organism: Oricola cellulosilytica; assembly: GCF_019966575.1. Lineage (GTDB taxonomy): Bacteria > Pseudomonadota > Alphaproteobacteria > Rhizobiales > Rhizobiaceae > Oricola > Oricola cellulosilytica. The sequence goes on along the minus strand of NZ_JAINFK010000003.1, from coordinate 354,513 downwards.
AGATGCTGTCACAACTGCAGGACATGATGAACAACCTGCAGATGGGCCGGCACAACCAGCAGCAGGGCGACGGTCAGAACCGTGCGCAGCAGCAGATGAACGAGCTTGGCGAAATTCTTCGCCGCCAGCAGGAATTAATGAACGAAACCTATCGTCAAAACCGCCGCAACGGCGAGAGCCAGCAGGGAGAGCAAGGCCAGACGGGTGAAGGCCAGCAGGGGCAGGAAGGCCAAGGCGGCCAGCAGGGCCAGCAATTCGGCCAGAACGGACAGCGCGGGTTGCAAGGGCTCGCGCCCGGTCAGCAGACTCTTCGCGAGCGGCTCGACCGGTTCATGGACGGACTGCGCGGCATGGGGATCAATCCGGGTGAGGAGTTTGGCGACGCTGGCCGGGCGATGGGCGAAGCGGGCGAGGCGCTTCAGGAAGGCGACGGCGAAGGTGCGTTTTCCGATCAGGGAGAGGCGATGGAAGCCCTGCGCCAGGGCGCCAATTCGATGATGCAACAGATGCAGCAGGCCATGGATGGCGGCACTGGCGCATCCGAACCGGGCGGCAACCGAAATGGCATAGACCGCGATCCGCTAGGGCGACCGCAGCGATCCGCAGGACCGGATTTCGGCGAATCGGTCGAAGTGCCGGACGAAATCGACATCCGCAGGGCACGCGAAATCCTCGAAGCCATCCGGCGGCGTCTCGGCAACGCGCTCTCGCCGCAACTCGAGAAAGAGTATCTGGAGCGTCTGCTTGAGTTGAACTGACTGGCTCTAGGACCCGAGAGCGCGGTTCACGGCCTGTCGAATGTCAGCCAGCGTGAATGGCTTCTGCACCACATCGACGATGATCTTTGAAATGTCGCGGGCCCGTTCGCGTTGTTCGGCGAAACCGGTCATTAACAGGATTTTCAGGTCCGGGAGATCCTTGACGATTTCCTTGGCCATCTCGATGCCGTCCATCGCCGGCATGCGTATGTCCGAGAGGACGAGGTCGTAGGCACCGTCGTCTTCGAGAACCTTCTGCAGACCTATATCGCCATCTTCGGCCTGATCGACGGCGTGTCCGTCGATCTGGAGAGCACGGGCGGTGAAGTTGCGAACGGAATCGTCATCCTCGACAATCAGGATCCGGGCCATCAGTCAGCGTCTCCGGTGACGACGCCGACGAACGGTAGCTCGCGAAAGGCGTGTCCGACATCCATTCCGTAGCCGACGACGAAATGATCCGGGCACTCGAAGCCGACGAAGTCGGCCTGGAAAGGAGTGTCGGCCTGGCGACGCGAGGACTTGTCGAGCAGAACAGCGACATTCACGCTCTTCGCCCCGCGTTCAAGCATGCGTTCGCGCGCGAATGTCAGTGTGCGCCCGGATTCCAGAATGTCGTCCACCAGCAGCACGTCGCGCCCGCTCACATCGCTGTCGACATCACGCAGAATATTCACCTTGCCGGGCTCGGTACCTTTGCCATAGGTCGAAAGCATGATGAACTCGACGCCCGGTTCCAGCCCCGCATCATGCATGGCGCGCACGAGATCGGCCGAGAAGATGAACGATCCCTTCAGCACGGAAATCACCAGCAGATCGGTGTAGTCGCGCGCGGCAATTTCCTTCGCCAACTCGAGATTGCGCGCCGCGATGGTGGACGCGGAATATAGAACATCAATCTTCTTGCCCCGGACAACCGGCATGGGGTTACGCTCCGCTTGTGTCGAATCGCAGGCTGGGCGCCTCGCGGTATCCCGGTTTCTTCGGCATGCGGACGGTAAAGGCAAGACTTTTGCCCGCTCCAAGCATTTCTCCACGAGGGAGTCTGTAGGAAAGGCGGCCTCCACCGTCGATTGCTTCGAAAACAAGAATGATGTCGGGGACGATTTGAGCTTTGGCGCCTGCATTGCTGATCGTCGCGCTTATCGTGACAGCGCGACCGCTTCGCGGGTCCGCCCCGGCTGCTCCCATCCGCAGGGTCAGGGAGGGGTCTGCAGCGAAGTGTGCGCCCCTCAGCAGCACATGACCACCGGCGGCAATAAAGGCGATCAGCGCAGCCGTCACCACCGTCGCCAGATAGAGTCTTTCCGCCATGAGCGAAGGCCGGCTGCCCAGGGCCGACGATTTCAGGACGGTGATCTGCTCGCCCATCTGACGCTGTCGAGTGGCGGCCGTATCCCGACTGGACGCGTTTCCAGCCGACATGTCCGCTTCTTCCCGTTGCAAGGTAACGAATTCCGCGTCGATGAAGTCCTGCGCCATGTCTGCGCTCCTTTCCGACGCGGAACAGCCATGATTCGGGTCTATCCGGGTTTGGTTAATTCACTGTTGTGGGCTGCGAAGCCGGTGTCGCCTTCGGTTCAATTCGGGGTGAAAGTGCTTTAAGCCTTGGCGCTGCGAACACTTGCGATTCGGACGGGGCGTTGATCAAATTCGAGAATGTCGGGCTACGCTACGGGATGGGGCCGGAGGTTCTGCGGGATGTCTCCTTTCACGTTCCCAAGCAGTCGTTTCAGTTTCTCACCGGCCCATCCGGCGCCGGCAAGACGACCTTGCTGCGGCTGCTTTTCATGTCCCTGCGCCCGACGCGCGGTCTGATCACCGTGTTTGACAAGGATATAGCGACGATCGAGGTTTCGGAGTTGCCCTTGTTGCGTCGGCGCATCGGCGTGGTGTTCCAGGATTTCCGTCTGCTCGATCACATGACGATATACGAGAACGTCGCCTTGCCCTTGCGGGTACGCGGGAGAGAGGAGGCCGGTTATCGCAGCGATGTTCTCGAATTGCTGAAATGGGTTGGCCTAGGGGACCGGCTGCACGCGCTTCCGCCTGTTCTTTCGGGTGGTGAGAAGCAGCGTGTCGCGATCGCCCGCGCACTGATCGACCAGCCCGAAATCCTGCTTGCTGACGAACCGACAGGAAATGTGGACACGCCAATGGCAAAGCGCCTTTTGCGGCTATTTCTCGAACTCAATCGGCTTGGCACAGCGGTGGTGATTGCAACGCACGATCTCGGTCTGATGGACCAGGTCGAGGCGCGGCGCATGATCCTCAGCGAGGGGCAGCTCGAAATTTATGAGTGACAGGCCGAGAACGCCCATCGGGAAGAACAATCCGTCGGTCAGCGTGTTGCCGAAAACAACGGAGCCGCAATTGCGGCCCATGGCGCCGATCGTGCCGCGATCCGGCGTGGCGACACAGGCCCTGATTCTCGTCATCGCAATCATGTCGTTCCTCTCCTGCCTGACCGTCGGGGCGGTGTCCCTCGTCAACAAGAGCGCCACCACTTGGCAAAGTCAGATATCGCGAGAGGCGACAATTCAGATCCGGCCGGGCGACGGCCGCGACATGAGCGCGGCACTCGACGCCGCGCGCGCGGCTGCGCTGCGATTCGAAGGGGTACGTGATGCAAGAATTATCGGTAACGAAGAAACGATCGCACTGCTCGAACCCTGGCTGGGCAGCGGGCTGGGGCTAGAGGAACTGCCTGTGCCACGGCTTGTTGTCGTCACGATAGACGAGACGGCGCCGCCCGATTTTGAGGCGATGCGCGGTGCCATTCGCGAGGCCGTCCCTTACGCGTCGCTCGACGATCATCGCGCCTGGGTCGACCGGCTGGTCGGAATGGCGCGCACGATGACGTTCATCGGCGTTTCGATTCTAGGGCTCGTTCTGGCGGCATTGGTGCTGACGGTTGTCTTCGCCACGCGCGGCGCCATGGCTGGAAACCAGCATGTCATCGAGGTGCTGCATTTCATCGGCGCGAAGGCGGGATTTGTGGCACGACAATTTCAGATGCGCTTTCTGCTTTCGGGCATCTGGGGCGGCATGATCGGCGGTGGCACGGCAATAATCGTCTTCTTCCTCGTCAACTGGTGGGCCGCCCGCAACATCATCACCCCCGAAGGCGAGCAGGCCTCAGCCTTGTTTGGCGATTTTGCAATCGGAGCGGCTGCCTATGGTGGAGTGGTCGCGGTGATTGTGCTGGTCGGGCTGCTTACAGCATTGACGACGAGGCTGACGGTGCTTCAGGCGTTGCGTGACATTGACGACCGACGGGCGGACCCCGGACGCCTCGATTAGACGGCACGGCTTGCTTGCGCCTTGAAAACAAGCGGAAAATTCAGCTCATGGCGGTTTTTGCCTATGCGGCGCCGTATTTCATGGGTAACCATCCATCATGTCCGGGACAGTGGACATGGATTCTGGCATTGGAATGCAGGCCACAGACGAAACCCAGAATGAAAAGAGATCCTCATCGGCGCGTGCCTGGCGGCGGGCCGCGAGCGTGGGTGCGATTGTATTTCTGGGGGCTGCGGCGGCGGTGATCGTCGGATTTCTTCTTTTCGCCTCCTGGGTCTCCGATCTGAGGTCAGTGCAGGCTACCCGGGCTGCCGACGGGATCGTCGTACTGACCGGCGGCTACGACCGCATCGGTGCTGCGCTGAAACTGCTGGAAGAAGAGCGCGGCAGCCGCCTGCTCATTAGCGGGGTTAACCCATCGACGTCGCGTGACGTGTTGCGCAGGACCTTTGCCAGCGATGTCGCGCGCTTCCGATGCTGCGTGGACGTCGACAACGTCGCGCTCGACACGATAGGAAATGCGGTCGAGACGTCGCGCTGGGCAGCGGATCGCGGATACAGTTCGCTCATCGTCGTTACCAATGATTATCACATGCCGCGCAGCCTGCTTGAAATGCGCCGCTATATGGCGGGAATCGAGCTGATCCCGCATGCCGTCGCTGCCCGAAGGAATGACGAACAAAGTGTTTCGGATGAGGCAGCGCGCTACCGGCTGTTGTTCGCGGAGTACATTAAATACAGCGCGGCGCAATTTCGCCACCTGATCGCACCGCTGAGGGACGATCAGCTTCAGACCCAGCGCGCGGCGCTCGTCCCAGGTTCCTGACAGGAGTCACGGGGCAGGCGTTTTGCTTTATCGCGCGACGGCGTGTATCGGCTTTCGGTGAGTCTTATCCATTAACCGCCGATCGGGTTCCCCTTGCTGGCCATTCGCTCTCTCTTTTTCAATTTCCTTTTCTATGCGGTGACCCTGATCGAGATGATCGTGTTCACTCCCTTCTATTTTCTGGCGCCGCGCAAAAACGCATGGTTCGTACCGAAGTTCTGGGCAAAGACACATTTGTGGCTGATGAAGGTCATCGTGGGCACCGATCACGTGGTCATCGGCAAGGAGAACCTGCCGGCCGGCAGCTATATTCTCGCGCCCAAACATCAGTCCGTCTGGGATACGTTCGCATTTCTGCCGTGGTGGCCCGATCCCGTCTACATTCTCAAGCGCGAACTGACGTGGGTTCCGATCTTCGGCTGGTACCTCGCCAAGATGGACATGATCGCGATCGACCGGGGAAATCGTGCGACGGCCATTGCTTCCGTGAACCGCGGGGCCAGACGTGCCGTTGAGCAAGGCCGCCAGATCGTGATCTATCCGGAAGGTACGCGGCGCTCCCCAGGCGCTGAAGCCTCCTACAAAATGGGGATTGTCAATCTTTACGAGGCTCTTGATGTCCCGGTCGTGCCGATCGCCCACAATGCAGGGCTCTATTGGCGCCGACGCACATTCATGCGCTATCCGGGGACGATCAAGGTGGAAATTCTCAAGCCCATCCAGCCCGGTCTCGGCCGCGATGAGTTTCGCGGCGAACTGATCCGCCGCATCGAGGAGGCTTGCGACAGGCAACTTCTGGAACTTGCCGACGACCCGACCGCGCCACCGTTCCCGGAGACGGCGCGAAAACGGGTTGCGGAACTCCGCGCTGAAGCGGCTAGCCCCACCAGCGCTTAAGTTCGGCGCGCCTTAACTCGCGAGACGACCTCCTCCAGCCAGTGGTCGCGGATGCCAAGCGTGCGGATGTGGTCTGCGGTGTTGAGAACGTAATCCTCGTTCGGCCCCATCCCCCCGACGGCGCCGCATACGCGCGCGACGGCCTCCCCTACGCTCAGACGCCCCGCATATTGCCCGTGGTCGCGGTCTGCCACGTAGATCAAAGCGGACGCATGGTTCCCGTCCTCGATTGTGATTGAACCGCGGCGTTCCAGATAGACATTGGTAACCAGTTCGCGGGCGCGCAGGTAGTCGAGCACGTTTGCCCGATTCCGTCCGTCCACCCGAAACGCGACGCCGACGCACGATCCTCCGCGATCCAGGCCCATAACCAGGCCCGGACGGTGGGCGGACCCGCGATGCTCGATCGAGATCACGCACAGGCTGCGGTGGTAGCCGTGCAATCGGGCGCGCTGTTTTTCAACAAAATCGAAACCGGGCTTCCACATCAGAGATGCGTAGCCGAAGACCCAAAAATCATTCATAAGCGCGGACGTTTCACAATTACGAGTGCCCGCCGTATCATGGAAAGCCGCAGAGAAAAATCACCCCGAGACACAGGCCGCCAGATTCGCTGGCTCGCTGTGATCATTTTTCTCGTGGCCATCGCATATTCCGGGGGTTGGTTCTGGCTGGCCGACAAGGTCGAGGCTTATGCCACGGCCGCCCTGGACGCCCAGCGAGCAAAAGGGAACTCCATCGACTGTCCGGGCCGCGCGGTGACAGGTTATCCGTTCCGCTTCGAGGTTCGGTGCGCTTCGATTGCGTTCGAGCAGCCCGCGCGGGAGTTCTCGATCGAGGCGGGCGCGTTCCGGAGCGCGGCTCAGGTTTACGAGCCGCGCCGTATCATCGCTGAACTGGACAGTCCGATGACCGTCCTAAGTCCTGTCTTGCCGCCCCTGCGTATCGAGTACGATCTGGCACAGACGAGCGCCGTGGTCGCCGAGCCCTTGCCGCAGCGAGCGTCGGCCGCGATCGATCGACTGCGTGTTTCGACGCATGACGAGAATCCTTTGATGACGTCGACGCGCTTCGAAATCCATATGCGTCAGAATGGCGACGCGCTTGATCTGGCGGTACGGTTCGAGGGCTTGGCGGCAGCGCCTCCGCTTGCGCCCTATTCCGCTCTGCCGCCGCTGTCAGGCGACGCGGATGTTACCATCAAAGACGGCGTCGCGCTTGCCTCCGGCGGCGTGAGTTCGCTGCGCGGCGTGTCGGGCGAGTTGCGACGGGGGGCATTGCTCGTGACGCCTGAGAAGGGCGTGATGTTGAACGGCCCCTTCTCGATCGGCGCGGATGGGCTCGTTGACGCAACCCTGGAACTGTCGGTCGTCGATCCGGCCGGGCTTGCCGCAGCGTTCAAACCCGTCTTTCCTCAATATGCGGCGCAGATCGAGGCATTGGCTTCCGTCCAGCCGCCATCAGACGATGGATCGGTCCCCGAGGTGACGCTGCCAGTCGCGATCCGGGATGGCATGGTCCGGCTCGGCTTTTTCGCCCTTGGCGACATTCCGCCGATTGACTAGCCCTCGTTCTTTGCGGACTCGCCTTTCGCGATTTCCGGATGACGACCGAAATCCGGCGCGTCGACCTCCTGCCCGGCCTCGATGATCGAACGGCGGATGGCGCGGGTTCGGGTGAACAGATCGAACAGGGCGTCCCCGTCACTCCATCGAATCGAGCGCTGGAGAGCGGCAAGGTCCTCGGAAAACCGGCCAAGCATTTCAAGAATGGCATCGCGGTTGGCCAAGCAGACGTCGCGCCACATCACCGGGTCGGACGCCGCGAGGCGTGTGAAATCACGGAAACCTGAAGCGGAGTACTTGATGACTTCGGACTTGGACACCGATTCCAGGTCATCCGCCGTACCGACTATGTTGTACGCTATGATGTGCGGCAGGTGGGAAACGATGGCGAGAACCCGGTCGTGATGCGCGGCATCCATCATCTCGACCGTCGAACCGCATGCCGTCCAGAACCGCGCGAGCTTCTTGACCGCAACTTCATCTGTTCCGGGGACGGGGGTCAGGATGCACCAGCGGTTTTCGAACAGACTGTCGAACCCCGCATCCGGACCGGATTGTTCGGTGCCGGCGATGGGATGTCCCGGAATGAAATTCACGTGGCGGGGCAGGTGCGGAGTCACGTCGCTGATGACCGATCCCTTCGTCGAGCCGGCGTCGGTCAGGATCGCACCTTTTGCGAGATGCGGCGATATGGTGGCGGCGACAGGTGCGTATGCGCCGACGGGAATGGACAAGATGATCAGATCGGCATCGCGAACGGCATCGGCCGCATCGCTTGTGTAGCGGTCGCCAAGTCCTAGAGCTCGGGCGCGATCAAGCGTCTGAGATGAACGGGTGGAGATCACAATCTCGCCGGCGAGACCCTCGCGTCGGATCACGCGCGCAAGCGACGAGCCGATCAGGCCGATGCCGATCAACGCGACGCGTTCGAACAACGGTTTGGATGATGACATGATTCAGCCGCGGTCCATGAACTCGGTTAACGCCGCAATCACGCCCTCATTGGCTTCAGCTGGACCGATGGTCATACGAAGGGCGTTCGGCAATCCGTATCCGGCAACAGCCCGTAATACATACCCCCGTTTGGTAAGGTAGGCATCGGCCGCGGCTGCAGTACGCCGGGGGTCGTCCTTTGGGAAATGTATCAGGATGAAGTTGCCGACGCTCGGGGTGACAGTCAGGCCGATATCGGTCAGCGCGTTCGTCAGCACCGGGAGCCATGTTTCGTTGTGCGCGACCGCCTTGTCGGTATGGGCGCGGTCGCGGATCGCCGCCACGCCCGACGCAATGGCTGCCGCGTTGACGTTGAACGGTCCGCGCACCCGGTTCAGCGCATCGATTATATGAATGGGGCCATACATCCAGCCGATGCGCAATGCAGCGAGCCCATGAATCTTCGAGAAAGTGCGCGTCATGACGACGTTGTCGTGCCCGGAAACGAGTTCGATGCCTGCGCTGTAGTCGTTCCGTCGTACATATTCCGCATAAGCCGCATCAAGCACGAGAAGCACGTGTTTCGGCAGGCCGGCATGTAACCGGCGGACCTCCTCATCGCTGATATATGTGCCGGTGGGATTGTTGGGATTGGCGAGAAACACGATCCGGGTGCGATCGGTTATGCGCTCCAGAATAGCGTCGACGTCGCTCTGGTAATTGGTCTCCGGCGCAACGACCGGAGTGCCGCCAGCCGCGAGAATCTGGATCTTGTAGACGAGGAAGCCGTGCTCGGTGAATATCGCCTCGTCGCCCGGCGCCAAATAGGTGTTGGCGAGGAGTCCGAGCAATTCGTCCGATCCGTTTCCGCAGATCAGGTTGTCGATATTCAGGCCGTGCACCTCGGCGATTGCTTGTCGTAAATCCGTCGCCGATCCGTCGGGATAGCGCTCCAGATTCGACGCAACAGCCTCATATGCCGCCACCGCAGTCGGGCTAGGCCCGAGGGGTGTCTCATTGGAAGACAATTTCCACAGCTTTACGCCGGGCGCGGCCTTGCTGCGCCCGGGAACATAGGCGGCAATGTCCATGACGCCGGGTTTCGGAACAGGACGATCTGCGGAATTCGACGCGGACATTCGAAGGTCTTTCCTTTTGAGCCCAGGACAGGCCCCTGTTAGACCGCAGCGGGATACAGGGCCGATGTTCAAATGTCGAGACGAGGGCTTGCGCGGGCGGACGCCAATCGCGCCGAACCGCACCTATCCTTGCGGCGCCAGTACGGGGACGAACACCCGGCGCGACTGTCGTGCGGCAACCGGAAGTCCCTGATACAAACGCTTCTGCGCCTCCATCACGATGACGCCGGCAAAGAGCGGCCACAATCGCAACCCGATCCTTTCGGTCTGAACCGCGATCCGAAGCAGTGATGACCGGGTCACAGGCGGGTACAGCAAGGCCTCGGTCATAGGACCGGGGGTGAAGTTGCAGTCGCGGAGCAATCGGACGAGCTGACCCTTCGAGAAAGGACGGCCGGTGCCGAAGGGCGTGTGTTCGAAGCGCGCCCAGAGACCGCGGCGGTTGGGTACGACCAAGATCAGCCGGCCGTTGGGCGCGAGCACGCGCCAAGCTTCCATCAAGGTTTCGCGAGGGTTTTCGGAGTGCTCGAGCGCGTGCACCATCAATATACGGTCGATGGCGGAATCCGGCAGCGGCAATTCCTCGTCGAAAACGAGCGCGGAGCGGGAGAGCCCCTCGCGCGGCCATTTCACAGCGCCCTGAGCGGCCAACATAAAGGAGAAGGTGCGCTCAGTGTCAGGCTCGAAGAGATCGAGCCACGGCCGCGCGTAGCCCAGCCCGAGTAGTCTTTCGTTCGGTAGCGACTGCCAGATGCGTGTGAGGCCCATGCCGATCGAGCGCGCAACCATCCTGCCGAGCAGACTATCGTAAAAGCTGCGTATCTCCACAATGTCCATATGCATGGTTTGTGGCTGTCCTTCAGGTTGCTTCGCGCATCGGCAGGTGCAACAAATCCCTTCCCCGCGGCGAGGGCAATGTCAAGGAGACGAAGCGTGTTGGCGATTGAACAGTTCACGTGCCTTTCCGACAATTTCGGCGTTCTGATCCACGACTCGGAAACCGGTCGCACCGCCTCTGTGGATGCACCGGAGGCTGATCCTATCGTTGCGGTGCTCGAGGCAAAGGGATGGACGCTGACCGATATCATGACGACGCATCACCATCACGACCACACGGCCGGTAATCTGGCCCTGAAGAAGCGGTTCGGGTGCCATATCGTCGGGCCGCAGGCGGAAGCGGACCGAATTCCGGGCATCGACCGGACACTCGCCGAAGGCGACGTGTTCGACTTCGGTGCGTACGGATTTAGGGTGATCGGAACGCCCGGTCATACGGCGGGTCATATCGTCTATCACTCGCCGGAAGCCACGGTGCTGTTTGCCGGAGATACGCTTTTCTCGCTCGGATGCGGGCGCTTGTTCGAGCGCGGCCCGGCGGAGATGTGGTCGGCCTTGCGAAAATTGAAGGCGCTGCCACCTGATACGCAGCTTTACTGCGGACATGAATACACGCTCTCCAATGCACGCTTCGCGTTGTCCGTCGACCCCGATAACGATGCGTTGATTGCGCGCACGGCGGAAGTCGAACTTTTACGCCAGAGCGGCAGACCGACGCTTCCAGTCTTGCTCTCCGGCGAATTGGCCACGAATCCGTTCCTGCGCCCTGACGATCCGGCAATACGCCGCACGCTCGGGATGGAGAGCGAGACGGATGAGGCCGTCTTTGCCGAAATACGCGCTCGCAAGGACCGCTTCTGATGCAAAATCTTGCGGCGGACAGGATCAAATCCCTGCTCGGCCTGAAGCCCCATCCGGAAGGCGGTTGGTACGCCGAGACGTTTCGGGACGCTGGCGGGCATGCGGATGCGCGGGGACACTCCACCGCGATCTATTTCCTGCTGGAGGCTGGCGATGTGTCCCACTGGCACCGGGTAACCGACGCCGCCGAGGTTTGGCATTATTACGCGGGTGCGCCACTGGTGCTGACGCTGTCGGCGAACGGGCATGACGCCGAGGCGTACCGGCTCGGGTCAAATCTCGCTGCAGGGGAACGTCCGCAGTTGGTCGTGCCTGCAAATTGGTGGCAGACGGCGACATCGCTCGGCCGGTGGACGCTTGTCGGTTGCACGGTCGCGCCGGGTTTCGAGTTCGCCTCGTTCGAACTTGCGCCGCCCGATTGGCGGCCGACACCGCGCACGCCAAGGGGCGTCTAGGCTAGAAGAATCCCCAAGGTGATGAGTACTTGGGCGGCGAAATAGGTGATCCAGACGAACGGACCGGCAAATTGCCGCAGCGGCGTTTGGCTGTTCATCAGGAAGCGGTCAGCTGCGAGAACAGCGTCCGATGCGATGAAGCTCGCCGCTCCGGCGATTAGCAGTGGGATGCCTGTCGCCAGCGCGGTCAGGCCCATGGCGAAAATTGCCGTGATATAGACCATAACAGGGATGCGGAGAGGCCCTGCCGCGGACCAGAGCCGTGTGGCCATCGTGATCGCTACGAAGGCAATGCCAACTCCGATCACTGCGGCCACGGGCGTCGAAATCGCCGTGGTTCCGGCAAGCGCGGCAAACAATGCGACATAGGCCAGGTGGCCAAGCAGGAACGCCCCGAGCCCGACGGTAAAGAAGCGTGCGTTCCGGTCTTCAACCGCCAAGAAAAAGTCGCCTGCGGCGCATAGAACAAGCGCCAGCGTCAGAAGCCACGGGCCGTTCCCTATGCCCGCGAGAAGCGCGAGCAGGCCGATGGAGCCAGTCTTGGCGACGACTTTCAGAATTGACTGGCGGCGCTGGCCGTAAAAAAGATAGGCGGCGGCCAGCAGGACGGCAAAGAGCAGGGTTCCATTAGCCGTTCCCGAGACGCCTCCCTCAAATGGCAATGTTCTTCCTCCTTCGCACGACCAGCATGTCCTTCGCGGCGATCGCGGCACCGCCCGTGATCAAGAGGCAGGCAAGCGCGATGCTCCAGCCGGCGTTGGCTTGGCCGGCAGCAACCAGAATGATCGTCGAGATAAGCGGCGCGGCATAGCTAGATGCACCCAGAACCTGGATATCCCCATGCTTGACGCCATGGTCCCAGACATAGAACGCCGCCCCGACGGGCAGAGCCCCGAGGCCGGCAACCGCCAGCCACTCGGTCGTGCCTTGCGGCCAAACGGTAGTTTCGAGCGCGAGATGGGCAATCAGGGAAAGAATGGCGGTGGCCATGCAGTAGATTGCCACGACGTCCGTCGGAACGGACGCGAAACGGCGCGAAAGCAGAGAGTAGCCAGACCATGTGAACGCAGCCGCAAGCGCGATGGCATAACCGTAGGCATATTCCGTCTTCAGCGACAGTCCGCTTCCGTCAGTGACAATCAGCACCGTGCCGGCGAAACCGCAGGCGACGCCTGCCAGATGGTGCCAGCCGAGGCGCTCGCCGGGCATCATCGCGCTGCCGGTCACGATGAGCATCGGCCAGAGATAAGCGATCAGGCTTGCCTCTACCGCCGGTGCGTGACGGAGGGCGGTGAAATAGAGAAAATGATATCCGAACAGCCCCCCGACGCCGATCAGCCATGCTTTTACCGGAATCGCTCGTTTCAGGGCGGGGAGCGTTCCTCGCATCGTCGACACCACAAGACCGATCATGCCGCCCAGTGCAAACGTCATTGCCGAGAGCTGGAACGGCGGCACGTCACCCGAGACAGCGGTGAACAGCGCCAGCAACGCCCACATCACGACCGCCGTAAAGCCGATCAGTGTGGCAGCGAGACGCGATGGACGGGAGGATGGGGCTCCTGACATACTTTCCGTTCGCCGCGCTGCGAAATTTTGTCAAGCGCCGACCGTGCGATGCGACGGCGGGTCCGGAACTACTTCGCGGTGAGTTCGGGCGCCGCGCCTGTCCTTTGGAAACGGGTCGCGCGAATGCGCACCTTGCCGATCTGGGTGCTGATCGAGGCGGTAACGGGCGCATAGAGCTCTGTGCCTGCGATCGGCGCAAACCCGATCTCGATCCGGCCCTTGTCACGCATCCAGGCAATCTCCTTTTTTCCGCCGGAGTAGCCTGATACGGGAATAAAACGCGCACGACAGGTTACTGCGTCTCCATTGAAGCCTTCGGTGTAGAACGGCACGGTGCGCAGGTACGACATGGCGATATCTGCGCGCATTGCCCCGTCGAACACGCGTACGGTTCGGTTACAGACCTCGGCTGGCCCTCCCGCGCGAACCAGCATAGCGCTGATTGGATCGAGGGCATTGCGCAATTGATCCTGGTGAACGTCGATCCAGTCTGCGCCTTTGCGCGGCTCGGGTTCGTTGACGATACTGGCGATGCTGCCGCGTCTGAAACCAATGGCAGTGCGCTGGCGTTTCTTTCCAGTCTTGTAATGCATCGCGAAAGCATTTGCCTCGACGCCGCCACTTCCAATGCGACCTGAGACTTTCAGGGTGCCGGATGTGGGGGCGAAAAGCTGGGCAAGGCCGGACGAGTTCACAGAGCCCTTGAGCGCGTAGACGTCACCGGCGATTGCAGTCTGGAAGGCCGAGGTACCCACCGGCAGTCCGAGCGCTGTTACCCGGTATTCCGAATTGTGGGTCACCCCTTCCTGTGCAGCCGGCTGGGGTGCGGAGGCGAGGACAAAGAGAAATGACGCGGCTCCAATCACGCGCATGATTCAGTTTCCTAGTTGTCGTCCCTGGAATTGGCTTCGCGGCTGAAAGCGACCATTGTATGGTGGCGTCTGCCAACCGGCGCGAAAGTGAACGGGGGCGGTTGACGAAAATGGTGGTTGTCACTATAGGACCCTGACTTTTCCGCAGATGCCGCGATTGTCCAGTGACGCCGCCTCGGTCGGCGCAACTCGAGACCGCGTTGCGAAAGCGGATACGAAAACCGATTTCAAAGGTGATTACGATGTCACGCGCATGTGAATTGACCGGCAAGGCTGTCTTGACTGGCAACAATGTAAGCCACGCGAATAACAAGACCCGCCGCCGGTTTTTGCCAAATCTCTGCCAAGTCACGCTGATGTCCGAGACGCTCGGCCAGAGTTACCGTTTTCGCGTGTCTGCGGCTGCACTCCGTACGGTCGAGCATCGTGGTGGTCTGGATGCATTTCTGGCGAAAGCCAAGGCGGATGACCTGTCGCAGCGTGCCCGTCTGCTGAAGCGTCAGATCGCCAAGAAGGTTTCCGAACAGACCGCCTGATACGGTCTGCCGGTTCAAAGATCTTTTCACGGGCCGGTTCGCCGGCCCGTTTCGTTGGTTCAGCTGGTGGCATCACCCAGGGTAAAAAAATGCAAGCTCTGCGCTCTTATTTCCCTTTCATTTTCGCCATGTGCGCCATCGTCGCGCTGTCGAACTATCTCGTCCAGTTTCCGGTCCAGGCCTCGATCGGCGGCCTCAATCTCGGAGATCTCCTGACATGGGGCGCCTTCACCTACCCCGTCGCGTTCCTCGTAACGGACCTGACAAACCGCCGTTTCGGCAGTTCGGCAGCGCGTGTCATTGTGTTTTGTGGATTCGTTCTGGCGGTGGCGCTTTCCGCTTTGCTCGCTAGCCCGCGTATTGCGATCGCCTCAGGCACAGCTTTTCTGGCCGCCCAGTTACTGGACGTTTCCGTCTTCGATCGCCTGCGCCATTCCGCATGGTGGAAAGCGCCACTCGTCTCGTCGGTGATCGGTTCGGTACTCGACACCTTCATGTTCTTCAGCATCGCGTTTGCAGGATTTTTCGCCGTTTTTGACTTCGGCGGCGAACGCGGCTCTCTCGATTTCCCGGTGCCGTTTCTGGGTTTCGGCAGCGAGGTTCCGCTCTGGGTATCGCTGGCTGCCGGCGATTTGGTCGTGAAGCTGATCGTCGGCGTTGCGATGCTTTTGCCGTACGGAGCGCTTCGGGGCGTTGTGACTTCCGAGACCCCGGCGGCGGTCTGAGGCCGCCGACACGTCAGGCGCCGCGCTCGATCAGAAAGCGGTGCCCGTCTTCAGCGGATTGCGTCTCGATCAACGCGTGGCCGCGCTCCTGACAGAAATTAGGAATATCGATAACCGCAAGCGGATCGCTTGTGCGCACCCAGATGCGGTCGCCCTTGGCCATGGTGCGCATGCGTTTTTGCGTCTTGAGGACTGGCAGGGGACAGTTGAGGCCGCGTAGATCGTAATCGTCTTCCATCGCGGATCTATTCAGCGGACGTGGTCGAACCCGTGTAGGCGGGCGATTCGAGCAGGTCCTGAACCGGAGTTGTGGGAATCGATTGCAACTGCTCGGGAATTTCTCGACCCTCGAGCTTTGCCACTGCCTGCTCGAACGCCAGTGCGTGCTGGGACTGCAGCGTATTGTACGCAACGGCCAGCCGTTCAGGCATCGTCGTCTGCGGACACTGCTGGGTCGGCACGAACTCGCCGTCTTCCGCCTCTTGGTTAAAGACATAGCGGCGGTCGCAAATATCGACTTTCGGCGGAACCTTGGTCAGCTCGAAATGGTCGTAGCCTTCCTTGAGCATCTTCCAAAATTCAAAGTGCGGGCTGCCCCGATTTTCGGCGAGGTTTTCCGGCGTCATGCGGAAGGGAAATGCCTGGATCTGAAATGCGTCCTGCTGACCACCGTTCAACGCCTCGCGGGCGAATGCGTAGATTTCCGCGATATACTCGTCAGTCATGGAATAGCAGCCCGCCGATGAACATGCGCCATGCACCATCAGGTTCGTGCCAGTGCGCCCGAGTGAGCGATCGTAAGCGTTGGGAAAGCCCATGTTGAAGGAGAGATGATAGGACGAATTTGGGTTCAGCAGGCTGCGCGAGACGAAATAGAAGCCCTCCGGAGCCTGCCGGTCGCCTTCCTTGAATTTTGGCCCCGGAACTCCCGAGTATTTGCAAATCTCGTAGCTCTTCACGAGATCGTAGCGTCCGGTGTCTTTCTGCTTCCACATCTCCAGAACACCTTCGTTCTTGAAGATTCGCATGAATATCGGTGACGCGGATGTCATCCCGTTGGCCTTCATAAAGGCTAACGCATCTTTCGGAATCGGCGCGTTTTCCTTCAGAGCCAATATGTCGTTGGCCTGACATCCCGCCAACGCGGTTGCGCCGGCCAAGACCAGCGCCGTTAAAGTGCGTCGCAAGACCATCCGCTACATCCTCCGGTCAGTCATTCTCGTCCGGATCATAGTTGACCATTGCTTACCGCAATGTTTCCCCAGCCCACTCACGGAAATATCACGGGTGTGAAATCGGCAGAAAATGCGGCGGCTATATGGCGGTTTCGCGTCCACGCTAGTTCAGGTGGCGACCGATAGCGAGAAACTTCTCACGACGATCCTTCTTGAGGGTCAGCCCGTCGATGGGGGAGAGTTCGTCAAGCGCCTGTTTCAGTGTTTTTGACGTTTCCATTATGACAGCATCGTGGTCCCGATGCGCGCCGCCGAGCGGCTCGGGAATGATGCCGTCGATGATCTTCAGGTCCTGGAGATCCTGCGCCGTGATCTTCATCGCCGTCGCGGCGTCCTTGGCGCGGGCTGCGTCGCGCCAGAGAATCGACGCTCCGCCCTCCGGCGAAATGACGCTGTAGATGGAATGTTCGAGCATGAACACGCGATTGGCGGTGGCGATCGCTATGGCGCCCCCCGAGCCGCCCTCCCCAATAACGACCGAGACAATCGGCACTTCGAGATTCAGGCAGGCCTCGGTCGACCGGGCGATCGCCTCGGCCTGCCCACGCTCCTCTGCCCCGACCCCGGGATAGGCGCCAGCCGTGTCGACCAGCGTGATAACCGGCATCGCAAAGCGGTTCGCCAGTTCCATGATCCTCACGGCCTTTCGATAACCCTCCGGGCGCGCCATGCCGAAATTGTGCTTGAGCCGAGCCTTGGTGTCGGAACCCTTTTCCTGGCCGATCACGGCTACGGGCTCACCGTTGAAACGGGCGAAGCCGGCGATCACCGCATGGTCCTCGGCAAATTTCCGGTCGCCTGCCAGCGGCGTGAACTCCGTAAACAGCGCTTCCACGTAGCGTGAGCAGTGCGGACGGTCCGGGTGGCGGGCGACCTGCGCCTTCTGCCAAGGCGTCAGTTTCCGATACACCTCGACAAGGGCCTCGGCCGAGCGCCGCTCCAGACGGGCGATTTCCTCGGCTACGTCAACCCCGCCGTTCTCACCTTCGGAAAGCTTTTTGAGTTCCATGATCTGGCCATCCAGATCGGCAATCGGCTTTTCGAAATCGAGATAGCTGTACATTCAATAGCGGTTCCGGTGACGATTTCGGGTGCAGGTGGAGGTAAAAGGGATTGATGTCAAGATAACGCTATCTGCACGCCAGCGGATGATTCTCGCTGACAAGGCGGTGCAGACGCTCCTCCATCACGTGTGTGTAGATTTGCGTCGTGGAGATATCGGCGTGCCCAAGAAGCTGCTGCACCACTCGCAAATCGGCGCCATTCTGCAGCAGGTGACTTGCGAAAGCGTGACGGAGCACGTGCGGCGACATGCGTGCGGAAGGGATTCCGCATCGCGCACCGAGTGCCTTCAAGTCGCGGGCGAAAACCTGCCTCGCGATGGCTTTCGTGTAACTTTCTGCCGGGAAGAGCCAGGGGCAAGTAGCGGATCGCGGATCGCGGTCGCGCAATTGGAGGTGGTCCGATACCGCATCGCGAGCGGATTGCGTGACTGGAACCATCCGTTCCTTGCCGCCCTTACCTTTCACGATGAAGAACGGCTCCTCGCTCCAAGCGACACTGACGGGAAGTGACACGAGTTCGGTGACCCGCATTCCGGTTGCATAGAGGAGTTCCAGCAATGCGCGGGTTCGGACCGCGCTCTGCACCTGCCCCGCCGCTATCGACGGATCTCTTGCCTCGTCGGCGGCGCGGTGCAGCAGACGATCGACTTCGTTTTCGCTCAGGATCTTCGGCAAGGCGCGCGCGCGTTTGGGCGACATGACGACCCCCGTAGGATCGTCGGCCCGTATGCCTTCGGCGTGTAGAAATCGAAAATATTGCCGTAGCGCGGATAGGCGCCGCGCTTGCGAGGATGCGGCAAAGCCCGCTTTTTCCATGTCACGCAACAACGCCGCGATATCGCTTGACGCGGATTCAGCCAATCGTGTTCCGCATGAAGAGCGCGTGAAGCGCTCGGCATCCTCCAGGTCGCGGCGGTAGGAAGCGAGCGTGTTGTCCGCAGCGCCTCGTTCGGCGCTCATCATTTCCAGGAATGCGTCGATCATGCCCGAAAGCTAACGCCGGAAAGTTTACCCCCGGTTTCCGCCGCCAAGTGTGTCTCCACGCTAGCGGTCCGGATTGATCCGGTCGGCGGGAATGCGCACTGTCATTTCACGCGGCGTCGGCTCGACAAAGAAGACAAGCGCCCACATGCCCGCGTATACCAAGCCCGCAAGCACGCCGATCATGAAAAGAAACCGAATCAAACTCGGCATGTTTCCCCAAATCCTCCGAGGCGCCCCTTCCTCTGTTGCGGTATGCGTTCCCGCAGCGTCGAAATCAAACCCTAACTTCACCGCCGTTACAATTCTTGACACGTCACAACCGTTCGTGTGGTAAGCGGAGCCACACGGTGGAGAGCATGACCCGGGAAACGACAGCACATTGCAAGACCGTCCGCCGCCTGATCGGCAAGCGGTCCGTGGTGCTCGTGGGACTTATGGGCGCTGGCAAATCGGCCATCGGTCGAAAACTGGCTGCGATGCTCGAACTGCCGTTCGTCGACGCTGATTCGGAAATCGAAGCCGCTTCGCAAATGACAGTGGCCGACCTGTTCGAACAATATGGCGAACCCGAATTCCGCGCCCTGGAGAAACGGGTTATCGCCCGCGTCCTGAAGGGAGGGCCGCGGGTGCTCGCGACCGGCGGCGGTGCATTCATGAACGAGCAGACGCGCCAGACGATCGCACGGCGCGGCGTCTCGATCTGGCTTTCCGCGGATATCGACCTGCTAATGGAACGGGTTTCGCGTCGCCAAAACCGTCCGCTGTTGCAAAATCCCGATCCGCGCATGGTGATGCAAAAACTGATTGCCGAGCGCTACCCTGTCTATGCGCACGCAGATGTCGAAGTCCCTTCGCAGGACGTCTCCAAGGATGAAATGGCAGCCCGGGTCGTGGAGGCTGTCGCCACTTTTCTGACCGTAGGCAACGCCTCTCGCGTCAGTCACGTTGGCGCCGCCGGCGAGGCTAGAGGAGTATGAGGGACATCCATCAGATAGTGCCGGTGTCTCTCGGCGACCGGTCCTATGACATCCATATCGGTCCCGGATTGCTCGCCAAGAGCGGCGAACTGGTGGCCGATGTGCTACCACCGGGCGCACGGGCCGCGGTTGTGACCGACGAGAACGTCGCGCGCTATCACCTCGATTCAGTCTTGGCGAGTATGGAGGCATTCGGCATCGGCGCGACGGTGGTCCGCGTACCGGCTGGCGAACCTTCCAAATGTTACCCTACCCTGCAGGATGTGGTTGAGCGGATCCTCGATGCGAGACTTGAACGCGGTGATGCGGTCATTGCACTCGGAGGCGGCGTGATCGGTGATCTCGCCGGATTCGCGGCCGCTATCGCGCGGCGCGGAATGCGGTTTGTGCAGATGCCGACCTCTCTGCTCGCCCAAGTCGATTCCTCAGTTGGCGGCAAGACCGGCATCAACAGTCCCCATGGCAAGAACCTCGTTGGCGCGTTCTACCAGCCGCAACTGGTTCTGGCTGATACGGACGCGCTCGACACGCTGCCGGATCGTGAATTCCGCGCTGGCTATGCCGAGGTGGTTAAATACGGGCTGATCGACCGCCCGGATTTCTTCGCGTGGCTGGAGAGGCAATGGCCGGCAATTCGCGCGGGCGGGCCCGAGCGAATTAACGCGATCGCCGAATCGTGCCGAGCGAAGTCCGCGGTGGTTGCGCGCGACGAACGCGAGACGGGCGATCGGGCCCTGCTCAATCTCGGCCACACCTTCGGCCACGCCCTGGAGGCCGCGGCGAAATTCGATCCGGAGATCATCGTACACGGCGAAGGTGTCGCCATCGGCATGGTGATGGCGCACGAGTTTTCGGCGCGCATGAACCTCGCGAGCCCGGACGATGCGAAGCGGGTCGCCGCGCATCTTGAAACCGCCGGACTGCCGACAAATCTCAACGGGCTGAAGGCGGTTGCCGGCAACGCCGACCGGATGCTCGATTTCATAGCGCAAGACAAGAAGGTCACCCGCGGCGCGCTGAACTTCATCCTCACGCGCGGCATAGGTCAGGCCTTCGTCGCGCGCGACGTTCCCGCTTCGGAAGTGCACGCCTATCTTGCCGGGGCGATTGGAGAATAGACGGTTATGGAAATTCTGATTGTCGCCCTGGTGGTGCTCTTTCTGGTGATCATGTCGGCATTTTTCTCTGGCTCGGAGACCGCGCTGACGGCGACATCGAGAGCACGCATGCACCAGTTCGAGGCCAATGGCGATCTGCGCGCCAGAAGCGTCAACGCGATGCTAAGTCGTCAGGACAGGCTGATCGGCGCGCTGCTAATCGGCAACAATCTTGTCAATATTCTCGGTTCCGCACTGGCGACCAGCGTCTTCCTGACCATCTTCGGACAGACGGGTGTGGCCTATGCGACGATCGGGATGACAGTGCTGCTGGTGATCTTCGCCGAGGTACTGCCGAAATCCTGGGCGATTTCCAACCCCGACCGGTTCGCGCTTTTCGTGGCGCCCGTCATTCGCCGCTTCGTTGTGGTGGTCGGTCCGCTTTCCAGCTTTGTTAACTGGCTCGTGCGCCGGATTCTCAAATTCTTCGGGGTTGATCTGGCCGACAACGAATCCATGCTGACCGCTCACGAGGAAATTCGCGGCGCGGTCGAAGTGTTGCACCAGGAAGGCTCGGTCGTGAAAGAAGAACGGGACCGGCTCGGAGGGTTGCTGGACCTCGCTGAACTGGAGGTGTCCGACATCATGGTTCACCGGACGAGCATGCGCATGGTCAATGCGGATCTCGATCCGAGGACGATCGTCGCCGAGATCCTGCAAAGCCCCCATACAAGGATGCCGGTTTGGCGCGGCGAAACGGACAACATCGTCGGAATCGTGCATGCGAAAGACATACTGCGAGCGCTGCACGCTGTCGAAAACGATCCAGCAAAGATCGATATCCTCAAGGTGGCGACCAAGCCGTGGTTCGTGCCCGATACGACGAGCTTGCGCGATCAGCTCGACGCGTTCCTGCGGCGTAAGGCGCATGTCGCGCTGGTAGTCGACGAGTACGGCGAGGTTGAGGGACTTGTCACGCTGGAGGACATCATCGAGGAGATCGTCGGCGAGATTGCCGACGAGCACGACATCGACGTTCAAGGTGTCCGCACGGAGGCCGACGGATCGGTGGTCGTCGATGGCTCGGTGCCGATCCGAGACATCAACCGGGCGCTTGACTGGAATTTGCCGGACGATGAGGCGACGACAATAGCAGGTCTTGTCATTCACGAAGCGCAGACGATCCCGGCCGAAAAACAGGCCTTCACATTCCACGGCATGCGCTTTGTTGTGATGAAACGCGAGAAAAATCGCATTACCAAGCTCAGGGTCCGGCCCGTTTAGGCTCCATCACCACCTGACGTTCTCACTTGGTGCGGCGGGTTCGAGCGCCAGCGCGTGGACGCCGCCGGCGAGTTCGTCAGCGAGCAACTCGTTAAGCGCGCGATGCCGATCTACCCGACTCATCCCGGTGAAGGACGCAGCGATCACGCGGACCCGGAAATGAGTCTCCCCGGTTCCATCCATTGCTCCGCCCTGATGTCCGGCGTGCAAATGGCTCTCATTGATAACTTCGAACCGGGTCGGTGAAAGTTGTTCCTGAATCTTTCTTGTGATCCGTTCTTCCAATGGGCCCATGTGCTTCCTACCTTGCCTCCGCCATCATTGATGGTTAAACCAGTGCGTCCTGTTTTTGGGGACGTTGCGGTGTGATGTGCCGCGCCAAATCTTCCTGTGTCAATCCTTGCTGAAGGCGGTCTCCGCCCCATAACCGTGGTCATGACAACCAGTTCGAAATACTTTGATTCGATCCGCATCAATCCGGGCGGAAAGAAACGCAAGCGCCCGCAGGAGGAGGTTTCCTCGCAAGCATGCCAGTGGGCGGGCTGCGAGAAGCCCGGCGGGCACAAGGCGCCTGCCGGCCGCGATCGCGAGGGGCAATATTTCAGCTTCTGCATTGATCACGTTCGTGAGTACAACAAGAACTACAATTACTTCTCGGGCTTGTCAGACAAGGATGTCGCGAAGTTCCAGAAGGATTCGCTGACCGGCAACCGCCCGACCTGGAAAATGGGGACCGCTAAGTCCGAGACGACGACGTCCTCTGCGCCGGTGTTTTCCGACCTGAAGTCTGGATCGGCCCGTTCCATGCGGATGCGTGACCCCAACTGGATGGCGCGCGAGTCCATTCCGAAGATGCGCAAGCTGAAGCCGCTCGAGGCCAAGGCCATGGCGACGCTTGGGCTTAACGCGAGCGCAACCGGCGAGGACATCAAAACCCAGTACAAGGCGCTGGTGAAGAAGCATCATCCGGATGCAAATGGCGGCGACCGCACGTCCGAGGAACGATTCCGCGATGTCGTGCAGGCCTACCAATTGTTGAAGACTGCCGGGCTGTGCTAGGTGCCGCCCAAGACAAAACTGAACTCCATTGTGCAGGCGGCGCCCGCCATTTCGAGGACGCAAGATGAACAAGATCGATCTCGACATCGCAAACATGCCCGACACCTCCGCAGATGTGCGCGAAGTGTTCGGCATCGATGTCGACATGACAGTGCCGGCCTATAGGGAAGCCGACGCTTATGTGCCCGAAATCGACCGAGATTATATCTTCGACCGGACCACGACCCTCGCGATTCTGGCCGGTTTTGCTCACAACCGTCGTGTCATGGTTTCTGGCTACCACGGCACCGGCAAGTCGACCCATATCGAGCAGGTCGCCGCGCGGCTGAACTGGCCGTGCGTGCGCATTAACCTCGACAGCCATGTGAGCCGGATCGACCTTGTGGGCAAGGACGCGATCGTAGTTCATGAAGGAAAGCAGGTCACCGAATTTCGCGATGGTATACTGCCGTGGGCCTATCAGCACAATGTCGCGCTGGTGTTCGACGAATACGACGCCGGGCGTCCGGACGTCATGTTCGTCATTCAGCGCGTGCTGGAGTCGTCTGGCCGGCTCACGCTGCTGGACCAGAGTAGAGTGATCCGCCCGCATCCGGCCTTTCGGCTGTTTGCAACCGCCAACACTGTCGGCCTTGGAGATACGACCGGTCTTTATCATGGCACGCAGCAGATTAACCAGGCCCAGATGGACCGCTGGTCGATCGTCACGACGCTGAACTATCTGCCCCATGACAAGGAAGTCGAGATCGTGCTGGCCAAGGCAAAGCATTACCAGACCAAGGATGGGCGCGAGACCGTGAACAACATGGTGCGCCTCGCCGACCTAACGCGCCAGGCGTTCATCAATGGCGATCTTTCCACCGTGATGAGCCCGCGTACCGTGATCACATGGGCGGAAAATGCAGATATTTTCAAGGATATCGGTTTCGCTTTCCGGCTCACCTTCCTCAACAAGTGCGATGATCTCGAGCGCACGCTCGTGGCCGAGTTCTATCAGCGCTGCTTCAGCGAGGAACTGGCCGAAAGCGCGGCCAATGTGGTCTTGAGCTGAGTGCGCCGACGACAAGAGACACAATGGCGAGGCCTGGCGACAACATCCGAAAGAAGCCGGGTAAGCCGGTTGACACCGAACCGCTGAAGCGGGCGGTGACGTCCTGCATGCGGGCGATGGCCGGCGAGCCAGAACTCGAAGTTGTGTTCGCAACCGACAAGCCCGCGCTTGCCGGCAAGCACGCGCGGTTGCCGGATCTCCCGAAGCGGATCACGAAGAACGACGTCATGGTGACCCGCGGCGTCGGCGATTCGATGGCGCTGCGCACAGCCTGCCACAATCCCCGCATACACGCGGCGGCTGCGCCCGATGGCGCCGATGCGCGCGCCGTTTTTGACGCCGTCGAACAGGCGCGGGTGGAAGCGATCGGAGCCCGGCGCATGCCGGGCGTCGGCGACAATCTGTCCGCAATGATTGACGACCGCTTCGTCAAATCGAACCTAGCCGGTGTTACCGAGCGGGATCAGGCGCCGCTCTCCGAAGCAGTGGCGCTGCTAGTCCGCGAGAAGCTGACCGGCCTGCCGACGCCGCCCGGTGCGTCCGCAGTAGCCGACCTCTGGCGAGATTGGATCGACGAAAGGGCTGAGAACAGCTTTCCCAACCTTGAATCATCGATTGACGACCAGACCGCTTTCGCGAAAGCGGTGCGTGACATGCTGGTCTCGATGGAACTCGCCGACGAGATGTCGGGCGAAGAGCCGGATCAGGATGAAGAGAACGACGAAGACCAGCCGGACGCCGACGACGAGACCGAGGGAGGTCAGCAGGACGAGGGCGGAGAGGATCAGTCCGAAGCTGAGGATTCACAAGTCGAAAGCGAGCAACCCGAGTCCGGTGAAATGGACGTCTCTGAGGCGACCTCGGAGGACATGGACGAGGACATGGATGCCGACGCGGAGGAACCAGGCGAGGCTCTACGGTCCGACCAGCCCTTTACCGACATCCTTTCCGGCATCGATTACAAGATTTTCACCACGGAGTTCGACGAGACGATCGCCGCCGAGGAACTCTGCGACGAGGCCGAACTCGACCGGCTGCGGTCTTTCCTCGACAAACAGCTCGCCAATCTTCAGGGCGTGGTTGGACGGCTGGCGAACAGGTTGCAGCGTCGGCTGATGGCGCAACAAAACCGCTCTTGGGATTTCGATCTTGAAGAGGGATATCTCGATCCGGCGCGCCTGCCGCGTATCATCATCGATGAGATGGCCGGCACCTTCGCCCCGCTTTCCTTCAAGCGCGAGCGGGATACAAACTTCCGGGACACGGTGGTGACGCTGCTGCTCGACAATTCGGGCTCGATGCGCGGCCGGCCGATCACTGTTGCGGCAACATGCGCAGACATTCTGGCGCGCACGCTGGAACGCTGCGGCGTGAAGGTTGAAATCCTCGGCTTCACGACGCGCGCCTGGAAGGGCGGTCAGGCGCGCGAGGCGTGGCTGAAGGGCGGCAAACCGGCGGAGCCGGGGCGGCTGAACGATCTCCGGCACATCATCTACAAAAGTGCCGATGCTCCATGGCGGCGGGCACGTCGTAACCTCGGCCTAATGATGCGCGAGGGACTGCTGAAGGAAAACATCGACGGCGAAGCCCTTACCTGGGCGTACCGCCGGCTCGCCATGCGGCCGGAACAGCGCCGCATCCTGATGATGATTTCCGACGGCGCTCCGGTCGACGATTCCACGCTATCAGTTAATCCGGGCAATTATCTCGAGCGACATCTGCGTGCCGTGATCGAGGAGATCGAGACCCGATCAAATGTCGAACTGCTGGCGATCGGCATTGGCCATGACGTGACCCGATACTATCGCCGTGCAGTCACGATCGTCGACGCCGAAGAATTGGCCGGGGCGATGACCGAACAGCTTGCGGGGCTGTTCGAGGAGCAAAAAGCGAGTGATACGAGACCCCGGGTGTCGCGGTGAAGCGCTACAGTAGGAGCGGACGGCCGTGCCGCCTGACGTTGCTTGTTTTCGGATTTTTCGCGCTTGCGCCCGCCGTCCTCGCCGATGTGGCCGGGGAGGCGATTGAGGTCACGGTGAGGGTGCGTCCGATCGAGTATTTCAGAATTGGCTCGAATAATATGCGATTCGGCACTCTGAAATTTGCCGGGGGACTGGAGCTCTACGGATCGTCCCGGCATTTTGGTGCGCTTTCGGGCGTCCACGTGTTTGACGACCAATCGCGTTTCATCGGTGTGACAGATACCGGCTTCTGGTTCGCAGGAACGATCGAGCGGGATGCGGCGCGCAAGCCGACAGGTCTTTCGGCTGTCGCCATGCGGGAGATGTCAGGTGCCAAGGGCGAAAGCAGTCATAGCAAATGGGAGACTGACGCCGAAGGCGTGACTGTTACAGACGATCGGGTATTCGTCAGCTTCGAGCGGTTGCACCGTGTCAGCGAATATTCGCTGACCGACGGCGATTGGCCAATGTTCGTACGGGAATGGCAGCCGCCGGTGCCCTTGCATGAACTGCGGAACAACAAGGGCTTCGAAACGATCGCCGTTTCGCCGGAGCGCACGCCGCTTGCCGGGGCCCTGGTGGGGATTTCCGAGCGCAGTCTCGACCCTGACGGAAATATCATGGCGTTTGTTCGACGCGAGGACGGCTCGAGTTTCGAGTTTTCGGTAACAAGGCGGGGCGCTTTCGACGTAACCGACGGCGAGTTTTTGTCCGATGGCGATCTCATCCTGCTTGAACGCCGTTTCAACATGCAGGATGGTGTCGCCATGCGTCTGCGACGGATCGCAGCCAACGCGATCGGCGAGGGGGTCACCATTGATGGCGAAATCCTGCTAGAGGCCGATCAGCTTTATCAGATCGACAACATGGAAGGCCTCGCAATTTCGACAGATCCGGACGGCACGCCCAGGTTGACGATCGTGTCGGACGACAACCATTCGATCCTGCAGCGCAATCTGCTGCTCGAATTCCTTCTTGTTGACAGCGTCCAAAGCCGGTCAGGTTCCGGATAATCCGGCGCCAGGGACTACATCCCGGGAATAGCCAGCGGATTTTCAGTGATCGCCTGCTGGTCCGGCGTATCGATGCGTGCCTGGCCGGTAAAAGCTGCAAACAGGTCAGCGATGTGCCGCCGCTTGCCGTGTTTCGATATCACGACGAGCCGCGTCTTCCGTTCACTGCTGGGCCAGGACGCAAGCCGTTGCGGCGGATCAAAAACCGACCGGACGCCGTGTATGACCAAAGGCTGATCGGCCAACTGCTCGGTCCAGACGATCCCCTTCATACGCAACATCTCTGGCGCCATGGTCGAGCGCAACAGATCAACGAACATTCCGACTGACGCCTCGTCGATCGGGCGGTTATGGGTCAGTGTGAAGGCCTCGATACCGTTGTCGTGGTGGCGATCGTTATGGTGACCGGCGCCCGAATCCGTGATTTTAGCGTTAGAAACCGTGGCGTCGTCGAGCGTTAGCGAGACGTCGGACGCATTTGCGTCAACCGGTTCAACGAGGGGGTTTAGCGCTGCCAGCGTAGCAATCAATGCGGGAGAGGGCGGTGCGATATCCGTCTTGGTCAGGATGATCACATCCGCGAGCGCCACTTGGGTCCGCGCTTCGTTGTGTTGGTCGAGGCTATCGAGACCCGTCAGAGCGCACACAGCCGTCACTACACCGGCCACGCGGAAGCGGTCTCGAATTCCGGGTGCCGCCATGATGACCTGCAGGACTGGTGCAGGGTCGGCGAGGCCGGTGGTCTCGATGATCACGCGTTCGAGCGGGGTCCCTCCGCTCACGCGCCGCGAGAGCTGCTCCAGCGTATCGACAAGGTCCCCGCGAACCGTGCAGCAGAGGCAACCGTCGGACAGTTCGATCATCGCGTCCGCGGGACTGGCCGATTCAACGAGCAGATGGTCAATACCGACGTCGCCGAACTCATTGACGATGATTGCCGTATTGGCGAGGTCGCCGGACGAAAGCTGTCTGTTCAGCAGCGTCGTCTTGCCGGCTCCGAGAAAGCCCGTAACGATATGAACGGGTATCGACATCGCTGTCAGGTTTCCGGCCGCCTATCCGGGACCGGTACGTCGAAGCCCGGCTCCAGGGCATATCTTGCCCGGTCGTCTTCGTCGACCAGCGTCACGCGCTCGGGTTTATCGGCAGGCAGCGGGACTTCCTTGACCATTTTTCCCAGAACCATCGTCGCCGAGCGGCTAGATCCGATGGCGCCGCCTTTGCCGACCGCCACCGCGACGGGCGGCCGGTCCAGATCCGTCAGCAAGGCGGTATCGAATGGCTCACCGCGTTCGCTTTGTCTCGCGGCGCGCCCCGCGTCGGAGCAGACGATAGGCCGCATGTCGACCGGTGTCTCCGGGGTGTCGGGCGTCTTGGCGAGATCGGTGATCAGCGGCAGCCCCGTTTCGTCGCCGGTGTCGAATGCCTTTTGGAGGAGCGTGGCGGCGCGCTCGGCGCGGCCCTTCGGTCCTATCTCCCCGAGTATGATAGCGATCATGGTGCGGCCATCCTGTGTTGCTGACGCGGCAAGATTGAAACCCGATTCGCAGACGTAACCGGTCTTCATGCCGTCAGCGCCCTGAAACCGGCCGATGAGGTCATTGTAGGTTTTGTAGACCCGTTCGCCATCGCGGATGGCCTCGATCGAGAACAAGTCGGCATATTGCGGGTATTGAGTCCTGATCGCGCGTGTCAGGATCGCGAGATCGCGAGCGGTTGAATACTGGCCGTCGGCGTGCAGGCCATTCGGATTCTCGAAGTTGGTGTCCGTCATGCCCAGAAAGTGAGCTTCCTGATTCATACGGATCACGAAATCCTCCTCGGTTCCGGCGATGGATTCACCGATCGCCACCGCAATATCGTTTGCGGACTTCACGATGATCATCTTCAGGGCGTTTTCCAGCGTTATGATGGTGCCGACCGGATAAGCCATGTGGCTAGGCGGGTTGTGTGCCGCATTGGTTGAAATGCGGACGGGGGATTTCAGGTTCAGCCGGCCGGATTCAATTTCCCGAAACGCCACATAGGCCGTCATCAACTTGGTCAGCGATGCCGGGCTCCAGCGAAGAAAGGCATCCTCGGAGTGCAGAACGCGCCCGCTCGCGGCATCCACGACGATTACCGGGGCTGCGGCGGCCGGAAACGAGAAGAGAAATGCGATTGCAGCCGAGCGTGTCAGGCGCAGTAGTATTCCCGCGTTCATGCTATTTCCGTTGATATGTTGCCGATCGAGTTGTCTAAGGTAGGGCCTGTGACGAAACAAGCAATGCACCTGCTGCTGCATGAATGCGGCAAAGGTGGGACAAGCCGCGCGCTTGCCTCAGCGGGCGGAGTCCGCCATCTGGTCCGCAGACAGAAAGAATCGAAGGACAACGAATGCCGATACTGAACCGTGCTCATCAATTGCAGCCCGAAGTTGCGGAGTGGCGCAGGCATCTGCACATGAACCCAGAACTGCTGTTTGACGTGCACGACACGGCAGCCTTCGTCGCCGAAAAACTCCGTGAGTTCGGGTGCGATGAGGTTGCCACCGGCATCGGGCGAACCGGCGTGGTGGGCGTCATCAAGGGCGCGCGCGGTCCCGCCGGGACCATCGGTCTTCGCGCCGATATGGACGCGCTTCCGATCCGTGAGGAAACGGGCAAGGCTTATCAGTCCAGGGTGGCCGGCAAGATGCATGCCTGCGGGCATGACGGACACACCGCCATGCTGCTCGGCGCATCGAAGTACCTCGCCGAGACCCGCAATTTTGCCGGCACCATCGTCGTCATCTTCCAGCCTGCCGAAGAAGGCGGCGGCGGCGGCGACGCCATGGTCAAGGACAGCATGATGGAGCGCTTCGGCATCGAACGGGTGTTCGGAATGCACAATATGCCGGGCGTCCCGGCCGGCGCCTTCTCCATCCGCCCGGGGCCCTTTTTTGCAGCAACGGACGAGTTCCGCATCGAAATCAAGGGCAAGGGCGGCCATGCAGCCATGCCGCACCAGACGGTTGATCCGATCGTTGCAGCGAGTCAGCTCGTCACCGCACTGCAGACCATCGCATCGCGCAATACCGACCCGATCTCGTCGATCGTTGTTTCGGTGACGAAATTCAATGCCGGCAGCGCGCACAATGTCATTCCCGAGACGGCGGAGATGTCCGGAACGGTCCGCACGCTTTCAGCGGAAAGCCGCAAACTGGGCGAGGTACGGATCCGGACACTCACCGAGGGTATCGCCGCCGCCCATGGGGCGATCGCGACAG
Organism: Oricola cellulosilytica; assembly: GCF_019966575.1. Taxonomy (GTDB): domain Bacteria; phylum Pseudomonadota; class Alphaproteobacteria; order Rhizobiales; family Rhizobiaceae; genus Oricola; species Oricola cellulosilytica. The sequence goes on along the minus strand of NZ_JAINFK010000003.1, from coordinate 324,265 downwards.
TCGAATACCGGAACGGATATCCGGTAACGGTCAATCACGAGGCGGAAGCAGTGTTCGCGGCAAAGCAGGCCGCCCGCATCGTCGGCGACAGCGCTGTCGACACGTCGGCGCCCCCGCTGATGGGCGGGGAGGATTTTTCATATATGCTGGAAGCGCGCCCCGGCGCGATGATCCTGATCGGCAACGGCGAGACCGCGGGACTGCATCATCCAGCATATGACTTCAATGACGAGATCATACCGCTTGGCATCAGCTACTGGGCGGCGCTTGCCGAGGCTAATGCTCCCGCCTGACGGTCCGATTTCGGTTTTAAAATCCGGCCGTTCTTGATATCAGGCGAACGCGTGGTCCCGTAGCTCAGCAGGATAGAGCATCAGATTCCTAATCTGAGGGTCACAGGTTCGAATCCTGTCGGGATCACCATTTGCTCCCTTTCCTTGTCCAGTCAGTCGGTTCCGCTGGCGAGCACAGCGTGCGGCGGCCGCTTCGTGCGGAACTCTCCCAAGAACCTGGCATCGAAATCGCAGAATTCGACCGCCGCGTCGATATCCGGAAACTGGAGTCTGCCCTTGCCGAAGACGATCAGGCCCGAGCGCCGCAAATGCTGAATCGACTTGTTTGTGTGAACGAGGGACAGTCCGCAGATATCGGCGATCTGCGATTGTGTAAGCGGAAAGTCGAAACTGTCGTCGTCCGCCTCCTCGATCAAAAGCATTCGGCACCAAAGCTCGAGGAACAGGTGGAGAATTCGCTGTCGCGCAGGTCGAGCACCGAGGCTGATATTGTGCTCACTAATGATGTTGAAACTGCGCACAGCGCTCCAGTCGAGACCCGCGGCGAGTATCGGATAGTTACGGTAGATGTCGAGGATGCGGGTTGGCTCGATCGCCGCCAGTTCAACATTGGTCAGCGCCGAGACATTGTGGACTGCGGAGCGCCGGAAGTTTACGTGCAGACCGATGAAGTCTCCTGGCAGATAGATCTTGATGATCTGTCGCCGCCCGAGGGGCGTCACGTGCCAGCGCATCGCCCAGCCCTTGCGAATCAGAAAGCTGGCAGTGAATTCCTCGCCATCGGCGATGATCTTTTCGTCTGGTTTCAGTTGGGCGCGGTTATTTTGAAGTCCCTCGAAGAACTCGATTTCCTCAGTCGTGAGCAGGACAGTTGAACTGAGTCGACGGACGGCGGCGCTGTGCATGGCCTCGCCTTCAGTCATCATTCGCATTTCCATCTGATCTTCCGGTTTGCGTCCCTGCATCGTCTATAGACCACGTATCGCTACAGCGGAATGTCTCCGGGGCGACGTGATTATGCCATCCCCCGGTTGATGGCCCTTCGCGAAATCCGTATGGCTTTCGACGTGACCCCGTGGCAGCGTGCCTGCCGACGGTTCCGGAGGAGTATCGGCATGGACATCTCGTATTCGGCGGAGGATCTGGCGTTTCGCGAAAAAGTTCGGGCGTTTCTGCAAGAGAGACTGCCGCGGACCCTGTCGGAAAAGGTGCGCCGCAATCAGCATCTTTCCCGCGACGACATGGAACAATGGCATGGCATCCTCAACGATAAGGGCTGGCTTGCCCAAGATTGGCCGAAGGAACATGGAGGCGCGGGTTGGACGACAGTTCAGCAGCAAATATTCGAGGACGAGGCGGCTGCGGCAAACGCGCCGCGCATCGTGCCGTTCGGCCTGAAGATGCTCGCGCCTGTGCTGATGAAGTTCGGCTCGCCGGAGCAGAAGGATCGTTACCTCCCGCGTATTCTTAACGGTTCGGACTGGTGGTGTCAGGGCTATTCGGAGCCGGGCGCAGGGTCCGACCTGGCGTCGCTGAAGACCCGTGCCGTGCGCGACGGCGACCATTACGTCGTCAATGGCCAGAAGACGTGGACCACGCTTGGCCAGCACGCCAACAAGATATTCTGTCTCGTACGCACCTCGACTGAGGGAAAACCCCAGGAAGGTATCTCGTTCCTACTGATCGACATGGACACGCCGGGCATCACGATCCGGCCAATCATCCTGCTCGAAGGCACGCATGAGGTGAACGAAGTGTTCTTCGACGACGTGCGGGTTCCAATCGAAAATCTCGTTGGCGAGGAGAACAAGGGATGGACCTACGCCAAATACCTGCTGACACATGAGCGAACCAACATCGCCGGTGTTGGCTTCTCGCGAGCGGCGCTGGCGCATGTCAAGGCGATTGCCCGCGATCAAAAGGTTCGTGGCAGGCCGCTGATCAACGATCCACTCTTCGCGGCGAGAATCGCCAAGGTTGAAATGGAGCTCGCTGCGCTGGCGACGACGAATCTCCGTGTCCTTTCCGCGCCAGATGCAGCCGCAAATGCCGGTCCGATATCCTCGATGCTGAAGATTAAGGGCACTGAGATCCGGCAGGAGTTGAACGATCTGGCACGGCGCGCGCTGGGTCCCTACGCGCTGCCTTTCGTCTCGGAGGCGCTGGAGCCCGGCTGGAACGGCGAGCCGATAGGACCCGAAGACGCTGCCGGTGTCGCCGCCGACTATTTCAACAACCGCAAGATCTCGATCTACGGCGGATCGAACGAGGTTCAGCGCAACATCATTTCAAAGATGGTCATGGGGCTCTGACATGGATTTTTCCCTGACCGACGAACAGCGTATGCTAAAGGATACGCTTGCCCGTTTCGTCGCCGACAATTACGGCATCGAAGTGCGGCACGAGATTGCGGCTTCGCCGGAAGGATTTTCGCGCGACATCTGGAGCCAGTTCGCCGAGCTGGGGATTATCGGCGCGCTGTTTGCGGAGGCCGATGGTGGTTTCGGCGGCGGGGGCTTCGATCTCTCCACTGTGTTCGAGGAGATCGGACGGGGTCTGGTGGTCGAGCCGCTGCTTGCCTCTGTCCTCGGCGGAAACGCCATCGCGTCGCTCGGCGATGAGGCTCAGAAGGCGAGGCTCGAAGGGGTCATCGCCGGTGAAACAATCGTGGCCTTGGCCCATGGCGAACCCCAAAGCCGTTACGACCACGTTCACGTCGAAACCAGGGCGGAGCGCGATGGTGATGGTTGGCGCCTGAACGGCGAAAAGGCGGTGGTTCTGAACGGGGACAGCGCCGGAACGCTGGTCGTGTCGGCACGCACCGGCGGCGAGGTGTGGGACGAGGAGGGTATCTCCTTATTTCTCGTTCCGGCGAATGCCGAAGGCGTCACGGCCCGGGGTTATCCAACGATCGACGGTCTGCACGCTGCCGAGATTGCCTTCGAGGCGGTTACGCTCGATGGGGGCGCGCTGCTCGGCAGGGAGGGCGGTGCATTCCCTGCCCTGGAGGAAACATTGGCGCGCGGCGCGCTCGCGCTGTCGGCCGAAGCAATCGGCGCGATGGAGGTCTGCCGCGACATCACGATCGAATATCTGAAGACGCGCAGGCAATTCGGCGTGCCGATCGGGAAATTCCAGGCGCTGCAGCACCGAATGGCAACGTTGCTGATGGAAATCGAGCAGGCGCGATCGTCGGTGATTAATGCCGCCGGATGTTTGAACAGATCGCGTGAGGAACGCGAACTGGCGGTCTCAGCGGCCAAGGCCATGACCGGGCGCATTGGCCGGATGGTTGCCGAAGAAGCCATCCAGATGCATGGCGGCATCGCTATGACATGGGAATATTCCCTCGGACATTACGCCAAGCGCCTCGTGATGATCGATCATCAGTTCGGTGACGTGGATTTCCACACCGCGCGATATGCGGAGATTGCAGCTGTGGCCGGCGTCTGACCACGCCTCTCCCCTGATTCGGTTGAAAATTATCATCGATGTCAAATGGTTAACGGATTTTTTTCCCTAGGGTCCGGAACCAAAAAATGGATCGTGAGTTGTTGTGGCAGGCAACATCATTCAAGGACGAGAAAATGAAGACCTCCACAATCATCGCCAGTGCGGTAGCCATCGCCGTGATCATCGCAGCTGCATTCTATTTCTTTGACGTCGATCAGACGCAGGAAGCTAAGCTTCCGGATGTGGATGTGAAGGTCGAAGGCGGCCAGGCACCAAAGTTTGACGTCCAAGCCGGTTCGGTAGACGTCGGCAGCGAGGAAAAAACCGTCCTTGTACCGAAAGTCGTCATGGAAGAGGAAAAGGTTACCGTGCCGACGGTCGACGTCGAGCCTGCACCGGAAAACTAAACGCTTTCCGTGTACGCGGTTTCAGCGTAGTTCGCGCAGAAACCGCCACAACGGGACCAATTTCGCGAATTCTGTGACGCAGCGGGACACTAAGTCCGGCTGCGTCGCCGCTTCAGGGCCCTCCAAATCCCGCCAAGCAACAATGCCCTTGTGTAGCGCTAGTTCCACGTAAGGGTGATCATCCGGGAAGCCGGCCGGCACGCGCTTCAGTGCGGGCTCGCCGATCCGAAAGCCGTCGTGCCTCAACCTGTCGAGCATACGGCCTAGATCGTCGCCCAATTCCGCAGCGATCTTCTTTCGGTAGATATCGAGGACATTTCTCGGAAACTCGAATACGCCGCAACCAACCGTACAATATTCCGGTGAAAGGCCGAACATCCACACCGGGAAGCCGTCACCCTCTTCAACCGGTAACCACGAGATGTGGATGTGAGTGTGGTAGGGCGTCTTGTCCTTCGAGAAACGGAGATCGCGGTTTATCCGGAAAAGCTTAGGCCTGTGCGGCTGGCCGGTAAGGCGCTCGAGTTCACCGGCGACGATTTCTGCCAGGGCCGTGGCGGGCTTTTTAACCGCACTGGCGTAAGCGTTCTTGTGACCGGAGAACCATTCCCGGTCATTGTTGGCTTTCAGTTGCTCAAGAAAATCGAGGGTCTCGCGAGGAAAGCCTGTAAATTCGCCGGTGGGCATCGTTGGCTCCTGACTATTTCGGCGGCAACGAACCGGTGAATGCGACAGCCATCGAGACGAGGTCACGCAGCACGGCCAGATCGGTATCCTCGCCCGCATGAACAAAGCCGCCCATCGCGCGTCCGCCATGGATCATCGGCGTCACGCCCGGACGTTTCAGCGCCTCCTCCTGTTGCTCCTTGCCCACACGCAGCATCAGTCGGCCCTCGCCGCTTTTTTTCTCCCGGTGCGCGCCACCAACCATGTTGCCGTCGAGCAGGAAGCAGACCCCGCCCATCATTCTCTTTTCCGACAGGCCCTGCAGGCCGGCGAGCATGTCGCGCATTCTTTCGGCGAGCTTCTCATCGTAGGCCATATGTCATCTTATCCGAATTTCATGCGGCGAAAAGCGGCCCGGATCAGGATATCCCGACCGCTTCCTAATCGACTATTGCTGGCTCTCGTAGGTTATGAGCGCGAGCGAACCGCCTTGCGGATCGCGGATGGTCGCCATCCGACCTACGCCCGGCATACTGGTCGGTTCCGTAACCGGGGTGGCGCCGGCGTCGACGGCCTTCTTGAACCGCACGTCTACATTATCAACGGTGATGTAGACGGTCCAAGCACCTTCTTCCGCAGGCTGGGGATAAAAGCCGCCGACCGGCGTGTCACCGACGACGATCGCGGGATAGGACGACCCGTCACCCATGGGCATATCGTTGACATGCCAATCGAGCACTGTCTCGTAGAATTTGCGCGCGGCGGCCGGGTCGCTGCCCTGATGCTGAATCCAGCTCGGCGCGCCATGCGTCTGCATCGGATTGCTCATATCGAATCTCCCTTCGCTTTGCATCAACGGCGATACGACGAAGGGAAAACCCGAAATCCGACAGCCCGGAAAGTTTTTGCGATCAGGAGGTGTGGTAGCTTCCCGAACGGGCGCGCCGCTGTGCTTCGCGGTCCTGAACGGAGACCCAGTAGATCGTACCTCCGCCCATGAAGAAAACTCCGAGACCGGCAAAAAACAAACCGAGCGATCCCAGCATGTCAATCTCCATCATGTTCGTCCATTTTTCTTGCGGAAACCGGGAATTGGCAGCGCCAATCAATCGGGTGCCAAGCACCTCTGCAATGCCGCAATTCGCTGGGTAATATGTGCCTCCTGACCCTTATTGGGACAGAGTGAAAGCGCCGCTCGGAATGCGTGGAGGGCTTCTTCCTTGCGTCCGAGCGCGGCAAGGAAATCCGCTCTCGCGACATGATAGGGCAGGTAGCTTCCCAGATCGTCCTCCAACGGGGCGAGTGCGGCGAGCGCGGCGGCGTGACCCTTCGTCATGGAAATCGCTACCGCATGGTTGAGGGCGACGACCGGAGTGGGCATCTCGCGTTCCAGCGCGCCGTAAAGCAGTTCGATCTCGGCCCAGTCGGCATCTGCGGCGGTCGCTGCCCGGCAATGCACTGCGGCAATCGCCGCCTGGATCTGGTAAGGGCCAGGGCGACCCTTTCGAAGCGCCTTTTCGATCATGACAGTCGCTTCGGCGATCGCCTCCCTGTCCCAAAGCGTCCGGTCCTGGGCGTCGAGCGTGATGAGTTCGCCTCCGGCGCCGATCCGCGCGCGATGCCGCGCATGCTGCAGAAGGCAAAGCGCGAGCAACCCCATGACCTCGGCCTGCGCCGGGAACAGCGACAGCAAGAGCCGCGCAAGCCGGATCGCCTCGGAACAGATCTCCGGGTTGATATGGCTCTTGCCATGGCTCGAGGCGTAGCCCTCGTTGAACAGAAGATAGATCATCAGACACACCGCCTCGAGGCGGCGCGTACGCTCGAATGCGGTGGGTGTCTCGAGCCTACCGGCAACCGCAGACGCCTTCTTCTTGGCGCGGGTGATACGCTGTTCCATCGCCTTCGGCTTGATGACGAACGCAGCGGCGATCTGCTCCACCGAAAATCCCGCAATGACCTTGAGCGCCAGCGCCAGTTGATCGTGCACACCGAGATCGGGATGGCAGCACATGAACATCAGCCGCAGCACATCATCGCGCATGTCGGCACTGTCGATTACCTCGGCACGCTCCAATTCGACCTCGGTGTGGTCCCGCGGCCCGCCCATTAATGCGATCTCGTCAGAGGCGAGTTCGGCAAACCTTCTGTCGCGGCGGATCCGGTCGATCATGGCGTTCGAGCCGGTGCGGATCAGCCATGCGGCCGGATCCGACGGAATCCGCGTCGCCGGCCATTTCTTGAGCGCGCGCAGCATCGCTTCCTGCAGGGCGTCCTCGGCGACGTCGAGATCGCGAAACCGGCGCAGCAGCGCGGCCAGCGCTCGCGGCCTGGCATTGGCGAGATGCGCCTCAAGCGTGTGGGTCAGGGCCATCGGAGGCTTGCTGGTTGGACCAGTGAACCGGACGGATCTCGTAGGATGCGGTGTCCATCGGCAGGAGCCTGGCGGCCTCGATCGCTTCATCCATGGTGGCGCATTCGATCAGATAAAAGCCCAGAAGATGCTCCTTGGACTCAGCGAACGGCCCATCGGTCACAACGACGGAGCCGCCATGAGGCCGCAGAGACACGGCCGTATTGCTTTCCATCAGCCGGGCGACCGCCCCTAGGGCATTTCGTTTCTTCATCGTTTCCTGCAATTTCCCGTGCTTCGCGAGAATTGCCTCCTGTTGTTTCTCCGATAGGCGGTCGAAAACACCATCCGCACCGTAGATCAGGATTGCGTAGAGCATGGTTTCCTCCCATGGGCATGTCGCGATTGTACGACGAACCCGACGGATGAAAACCTACATCGTATCGTGACAGATCGCCTTCCGCGCTGCACAATGCACCTACACCGATGTCCCTCGCATGAAAGCCCGACACAAATGATCGACGACCTCGCAGCCGATGCTCGCGAAATCTTCAGGCATGGAGTGGCCGCAGCCGATCCTCACGACGCGGTGCTTAGCGCCCTGCGCGTGCACAATGACATGCTGCACGAAGTGACGCGCGTCCACATCATTGCCGCCGGGAAGGGCGCCTGCCCGATGACCGAGGCTGCCCTTTCGCGGGTGCCGGCCGGCAAGCTCGGCAACGTGGTCGTGGTAACGAACTACGAGAACGTGCGAGAGATCGCTGGAGCGGTCGTTCACGGTGCATCGCACCCGCTGCCGGATGCCGCAGGCGCGGAGGCGGCAAGAGCGGTCGAGACGGTCGCAGGAAAGGCGCGGGCCAGCGAACTGGTGCTTTGCCTGATTTCCGGCGGCGCGTCCGCGCTGCTGCCGGCTCCGGTCGACGGCATCACGCTGGAGGAAAAGATGCGGGCAAACGACCTGCTGCTGAAGTCGGGCGCCGACATCGTCGCCATGAACACCGTCCGCAAGGCGCTCTCGCGCCTGAAGGGGGGCGGTCTCGCCCGCCTGATCGCGCCCGCGCAGGGCGTCGCGCTGATCCTGTCGGATGTGCCGGGAGACGACCTCTCCATTATCGCTTCCGGCCCAACAGTCTCTGACACCGCGCCACCGGTACGTGCGCTTGAGATCGTACGGTCGCTGGGTCTGGAAAACGACATGCCGGAAAGCGTCATGAGACATCTAGAGGCGCGTGCTGCCGCCAAGCCGGACAGCGAAGCGCACACGACGGAGAATCTTCTCGTCGGCTCCAACCGCATCAGTCTCGAGGCCATGATGACCTTTGCAGCCCGGAAGGGTTACCGGACAGACGTTCTCGCAGAGTGGCTGGCAGGGGACGTCCAGGCTGCGGCGGAGGCTTTCCGGGAGGCTGCGCGTGCAGCCGAGCCGGACAAACCGGTCGCGATCCTTTCCGGCGGCGAGACGAGCGTGCATGTCACCGGCACGGGGAAGGGCGGGCGAAACCAAGAACTCGCGCTGCGTTTGGCGGCGCTGTGCGAAAGCAGTCCCCTGCCACGTGAATGGGTGTTTCTTTCCGGTGGAACGGACGGGCGCGACGGTCCGACCGATGCCGCCGGTGGCATCGTGACGCCCAAGACAATCCAGAGGATCAGCGCTTCCGGTGAGTCAGTCGATGCTTACCTTGCAAACAACGACGCATACCATGCGCTGAACGTGGCCGACGCGTTGCTGATGACCGGCGCCACGGGAACGAACGTGGCGGATCTGCAGGTACTCCTACTTGGATAGATCGCGCGTCGCGCCGTCGAGCCCTTCGAGCGTCAGCGGGAACATCCGTCCGCCCATGATCTCGCGCAGCATCCGGGTGGACTGGGCGAAGCCCCACTTGTCCTGGTGCTCCGGATTGATCCACACGGTATGCGAATATTTGTCCAGCACGCGCTGCATCCAAAGCGCGCCGGGTTCCTCGTTCCAGTGCTCCACCGAACCGCCGGAATAGGCAATCTCGTACGGGCTCATGGCCGCGTCGCCGACAAATATTACCCGGTAGTCGGGACCGTACGTATGGAGCACGTCCCAGGTCGGAATGCGCTCGGCCTGACGGCGGCGGTTGTCCTTCCACACGGTTTCGTAGAGGCAGTTGTGGAAGTAATAATACTCCATGTGCTTGAACTCTGTGCGTGCCGCCGAAAACAGTTCCTCCACGACGCGGACGTGGTCGTCCATTGAACCGCCTACATCGAAAAACATCAGCAGCTTCACCGCATTGCGCCGCTCCGGACGCATCTGAACATCCAGATAGCCGTGCTCTGCGGTTGCTCTGATCGTTCCGGAGAGATCGAGTTCGTCCGGGGCCCCGCTGCGGGCCCAGCGGCGCAGCCTCTTGAGGGCCACCTTGATATTGCGAGTGCCGAGCTCGACCGTGTCGTCAAAATTGCGGAATTCACGCTTGTCCCACACCTTGACCGCGCGCCGGTGGCGGCTTTCCTTCTGGCCGATGCGCACGCCCTCGGGATTGTAGCCGTAAGCGCCGAAGGGTGAGGTTCCGGACGTGCCGATCCACTTCGCGCCCCCCTGATGGCGGCCCTGCTGTTCCTTCAACCGGTCGTTCAGCGTTTCCATAAGCTTCTCGAACCCGCCGAGCGACTCGACCAGCCTTTTTTCGTCTTCTGTCAGGTATTTTTCAGAGAGCCTGCGCAGCCAGTCGGCAGGCAGGGCCCTCGGACCGATACCCGCTTCGCCGGAGATGGCCTCAAGCCCTTTGAAAACGTGCGAAAAGACCCGGTCGAACCGGTCGATATGCCGCTCGTCTTTGACGAGCGAGGCGCGCGCCAGAAAGTAGAACCCGTCGACATCGAAATCCACGATCCGTGCCTCCATGCCTTCGAGCAGGGAGAGATACTCGCGCAGCGACACTGGAACCCTGGCGGCCTTGAGTTCGAGGAAGAACGGGATGAACATGAGGCGAAGGTAACGCCCGCAGTGCTCCTTGTCATGTCATCGGCGGACATAATCCGACACGATTTGCGTCACCCTTGCGCTTGCCGGTCCGTCCTCTTCGCGCACAATTCGATCGCATCGGCCAATGGAACCGGCCTGCCCAGCAGATAGCCCTGGCCGCTGGCCACGCCGAGCGCCATCAGGGAATTCAGTTCGCCCTCCGTCTCGATGCCTTCGGCGACGATCCGCGTGCCGGTTTCGGCGGCAAAGAAGATCAGCGCCGCCGCCAGCGAGCGGCGCGCCCGGTCCTTGTCGATGTCGCGTGTGAGCGTCATGTCGAGCTTGATGAGGTTGGGCCGCAACTGCACAATGTGCTGCAAGCTGGCATATCCGGCGCCCGCGTCGTCGACGGCCACACGCAGACCGGAAGCACGGAGAGGGGCGAGGACCCTATCGAGCGCGCGATAGTCCTCCACCCTCGCATGTTCCGTGATTTCCAGGACGACCCGTTTCAGCGGGAGTGATTCCAGCATACCGGCAAATGTGTCTCCGGCGACCATGCCGGGCGATGCATTGACCGAGAGATAGACATCCTCAGGCAAGGACGGGAGACTCTCCAACGCCTTACGGATCACGGCCATTTCGAGTTCGGCGCCCAGTCCGGCCTCGTCAGCCTCCCTGAACCAGATGTCCGGTGTCTGTCCGGAGTTCTCGTCAAAGCGGCAAAGCGCCTCCATGCCGACGGGCCGGAGCGGATTGAGATTCCATATCGGCTGATACGCGATGCGGAAAGCCTGCGTGTCGATCGCCCGGCGAATGCGCTCGGCGGTTCGTTGCTTCGCCGTTTTCGCCGCCTGCTCTTCGCTGACATGACGGGCGGCAAGGTCGGCAAACATCTTCATCGTTTGCAGATCCCGGTCGTTCAGCGTTTCGTTGGGAGCGGGACTGAGGCAGCAGAACATGCCGTAGGGCGTGCCATCGGCGAGGCGTATGGGAATGCTGACATGCGACCCGATGGGAACCGCATCGGTGATGGGCATAGCCCTGGCGAGCGGTTCCTTCGCCGTGTTCGGGATCAGCTCGGGCAGGCGACCCTCAAGAATGTGATTGCAGTAGACATCTTCCAGAGACTGCGAGTCGCCAGGCTTGATCAGGTGTTCCAGCCCGGGCGCGTCGACCCGGCGAAACACTGAACGACCATCCACGAATTCCGAGAGGTAAGCGACCTCCATGCCGAGGTGCTTGCGAATCGCCTCCAGCGCGTCCTGCACCAGATCGCCACTCGCGCTGCCTGCCGCCAGCGCCTCCATTATCCTTCTGGCGTGTTCCGGCATGAGATGCGCCTTTTCGTCGCGTTTCCTGGAACGAACCGCTAGCAAGAAACTCCTAAGAACCGCTGAATCGGGGCAATCTCGTCGAAATCCGCCCGGAAAGTGACGTGCCGAGTCCGCTTGACCTTCCAGTTGGGGGAGGTCGTATGGGGCGGATACACCACGCAGGAGGTTGCCATGCGCATGGTCGGACAGACACTGACACTCGTCACATCCCTGATCGCCGGTGGGAGCGGCGCGTTAGCCGATATCTATATTCCCGAAGGAGACGCCAACACCACTTTGGTCCTCTCCGACAAGTTTGAGGTCTTGAGGCGAATAGAGGGGCTCGAGGCCGTTCACGGGCTTGCGGCCATTCCGGGGCGAGATATTCTTCTGGCAGGCAGTTTGGCGACAATTGAACGCGGAAACGTTCAAAAACCAGCCGCAGCAAGCGAAGACGAGCACGATGCCCATCACGGCGGCGGCCAAGAGCCGATGGACGGCACCGTCAGCATCGTCAGCGCAGTCGAGGCGGAAACCGGTGAGATTATCAAGAAGATCGAGGTGCCCGGGTCGGTCCATCACGTCGAAACCAGCACCGACGGCAAATGGGCCGTCGTCACTCATCCCGGACTTGCGAGTGTATCCATCATCGATCTCGGCGATTTTTCCGTTGCCGCGACGGTCGCCACCGGGCCCGAGCCAGAATATTCCGTATACGATCCTGTGACCGGGCGCTTCTTCGTCAGCAACGCGGGGAATGGCACGGTGAGCGATGTCGATCCGGAAAAGGGTTACGTGGTCCGTAACCTGGTGCTCGACAACGGACCGAAACATCTCGCCTTCGACAGCGAGGCGAGAAGAATATTCGCCGCCGAAGCCGATAACGGTACCGTGTCGGTCATCGATGCCGATAGCGGCGACACCTTGCAGCGGTTCGAGATCGGCGGAGAATTGCACGGCATCGCGGAAGGCGAAAACGTCGTCTATGTCAGCGCCCGAGAGACGGGAAAGATCGTCAAGGTCGACGTCGCCACAGGAAAATCGTCGGAGGTCTCGGTGGGACCTCAACCCTATCACATGACGCTTTCGGATGAGGGGCTGCTGGTGAGCAGTGCTGCGGAAGCCCTGGTCTGGGTGCTGGACCCGCGCGATCTGTCGGTGCGGTCCACAATACCCACTCAAGGCATTGGCCACCAGATGGTGGTAAGCAACTAGTTCGGGAAACACAGAAGTGAACCAAGAGAATTTTTCGCGCCAGAACGGATGCAAAACGGACGAGCCGATTGAGGCGAGGTCCGGCATGGGACTTATCTCCCGATACGGAATGTGGGCCTGTTGTGCGGTCATGGCCGCGCCGATCGGATTTTATCTCCTCGCCGGAGGCACCGCTTCCGGCATCTTGAGCAAGGCCGGGCTTGTCGCACCTTTGCTGGCATGTGTGGGCCTGCACCTTGTGATGCACAGGATGCTGGGCAAGTCGTGTCACGGCAAGCCGGACGAGGTCGAAACAGTCAAGTCCGAACCGGTGGCCGATCTTGGGGGCGACGCAGCGCCGGCGCTTCCACAGACCAAATAGCCGGCCTTCCGCTCAAGCGCCGGGACGCCGGCTTCACACTTCCTGAATCGAAAAGACAACAAAAATGGCCAAAGCGAAGAAGCACGACATCTGGTCCAATCTGCCCAAATATTTTGTCATCGGCGTCTTTGCCGCCGGTGTCGTCGGGATCGTCGTGAATGCGTTTATTCCCGGCGAAGACCGCAGCGCTACCACCACCGGCGCCACCGCCGCGACGCTTGCCGAGGTAAAGGTGCCAAAACTGACCGAAACCGCGCAGGCAGGCGAATATCTGTTCAACAGCAATTGCGCCACGTGTCACGGGGTCAACGCCGCAGGCACCGAAAGCGCACCGCCCCTCGTCAACGACATCTACAATCCCGGACACCACTCGGACGAGTCGTTCTACTCGGCCGTCGCCAACGGCGTGCCGGCGCATCACTGGCCGTTCGGCAACATGCCGAGACAGCCCCAGGTCTCGGAACAGCAGGTCGCCAAGATCATCGCCTATGTGCGCGAACTCCAGGCGGAAAACGGAATCGGCTACCGGGAGCACAGGATGTGAGACGGTCCTGATCCGCCGCGGCGCTCACGTGCCGCGGCGCGTCAGCCCCCTCGGGCAGGAACGATGGGCGGGCGCGCGTTCAGCCCGTCCACATCGAAGCCGGCGAGCTTCTTGTAGTCGGTCGCGATGGTCGCGCGTTCCTCCGGCGTCAGCACGTCGTCGATATGGTCGAACACTCCGCCGCAGCGCTCCTCGACGATTTGCATCACGGCGTCGGGGCCGTTGCCGCGATTGGCAAGCACAATCCCGGTCGTCGCCGGGCGCCGGTCATTCTCGTAGGCTGTCAGCGCGTCGCGGTGCGGTCCGTGGACAAGCAGTTCGCGCACCATGACACGGGCGTCAAGGATGGCCTGTGACGCGCCGTTGGAGCCGATCGGATACATCGGGTGCGCAGCGTCGCCGGTCAGAGTGACGTGGCCCTTCGTCCAGGCGTCGAGCGGATCGCGGTCGATCATCGGGTATTCGTAGATCCTCTCGGCGGAGCGGATCAGCGCCGGCACGTCGAGCCAATCAAACCGCCAGTGCTCGAACTGCGGCAGAAATTCTTCGAGATCGGCGGTGCGGTTGTAGTCCTCACGTCGCCAGCCCCGGGACGGATCGGTCTTCAGTTCGGCGATAAAATTGATCAGGGCCCGTCCGGTTTCCGAGTCGGGCCGGGAAATCGGATAGGTGACGAATTTCTGACGCTCGTGACCGGCCATTGCCATGGTCGCCCCGGAGAGAAACAGTTCGGCCCAGGCCGTCCCGCGCCAAAGGATCGCGCCGCCCCAGACAGGCGGCCCCTCGTCCGGGTGAAGACGCTCCCGCACAGTCGAATGGATACCATCAGCGCCGACGAGAATGTCTCCTTCGACGGCGACCCCGTAACCCGAGGCGTCGCGGAAAGCAGCCGTTACCCCGCCGGCATGGTCCGCGAACCCCGTGAGCTTCATGCCCGTCTCGATTGCGTTCGGCCCGAGGCGCTCGCGCACCGCGTCGACCAGCATCATCTGGAGCTGGCCCCGGTGCACCGAGAATTGCGGCCAGTCATAGCCGGCGAAGCGGCCGCGTGGCTCGGACCAGATGGGGCGTCCGGTGCTGGAGAAATAGGCGACTTCGCGGGTCCTGACGCCGATGGCGTCAAGCTCTTCTTCCAGTCCGAGCTCGAACAGCTCGCGGACCGCGTGGGGCTGCAGGTTGATCCCGACGCCGAGCGGCCTGATCGCATCGACCTGTTCGAAGAGCCGGCACGACAGCCCGACCTGATGACACGACAGCGCAAGGGTCAGGCCGGCAATCCCCGCGCCGGCGATGAGAATGGTCATGTCCGTCCTCCGCTCGCGATCCTATCTCTGATACTTGATGAACGGGGTGAGGGTTGCAATCCGGTCGTAGAGCTTCCTTGCGTCAGTGTTGAACTCCTGCGTCAGCCAGTAGACCGACGGACAACCTTCCCGGTCCGCGTCCGCATAGACGGCTTCGATAAGCTTGCGGCCGATGCCCCGGCCCCGCACGTGCGGATCGGCGTAAAGATCCTGCAGGTAGCAGACATTCTCGATCCGCCAGCCGTGGCGGTGAAAGAGATAATGGACCAGACCGACCGGTTTTCCGGCAAGCGTGGCCAGCAGCCCCCTGAACTCGTTCGGCGCGCCGGCGTTTCCGGCAAGCATCCGCTCGAAGCTGCCGCGAAAGACTTCTTCGGAAACGCTCGCTTCGTAGAATTCGAGATAGGCGGTCCAGAGACGCCGCCAATCCGGCTCATCCCTGCGCTCGAGGAGCCGTATCACGATTTTCTCTTCTGTGGGCATCGAACGGTCCCGGGGTGGCGAGTTTGATTTTGTCTGAGAGTTTGTCCAACATCCCGACCGATGCCGCAACTTGCGAAACGGCATTGGGCATTGGTCGGGGGATACCATGCGCATTCTCGCTGCTCTGTGCAGCTTCTTTCTGGTTTCAGGCTGCTGGCTGTCACCACCCGACAGCAAGTTCCTCGTGCGTGATCCGGCGCGAAGCTGGCATCCGCTGGAGCATCTGGAGAACGGTCAGATCGATCCGCTTCTCACCGGTCTCTCTCAATACGCGTTGTTGTCAGCGGCCGCCTACGACGACGACGTTGCCCGGCTTGCGCCGCGCTGCGAGGCGCCGAGCCGCCATGCTCAACGCTGGAAACGCCTGAGCGAGTATTCGCAGGACTATCTCCCCGCAAAGCCTGCCGGCAAAGTAACGATTCCCGGTTTCGCCTACCAGGTGTGGGAAGACCGCGGGTCCGGTCCGCATGCGCGCGTGGCGCTGGCGTTTCGAGGCACGAATTTCACCGAGTTGGGCGACTGGCATGCCAATGCGGGCTGGCTTACGCGGTTCAGTCCCGTGACCTATGGCCAGTATCAACAGACCCGGGATCTCGTCGACAAGCTGGTTCCGGATTTGAAGAGGCGCTTCGGCGATAATGTCGAAATCATCGCGACGGGCCATTCGCTCGGCGGCGGGCTGGCTCAGCATGCCGCGTACAGCTCGAAGGACATCTCGCTGGTCTACGCATTCGCGACGTCGCCGGTGACGGGCTACACCATCAGCGATCCCCGCCTTAACGGGGCGAACCGCAAGGGAGTCCGGATCTTTCGTGTGTATGAGGCGGGTGAGGTGCTTTCGACGCTCCGGTGGGGCAGCCGGCAGCTCATCTCGCTTTCGACCGCCGATCCGCAGGTCAAGGAACTGCGCTTCAACTTCCGCACGACCTTCAAGCGCGGCAGCAAGGGCGGCGGACCGATCGGGCAGCACAGCATCGCGCAGCTGGCCTGCGACCTGATCTGCCGGGCCGAGCTTGGCGGTTCGCGCGCGCAATGCCTCGCGACATAGGCCGCGTCAGCGGTCCAGTCCGATTTTTTCAAGATCGAAATCGGTGGTCTGGTAGACTTGGTTGATCCAGTTGCCGAACAGCAGGAAGGCGTGGCTGCGCCACCGGTTGAGCGGCTTTTTCTGCGGATCGTCGCCGGGGAAATAGTTCGCCGGAACCTCGATCGGCGTTCCGGCCTCGACGTCGCGAAAATACTCCTCGGCCAGTGTCGTGGAATCGTATTCGACGTGGTTGAAGATGTAGAGCCGGTTGCACTTCTTCTCCGACACCAGGCACAGACCGGTTTCGTCCGATTCCATCAGGATTTCCAATCCCGTCTCGGGCTCGATGTCCTGCTTGCGCACCTCGGTCCAGCGCGACACGGAAATCGAGAAGTCGTCGGAAAAACCGGCAAGATAGGGGGAGGCGGGGTTGAGATTGCGGTGTCGGTAGACGCCGAACGCCTTCTTCGGCAGCGTGTATTTCGGCACGCCGTGGAAGTGGTTGATTGCAGCCATCGCGCCCCAGCAGATGTTGAAGGTCGAGTGGACATGGGTTTCGGTCCAGTCGAGTATCTCCCTCAGTTCATCCCAGTAGGTGACCTCCTCGAAGGGCAGGGTCTCGATCGGCGCACCGGTGATGATGAAGCCGTCGAACTTGCGGTGCCTGATTTCCTCCCATGTCTGGTAGAACGAGATAAGGTGATCCTCCGAGGTGTTCTTCGCCTTGTGTCCGCCAATGCGCACGAGCGTCAGTTCCACCTGCAGCGGCGTCGAGCCGACGAGCCTGGCGATCTGGGTCTCGGTCTTGATCTTGTTGGGCATCAGGTTGAGCAGGCCGATCTGCATCGGCCTGATGTCCTGGCGCAGCGCAGTCCCTTCGTCCATGACCATCACGCCTTCGCGCGCAAGCACGTCGCGTGCGGGAAGCTGGTCGGGAATACGGATCGGCATGGCACTACCCCAAATACAAAAAAACCGGCGGCGATCTCTCGCTGCCGGTCGGACATTCGCTCGTTTGTCGTCTCGGCCCTTTAGCGAGTTTTTTCAAGTGGCTGCAAGCCGGCCGGCCAAATCACCACAGGGCGCGAATGTAGTGGCGGGCCGCGCGGGCGTCAATGTGCGGGCGGACCGTCGCTCTCCCTCCCCCCTCAGTCGCCTCCGGCGTCATCTCCCCGCAAGGGGGAGATAGGCGCGCGGATTCCTTGTCCCGCCATTAAGCTCCTCAATTGCATTCGTCGCTGGCGGGCCCCTGAAGCCTCACGAACTGTTGAGGGCGTCGAGGGCGAGGATGTGGCAGTCCTTCAGCGTCTCGCCGACAAGGGTCTTCGGCCGCTCGCGGTAGCCGGGCGGCACCCCGGGCCGGATCGGCGACAGCCGCCGCAGCGTGCGCTCCTTCCAGGGCAGTTTGGACTGGGCGGCGCGCTGCGCCCGCCAGCGGGCCATGCGATGAATGTGGTGGTCGAGGTTGAGCAGCGCGTTGGCAAAAGCGCGCACCCGCCGGCAGAGGGTTTTGGCGGGGACCATCTCATCCGGGTCGAGCACCGGCCGGGGCGGCAGGGGCACGCGGTTCGGATCGTTCAGCGCCGCGATCTGCTCCTCGGTCAGAAATGGCGGGCCGTAGCGCTTCCACGGATCGAAGATCGGGAAATAGGGGACGCGGGGGGTCTTTGTCCCGCCCTTCCTTGTCCCGCCCTTAAGCTTCGCTGTCGCTCGCTGGCGGGCCCCTGGTGTCCCATCCTTAAGCTGCGGGCTTTGCCCTTGCTGATGGGCCCCTGAAGTCCCGCCCTTAAGCTCCTCGGTGGTTTCTGTCGTAAGCGGCAAGCCGCTAGCCGTTGCTCGTCGCCGGCTGGCGCCTTCCTTCTCCCCTCGTGGGAGAAGGTGGCCCGAAGGGCCGAATGAGGGGGCAAACCCCCTCTCTTGCGATTTCTGACGTTTGGCCTTCGCCGTTTGCTCGGCCAAGCCGTCGAAATCGCTTTCTCCCCCACAAGGGGGGAGAGTGGTGCGCGGCGGCTCCTCGCCTTCTTCTGTCGCAGGCGGCAGGCCGATCTCCGGGACCACCTTCCAGGCGGCCATGACGATCAGGCGGCGCAGCGCGAATTCGGCGGGGCGAAGGATCGCGAGGATCTCCAGATAGAGCCGGCGCGGCAGCATTTCGACCGGCCGGCCCCACAGGATTCCGGCCATGGTGACGAGCCGCGCGGCAAGCGCGTCGAGCGCATCGCCGTAATGTTCCACCGACCCTTCCCAGTCGAAACCCATTCCCGCCTCCTTCGGCAACAAACACGGGACGGATTATCCGGGAGGTTTCGGGGGTGTGGATAAAAATCGCGCGAAAAAATGCCAATACCGTGTGAAAACAACACGTTGTGCGGAAAGGGGAGAAAAACTTATCCACGTCAGGCTGGCGTCTGAACGTGCAGCAGCCGACTGGATCGGTTTTTTCGTGTTGAATGACCGAGCCGCTTGGCGATCGCCTCTGGACAAGCCCGGGGAGGGCGCGCAGGTGGCAAAACATGCAATTGGCCGGCTTTCGCGAGCGCCGGACGTCGACGGTGGGATCAGCTTGTTGGGTGGGCGCGGCGGGTGTATTCTGGAGCTTTCAGTTGCCCCGCACGGGGCAGCGCATGAACCCGGCGGGTGTAACGGCCGGAAGCATGTAAGAACTCGGGCCGACACCTGCTGATCCGGCCGCCGTGACGCATGGCGGGCCGCCAGAGAGGACGACCGCCATGGGCATAGCACTGACATTGCACGAGTATCTCGACGACAACCACATCCCGTTCGAGGTGATGAAACATCCGCGCACGCACTCCGCGTCTCGCACGGCAGAGGCGAGCCACATTCCCGGTGGCTGCATGGCAAAGGGCGTGGTGCTGAAATGGGACGACGGCTACATCCTCGCCGTTGTGCCGGCATCGCGCCAGATCGACATGGCGAAGGTTCGCGCGATCATCGGTGAAAACGTCGAACTGGCATCGGAGGCGGAGGCAAGCATGCTGTTCCCCGACTGCGACACCGGCGCCGTGCCGGCCCTCGGAGTGCCGTACCGGGTCACATGCATGGTCGACGAAGAACTGGAAGGACGCAGCGACATCTATTTCGAGGGCGGCGACCACACGAGCCTGGTGCATCTGCCCGGCGACGAATTCGGGCGGCTGATGTACGGCGTGCCGCACGGGCACATCAGCCATTAGAACCGTTCATTCGAACTGGACTCGTCCGACACCGGTCTCCCGGGAACCACCAAGAAGAGTGGTGCGACGCGGTGCGGTATTCTCCTCGCCGGACCAGAGATCCGTTCAAGGTGAATGGCTTTAGGCGACGGTCGAGACGAAGGCCCCGTGGCAATGCTTGTATTTCTTGCCTGAGCCGCACGGGCACGCCTCGTTGCGCCCGACCTTGCCCCATGTCGCCGGATCGTTGGGATCGCGGTCCTCGGAGGAAACCTGCCCGGTGACGAGCGCCGCGCCGTATTGCGCTTCGGCCACGTCGAATTCGTCCTCTCCGGTGACCGGATCGATGTGGCGCGCCTCCATTTCGGGCAGCGTCGGCTGCGGCGCCTCGGACTGCTCGCGGACGATTTCCACGCGCATCAACTGTGCCGTCACCGCCTGACGGAGGTTCGCCAGCATCGACTGGAACAGTTCGAAACTCTCGGACTTGTATTCCTGCAGCGGATCGCGCTGCGCATAGCCCCGGAACCCGATGACCGAGCGCAGGTGGTCGAGATTGACCAGATGCTCGCGCCAGAGAGAATCGAGCGTCTGAAGGACGATCGACTTCTCGACATAGGCCGAAATCTCGGGCCCGAAACGTTCCGCCCGCTCGGCGGCGGCCTTGTCGGCGGCCTCGGTCAGCCTTTCGATGATGTCGTCTTCGGCGATGCCTTCTTCGGCTGCCCAGGCGTCCACCGGTACATCGATGTTCAGCAGGTTCGTGGTCTCTTCCTTGAGTCCGGCGATGTCCCATTGCTCAGCGTACGCCTTCTCCGGAATGTGCCGGTGAACGATCCCCTCGATCACTTCGTGGCGCATCTCGGCGATGGTGTCGGTCAGGCCCATGCCGTCCATCAATTCCTTGCGCTGCTCGAACACCACCTTGCGCTGGTCGTTCATGACGTCGTCGAACTTCAGCAGGTTCTTGCGGATGTCGAAATTGCGCGCTTCGACCTTCTTCTGCGCCTTTTCCAGCGCCTTGTTGATCCAGGGATGGATGATCGCCTCGCCTTCCTTCAGGCCGAGCTTCTGCAACATCCCGTCCATCCGGTCCGATCCGAAAATGCGCATCAGATCGTCCTGCAGCGACAGGAAGAACTTGGAGCGCCCCGGATCGCCCTGACGGCCGGAACGACCGCGCAACTGGTTGTCAATGCGGCGGCTTTCGTGGCGCTCAGTGGCGAGCACGTAGAGCCCTCCGGCAGCGACCGCCTTTTGCCGCAGCCGTTCGACGTCTTCCTCGATCTCCGCGATCCGCCGCGTGCGCTCCTCTCCCTCGGGCAGATCGCCGAGTTCCTGCGCGACGCGCATCTCGGCATTGCCCCCGAGTTTGATATCGGTTCCGCGGCCGGCCATGTTGGTGGCGATCGTCACCGCGCCCGGAACCCCCGCCTGTGCGACGATGAAGGCTTCGCGTTCATGCTGGCGGGCGTTCAGGACCTCATGCGTGACGCCGCCGTTCTTCAGCGCTCCATCGAGATCCTTGAGCGAGGTTTCGAGGTACTCGCGCAGTTCCGGCTCCTTGCCGGCCTTGAGGCCGTCGAGCCGCGCCTGCACGCTGTCGCGAATCGACTTCAGCCGCTTCTTGTCGCCGAGAATCGACGACAGCAACTCCGATTTCTCGATCGAAGTCGTGCCGACAAGCACCGGCTGGCCTCGTTGCTGGCTGGCAATGATGTCGAGAACCACGGCGATGTATTTCTCTTCGACCGTCCGATAGACCTCGTCGTCCTCGTCGACGCGCTTCACCGGCAGGTTGGTCGGAACCTCGACGACATCGAGCCCGTAGATGTTGCCGAATTCTTCCGCCTCGGTCGAGGCCGTGCCGGTCATGCCGGCAAGCTTGTCGTACATGCGGAAATAGTTCTGGAACGTGACCGACGCCAGCGTCTGGTTCTCGGGCTGGATGTCGACATTCTCCTTGGCTTCGAGCGCCTGGTGAAGGCCTTCGGAGAAACGGCGGCCCGGCATCTGCCGGCCCGTGAACTCGTCAATGATCACGATGTCGCGGCCCTTGACGATATAATCCTTGTCGCGCTGAAACAGCGTGTGCGCCTTGAGGGCATTGTTCACGTGGTGAACGATTGCCACGTTCTCGATATCGTAGAGGCCGCCCTCCTTCAGGTGCCCGGCTTCACTCAGCATCTGCTCGAGCTTCTCGGTGCCCTCCTCGGTGAAGGTCGCCGAGCGCTGCTTTTCGTCGATCTCGTAGTCATCCGGCGTCAGCTGCGGGATGAACTTGTCGATCGCAATGTAGAGGTCGGACTTGTCGTCGAGCGGGCCGGAAATGATCAGCGGGGTGCGCGCTTCGTCGATCAGGATTGAGTCGACCTCGTCGACGATCGCGTAGGCGTGTTCGCGCTGCACCATCTGGGCGCGCTCATATTTCATGTTGTCGCGCAGATAATCGAAACCGAGCTCGTTGTTCGTCGCGTAGGTCACGTCGCATGCGTAGGCCTGCTTGCGCTGCGTGTCGTCCAGCCCGTGCACGATCACGCCAACCGTCAGGCCGAGGAAATTGTAGAGCTTTCCCATCCACTCGGCGTCGCGCTGGGCCAGGTAGTCGTTGACCGTGACAACATGTACGCCACGGCCCGCCAAGGCATTGAGATAGACGGGAAGCGTGGCCACGAGGGTCTTGCCCTCGCCTGTGCGCATCTCCGAGATCGACCCCTCGTGGAGAACCATGCCGCCGATCAGCTGCACGTCGAACGGACGCAAACCAAGCGCCCGCCTGGAGGCTTCGCGCGCGACCGCGAAGGCTGGGACCAGCAGGTCGTCGAGAGATTTGCCGTCCTTTACCTGCGCCTTGAACTCCTCGGTCTTGCCGCGGAGCGCATCGTCGCTGAGCGCCTGCATCTCGCCTTCGAGCGCATTGATCGCATTCACCTGGGGCTGAAGCGCCTTCAAGCGGCGATCATTGGATGAACCGAAAAACTTGCGGGCTACGCCGCCAAAATTGACCATGAAAATGGTCCTCTCCGTGGACCGGCCGCGCTCTGTCAGGCGACCATCGATTCTTGTGGGTGTCGATCTCTCGTGAGCCAACCGCCCAGGTTGAAGGTGGACGCGATAGCAAAGGACAGATAAGAGGGCGAAATAGTGATGTCAACGTCGCCGGGAACGCCGCTGTTCGGCGTTTTCCAGGGTTTTCCGGTCACGACTTCGTGCACCCCCTCTCAGGATAAAAGCGAGTTCTTGATGCTATTTTCCCTTTTGAATTCTGCGACCGCGTCAATCGCGCGTGGCATTACGGCGGCTTTTGCGCTGGCCGCGCTTGCGGCGTTGTCGGCGCCGCACGACGCCCGTGCCCAGCAGACGGATGGATCGAAGGTTGTCGCAACCCTGAACGGCGAAGACATTACCGAGCGCGACCTGGAAATGACATTGTCCGATCTCCAGGATCAACTCGGCCAGGTCCCGGAGGAAGGGCGGCGCGCAGCCGCCCTGACCGCACTGGTCGACATTCGCATGCTTGCTGACAAGGCGGCCGCCGAAGGGTTGGGTGAGGACGAGGAATTTCTCGACCGCCTGGAGTTTCTCCGTCAGCGGGCCCTGCACAACGCCTATTTCAAGCAGGAAGTCGTCGACAAGGTCACCGACGCCGATGTGCGGGCGCGCTACGACCGCGAAGTTGCCGCCACTCCGCCCGAGAATGAGGTTCGGGCGCGGCATATCCTCGTCGAAACCGAGGAAGAGGCGAAGGCCCTGATCGCCGAACTGGACGGGGGAGCCGATTTCGAGGCGCTCGCGAAAGAAAAATCGACCGGGCCGTCGGGACCCGCCGGCGGCGATCTCGGGTATTTCACCAAGGGCCGCATGGTCCCGGAATTCGAGGAAGCCGCCTTCGCGCTGGATGCCGGGGCGTATACGAAGGAGCCGGTCAAAACCGACTTCGGCTGGCATGTGATCAAGGTCGAGGACAAGCGTCAGGTCCAGCCCCCCTCCTACGCGGAGGTCGAGCCGCAGATCCGCTCGGTGCTCCTGCGGGAACGCTATTTCGAGCTGTTGAGCGCGATGCGCGCCGAAGCCGATCTCGAAATACGGGATCCCGACCTGGATGCGGCGATGAAGAGCCGGGAAACGTCCGCCGAATAGCAGGACCGTGTTGGCAATGACACCCGCAACCATCTCTCCGCTCGCGCCGAAGTCCTTCCCGGCCATGCCCGCCCTTGACGGCGTGCGCATCGCCACGGCGAAGGCCGGCATCAAGTACCGGGACCGGACCGACCTTCTGGCGGTGATGTTTGCCGCGGGAACCACCGTCGCTGGCGTCCTGACCACATCGAAATGTCCGTCGGCGCCGGTCGAGCTTTGCCGCGAGAACCTGCCCGGCGGCCGCGCGCGGATTCTGGTGGTGAACGCCGGCAACGCCAATGCCTTCACCGGCAAGAAGGGCCGCCACACCACTTCCGTCGCGACCAGGTCCGCCGCTGATGCCCTGGGCTGCGCGCAGTCCGAGGTCTTCCTGTCATCCACGGGCGTCATCGGCGAGCCGCTGGACCCCTCCCATTTCGAGCGGCATCTTTCCGGCATGGTCGAATCCGCGGCCGGCGATCGCTGGAACGACGCCGCGCACGCCATCATGACGACGGACACCTTTCCGAAGATGTTCACCAAGTCGGTTGCGCTCGGCGATGCCACTGTCACGATCAACGGCATCGCTAAGGGTGCCGGCATGATCGCGCCCGACATGGCCACGATGCTGGCCTACGTCGCCACCGATGCACCCCTTTCCGCCGAGGTGCTGCAGGCACTGCTTTCGATGCATGTGGGGGAAACCTTCAACGCGGTGACCGTAGACAGCGACACCTCCACGTCCGATACGCTGCTGGCCTTTGCGACCGGCACGGCGCGCGCGCGCGGCGCACCGCCGATCGACAGCCCGGACGACCCCCGGCTCGAAGCGTTTTCGGCGGTCTTCGCCGAGTGCCTGCGCGACCTCGCGATCATGATCGCCCGGGACGGCGAAGGCGCAAGAAAGCTCGTTCGCGTCGAGGTCACCGGGGCAGTGAGCGACGCCTCGGCGCGCAGGATCGCGATGTCGATCGCCAATTCCCCGCTGGTCAAGACGGCTGTTGCCGGGGAGGATGCAAATTGGGGCCGCGTTGTGATGGCCGTCGGCAAGGCCGGCGAACCGGCTGATCGCGACCTCCTTGCGATCCGGTTCGGCGACATCTTGGTCGCATCGGAAGGCGAGCGCTCGGAAGGTTATTCGGAGGCGGAAACGAGTGCCTACATGAAACGCGACGAGATCGTCATTGGCGTCGATATCGGCCTCGGCGAAGGTCGTTTCACCGCCTGGACGTGCGATCTCACAAAGGAGTATGTCGCGATCAATGGCGACTACAGGAGTTGAGGACGTGGCCGGGCTTGCGCTTGTGAGGCGATTGGAAGCTGTCGGGTTCCGCGCCTGGCCTGCCGCATCGGTCCACTATGATGGAAGCTGGGCTGTCAGGCTGACCGCCGGGCACCCGTCGAAGCGCCTCAACTCGGTCAATCCGCTCGACCCCGCGGACCACCGTGACATCGGCAGCCGGATCGACCGCGCCGCGAAGCGCTTCGGGGCATATGGACGGCCGCTGGTGTTCCGGCTCTCGCCGCTCGCACCGTTGCAGCTGAGTGCGCATTTCGACGCTCATGGCTGGCGCCGCTTCGACGAGACCAAGGTGATGGTTGCGCAATTGCAGGATATCGATCTCGACAGCGGCATCGACCAGATCCCGCTAAGGGATATCGGGCGATACGTCGACGCTTCCCTAAGAATCCGGGGCGAGGGGACGGAGCGCAAGGCCGGATTGTCGGAGGTCATGGAATCGATCCGCCCGCCAAGCGGAATGTTCGTTATCGAGGACAAGGACGGCCCCGTGGCCTCGGCTCTGTGCGTCCACGACAATGACCTTGCGGGGCTTCTGGATGTCGCCGTGCGCCCAGACCAGCAAGGCAAGGGATACGCGCGATCCATCGTTCGCGCCTCCTTGCGGTGGGCGGCATCGCAGGGTGCACAGCGCGCGTGGCTTCAGGTCACGTCCTCGAACAAGCCCGCAGTCGGCCTTTATTCCCGGCTTGGTTTCGAGACCGTCTATACCTACGCCTACCGTCAGAAGGGCGAACGCCCCGATCATGACTAATTCGACCGGTCTCCCGATCGTTCTCGTCGCGGCCTGCGCCCTGCTCGACGCGGACAACCGTATTCTTCTCGCGCAGCGACCCGACGGCAAGGCGATGGCGGGCCTGTGGGAATTTCCCGGCGGAAAGATGGAGCACGGCGAAACGCCGGAGCATGCGCTCGTGCGCGAATTGCGCGAAGAACTGGGAATCAGAACCGAGATTGCCTGCCTGTCTCCCCTGACGTTCGCAAGCCATGCTTACGAGAGCTTCCATTTGCTGATGCCCCTTTACGTCTGCCGAAAATACACGGGCATTCCCGTCGCCCGCGAGGGACAGCGGCTCAAATGGGTGAAGGCCCGCTCCCTGCGCGACTTTCCCATGCCGCCAGCCGATATTCCGCTCGTCCCGATTCTGCAGGACCTGCTCTAGAGCCGTTCATCCCTAACTGGAACGACCGAACTTCCTTTTCCCGCTCCTGACTGTTTTGCGCGGCTTACGGCAAGGCCAGGCGTCAATCCCTGTCCGCACTTAAAAAACGTCGTTAATCAATCATTTATTACAGCGTGCGATGTTTTATGAAGATCGCCTTGTTTACACGCGGTGCGAATCCGAGTTGGTTCCGGTTCGAGGGGAAACATTCATGCACGACGAACGGGACTGGGCCGATATCCGGCCGCCAAGGAGCTCCGCAATCGGGGAAGCGGGCCTCGGCGTGTTGCGTATCACCCTGCTTTTCGGTTCACTGGCGATAGCAATCGCACTGTTCGTGGCGCCGGTTCTGGACCGTGGGGGTACGACGCGGTTGGCCGGCAGTCCTTTTTATAGCGGTCTCGACCGTACGGCGACCGGCTCGGCCGGCACGATCCACCAGGGCTCCACGCAATACACTATTCGACGCAGTGTTCTGCAGACATCTCCGGGAGCCATGTGCATCGTTCACTCGAACGGCACGCGGTCCGGCGATTGCTGAACGGCCCCCCGGGGGGCGAATCTAGGTACCGCCTGACCGGTCCTTCAGGACGTCCGTGAGCCGCACCGTTGCGGTGCCCGGCGTCAGTGGCTTCTGCTGCGAATCGTGCGGCACCCATCCGGACAGCCATATGAGCGTGAACGTCGCGCGTATCCGCCCGTCGGCATCGGCATGGTTTTCCTGGTAGTGCCGGGCTGCCCGTAGGAAAATCTGCCTGGGGGTGAAGGTCTTTTTGCGTGTCACGAGGCTGTTGGTCGCGCCCATGGCGCGGAGATCGCGCATCAGATCGAACATTGTGTCGTAACGGACGGTCAGTGTCTCGCGGTCGGCGACCGGTAGCGCGAATCCGGCCCGCTGCAGCAATGCGCCCGCATCCCGCACATCGAGAAAAGGCAACACGCGGGCGTGGGCAGCACCGGTCAGTTCGGCTTCGGCGGCAAGCAGGCTATCGCGCAATTCGTGCAAGGTGTCGCCACCCGGCAGGCAAGCCAGAAACAGACCGTCGGGTCTGAGTGCGCGTCGGATCTGCGCCAGCATCCCCGGTACATCGTTGGTTTCGTGCAATGTTGCGAGGCTGATTGCCAGATCGTGGCTCTCCGCCTCCAGAACCGGAACCTCATCCGCACCTGGCCCGGCCGCTTCCCCTGCGGGTACGGCGCTCAGCTTCTTGACCTTGTGCGTGTCCAGCGGCGGCGTTATCTCGGGGGCATGCTCCGGCGCCATCAACAGAGCGTTCTGGAACACCCGGTCGACGGCCGATAGCCTCAGGTGCAGATCGTCGACCATCGCCGCGTGCAGAAAAGCCGCCCCCCGGTCGCCGAGCCGTGACGCGCGTCGTCGTGCGAACGAGACATGGGTGCGGTCGATAATGACTTTGACGCTCATGACGCTTTCTGCGAGCCTGTCGCCCTGAAAATCGCGGCGATGGCCAGTCACATGCAGACCCTGACCCAAAAGGCAAGCCGCCTGATCGCGTTGGCGCTGTTCCCGGACACTTGTCTCGGATGTCGAAGGCACGTGAGCGAGCGCGGCGTGCTGTGCGCGGAATGCTGGAACGGCATGCATTTCGTCGCCGAACCGCTCTGCGCGATAACCGGCGAGCCCTTTCAGCATGACTTCGGCGGAAACATGGTGAGCGCGGCGGCGATCGCAAACCCGCCCGCCTATCGACGCGCCAGGGCGGCCGTGCTGCACACGGGCGTCGCCCGGCAGCTTGCGCAACGCCTGAAATATGGCGACCAGGGCGAACTCGCCCCGTGGATGGCCCGCTGGATGGTTCGGGCCGCCGGCGCAATGATGTCCGAGAGCGACGTCGTTGTTCCGGTCCCCCTGCACTGGCGAAGATATCTTCTGCGACGTTACAATCAGTCTGCGGAGTTGGGCCGGGCGGTTGCGCAGCAGGCGGGACTCGACTTCGCGCCTGAAGCGCTCCTGCGCGTCAAGCCGACCCGGCGGCAAGTCGGGCTGTCGGCGGCGGAAAGGCGCCGCAACGTCCGCGGCGCCTTCAGGGTCCCGCCCGAAAAGGAGATCGCAGTCCGCGGGCGTCGGGTGCTCGTCGTCGATGACGTTCTGACGACGGGCTCAACCATCGATGCCGCGGCGAAGGCGTTGCTGCGCGCCGGAGCCTCCTCCATCGACATTCTCGCCTTCTCGCGGGTCGTGCCGCATTTCGTCGCCCGGCGGTAATCGTTCGCCATCGATTCGAGATGGAAGTTTTCGGCCTTTTCAGCACCCGGGACCGACCATATATACCCGCGCGAAAGGAGCCTCGATGCCAAACGTCACCATATACACCCGTCAGTTGTGCGGATTCTGCTCGGCGGCAAAGCGCCTGCTCGACAAGAAGGGGGTGTCCTATGTCGAGCACGATGCGACGTTCGACCCCGGCCTGAAGCGCGAGATGATCCAGCGCGCCAAGGGCGTCTCGACCTTCCCTCAGATATTTGTCGGCGAAACCCATGTGGGTGGCTCCGACGAACTTCACGCGCTTGAGCGTGCGGGGAAGCTCGACGCCTTGCTGATGGCCTGAGCATCGCCATGGGCCGGTCGTTGAAAGTCGCGGCGATCCAGATGCGGTCGGGCATTGACCTCGCCGCAAACCGCGATGATTTCGCGGCTGCCGTCGAAGCAGCGGCGGCGCAGGGCGCTTCCTACGTGCAGACGCCGGAAATGACCGGGCTCGTCCAGAAGGACGGGGCGGCGCTCCTCGAAGCAATCTTTCCGGAAGACGAAGACCCGATCGTCGCAGCCGCCGCCGATCTCGCGGCGCGGCACGGGATCTGGCTTCATGTCGGCTCGACCCCAATCGACCGAGGCGACGGTAAGGTCGCCAATCGCGCGTTTCTCTTCGGTCCAGACGGCGAAAAAAAGGGCTGCTACGACAAGATCCACATGTTCGATGTCGATCTCGACAGCGGTGAACGCTGGCGGGAATCGGCGATTTATGAAGCCGGCGATAAGGCGTGGGTCATCCGGGCTGGATCTGCCCGGCTCGGTCTTGCGATTTGTTACGACGTACGTTTCCCGGCCCTGTTTCGCGAGCAGGCGCTTTCCGGGGCGCAGATCCTGACGGCGCCTGCTGCGTTCACGCGTCAGACCGGCGAAGCCCACTGGCATGTCCTGCTACGCGCCCGGGCTATCGAAAACGGTGCTTTCGTGATCGCTGCGGCACAGGGAGGCCGCCATGCGGACGGCCGCGAAACATATGGACACACGCTGATTGTCGATCCGTGGGGGCGCGTGGTCGCCGAGAAGGCTGATGACAAACCCGGGGCGATCTTTGCCGAATTGGACCTCGACGACGTCGAATCGGCGCGCGCAAAGATACCGAATTTGAAAAATTCACGCCCGTTTAATCTGAGGGCCGGACAATAAGGCGATTCGGCAGGAGTTTAGATCGTGATCAAATTCTCGCTTGTATGTGACGGCGGCCATGAATTCGAAGGCTGGTTCAAGAACAGCGCCGATTTCGACACGCAGAGCAAACGCGGCTTTCTCGAATGTCCGGCGTGCGGCTCCTCGCGCGTGTCCAAGGCGCTGATGGCCCCGAATGTCGCGGGGACGCGGCACCGCGACCAGATGAACGTAGTGACCGCCAGCCCCGCCCAGCCCGAAATTATCGCGAAGATGCGCGATCTGGCCCGCCTCGTGCGCGAACAGGGCGAGAATGTCGGCAGCCGCTTTGCCGAGGAGGCGCGCAAGATCCACTTCGGCGAGACGGAAGCGCGCGGAATTTACGGCAAGGCGACGGCGGAAGAGGTGTCTGGGCTGCTCGACGACGGCGTCGATGTCATGCCGCTTCCCGATCTGCCCGAGGACCTCAACTGACCTTCCCGCTGCTGCGCGCGGCGACAACCATGTAATTGACGTCCATGTCTCGCGAGAGGTTCCACTCGTCCGCGAGCGGGTTGTAGACCACGCCGCTGCGCTTGACCGTGGTCAGTCCTGTGCCCGCCAGGCCCGCATCGATCTGGTCCGGCTTCACCAGCTTCTCGTATTGATGTGTACCGCGCGGCAGCCACCGCAGCAGGTATTCGGCGCCGACGATAGCCAGCCCATAGGCCTTCAGCGTCCGGTTGATGGTGGCGACAAACATCAGGCCGCCCGGCCTGACCATCGCCGCACATGATTTCAGGAACAAGTCGACGTCGGCGACATGCTCGACGACCTCCATATTGAGGATCACGTCGAAGGTCTCGCCCGCGGCCTCGAGGTCCTCGGAGGTCGTGGCGCGGTAGTCCACCGCAATGCCGGCCTGTTCGGCGTGAATCTTCGCCACCTCGATATTCGTCGCTGATGCGTCCGCGCCCACGACCTCCGCGCCGAGCCGCGCCATCGGTTCACAAAGGAGGCCGCCGCCGCATCCGATATCGAGGACGCGCAGCCCGGCGAGGGGTTTCGGCGAATGGGCGTCGAGTCTGAAATGCTCGATCAGCGTCTCGCGGATATAGCGGAGCCGGACCGGATTGAACTTGTGCAGCGGCTTGAACTTGCCGGTCGGGTCCCACCACTCGGCGGCAAGCCGGGAGAAGCGTTCGATCTCGTCGGCGTCGATGGTTGTCCTGCCCGCGGCCATGTGCTCGTTTCCTTTTTCCGACGCCTGTGAAGTCGGGCGGACGCGCCGCGATGTCAAGACGGCAATCTTGCGGCCCCGATTGCAATTCGATATGGACCGCACCGACTTGTCGGACGCCGGAGGCGGGCCGGCGAAACCGAACGCCGAGCAAGATTACCCGTAATGGCCCGCATCGTGATGAAATTTGGCGGCACGTCCGTCGCCGATATCGACCGCATCCGAAATGTAGCGCAGCACGTCAAGCGCGAGACGGACGCCGGTCATGAGGTCGCCGTCGTCGTCTCGGCGATGGCCGGCCGCACGAACGAGCTTGTGGAACTGACCCGCGCCGCTTCGCCGATGCACGACGCGCGCGAGTACGACGCCATCGTCGCAAGCGGCGAACTGGTGACCTCCGGCCTGCTCGCGATCATCCTGCAATCGATGGGGGTCGACGCCCGGTCCTGGCAAGGCTGGCAGATTCCGATCAAGACGGATGGTTCCCACGGCGCGGCGCGGATCAAGGAGATCGAGGGAGAGCGCCTGCTTGAACGCCTCGCGATCAGACAGGTTGCCGTTATCGCCGGTTTTCAGGGCATCGGCCCCGACAACCGCGTCGCTACTCTTGGCCGCGGCGGGTCGGACACCAGCGCGGTCGCCATCGCAGCCGCGATTGCGGCCGACCGATGCGACATCTACACCGACGTCGACGGCGTCTACACGACCGATCCCCGCATCGAGCCCAAGGCCAGGCGGCTTTCCCGGGTGTCGTTCGAGGAAATGCTGGAGATGGCCTCGCTTGGGGCGAAGGTTCTCCAGGTGCGTTCGGTTGAACTCGCCATGGTGCACAATGTGCGAACCTTCGTGCGGTCCAGTTTCCAGGCGCCGGACGCGCCGGGCATGGATGATTTCGACAACCCGCCCGGGACCCTGATTTGCAGTGAGGATGAGATCGTGGAACAACAGAACGTGACCGGCATCGCCTATGCCCGCGACGAGGCGCAGATTTCCCTCCGCCGGGTCCGCGACAGGCCTGGCGTGTCCGCGGCGATCTTCGGCCCGCTGGCCGAGGCCGGGATCAATGTCGACATGATCGTCCAGAACGTCTCGGCGGACGGCCAATACACCGATATGACCTTCACGGTGCCGAATGCCGATATCGACAAGGCCTTGGGAGCGCTGGAGACGGTCAAGGAGGAGGTCGGCTACGAGGCCGTGCAATCCGAGGCCGGACTGGTGAAGGTTTCGGTCATCGGCATCGGCATGCGCAGTCATGCCGGCGTTGCCGCCACGGCATTCCGCGCGCTCGCCGACCGCGGCATCAATATCCGGGCGATTACCACATCGGAGATCAAGATCTCGATCCTGATCGACGACGCCTATTGGGAACTCGCCGTACGCACCTTGCACAGCGTCTACGGTCTCGACAAAGTCTGAGCAGCAAGTCTATGCCATATAAATGGCGGCAGCGGACGTATGGTCCGCAACGCGGCCATGTATTCAACCAGTAAGGGAGCAGTCTTTGTTACGTGAGGCGGATGCCGGACCGAGAGTCCTCCTGAAACGCCTCCGCGAGATAATGGCGGAGCCGATGGAGCCGCAGGAGCGGCTCGACCGGATCGTGCGCCAGATCGCCCAGAACATGGTCGCCGAGGTATGCTCCGCCTATGTGCTGCGAGCCGACGGCGTGCTCGAACTTTACGCCACCGTCGGTCTCAATCCCTCGGCGGTCCACCACTCCGCCCTTCGTCTCGGACAGGGTCTGGTCGGCACCATCGCGTCATCGGCACGGCCGCTCAACCTTGCCGAGGCCCAGAAACATCCCGCCTTCGAATATCTGCCGGAAACCGGCGAGGAGATCTACAACTCCTTCCTCGGCGTGCCGATCCTGCGCGCCGGCCGGACGCTCGGTGTGCTGGTCGTCCAGAACGAGGCGCACCGTCTTTACGGCGACGACGAGACGGAGGCCCTCGAGACGGTCGCCATGGTGCTTGGCGAGATCATTGCTGCGGGCGACCTGAAGCGGCTCTCGACGGCGGGCATAGAGCTGGATCTGTCACGGCCGGTGACCAGCAAGGGCCGTGCCCTTGCCGACGGCATTGGCCTTGGCCACGTCGTCCTGCACGAACCGCGCATCGTCGTGACCAACCTGTTCAACGAGGACAGCGACGCGGAGATCGAGCGCCTCGCCACCGCCCTCGGCTCGCTGCGGCTGACCATTGACGACATGCTCGCGCGCCGCGAGGTGGCCTTTGAGGGCGAGCACCGCGACGTCCTGGAAAGTTACCGCATGTTCGCCCATGACAAGGGCTGGGTGCGCCGCCTGGAGGAAGCGATCGCCAACGGGCTGACCGCCGAAGCCAGCGTCGAGAAGGTGCAGAGCGACATGCGCGCACGCCTTACCGCGGTCAGCGATCCCTATTTGCGCGAGCGGATGAACGATTTCGACGACTTGGCCAACCGGCTTCTGCGCGAGCTTATGGGCGAGGACGCTGCCACGCGAGAGGCGAAACTGCCGTCCGACACGATCCTCGTGGCCCGGTCGATGGGCGCGGCCGAACTGCTGGATTATCCGCGCAAGAACCTGCGCGGTCTTGTGCTGGAGGACGGCGCGGCGACTAGCCACGTTGTCATCGTCGCTCGCGCCATGGGCATACCCGTGGTTGGCCAGGCGAAGGGCATCGTGGCGCTTTCCGAAAACGGCGATCCGATGATCGTCGACGGGCTCGCCGGCGACGTGCATCTGCGGCCGCAGCCAGACGTGGAGGCGGCATTCGCCGAGAAGGTCAAGTTTCGCGCCCGGCGCCAGCAGGAATACCGTGTTCTTCGCGACAAGCCGTCGGTCTCAAAGGACGGCCAGGAATTCAGCCTGCAGATGAATGCCGGTCTTCTGGTCGACCTGCCGCAACTCGACGAATCCGGCGCGGAGGGGATTGGCCTCTTCCGCACCGAACTGCAGTTCATGGTCGCCGAGACGTTTCCGCGCGCCGAGGCACAGGAAACGCTTTATCGCAGCATTCTCGAAGCTGCCGGCAGGAAGCCCGTGACCTTCCGGTCCCTCGACATTGGCGGCGACAAGGTACTCCCCTATTTCCGCAATACGCCGCACGAGGAGAACCCGGCGCTCGGTTGGCGGGCGATTCGCCTCTCGCTCGATCGCCCGGGGCTTTTCCGAACCCAGATCCGCGCGCTTCTGAAGGCGTCGAACGACCGTGTCCTGCGGGTTATGCTGCCGATGGTCACCGACGTAGCCGAAATCCAGCAGGCGCGCACCATCATCAACCGGGAGGTGCATCATCTTTCGCGGTTTGGTCACGGGTTGCCGACGCGCCTGCAACTCGGGGCGATGCTCGAGGTGCCGGCACTGCTGTTCGATCTCGACGCGCTGATGAGGTCGGTGGATTTTGTCTCCATCGGGTCGAACGACCTGTTTCAGTTCCTGACCGCCACAGACCGCGGTAACTCGCAGATCGCGAATCGCTTCGAGCCGATCTGCCGGCCCTTCCTGAAGGCGCTCAAAAGTGTCGCGGATCACGCAGAAAAACACCGCACGCCGCTCACCTTGTGCGGCGAGCTTGCCGGCAAGCCGCTAAGCGCGCTCGCGCTTGCGGCGCTTGGCGTCCGTCATCTCTCGATGTCCGCCGCTTCGATCGGGCCGGTAAAGGCGGCGCTCGTCGCGACCGATCTCAAGGGGCTCTCCGAGGTGCTGATTGCGGCGATTGAAAACGATCGCGATCCCACCGATATGCAAGCCATCGTCCGCGCCTACGCCGACGAGCACTCCATTCCCTACAACTGATCGAGCAGCAACCGCGCCCCGCATGATTGAACTTCCGACCGACAAGATGGACCAGCTGGTCAAGCGGTTCGCCCTGCTCGAAAGCGAGATGGCGTCGGGGCCGGACAGCGAGACCTATGTTCGTCTCGCTTCTGAATATTCGGAACTCGAGGACATTGTCGCGAAGATCCGCGCATATCAGTCGGCGATGGCGGAAAGGGGCGATCTGCGAGCGCTTCTCGACGACCCCGCCACCGAAAGGGAAATGCGCGAGCTGGCGCAGGCGGAACTCGACCAGACCGACGACAAGCTCGAGGCGCTGCGCAAGGACATCCGGATCCTCCTTCTTCCACGGGACGCCGCCGACGCCAGAAATGCCATTCTCGAAATCCGCGCCGGGACCGGCGGCCTCGAAGCCGCCCTCTTCGCCGGCGATCTTTTCCGCATGTATGAGCGCTATGCCGCGAGCCGCGGCTGGAAGATGGACGTCATTTCGGCATCGGAAGGCGACGCCGGCGGCTTCAAGGAGATCATCGCGATGGTGTCCGGCAAGGGGGTCTTCTCGCGCTTGAAATTCGAATCCGGTGTTCATCGTGTGCAGCGGGTACCCGAAACCGAGGCCGGCGGGCGCATCCACACCTCCGCTGCCACGGTCGCTGTCCTGCCGCAGGCTGAGGATGTGGACATCGAGATCCGCGACCAGGATTTGCGCATCGATACAATGCGGTCGTCCGGCGCCGGCGGCCAGCACGTCAACACCACCGATTCGGCGGTTCGGATCACACACATCCCCTCCGGCATCGTCGTCCTGCAGTCGGAGAAGTCCCAGCACCAAAACCGTGCGCGGGCGATGGAGATCCTGAGGGCGCGCCTGTATGACGCCGAGCGCCAGAAAGCTGCCGACGAACGTGCCGAGGCACGCCGCGTCCAGGTCGGCTCTGGCGATCGTTCCGAACGCATCCGGACCTATAATTTCCCGCAGGGCCGCCTGACCGACCACCGGATCAATCTCACTCTCTACAAGCTCGACCGTGTGATCGAGGGCGAGCTGGACGATGTAATCGACCCGCTGATCGCCGATTATCAGACGAAGCTCCTGACGGCGGAATCCGCGTGACCCCCGCAACGTATTCCGGAACTGCCGAGGCGCTCCACCGGTCAGCGAGAATGCGCTTTGCCGAGGCCGGATTGCCGACCCCGGATCTCGACGCCAGCCTGCTTCTGGAGTTCGCGGCCGGAATCACTGTCCTGTCGCGCATGCGCGAGCCGGACTTGCCGGTCGGTTCGAAGGCCGCCATGGGCTTCGAGGTGTGCGTCGCGCGCCGATTGCGCCGCGAACCCGTGCACCGCATCATCGGTCAGCGCGAGTTCTACGGGTTACCGCTCGGGCTGAATAAAGAGACGCTGGTACCCCGGCCCGATACCGAGACCCTCGTCGACCTGGTAATGCCGCTGGTCGAAAGCACGGTCGCCGGGAATGCTGTCTGCCGCATTCTCGACATCGGCACGGGTTCGGGGGCCATCGCGCTGGCGCTCCTCGCCAACGTTCAAGGCGCGGTTGCGGTCGGCTCCGACATCTCGCGCGGCGCGCTGACGATCGCGGAACGGAACGCGGCGCAGCTGGGTCTCGGCGACCGGTTCGAGGCTGTCGTGTCGAACTGGTTCGAGAACATCAGCGGAACATTCGATCTGATCGTCTCCAACCCGCCCTATATCCGCAGCGGCGAGATAGCCGCGTTAGACCCGGATGTGCGCGATTATGATCCCCTTGCCGCGCTTGACGGCGGCGGCGACGGGCTGAACGCCTACGGTGTCCTTGCGGCGCGCGCCGCCGCGCACCTCACGGACAATGGCGCCGTCGCCGTCGAGATTGGCCATGACCAGAAGCGCGACGTGTTGACCCTGTTCGAAGCGGCAGGAATGCGGAAGTCAGGAGAGAAATGCGACTTTTCGGGGCATGATCGGGCACTGATTTTTGTGAAATAGCTGTAACTTGCGCATCAAATCGAAAAAATGACTTGTGAAGAAGCGAATCGGTCGCTACCTGTGTAAGGGCGGAATGCGCAGAAATACCGCCAGTCCGGCACCCAACGGAAATCTAGATCATTCCCGTGCGGACCCCCGCCTTCCGCCGCTAATCGTGCGATACCGTTTGCCAGGCACGCACAGATATTTTTGTTTGCCCTGACGAGGAACCGGGGAAGACCCCGTCGCGGCAATATCGGGCGAAATATGCACCCTACAGCATGTTAACGACAATATGAGAGTCTGATGAGACCACAACAGCAAGGTCGCCGCCAGCGCAACCGCAATAGCGGCGGGGGCGGCAATAGGCGCAACCAGAACCCGCTTTCGCGCAACTACGAGAGCAATGGCCCGGACGTTAAGATCCGGGGCAACGCGCAGGTCATCGCCGACAAGTATGCGACGCTCGCGCGCGACGCGCTTTCGTCCGGCGACAACGTGATGGCCGAGAACTATCTGCAGCACGCTGAGCACTACAACCGCATCATTCTGGCAGCCCAGGCCCAAGCCCAGGCACAACGCGAGGAGCGCGAACAGGCCGAAGATCGGGACAGTGACGACAGCGACGGCGGCAATCAGCCGGAAGCATCCGGCGGCTCAGGGCGCCGCCGCGATCGTGGCCATGACAGTGGCCGGGACCGCGACAGGGATCGTCGGCCGGGCGCCAGCGACGACCGCCAGCAGAACGGGCGCGACGCCTCCGATGAGCCGCAGCCGGTGATCGGCGAGACGCCCGTCGAGGTATCGCTTGAGCAGGAGGAGCAGGGCGCGTCCGAGAAACCGCGCCGCGCGACGACCCGCCGTCCTCGCAAGCCCCGCAGCGACGGCTCCGGCGAGGATGCCGGCGGAGCCGGAACGAACGGTGTGAAGACGGACGATGCCAAGACGGATGGCGGCAGGACGGATGATAGCGGCGGCTCCGATACCAAGCCGGTTGCCGCGGAAGTCTGACGTCTCCGAGGCTACTTCTTACGTTCGGAAATTTGTCCGCACCGGGTGACCGGTGCGGATTTTTCATGGCCGCAGGGGTTTTGAAGCCCCTTTTTTTCTCCTTTTCCAGTTACCATATCCCGTGGAGCAAAGGGCTTGCCGCAATGCGGGAGCCTGTCATCGACGAACCCGAGGGCGCTTCGATTAAGGCCTTCAGGACGATTGGAGACCAGGATGAATCTTGAGAAATATTCCGACCGCGTTCGCGGTTTCATACAATCGGCCCAGACCTTCGCTCTGGGTTCCAGCCACCAGCAATTCACGCCCGAGCATCTGTTGAAGGTGTTGGTCGACGACAGTGAGGGCCTCGCCTCGTCCCTCATCGAACGGGCGGGCGGCAACGTGCGTGACGTTCGCACGGCGGTCGAGACGGCCCTGAACGCGCTGCCGAAGGTGGAGGGCGGCAATGGCCAGCTTTACCTCGCCCAGCCATTGGCGAAGGTGTTCACCACGGCCGAGGAAATCGCCAGGAAGGCCGGTGATTCCTACGTCACCGTCGAGCGCCTTCTGCTCGCGCTCGTGATGGAGAAATCGGCGAAGACCGCGGACATCCTGTCGAAGGCGGGAGTGACGCCGGCGAGCATCAATCAGGTGATCAACGACATCCGCAAAGGCCGCACCGCCGATAGCGCGAATGCGGAACAGGGCTACGACGCTCTAAAGAAATACGCCCGCGATCTGACGGCGGACGCCCGCGAGGGCAAGCTCGATCCGGTGATCGGGCGCGATGACGAGATTCGCCGGACCATCCAGGTCCTGTCGCGCCGCACCAAGAATAATCCCGTACTGATCGGCGAACCCGGCGTCGGCAAGACCGCGATCGCCGAGGGCCTGGCCCTGCGCATCGTCAATGGCGACGTGCCCGAAAGCCTTCGCGACAAGCAGTTGATGGCGCTCGACATGGGGGCGCTGATCGCCGGCGCGAAATATCGCGGAGAGTTCGAGGAACGTCTGAAGGCGGTGCTGAACGAGGTTCAGGGCGCTGCCGGCGGCATCATCATGTTTATCGACGAGATGCACACGCTGGTCGGCGCCGGCAAGGCGGACGGCGCGATGGACGCGTCGAACCTCCTCAAGCCCGCATTGGCGCGTGGCGAACTGCACTGCGTCGGAGCGACCACACTCGACGAATACCGCAAGCACGTCGAAAAAGATGCGGCGCTGGCCCGCCGGTTCCAGCCGGTATTCGTCGACGAGCCGTCGGTCGAGGATACGGTTTCGATCCTGCGCGGACTCAAGGAGAAGTACGAGCAGCATCACAAGATCCGGGTCTCGGATTCGGCGCTGGTGTCCGCTGCCACGCTCTCCAACCGTTACATCACTGACCGCTTTCTGCCCGACAAGGCGATCGATCTGGTAGACGAGGCGGCATCGCGGCTGCGCATGCAGGTCGATTCGAAGCCCGAAGCGCTCGACGAGATCGACCGTCGCGTGATCCAGCTCAAGATCGAGCGCGAGGCGCTGAAGGTCGAGAAGGACGAAGCCTCGCGCGATCGTCTTTCGAAGCTCGAAAAGGAACTCGCCGATCTTGAGGAAGAGTCGAACCGCCTGACGGCGACGTGGCAGTCCGAGAAGGAGAAGCTTGGCACCGCCGCCGACCTCAAGCGCGAGCTTGACGAGATGCGCAACGAACTCGCGATCGCGCAGCGCAACGGCGAGTTCCAGCGTGCCGGTGAGCTTGCCTACGGCACGATTCCGGATCTCGAGAAACGCCTCGTTGAGGCCGAGAAATCGGAAGACGGCGCCGCGGCTTCAATGGTCGAGGAGACGGTAACGCCCGACCACATCGCTCATATCGTCTCGCGGTGGACCGGTGTCCCCGTCGACAAGATGCTGGAAGGCGAGCGGGACAAGCTTTTGCGCATGGAAGACGAACTCGCCGAGCGGGTGGTCGGTCAGGGCGAAGCCGTCCAAGCGGTTTCCAAGGCCGTGCGTCGCGCGCGTGCCGGCTTGCAAGATCCGAATCGGCCGATCGGATCGTTCATCTTCCTCGGCCCCACCGGCGTCGGCAAGACCGAACTGACGAAGGCGCTGGCCGACTTCCTGTTCGACGACGAGCACGCGATGGTGCGCATCGACATGAGCGAGTTCATGGAGAAGCACTCCGTTGCCCGCCTGATCGGCGCTCCGCCCGGATATGTCGGTTACGAGGAGGGCGGCGCGCTGACCGAGGCGGTCCGCCGGCGGCCCTATCAGGTGATCCTGTTCGACGAGATCGAGAAAGCGCATCCGGACGTGTTCAACGTTCTGCTGCAGGTGCTGGACGACGGCCGTCTCACCGACGGTCAGGGCCGGACGGTCGACTTCAAGAACACGCTGATCGTGATGACGTCGAATCTGGGCGCTGAGTACCTCGTGAATCTCAAGGAGGATCAGGATACCGACAGCGTCCGCGACGACGTGATGAACGTGGTGCGTGCGTCGTTCAGGCCCGAATTCCTGAACCGGGTTGACGAGATCATCCTGTTCCACAGGTTGAAACGGGCCGAGATGGGCCGGATCGTCGAAATTCAGCTGCGCCATCTCGAGGCGCTGCTTGCCGACCGCAAGATCACGCTCGACCTGGACGGCGATGCGCTGGAGTGGCTGGCAAACAAGGGTTACGACCCGGCCTACGGCGCCCGCCCCCTGAAGCGCGTCATACAGCGCGAGCTTCAGGACCCGCTCGCGGAGCGTATCCTCGGAGGGGAGATCCTCGACGGCTCGACCGTCAAGGTGTTGAGCGGTTCGGACCGGCTCAATTTCAAGCCGGTTTCCGGCGAGGAATTGCAGGAGCACGCGGCCTGACGGCGGCGTTTCGGTATCGAGGCTGTTCCGGCTCGCGGCCGGGACAGCCATTTTCACGCCCCATTCTTATCCTTCCATTAACCCCGATGGGACTCAATTGATCCGGGTTGCAACGGCCTGGAGGCTGCATGGCTTGGCTCTTGCGGCCCTAAACGTTTGACCCGGGATCCGTTCGAGATGCTTCACTTCCGCTCACTGAAACTTTCCGCGCTTCTGGCGGGCATGATATTCGTGTCAGGCAGCATGTCTG
This sequence comes from Oricola cellulosilytica, assembly GCF_019966575.1. Lineage (GTDB taxonomy): Bacteria > Pseudomonadota > Alphaproteobacteria > Rhizobiales > Rhizobiaceae > Oricola > Oricola cellulosilytica. The sequence goes on along the minus strand of NZ_JAINFK010000003.1, from coordinate 283,722 downwards.
TGATCCCGGCCACGGCGGCCGAAGCCGTCGAAGTCGCCCAGGCCGATATTGGCATGTTCGTGGACCGGCGCGGCCGGCGCGTCTATTACGACCGCAGAACGGATCGCATCGTCGCGATCGAGGAGCCAGACGGGCGGCGTGCGCTGTTTCCCGGCGACCGCCAGCCGGCAGCCGCTCTGGGTGAGATTGATCCGGACTATTTTCCGCCCCCTCCTCCCCCGGCGGAGGAAATCGCTCCGGTGCCGCGGCGCGTGGAGCGCGCGCCCCTGCAGGCCCCGTCCGAACCTGGAGGCCGGCGGTTCCGCAGTCTGGAGGAACTGCTCGAGGACCGCGGCGTTGCCACCTCCCCAGAGCCTGACCCCGTGCCGGCGCCCGCGCCACAGGCCGAACCGCTTCCCGAGACCCGGACCGCAGCGATACCGCGCACCGATCCCCTCCCGAAGGTTGACGCCGACATCGTCGCCAAGCTGCAGGTGCTACTCGACCGCAAGGGTGTTTCGCCCGGCGTGATCGACGGCCGCATGGGCAGCAACGTGCAGAAGGCGCTGGACAGCTACCGGACGATTACCGGGCGCGTGGTCGACCCGGCAAACGAGATCGAGATCGACGCCGAGCTCGAACTGTCCGGCGGCGACGCCTTTACCGACTACACGATCACCCCCGAGGATGTCGCCGGCCCGTTCATTCCATCGGTGCCCGAGGATTATGCCGAGAAGGCGAAGCTGGAGGCGCTCTCCTTCACCTCGCCCCTCGAACTGCTGGCCGAGAAATTTCATATGGACCAGGATTATCTCGTGAAGCTCAATCCCGGCGCCGATTTCAACCAGCCGGGAACGACCATACGTGTCGCCGCGACCGGCGAGGAACTGGCCGGCACCGTGGTCCGCATCGAGGCTGACAAGACGAGAGAGCAGGTCCGCGCCTATGACGAGACCGGCGCACTGATCGCCGCCTATCCGGCCACGATCGGGTCCTCGGCCACCCCGTCGCCATCCGGCACGCACACGGTCGAACGGATCGCCGTCAATCCGAACTACACCTACAATCCGAAGATCAACTTCGTGCAGGGCGACAACCGCGACATTCTGACGATCGCGCCGGGTCCCAACGGGCCGGTCGGTTCGATCTGGATCGCGTTGTCCAAGCCGACTTACGGCATCCACGGAACGCCGGAGCCGAGCCGGATCGGCAAAACCAACTCCAACGGCTGCGTCCGGCTGACCAACTGGGATGCGGCCGAACTCGCCGACATGGTGAGCCAGGGCGTCACGGTGGAATTTCTGGATTGAGGCAGGTCGCGGACGGCCTGCGGTGACCCTCGACGAATACGACACGTTCTGCGCCGGCCTTCCCGGCGCATTCCGCGTGATCCAGTGGGGCGGCGCGCATGTTTGGAAGGTGGGCGGCAAGATCTTCGCCATTGCTGGCTGGAGCAAGGGAACAGAACTTGCCGTGACCTTCAAGGTTTCCGAACTCGCCTTTGACGTTCTGCGTGAGCAGCCGGGACTGCGCCCCGCCCCCTATCTCGCCTCGCGGGGAATGAAATGGATCCAGCGGACCGCGAAAGAGGCGATGGATGATGCCGCCCTGCGGGATTATCTGACCGAGAGCCACCGCCTGGTCACGCTTAACCTGACCCGCAAGGGGCGGCGCGAGATCGGGATCAAGGACTAAACCGACAGTCCGGCCCACCCGTCGCGATCGGCGCGATGAAAGAGTTAGGTTTACATTGCAGCGCAGCAATCGCAGAATGCCCCGGGAATTGGGCAAGGCGCTGCGGGATAACAGGAAAATGACGGGAAATATCAAATCGGTCGGCGTGGTTGGCGCCGGGCAGATGGGTTGCGGCATTGCGCAGGTCTGCACGGTCGCCGGATACGACGTGCGGCTGGTGGACGTTTCGGCGGAGGCCGCCGCGAGTGGCAAGGCGAAAGTGGCGGAGGCTCTCGAGTCGGCCGTCGAGGCCGGACGCATTGACAAATCGGGGGCCGCCGAGGCCGCAGCCCGCATTCTGCCCGTGGGCAGTCTTGCGGATCTAGCCGAGTGCGATCTGGTGATCGAGGCGGCCAGCGAGAGCGAAGAGGTCAAGCGGTCGATATTCGCGAAGCTGTGTCCGGTGCTGAAACCGGAGGCGATCCTTGCCAGCAACACTTCCTCGATTTCCATCACCCGCCTAGCGTCGGCTACCGATCGTCCCGAACGCTTCATGGGCATCCATTTCATGAACCCCGTCCCGCGCATGAAGCTGGTCGAACTGGTGCGCGGCATAGCCACGGAGGATGTAACCTTCGAGGCGTCAAAGGGCTTCGTCCGCTCGCTCGGCAAGAAAATCACCGTCTCGGAGGATTTCCCGGCTTTCATCGTCAACCGCATTTTGCTGCCGATGATCAACGAGGCGATCTACACGCTTTATGAGGGTGTGGGCTCGGTCGAAGCGATCGACACGGCCATGAAGCTCGGAGCCAACCATCCGATGGGGCCGCTGGAGCTTGCCGATTTCATCGGCCTCGACACTTGTCTCGCCATCATGCAAGTGCTGCACGACGGTCTTGCCGACACGAAATACCGACCGTGTCCACTGCTGGTGAAATATGTCGAGGCCGGCTGGCTGGGCAAAAAGTCGGGTCGCGGCTTCTACGACTATCGGGGAGAAACTCCCGTTCCCACGCGCTGAACGGTGACCGGGGCGGGAGATTCCGCGCAGACCATGGGGCAATCGAGGCCTGCGCGGAACCCTGCCGCCGGGTAAGCGGCTGCGTCCCGGCCCGGCTGGTCCGACATAGCGCGGCGTTCCTCACGGTAATGTGATTTCGGTCACACTGCGAACCGCTGTGGTAACCTTGCCGGTGGGGTATTGCCTCCCTAGAACCCGGTTGAAACCGCACCCGGGGAACACCACGTGTATTTTGAAGGCACCGATGTCTATGTCGCCGAAAAGGACCTGAGGGTCGCCGTCAATGCGGCCATCCGGCTTGAACGCCCGCTGCTGGTCAAGGGCGAACCCGGCACGGGAAAGACGGAGCTCGCCAAACAGGTGGCTGCGGCGCTCGGTCTCGATCTGATCGAATGGCATGTCAAGTCCACGACCAGGGCTCAGCAGGGCTTGTACGAATACGACGCGGTCTCGCGGCTGCGCGATTCCCAGTTGGGCGACAAGCGCTTCGAGGACATCCGCAACTACATCAAGCGCGGCAAGCTCTGGGAGGCGTTCACTGGCGGACGGAAGACGGTCCTGCTGATCGACGAGATCGACAAGGCGGACATCGAGTTCCCGAACGACCTGCTTCAGGAACTCGACCGCATGGAATTCTTCGTCTACGAGACTGGCGAGACGATCCGCGCCGAGACGCGCCCGATCGTCATCATCACCTCGAACAACGAGAAGGAGCTTCCGGATGCGTTTCTGCGCCGGTGCTTCTTTCATTTCATCAGGTTTCCGGACATCGAGACGCTGCATGCGATCGTCGATGTCCACTATCCCGGCATCAAGCGGAACCTCGTGCGCGCGGCCCTGACACAGTTCTACGAAATCCGCGAGGTTGCCGGACTGAAGAAGAAACCATCGACGTCCGAGGCGCTGGACTGGATCCGGCTTCTCGTGTCGGATGATGTCGATCCCGAAACCCTGCGCGGCGACGCAAAGAATGCCCTGCCCAAACTGCACGGCGCCCTGCTGAAGAACGAGCAGGACGTCCACCTGTTCGAGCGGCTGGCCTTTCTTGCGCGGCAGCGGGGCGGTTAGCGGTTCGGGTTTGCCAGTTACGGGGCAGGCGAACGGTTTCTTAAATCCGTGCGTGTAGATCTGGTGAAGATACCGGAAACACAGCGGACTTTCCGTCTTGCGCTTCTCTGCAACCCAAACAGCCGAACAGCTTCTCGCACCACCGGTTTACCGGCGGATGCGGCCGCTCACGCAAATGGTCGACGCGGCGTGGCAGGGGAGCGACGAAGCCGCGGTCGCCCGCCGCATGTCGCTGATAGCCTTTGCCATCCGCATCGTCAGCGCGGCAATTGCGTTCTTCTCCCAGGTCGTGCTTGCCCGCTGGACGGGAACCTTCGATTACGGGATCTACGTCTTCGTCTGGACGACGATGATCATCCTTGGAAGCCTTTCCTGCTTCGGGTTTCAAACGGCCGTGATCAGGTTCCTTCCGATGTACCGCAGGCAGGAGGATTTCGATCGGCTGCGCGGTCTGTTGCTTGCGAGCCGCCTCTTTGTTTTCATTTCCGCCTCGATCGTGGCCGCGGCCGGAATCGGTCTGGTTCTGCTGCTCGGTGAACGGATCGAGTCCTACTATGTTGTGCCTTTCATCCTGGCGTTCACCTGCCTGCCGATGCTGTCGCTGGGCGACGTGCTGGACGGCACGGCACGCGCCAACTCCTGGCCGGTGCGCGCCCTCACACCGACCTACATTCTGCGGCCGCTGCTCCTGCTGTGCTTCATGGCAGCGGCGCATATCGCGGGCTTTGCCGCATCCGCAGCGACGGCGGTAATCGCGGCAGTACTGGCAACCTTTTCGACCGCGCTCCTGCAACTGGTGATCGTTACCCGAAATCTGGACGCGCTCTATCCGCCAGGACCGCGCAAGACCGATATGGCGCCCTGGATGAAAGTGGCCGTGCCGATCTTCCTCGTCGAGGGCTTCTTCTTCCTTCTCACCAATGCCGACGTACTGATGGTCGGCCTTTACATGCGGCCCGATGATGTGGCCGTCTATTACGCCACGGTAAAGACACTGGCGCTGGTGCACTTCGTTTTCTTCGCGGTGAAGGCGGGCGTCGCGCAGGAGTTCGCCGCGCGCAGCGGCGCTGGCGAACGGGACTCCCTCCAGACGTTCGCGCGCCAAACGGTCCGCTGGACGTTCTGGCCATCCCTGCTGATGGGCGCCGCTGTGCTGCTGCTCGGCAAGTTCCTTCTGGGGCTCTTTGGCGCGGAGTTCGCAGCCGGCTACCCGTTCCTGTTCATCCTGGTCGCGGGCGTCGTGCTACGCGCCAGCATCGGCCCCGCCGAGAGCCTTCTCAACATGACGGGTAACCAGAACATCTGCGCTGTGATCTTTGCCGCGGTACTGGCGCTCAACGTGGTCCTGAACATGATACTGATCCCCCGATACGGACTATTTGGGGCGGCCACGGCCACGGCGGCGGCGACGCTCGTTGAAGCCGGGCTGCTGATGTTCGTCGTTCACCGGCGGGTCGGCGTCCTGATGTTCGTATTCGCGCCGAGCAAACCCGGCGAGGCGACGGTATGATTCACTCGCCGGTCATCGAACAGAATGTGTTGCACGCTGGCTCGTTCTTGCTGTCGGGAATCGTCGGCGATCCGCCCCGCGAAGGGCTTCCCGAGGTCAGCCGTCTGGCCAATGACGAGCGGCGTTTCGTCGTCCATGCGGCAAACAGTGGGTTCGATATCCTGGAAGACATCGACCGCGTGACCGATTTTGCGCTGGAGCCCAACATTTTCTTCGCCCCGCGGTTCCTCGTTCCGGCGATGTCCCGGCTGGATGAGCGGCAAGTGCATCTCATGTTGTTGCAAGACGGTTCCGGCGAGAGCCCGGAGACACGTTTCCTGATGCCGTTCTCCATCGAGAAGCCCGGCTTCGCGATCGGGCCAGACGTGATCCGCGCCTGGGCCAACCCGTTCGGCCCTTACGGCGCTCCTCTGGTTGAGCGGCGGGAAGCGACCCGAACGCTCGAGGATCTCGTCGCCACGCTCGGCGACCCGGACCTTCCGCTTCCCAAAGTACTCGTGCTGCCCGACGTCATGATGAGCAGCCCTGCCATCGCGGCGCTTCGCGGCGTTGCCATCGGACGGGGGCTTCCGGTGACGACGACCGGCGCGGTCCGGCGTCCGTTTCTAGAGAGCGGTTTGGATAGCGTCGCGTATTTCAAGGATGGCGTCAGCGGGCAGGGGCGACGAAATCTGGGGCGACATCGCCGCCAACTCGAGGCGCTCGGCGCGTTCGAGTACGAGATCGCCCGCAGCCCGAAAGACGTACGGGTGGCGATGGAAGAATTTCTGCTGCTCGAGAACGCCGGCTGGAAGGGACGTCAACGAACCTCGCTTGCGGCAGACCGGTTCCGTGCCGCTTTTGCGCGCGAGGCGATCAACAATCTGGCGGAACGGGACCTCTGCCGTATTCACAGCTTCAAGCTCGACGGCAGGGTAATCGCCTCGCTAATCGTCTTCGTACAGGCCGGTCACGCCTGGACTTGGAAGACCACCTATGACGAGGCGCTCGCCAACCATTCGCCTGGCACGCTGCTGATCCTGCAGGTGACCGAGACGCATCTCGACGATCCGAATATTCAGACGACTGACAGTTGTGCTGCAGAGGATCACCCGGTGATGACGCGGATATGGTCCGATACCCGGGAATTCGCGACAATGGTGGTCGGTTTGAGGCCCGATCTCGACCGCGAGACCAGACAGGTAACGTCGCAGATCGAACTCTATCGCTCGACGCGCAATGTCGCGAAATCGGTGAGAGACCGGCTCAAGGGATTCGTCAGAAAGCGCTAGATGTGCAGCCTCAGTGTATCTAGCCGCTTTCCGCGACGGCGCGCTCGCGGAAGAGGCGGCGGATGACCTTGCCGGTCGTCGTCAGCGGCATCTCGTCAATGAATTCGATCTCCCGCGGGTATTCGTGGGCCGAAAGGCGGGCCTTAACATAGGATTGAATTTCGCGCTTCAGGTTGTCGCCCGGAGCGTATGCCTTCCGGAGAACGATGTAGGCCTTTACCAGTTGCGTGCGCATCGGATCGGGCTTGCCGATCACGGCGGCCAGTGCAACAGCGGGGTGGCCAACGAGGCAGTCCTCGATTTCCGCCGGGCCGATGCGGTATCCGGCGGAAGTGATCACGTCGTCGTCGCGGCCAACGAAGTGGAAAAAGCCGTCTGCGTCCATCACGCCCCGGTCGCCGGTCGTCATCCAGTCGCCGATGAATTTTTTCTCCGTCGCTGCATTGTCGCTCCAGTAACGTAGAAACATGACCGGGTCCGGCCTGCGCACAGCGATCTGGCCTTGTGCACCGGGCGGGAGCACTGACCCATCGTCGTTGATGATTGCCACATGATGGCCCGGAACAGGCTTGCCCATCGATCCCGGCCGCAGGACATCAATCTGTCGGCAGGCGGAAAGCACGAGATTGCACTCCGTCTGGCCGTAGAACTCGTTGACGGTGAGCCCCAGCGTCTCGCGGCACCATTCCAGCGTCTTCTTCCCTAGCGCCTCGCCGCCTGAGCCGATGGTGCGAAGCTTCAGGCCGTAGCGCCCGGCGACGTCCTCGACCGTTGAAAGCATGCGCAGCGCCGTCGGGGGCAGGAAGGTGTTGCGTATGCCCGCGCGCTCCATCAGTGCCAAGGCCCATTCGGCCTCGAAACGCGGCGCTCGTGCGGCGACGACCGGGACGCCGAAGAACAGGCCGGGCAGGAGTACGTTCAGGAGTCCGCCCGCCCAGGCCCAGTCGGCCGGCGTCCACAGGAGATCGCCGGGCTGCGGCAGGAACTCGTGGTGCATTTGCACACCGGGCAGGTGGCCGAGCAGGACACGGTGGGCGTGCAGGGCGCCCTTAGGCTGTCCGGTCGTTCCGGAGGTGAAGATCATCAGCGCGGGATCGCCGGCCTGCGTATCGACCGGCGTGAAGCCCGAAGGCGCGGCGGCGACAAGCGCATCGAAGGCTTCCGTGCCGTCACCGCCGCCGACCGAGATTACGAGTTGCAGCGCCTCAAAGCCCGCCCCGGCAGTCTTCAGCTTTTCAAGGCCGGATTGGTCCAGCAGGATCGCCCGCGCACCAGAGAGCGTCAGCCTGTAGGCGATGGCGTCGGGTCCGAACTGCATCGCCATCGGCACCGCGATCGCTCCTAGCTTGTACACAGCGATGTGGGCGATGACTGCCTCGAAGCACTGGGGAAGGAGGATTGCGACGCGGTCACCGCGAGCGATGCCGCGCGCCCTTAGCGCTCCAGCGAGGCGTGAGGATCTGTCGGCGAGTTCGCCGAAGGTGAGCGTGACGGGCTCCTCGGCCGACCAGTCGATGATCGCCGGGCCGTCGGGGTTGCGACCGGCCGGCGCGTCCGCGCAGGCAACGCCGATATTGAACGTCTCCGGAACGTCCCAGCGGAAGCGGTTGATGAGATCGTCGTAGGACTTTGCGTCGGCAGGAAGCATCGCTAACGCAATGCACTGTTCCATGCGGCAGTCAAGAAGGATGCACCAGCCGGTGAGGTCGCGCGTGAATTGATGGTGCCCCCCGCCGGGATCGAACCGGCACTCCCGAAGGAACGGGATTTTGAATCCCGCGCGTCTACCAGTTCCGCCAGAGGGGCCGACGTTCGGCAACGGCGGGAGCATTATTGGCGCCGTGCAGATGCGTCAAGCCGATTTCCCACCGCGCCGCCGCAATGATCCCGGAACGCGGAAATGTTTAGCATTGATTTCGATTTCCGGGTTATGCGGTGATCTGGACCCAATAGAAAGATGCAGCGATCGTGGACACCCCCTCAGGAGAAGACGCGCGTGCGGAGCCACGGGGCGCGCTCGCCAAGATTGAACAGATCCTTCGCGATGCCGAGCGGGACCGCGAAGGGCATATCAGCCTCGGCGCACTGAGCGACGCCATGGAGGAGCGGGCCTTCGGCCTCCTCATGCTGATTCTGGCGCTTCCCTGCACTCTTCCATTCGTCTATCTGCTGCCGCAGCTGGTGGCACTGCCGATGATGGTTCTCGCCTGGCAAATGGCTGCCGGGCGGCGCGCGCCGTGGCTGCCGGAAACCCTGCGCAAGCGGCGATTGCCGGTCGATGGCCTGATGGAAGTGGTGGCGCGGGTAAAGCGCTATGCAGGCTGGCTCGAACGCCTTGCCCACCCGCGTCTTGCGGGCCTGACCGGGCGAAGGGGAATGCGCGTTCTCGGCGCGCTGCTGATCGTGCCTTGCCTGTCGATTCTGGTGCCGCTGCCGCTGACCAACACGGTGCCGGGAATAGGCGTTGCAATCGCGGCGGCGGGACTGATCGAGCGCGACGGGATCTTCGTCATGCTCGGTCTCCTGATCGGCCTCGTCTGGGTTTCGATCCTGGCGATCGGCGGGCCGGCGCTTCTTTATTTTCTGATCGACTGGGCAGCGAATCGCGGCACGGCCGCCTGACCCCCGCCGCTTTCACGGGAGGTTTGTCGTGCCGAAAATTTTGCGCTAACCCGCCCGGACCAATCCTTCGGAGTTTCCCTCATGGCCCGCCAGAATTTTTATCTCACCGCGGCACTTTTCCTGGCTGTAGCCATGACCGCCGTCGTCGGAACGGCGCTCGGCTTCGAGCACATCGGCGGGTTCATCCCGTGCAAGCTGTGCCTCGAACAGCGCGAGCCATATTATGCGGCCATACCCGTGGCGTTGATCGCGGCAGCCGCGGCGGCGTTTCGCTGGCCAGCAATTATCGCCCGGCTGGCCTTGGGAGTGGTCGGGCTCGCGATGACATACGGGTTCTATCTCGCGGTCTTCCATTCCGGCGTCGAGTGGGGCTGGTGGCCCGGTCCGACCGATTGCGGCGCGGCTGCGACCAGCGGACTGGTGACCGAGGCCGAAGGCTTGCTGGGCGCCCTCGACACCGTCACACCGCCCTCCTGCGACGAGGCAGCGGGACGATTCCTCGGACTGTCGTTTGCGGGCTGGAACGTGCTGGCAAGCGCCGTGATCGCCGCGGGGGCGTACTACGCCGCGTTGAGGAAGCCGGCAGCCTGATCAAAAAAAGGATGCCGCTCAGGGCTCCAGTTCGACGTCCCAATACAGATAATCCATCCAGCTTTCGTGAAGAAAATTGGGTGGGAAGCTTCGGCCATTGTTGTGCAGGTCGTGCACTGTCGGATGATACGGCATCTGCTGCGGCCGCATTCCCGAATCACGGGGCATCTTGCCGCCCTTGCGCAGGTTGCAGGGCGAACAGGCGGTGACGATGTTCTCCCATGTCGTCTGACCGCCGAAACGGCGGGGGATGAGATGATCGAATGTCAGGTCGTCCGGAGCGCCGCAATACTGGCATTCGAACTTGTCGCGAAGAAACACGTTGAACCGGGTAAAGGCAGGGTTGGTACCGGGTTTCACATAGCTCTTGAGACAGACGACACTCGGAACCCGCATGGCGAAGGACGGTGAAGAGACTTCGTGTTCGTACTCGGCGACGATATTCACACGGTCGAGAAAGACTGCCTTGATCGCGTCCTGCCAGGACCACAGCGACAAGGGATAGTAACTTAGCGGACGGTAATCCGCGTTGAGTACGAGCGCCGGAAGGCTGTCCGGCGAAACCGCAATCGTCAAGGCTCACCTCTTCGCATCACGATCGATTGGACGCGCTTATAGTATGCGCGTTGTGACACCCTTGTGAAGCATTCGCTTCATCACAGCACCGGACAAATTTACGCTTGTTTTTCAGAAGGTTGTCAAGCGAATACTATTGCGGGGCAACCATGCGGCCCCGCCGGGCCGCGTAGAATGCCCAGAAAAGCCTGGCAGCGACGCCACGCCAGGGCGACCATGATTCGGCGATGACCCGCAATTCGCCGTCGCTTGGCCGTTCCGCCATACCGAAGGCGTCGGCCACGGCGTTTTGAAGCGCAATGTCGCCGCCGGGGAAGATGTCGGGGTGGCCAGCCGAGAACAGGAGGTAGATCTCGGCGGTCCATGGGCCGATTCCCTTGACCGCGGTCAGTCTTCCGATCGCCGCTTCGCCATCGACCCGGCACAGCTGATCGAGATCGAGATCGCCCGAGAGGACCCCTTCGCTGACGGCGACAAGCGTGCGCTGTTTTGGACGCGACAGTCCTGCCTTACGCCAGATATCCGGGCCGCCGGCCAGGAAGGGTTCGGGTTGGAGCGGGTCGATCAGCGTGGTCAACCGACCCCAGATCGCGTCGGCGCTCTGCTTCGAAACCTGCTGGGAGACGACGATGGATGCGAGACTCTCAAAGCCCGGCCTTGAGCGCCGCAAGGGAACGGGACCGCTTTCGTCAATGACGGCCCCCAAACGGGAATCGCATCGGCGAAGGGCTTGCAGTCCGCGCGCGATATCGCTTTCACTGTTGATCGGCTGCATTGCGGAGCGCCATTTCCCGGTCTTCGTTCGTCACACCACTCCTAACCGACTGCCTTGAATCGATTGTCTGAAACCCGATGAACCGATCCGGAGCCGTTTTCCGATTTGCGCCGAGCCCGAACGGCAGGCTCCATCTCGGGCATGCCTATTCGGCGCTGGTCAATTTCGAGATGGCGCGTCAAACGGGCGGTGCCTTCCTGCTGCGCATGGAGGATATCGACGTCGAACGCTGCACGCCAGCGTTCGAGCAGGGTATCTGTGAGGATTTACAGTGGCTCGGCATCGAATGGGATGACGTCATAAGGCGCCAATCCGAACATTTCGCCGATTACCGGCAGTCGCTCGATCTGCTGGAAGCCGAGGGAATCGTCTACCGGTCGTTCCTCAGCCGCTCCGAGGCGCGTCGTCTGGTCGAGGCGCATGAGTCCAAGGCCGGGCCATGGCCGCGCGATCCCGATGGCGCGCCACTCTATCCGGGCGGGCGGTTTGAAACCGGGAGCGGGGACCAACCCCATGTTCTTCGCCTGGACATGAAAGCGGCGCTCGAACGAATTGGATCTGACTGTCGCTGGGAGGAGACCGGCGCGGGACCGGAGGGAGAAACCGGGACCGTGCAGGGCAATCCTGCAGCGTGGGGCGATGTGGTGGTCGCGCGGCGCGATACGCCGACGAGCTACAACCTGTCCGTCGTGGTTGACGACGCCTTGCAAGGGGTTACCGATATCGTGCGCGGCCGCGATCTCTTTCACGCGACGGCCGTGCATGTGGTGCTGCAGGAACTCCTTGGGCTGACGCGGCCGTTGTATCATCACCACGACCTCGTGTTGGGAGCAGACGGCCGCAAGCTGTCGAAGACCAACCGGGACACGAGCCTCTCGGCCTTGCGTGAGGCCGGGGCGACACCCGGCGATATCCGGCGGATGGTCAGCCTATAGCGCCGCTGCAACCGCCAGCCAGAATGCGATCGTGACCGCGCCGAACGCGGTGCTCATCATGATTACATTCGTTGACAGCCCCTCGGCGGTCCTGAAGTGAGTGGCAAACAGATAGGCATTTACCCCCGTGGGACATGCCGCTGTCATCACCGCGACCCGGACCCATTCAATGGGTAGCCCCGGAAGGGAAATGCCGATCGCGAGCACGACTGCGGGCATGAACACCAATGACATGGCGGTGATGAGCGAAGCCTGCTTTATGTTGGAGGCGATCCCGTATTTGTGCAGGCTCATGCCGAGCGAAAACAGAGCCAGCGGTCCGGCGGTGCGTCCGAGCCATTCGACGATAGTGGCCGGCGGTCCCGAAAGCGGCAGGCCCGTCAGGCGCCAGAGCGCCCCGGCGACAATTCCCACGACGATGGCATTGGTGGCGAGGTTTTTCAGCACGCGCAGGGCGATCTCGTATGGATGGAACCCGTAACCCGGGTCGTCCGCATAGGCTGCATACTCCACCAGCAGACTTGCGGCGAGCAGCATCATCGGCAGGTGGATTGAGACAATGAGGAACAGGACCTGGGTCAGTTCGTCGCCATATGCGCGCTGCACGAGAGGAATGCCGATCAACACCGTGTTTGCGAAGGATGCTGCTATGCCGGCGATGATGCTCGCCTTGTAATCGCGCTTAAACACGACCCGGATCATGATCGAGGCGACGATCCAAGTGACCGCCACGCCGCCAAAATAGGCCAGCCAGAGTTGCGCGGCGCTGGCGGCGTCGAAGGTTCCGGTGGCGAGACTGGAAAACAGGAGGGCCGGTACCGCGATGACAAAAACATAACGGGCGAGCGCATCACCGGTATCGATCGTCAGGAGTTTGACCGATATAGCGAGATAGCCAAGAAGGCAGATGCCAAAGACGGGGAGAACGATCTCGAATACGTGCGCCACCCGTCCGCAATTTCACGAAACCGATGCGCGGTAAAGGGCCTTAGTAGCCGAGGCGGCTGGCGATCGCCTTGATAGTTGCCAGGAAAGCAAGCGATACAAACGCGCCGGTGATGCCTGCAACAGCCTGCATTGTCGGGTCACCCAACGGAATGTGGATCCAGTTCATCAGGTAGAGGCCGAGAAATCCCCCTACGAGCAGAATGACCATGTTGGGTACCGTACCGAAACCGTCAGCGCCCATCACGCCATCCATCGCCGAAGCGATAAAATATGCCCCCGCGCAGACGATCAATCCGATCATCAGGAGCGTCGTCGTGTCCATGCCAGCTATCATAGCTGTCCCACCACGCTTTCGTTCATCAGTCGTTAATATCACCTGCCGGTCTTTATTTGTTGTTGACCGGAAGCGTCCAATTTTAACGGCGCGGGCTTTTTCTCCGGCGGAGGCGACGACGCTTCGTCAGCGACTCGGTACGCGCGCTGGTCACCAAGGCGCGAGCCTCGCGGTAACGGATGATTGCAGCGTTGATTTCAGCGCCGAGAATGAAGATGGCGGAGATTATGTAGAGGAAAACCAGCGCGATCATAATCGACGCCAGGCCGGCATAGGTGGTCACGTAGACGGCGAAGCTCTCGAGATAGGTGGCGAACAGGGTGGCGCCGAGTACCCAGGCGACCATTGTCAGCGCGATCCCCGGAACCAGCGACCCGAACGAGCGTCTGCCAGCGGGCAGCCATTTGTGCGCCACGAACAAACCGCCAATCAGGACCACCAGCGCCACGGTGAAACGCAATACCCCGATGGAGACCGACAGCGCCTCGATTCCAGGCACCCATTGCCGGGCGATCCGGAATGCCAGCGGCGCGAGGACCAGGAGAAAGCTGATGGCCATGAAACTGAAGGTGGCGATGATGACAAAACCGAGGCTTTGCAGCCGGATTACCCAGATCGGCCGGGATTCGTCGACGCGATAGGCGCGGTTGAGCGCCACGCGCAAGGCCTCGATGCCGTTAGAGGCGAAGAATGCCGCCGCGAGAACCGAGATCGTCATCAGCCCGCCGCGCTGCACCGTCAGAACGTTTTCCACCTCGCGGGCGATCGGCGAGGCGATCCTCTCCGGCCAGGTGTCGAAAACCAGGTGGACAGCCGTCTCGGTAAACCGTTCGGCGCCCAGAAAGCCGGCGAGCGTGGTGGCGAAAATGAGGAAGGGAAAAATGGCGAGCAGAGTCGACAGGGCAACGTGGCTGGCAAGGGCCCATCCGTCCGTCGCGTTGAAATGGCCAAACGCGTCGTAGGTGACACGCTTTACAGCGACGATCCGCTTAAGCATCGGATTCCCCAGCGCGTTGCCATGCCAATGCGAATATGGGAAAGCCCTCCATCCTGTTGATATTTCCATAACGCGAAGATGCCACACAGTTCAGCAATTCTAATCACCGGTTGTTCAACGGGCATCGGACGCTACTGTTCCCGCCGCCTTCGTGAAGACGGGTACCGCGTGTTCGCGTCCGCGCGCAAGGAGGCCGATCTAGCGCGGCTTGCCGGAGAGGGATTCGAGACAGTCTATCTCGACTACCGCGAACCCGATTCGATTGCGGCGGCTTTCGAGAAGGTGATGAACGCGACGGGCGGCAGGCTAGACGCGCTTTACAATAACGGCGCCTACAGCCAGCCGGGGGCAGTGGAAGATCTGCCGATCGCGGCGCTTCGTGAGCAATTCGACGCGAATTTCTTCGGCTGGCACGAACTGACGTCGCTTGCCGTTCCGGTGATGCGCCGCCAAGGGCACGGCCGGATCATCCATTGTTCCTCGGTACTGGGATTTGTACCGGCGCCGCTCCGGGGCGCCTATGTCGCTTCGAAATACGCGATCGAGGGTCTCATGCTGACGCAGCGCATGGAATTGCTGGGCAGTGGCCTTCATGTTTCGCTAATCGAGCCAGGACCGGTTCCATCCATGATCGCCGCCAATGCGCTGCGATACGCCCGCAAGTATATCGACCTGGAGGGCAGCGTGCATGCCGCTGCCTACGGAAAGCGGATTGCGCAACTCGAGGCCGGCGGCACCCCCGACGACAAGGGGCGCGCGCTGGCCTCGGTCTATCGCGCACTGAGCCACGCCCTGACGGCTGCAAGGCCGCAATCTCGATATCATGTCACGCCGCAAACCCGCATCGCCGCGCTCGGAAAGTGGCTGCTTCCCACCGACCTTTTCTATAGACTCGTCGCGGCACGAGCCTAGGTAAGGGTGCACGGAAGCGGTTTGACGAAACTCATGGACGTTCACTATGTCTGATGTGCTTTTTTATCTAGCTTTGGCGGTCATGCTTGCTGTTGCTGCCACGCTGATGGTCGGTCTGCGAAACATGATGCGCAGCGGCGACGGGAATTTTTCCAACAAGATGATGCAGCTTCGCGTATTTCTGCAGTTCGTTGCCGTTGTGGTCATCGTGATCGGTATCTGGATCGCCCGGTCGGGCGGTGCAGGATAGGAATGATTCATGGTCGTGCTCAACAAGATCTACACGAAGACTGGCGATGACGGCACGACCGGGCTCGGGTCCGGGGAACGGCGCCTGAAGCACGATATCCGCGTCGAAGCCTACGGAACTGTCGACGAGGCGAATGCCTGCATCGGTCTCGCTCGCATTGAGACGGCCAAGGGCCATGCGGAGATCGACGCGATGCTGTCGCGCATCCAGAACGATTTGTTCGATCTCGGCGCCGACCTGGCGACGCCCCAAACGGGCGAAAAGCCGCCTTACGAGCCGCTTCGCATCATCCAGTCGCAAGTTGCGCGTATCGAGAACGACATCGATACGCTGAACGCCGATCTCAGCCCGCTGCGTTCCTTTATTCTGCCCGGCGGGACGGAGGCTGCCGCCGCGCTGCATTTGGCCCGCACGGTGGCACGACGCGCCGAGCGGGTGATGGTCGAACTAGCGGAAAAGCCCGGCGAGCAAGTCAACGCAGAAGCGCTCAAATATATCAATCGGGTGTCCGACTTCCTGTTCGTTGCGGCACGCGCGGTCAACAAAAAGGGCGGCCGGGATGTGCTGTGGGTACCGGGCGAAAACCGCTAACTCTTCCTACGGCGTTAAGCGCTTCTCGAAGAAGAAATCCGGATAGGGGTCGTCGTTGAAGCGGTCGATCTCTGTCCAGCCCGTATTCCGATAGAGGTGGATCGCCTCGGGAAGGGCCTTATTCGTGTCGAGTCGCAACGTGGTGATTGAAAGGCTCAAGGCGGCATCCTCCGCGGCGGCCATCAGGTGCCTGGCCAGTCCCAGGCCGCGCGCGCAAGGGGCGACCCAGAGCCGCTTGACTTCCGCGATCTGGCCGCCGCTGCCCTTCAGACCGACGCACCCTACTGGCAGTCCGTCGGACTCCGCCACGATAAACGCTCCGCGCGGGCGGACCATGTCCGAGGCCTCGGGATCGCGAGATCGTGCGACCTCGAAGCCTTCCTCGAAACGACGCGCCAGCTCCGCATAATACGCCTCCAAGCAGTATCGTGCGTCCGTACTTTCCGGATTGGTCTCCGCAAGGGAGATGTTGTCGCGGCCAATGGCTGATGCCACAAGATCCATCGCCTCGAGCAGCGCATCCGGATTCGGGTGACTACCGAGAAAACGTTCGGCGCGCTGATTGGACAACCTCTCATAGGCCGCAAACTCCCGCCGGCCCGCCTCCGTCAGTTCAATGATGCGGCGGCGAGCATCTCGCGAATGCCGCAGTGTCACCACGAGCCCGTCCTCCTCCAGCCCGCGGAGGAGGCGACTCGCCAATCCGGAATCCAGCCCGAGGTAGTCGCGAATGTCAGACACGTCGGATCGCCCCTGACCCACCGCATTCAAAAGCCGCGCGGCGCCGAGCGGCCGTCCGCGGCCCAGAAACGAGGTGTCGAGCGCGCCGACCTCCATCGTCACGGCGCGGCTGAAGCGGCGGAAACGGGCAACGGGATCAATCGTCGTCATGATCTCTGACTTTAGTCAGATAAATTGCGTTGACAAGAAAAACATTGCTTCGGTCCCCACGGTTTCGAGCAGGTCGCGGGCCACCTTGTAGGCCACGTGCCAAAACCGCTAGGAACGGATATCGCTTTCCGATCGAGTCGCCGCCCACCATGTTCATCCCGCTGCATGACGCCAATCAGCTGAAGCACATCAAGCTGCAGTATGTGACGCTGGCGCTGATCGCGGTAAACGTGCTTGTCTATCTTGCCTTCAATCTCGATTTCGTTCCGGGATTCCACAACGCTGCCGTTTTCTCGCTTGGCTACATCCCGGCCGTGGTGAACGATTTCGCCGAACTGCCGCCCGAGGCAGTGCTGATCCCTGAAGAGCTGTCACTCGTGTCGCACGCCTTCCTGCACTCCGGGTTCATGCATCTTGGAACCAATATGCTGTTTCTCTGGGTGTTCGGCGACAATGTCGAGGATGCGCTCGGGCACTTTCGCTTTCTTGCCTTTTACCTGCTTTGCGCGGCGGCGGGCGCTCTGGCCCACGGACTGCTTCTTCCCACTTCGGAGGCGCCGCTCATTGGTGCCTCAGGTGCCATTTCGGGCGTCATCGGCGCCTATCTGCTACTGCATCCGAAGGTGCTGATCTGGGTGCTCGCTTTCGGGCGTATCCCGCTGCGGCTGCCGGCATTCATCCCGCTGGTATTGTGGGTCGGATACCAAATGGCCGCAATCGTTCTCTATCCGGATGATGAAATCTCATGGGCGGCGCATGTGGGCGGGGTCCTCACCGGGATGGCGCTGGTTCTTGTCATGCGACGACGCGGTGTGCCGTTGTTCGACCGGAGGATAGTCACTCCGCGCGCGGTCACGGTCGGGACAACCGCCGCGCGCGAGAACCCTCGATCCGCGCCGCCCAGACCATGGGGCCGCGGGTAAGGCAGGCGCGTGCAGGAAGAGGTTGTTGACGTTCACGTAAACGTCAATTAGTTCGTGTACGGAGGTTCAGGGCTTGTCCGAAAAGGGACTTGCCGCATGGGCAAGAAAACGGCATTCCCGTGCCGACGGGAAATGTCGAGTTTGCGCAAGCCGCGCAGCCGCTGCGTCCGTATGGATTGCGGCGAAAAGCATGGGAGTGAAGAGCAATGAAGGTTTTGGTGCCGGTCAAGCGGGTCGTTGACTACAACGTCAAGGTTCGCGTGAAGGCAGACGGTTCGGGCGTCGAGCTTGCCAATGTGAAGATGTCGATGAATCCATTTGACGAAATCGCGGTGGAAGAGGCGATCCGGCTGAAGGAGGCTGGCCAAGCAACCGAGATCGTCGCCGTTTCGATCGGGCCGCAGCAGGCACAGGAAACCATTCGAACCGCACTGGCCATGGGCGCCGACCGCGGCATTCTGGTCAAGACCGACGAGCTGACCGAGCCGCTGGCGGTAGCCAAGATCCTGAAAGGTGTGGTCGACGAAGAGCAGCCGGGCCTCGTAATTCTCGGCAAGCAGGCGATCGACGATGACGCAAACCAGACCGGCCAGATGCTGGCTGCGCTGCTCGGCTGGAGTCAGGGAACTTTCGCATCCAAGGTCGAGATCGAAGGCGAGAATGCGAAAGTGACGCGCGAAATCGATGGCGGGCTGCAGACGGTTTCACTCGCGATGCCGGCAATCGTTACGACCGACCTGCGCCTCAACCAGCCGCGTTACGCTTCGCTCCCGAACATCATGAAGGCAAAGAAGAAGCCACTCGATGAAAAGACGCCCTCCGATTACGGCGTCGATGTGAGCCCGCGTCTCAGGGTGCTGAAGACGGAAGAGCCCGAAGGCCGCAAGGCAGGCGTGAAGGTGGGCAGCGTCTCGGAACTCGTCGACAAGCTGAAAAACGAAGCGGGTGTCCTCTAGGGACGCGGGAAGGAACACGAAAATGGCCATTCTTCTTGTTGCCGAACACGACAACGAAACCCTCTCCGACCAGACCGCGAAAGCGCTGAGCGCGGCGTCTGCCATCGGCGGCGAGGTGCATGTGCTGGTCGCAGGTTCCAATGCGAAGGCGGCGGCCGAGGCGGCCGCGAAGCTAGACGGCGCGTCCAAGGTGCTACTGGCCGAGGATGCTTCGCTGGAGCAGCAACTCGCCGAACCAATGGCGGCGCTGATCGTCTCGCTGGCGGACGATTACGACACGCTGATCGCGGCCGCGACCACAAACGGCAAAAACATCATGCCGCGCGTCGCGGCGCTGCTCGACGTGATGCAGATCTCGGATGTTATCGAGGTTGTCAGCGCCGACACGTTCAAGCGCCCAATCTATGCGGGCAACGCGATCCAGACCGTTCAGGCAACAGATGCCAAAAAGGTCATTACCGTGCGCACGGCCTCCTTCAACAGCGCTGGCGAGGGCGGCTCGGCGGAGGTGGCGACTGTCTCAGCGCCGGCCGATCCGGGGCTTTCCTCCTTCGTCGAGAACAGGATCGCGGAGAGCGACCGGCCGGAACTGACGAGCGCCAAGATCATCATCTCGGGCGGACGCGCGCTGGGATCGAAGGAGAAGTTCGAGGAAGTGATGCTGCCCGTGGCCGACAAGCTCGGGGCCGCGATCGGCGCGAGCCGCGCCGCGGTCGACGCCGGCTACGCGCCGAACGACTGGCAGGTCGGACAGACCGGCAAGGTTGTCGCGCCTGAACTCTATATCGCCTGCGGCATCTCAGGAGCGATCCAGCATCTTGCCGGCATGAAGGACTCGAAGGTCATCGTGGCCATCAACAAGGACGAGGAGGCGCCGATCTTCCAGGTCGCCGACTATGGTCTGGTGGGCGACCTGTTCGACATTCTGCCGGAGTTCGAGAAGGCGCTCTGAGCCGCTTACGGCAACCGAACCAAAGCCGCCGGCTGGCTTGCCGGCGGCTTTTTTGTTACCGCTTGGACTTTGTTACCGCTTGGACCATGCCCGGGAGATCGGCAGGTGGCCATGGATGCGAATGCACAGACGGTACGGGCGGCGGGAAGCCGGA
The DNA here is from genome assembly GCF_019966575.1 of Oricola cellulosilytica. Lineage (GTDB taxonomy): Bacteria > Pseudomonadota > Alphaproteobacteria > Rhizobiales > Rhizobiaceae > Oricola > Oricola cellulosilytica. Next base: position 263,792 of record NZ_JAINFK010000003.1, on the reverse strand, counting down.
CGTTCTGCCCGCGGGAACGCAGACGGTTCGTCCTGATTTCGGCGATTCTCGCTTCGAGTATGGGCTTCATCGACGGAAGTGTCGTCGCGATCGCAATTCCGTCCATCCGGCAGGACCTGCCGGCTTCGCTGGCGGAAGCTCTCTGGATATCCAACGCTTACATGCTTTTCCTGTCGTCGCTGATCCTGATCGGTGGCGCGGCTGGCGACAGCTATGGTTTGCGGCGGACATTCATCGCGGGAATCGCAATTTTCGTTGCCGCGTCGCTGGTATGCGCGCTTGCGCCGAATGCCCCCTTGCTGATCGGTGCCCGTGCGATCCAAGGAGTGGGCGCGGCGATCATGGTTCCCGGTAGCTTGGCGATCATCGCTAAGGCATATCCACCCGACAAGCGCGGGAAGGCGATCGGCATATGGGCTTCGGCGTCAGCTTTCATGACGATCGGCGGACCGGTCCTCGGCGGGTTCGTTCTGTCGGTGGGCGGCGAGCCGGCGTGGCGGCTGATTTTCGCGATCAATTTGCCACTCGGGCTGGCGGCGATGGCGATGTTGTGGTTCCGGGTGCCGCCCGACGCGCCGGAAGCAAAACGCGAAATCGACTGGATCGGAGGGTCGCTCGTCACGGTTTCCCTGTTTCTTCTCGCCTATGGGCTGACGGGCACGGAGGGCGAGAGCACTGTGCCGGGTGCGCCGAGGCTGATCCTGTTCGTTGGCGCCGGAGCGCTTTTCCTTTCGCTGTTCGTCTATGCCGAAATGCGCGCCAAGGTGCCGATGGTGCCGCTCGACCTGTTTCGCATCACTGCCTTTTCGGGTGCGAACGTGCTGACCTTCTTCCTCTATTTCGGCCTGTCTGCGGTTCTGTTTTATCTGCCGATGACGGTGATCGGCGTCTGGGGCTTCAGCGAGTCGGAAGCCGCGATCGCATTCGTGCCGTTCGGAGCATCAATTGCCGTGCTTTCGGGTTGGGCGGGCGCACAGTCGGACCGGTTTGGACCGGCGGCCATGATCACAGCGGGATCGGTGATTGTCGCTTTGGCGTATTTCGGCCTCGCATGGTCCGCTTCGTCTCAGGATCTCTGGTTCCAGGTGCTGCCGCTCATGTTTGCGGGCGGTCTCGGCATGGGTCTCGTCGTTTCACCTCTGTCCGCTGCGGTGATGACGTCGGTCTCCGATGACGACACCGGCACGGCCTCGGGAGTCAATAACGCGATCTCGCGTGTCGCCGGATTGGTCGCGGTCGCGTCGATGGGTCTGGTCGCCGCCACCGCTTATGATTCGAGCGTGGAAGCGAGCGGTGAGGCAGCCGCGTTGTCAGGTGTCTCCTTTGGCTCACTCTTCTTAGGCGATGCGGGCGCCGAAGCGGCCCATCAGGCTGCGACCAACCGCGCTTTCGCATTGATCGCGACAATCGTGGGGGCGATGTCGTTGGCGTCGGCGGCCATCGCCTGGATCACGCTCGGGCATGGACCGAGAGGGGAGGCCGCGCGGCAAACTGAGGCCGGCTAGCCGTCGACTTGCGCGACAACCGTCCCGTCGGGCGTCTCTTTCTGCAGCAAGGCATTGATGCGGTCGCGTTCGCGGCTGAAGGCCTGAAGATCATCGCCGGCAAGAACCCGCCCCTTGGGAAGTCGGACTCGAAGCGGGTCAACGCGATTGCCGTTCACCCGCATCTCGTAGTGAAGGTGCGGACCGGTCGAAAGGCCGGTGGTGCCGACATAACCGATCACCTGTCCCTGGCGGACGCGGGCACCCTCACGTATGCCCTTCGCAAACGCCGTTTGATGCGAGAACGAGGTCTCGTAGCCGTTTGCATGCTTAAGCAGAGTCTGTTTGCCGTAACCGCTCGACCACCCCGCCTTCTTCACAACCCCGGCGCCCGGGGAGATTATCGGAGTGCCGCGCGGCGCCGACCAATCGACCCCCCAGTGCATCTTCGAATAACCGAGGATTGGATGTTTCCTCATGCCGAAGGCCGAGCGGAATTTCCCGTTCGGTACAGGGTTGCGGAGCAGGAACTGGCGGGCGCTGCGTCCCTCCGGATCGTAATAGTCGACCGTTCCATCGGATGAGCGGTAGCGATAGTAGGTGCGGGTTGTTCCGCCGAAGTCGGCCTCCACGAAAAGGAGCTCGTGATCTTCTTCCTCCGCCACCGCTTCTTCCGGCAGTGAGAAAAACAGCTCCAGCCGGTCCGTTGGTCGAATCGCGCTCTGGAAGTCGACATCGGCGGCAACCATGCGGACGATCTGCGCCGCCATCTCCTCCGGCAGATCGTAGGCGAGGACGCCGCGGTATATCGCGTTATAGGCGCTTGGCAGATCACGGCTCGCCAGAACCGGAGCCATCTCGTCGCCTTCGCGGTCGCTCATGATCCCCGAACCAACCGGTTCGGGCGCCGGGACATACTGCATCCTGTCATTCAGCGCGATCGTCAGCTGGTGGTTCGGGCCGGAATAGACCGATGCCCGCACGATGTCCTTACCGGCCGGGCCATCCTGCAGCCCGAGCCGGATGGCGTGGCCGGACTTTAGCGACTTGGTCTTCAGCAGCGTTTCCAAGGCTTCGGCCATGGAAGCAGCCCGGCCATATCCGGTTGACCCGAGGACCGCGGCGATTTCCATCGTGGAGGTCATCTCGATCAGGTCTTCCTCAAAAACGGGGAATTCTACCGTGTTGTCCTGGCGCGGTGCGACGGTCATGTTTTGGGGAATCACACGGGCTGTGGCGGCCAGTCCAAGAGCGGCCAGTCCGATGTCGTCGACCCCGAAACGCAAGGGATCCACATAGTGCAGCGATGCGAGCTGCACCGTGCCATCCGTCAATATAGCCGCCGTCTCCCGAACGATTTCCTCGGCTTCCTGATCGTTGAGCGCCAAGGCGTTCGAGGGGATGTCCTTGCTGAAGTCGAAATCCGCAGTCCAGATGCTGACCTCGGTTTCGACCGTCGCGCCGTAAATGAGACTTTGCTCGACATCGTCGACAACGCCCCCGGCCTCCTCATTATCGGAGAAGATGTTGAGCGGATCGAATGGCGGAAAGGCTCGGTCGGTCTTGTGATTTGCTGCAAGTGCGATCTTCACGTGTTCAAACGGCTTGGTGCGAATTACGTCGCCGTCACCCTGTCGGGTGACCGTCGAGACGCTCATGCGCCGGCGGTCTGTGGGTTCGGAAATGAAGGCGGCCGCCTTGTATACACGCGCGCCCTTTTCCCCCAAATCCCGGTTGCCGAAAGCATCCAAAACGTCGGCGCTGGCCACTTCTGCAGGCGTGGCCAAAAGTTCACGGCCGTCCAAGGCGGCAAACAAGGCGGCACCCATCAGAACCGTGGACGTCAGTCCGGTGAGGGCGGTGCCGCTCAACCATCTGAGAGAAACCTCTCGCCGATCCGGCACGCGTTTCCGTCCCGCACCGAGGAGCGGCGGCTCATTTCCGACGTCAATGCTCCGGGATTGCGGTCCGGCGGAATGCGTGATTGCCATTATGCTTTTGATGTTGGCTTCCCCTTACGCCTGTTCCATGCCTTTTGGACCGTAATGTGTCAACGCGGACCTATGAACAGGAAGCGTCAATAGGGGGGCATATTTTAAGGAGTCCGCCGAGAGTGGACAACATAGAGGACGGCGAGTTCGGCCCGCTCGCGTCGGACCGCGCCGACGGCGCGCTTCTGGGTGTCCTCGCTTACGGTGGTCCGGGTCTCGCAGTGTGGTCTGCGCAGCCGGCTTCGCGCCCTTAACGCAAGGGCCAGAAAGGCGTCCGGGCCGACTGGCAAAAAAATGAAAAAAAACGCAGAATGGCG